>CAWBJA010000019.1:0-583882 GCA_963788895.1 uncultured Actinomycetota bacterium | reverse complement strand
CTGTGTGTACCTATTCGTTCAGTTAATGCTTCGAGCCTGCGCCAAGCCGCCGCGACCACCCGCGTCATCGCCATGAACTACTACCTTCCTGCGCTGGCGCAGTGGCGCAACGGCCTGGCCGGCCGGCTGCTCGCCCGGACCGGCGAGCTGGCCGTCGGCCGTTACAACCTCGTGCTGACCAGGGTCTACCAGGCGTTCGGCGCCCGCATCGCTGACGTTTCCGACGCATTCCACACCTCAGACTTCGGGAACCAGGTGACCGTGCCCGGACTGGGCAGCCTGCCCCGCAACGTCGCGGCAATCTGCCAGTGGACCTGGGAATGCGCGGCGCCGCCGCGTGGCCCGAACCAGCACCCCAACCAGGCCGGATACGCGATCATAGCCCGGGCCTTCCTGGCCGCAAGCGCCCGCTAGGCCACGAGCGCGACAGGACCAGCATTGACCAGAGCCCGCCGCGTGAGGGGTCCGTTCGCGGCCGGTCGGGGGAGCTACACCCGATCCCGGATGCTCTGCGCAGCGGTGGCCTGGCGGGCGCAGTGCGCGCAGCAGAAGAACCGGCCGTCCACCTCGCTGCCATGCCCGATCACGGGGCAGCCGCAATGCTCGCAGATAGGTGCCAAGCGGTGGATCGCACACTCGAAGGAATCGAAGACGTGCCGTTCCCCGGCGGCTATGACCTCGAACGCCTTGTCATACTCATTGCCGCACACCTCGCATGAAGCCATGTCAGTTGCTCCTGTTCGTTCACCGCGCACGCAGACGGCCGGGCTCAGCCTGGATTACGGCGGTGCTGGCGCCTGGCCGGATCTGTCCCCCGATGGTGGCCTCGGTACCTTCGTCTTACCCAGCCTGTGCAGGCACCAGACGCGCCCTGCACCTGCGGTGAGCTTCGAACGGAGGATGCCAGCCCGAGATTTCCGAGATTTCACCTTCTGCGACATCCTGTTCAATCCAGTCCAGGAGCGTTACGGTCGTTCGCTGGAGCGGACTTCTCACGGAAGGTGTACGATATGCGACATCTGATAGGGATTGTCCTGTCTATCGTGCTCGCCGGGGTGCTGTTCTTCGCCGGGACCTGGGGATACTTGCGGCTAACTGCCCTTGGTGTTCCGCCGTCGCGGTTGCCGGGCGGTGGGGGTTCCCTCATCTCTGACCACGCCGTCCTTGCCGCGCTCGCCGCTGTGATGGGGACTGGCTTGCTGGCCGGGATACTGGTCGCAGCGCCGCGGATCTCTCCGCTTGCTGCCGGGCTGCCCGGGCTACTCTTGCTCGGCTGGACGGCGCTGTACCTGGTGAGTGTCCGGCACGCGGTCAGCCTGATCCCGCTGAGGTCGCATGCTTTCGGGGCAGGCTTTGAGGCCATGCTCGTCCACGGGATCGCAGCGGCGGTCGGGCTGGCGATGATGACGCCCATGTTCGTGCCATCCAGATGGCGGGGCCGCAGGTACGCCGCCGGGTCAGAGGAGATCGAAGCCAGCGATTTCTTCTCCAGCATGGCCCCAGCCCGAGCCGCGGATACTGGCAGCTTCGGCTGACGGTCAGGCGTGCGGCCAGCGCGTGTCTGCGTTTAGCCTGGAACTCGGGCAGTGATCAGTGCCGGGCCGCCGCAGTTCCAGCAGAGCACCAGCCCGGGGGAGACTTCGAGTTCCCTTCCCTGGATCTCACATGGATCGCATACGTAGGCCGCGAAGATGCTTGGTTTCTTACTCATGTCACACACTGCCGGGGAGAGATGGTCCTTGCAGGCGGTTGCCGCTGGACGTCGGGGGTAATTGAGGAGTTCACGCTGATTTCGCCGAACGCTATCTCGCCCGGCTCCTGTCATCACGCGCTAGCCGTGCGCGGGCGCGGAATGCCTTGGCCCTGACGATGTCGGGGTCGCGGGGGTCGAGCGGGAGAATCTCAGGCCAGGGCAGCTCAGTCCTGCTCTTCGCCCTCTTCAGACGGACTTGTTGCATTCGTGGTCAGCTCCAGTCACGTGTCGCGGGCATTGTCGGCGCCCGTCATGGCCTGGTGTCCAGCGCGGGACCGATCGAGGCGCTGGCCTGCCATCGGTCGGACGCCTGCCATACCACTACTGTGGCCGCCGCAGGGTGCCTGCCGCATCGCCGCCAGCGGCCAAGTTCTTCCCCCCGCTGCCGGGCGGTCCAGATTCCCGCTAGCTGCAAGGTGTAATCCGACGTTATGCACACTTATGGCAGCGCTGATTTAACCTCAGCAGCCTCGCGACAACGGGAATGTTATGCGGGCCAGCTCCCGGTCAAGCCGGATGCCGGCGCGACGTCCGCGCTGCGCCCTGTGCTGGGTGAGGTCAGCCGAGGTCGAGGCGGATCGCCTGGCCGGCGACCGGCATCAGGCACCGGGCTTCGCTGCAGGCCGCGTAACTGACGATCACCTCGGCCTGGCGGGGGCCAGTCTGGCGGACGGGCAGGGTGAACGTCACGGGACCATCCGGGTAGACAGGGATCCTAGCCTGCAGTCCTGTCATCCGAAGGAGCCGGATCGGGCGGTTCGCCGATGGCTTGCCGACCGAGCTGAGACCGCCCCGGACGGTAATCCTGGTGGGAATACCCATTCCATCCACCCCATGCGCGGGGAGGTCGACGCTATAGATGTGAAAGCCGGGCTGCAGGGGTCTGAAGGTAATGAGGAGCTCCTGCTGGCCGTCGGACCGAGGCAGCAACATGACGCTGACCGTGACGCCACTGGTCGTGGCGAGCCCGGTGGGTTCGGCGGAACGTCCCGCGCCGCAGCCGCTGGCAGCGAGGACTGCGGCGGCCATGGAGCCGAGAACGACGCCGCGCCAACGCCAGGTCTTCATTGGCTGGCTACGGGGGCCCAGCGGATCAGAAATGCGCGCACCTGGCTCGGAGTCATGGTCCGGGCATTTTCGAAAGAACCGTCGTTGGTCGCGGTCCGCATAACGCGGTCGGAATTCATCACGACCAGGGCCGGAATCCCGCTGGTCCGCAGGTTGACGTACTGGGCGGCGAGATTGAGGTTGAGGTTGAACTGGCCCACATCAACAGCTACCACGACGTAATCCTTCCGCAGCAGCGGTTCAACCCGGGTTGAGCGGAACATCACGTCCAGGGCTCTGCAATCGGGACACCAGTTGGCGCCGAAGTCGATCAGCACCTCCCGATGCCCCCGTGCTGCCAGCGCGAGGGCAGCGTTGATGTCGGCCCTCGCGTTACGCGCGGCGTTGTACCCGTCGGGCAGGCCCGGCGCGTTCGGCGATGCCGTCATCTGGCCGGAGCTGCCAGCAGGCGAGGCCGCAGCGGCGCGGACCGGCCCGGCGCTGCTTTGGCTGACCGAAGTGCATCCGGCAGAGAACGCGAGAGCTAACAATAGGGCTGCCAGGCTAAGGCGTATGCGGGGCACGGGTTGCCTCCAAGGCCGATGCGGTCCGCGGGTCACGTTCAGCATTGAACATAGCGGCTTGGGCAAGAGGGAAAGGCCACAATAACCGAGGGGCATGAGGCCTGCGGCCAGCACGCTGGCCAGGACGTACGACGGGGTCAAATGGTTAACTTCGGGGTGGCGCGGAGCGGCTGGCGGCCGGGAGCTTGCCTTCTCCGTGGCCGGAAAGGTCGATGGCCTCGTGGTGATGGCACGCAGTCTGCCCGACGACGATGACGACCGGCACGGCGCGCGCGCCGACTGGGAGCAGCGGATCTACCAGAGGGCCGGCTCGGACGGCTCGGTCAGGCCCGGACCTTCCTGCTCCGGCCCGGCTGACCGCCGAAGGCGGCGCGGGGCACGTCCGGCTCGCCTGGGACCCGGTACCCGGTGCGGCCGGGTACGTCATCGAGCGCTCCGGCCCGGACGGCGCGGCAGAAATCCTGCGCCATGGCGGCAGTGACGTGGCCGCGGTGGTCGGACCTCCGTTCGCGGACACCGGGATCGCCGACCACACCAGCTACGTGTACCGGATCGGAGCGGTCGCCGGGCCTGAGCACCCGGTGGCGGCCTGGTCCGGCCCGGTCACCGGCGGCACGGCTGCTGGCGCCCCCGGCCCGGTTCGCGTCGCGGTGGACGCCTCCACGGTGGCCGGGCGCCTCGATCGCGTGTGGCGGATGGTCGGCGCCGAGCGGCTGTCGCAGTTGCGCCAGGACGTGACGGAAGGGGGCGCGGCGGGCGGCCAGGACAGCGGCAGCGGCAAGATCGCCGCCGAGTTCGCTGATGCGCTGCGGCTGGCGCACACCGACCTCGGCGCGTCGATGGTGCGGGCGCACGCGATCTTGCATGACGACAACGCGGTCGTGCGCCGGGACCGCGCTGGAAAGCTGCACTACGACTTCTCCAGGATCGACGCGATCTACGACCAGCTGCTCGGGCTAGGCCTGCGTCCGGTCGTCGAGCTGTCGTTCATGCCCGCGGCGCTGGCCCGCGACCCGGAGCTGACGGTGTTCACCTACCGCGGCGTCATCTCGCCGCCCGCGGACTGGGCCGAGTGGCGCGAGCTGGTCAGGGAGCTCACCAGGCACCTGGTCGAGCGCTACGGCGCCGATGAGGTGGCGCGGTGGGCGTTCGAGGTCTGGAATGAGCCGAACCTCGTCGTGTTCTGGCCCGGGACCCGGCAGGAGTACCTGCGGCTCTATGAAGAATCGGCGCGGGCCGTCAAGGAAGTCGACGGCCGGCTGCGGGTCGGCGGCCCCGCCACAGCCGCCGGCGAGTGGATCGACGCGCTCGCCGCGCACGCCGCGTCGACCGGCGTCGGCCTCGACTTCGTTTCCACCCACACGTATGGCAACCTCCCGCTGGACGCCCAGCCGTCGCTGCGGCGCCACGGGTTCAACGAGATCCCGATCTGGTGGACCGAGTGGGGGATCGGCTCGACGCACTTCGGCCCGGTCCATGACCGCGCACTGGGCGCGCCGTTCGTGCTCAGCGGCTTCCATAGCGCGCAGGGACGGCTCGACGCGCTCGCGTACTGGGTCATCAGCGACCATTTCGAAGAGCTGGGGCGGCCGCCGCGGCTGTTCCATAACGGATTCGGCCTGCTGAGCGTGGGGAACCTGCGCAAGCCGCGCTACTGGGCGGTGCACCTGGCGGCGCACATGGGCGACCAGGTGCTCGCCGCCCAGCTGGACGGCGACGGCGCCGGAGCGCTCATTCAGGCCTGGGCCTCGCGGCACGCGAACGGCATCATCGACGTCCTGGTCTGGAACGGCACCATCAACGCGGCGCTCGCCCGCGGTGATTCCCGGCTGGACCGGCAGGTCCAGCTCACCGTTACCGGGCTCGAGGCCGGCCCATATCAAGCGCGGCTGGCGCGGGTCGACGAGCAGCACTCGAACGTCGCCGCGCACTGCCCGCCCGACGTCAGCTGGCCCGATGACGCGTTGTGGGCGAGCCTTCGGCGCAGCGACGGCCTGCACACCGAACGGCTGCCTGACGTCACCCCCCACGCAGGCGCCGCGCACTTCGGCTTCTACCTGCCCATGCCGGGCATCGCGCGGATCCGCTTGTCTGCCTTGAGCCTGGCGAGGCGAGGTCACGCGTCGTGAGTGAGCTGGCTGAGCGGGGGTCCGGCATGCGGTGGCACCGAGCCCGGCCACAATCGCTCGGGAATGTGGTCACGGCTGAAGATGTCCTCGACGGTCTCCCGGCGCTTGACCAGCTCAGCCTGATCCCCGGTGACCAGCACGACCGCAGGGCGCGGGATGGCGTTCGTGTTGGCCGCATAGGAATCCGCGCAGGCCCCGGCGCTCAGGAAGGCGATAACGTCGCCCGCGGCCAGTTCGGGCAGCGGGCGTCCCCAGGAAAGCAGATCCTCAAAGCAGGAGGGACCGACGAGCGCGGTCAGCCCGTCGGCCGGTTCAGCCGGCCGGTCCACGGTAAGCACGGGGATCGCGGCGTCCTGCAGCTCAGGTATCGGGAAATGCGCCACTGACGCGTCGACGTTGACGTACCGGGCAATGCCGGGCTGATTCTTGACCGACACGACGCTCGCCAGCAGCAGCACGGCATCAGTCACGATGTAGCGCCCGGGCTCAAGCTCGATGGCCGGTACGTCAAGGTGCGCCTGGGCCAGGCAGTGGCGCAGCTCAGCGCAGACCTGGCCGGCGATCTCCTCGATCGGGCCGCGCGGGTGGTCCCACAGTTCGGGATGCCCGCCCGCCAGGCGCTGTGATCCGGCCCCACGCAGGACTGGGTCGTCCTGCGTGGCCCAGCCGCCGCCCAGGTTGACCCAGGCCGGTGCCCAGCCCGTCTGGTCACGCAGTTCCGCGATCCAGCGCACCAGGCCTGGCACCGCCGCGACGTACTGCCGTCCGTAGCCGTAATGCCTGCCCACGTGCGAATGGACACCACGGGCTTGGAGTTCCGGGACTGCCTCGATCAGCTGGACCGCTTCGCTGGCTTCCTCGATCGTCAGGCCCCATTTGTTGTCGAGCACCCAGTCGCCCAGCGGAACTTCGGCTCCCATCCGGTACGGGCTGGCGACCGAGGAGAAGTCGTTGAGCTCATCCAGCCTGGGTTTGGCGCGAAGGGTAAGGACCGCAGGCCGCCCGCTGGCCCGGGCGGCGGCAGCGATCCGCGGCAGCTCGTCGAGCGCGTCGACGGTGATCCGTACTCCCCGGGCCACGGCCTGGTGAATGGCCGCCGCCGATTTGCCTGAGCCGCCCAGGCTGGTGCGGGCCGGATCAGTCCCGGCCACCAGGGTCGCCATGAGCTCTCCCGGCCCGAAGGCGTCACCGCCGGCCCCCTCCTGGCTCAGGATCCGGCGGATGGCCAGCGAGTAATTCGTCTTGATCGCGAACATGACGTTGACCGGGCCGCCCCACGAGGCGGCGAACGCGTCCCTGATGCGCCGGTAATTCGCCCGCAGCCTGGCGTTCGGACACCACGAACAATGGCGTTCCGAACTGCTGCGCCAGCCGCCCCGCGTCGACTTGCTCTACCTGCAGCCGGCCGTCAGCCCGGTGCAGCGACTTCGTCTGGCCCAGCCGCCTGGGTCATCGGCCGGGCGCGTCGGCGACGAGCGTCCTGGGTACCGATGCGGTCAGGTTTTCCGGGCCGTCCTTGGTGACCAGCCAGTTCTCCTCGACCCAGACGGCTCCGACCTCCTTGCTCGACCAGGCCAGCTCGATCGTCACGGCGAACGGGGCGGCCAGCGGACGATCGGCGCCCGGCGCCGTGATGCCCAGCCAGGGCCAGTCGAAGCCAGAGGCGTACCCATGGCCGAAATGGCCGCCCTCCATCCAGGACTCGGAGGGCTCATCCTTGCGGTAGCCGTAGTCCCGCATGAACTGCGTGCCCGTCTCGTAGATCTCCCGGCACGTCACGCCGTCCCGCAAGGTCGCGCCGAGCAGGTCGGCCATCTCCCAGGTGCCCCGCAACAGGAACATCTGGGCCGGACTCGGGTCCTGGCCGACCACCATGGTGCGCTGCACGTCGTACATGTAGCCATCGACGTAGCCGTAGCAGTCGGGGTGGATCAGATCGCCGCGCCGGTACGGGGTGGCCGGATCCCAGGCGGGGAAGGCGCCGGGCGCGTAGTCGCCCGCGTGCTCGCCCGAGGCCATGATGAAGTTCCAGTGCTGGGTGTGCGGCGTCCGGGCCGCGACCCCCCACCCCGCGGCGGCGACATCACCGTCGGTCGCGCCGACCCGGACTGCCTCGAGCGCGGCGGTCAGGATGCTGCTCCCGACCGCAGTCGACTGCCGGAGCATCGCGCACTCCGCTTCGCTCAGGGTGGCTCGTAGCTGCGCCATTTCCAGGTCAGCAGGCCGGAATCGCAGGTCGGGGAACTCGTGCTCCAGCCGCTTGGTGACGGTCCAGGGCAGCACTTCGCTGCCCACCAGCGCGAGAGTTCCCTGGGTCAGGCCCAGGTCACGCAAGGCATCGACGGCGAGCTGTTCCACGTCGATGCCGAGCCTGATGTCGTCGATAAAGGCCGGCTCGGCCCGGCCGACCGTGGCCAGCGCGGACCGGCCGTCGCCGTCGATCACCACGAAATCGTGGCCATAGGCCTTCCACGGCCCGGTGGGCACGACGATCGGAGCCACGAAAGCATGGTGAGTCAGCCAGAAGACGTTGGCCATGTTGTCGTAAGAGCCGGCGCTGCGGCCGACCACGAGCATGCCGTCGCAGCCGAGTTCCGTGGCCAGCGCGGCCGCGCTGGCCCGGCGGGCCCGGTACTCATCGGGCGGAATACTGACCATCGACTCCTGCTGCATTCAGCGGTCCTCTCTACGGTTCGGCCTGGCACCAGCGCATTGCGGCCAGCGCATAGGTCCGGGCGGCGCGATGAAGTTGCTCGATGTCTACGTACTCATTGGTCATGTGGGCGACCGAGACTTCACCCGGGCCACAGATGACCGTCGGTATCCCGTTCTCGCACAGGAATGTCGCGTCCGAGCCGGCCAGGAATCCGCTGACCGGTGCGGCCCGGCCGGTCACGTCCTGGTAGGCCGCGCCGACGGTGGCGACCAGCGGGTGCGCCGGGTCGATGGCGAAGTTGGCCAGCTCAAGGTAGAAGTCGACCGTGGGGGGGTGCTCACGCAGCCACGGGTCGCGCGCGGCCCAGTCCATGATGTACTGCTCGATCTCGCGCTTGGTGACCTCAGCCGGCTCGTCCGGGTGGTGATAGATGATCCATTCGATGACGCAGGTCTCGGTGGGGAAGTGCGGGCCCGAGCCGCCCGGCGGCGCGCTGTGAAAGTAACCGGGGTGGATGATGAACTTCCCCGGCGGGAACAGCGGGTGCTGCTTGGTGAAGGCCCAGCTCCGTTCCAGCTCCTGGACGGCCTTGACCAGGTCGACGCCTTTTTCCAGCGAGTTGACCCCCACGAACGGCCGCCCGCCCGGGTACAGCCACTCCTGGCGCAGCGCCGAGTGGGTGGCCTTCCCCGATAGCGTCACCCGCAGCAGGATGGCGCCGTTGGACATCGGATGAATGGCCAGGTCGCCGCTCAGGCGGTCCATCGAGGGCTCGGTGTTGACGCACGCGTCGGGCCGGAAGCCGGCCTGGAGCACCGCCCTGGTGCCCGCGGGCTCGGCCATCTCCTCGCCGCAGACGGACTGCAGCATGACATCGCCGCGCAGCCGCACCCCGGCCCGGGCGATGGCCCCCGCGGCCACCACCATGGCGGCGACGCCACCCTTCATGTCCGTCGAGCCGCGTCCCCACAGGCGGCCGTCCCTGATCGCCCCGCTCCACGGGTCGTCAGTCCAGCCCTGCTCAGGGAACGCCGGGACGGTGTCGATGTGGCCGTTGAAGCCGAGCGACGGGCCACCGCCCGTGCCGCGCAGCGTTCCGACCACGTTCATCCGTCCCGGCTCGGCCTCCACCGACGCCACGTCCAGGCCGCAGTCGATCATGACCTCGCGTACCACGCTGTTGACCCTGGCCTCCCCGCCGTCGGCCGCGCTGGCCTCCTGCAGGGCAGGTGACACGCTCGGTATCCGCACCAGCCGGGCGGTCAGGTCGACCAGAAACGGCTCCAGCCTGGTGACCTCTTCGATGACGCGCTGCTCGGCCGGCGTCAGGGCTGGTTCCATGTCCGGTCACCTCATCCCCGGGCCAGCGGCTCGGGTGGCGGCGGGGGAGCGGGCTGCCAGCGCCGGGCCCGGGCGTCGCTCTCGCGGTACTGAGCCTCCAGCGGCTGGCGCAGGCGGCGGCTCAGCTCGGCGGCCGGGGCGAAGCTTTCCCTGTCGTCGTAGCGGAACGCGAACACGGCGTTGCGCTCGGTGTAGATGGATCCGGCCGGGACGAAGGTGGCCGGGCAGCGTTCGGGGTCTTGCAGGCAGTGCTCCCAGATGGGGGCGCGGAACCAGTAGTTGTCCCCTGGGCCGGCGAAGACGTAGATCAGCTCATTGTGGGTCGGGGCGCGCTCGTCGGTGGTGAACGGGCTGATGTTCCGGTATTCGAGGAAGAGCGCCACGACCGCCGCGCCGGTGTCGAAGTTCGCGAAGCCGAACCACGGAACCTGGGCCGATACCTCCGCCCGGGCGCCCTGATCGCGGTCCTCCACGGTGAGCGGGTCCAGGCTGTCCATCGCGACGTTCATGACCGTGCCGTCCGGCTGCGACCAGACGGCATGCGTGAACGGATTGTCCTTCCAGGCCATCTCCGCTCCGTTGCGCATGGAGTAGATCTCCATGTCGCTCAGGAACCGGATGGTCGAGGACTGCAGGAAATACGGCTGGCCGGGGAAAAACCGGTAGGTCACTCCGACCTCAAGGCTCGGCAGCCCGGGCTCGCCCTTGGGCCCGGGAAAGTCCATCGTGCCGCTGCGGTGGATGGCGAAGACCTGGCTCCCCCGGTCGATCCGGACCGTGTCCGGCGGATTCCACCGCTTGACGTTGACGTAGGCGAGGTTGTCCTTGGCCACGAAGTCCGGCGTCACGTTGACCGGCCGCTCCCTGGTCTCAAGCGGCGGCCCGCCGATCTGGCGGGGCGAGAGGACCTTGAGCTGGCCGCTCGCGGCATCGAGTTCGGCGTGGAAATAGGCGGTGTCGATCTGGTAGTGCAACCCGTCGTCTGGATCGGTGACCGACAGATCGCTGCGGTAGTCCGGGGCGGGCGCCGCCGGGTTGTCGTGACAGATGAGGTAGGAAGCTTCACCGCCGGCGGGCACTGAGGCCTGGAACACGACCGTCCCGCGCGTCCCCCGGTGGTACGACGAGACGTTGTAGACCTGGCTCGGGACTTCCTGCGCGCTGTGGCCGTCGCCGGTGAGCCGGACCACGCGCAGCTCCCTGGCCAGGTCATGGACCGTGTCATCGGCGAAGTCGAGCTGCAGCTCAACGGGTTCATTGACCCGATCGAGGCCGGCCGTCTCCCGCAGCAGCACGCGCCGCTGGCGTTTCCACTCGGGTTTCCAGACCGGCGTGAGCGGCGCTGCGGCCATCTTGCCTCCCAAAGATCATGTCGACAATAGACAATACCTGGGCAACGGCGGGCGGACAAGGAGCTACCGGCCCTTGCCTAGATCTATGTCGACAATAGACAATATAAGTATCGCCAGCTAGCTGGCCGGCGGACAGAAAGGCGGGACCCGGTATGGCACGCTTCGTCTACGAGTTCTTCCGGCCGTGGGGCGAGCCGGCCCTGTATCCGCTCGCGGTGATCGCCCAGGACGAGCAGGAACTGGAGTACCGGGAGATCCCCGGGGTCGACATCCCCGACAGCTTCAAGACCGGGTTCTTCCTCCTTTCCGGCCGCGCCGACTTCATCCGGGACCGGCTGCTGCCCCGGCTGGGGATTTCAGATCGCCGCGACCAGGCCGTATTCGATGCCCTGCGCGGCCGGGCCACCCATCGTTTCCTCTACAGCGAGGCCGAGGACCGCCCAGGGACCGCGGCTGAGGTGGCCAGCGCCGAGGCCGCCCGGCTGGCCGACGCGGCCGCGCTCAGCGAACTCGGCGAGCGGTACCGGGAGCTGATGCTGGCCGAGTGAGCAGGCCGGGCCCGCCGGAGCGGGGCCGAAGGCCCGGGCCGGGTGAGCGAGCCTCACCCGGCCGCCGCGAGATCAGGCGCCCATGCCGGGCTCGCGGCCCTGACTCACGAGAAGAACTGGTCAATCGCCGCCTGGCCTTTGGTCATGACCTGCTCCTGGGCCTGGGCCGGCGAATACGAGCCTTTCCACAGTCCCGTCAGCGTCTCGGAGAAGACCTGCTCCAGCTGGGTGAAGTACGGCGCACCGTACCTGTCGATGTTGTACTTGCCTTGCTGGGCCAAGATCGCCGCCACCGGGTAGACCGCCCGGACTTCCGGATCATTCAGCACATCCAGGCGGCTGGACGGGAACTGCTTGGTCAGGTTCATGATCTTCTCGGGTTCCCGGGAGGTCATCTCGCGCACGAAGCTCGCGGCCGCGGCCTGGTTGTTGCTGAACCGGCTGACACCAAATCCCTCGAAGCCGTTGCAGCTGCCGCTGGTGCCTTCCTTGATGCCGGGCATTATCACCGCGCCGACGTGCTCGGACACGGTGGACGGGGCCTGCGCCCCGCCCGGCGCGCCGGGGTTGATCGCGTCCTCGTAAAGCTCGGAGAAGTTGAGCATGGAGGCGGTGTTGCCCTGGTTGAAGATCTTGCCCGTGTCGTACTCGGAGCCGGCGTCGGTCAGCACGCTCGGATCGAAGAACTTGTGCGTCACTACGCCGTCGTACCAGGTCTGGAAGACCGACAGTCCGTCGGAGTTGCCGATCTGCAGCTTCCTGCCATCCGGGCTGATCAGCTTGGTGGGCGTGCTGTTGAGGAAGATGGCGAAGTAGAAGATGCACTCGTTCGGGGCCAGCAGCGGCGACGCGTTCGGCTTCCTGTTGCCCTTGGTGAGCTTCGGCGCGGCCGCGAACAGCTCCGCCCACGTGCCCGGGGGCTTGTCCGGATCCAGGCCCGCCTGCTGGAAGTACTGCTTGTTGTAGATGAAGAATTCCATCTCGCTGTGGATGGGCAGCGCGTAGAGGTGGCCGTCGCGGGACAGCGCCGCAATGGTGCCCGGCAGGAAGACCTTGGTGTTCCCGGCCTGGCGGGTGATGTCGAGGTAGAGCTTGTCCTGGAACTGGCCGACGAACGGGTCCCCGGCGTAGAGCACGTCGACCGACGAATCCTGCGACGCCACATAGCCGGCGTACTTGACCGGGACGTCGGTGAATCCCAGGAGGGTGAACTGCACCTTCCCGCCGGTGCGCTTCGACCACGAGTCGATCGCGGCCTTGATCCCCGGCGCCGTATTGTCCATGCCGCCGCCGTCCCTGGTCACGACCTGCAGGGTGACGCCCTGGAAATTCTCGGGACCGCTGGAGGTGGCACCAGCTGACGGCTGGCTGCTGCTCCCGCATGCCTCGATGAGCCACGACGCGAGCGGGACCGAGGCGCCGATCTGGAGCAGCCGCCGGCGCGATAGTGCCCGTGGCGCAGTGCCGGTTCCCGGCTCGTCGATGCTGTGCATAGGGGTTCTCCTTCGTGTGAGTGCGCCGGCCCGCGGGCTGAGGCTGCGGTGGCAGTCAGCCCTTGATGAAGCCCTCCGTGATCCCCGCGATGATCTTCCGGTGGAACAGCAGGACCAGCAGGATGCAGGGAGCGACGGCCAGGATCCCGGCCGCTGCCAGTTCCGAGTACGGGGGCTGGCCGGCCGCGCCGGGCAGCGATTGCAGGAAGGCGATGCGACGGGTCACGGTTACCGCGTTGCGGTCACCGAGGATGACCGCGAACAGGAACTCGTTCCATGTTCCGATCAGGATCAGGATGGCGGTCGCTGAGATACCGGGTGACGCCGCCGGGATCGTGATCCTGAACAGGGCGCCCAGCCGGGAGCAGCCGTCGATCCGGGCGGCCGACTCCAGCGCCTTCGGCACTTCCTCGAAGAAGTTGTACAGCAGCCACACCACTAGCGGCACGGTGAAGGCCGTGTTGACCAGGACCAGCGCCGCCACCGTGTCGGTCAGGTGGATGAACCGGAACAGCAGCAAGATCGGGATCGCGATGACGATCGCGGGCATCATCTGGGTGCCGATGAGCATGCCCATGATGCCGGTCCGGCCGGGGACATCCAGCCGGGCCAGCGGGTAAGCGGCGAGCCCGCCGATCACGATCGAGAACAGCGTGACCAGGACCGACACCTGCAGGCTCACCCAGGTCGCGTGGATCCAGTCCGGCGTCGTGAGCAGATAGCCGTACCAGTGCCAGTTCAGGTGCCAGGTGAGCTGAGGGGGCGCGACGGTAATCGAGTTCTCGGGCTGAACGCTGGCGATGCCGATCCACAGGATCGGCCCGACCAGCCACAGCAGCAGCAAGAGCACGCCGAAAACGACGGCGATCCGCTGGATCCAGGCCAGCAGCGGGCGGGACGCGCTCACTGCGCGTCCTTCGTGCGCCGGCGCCGCGATCCGAGCCGCAGGTACAGCAGGCTCGCGCTGGACAAGACGATCAGCGCCAGCAGGAAGACCGCCAGCGCCGCCGAATATCCGAAGCTCAGATTGGAGAAAGCCTGGATATAGATGTAATAGGTGATCACCGTGGTCTCTAGGCCAGGGCCGCCGCCGGTGAGGGTGAAGATCAGGTCGAAGACCTGCAGGGAGAGAATGATCTGCAAGATCCCGACGACCAGCAGGGCTTTCCTGATGCTGGGCAGGGTCACGTAGCGGAACAGCTGGAAGGACCGCGCCCCGTCCATCCGCCCGGCCTTGTACAGCGTCCGGGGAATGCCTTTGAGCGCCGCCAGCAGGATGAGGGCGACCAGCGGCACCGAGCGCCACGCCGTCGCGACGATCGCCACGATCATGGCCGTGGACGAACTCTCCAGCCACGGGACCGGGCCATGCGCGAAGCCGAACGCGATCAGGATGCCGGTCATCAGGCCGAAGTTCGCCTGGAACATGAAGCGCCAGAAGATGCCGGTCACGACCGGCGCGATGGCCCACGGCAGCAGCACGATAATGCCCAGCACGTTCGAGCCGCGGAACTTGCGGTTCATGACCAGCGCGCAGGCCAGGGCCAGCGGCACGGTAATCGCGGTGGTAGCGGCGGCGAACCAGATCGTCCGCGGCACCGTGCCGAGGAAGTCGCTGTCGGAGCCGATGGCCGCGTAGTTGGCCAGCCCGGTGAAGTGACTGGGCCCGAATTTCAGCAGCTCAATCCGCCACAGGCTCATCACGAAGACCGCGATGATCGGCGGCAGCACGAAAACCGCCATGAGCAGCCCGCCGGGCAAGAACGACAGCGCCGCGTATTTCCGGTCGCTCAGGCGGTCCATCCGGCGGGCAATCCGGCCGCCGAGCCTGGCCCGGTCCGGTCCGGTCTGGGCGCGCGCATCGTCGCCATGCAGCGGCGGCTGCTGGAGTATGGGACCTACGCTCGGAATCGTTCGCTCCCGTCACAGGCGTCGATTGTCTACAATCTAGAGTCGAGTACTCTCACGTGTCAACGAGATCGAGGAGGAATGTCGACAATGGACACGAGACCATTAGGGCGTAGACTCATGCGCGACATCGACGGTATGGGGCCGGTAACCGAAAGACAGGTTCGCGTGCACGATCCGCTCCCGCTCCCCAAGGTTCAGGGCCGCGTGCTGCGCCAGGAGGTCTGCGACGAGTTGCGCCAGGCGATCCTCGCCGGTGACCTGAAACCTGGCACGCGAGTACTCGAAGTACAGGTCGCGAGCAGCATGGGAGTGAGCCGGGCGCCCGTTCGCGAGGCGCTGCGCCAGCTTGAGCAAGAGGGCCTCATCCAGTTCTTCCCGCATCGCGGCGCGGTTGTCGTCGGCCTGCCCGACGACGAGATCGACGTCATCTACCAGCTCCGGGCCACGATCGAGGGGGAGGCGATCACCAGGGTCTGCGCGAACGCCACCGCGGCGGACATCGAGCGCCTGGAGGAGAGCCTGGCGGAGATCAGGAGCGTCCGCGAGGGCGGCGACATGGCCAAGATCGCCGAGGCGGACCTGCACTTTCACCAGACCATGGTCGAGCTGTCGGGCTTCAAGCTGCTGCTGAAAGTCTGGTCAAGCCTGGACGGCCTGGTCCGGGCCCGCACTTACCTGGCCATGTCCGACCGGGCCCCGGGCCGGGATTTCCTGGTGGAGTCGGGCGTCGTCTCGCATGCCGCGCTGGTCGAGGCGATCAGGAAAGGCTCACAGAAGCAGGCCGCCAAGGCGGCTCGTGAGCACGTGATGGAAGCCGCCGACCGGCTCAAGGGCCAGCAGGCCGAACGGGAACCGGCCCGGCCGCAGCGGGCCAGGCGCGGGCCGGCCGCGCGCTGACCCGCTAGCCCGCCACGGCTAAAGTGCCCAGGTCGGCCGATACCGAATCGAACGTGGCGATCAGGCGCTCCCGCATCTCATCGATGTCCCTGGGGGTAAAGGTGAGCGGCGGGTAGAGGGAAATAATGTCGCCCCCGGCCGGGCCGGCCATTCCGCCGCCCGGATAGGTGACGATCCCGTTGGCCAGGCCGGCTTCCCTGACCCTGGAAGCGAAGGCCAGCTCGGGCGGGAACGGCACCCGGCCCTCGCGATCGGCGACGAACTCGATGCCGGCCATCAGCCCGGCGGTCCTTACGTCGCCGACGAAGGAGTACTTGCGCAGTTCCTCCAGCGCGTCGCGGAAGGCCCCGGCCACTCGCTGGACGTTGCTGAGGACCTGCTCATCCCGCCACAGGGCGAGCACCGCCAGGCCGACCGCGGCCGACACCGGGTTCCCGCCGAAGGTGAAGATGTGCTCGAACGGCACGCGGCGGGAGGCGAACACGGCCCGGATCCGGTCGTGGATGATAACGGCGCCGAGCGGCGCGTAGCCCGCGCTGACGCCTTTGCCCAGGGTGACGATGTCGGGGGTCACCGACCAGTGGTCCATCCCGAAGTTCGCGCCGGTCCGGCCGAGGCCGGTCACCACCTCGTCGGCGATGAGCAGGATGCCGTGCCGGTCGCAGATATCGCGGATGATCGGGAAGTATTCGGGCACTGGCGCGATAGCGCCGCCGACCGAGGCGACAATCGGCTCTACGATGAACGCCGCGATCCGCTCGGCGCCGACCTGCTCGATGGTCCGCTCGAGGTCGCGGGCGCATTCGGTGCCGCAGGAGGGATGCGTGCGGCCGAATGGGCACCGGTAGCAGTACGACGGGGCAATGTGCGGGAAGTCCAGCAGCAGCGGCTCGTACTTGCGCCGGCGGGCCGGATTCCCGCTGGCGGCCAGCGTCGCGAGCGTGGCCCCGTGATAGCTCGTCCACCGGGAGACGATGAGATGGCGGCCGGGCTGGCCGCGTTCGACGTGGTACTGGCGGGCCAGTTTGATGGCGATCTCGTTCGCTTCTGAGCCGCCGGAGGAGAAGTGCACCCAGTCCAGCCCGGCGGGCGCGAGCTGCGCTAGTTCGGCCGCCAGCTGCTCCGCGGGCTCGTTGGTGAAAATGTTGCCGACCGCGAAAGGCAGCAGTTCGGCCTGGCGGGTCATCGCCTCGATGATCTCGCGGCGCCCGTATCCGAGGTTCATCACCGCGATGCCAGCGATGGCGTCCAGGTACCGGCGGCCGGCCGCGTCCCAGACGTAGACTCCCTCGCCGCGGGTCAGTACCGGATAGGACCTGGCCGGGTCCAGGCTGAACAGGTGGCCGGATGCGGGCCTTGCGCCGCGCCTTGCGCCGCTCATGGACATCAGCCCTCGTGTTCAGCGGCCGACTGAAGCAAGCTCCAGATACGGGCGGGAGTCATGGGCAGCTCGGCGGGCCGGATTCCGCTCGCCGCCGCGATCGCATTCGATATGGCCGGCGCGACCGGCATGACAGGAACCTCGCCGATCCCTTTGGCGCCGTATGGCCCGTCGGCTGACGGGACCTCGATAATCACGGTCTGGATCGGGGGCACGTTCGTTGCTCTCGGCACCGCGTAATCGGCGAACGACGCCGTCACGAGCTGGCCCGATTCGTCGTGGACCAGTTCCTCAAGCAGCGCCCACCCGATGCCCTGCGCGGCTCCGCCGCGCATCTGGCCCTCGACCAGCGCGGGATTCAGGGCCCGCCCGACGTCCTGCACGACGACGTGCTCAAGCACCGTCACCTGGCCGGTCTCCCGATCGACGCGGACGTGGCTGAGATGCGCGGCGCACGACGGCGAGAGTGCGGGCGGCGCCGAGGCCCCGACGGTGTCGATGGGCTCATACGGGCTGCCGAAGCCGCAGATCTTCTCCGCGAGCGCGGTCACCGACAGCAGCGGCTCCGGGTCGCCGGCGACATAGATGGAGCCGTTGGCGATTTCAAGGTCCGCGGCGGCCACCTCGAGCTCGGCCGCGGCGGCGGTGAGCAGTTTGCGGCGGGTCTGTGCCGCCGCGCGCTGTACTGCTGCTCCGACCGCGTAGGTCACGACGCTGCCGCCGCTCATTGGCGCCAGCGGGGCATTAGCCGTGTCGGCCGTGGTGACCCGGACCGACTCGACTGGCACCCCGAACGCCTCGGCGGCGATGCAGGCGAAAGCCGTCGCGGTGCCGGTCATGTCGACCGAGCCGGTCACGATCGTGAGGCCGCCGTCGATGTCGAGCCGGCACAGCGCCGCGGCGGACTCCTTGGCCCCGGGCCAGTACGCCAGCGACAGGCCGACGCCCTCGCCGTCCGGCAGCCCGCCCCGGCGCTGCCACAGCGGGTGCTCGCGCACGGCGGCCAGGCACTGCGCCGCGGCGACCGGCGGCCACGGCTCCCCGTCCACCATCGGTTCGCCGGGCCGGGCCAGATTCGCGGCGCGCAGGTCGAGCCGGTCCATGCTCAGCGCGTCGGCCATCTCGTCCAGGACCGATTCGATCGCGAACGCGGGCTGGGGCCCGCCCGGGCCGCGGTAAGAGCCGACACCGACGCGGTTGGTCGCGACGCTGAGCGCCTCTATGTCAAAAGCCGGCCACCGGTAGGGCCCGGCGATCAGGACCGCGGCGACCATCTCGATCCGCCACTCGGTGAATCCGCCCGCCTCGAACAGGATGCGTGAGCGCAGGCCGGTCAGCGTACCGTCCCGCTTCGCCCCGATCTCAAGCTCGATGGTGCATCCCGGCGCAGGGTTGGCGGCCAGGAAATCCTCAGTCCGGGTGAAAGCGAGCCGGACCGGCCGGCCCAGGCGGGCGGCTGCCGCCGCCGCCAGCGGCTCGACCACCAGGATCTTCGCGCCGAACGCCCCGCCCAGCGGGGCAGCGATCACCCGGACTGACGGTACTGGCCTGGCGAGCATCCGGGCGATCTGCTCGCGCGTGTACAGCGAGCCTTGAGTGCTGGTCTGCACGACCAGCTCGCCTTCGGGCTCGACCCATGCGGTCGCCGTCTGCGGCTCCAGGTAAGCCTGATAGACCCACGAGGTACGGAACGCGCGCCGGATCACCACGTCCGCGCCGGCCAGGGCCTGGGTCACGTCCCCGGCGCTGAAGGCGGTGCGGCCCGCGAGGTTCGGTGACTCGGCGGAAGTCCCCGTCTCGTCCGAGGCACCGACGTTCGCGTGCAAGGACCGGACGTCGGTTTCCTGCTCGGGCTCGGCGCCGCGCCTGCGCGCCGCCGGCGAGTCCGGGCGCAGCGCCGCGACGGGATCCAGGACCGCCGGGAGTTCCTCGACCGTCACCGCGACCGCTTCCGCGCCGTCCTCGGCCGCCCCGGGCGACTCGGCCACGACCAGGGCGACCGGCTGGCCGACGAATACGATCTCCTCCCGGGCCAGTGGCTCGAACATGCGCATCGCGGCCACCTGCGTGATGGCCAGGTCATCGGCGGTCAGCACGGCCACGACACCGGGAATCGCCAGGGCCGGCCCGGTGTCGATCTCCTTGATGAGCGCGTGCGCCTGCTCGGCCAGGACCATCCGGGCGTGCAGCAGACCATGCCGCGGTTCGTCGGCCGCGAACCTCGTCGCCCCCCTGACCTTCGCCTCGGAGTCGCTGCGGGGCCGCGAGATGCCAATGGCGTTCGCAGGGCTGCGGGGCAGCGCAGCGGCGGGCACTTGCCCTGGGGCTTGACTCATGACGACGCCTCCGCGGCCGCGGCCTCTGCGAACGCCTGCCTGATGGCGCGGGCGGTGACCAGCTGGGCCATCGCGGTCACGTAGGCGGCGCCAGCGGGCCGGCTGGACATGACGGCCACGCCGTCGCAGACCGGCCGCACCCGCGAGCGCAGGTCCTCCCAGCCGGACGCCGGGCCCCAGCCCACCACGCTCGCCTCGATCGCGAGCGGCCGGAACGCGCGGCCCGATACGCCGGTGATACCGAGCTGGCAGGTCACGATCCGCGCCTGCGCGACCACGACCAGCGCGGCCGCTGCGGCGATGGGGTACCCCGACGCGGCATCCTCGACGGAGCGGTAGGCGCTCGCGGCCCCTGCGGGCTGGGGCGGCAGGAGAATCTCGGTGACCACGTCCTGGGCGCCCAGCCTCGGTTCGAACGGCGAGGTGACGAACCCGTCGAATTTCTCGGTGCGCTGTCCGCCCGGTGCGGCGATGACCAGCGCCGCGTCCAGCGCTAGCGCCGCGGCCGGAATGTCGGCGGCGGGATCAGCGTGACACAGGCCCCCGCCGATGGTCCCGCGATTGCGAACCTGGATGTCGCCGGTCGCGGCGGCGCCCGCCCGCAGCGCAGCGTAGCATCCGGCCAGTTCCGGCGCGGCCGCGACCTCGCGCCAGGTCGTGCCGGCGCCGATCCTGGCTCCGTTCGCGGTGGTCCTGGTGACCCCGGCCGGGATCACCCGGCTCACGTCCACCAGCACCGACGGCCTGGCCAGCCTGAGCTTCATGAGCGGGATGAGGCTGTGACCGCCGGCCAGTATCTTCGCGTCATCGGCCGACAGCGCGGCGAAAACCTCGTCCATTGTCTGCGGTCGCAGGTAGTCAACGGGGGCCGGGATCACCGCCCGGCCTCCGCGGCGCCCGCCGGCCCTGACCCGTCCTGGCCGGCCGCCGCCAGCACCGCCGCCACGATCGGCTGATAACCGGTGCAACGGCAGATGTTGCCCTTGAGACCTTCGCGCACCTGCTGCTGGCCGCAGGCCAGGCCCGCCGCCAGCAGAGCCGCTCCGGTCATGATCATTCCGGGGGTGCAGAAGCCGCACTGGACCGCGTGCCGGTCCCGGAATTCCCGCTGCAGGGCGCTCAGTTCCGGCGACTCGCCGAGCCCTTCGATCGTGGCCAGCTCGCTGCCGTCGGCCTGGACGGCCAGGACGGTGCACGACTTCACCGCCAGGCCATCGAGCAGGACCGTGCACGCGCCGCACTGGCTGGTGTCGCAGCCGATCTTCGTCCCGGTGAGGCCCCACGTCTCGCGGATCACGCTGACCAGCAGTTCTCTGGGCTCCACTGCGGCGGACCGGGGCCTGCCGTTGACGACGAGCGTTACCCCGAGGGTGCGCTGCCCGGGCCGCCCGGCGTCATCGTTTGCCACCCGGCCCCCTTTCGTGACCCGTTTCCCGGTGCCTTCCAACAAGTCGACAGTATACATTCTGACGATGAGGGGAGCGATGCCAAAGTGGACGTGATCCTTCGCGGCGGCCGCGTCATCGACGGCAGCGGGGCACCCGGGCGGGTGTGCGATGTCGCGGTCGCGGCGGGCCAGGTCGTGGCGCTGGGCGATCTCTCGTCCGCCACGGCGGCGGCGTCCTTCGACTGCGCAGGCGCGGTGGTCAGCCCCGGGTTTATCGACATCCATCAGCACGGCGACCTCACGCCGCTGGTCGATCCGCGCTGCACCAGCGCCGTCACCCAGGGGGTCACCACCGCGGTGATCGGCAACTGCGGCCATGGCGTGGCGCCCGGCACGGACCCTGAGCTGGCGCCGCTGGCCGTGATCGGCTACCGGCGCGACTGGGGCCTGGCCCTGGACTGGTCCAGCTACCAGGAATACCGCGACGCCCTGGCGGGCCAGAGCCTGGGCGTGAATATCGCCATGCTGGTCCCGCACGGCGCCGTGCGGCTGGCGGCGATGGGACTGGCCGATACCCGCGCGGACTCCGAGGCCCTGTCGCGGATGGAGGACCTGGTCGCTGAGGGCATGGCCGCGGGGGCCCTCGGCATGTCGTCGGGGCTGGAATACGCGCCCGGCCGGGCCGCCGACCAGGCCGAGCTGACCAGGCTAGCCCGCGTCGTCGGGGCCGGCGGCGTCTACGCCTCACACATCCGCAACCGGGCCGAGCAGTTCGCCGGCGCGGTCGGCGAGGCCCTGTCGATCGGCGCGGACAGCGGCTGCGCGGTCGTGCTCTCCCACCTCGCCGCTCGTCCTTACGCCCCGCCAGGCGCCGCGAAGCAGGTCAGCTCCCGCATCGGCCAGGCGCGCGAGCAGGGTCAGCGCGTTGTGGTCGACACCTTCCCCGATCCGTTCGGGCCGAGCCCGCTGGCCTCGGTGCTGCCCGGCTGGATGGTCAGCGGGCGGCCCGATGAGGTCACGGGCCGGCTGCGGGCTCCCGCAGTAATAAGGCAGGCCGTCCTGTCGTTCGATTCGGGTGAGAACTTCCTGGTCCGGGCCGAGGGAGCAGACAGTTTCATCGTCACGTCGACGGCTTCGCACCGCCAGGCGCGCGGCGCCACGATCGGCGAGCTGGCGCGGCAGTGGGGCCTGCATCCGGCCGAGGTGGTCTGCCGCCTGCTCGCCGACGAAGGCGACGACTACTACTCGGTGATCATCCAGCATCGTTTCGCCAGCGGGCCCGAGCTCGACCGGCTCTACCGCGACCCGTACTGCGCCTTCGAGAGCGACGGGGTCCTGACCAGCCCGGACGGCCCGGCCGGCGACGTGGTGATGAACCGCTCGACGTTCGGCTATACCGCCCGGGTGCTCGGCGAGCTGGTCCGCGAGCGGCGCCTGCTCAGCCTGGAGGAGGCGGTACGGCGGATGACGTCGCTGCCCGCCCAGGCGGTCGGCCTGCGGCAGCGGGGCCAGATCAGCATCGGCCGGCCCGCGGATCTGGTGGTGTTCGATCCCGCCACTATCACCGACACCTCGGCGGACCGCGAGCCGGCCCGCGCGCCGGAGGGAATCAGCCTGGTCCTGGTCAACGGGACAGTGGCCTACGCGGCCGGGGCGGGCCGCCGGGACTGGCCGGGCGCCGGGCGCATGCTCGGCCCCGGCGACTAGGCCGCGGCCTTGTCGGATTCCTGCTCGGGCTCGCGGCTGCGATCACCTGGGGCCTGGCTTCCTACCAGGGCGCCCTGGTGGTTCCGCTGCTGGCAGGCGTGATGCCAGCTGAGCACCTGCGTGATCACGCGGCCCGGTGGACGCTGGTTCAGCCGCCCAGGCGCAGTTCGCTCGCGGTGTCGAAGAGATGCACCCGGTCCCGGCGGACCCGCACGGTCACCCGCTCCCCGATGGCCGGGCGCACGTCCGGCGAGACCCGGGCCACCAGCCGGGAGGTGTCCGCGACGAGCTCGACGAACGTATCGGATCCGATCGGCTCGAGCAGCTCGACCGTGGCCTCGAAGGTCGCGCCAGGCTCGGCTTCCCCGGCTCCGACCAGCGTGACATCCTCAGCCCGCAGGCCGGCGGTCACGTTCCGGGGCGCGCCGGCCGGGACGTACTGGGGCAGCAGGGCGATCCGGACTCCCGGGGCGGCGAAGCTGGCCGCGCCGCCGGCCTCCAGCGTGCCTTCGATCAGGCTCATCTTCGGCTTGCCCACGAAGCTGGCGACGTACATGTCCTTGGGCCGCCGGTAGATGTCCTCGGTGGTGCCGAACTGCACGAGCTCGCCGGACCGCATGACCGCCAGCAGATCGGACAGGGTGAGCGCTTCCTCCTGATCGTGGGTGACGAAGATCGAGGTCGTCTCCAGCCGGAGGTGCAGGTGCTTGACTTCGGTGCGCATCCGCGCCCGCAGGCCCGCGTCGAGGTTCGAGAAAGGCTCGTCGAGCAGGAACGCCAGCGGCTCCTTGACCAGCGCCCGGCCCAGGGCGACCCGCTGCTGCTGCCCCCCTGACATCTCACCGGGCTTGCGGCCCAGAAGGTGCTCGATGTCCAGCATGGCGGCCACGGCCGCGACCCGGCGCCTGGCCTCCTCCTTCGGCCGGTGCTGGAGCTTGAGGCCGAAACCGATGTTCTCGGCCGCGGTCATGTGCGGGTACAGGGCGAAGTTCTGGAAGACCATCGCCATCCGGCGCTCGTTGGGCGGCACATGAGTGATATCGCGGTCGCCGAGGTACACCCGCCCGGCATTGGGCTTGTCCAGGCCCGCGATGAGACTCAGCGTGGTCGATTTGCCGCACCCGGACGGGCCCAGCAGCGTGACAAAGGCGCCTGCCGGAATGTCGAGCGACAGATCCGACAGGGCTTTTACCTGACCGTAGCGCCGGGACAGGTTCTTGACCCGCAGCGCCCTGGCATCGACGACGGCGTCCGCCTCCGTGGCGGTGGCGGTCTCGCCTGGCGCAGTGGTCATCGTCGTCCCGTTCGATGATGGCATTGCGGGCAATCGGCTAGCCGCGTTTGTGCACCGGCGCAGAACGCCCGCTCCCGAATCATGTCGACAATATACTATCTCCCTGATGCCGAACCAAGGGCCGCATGGTCCACAACTATTGCGGCCGCTGGCCATCCGCGACTTCCGGCTGCTGTGGATTGGCCAGGTTGTGTCGCTGATTGGTGACGGGCTGTTCACCGTGGCGCTGGCCTGGCTGGCCATCAGCATCTCGCCCCGGCCGGTCATCCTGGCCGCGGTCCTGGTCGGCCGGAGCGTCCCGCAGCTGGCGTTCGCGCTGCTCGGCGGGGCTCTCAGCGACCGGCTGCCGCGGCGCGCGCTCATGCTCGCCTCGGACCTGGTCCGGGGCACGGCGGTGGCGGCCATCGCCGTGCTGGCCGGCCTGGGCCTGATCAGCGTCTGGCCGCTGATCGGCCTGTCGGCGGTATTCGGCGCGGCGGACGCCCTGTTCCAGCCCGCCTATGCCTCGATCATCCCCGACATCCTGCCCGGCGACCTGCTGCTCCAAGGCAACGCGCTGAACACCACGGCCCGGCTGCTGGCGCTGCAGACGGCAGGCCCGCTGCTCGGCGGCGCGGCCATCACGCTGACCGGCGTCAGCGGCGCGTTCTGGGCCGATGCCGCCAGCTTCGGGTTCAGCGTGGCGTGCCTGCTGGCGATGCGGACCAAGCGGACTACGCCCGCGCCGACCCGGAGCATCGCCGCCGACATTGGCGACGGACTGCGGCTGGCCCGCCGGATCCGCTGGCTGTGGACCTCGCTGCTGGTCAGCGCCGGAGTCAACCTGTTCGTCCTCGGCCCGCTCACCGTGATCATCCCGGTCCTGCTCAGGGACCGCCTGCATGCCGGGGCCGGAACCTTCGGCCTGGTCCCCGCGGCGTTCGGGCTCGGCGGGGCGGTGGCCGCCGTGGTCCTGGCCCAGGCCAGCTGGCTGCCGCGGCGGGCCTCGACCATGTATCTGGGGTGGGGCGGATCGGGGCTCGCTTTCGCGGCCATCGGCTTGCTGCCCCGGCTGTGGCCGATCGTGGCGCTCATCGCCGTGGCCGGCTTCGGCCTGGCTACCGGCAACCTGCTGTGGACGACGATGGTCCAGCACGCGGTGCCCAGCACCAGCCTGGGGAAGATCGCTTCACTGGACTGGCTCATCGGCGGCAGCGCCAGCCCGCTGTCGATAGCGGCATCCGCGCCCTTGTCCGCCAGCCTCGGGGCGCCCGCGACGATCCTGCTCGCTGGCTTGCTGACCGCGGCCTGCGCGGTCGTGCCCGCGCGGGTGCCCGGAGCGCTCGCGGGCCGCGTACGGGAACCGGGCGGGGGGCCGTGACTACCGCTGCACCCAGCTCACTGGCACGACAATCGAGAAGCGCTCGAACCAGTACTCGCGGACCGCGGTTCCGTACATGTCGGTGAAGGCCGTGAAGCGCGGCGCCTGCGACCGGATCCGGTCGAAGCCGTCGGAGACATCGCCGATCAGTGAGCCCGGCGCCTGCGGCCGCAGCATGTGGCTCGGATGAACGGCCGTGGCCCGCGGCGCGATCTCCCTGGCCAGCCTGCGCAGCGAGCGCCCGAAGCTGTCGGGATCGCCGCCAGGAAGATTCGCGCCATGCGGGCCGGTGGCCAGGGTGTCCCCCGCGAACAGGCCGGCCCTGGCATCGAACAGGCAGATCGAGTCGGGCGTGTGCCCGGGGGTATGCAGCACATCGAGTACCCGGCCGCCGAGGTCGAGCTGATCACCATCGGCCAGCAGCTGCGAGGGCGCGGTCGGCGGAATGGTCCATGCGGCCGGGCTGAAGTCCGCCGGCAGCGGCCGCGGCACGTACTCCGGCTCCAGCAGCCGGAAAAAGGCCTCATCCAGCTCCCGGTAGAGCCCGAACTTGGCCAGCATCTCCGCAACCGACGCGGCGAACCCGCGCAGTTCCAGGGCCGGGACCGGCTCGGCGAAGGCAGCCTGGCCCGACTCGTGGATCGCGATCTGCGTGAACGGCGCATTGCCGCCGCGGTGATCCCAGTGGTTGTGGGAATTGACCACCAGGAGGTCACGATCAGTCAGCCGCTCGGCAACCTCCCGGATACTGGCGATGCCCATCCCGGTGTCGAACAGGACCGCCCGCCTGGTCCCGATGATCAGATACGAGTTGACGTGCGGTGGCTCGGCGATCACGTGCACGTCATCGCCGAGCGGCCGGGTGGTGAACCAGCCGGAATCTGTCATGACCTTCCCCCTGTCCAGCTGATCGGTCGCGGAAAGCCATCGGGCGGCCGGGACGGCGGCCCGGCCCAGGCCGCGCGGTGCGGGCCGGGGCGCCCGGCCCCGCCAGCAAGGCGCCGGGCGCGCATCAAGGCACCGGCCCCGGCGGCGGGACCGGGCCGATCAGCTGGCCGCCCCGCAGCACCAGGCGGGTCCGCCGCAGCGCCGTGATGTCGGTCAGCGGATCACCATCGACCACGAGCACGTCCGCGGCGCGGGTCACGGCCAGGGTCCCGGTTAGCGTATCCAGGCCGAGGTGAGCGGCCGCGATGGCGGTCGCCGCCGCGATGGCCCCGGCCGGCGGCATGCCGACCCGGACATACGCTTCGAGTTCGGCGAACAGCTCGTCGCCGAAGTCGGTATGCGCGACGCCCGCGTCTGTCCCCGCGACCAGGGTCACCCCGGATTCCAGCAGCAGGCCCGCGTTGCGCGTGCGGGTATCGGAGCCGGTGGCCCGGTTGGGCAGTGCCGCCGTCCACGAGCCGCCGGCGCGTTCATAGCGGCGGCCTGCGGCGGCGGTGGGAATGACCCGCATTCCCGCAGCGGCCATTTCACCCGCGAGGGCGGCGTCGAACTGCCACCCGCCATCCACGCCAAGCATCGTGGCGTGCTCCACGGAATCGAGGCCGGCCTCCAGCGCGGCCCGGATGCCGGCCGTCCCGTGCGCGTGGGCCGTGATCGGAGAGGCCGGCCCGGTGCGCCTCGCGCGCCGCCGCGGCCAGGACCTCCACCGGATAGGAGGCCGACAGCGGATCGGTTCCCGCTGTCATGGACCCGCCGGTAGCGATGATCTTGATCATGGCGGCACCGCGCTCGGCCCGGTCCCGGACGGCGGCTGCGACGCCGGCCTGGCCGTCGGCCTCGCCGCCGAAGAAACAAGTGTGTCCCCGGCGCGGTGTGATCGGAGCCCCCGCGACCAGGACCCGCGCGGCGGCTGACCCGTCGCGCCCGGCCGCGCGGGCGATCTCGAAGCCCACGTTCGCGCGTGAGCCGAGGTCGAGCGTGGTCGTGATGCCCGCGGCGGCCATCCGGCGGGCATTGCGCAGGCCGCGCTCCAGCAGCAGTTCGTCGTCCTCGCGATCCAGGACGGCGAGGCTGTCCGGGCCAGGCGTTCAGGGTGAGATGCACGTGCCCGTCGATCAGGCCTGGCAGCGCCGTGCAGCCGGGAAACTCCAGTTCCCGCGCCCCGGGCGGCCGCGGCACGGCGTGCTCAGGCCCGGCCGCCAGGACCTGGTCGCCGCCGGTCAGCAGCGCGCCGCCGGGCACGGGCGGCCGCCGGGGATCGATGACGAGCCGACCGACGCTGAGACGGAAGCTGGGTGCGGGGGCCACGGGCCGGAATCATAACGACCATTTTGCATATTGTCGACATCTTCTTGACGACTTGGCCCAGGATATGGAACTGTGTGAGCACTTGTCGGCGATCGTATGTTGTCGACAGTCGGGCCCCATCGAGCCGGGGGAGGCGAGCATGAGCCTGCCGACGAAACCCAGTGCCATGACCAGACGGGACCTGCTGCGGGCCGGGGCCGGGGTCTCCATCCTTTCCCCGCTCCTGGCGGCCTGCGGCTCGGGGGGCAGCTCGCCGGCCCCCAAGTCCAGCGGCAAGGAAGACTTCTCTGGCGTCTCGCTGACGGCGGTCTTCACTCCCGGAACTGACCCCAACCGCCATGGCATCAAGGCGGCCCTCGACGCGTGGTCGGCCCGGACTCACGGCAAGGTCAACACGGTCTCGCTCACCTTCTCCGACATCCCGGTCAAGTACGCGGGCTACCTGGCCTCGGCGGACGACTCGGTCGATGTCCTTTACGCCTGGCAGGGGCTGGTCGGCCAGTTCGCCGACCGGCTGTACGCTGACCTGACGCACCTGGTCGACGTGGCGGACTTCGTCCCGGCCACGATCAGGGCCATGACCGTGAACGGCAAGCTGTACGCGCTCCCGATTCACAGCGAGACGGCGTTCTTCATTTACAACAAGGACCAGTTCGCGGCGGCCGGGCTTGATCCCGACCATCCGCCGGCCACCTGGCAAGATCTGTTCGCGGCGGCGCCCAGGCTGCGCAAGGGCAACCGGTCGGCCAACGCCACTGCCCTGTTCGGCCCGGGCGAGAACCTGTCCTGGTTCCTGGCCTTCCTGAACAGCACGCCCACCCATCTGCTCAGCGCGGACCTGCGGCACGCGACCTTCAACAACCGGGACGGGCTGGCCGCGTTCCAGACCATCGAGGACGGCCTGTCCTCAGGCTTCTTCGACAAGTCCTCGCTGACCACGGCCGGCACCGAGTTCGACACCATCAAGATCTTCTCGGCCGGGAACACGGCATCAATGTGCAACTTCGCCCAGCTGTGGGCGGTGGCCACCGACCCGAAGCAGTCCAAGGTCGCCCAGTCGGTCGGGGCCAGCCTCATGCCCGGCATATATCCCGGAGTCAGCGGGAGCATCAACGGCTACGAGGGGTTCGGGGTGAGCAAGTTCAGCCGGCAGCAGACGGCTGCGCTGAGCCTGGCCAGGGAGCTGACCTCAGCCCAGTTCGAGAAGGTAGCGAACCTGAAGGACAAGTTCCCGCCGAGCCGGATATCGGTGCTCAACGATCCTCAGGTGCGCTCGAGCTATCCCATCGCCGCGCTGCTGGAGCAGCAGGGCAAGTACAACACCTCGCGCTACGGCGCGCCCTATTACGACCGCATGGAGCAGCTGTTCTCCAAGGTGCTGGCCAGCATGTGGAAGGGCGGGATAACACCGGCCCAGGCGCTGGACCAGACCAGCACCCAGCTGCAGCAGATCATCGACTCGTTCTACCAGGGTTGACCGGGGTGGAGGGCCTGCCCGGACGCGCGTTCATCGTGACCGGCGGCGCGACCGGAATAGGCCGGGCGATCTCGCAGCGGCTGGTCAGCGAGGGGGCGAACGTCGCTATCGCCCAGCTCGGCGCGGCCGGGCAGCAGCAGGTTCCCGGGGCCTGGATGGCGGAGGTCGATGTCCGTGATCAGGAGTCGGTCTCGGCTTTCGTGACCGAGACGGTCAGCCGGTTCGGGCGCATCGACGGGCTGGTCAACAACGCCGCGCAGCTGGGGCCGCTGGCGCCCATCCTCCAGCACCCGCCGGACCTGTACCGCACGATGCTGCGCACCAACCTCGAAGCGCCGTTCGTTGTTCTCACCGAAGTGGCCCGCAGGCTGGTCGCCAGCGGCTCCCCTGGTGCGATCGTCAACATCTCCTCGATCGCCGGGCTGGCGGCCGAGGAGTTCGCTGCCGGGTACATCTCGGCCAAGTTCGGGCTCGTCGGGCTGACCAGATCGGCGGCCATGGAGCTGGGCGAGCACCGCATCCGGGTCAACGCGATCGCGCCAGGGCCGGTCATGACGCCCGGGGCGCTGGCGATCAGATCGCTCAGCGGCGAGGAGCTGACCCCGAAGTACGGCCGCCAGCCGCCGCTGGCCCCCGACGTTGACCCCCACGACGTCGCCTCAGCGGTGGCGTTCCTGCTGTCCGACGACGCCCGCGCCATCACCGGGGTGGTACTGCCGGTCGATGCGGGCTATCTCGCGTAACAGCGCCTGATCTGGCTGGCGTAGCCCAGCTCGGTCGGCCGATGAGCCCACCCGGAAGCGTTCATGGGAATCCTTGACCGGCTCGGCCTGCAGCCCGTCATCAACGCCGTCGGGCCCGCGACCAGGCTCGGCGGCTCAACTCCCGACGCTGAGGTGGTCGCCGCGATGGCCGACGCCGCGTCTTGGTACGTCCCGATGGAACTGCTGGCGCGGCGGGCCGGCCAGGTGATCGCCCAGGTCACCGGGGCCCAGGACGGCTATGTGGTCAGCGGCGCGGCGGCGGGGCTCACCCTGGCCACGGCTGCCTGCCTGGCCGGCCTCGACATCGACGCGATGGAGCGGCTGCCGCAGGGCACAGGTCTTCGCCGCGCAATATTCATTCTTCGCGGTCACCGCTATGGCTATGACCACGCTGTCAGGGCGGCCGGCGCGACATTGCTTGAGGTCGAGCCCGCCGCCGTGGCCCGCCAGCGCCTGCGGCGCGATGCTCGCGGCGCGGCCGGCTTCCTGTTCAACGCGTCGGCCCCGGGCGGTGCGCAGGCCCTGGCCGATGTCACGGCGGCCATGCGGCCCCTCGGCCTTCCAGTGATCGTCGATGCGGCAGCGGCGGTGCCGCCCGCGGAAAACCTGCGCGCGTTCATCGCCGCGGGCGCGGACATCGTGGCGTTCAGCGGCGGGAAGGCCATCGCAGGCCCCTCGGCCTCCGGCTTCGTGGCCGGCCGCGCGGACCTGATTCTCTCCATGGCGCTCCAGCATCAGGACATGGACGTTCGGGCGTCCACCTGGGGCTACCGGGACCAGATCGCCCGGGGCGCCATCGTCGGCCCGCCCGGGCAGGGCATAGGCCGCGGCCTGAAAGTCGGGAAGGAGGAAATCGTGGGGCTCCTGGTCGCGCTGGAACGTTATGCCGCCCGCGACCACGCGGCCGACCAGCGCGCCTGGGATCGCCGGGTGGCGCTGGTCGTCGGGGCCCTGGCGGGCCGGGCCGGCGTGACCGCACGGCGGGCGGTTCAGGACGCCACCGGCCCGGTTCCGCACGTCATTATCGAACTTGACCCCGCGGTCACCGGCCTGACCGGAGATAGCCTGCTGCTGGCTCTGGCGGCCGGGAGCCCGCCGGTCTATCTGGGCGAGCACGACGCCAGCCGTCATCGCCTGACGTTCTGCCCGAGCAATGTCAGCGACGATGAGACTCAGATCGTGGCCCGCCGCCTGGCCGGGCTGCTGCCCGACTTAGGCCGCATAGGCAAACGCCCGCGCCGGGTTGGCCACCGTCATGGCCCGCACCTCGTGATCAGCCAGCCCGTGCGCCCGCAGCAGCGGAACGAAGTTGGTCAGCACGTTGCCGTATCCGCAGCCGCCGTTGGAGGCCAGCTGCTCTTGGGTGCAGATGTCGTTGCTGAGCAGCACCCGCGAGCCGAACCCGGCTTCCCACAGGGCCGCGACATTGCGGGCCCGGACCTCCAGGGGGGCGTAGCCCGCCACGAAGCCGAGATTGTCCACGCTGAGCCAGGCACCTCGGCGGGCGACCGGGATCAGCCGCTCGATTCCGCGGCGGTCGCCCAGATGGCTGATGATGACGCGGGCCGGGTCGGTACCCTCTTCCTCCAGCAGGTCGAGCTGCTGCATCGCGAGCTCGCCGGAATGCGTGGTGTGAGTCAGGACCGGGCAGCCGGTGGCCGCTTGCGCGCGCCCGGCCGCGCGGAACACCCGCTCCACGGCCGGGGCCACGAAGTGTCGCTCGGTTCCGATCTCGCCGATAAACCCGGGCCGGATCCCGGTCGATCCCACGCCGTCGGTGAGCTCGCGAACCAGGCGCTCGGCCAGCTGGCCCGGTCCTTCCCTGTCGATATAGGACGGGTAGGTGGCTTGCCGGTACCAGCCTGTCCCCATGACCAGGTGCACCCCGGTGGCCTGGCTGATCCGCCGGAGGGCCTCCGGATCCCGCCCGAGGTCCATGGGCGTCGGGTCGCAGATTGCCGAACCGCCCGCGGCCTTGAACCGCCGCAGTTCCTCGATCGCGACCTGCTCGTCATCGAGGATGACCGAGTACGAGCGCAGCATCTCCCAGGCGTCGATGAGCACATGGTCGTGGCTCAGCGTCACGCCCAGGTGTGCCGGGTCGACCGGGCCGGTGACCGTCATGACAACGTCCCGCCGCCCGGCGTCAGCCGGGCGGCCTGCGGAGGCGGGCCCGCGCTCGGTGATCACGTCAGCTCACCCTTCTGGGCCGTGAGCCGGGCCGGGCCGGGGGAGCCGGGTTCGGAGCGTGCCGGGCCGGGGGAGCCGGGCTCGGAGCGAGCCGGGCCGTGAGCCGGGCCAGGCCGTGGGCCGCGGGCGTCGTGAACGACGGCTCCTGACCGCAGGGTCATGACCGGCAGCAGGGACGCAGTGCCCCGGTAGGCCTGGCCGGAGCAGTCCAGGAAGGTGCGCTCGCCCGGCCTGAGCTCGAACACGGCGATGTCGGCCACCGTGCCCGGGGCCAGCGACCCCAGCTCCGGGCGGCGCAGCAGCCGCGCGGGCGCCGACGTCGTGCGCGCGATGACGTCGCCCAGGCTCATGCCGAGGGCCAGGAAACCCGACATCACCGTCGGCAGGTCGCCGACCGCCGCGAGCGAGTAGGCGTGGATGTCCGTGCTGATGGTGTCGGGCGCGAACCCGCGGGCGAGCAGCGCGCTCGCCACCGTGACATCGAAGCTCCCCAGGCCGTGGCCCACGTCGAACGCGACGCCCCGCTCGCGCGCCGCCAGCACCTCTGGCCTGATGCCGCCGGCCGGGGTGATCAGCCGGTTGCCCCAGCCGGTACAGCAGTGCGTGACGATATCGCCGGCCCGCAGGAAGCCCAGGATGTCGCCCAGTTCCGGCGGGCTCGCGCCGATGTGCACCATGAGCAGCGTCCCGGCCCGGTCCGCGGCGAGGCGGGCCCGCTCCAGCGGCGCGAGCCCGTTGCGGCCCACGGCCGCGGCCTCGATCCTGGCCTTGACCCCGACCAGGATGTCGCCGTTGCCGAGCAGGCATTCGACGCAGTCGTCGACCGAGCTGTACCCAGATCCTCAAGTTCGCGGGCGAGCCTGGTGCCGGTCGTGCCGATAGCCGAGATGTTCAGCAGGGCCAGGACGCGCTGGTCGGTCCGCTCGGCCGCCGAGCGCCGGAAGGCGCCGAACAGGTGAGCGCCCGAACTGCCCGCGTCCAGCAGGGTGGTCACGCCGGTCGCCGCCCCGCAGCGATCGGGATCAATGCCGAGATCCTGGCCGGCGAACACATGGGCGTGCATGTCGATCAAGCCTGGCGTCACCACGCAGCCCGTCACGTCAATGGTCTGCCGGGCCAGCCCGTCCTGGACCGATGTCGCTATGGCGGCGATCTGGCCGCCTGCCACCGCGACATCCATTACCCCGGTCAGGCCCGAACCGGGATCGACGACCTGGCCGCCGCGCAGGAGCAGATCAAAGTCCGTCATGTGCGCCCCGGTGGCCGGCTCAGAGTCAGCCACCCCCGGCCGGCCCATCGGGCTGGGAGGCGCCCGGCCCGTCCGGCTGGGAGGCCGGGCCGTCCGAGGAGGCGGGTGCGTCGGGCCGGGAGGCCGGCCCGTCCGAGGAGGCCGGGGCGTCGGGCCGGGAGACCGGGGCCCAGCGGACGGCTTCGCCGGTGCGCCAGGACCGGTAGGCGGCCTCGACCATGGCGACCGCCCATTTCCCGTCCTCGGCGCCCACCGAAGGCGGGCGGCCCGAGCGGAGGGACCCGGCGAAGTCGCGAAGCTGTGCGGCGCAGCCGTCCAGCCGCTCAGGATGCAGCGGCTGGGCCGCGGCCGAGCCGCCGAGATAGCGATCGAGCGTTCGCCAGCCGCGGCTGTCGCCCACCCGCAGGTCGCCGTACAGGTCGAGGTCGATCAGCCCGGTCTCGCCGACGATCAGCAGCCGCCCGTTGGACTCGATGCCGGGCTCGGGCAGCTCGAAACTCATCCAGAGCTGCCCGACGACGCCGTTGGTGAGTTCCACGTGCACCATGCCGCTCATGGCGGGCGGCAGCGGGATGCGGTAGTTGGCGAAGGACGCAAAGATCACCGCCGGGTCGGCGCCGCCGACGGCCCGGACGAGGTCGCATGCGTGGCTGCCCCAGTCGAGAAACACGCCGCCTTCGGCTGGGTCGTGCGCCCAGCCCTTCTCCGGGGTGTCGTATCCGGGCGTCAGGCCGGACAGGCGGAGCATCATGACCCGGCCGATCTCGCCCCGGTCCAGCACCTGCCTGGCCAGCAAGTAACCGCGGCGGAACCGGAACGTCTTGATCACCGACAGGGTCACGCCCGAGCTGGCCGCGGCCTCGATCATCGAGTCACATTCACCGGGGGTGAGGGCCATCGGCTTCTCGACCAGGATGTGACGGCAGGCCCGCGCCGCCTGCACGGTGAGGTCTCGATGGGTAGAGTGCGGGGTCGCGATCAGCACCGCGTCCACGTCAGGCCGGGCCAGCAGGCGGTCCGCCGAGGGCTCGGCCGGGATGGAGTAGTCCCGGGCCAGCGCCTGGGCGCGGTGTCCGCCGGCCACGGCGGCCAGCCGCAGGCCGGTATCGTACCGCGCGACCGTCTCGGCGTAGACCCGGGCCATCGCTCCGGAGCCGACAATCCCCAAGCCGAGCTGGCTGCCATCCGACACGGCGCACATTCTTCCCAAGTCGTCGACAATATGCAATCGTCAATCCGTCGGTTAAGGTGAGCGCCATGCTGCACGGCGTCATGGTTCCGATCCCGACGCCGCTGACGCCGGCCGAAGACATTGATCTGCCGGGCCTGCGCGCGCTGGTGCGCCGCAGCATCGACAGCGGCGTGGACGGCCTGTGGCTGCTGGGCACCATCGGCCGGTTCGATCTCGTCCGGGACGCCCAGCAGCGCCGGCTGGCCGAAGCCGTGTGCGAGCTGGCCGCCGGGCGGGTATCACTCGTGGTCAACGTGAGTGACCTGGGCCCGGCCCGTACCGCCGACCGGGCCCGCCTGTTCGCCGACCTTCCGATCGACGCCTGCGCCGTGCTGCCCCCCTGGTTTCGCCCGTACCCGCCCAGAGAGCTGCTGGACTACTTCCGGCGGCTGGCAGATCAGCTGCCCCGGCCGCTGGTGCTCTACAACGCGACGTGGACGTGCAACACCCTGAGCCTGGAGCAGCTCAAGACGCTGGCGGCGCACGACAGGATCGTCGGGGTCAAGGACACCGACCAGGGCCTCAGCCGCATGCAGAACTGGCCGGCCGCCGACCGCCGCGCCGCGGGATTCTGCTACCTGCATGCCACTCACCTGCTGGCGGCCAGCCTCCGGCTGGGCTCCGACGGGGTCGCCGGCGGGCTCACCGGTGTCGTGCCTGAACTCGCGGTGGCGATCTGGCGGGCCGTCCAGGCCGGGGACCACGCCCGGGCGGACCGCCTGCAGAGCGTGTTCCTCAAGCTGGCGGGCGCGCTGGATCTTGGCCAGGATGTCGCCTGTCTCGAGGTGCTCTTCCGGGCCCGCGGGCTGGGCCGCCTGACCTCGGCCCCGCCCCAGCGCGAGCTGCCCCGCGAGCAGGCCGCCGCGGTCCGGCGTGTCCTCGATGAGGTGCTGGCCGAAATGGCGGCGCTGTTCGAAACGGAGGGGCTGGCCGGAGCGGAGGGCCAGCCCGGAACGGAGGCGCTGCGGCCCGGAACGGAGGCACCCCCCGGAACGCAGGCGCTGCCCGGAACGGAGGGCCAGCCCGGAACGGAGGCACCCCCCGGAGCAGAGGGGCTGGCCGGAGCGGAGGGGCTGGCCGGAAAATGTCAGCGGGGTGATCCCGGGCCGCGCTGGCCCGGCCGCCGGGGGAGGTGGCCCATGACTATCGTCTGCCGTCGCGCCGCTCTCGGGGACCTGGCCCTGGTGGAGCGGTCTACCGCCGAGCTCAACTCGCAGACGGCCGGCCTGCTGGACCCGACAGTCAGCCTGAGCTGGCCCGAAGCGGACTCACCGCTGGGGTACCTGGCGCTGCTCAGCGATCCGCGGTGGCTCATCCTGGTGGCCGAGGACCGCGGCGCCGTCGTCGGCCACCTGGCTGGCCTCATCGACCATCCCGCCGGGCGGACCGTCGCGGTCGCGACCATCTTCAGCGTGCACGTGTCCGCTGATCACCGGGGCCAAGGTGCCGGCTCAGCGCTGGTCGGCGGCTTCCGGGCCTGGGCTGTGGAAAGGTCGGCGCGCGTGCTGGAGGTCAGCACCTATACGGCGAACTCCGCCGCGCTCCGGTTCTACCAGCGGCACGGGTTCAGCCCCTACACCTCGACGCTCCAGCAGCTCCTGCCGGGGCCCGGGCAGGCCAGCTAACCCCAGGTTCCGCGTCCGCCTTTATTGTAGATCGTCTACAATCGACCTGAGTCAGGGAGGTCGGCGACGTGGATAACGCGGTTGGTGCTGACTACGCGAAGTATGGCTACACCATCGTCAGGGACGTCATTCCGCCGGACCTGCTGCATGATCTGCGGGCCGTTACTGACGACCTGATGGAGCAAGCCCGGGGCGTGCCCGCGAGCAACGACCGCTTCGATCTTGAACCGGGCCACACGCCCGAAACCCCGATGGTCCGCCGGATCAACGACCCGGTCACCGCTCATCCGCTGTTCGACCAGCTGATGCGCTCGGATCTACTTCTTGACCTGGTCAGCGGGCTCATCGGCCCCGACATCAGATTTCAGGGCAATAAGCTCAACACCAAGTGCGGCGGCGGCGGAAGCGCGGTCGAATGGCACCAGGACTTCGCGTTCTATCCGTATACCAACGACGACCTGCTCGCCGTCGGCATCGCCCTCGACGATTCGACGATCGCCAACGGATGCCTGCTGGCCCTGCCCGGATCACATCTCGGGCCGGTACTCGATCACCATCACGATGGTGTGTTCGCCGGTGCCATCAGCCCGGCACGCTCGGGCATCAGCCTGGATGCCGCGGTCCCGCTTGAGATACCGGCCGGGAGCATCTCGGTCCACCACGTCAAGCTCGTGCACGGCTCAGCGCCCAATCAGTCAGCCGGCCAGCGCCGCCTGCTGCTCCTGCAGTACGCGGCCGCGGACGCCTGGCCGCTCATTCCGCTGGCCAGCATGGAGGCGTTCGACGCCGCGATCGTCCGGGGCAGGCCGGCCGACCCAGTTCCGGATGATGGCCGACACGGTCCGCATCCCGCTGCCCGAGCCGGCCGCGGTCGGCTCGATCTTCGAAATTCAGCAGTCCGCCCAGGAGCGCCCGCTGGCCGGCACCCGTAGCCGGCCCGCTGTGGCGCAGTGCAACAGCGGCCCGACTGCAGCGGCGGTTCAGGCTGCGGTGGCTTGGAGACGTGACCGCAGGGTCGGGAAACCTGGGCCGTCCAGCTCGGCCAAGTACGATACGCGGCCAGCCATGCTCATCACGAGCGCGAGAGTCGATCCGGTGACCAGCGGACCGGTGCCCGTGGCAAAAGGCCCGTCGTCTGCCCGCAGCTGCAGGTCGGCTATGCGGGTACGGCTGGGAACGGTGAAGTCGCGCCGGGCGAAGAAGTCGGCCACGGGCGTCAGCGCGTCGACACTCGGTGTCTGCGCCAGCCCCAGCGGCTGGCGGATGTCCTGGGCATGCACAACGACCTCGCCGAGGTAGGCCGGGGTGTGCCATGAGGGTGCGGTAGTGCTGGTGATGACAGCGCGAAACCGATCAAGCGTCTCAGCGGGGGTGCTGCCGCAGTGCTCGGCCAGCCGCCGCTGGTTGTGCACGTCAGGGCGGAAAAGCGCGCCGAGCATACTGCGCAGCCACTGCCACTGGTTGAGGCTCGCCGCAACAGTGAGGTGGGCGACGACCTGCTCGACGTCCCATTTCCCGCACAGGGTGTCATGCTGCCACTGCTCTGCGCCGAGGCCTGCTAGATCTTTCGCCAGCGCGGCGCGCTCGGCGTGAGCCAGCGCCCAAAGGTCGTCGTACTTCGGACGCGCCATATCGCTCGATCCCTCCCCATAGGTGACGTAACCGCAGGGTAGACCTGCCTCGACCGCTGGAATCATCGCCCACCACGGCAGTCGAACCTGAATCCCGAGGCGCTGAAGGACCTGACCCTGCTCGGCGACGATCACGCCAGCCCCGACCGTCCGCCGATCCTCTGTCAGATCGTTGCAGAAAGATGGTCATGAGCGGAGGTGGGCAGCGGTGGCACTGTGGATATCGCACGCCGCCTCTCCCGGTCGAATGCCACAGCCGGAGCAGGAGCCGTTGTGTTCAGGCGAATGTGTCATCACACGGGGGTGCACAAGCCCGGTTCGCCGCGAATCGGCGGACACAAGTCAGGCGGCAGTCGCTGGGGGGCCGTGTGAATGGAAGGTGCGGGTGCCGTCGGGGCTGATGGCGGTAGTGGTGCCGTCGGGGTTCAGGATCAGTGTCCAGCCCCAGCGGTGGACGGCGATCAGGTGGTGGAACGGGCATAGCACGACCAGGCCGGTCAGCCGGGTCGCCCCGCCTTGGGACCGGGGGGTCAGATGGTGGACCTGGCAGGCCGCGGGTGGCTGCCCGCAGCCGGGGAACCGGCAGTGCCCATCCCGGGCGATCACGGCCCGGCGCAGGTGTGCGGGGATGGTCTCGACCGCGGCACCGACGTCCAGCGGCAGGCTGACCGATGCGGCTGGGCCGGGCAGCAGCCCGGTGCGCAGCCACGCGGCCAGCCCGGCCGGCCCGGACAAGATATCGGCGGCGCGGTCGATCAGCAGCTGCCGCAGGGCCTGGTGCTCCCGCCCGGCTTGCTGCTCGCTCTCGGCGTGGTGCTCCCGCCCGGCGTGGTGCTCCCGCCCGGCTTCCTGCGTACCCTCGTCCTGGTGTTCGCGCCCGGTGGGCGCGGATCCTGGTGCGGGGACTGGCGGGGCGGGGCTGGTTCCGCGGCGGGGGTCGCGGCGCAGCAGCGCCGCAGCGAGCTGGTCCAGGACCTGTGGGTCGACGTGGCCGGAGATGATCGGGATGATCGTGGCGTCACAGTCCGCGCCCGGCCCCGCCGCCGGCCAGTGGCCATTAGCCCAGGCCGCTGGCCGGTCGCGGTCGTTAGCCCAGGTAGCTGGCCCGCCGCGGCCGCTGGCCCCGGCCGCTGGTCCGCCCCGGCCGCTGGTCCAGGCCGCTTCCGCGGCGGGGCCGCCGGGCAACTGGCGCAGCTGGTCCAGGGTCATGTGCAGCTGGATCTGGGTCGGCTGCCCGGCCCGCTCGGGCAGCCCGCCCGCCGCGACCAGCCGCCGGCACGCCTCCTCCAGCGCGTCATGATCACGCTGCCACTTCGTCCGCAGGTCGGCGGGGCCCGCCGGCTTGCCTAAGGCCTCCAGCACCGCGCGCAGCGCCGCCGCGCAGCCCGGGGACAGATCGCCGTTGAGCTTGCCCGCGCCGCCGTAGGTCACGGCCAGTCGCAGGGCCCGGTCAGCGAACCCGTCATCGCGGTCAGCGTCGGGCTCGGCGGTGCGCAGGCGGATCTCCTCCGCCAGCCGGGCCAGCCCGGCCAGGTCCACCCCTGCCGCGGCCGCGGCCACCAGGATCTCATCCGCGTCGCCCCGGTGCCGCCCGGCCAGCAGGTCCGACCAGTCGCACAACTGCCGGGCCCATGACGCCGACAGCTGCCCCGCGGCGAGCGCTTCGGCGATGGCCGGGTGGGCGGCCAGGCGGCGCATCCAGCCCATCGCCCCGGCCGCGGCCCCGCTGGTCACCCGGGCCTGCCACCGCAGCCACGCCCCGGCCGACCGGTGCCCGTCGGCTTCGCATCCGGCCTGCCGGGTGAACACCTCCAGCACCCGTGACCGCGCCGCGGTCAGCACCGACTCCACTCGCTCCAGCGCCCGCAGGCAATCCGCTTGCTCGGCAGTGGTCAACCCGGCCGCATCAGCGTCACCAGCCAGCCACCCCAAGCTCGCCTCGGCCGCCGCAACCGCATCCCCCGCGCTGCTGGGCCCCGGCCGGGCCGGCGGGGCCCGGCGGGCCCGGCGCGAAGCCGGGCCTGCTGTCCTGGCCGGGCGGGCAGCCTGCCTGGCGCATGCGCCTGCCTCCTTCTCGGGGCGGTCGGCCGCGCCTCGGTGGTGACGACTGCGGGCCGACGGCGGGTGACCGGGTGATTGGCTAATTCTCGGGGCGGCCGGCCGCGCCTCGGTGGTGACGACTGCGGGCCGACGGCGGGTAACTGGGTGATTGGCTAGTTCGAATTCATGTTTGAATTCTAGCATCGGGCCATGACAATTTCGGGTGTCCAGCTCCGGCGCAGCAAGCTGATCGCCGAGCCGCCGATGCCGGGCCGCCGATGCCGGGCCACCCACACTCCCGCCTGACCAGCGATGTCACTTACCTTCATCTGGCTGCGGGCTGCCCGGTGCCCAGAGCCGAAGCAGATCGATCAGTCAGCTGGCGGCCAGCCAGTCTTCGGTATGGCGGTGCCTGCCGAGGCTGACGGCCTCGAACTCATCAAATGCCTCACCGCGGTCCACGCCGAGCCGGCGAAGCGCCTGGTTGAAGGCCCATTGCGGGCTCGAGGCCGGGTCGGGTGGCGGCCAGCCGAACTCGGTGGAGGCTGGCCCAAGCCGGACCTCCCCATCACGCCACACCACCATGGCCTGGGTGCCGGTTCCGCCGAACATCTCAGCTTCGAGATATGCGACGGGACCAGCGTGAGAAACCCGGCGTGCGAGGGCCGCTATGCCCGCGGACAGGAACCAGAAGGTACCGCCGAATGGTTTATCTGTGCCGCCGCCGAGGCGATCGAACACCGCTGGCGTGATCAGGACCAGGCCAAAGCCCTGGGACAGCTCCACCGCCGCGATGCCCGCCTGGCCAGCCGCCTGGGCTGCAACCTCATGCCGCCCTGCCAGCGCGCGCAGTTCGTAGGACACCCGGACACGATGCTCGCTGCCACTGACGGCTGGCAACCCCCGCTGGGCGCCGCGTCCGGAATAGATGTCAGATGACCGAGCCCGCGGCGGCTCCGGTTACCGGGTGGTCAGATTTTCCGGGGGCGAGGTGCTGGCCGGGTTGTCAGGCTCCGGGGGCGAGGTGCTGGCCGGGTTGTCAGGCTCCGGGGGCGAGGTGCTGGCCGGGTTGTCAGGCTCCGGGGCGAGGTGCTGGCCGGGTTGTCAGGCTCCGGGGCGAGGTGCTGGCCGGGGCTATCAGGCTCCGGGGCGAGGTGCTGGCCGGGGCTATCAGATTCCGGGGCGCGGAACCCGTCCACCTCAATACCGAACGGCTCACCCGCGCTGACCAGCGCGCCGAACAGGTACCGGCCCGACGACCTTTCGCAGTGCAGCAGGTAGGACCGGATCCCGGCGCGATCGTCGCGCACGACGTCCGTGGTCACGGCGGCCACCGACGACCGCAACGCCGTACCGTCGGGGGTCATGTCATCAGCCAGGTCGACGCCGCACAGCCTGGCCAGCACCTCCGCGGCCTGAGGGCCGGTGAGGCGTACCAATGCCCGCCCGTGGGTCAGGTCGATCACGGTCACGAATTCCGCCGGCGCGGCCGCCGCCGCGGCCGCCTCCAGCCGCCTGATCACCGCGGGCGCCGCGCCGGGCGGGGCGAGCACCAGCCACTCGCCGGGACCGGACCCGATCAGCAGCCCGCTCTCGTCCCTGGCGGCCCGGCCGAACGGCACGCCGAGCGCGCTGGCCACGGCCCCGTTCCACGGCGCCCGCAGCGCGACCTTGGCCAGCGGCGTGCAGTCGGTGATGGTGAGCCCGGCCGCGCTGTGCTGCCCGCTCACTTGCTGCCCGCTCACTTGCTGCCCGGTCACCTCCCAGCCTGCTTCCACCCGGACCGGGCCGACCGGGGGGATCGGGCTGCGGGCGATCACTGGATGCTCAGCCACGCAGCCGCTTCCCTTCCGGATCGACCGCGGCCAGGTGCTCGCTGACTTCGGCCGTGACGTGGGCTCCGCCGGGCAGCCTGATGGTGACCTCGGTGCCGGGAACGGCCAGGTGCGCGGCGACCTGGGCCAGGCAGACCGGCCCGCCCAGCGCCGGGGACATCCGGCTGGAGGTGACCCGCCCCACGATGTCGCGGCCACTGACGATCTGGCTCGCCTCCGGCGGCACCACCGAGCCGCCGGGCCGCAGCCCGACCAGCCGGGTGCCGTCGCCGCTGCGCTCCTGCCAGGCCAGTTCGGGCAAGCCGATGAAGTCGGCCTTGTCGAGCTTGATCGCCCAGCCCAGGTCGGCGCTGAAGCCGCGGGTCAGCCCGTCGGTGTCCTGCCCGACGATGAGATGGCCCTTCTCCAGGCGCAGGATGCGCTGAGCCTCGACCCCGAACGGCGCGATCCCCAGATCCTGGCCGCTGTCGATCAGGGCCTCCCACACCGCGAGCCCGTAGCCGGCCGGGACATGCAGCTCGTAGCTCAGCTCGCCGGTGAACCCGATCCGCCACAGCACGCACCCGCCGACGCCGGCCACCTGGCCGGTGCGCACCTCCATATAGCCGAACGCCTCGCTGGCCAGGTCGATGCCGTCGCTGACCCTGGTCATCAGCTCCCGGGCCCGCGGTCCGGCCACGTTCATGCTCGCGTAGCCGGTCGTCACCGGGGTGACGTGCACCGACCAGTCCGGATGCACGGTCTGCAGCCAGCTCTCCGCCCATTCCCACACGGCCGCCGCGCCGGAGGACGTGGTGCTCATCAGGTAGTGCTCCGCGCCGAGCCGGCCGGTGACGCCGTCGTCGAACACCACGCCGTCCTCGGTGCACATCACCCCGTACCGGACCCGGCCGATGCCCAGCTTGCTCCACTTGTTGACGTAGAGCAGGTTCAGCAGCGCGGGCACGTCCGGCCCGCGCAGGTCAAGCTTCCCGATCGGGGTCACGTCGATGATGCCGACCCGTTCCCTGACGTTCCTGGCCTCGGCGGCGGGGTCGCCGTAGTGATCGGGCCTGACCCAGGCGCCGGCCAGCAGCGGCCGCGCGTGGTGCGCCTCGTGCCAGGGCTGCATGGGCGAATAGCGGACCGGCTCAAGCTCGCGGCCGGCCAGCGCGCCGAGCGTGACCGGCGCGTAGGGCGGCCGCCAGGTCGTGGTGCCGGTCTCGGCGATCGTCCGGCCCGTCGCCTCGGCCGCGATCGCCACCGCGTTGACCAGTTCGAGCTTGCCCTGGGTCGGGCCCATGGTGGCGGTGGTATACCGCTTGGCCAGCTCGATCGAATCGTAGCCCTCACTGATCGCGGCGAAGATGTCCTTCGACGTCACGTCTTCGCAGAAGTCCACGAACCCGTGCGTGCGGCCGCGGAACAGCGCCGGGTGGGCATCGACCGGCAGCGGGACCACCGGCACCGGGACCACCGGCACCGGGACCACCGGCACCGGGCGGCTCCGGCCAGCGTCCGGCTGAGCGGCCACCCGCCCCGGCAGGGCCGCCTTCCAGCCCTGGCGGATGCCGGCGGCCCGGCGGGCGGCCTGCTCGCCGACCGCCCGGGCGTGCTCAACGATCTGGCCGCAGCTGCCGTCGCCGGTGATCCCGCCGGCCGCCAGCACGGTAGCGGGCAGCGCACCGGGGAAGAACCGGGCCGCCCGCGGGTCATACACCGGGCGGTCCCCCGACATGCTGAGCAAGGCCGTCGGGGCGGTCCAGCCGACCGCGGTGACCAGCAGGTCGCATCCGATCGTGGCCCCGTCCGCCAGCTCGACCGCCCGGACGCGGCCGCGTCCGCGCACCCGCACGACATCGCCGCCGGCCCGGGCGTCCACGACCCGGGCGACCTCGACGCCGGCCCGCCGCAGGTCGTCGGCGGCGGCATCACCGGCGGCGTTGGCGGTCAGCACCACCGCCCGCTGCCCCGGCTTGACCGCATAGAGGTTGATCAGCCGCCGCGCGGCGGTGGACAGCATGACGCCAGGGACGTCATTGCCACCGAACACATAGGGCCGCTCGATCAGCCCGGGCGCCACCACCAGCACCTTCGCCCGCGCCTTGATCAGCTGCTCGGCACCGCCGGGCAGCCCCCGCCGCACCACCGCCACCCAGTTGTCGTCGTAGCGCCCGGTCACGACCGTGTCGGTCAGGACCTCGATCCCTGGTGTGGCCGCCACCTCGGCCCGCAGCTCCGCCACGGCGGCCAGGTCGGCGGGGCCGCCCCAGCGCAGATGGCCGCCCAGCCGGTGCTCCTCTTCGGCCAGCATGACGCTCGCCCCGGCCCGGGCGGCAGCGACCGCCGCGGCCATCCCGGCCGGGCCGCCGCCGGCCACGAGCACGTCCGGATGCGCGTACCGTTTATCGGCCGCGTCGCGCGGAGTGTCCCCGGACACCTCGCCGGCGTGGATGAACCGCTGCAGGACCCATTCGTAGGCAGGCCACAGGCGGCGCGGCCAGATAAAGGTCTTGTAGTAGAAGCCAGCGCCGATGAACGGCCCGAGCAGCCCGCCGGCCGCCTTGACGTCGAACCGCAGCGACGGCCAGGTGTTCTGGGACCTGACCTGCAGGCCCGGCGCTGCCAGCCGGTGCGCCCCCCGCACGTTGGGCTCGTCCCCGACCTGGAAGAAGCAGCCGGGATCGAGATAGCTGGCGGTCAGCAGGCCGCGCGGCCGGTGATACTTGAAGCTGCGGGAAAACACCCGCTCCCCGGCCGCCGCCAGCGCAGAGACGATGGTGTCGCCGGCGTAGCCGCCGACCGTCCGGCCATTCCACGAGAACGTGAACGGCCGCGTCCGGTCGATCTGTTCGCCCGGTTGCGCCGCCAGCCGCATCGGCATCGCCGCCGGGCTCACCGGGGGCCCTCGTCCAGGGTCCGGGCCTGGTTGCTGGCCGTGTCGCGCTCGGCGGTGAAGTAGCGCCGGCAGCTGGCCCGGTGGTACCAGGTTTCCACGACCAGGCCGCACGGGTTGGCCGGGAAATACAGGTAGTCCCGCCAGCCCTCGGGCGTGACGGACGCCGGGTCGGGCCTGGTCCTGACCTCCCCCGCGTAGTGGAACTCCGCCGCGCCGCGCAGGCCGCACCAGGGACACCGGATTTGGATCATGATCCAGGAGCCTCTTTCTCGGTCAGTGGCCGACCGCCGCCGCGCCTTTCTCGCCGACCAGGCGGCCGGCCAGGAACCGGCCCAGCCCGAACGGCTCGATGATCCCGGGGGTCTGGCCCGTGGCGATGTACTCGGCCATCGCCTCGCCCGCCACCGGCCCGGCCTTGAACCCGTACGTCCCCCAGCCGACATCGACGCAGAACCCGCCGACCTCGGTGCCGCCCATGATCGGCGAGAAGTCCGGCGTCATGTCACACAGCCCGGCCCACTGCCGCAGCACCCGCAGCTTCGACAGCCCGGGCATCAGGGCCAGCACGTGGCTGGCCAGCCCTTCGGTGAACTCCAGCGAACCGCGGGTGGAGTAGGAGGCAAAGGGATCGACGCTGGCGCCGAACACCAGCTCGCCGCGATCTGTCTGGCTCACGTACACGTGCAAGGTGCCAGAGACCACGACCGGGTGCAAGAAGGCCCGGACCGGCTCGGTGACCGCCGCCTGCAGCGGGAACGTCTGAACCGGCAGCCGCACGCCCGCCATGCTGGCCACCAGCGTGGACCAGCCCGCGGCGGCGTTGAGAACCACCGGGGCGCTGATGTCCCCCCGGCTGGTGCGCACCCCGCGGACCTGGCCGGCCACCACGTCGATGCCGGTGACCTTGGTGTTCTGGTGGATGTGGACGCCCAGGGCATCGGCGGCCCTGGCGTACCCCCAGACCACCGCGTCATGCCGGATGATCCCGCCGGGCGGGTGGTACAGCGCACCCAGGATCGGATACCGGGTACCGGGCGAGGTGTCGATGAACGGCACCATTTTCTTGATCTCGCGCGGGCCGATGACGTCGGAATCGACGCCTTCCAGCTGGTTGACCTCGGCGCGCCAGCGCATGGTCCGCAGCGAGGCGTCGCTGTGGGCCAGGGTCAGGTGCCCGCGCCGGGAGAACATCACGTTGTATCCGAGCGTGGCCGCGAGATCGTCGTAAAGCTGGAGCGAGCGATGGTAGAACCGGACTCCCTCGGGCGTCAGGTAATTGGACCGCAAGATCGCGGTACTGCGCCCGGAGCCGCCGCTGCCGATGTAGCTCTGGTCCAGGACCGCGACGTCGCGCAGGCCATGCCGGGCCGCCAGGTAGTACGCGGCGGCCAGGCCGTGCACACCGCCGCCGATGATGACCACGCTGTAGCCGCGCCGTAGCGGGTGGTCCCGCCAGGCCCGCGGCCACGGGGCGCCGGACACGCCGTGGCGCAGCAGGGCCAGCGCGGAGTATTTCGGCGGGCGGCCGGCCCGCGGGCGGCCGGCCCCGCGACGGCCGGCCGAGGAGGAGGCGGAGGAGGCAGGGGAGGCGGGGGAGGACAGAACTGCTGGCACGGCGCTCCTGTCTGGGCAAGCCTGACCGCGGGCCGTGCGGTCTCGCACCTAGCTGGGAGCATACGACGGTTTGAGAAACAATGTCCACTATCAGTAAACGAATAAGTCAGTGTGACCGGACCGGGTCATCACCCCAGCGCCAGAACGCTAAACGCGGGCCGGTCTCACGCCGACGGCGTGATCGACTTGAGCGACAGGAACTGCACCGGCAGCTCGATCAGCGCCACCGGGCCGTGCGGCACCCCGCCGATGAACTGCAGCGCGTCGCCCGACTCGAGCAGATAGCGTGAGCTGCCATACCCGTACTCCATCCGCCCGGCGAGCAGGTAGATCAGCTCGGTGCCCGCGTGCTGGTAGAGCGGGAACGAATCACCGCGCTCGGTCAGCGTCACCAGCACGGGCTCCAGCGCGTTGTTGGGGGCCCGCATCACCCCGAGCGAATGGTAGCGCCGCCCCGTGCCCGACCACCGGTGCTCGATCTCGACGCCCTTGCCCGCCTTGACGAACAGCACGTCCTGCTCCTCGCTCAGGCCGCGGAAGAACGCGGTCACGGGTACCTGAAGGGCGTCAGACAGCCGGGCCAGCGTGGCCAGGCTCGGCGAGGCCTGGGCGTTCTCGATCTTCGACAGCATGCCTTTGGACATCCCGCTCCGGCCTGCCAGCTGCCCCATCGTCCACCCGAGCTGCAGCCGGAACTCCCGCACCCGCCGGGCAATCGCCTCCCCGAGCGCCGCTTCCAGGTTCTCGGCGTTGCCGCGCGGCCCGGCCCCGCCCCCGGCGGGGCCCGCCCCTGGCTGCTGCGGCGGGTCAGCGGCGCGCGCCACCACGGCTGCTCCTTCCTGGGCCTCGCGGTTCGTCCCGGCCGGCCGAGCGCGGCTGCGCTCAGCGCGGTATTCGCTGCCATTGCGGCCGGCGGGCGGCGCGGCTGGATCCGCACCCGCCTATCCGTTCAGCGCAAAGTCACTGTACCTGCGCGAAACGGAAAGCATCGGGCCCGCGGCCTGCCCGCCCGCCACCGCCTGAGGCGGCCGCCCCGGGCCGGGGCCGGCCGGTTGACGGACCGGCGGCGGCACAGCCAAGATGGCGCATAGCATGAAACATCGTGTCTCCGTCATAAACTCTGCCCGCACCGGCGGGTCCTGACGCGGCCCCGGCATCAGCGCGGGCCAGAGCGACGCGGTGCTGGCTAAGGAGCCATCCGGGCCGAGGGGAGGACCAGGGCAGCAGATGTGCGGACTCGTTGGCCTCCACCTCAAGAACCCGGGCCTGGAGCCACGCCTGGGCGAATTGCTGACCATGATGCTGCAGGCGATGACCACCCGGGGCCCGGACTCAGCCGGGATCGCCGTATATGCCGACCACGGCGCCGGGCCGCGGGCCTCCCAGGCCCTGCAGTATTCGCTGCGCTGCGACGAGGCGGTTGACTGGGATCAGCTGGCCAGCGATCTCGCGGCGCAGACGGCGGGCCCGGTCCGGGCCCGGGCGCTGGCGGGCGACCTGGCCGTCCTGACGTCCGCCGCGGATGAGGCGTCCTTCCTGGGCACGCTGCGGCGGATCGCCCCGCAGGTCGCCGTGGCGGGTTACGGCGCGGCCATGGTCGTGGTCAAGGACGTCGGCGCCCCCGCGCAGATCTGCTCCCGCTACGGCATCCCGGAGTGGGCCGGCTGACCAGGGCATCGGCCACACCCGGATGGCGACCGAGTCCGCGGTCACGACCGCCCACTCGCATCCGTTCGCACCCGCCGCCGATCTCGCGCTCGTCCACAACGGGTCGTTCTCGAACTACGCCACCGTGCGGCACCGGCTCACCAGGTCGGGCAGCTACTGCGAGACCGACAATGACTCCGAGGTCGCGGCCCGGCTGGTGGCCCACAGCATGGCCCGCGGGGCCGGCCTGGATGACGCCCTGCGGCAGGTGATGAAGGAAATGGACGGGTTCTTCACCCTCCTGGTCGCGACCAGAACGCAGTTCGCCGTGGTCCGGGACTCCTTCGCCTGCAAGCCGGCGGTCATCGCCGAGACCGGCGACTATGTCGCGATGGCCTCGGAGTACCAGGCGCTGGCCCGGCTGCCCGGCATAGCCGGCGCGGCGGTATTCGAGCCCGCGCCCGAGGAGATCCACATATGGAACCGGTGATCCTGAGCTGCGCTGAACTCAGCACCAGGCAGATCAACAGCGCCCTGGCCGCGCTGCCGGACGGGGCCTGGGCTCAGGTAGCCGAGCCGCAGGGCCGGCACAATCTCGGAGTGGGCCTGGCTCGCCGGGTCCGGATCGATATCGCGGGGAACGCCGGCTATTTCGCCGGCGCGCTGGGCACCGGCCCCGACATCGTCGTCGATGGCTTCGTCGGCTGGTCGGTCGGCGAGAACCTGATGGCGGGGACGGTCAGGATCACCGGCAACGCGTCCGAATGCGCCGGTGCCTCCAGTCATGGCGGGACGATCATCATCGAGGGCGACGCCTCGTCCCGGGCCGGCATCTCGCTGAAGGGCGGAACGATCCTGGTCGGCGGCGATGTCGGGCACATGAGCGGGTTCATGGCCCAGGCCGGGACCATGCTCGTCGGCGGGAACGCCGGGCATGCGCTGGGCGATTCGCTGTACGAAGCGGTCATCTACGTGGCCGGGAAGATCGCCTCCCTCGGCTCGGACGCCAGGATCGAGGAACTCACCAGCACCGACGTCGCCGTCGTCAGGGAGCTGGCGTCGCTCGGCGGCTTCGGCCACATCGAGCCCGAGAACGTCACCCGGGTCGCCTCAGCCCGCGAGCTATACAACTTCGACGCGCTGAAGGACCAGAAATACTGATGAACGACCCTCGCCTGCCCGGCCCGCCGATGGACTCCCGCCGCGCCAGCCATACCTTCCCGCCTGAGGTCATCGCGCAGATCCAGCGGACGGCCGCCGAGGGTCACTACGAAATCCGCGGGTGGGGCGCCAAGCGGTCCCTGCCCAGCTTTGACGACCTGCTGTTCCTCACCGCCTCGCTCACCAGGTACCCGCTGGAGGGCTACCGGGAGAAGTGCGAGACGAAGACCGTGCTCGGCACCCGGTTCGCGGCCAAGCCGGTGGAACTGGACATCCCGATCACGATCGCGGGCATGAGCTTCGGCGCGCTGTCGGCCCGGGTCAAGACCGCGCTCGGCCAGGCGGCGGCCGCGGTGGGAACCTCCACGACCACCGGCGACGGCGGCATGATCAGCGAGGAACGCGCCGCCTCCCGGCTGCTGGTGTACCAGTGCCTGCCCTCCAGGTACGGGTTCCGGCCCGAGGACCTGCGCCAGGCGGACGCGATCGAGGTCGTCATCGGCCAGGGCGCCAAGCCAGGCGGCGGCGGACTGCTGCTGGGCCAGAAGGTGACCGACCGGGTGGCCCAGATGCGCACCCTGCCGCCCGGCGTCGACCAGCGGTCCGCATCCCGGCATCCCGACTGGGTCGGCCCGGACGACCTGCGGATCAAGATCGAGGAACTGCGCGAGGCGACCGGCTGGGAGAAGCCGATCTACGTGAAGTTCGGCGCCACCCGGGTCACCAACGACGTCAAGCTGGCCGTGGCCGCGGGCGCCGATGTCGTGGTGGTGGACGGCATGCAAGGCGGCACGGCGGCCACCCAGGACTTCTACATCGAGCACACCGGCATCCCCACCCTGGCCGCGGTGCGGCTGGCGGCCCGCGCCCTGCGGGATCTGGGCCGGGAAGACGAGGTGCAACTGGTGGCCTCCGGCGGGATCCGCACTGGTGCCGACGCGGCCAAGGCGCTCGCGCTCGGCGCCGACGCGGTCTCGATCGGCGTGGCCCCGCTCATCGCGCTGGGCTGCAACAGCCCCACCTACTGGCAGGACGGAGCTGACCACGACGCCTCGGCCGGCTACCGCGAGCTGGGCACCGAGGCGGGTTACTGCCATCATTGCCAGACCGGCCGCTGCCCGGTCGGCGTGGCCACCCAGGATCCGGTGCTTGAGCAGCGGCTCGACGTCGAGCGCGGCGCCCGCCAGGTCGCCAATTACCTGCGGTCGATGGCCATGGAGGTCGCCGCTCTGGCCCGCGCCTGCGGCAAGTCCAGCGTGCACAACCTGGAGCCCAACGACCTGGTGGCGCTGACCGTCGAGGCGGCGGCGATGGCCCAGGTACCCCTGGCCGGCACGGACTGGATACCCGGGCATCACCGGGCCAGCGGGTAGATGTCAGTCACCGCGGCGGACTTGCCCGGCAGGTGCCGCCCGACCCGGACGGAGCGCAGCCATGTCCGCTGTGGATGACGAGCTTCGCGCGAAGGCGCAAGCTGATGGCATCGAGTTCTTCTTCGCCATGTTCGTCGATATGCACGGCAAGCCGTGCGCCAAGATGATCCCGGCTGAGGCCATCGACGTTCTGACCGGCGGCGGCGCGGGCTTCGCCGGATTCGCGGCCGGCCCGATGGGGCAGACCCCGGCCGACCCGGACATGATCGCCGTTCCCGATCTGGCCTCGTACACGCTCGTGCCATGGCAGCCGGGGCTGGCTGTGCTGCAATGCGATATCCACGTCGAGGGCGAGCCCTGGCCGTATACGCCGCGGCTGATCCTCAAGGCCGTGATGGCCAAGGCCAGCCAGCGCGGGCTGATCTACAACGCCGGGTGCGAGGCGGAGTACTTCCTGGTGCGCCGGGGTGCGGGCGGCCGGGTCGAGCTGGCCGACCCGCTGGACAGGGCGGAGGCGCCCTGCTACGACGCCAAGGGCCTGACCAGGATGTATGACCACCTCACCACGGTGTCGAAGTACATGAACCAGCTGGGCTGGGCGAACTACGCCAACGACCACGAGGACGCGAACGGCCAGTTCGAGCAGAATTTCCGCTACGCCGACGCGCTCACCACCGCCGACCGGCTCATCTTCTACCGCTACATGGTGCACACGGTGGCGCATCAGGCGGGCCTGGCCGCGACGTTCATGCCCAAGCCGTTCGGGAACCTGACCGGTTCTGGCCTGCACCTGCATTCCAGCCTGTGGGACGCCGAAACGGGCGCTGAGCTGTTCGCCGACCCGCGCGACCCGCGCGGCCTTGGCCTGTCCGAGCTGGCCTACCACTACATCGGCGGGCTCATCGACCACGCCGCGGCCCTGGCCGCGGTCACCTGCCCGACCGTCAACTCTTACAAGCGCTTCGGCGTCGGGGCGCCGCAGTCGGGCGCGACCTGGGCCCCGGCCTACGCGACCTACGGCGGGAACAACCGCACCCAGATGCTGCGCGTGCCGCAAGGCGGCCGGGTAGAGAACCGCGCCTGTGACGGTTCGGCCAACCCGTACCTGGCGCTGGCCGCCCAGCTGGCAGCGGGGCTCGACGGCATCGACCGTGGCCTGGACCCGGGTGAGCCGAACCGCGACAACCTGTATCTGCTGCGGCCCGAGGAGGTCGCCCAGCGCGGCATCAGGGCACTGCCGCCCACGCTGCTGCACGCGACCGAGGCACTGGTGGGCGACGACGTACTGCGCGCGGCCCTGGGCCAGACGCCGGACGGCGATTACCTCGACTACTTCGCCAAAATCAAGCGCGAGGAGTTCCTGGCCTGGCACTCCGTCGTGACCGACTGGGAAGTAGAGCGCTACCTCACGCTCTTCTGATCCGCGGCCGTCACCGATTCGCCTGCCAATTCTGGCGCCATTGACTGGACAAACGCCGTCATATGGCGCTGACTGGAAGCTGGGGGGACCATTCTGCTGAGGGGCCTTGACCCGCGGAGGTCGCCAATGAGATCAACGGATATCGCCCGTCCGCCGATCGACCAGCTCACCCCAGGTCCGAAGAGCCGGCGGAGCTGGTACCGCACTGTCTTATCCGTGACCGCCCTGGCGCTCATCGCGGCGGGCTGCGGCTCGGGCCCTGGCTCATCCCATCCGAACACCGGCTCGGTCAAGACCGGCGGCACGCTGACCTTCGCCCTCGATGAGGACGTGCCCGGCTTCAACACGCTGCTCGAAGGGGACAACGAGTTCGTCCTCACCGAGATGCTGGACCAGACGCTGCCGCGGGTGTTCACCGTCCAGCCGGACCTCAAGCCGGCCCTCAACACCCAGTTCGTGACCAGCGCCAAGGTCACGAGCACGAACCCGCAGACGGTCGTGTACCAGATCAACCCGAAGGCCGTGTGGTCGGACGGGGTGCCGATCGACGTCAACGACTTCATCTACAACTGGCACGCGCAAAGCGGCAACCCGGCGTACCGGGACGTCGGCGGCAAGCCTTTCCTGCCCCAGACCACCTCGGGGTACAGCCAGATCAAGTCGATCACCGGCTCCAACGGCGGCAAGACCGTCACGGTCGTGTACAGCAAGCCGTACGGCGACTGGCAGAATCTGTTCAGCCAGAACACCCCGCTGATCCCCGCGCACATCGCGGAGAAGGCCGGCTTCGACTCCGGCTTCCAGAATTTCGGCCCGGCGGTACGGGTATCCGGCGGACCATACGAGATCCAGAGCTACACCAAGGGCGAGGATCTAGTTGAGGTCCGCAACCCGCGTTACTGGGGTCCGGCCGGCAAGCTGGGCAAGATCGTGTTCCGGTTCATCCTGGACGACAGCCAGCAGCCTCCCGCCGTGCAGAACGGCGAGGTGAACATGGTCAACCCGGTGATCGCCTCGATCCCGTTCCTGGACTCGGTCAAGTCGATACAGAACTTCACGGTCTCCGTCCAGCCGTCGCTGCAGTTCCAGCACCTGGACTTCAACGAGGCGAACCCGTACCTGGCCCAGGCCGGCATCCGGCACGCGATCGCCTACGGCACCAACCGGCAGGAGATGGTCAGCCGGATCGTGTCGCCGCTGACCACCAAGATCCAGCCGCTGCAGAACCGCATCTACATGCCGACCGAGGCCCACTACACCGACACCAGCAACGGTTACGGCGCCTTCGACCCGGCGAAGGCGAAGCAACTGCTGCAGCAGGCGGGCATGACGATGGGCCAGGACGGCTACTACCACCCGGCATCCGGCCCGGAGAAAGGCCAGGATTTCACCCTGAACGTTTCCACCACCAGCGGCGTCGAGGTCCGGTCGGAAATCGAGCAGCTATTCCAGGCCGACATGAAGGCCATCGGCGTCAAGATCAACATCCAGAACTACTCGGCGAACACGCTGTTCGGCACCATCGGCCCGAAGGGCGAGTTCGACATCATCGAGTTCGCCTGGGTGATCTCGCCATTCAAGTCCGCGAACCAGTCCATCTACTGCTCCTACACCAACACAGGGAACTGCCAGAACAACTGGGACCACTACGCGAACCCGAAGGTGGACTCGCTGTTCGCGCAGGCGCAGACCACAATCAACGACACCCAGGCGGCGGCGCTGTACAACCAGATCGACGGGGTGCTGTGGTCGGACATGGTGTCGCTGCCGCTGTTCCAGGCCCCGGACCTGTACGGCTGGTCGTCCAGCTACGGCAACATCGTCCCGAACAACAGCAACGTCGGCCTCCCGTGGAACGCCAACCAGTGGGGTGCCAGGTGACGGCGGCCACGCTGAACTGAGGCGCGACAAGTGTGGGCATACCTGCTGCGCCGGCTGGGCGCCGGGATCGTGGTGCTCCTGGTGCTCAGCTTCGGCGTGTTCATGCTGGTCGCGCTGTCCGGCGACCCCCTGGCCCAGCTCCGGGCCAATCCGCAGGTCTCGCCCGCGACGATCGCGGCCGCCGCGGCCCAGCTGCACCTCAACCAGCCGCTGTTCGAGCGGTACTGGGGCTGGCTGACCGGGCTGCTGCTGCACGGCAGCCTGGGCACCAGCTACACCGGCCAGCCGGTCGCCGCCCAGATCGCGCAGCGGCTGACCGTCACGCTGAAGCTCGTGGTGCCCGCGGTCATCTTGTCGGTCCTGCTCGGGGTGGTCATCGGCGTGATCAGCGCGGTCCGGCAGTACAGGCCGGTCGATCACATCTCGACCGGCCTGGCCTACCTGTTCTTCTCCACCCCGGTCTTCGTGCTCGGCCTGCTGCTTAAGGACTTCCTCGCGGTCGACCTGAATAAGGCGGCAGGCCACACCGTGCTGTTCACCGTGGGCGAGAGCTCGCCGGGGATCACCGGCGGCGCAGGAGTGTTCGTCAACGAGGTGCAGCACGCCGTCCTGCCCGTGCTCACCCTCACGCTGGTCACGTACGCGACCTGGAGCCGGTTCCAGCGGGCCGCCATGCTCGACGTGCTCAATGCCGACTACATCAGGCTGGCCAGGGCCAAGGGCCTGTCGCCCCGGCGGGTGCTGTTCGTGCACGCGCTGCGTAACGCGCTGATCCCGGTCGTCACCATCGTCGCCATCGACTTCGCCGCGCTGGTGGCCGGCGCGGTGGTGACCGAGATCGTGTTCAGCTGGTACGGGATGGGCCAGTACCTGCTCAACGGGCTGACCGGCGCGGAGAGCCCGGACGTCTACGCGGTGCAGGGCTGGCTGATGGTGGCCGGCACCGCGGTGATCCTGTTCAACATCCTCGCCGACCTGCTCTACGGCCTGCTTGACCCGAAGGTGCGCCATGCCTGAGCCAGCGCCCAGCCTGACCCCGGCCCTCGGAGTGCTCGCGCCGTCCAGCGACGCAGCGCAGGGCCTGACGATGCAGGCGCGCGGCCAGTTCCGGCTGGCGATGGAGCGCTTCGCGCACCATCGCATGGCCCTGGCCAGCCTGATCGTCTTCGTCCTGCTGGTGCTGATGTCCACCATCGGCCCGTTGTTCTGGCACTACAGCTACACCGCCATCACGAATCAGTTCGCCACCGCCCCGTCGGCGCAGCATCCGTTCGGCACCGACCTGATCGGCCACGATTTGTTCGCGCAGGTGATGGAAGCCGAGGCGACCTCGGTCAAGACGGCGATCCTGGTCGCGGTGATCGCGACCTCGGTCGGCACCACGATCGGGGCCGTGGCAGGCTACTACGGCAAGCTGGCCGACGCGTTGCTGATGCGGTTCACCGACCTGATCCTCGCGGTGCCGCTGCTGGCCATCTTGCTCGTGCTGGCCAACAAGCTCAGCAAGCAGGCGGGAAGCTGGCTCTGGATCGCGCTCATCCTGGGCCTCGTGCTGTGGACGAACCTGGCCCGCCAGGTCCGCGGCGCGTTCTTGTCGCTGCGGGAACGGGAGTTCGTGGAGGCCGAGCACGCGATCGGCGCCAGCGACCGCCGGATCATCCTCCGGCACATGATCCCGAACGCGATCGGGCCGATCATCGTCAGTGCCACCCTGACGGTCGCGCTGGCGATCCTCATCGAGGCGGTGCTGTCCTTCCTCGGCCTGGGCATCCAGCCGCCCGAGGTGTCCCTGGGCAGCCTGATCGCCAGCGGCCAGGACGCGGCGGCGACGCTGCCCTGGCTGTTCTTCTTCCCCGCGGGACTCCTGGTGATCACGATTCTCTCGGTCAATTTCATCGGTGACGGCCTGCGCGACGCGCTCGATCCGACCCAGCGGGTGCATCGGTGAACCCGCTGCTTGAGGTCCAGGGCCTGGACGTGACGTTCCGCACCCGGGACGGCGACGTCCGTGCGGTCAGGAACCTGACCTGCGAGCTCGGCCCGGGCGAGACCCTCGGGGTCGTCGGTGAGTCGGGCTCGGGCAAGTCCACGGTCGCGCTGGCGATCCTCGGCCTGCTGCCCAGGAACGCGCATGTCAGCGGCTCGGTGACCGCGCTCGGCCGCCAGCTTCTCGGCCTGCGGGAGCATGACCTGGCGGCGGTCCGCGGCAGCACTATCGCCTATGTCCCGCAGGACCCGCTGAGCTCGCTCAACCCGTCGTTCACCATCGGCTGGCAGGTGGCGGAGCCGATCTGGATCCGGCAGGGCGTCGGCAAGGCGGCCGCGCACCGCCGCGCGGCGGAACTGCTGGCGGCGGTCGGCATCCCGCGGCCCGCCGAGCAGGCGCGGCGCTATCCGCACGAGTTCTCCGGCGGCATGCGGCAGCGGGTGGTGATCGCGATCGCGATGGCCAACGATCCGGACATCATCATCGCCGACGAGCCGACCACGGCGCTCGACGTGACGATCCAGGCGCAGGTGCTGGAGGCGCTCAAGGCCGCCCGCGAGCAGACCCGCGCGTCGATGATCCTGATCACCCACGACCTGGGCGTCGTCGCCGGCCTGGCGGACCGGGTCATGGTCATGTACGCGGGCAAGCCGGTGGAGACCGGTGCCGTGGATGAGATCTTCTTCCGCTCGCGGATGCCGTACACGCTGGGCTTGCTCGGCTCGCTGCCGCGGCTGGACGTCGACAATCCCGCGCCGCTGCAGCCCATTCCCGGAGTGCCGCCGTCGCTGATCGGCCTGCCGCCGGGCTGCCCGTTCGCACCCCGCTGCCCGGTGGTCTATGACCGCTGCCTGAGCGAGGAACCTGCTCTGCTTGACGTCGCCGCCGGGCATCAGACCGCCTGCCACCGCAGCGCCAAGCTGGCCGCGGGCGCGCCGATCTTCGCGCCGACCTGGGTGGATACCGGCAACGGCGACGGCCAAGAGCTTGGGCCAGAACGCATAGTGCGAGCCGGCCCGCTCTCTGAGCCCGGGCCCGCCGGACAGCCGGTCATCGGGGTGACCGGCCTGGTCAAGCACTTCCCCATCCGCGGCGGCAAGCTGGTGCGCCACCAGGTGGGTGAGGCCCACGCGGTCTGCGGGATCTCCCTGGAGCTGAACCCCAGGGAGACCCTCGGCCTGGTCGGGGAGTCCGGCTGCGGGAAGTCCACCACGGCCCGGACCATCCTGCAGCTCCTGCGCGCCACATCCGGTTCGGTCCGGTTCGAGGGCCGGGAGCTAACCACACTGAGCCGGCCTGCAGCTCCGCCCGCTCCGGCGGGACATCCAGATCGTCTTCCAGGACCCGTTCGCCTCGCTCGACCCGAGGATGCCGGTCGGCGAGATAGTGGCCGAACCGCTGCATGTGCACGAGCGATGGGACCGGAGCGCCGGGCCGGCCCGGGTGGCGGAGCTGTTCCGCCTGGTCGGGCTCAATCCCGAGCACCGCAACCGCTACCCGCACGAGTTCTCCGGGGGCCAGCGGCAGCGGGTGGGCATCGCGCGGGCTCTCGCCCTGGAACCGAAGGTCCTGGTGCTGGACGAGCCGGTGTCCGCGCTTGATGTCTCGATCCAGGCCGGCGTGGTGAACCTGCTGGAGGAGCTGCAGGACCGGCTGAGCCTGTCGTACCTGTTCATCGCGCACGACCTGTCGGTGGTCCGGCACATCTCGGACCGGGTCGCGGTCATGTACCTGGGCAAGTTCGTAGAGGTCGGTACCAGGACCCAGGTGTACGACGCGCCGGCGCATCCGTACACCCAGGGGCTGCTGTCCGCGGTGCCCGTGCCCGACCCGGAAGTGGAGCGCCGGCGGCGGCGGATTCTGCTGGCCGGTGACGTGCCGAGCGCGGTGTCACCGCCGTCAGGCTGCCGGTTCCGCACGCGCTGCTGGAAGGCGCAGGACATCTGCGCCGCCCAGGAGCCTGAGCTGATCGACCGAGGCCAGGGTCACCCGGTGGCCTGCCACTTCGCCGAGGTCACCGCCGTCCTGCCGACCCGGGATCCGGGCTAGGGGACGCCTGAGCGCCCCCGCAGCAGGGCGGGGGCGCTCAGGTCCGTCCGCGATTACGGTGTCACAGAGTTAACCGAGGTACCCCAGTTAGCATAAACGTCCCTGGTGCCGCCGCAGGTGGCCAGCGTCAGGGTGAATGCCGGGGGCGCGCAGTTAGGGAACTGGATGTAGTTGGTGGCGAAGAAGATCTTGTCGGTGACTGGGTCGTAGACGCCGGCGCTGTAGTCGCCCCAGCGCGGACCTATGGGGCCAGGGAAGCCCAGGTACTCGCCGAACCCGTCCTCCGGTGACTGTCCGAGGTCGGCGACGCTGACTTTGGAGCCTTGCAGGTCGCCGGCTCCGGCGGACAGCCACCCGAACGCCGTGCTCGGGAAGAAGCCGCCGTTGTCGGCACCGGTCGGGCCGCCGTTGCCGGTGAGCGTGAAGAACAGCGCCGCGGGGCCGTGGTCCGGTGCGGCGATGGCCGGGAACGCCAGGTCCTCATGGGCGGGTGACGCGTACCCCTGGCTGGTCAGCGTGAAGACACCCGAACTGTCAAAGCTCTTGGTGCCGATGACCCAGAACGCCGCGCCCTGGTGCACCTCGGGGGCCGGCTCGCCGGCGAACGACTGGTTGGTCTCGGTGCTGATGGCGCCCCATAGCTGGCCCTGCGCCTGCGAAGCCTGGGTGAAGTTGTCACCGTTGGTCGCGATCGGGCCCTCGGGGCAGCTGGCCGCGGTGCTCAGGCCGGCCGCGCCGCACTCGTCGCCGAGCGGGATCGGCCCTGTCTTCTGCGGGGCGCCGACGCCCTCCCCGAAGTAGAAGTTGACGCCGGAGAACAGCTGTCCGCCGAAGTGGACGAGGCCACAGGTGGCGCAGCCGAAGCTGTCGAGCGCGCTCAGCCCGGTCCAGTCGAATGCCGCGATCCGGTTGTCGCCCTGGCCGTAGTAGTCGAGGTTGTCGAGCATGAACCCAGACCCGCCATGACTGTTGTCGTACTGAGCCTGGTCCGGTGGCATCGTCGGAATCACCGAGAACCAGCAGGTGATACCGGCCCGGTGGAACCTGTTGTCCGAGGCGCATGTGCCGTCAGGCGTCGCAAGCAAGCCCATGTTCTCGATCGCGACGTTGAAGAGCGGATCAGCTGTGCCGTCCGGGAGGGTGACGGGCAGGCCGCGCTCGAGCGCGTTCTTGTCGATTGCGAATTCCTGCGCGCCGTTGAAGCCGCCGCCGCCGATGCCGGGCGTGACCTGCGGGAACTCGTCGTAGAAGAGCTCAAACGTGTCCCTGGTAACCGCGATCTTCGTGAAGTCGTTGAGCAGGAAAGGAGCACCGGGCTCGGCCGGGTTGTAGTTGGCGTTGAGGAAGTACACGTTGTACGGGCCGAACGGGTTCGAGCCCTTCGTCACCGCGATGCCCTCGAAGCACGTGTTGGCCACGCCGGCGAAGCAGCCGGAGAACGGGCCGCCGCTCGCCTGGGTGCTCGCGGACGCGAACTCGGTAAAGATGAAGTGCCCGCCGTTGCTGTAGTCGTAGACGCAGGAGATGTCGCCGCCGCTGCTCCAGCCCCTGCTCGTCAGCCCCATCAGGGTGTCGAGCGGGATGACCGAGGAGATCCGGTTGAGCCGGGTGTTGAAGATCAGGATCTCGCCGAGGTTGTTGTCCTCGACCACGTACCCATTGCCAGCACACAGGCCCTGGTCGGCGGGTTCGATGTCACCGTTCGGGTTAGTGCTCAGCGTGCCGCTGTCCACAGCGTTGAGGCCCTTGACGCCCTTCGCGCCGCCGCCGTTGAGGCTGATCTTGTCGCATCCGGATCCGAGCGGATCGCAGCTCACAGACGGCGGGGCCGGATCCGGGCCGTTCTTGGAGACCATCGGCGACGGCAGGGATTTCGCCAGCGCGGACGGGTTCGCCAGCCGGGCCGCCGCGGCGTTACGTGCCGCCAGGTCGGCCTGGGCTGCCTTGGCAGCGGCCTTTGCCTGGGCTGATCCCACGGCGAAGGACGCCGTGGACGGCGAGACGAACGGGCCGGTCAGCAGGTCGCATCCGCTGGCGCAGCCGGTGGCGGCGGGGCCGACGAAGGTCGGCGAGAAGGTGCCGAGGCTGGAGGAGGTGACGGTGGAGTTTCGGGGACTCGCGATACTGGCCGACGCGCCTGGTGAAGCCGCCGCGAGCATCGAGATCGGCAGCCCTAGGCCTAGGAGAACGGCAGACAGGCGGAAGAGGTTTTTCCTTCTGAACAGCATTATCCGGCACCTCGCCTATAACAGAGGACTCGCCCCCCGGGAGCGTTCAGGCGCGAATAGCGCCATGCTCCCGGCACTCGGGGGTAGCGCAGGGAGCAACGCTGTTGTTGCGGGGTAGTACCCGTGCGGCAGCATGTGCCAGGAACATCGTTATCCCGGGCGTTCTATGAGTCAACCCTGAAGGGACTCCCGTTGCTCGGGCGATCTTCGGCCAGGCCATGACGACGGCCTTTCCGCAGTCAGTGGCCTGACCGGGCGGGGCCGTCAGCCTCAAGACGCCGTCCCATGCAGATCACGTCGTCGAGGGTGTATCCGATGCGGCGGTAAAATTCGGCCGCGGCCTGGTTCGAGGCGCGGATCTGCAGGTTCACCTTCGCGCAGCCGAGTTCGCGCAGCCGCCGTTCCGCCTCGGCCATGAGCACCCGGCCCAGCCCCTGCCGCTGATGGCCGGGATGGACCGCGAGGTAGTTGACCCACCCCCGGTGGCCCTCGTAGCCGACCATCACCGACCCGACCAGTTCGTCACCCTCCTGGAGAACCACGAGATTGGGCGCGTCCCGAGCCAGCTTGCGGTGGCGGACAAGCCGGCTCGCCGGGCTGAACTGTCCATGGATCGTTTGCCGGCCCGGGCCGGGGGTCATCGGCGGCGAATTCTTATTGCGCGGGCGAGCTGGTCCAGTGCTGGCTGGGTGCTGGGCTGGAGGCGGATGATGAGGTCGTCGATGCCGAGCTGTTCATAGGCGTTGATCGCGCGGGCCAGTTCGTCGGCGTGACCGGCGAGCGACCTGCGGCTGGCCTCGGCGGGGCCGGTCAGGTCGTAGTCCATGCCGACGGTGCGGCGCAGCGTGGCCGGGTCGCGGCCTTCGGCCTGCAGCGCCGCGTGCAGGCCGGCCAGCCGCTGGCCCAGCCGCTGGTCAGGCAGCCCGAACCAGGCGGTGTTCCAGGCATCGGCGTAGCGTGCGGTCAGCCGCAGCATCCGCGGCTGGTCGGCGGCCACCAGGACCGGGATCGGCCGGTCCGGCGGCGGGAGCAGTACCGCGTCGCGGAGCTGGTGGTAGCGGCCGGCGAAGGTCAGCCGCTCGCCGCGCAGCAGCGGGACGATAATCTGCAGCGCCTCTTCGAACCGGGCGGCCCTGTGGTCGGCCGGGAAGCCGAAGGCCAGGTACTCCGGGTCATACCAGCCAGCGCCCAGGCCCAGGACCAGACGGCCGCCGCTGACGCCGTCTGCGGTGACCGCCATCTTCGCCAGCAGCGCCGGGCTGCGGAACGACACGCACAACACCAGCTGGCCCAGCTCGATCGTGCTGGTCGAGGCGGCCAGCGCGGCCACGATCGTCCAGGACTCGTGGATGGCCTCGGCGGGGCGGCCCGCCGGGCCGGACAGCAGATGGTCGCAGGCCCACAGCGAATCCAGCCCGATCGCCTCGGCGTGGACCGCGAACGCGTGCAACTCCCGCCAGGTGGGCAGCCGGCCGGCCCCATCCGAGGCCCCGAATGGCAACGTCACGCCGATCCTCATCGAACCGAGAGCCTAGCCCAGACCGCCGCCCCGCGATCCGTAGTGAAGCGGCGGCGCCTGTATTTCCGGCTGACCCCCTGCGCGGTGGCGGGCCAGGCGGTCGCGGACCTGCGCGGTCTCGGGTGCGCCGAGTTCGGCGTAGAGGGCGAGCGCCCGCTGCCAGTGCCGGCCGGCCTGCAGGCCGTCGCCGAGGGCGTCATGGGCTTGGCCGAGGCCATCGTGCGCGCGGGCCTGCTCGTACTTGTCCCCGATCGGGCGGGCCAGGGCGAGCGCGGTGGCGTACTCGCCGCGGGCGTGATCGCCCTGGCCGGTGGCGAGGAACACGCAGCCGAGGTCGTTGCGGGCTTGTGCCTCACCCGAGCGGTCCCCGATCTCGCCGAACATGGCCAGGGCCTGCCGCTGGTGGTCGGCGGCCTGCTGGTAGCGGCCCAGGCGCAAGTCGATGGCACCGAGACCGGCCAGCGCATAGGCCTCACAGCCCCGGTTGCCGGTCTGCCTGGCCAGTTCCAGGGCCTCGCGGTTGCGGTCGCTGGCCTGCGGGAAGCGGCCCGTGCGCAGATCGACCAGGCCGAGTATCTGCAGTGCGTAGGCTTCGTAGCTGCGGTTGCCGCTCTCCCGGTACAGCGCCAGAGCCTTCCGGAGCTGGCTGGCGGCCTGCTGGTAGCGGCCCTGGCGCAAGGCGACGTTGGCCAGGCCGGTCAGTGCGCTGGCCTCGCCGGTATGGTCGCCGAGCTTGCGGAACAGGCCCAGAGCCTGCCGGTAGTGGCTGGCGGCCTGCTGGTAGCGGCCCTGCTGACTGCGGACGATGCCCAGGTTGCCCAGCGCCCTGGCTTCATCAGTCTGGTCGCTGGCCTGCCGGGACAAGGCCAGCGCCTGCTGGAGCTGGTCGACGGCGCGCTGGTAGCGCCCCTGCCGCGCGTCGGCGAGGCCGAGGCTGGTCAGCGCGGCGGCCTCCGCGGCCAGGTCGGCGGTGAGCCGGGCGGCGCGGCGGGCGTGGGCATGGATGACGGCGGCTTCCGGGCAGTGGCCGCCGCCTTCGAGGTAACGGAACACGGTAGTAGCCAGGCGTATGGTGTGGCGGGGCCAGCCGTGCTCGGCCGTATGCGCCGCGACTGCGGTCAGCGCGGCCCGCTGCGCGTCCAGCCAGGCTCGGGCCTCGCCGGGGCGGCCGGTGACCGGCGGGATGGACGCGGCCGGCCGGGTGCGGCCGCAGCGGGAGCGCTGCTCGGCGGGGAACAAGGTGCCCATCGCCTCGGCGGTGGCCTGCAGGTAGTAATCAAAGAGGCGGGTCAGCGCCGTCCGCGCCTCCTCCTGGCTGTCCGGACCGCCTTCGGCAGCGAGTTCGCGGGCGTAGGCGCGCAGCAGGTCGTGCAGGCCGTACCGGCCCGGCTGCGGCGTGTCGATCAGGTGCGCGCGGACCAGCCGGTCCAGCGGCCGGCCGCCCGCTCGGCCGTCGTTCCGGCTAGCGCCGCCGCGGCGTAGAGGTCAAGGTCGGCCCCGGGATGCAGGCTCAGCAGCCGGAACATCCGGGCTGTCTCGGCGTCCAGGTGCCGGTAGGACCAGGAGAACACCGCCCGCACCGCGGTACGCGGGTTGCCGCCCGCGTCGAGCAGGTCGAGCCGCGGCCCGCCACCCAGCTCAGCCACGAGGTCGGCCAGCCGGGCGCCGCCGCGAGTGGCAGCCAGCTCGGCCGCCAGCCGCAGCGCCAGCGGCAGCCGCTCAGCACAGCAAGGCCAGGGCCCGCGTCGCGGCCGGGTCGGCCGCCGCCCGGGCCCCGATCAGCGCCCGCAGCAGGCCGGCTGCGTCGGCCTGCTGCAGCATCCCGAGGTCCAGGCCCCTGGCCCCCTCCCTGACCACCAGGCCGGCCAGCGCGTCGCGGCTGGTCACCACCGCCACGCAGGGCGGCCCGCCGGGTAGCAGCGGCCGGACTTGCGCGTCATCGCCGGCGTTGTCCAGGACCACCAGCATCCGCCGGCCGGCCAGCAGGCTTCGGTACAGGGCCGCGCACTCGTCCGTCCCCGGCGGTATGTCCTGGCCGGCCACGCCGAGAGCGCGCAAGAACCCGGCCAGCGCGCCGCCCGCGGTCACCGGCTGCTCGGGGTCGTAGCCGCGCAGGTTCACGTAGAGCTGGCCGTCAGGAAAGCGGCCGGCGACCTGGTGCGCCCAGCGCACAGCCAGCGCGGTCTTGCCCACTCCGGCGGTCCCGCTGATCACGCAGACGGCCGACGCGTCAGCGGCCTGGTCAAGTGCCTCCGACAGCCGCCTCAGCTCATCGGCCCGGCCGAGGAAGTGCGGAACCGGGCCGGGCAGCTGCCGGGGCCTGGCCTGCACCAGGTGCGCCTCGGCCGCGCGCCCGGCGAAGTCGGTCAGGGCGGCAGGCAGGGTGAGCCCGTCCTGATCCGGCTGATCCGGCGGGCGGGCCGAGACGGTCCCGCGGCGGCCGAGCAAGATGGCCTGCTGCAGATCCTGGAGCTCGCCGCTCGGCTCGATGCCGAGCTCATCGGTCAACCGGGCCCGCAGGTCCCGGAAGACCTCGAGCGCCTCGGCCCGGCGATCACAGCCTTCGAGCGCCGTCATCAGCAGGGCACACGGGCGTTCCCGCAGCGGATGCGCGGCGACGAGCCTGCCCAGCCCGGCTACCGCCGCCTCTGGCCGGCCGAGCTCGATCTCGGCTTGCAGCCGCGCCTGCTCGACCTGCATGTGCGCTTCGAGCAAACTCGGCAGCTCACGTTCCCTCAGCCGTTCGCACGGCACGTCCTGGAGCGGTTCCCCGCGCCACAGGGCGAGCGCTTCGTCGAGCAGGGCCGCGGCGCTGTTCCACCGGGCCGAGCCGCCCGCCGCGAGCCCGTCGCGGGACAGCGCCGCGAACCGCGCCGCGTCCAGTTCGTGGTCCGGGTCGAGGTTGATCCGGTATCCGGGGGCGATGGTCTCGATCCGCCGGCCGGCCGGGCCGAGCGCGCGGCGCACCCGCATGACGTATCCGCGCAAGGTCACGGCCGCACCGCCGGGCGGCTGCCCCTCCCACAGGGTGTCAGCCAGGTCATCACTCGCGACGACCTGGTTGGCCCGGAACAGCAACGAGGCGAGCAGGGTCCGGTGCCTGGGCGCGAACAGGGGCCTGGCCAGCGCGTCGGTCCGCACTTCGAGACTCCCGAGCAGTCCGAACCGGACCTCTTCCACTCCGACCTCCGTCCGCCCCGCTTCGCGCTGGGGATCAATGAACCCCCAATCACCGGCCGCGTCAATTCCCCGCGGCGGCCGGACACAACGCGGAGACCACGGCGGCCACACGGGCCCGGTGCAGACTCCGGATCTGGCGGAGCCACCGCCGACAGACCAGGACCCGAAGTGAAAGGGGAAACCATGACGGTCCTCAACCGGATCGGTGATCGCCTCGCGCGTTTCGTCCTGCCCGAGGCCGAGGCCAGCGCGCTGACCTGCGGCCAGAAGTGCTTCTGCTACAACGGCCATGTCTACGCGTATAGCTGCGTCAACCACGGCTGCGTCTGGACCGCCAAGACCTGCTGACGGCGAGGTACCGGGGCGGCCGCGCACGCGCGGTCGCCTCCGCCGCCGCACGCCCCGCCCTGGCCATCTCGTGGAGGCGTCCATGCCAGCTGTCCTCTTCGCCCTCGTCACGCTGCTCGGCATCCTCGGGGCGGCGAACCTGCTGCTGACCCTGGCCCTCGCCCGCCGCCTGGCGGAGGCGGAACGCGCGGCGGCGGCCGGCCAGCGCGGCCAGCCGCGCATGCCACGGGTAGGCACCGAGGTCAGCCCGTTCTCGGTGGAGACCGCCGGGGGAGCCCGGCTAACCGACGCCAGGCTTCGCAGCGGGCGTACCCTGCTGGTCTTCAGCCTGGCTGACTGCGGCCCGTGCGCGACGCTGGCCGAAGAACTCCGGCGCACCGAGCTGCCGGCCGGGCTTGGCCTGCTCGTTCTGCTGGCCGTCGCCGACGACCAGCGGGGGAGGCTCGCCGCCGCGCAGTACCCGGCCGCGGCGGACCTCGCCTTCGTCCCCCCGGACTCCGGCCTCATCGACCGGTTCGAGGTCGATGCGTTCCCCACCCTGGTTCTGGTCGAAGCGGGCCGGATTACGGCGGTCGGCCGCGAGCCAGGTGAGGTGCTGGCCACCCTCACGGCCGCCCCGGCATGATCCGGCTGGCCCGGCGCGGACCGGCTGGCGAAGCCCTGGCGCTTGTCTGGCGGAGCGCGCCGTGGCCCTGGGCCGCTGCGGTAGGGCTGTCGGTGCTCACCGGGCTCACGGCGCCCGTCGCGGCCTGGTGTACCCGGCTGCTGGTGGACTGGCTATCGGCCGCCCATCCCCGGGCCGGTCTCGTGGTCGCGCTCGCGGTGGCCGTAGCCTTGCTCGGCGCGTTGTCGGCGATCTTCAGCGCCCTGACGTTCTGGGCGGCCGCGGCCGCCAAGCGGGCCACCGCCCTCGTCACCGGCGACCGGGTGTACCGGGCGGCGAGCGGCACGGTAGGCCTCGGGCTGCTGGAAGACCCCGAATATCAGGACCGGCTCAAGCTCGCCTATCAGGCCGCCCAGGGCGCGCCGACGCAGCTGGTCGACTTCGGCCTCTCGACGCTGGGCGGTGCCGTCACCATCGCGGGCTTCGCCGGCGCGCTCGTGGCCGTGTGGCCGCCGAGCATCGCCGTGCTGGCACTCGCCGCCCTGCCGACGGTCCGCGCTCAGATCAAGCTCGCCGGGTGGGGGGCCAGGCTGGCGGAGAACGCCACCAGGCACTTCCGGCTGCAGACGCGGATCCAGGACCTGATGGCGGATCCCCGGGCCGGGCAGGAGCTGCGGGTGTTCGGGCTGGCCGGGTTCTTCAGGGACAGGATGCTCAAGGCCCTGCGGGCCTGCGCTGACACGGACTACGAGATCGCCCGGCGCACGGCGGCCAGCCAGGGAGGGTGGTCGCTGTTCGGCGCCGCGGTCGTGGGCGGGGGCAGCGCCCTGGTGGCCTGGCAGGCCGCGGGCGGACGCGTCTCGGTGGGTGATTTCGTGCTGTTCACTGCCGCGATCACCGGCGTGCAGGGCACGCTGACCAGCCTGGCGGACCAGGTCCCCGCGCTGGGTTCCGGGCTCCGGCTCTTCCGCCACTATCTCGAGGTGCAGGAGCAGGCCGGGGACCTGCCCGACGGAACGCTCAGGGCCGCGCCGCTGCGCCGTGGCATCGAACTGCGCGACGTGTGGTTCCGCTACCACTGCGATCGGCCCTGGGCGCTGCGCGAGGTTGACCTGTACATCCCGGCGGGAGCGGCGGTCGGGCTGGTGGGGACGAACGGCGCCGGCAAGTCCACGCTCGTCAAGCTGCTGTGCCGGCTCCACGACCCGCAGCGAGGCGCGATCTTCTGGGACGGCGTCGATATCCGTGAGCTGTGCGCGGCGGACCTGCGCGCCCGCGTCTCGGTGACCTTCCAGGATTTCGTCTGCTTCGACCTGACGGCCGCGGAGAATATCGGCCTGGGCGACCTGAGCGCGGCAGATGACCGGGAACTGGTCCGCGCTGCCGCCCAGGTGGCGGACCTCGACCAGGTCCTCTCCAGCCTGCCGCAGGGCTATGACACCCTGCTCAGCCGGGAGTTCGCCGACCAGCTGGGCCGCAGCGCGGCGACGCTCTCGGGCGGCCAGTCCCAGCGGATGGCGGTGGCCCGTGCCGCCCTGCGCCACGATGCCGACCTGCTCATCCTGGACGAGCCGAGCTCGGGGGTGGATCCAGAGACCGAGCACCGGATCCAGGGCGCGCTGCGGCAGCGGACGAGCGGCCGTACCAGCGTGCTGATCTCGCACCGGCTCAGCTCGATCCGGGAAGCCGACCTGATCGTGGTGCTGGACGACGGGCGGGTCGCCGAGTCGGGCACGCACGACGAGCTGATGGGCGCAGGCGGCCAGTATCGCCGGCTGTTCAGCGTGCAGGCGGCCGCCTATCAGGACGAACGGGTGACCGTGTCCCCTGGAGGGCGCAGTGGCGACTGCTGAGCTGATCGCCGTGTTCGGGCGGGTGCTGCTCGCCGTGACGCTGGCCGTGGCGGGCCTGGGCAAGCTGCGCGGTCGCGCCGCGTTCACCGCGTTCGCCGACACCCTGCAGGACCTGGGCTGGCGCTCGCCGGCGCACCGGCACGCGGCCGCGGCGGCCCTGCCGGCCGCCGAGCTCGGCTCGGCCGCGCTGCTAGCGGTGCCGCCCGCCGGAATCTGGGGCTATCCCGCGGCGCTGGTCCTGCTCCTGGTCATGACCGCGGCGGCCGCGGCGGCGCTTAGCCGCGGCAGGCGGCCGCGCTGCCGTTGCTTCGGGCGGGCGGAGGAGCACATCGCAGGCAGCACCCTGATCCGCAACGGCGTGCTGGTGGCGGCGGGCACGGCCGGCCTGGCCGGGGCGCTCGCGTCAGCCGGGCGGCCCGGCCGCTGCCGCGGTGATGGTGCTCGGGGCAGGTGGCGGCCTGCTCGGCGCGGTGGTCATCGTGTACTGGGCCGAGCTGGGTTATCTGCTGCGCAGCCGGCGCAGCCGGGGACACCGGGCGCGGGGCGACGTCATGACCGTGATCTGGGCCTGCGCTGCGGCCCTGATCGCCAGCTGCGCCGTGGCCGCGGTCCGCCGCAGGTACCTGGTGGTCACCGTCCGCGGTTCGAGCATGTGCCCGACCTACCATGACGCGGACCGGGTCCTGGTGCGCCGGACCAGGAGCGTGCGGCCGGGCGGCCCGGGCCGGGGCGAGGTCATCGTATTGCGCCCGCCGGTGGCGGACCTGGCCGGGATCAGCCCGCTCCTGGTCAAGAGGGTCGCCGCGGTGCCAGGAGATGAGGTGCCGCCCGACTTCCGCCGGGCGGTACCGGTCCCGGTCGTGCCGTCGAGCCGGCTGCTGGTGCGCGGCGACAACGACCGTAGCGCCGACTCGCGCAGCTTCGGCCTGGTCGACGTCGGGCTGGTCATCGGCACAGTGATCCGGTCCGGACGATCCCCGGCTCCCGCCGGGGGCGGGCCGGCGGCGCCGGTCAGTTCCGGCCTGCGCAGCCGGCGACCAGCCGGCGGGCGTCGGCCCGGGAAGTTACCCGGATGAAGGTCAGGTGGGCGTAAGCCGGGTCGAGGGCGGCCGCCCGGTAGCCGCGCCGGTTCGTGCCGTGGGTGCGCCAGGCCCAGGCGATCACCGACTGCTCCGGGTTGACCGAGAAGAAGTTGCGCCAGCGCTCCCGGTTGCCGTTCCACAGCTCGACCTGGCCGGCGATGCGGCGCAGCGTGCGCAGGATGATCTGCCGCATCACGGTGCGGCGGGGAGATCCAGCCAGATCACCGTGTCGGCGCGGGGCCACACCAGCGGATGGGTGGCCTTGCTGTAGTTGCCGTCGATCACCCAGCCGTCGGCCGCGACGGCCGCCGCGACCCGGGCGGTGAACTCGTCGCCGGGCAGCGGCACCCAGCCGCGCTGGTGGAAGATCGCATCGAGTTCGACGTACGGCACGGCCAGCGCCCCGGCCAGCTCCCGGGCCAGGCGGGACTTGCCGGATCCCGAAGTTCCGACCACTGAGACGCGGCGCACGAAGGCGAACTTACCAGCGGATGCCGGGCGCGCAGGCCGGGCCGTTTGTGGCGCGGCCCGAGCCGCATGGGTGGTAAACCATTACCGGGCGCCCGCCGTCTAGTGACCGGCGGCGCAGCGCAGTACGCGTGCGAGATCCGGCGGGCAACGCCCCAGCGGCAAGGAGAAGAACATACCCATGGCAGCTACGCTTCAGCAGATCCTGCTCGCGCCGGATACCAAGCCAGAGGTCATCGCCGACTGCGGTCGGCTGATCGAGCAGCAGGTCGCCGAGATGTCGGGGGTATCGGGAACCGCCGTCAAGATCGCCTTCAAGACGGTCAACACCTTGCTGCCTGGTCACGTCCGGCGGATGGTGGAGTCCCTGCTGCCGCCGCTGGCGGACAAGCTCGAGGTGTACTGGGCGGACTTCAGCGCCTCTGGGGGCTCGGGGTTTGGCGACTACCTGGCCAAGCGGGGTGAGGAAGTATCGCAGGCCCTGCTGTCGGTGACCGATGCCCGCGCGGCGGCCTCGGGCCGGCCGGTGGTCATCAAGGCCTACGGCAGCGTCCGCAGCGGCGCCGCCAAGCACGTCGAGGCCGCACTCCCGCACGTCGGCGACCTGGTGCTGAAGTACGCGGCCTGACCCCCTGGCGGGCCGCCATCGCGAACCGCGGGTCCACGTTCGGGCCGCCAGCCGCGCCGGAATTCCGTTCCGAAGCTCCGCATAGCCATCGGCCCGGTCGCGCTCACGAATGGGGCCGGCGGCCTGGAATCATCCCCGGGGGGTGATCCCCATGGCCGGCCCGGCGGGCAGGATCAGCGGGACGGCCTCTGGAGCTGGAGATCGCCCGCCATGGACCTCGAATCGCTGGACGCTGCCTTCGTCATCGACACGTTCCTGCTGCTCCTGATCGGCGTCGGCCCGAAAATCGCGCTCGTGCCATTCCTTGAGGCGACCAAGGAGATGCCGGAGGCCACCAAGCGCCGCGTCCTGCGCAAGATGCTGACCACTGCCGCTATCGTCGCCGTCCTCCTGCTGATCCTCGGCGGCCTGCTGACCAGGCTGCTGCACTTCTCCCCGGGCGCCCTCGGTGTCGCCAGCGGCATCATCCTGCTCATCATCGCGGTCACCATGGTGCTCGGGCCGCGCGAAGGGAACGGCCGTAGCCAAGAGGCCGGGGACACCGATCCGATGCAGATCGCCGTCTACCCGCTGGCGGTGCCGTACCTGCTCAACCCGGCCGGGATCGTCGCCCTGGTCACCGCCTCAGCAGAAGCCAGCGACATCGCGGTGCTCGCCGTCGTCATCGGCGTGCTCGCCTTGGTACTCGCGCTCGACGTCGCCGTGTTCCGCTGGGCCGCCGGAGTCAGCCAGCACCTGGACGCCAGCCGGATGCTGGTCACCGAGAAGGTATTCGGCTTCCTGCTCGCCGCGCTCGGCGTGCAGCTGGCGCTGACCGGGCTGGCCGATGTCGGCGTGATTCACCTGACCAGCCACTGACCCGGCGATCAGCGATATGTATCGGCCACCGCATGGTGGCGCTGCCACCGCCACCCGCAACCGCATTTCCCGCCGCGTCCTGACTGAGTCGGCCAGGCGCGCGGATTCCGGTCCGGCGCCGATCGGGTCGGCGCGACTATGGCGGCGTCACAGTTTGATCATGGTTATGGCGATTAGCATGTGGCGCCATGCGATCAATGGGCGATCTCGGAAGCATCCTGGCTGTGGTCGGTACGGGACTGGCCCTGGCTGCGTGCGGTGCGACCGCTAACCAGGCGAGTGCCACCAGCCCGGCGAGTGCCGCCCGGACGACGGCGCCCGTTCCGGTCGCCGCGCCCGCCTCACCGCAGACCGTGAAGTCAACGCCAGCGCCGTCGCGCGGGCCGGCCACCGCGACCCCGGCCGCGGCCCGCCCGCAGCTGCCCAAGTACGGCAATCCGGATGGCCACGCCTACGTCCCGCCCGCGGCCCGGGCGGTCAGCACCGCCCACCCGAACCACGTCATCGGCCACGGCACGCCCGGCAGCTGCACCTCGGCCGCCGTGGTCAGGACCGTGGCCGAGGGCGGCATCATCACCTTCAACTGCGGCCCGAAGCCAGTCACGATCACGATGACGGCCACCGCGAACATCGTGCACGGTCAGCCGGATCGTCATTGACGGCGGCGGCAAAGTCACGCTGAGCGGCGGCGGCAAGATCCGCATCCTGGACCAGAACACCTGCAGTGGCTGCTGGGAGCAGACAGGGCCGCAGCTCATCGTGCAGAACATGAGATTCGCTGACGGCTACTTCGGCGCCCATCAGACCAGCGGCTCAGCGAACTACGGCGGCGGCGCCATCTTCGACCAGGGCGGCCAGCTCAAGGTGGTCAACTCCGCGTTCATCGGCAACCGGTGCTATCAGTACGGCCCTGACCTAGGCGGCGGGGCGATCCGGGCGTACGGCATGGATATGAAAACCCCGGTCTACCTCACTAATGACACCTTCCGCGAGAACAAGTGCTCCAATGGCGGCGCGCTGAGCGGCCTGTACGCCAACTTCGTGGTGATCAACAGCCTGCTGTCCAGTAACCAGGCGATCGGCTGGGGCCAGAACCCCACCCAGCCCGGCACGCCAGGCGGCGGGAGCGGCGGCGCCGTCTACACCGACGGCGACAGCTACAACCTGATCATCGACGGCACCGCCATCCGCTACAACAGCGCCCGCGAGGGCGGCGGCGGCATCTTCTGCGTCGTCAACAATGATCACGGTGCCCTGACCATCGAGCACTCAGCCCTGCACCACAACCCGAGCGGCCAGTTCCAGAACGCCCCCGGCATCTTCGACAGCCTGAACGGCCACGACGTCCAGCCGACGGTGATCGACTCGACCATCAACTGACGAACCGCAGGCAGATGCAGCCGCTGGCGATGTTCACCCGGGTCGAGGACAGCCAGCAGGGCTCCTGACCGCCCCGGCGCCGACGGTGCGCAGCCGGGACGGGACGGCCCACCACTGATCGGGGCGGTCGACGACCGGGGCGCCCGGCCCGTCGTCGAGGATGCGGGCCAGCCGCAGGAGGAAGGCGGCGATCCCGGCGGCGCCTTGCATCCAGGAGGTGCCCGGCGGAAGCAGCGACGGGTCCTGGCGATGCTCGGTGAACCGCCACCGGGCCCCGGCCTCGTCCCGGATGGCGCGCTCGACGAGAGCGTCGGCCATGGTGCAGGCCGCGTCCAGCAGCGGGCCTGGCGCCGGGCCAGCTGCCGGTGAGCCGGCTTGCGCCGGGTCGGTATCCGCCCGGCCGGCAGCGTCCTGCGCGGCGTCGAGCAGCACGTCCCCGACCCCGGCGGTGCCGCAGCACCGGCCGTCGTTGTCCCAGAAGCCCGGGCGAAGCCGGACGGGGACTCCGGAGCTCAGGATCGAGTGCAGGCACCGCCCCCGCAGCTGGCCGACGCCGTGCCCGGCCACTTCAGCCAGGCCGGCCTGGGCCAGCGCCGCGAACAGCAGTGAGGTTCCGGCCGGGCCGTGACACCAGGTGTAGGTGACCGGCTCCACCTCCCGGCTGGAGTAGGGCAGGGTATGCGGCACGACGAACCCGTCATCGTCCAGCGAGCCCACCGCGAGCACATGCCGCGCGCCCTGGCCGGCCGCGGCGATGAAGTCAGCCCGGCCCAGGGCCGCCCCGGCGATCGCCAGCGCGGCGGCTATCCCCGCCGTGCCGTGCGAGTAGTTCGGCGACCGCGACGGCGCGCCAGGCTGCCTGCCCCAGTCCAGGCCGTGCGGGGTCGGGTCGGCCACGCTCAGCAGCCATTCGCCCCCCGTCGCCGCGATCGGGCCGGCCAGCTCACCGCCCGCCCAGATCGCCGCGAGTACCACGCCGGCCACGCCTTCGACCAGGTCGGTTATCGGCGCGGCCGACCCGGTCTCGGTCCACCGCGCGGGCGTCATCAGTTCCGCCAGCCTGGCTAGCGCCGCCTGCTCCTGGCCCGGGGCGAGCAGCTTGAGCGCCGTCACGTCCCCGCCCAGCCCGTCATAGAGCGACAGATTGGTCCGGGTGCGGACTCCGGCCGCTAGCCGGGCCGCGATCGCGGCCGCGAGGTCCTGCTCGGCGTCCGTCACCGCGCGGCAGCGACCGATCTCGGCCAGCACCGGGGCCAGCCCGCCGATCCCGGAGTAAAACGAGTCACGATCCGCGGTCGGCCAGGCGGCAGGCCCGTCGTCGGGCACCGTCTCGGGCAGCCACGGCCCATCCTCATCCTGGACGTGACCCGCCACCCAGGCCCAGGCCGCCTCGCCCAGCTCCCGGTAGACCGCGCTGCCCGTCACCTCAGGCAGGCTACCGGGGTCTTTCGATCAGGGCGCCGGCTAGGGCCGGGAGCGGAGGATGTCCGCGCCGGGACCGGTGAGGTCGTCGATGGCTGGCTGGCGGCCGACCATCGCCATCACCAGCGACAGCATGGGCCCGGTCACCTCGGGGCCTTCGCCATGCGACCAGTCAGCGTCGCTGGCCTTCAGGTTCAGGCCAGCGACGCGTTTCTTCGCCCCGATAAGGAGGTTCGAGCCCTGGTAGAAGTCCGCCACCTGCACGACCGCGTCTGGCGGGTACGGCCGGGAGATGCCCAGCGGCCGGCGGATGTCCTCGGAATGCACGATCACCTCGCCGAGCCATGTGTCCCCTGGGCCAGGCGGATGCTTCGAGGAGTTCACCTGGGCCTTGAACCGTGCCAGCGTCTGCGCCGTCGAACTGCCCCGCTCGGTGATGATGTCTTTATCCTGGAGCTTCGTCAGGCTGAAGCCCGATGCGGCCATCTTCGCGAAGAACTGCGGCGGGCTCATCTTCGCCGTCGCCGTCATGTGCGCCAGCACGTCACGCACCGTCCATCGCCCGCACAGTGACTGCGCCGCCCACTGCTGCTCGTTAAGCGCGGCTAGATCAGCCGCCAGCGCCGCCCGCTCGGCGTGGACCGTCGGCCACAAGTCCACCTTCGCCATAGTCTCCCCCTAGTCGCTTATGGGCCCCGTAAACGCGGTTACGCGCGATACATCATGGCAGCGCGTCATCTGCCATCGGGGCTTACCCAGCAAACTCTGCACCGATGAGGCCGGCCGCCAGCTGGCCGGAAGCGTGGCGGGGCCGCGGCGGTGGAGTAGCTCGGCCGCTTTCGCCGGCCCGGCTCCTAGGATGTGGGTATGCGGGTGGTGCTACCGGGGCGGGATTTCGATGGCTGACGCCGACGACGTGCGCCGCCTGGCGCTGGCCCTGCCGCACGTGGCGGAGATCGACAGCGATGGCTTCGACTTCCGGGTCGCGGGCCACGGGTTCGTCTGGTCCTACCCCGAGCGCAGGCCAGGCCAGCCGCGGATCATCCGGACCGACATCGCGGTGCTGTTCGTCGGCGACGAGGCGGAGAAGCAGGCGCTCCTGCTCGGCGAGCCCGGGGTCTTCTTCACCGCGCCCGGCTACGACGGCTGGCCGCTGGTCATGCTGCGGCTGGCGGAGGTGACGTTCGAGCGCCTGAGGGAACTGGTGACCGACGCGTGGCGGATGCGGGCCCCGGCCGAGTTCGCCCGCGAGTTCGACGAGGTCGGCGGCTGAGACCGGCCTAGCCTGCGGCCGCAGTCACCGAGGCGGCCGGCGCCGAGCGGTACTCGGCGCCGGCCGCCAGCCGGCTGGCCTGCTGGTGGGCCGGCTGATTCTGCTCGACGAAGCCCGCGGGTACCGGGGCCGGGGTCAGCTCAGCCAGGTTGGCGTGGTCAGGGGTCAGCCAGGCGAACGTCTGCGAGGCGAGGACCCGGCCGCCGCGCCCAGTCAGCGTCACCCGCACCGGCAGGTAGGTAGCCTGGTCGATCCATACCGTCTCGGTGTAGGACCGGCCGATCGAGTCGGCCGGAAATTCCTGGCTGTCGGTGAACTGGGGCAGCGTAGCTATCCCGCCCTCGTCAGGTGATCCCGTGAGGGTGATCTTGAACAGCTGCTTGCCGTTGGTGATCACGGGCCTGATCACGGTGCGTACCCGGCTGGACGTCCCTGGCTTGCTGAGATGAAGCAGTTCGCCGACCATGGACCGGGCGCTTCCGGAGTAGCCGACACGGTCGGCCCGGATCGAATCCTGCGTCCAGGTCTTCTGGCTGTAGTCCACGAACCGGCGCTCCCTCAGGCCGTGCCGCACGACGGCCGACACGTCACTGGTCAGCGCTCCCTGGGCGTTGAACAGCTTCTCGCGCACCGAGACGCCGTAGTCCCATTCCACCAGCGCGGCCGTGCTGCCCTGGACCGTCCCGGCCGCGTACACGGTGCGGGAGTAGAAGATGTCCTTGCCGCGGGACTGGCTGACGGCCGCGGTGGTCCGGTCGGCCAGGGTCCTCGCGCTGATCACGTGGGCCTGGCCCGCGGCGGCACCAGCCCGGCCAGCGGCGCCGGCCGTACCGCCCGCCGGGCCGAAGTGCAACGCGCCGGTGCCGGCGAGGACGCCAGCCGCGGCCGTCGCGGCGGCCGCCGCGACGGTGATGACGGGTGGCCCGCCGGGGCGAGCGGCCGCGGCTGGCCCGGGCCCGGGTGACGGTCGTCGGGCCGGCCCGGCGGGGGGAGCCGACGATCTGGCTCAGGATCAAGCCTTCCTGCTCAGCGTCCACCACCCGCTCGGGGTGGTCGAGCACCAGCGGACGGGCCGCCCGGAGGCGATCAAACTCGGTGCGAGCGGACATTGGCGTGCCTTTCTGTGGCGGGGGTGGTAATCAGCGGGACTGATCCGGAGGAGGCGGCCGCGTATGGCCGCGGCGGGGCGGCCTCGGGTGTGGCGAGCTCGGCGGCCAGTCGCCGCCGGGCCCGGTGCAGGCGGACGGCGAAATTCAGCTGGCTGATCCCGAGGACCTGGGCCGCCAGCCGGGCGGACAGCCCATCCCAGGCGATGAGCTTGAGAATTTCGCGATCGAATTCACCCAGCCGGGCCAGGGCCGCGAGGGCCCAGGCACGCTGGACGATCTGGTCGGCTGGGTCGGCCGGTCCGCCCTCCAGGTCCCGGGCCACCGCCAGCCGCGCCGTCAGAGCCTCTCGCCTGCCATCGGCGCGCAGTTCGCCGGAGATGACCTTCCTGGCTACCCCGTAGAGCCACGCGGCCGGCGCGGGGACGTCATCGAGCCGCCGCCAGGCGATGAGGAATGTCTCCGCCGCCACGTCCTTAGCCCGCTCCGGCTCCAGCCGGGCCAGCCCGTACCGCAGAATGGCCCGGAAATGCTGCCGGTACAGCAGCTCGAACCGTTCCTGGTTGCTGTCGGACACTTTGTAACCCCTTTTCGGTGTGGCTTCACCGAGGTATTGGCCGGCCGCTACCCGGATATTTCACTGCTGACGAAGCCAATGTGGCCGGCCCCGCCTGCGCCGGGCCCGCCCCTGGCCCGCCGCGAGCCCCGGTGCCCGGGCGGCGGAGGCAGGCGATCGGCTGGCGGGTCGTCTATGGTCATGGATGAGCCATTTGCCGGACCCCGGGCCCAGGCCGGTTGCCTGGGCCCGGGCGCCGGGCCTGGGCATCGGTGCTGCACTAAGGGCGTGAGGAGCCAATGCGGATCGTGGAGCTGTCTGATCATCCAGGCGACATGCTCCGGGAGCTGGACCAGCGCGGGCGAGCGGCGGCCCAGCGGGCGCAACTGCGCTCCGATGACGCGCTCGCGCGACACCGCGAGCGGGTCGACAGGGCCCGCCGGGTGCGGGACGCGGCCCGGGCGCAGCGCCGCTGGTGGGCCTGGCTGCGGGCCGCGCTGGCGGTGCGGCGGGAACAGCGGCAGGCGCCGGCCGCGGGCCAGGCCGTCCGGCCGGCCCGCGATCAGGCCGCCATTCTCACCGCCGGCGTGCAGGGCGAGCAGCTCGCGGCCGACGGGCTCAGCCGCGCCCTGGGCGAGGAGTGGCTGCTGCTGCGCGGCTACCGTAACCGCCGGGGCGAGATCGACCAGCTGCTGCTGGGTCCGCGCGGGCTGTTCGCCATCGAGGTCAAGCACCGCAACGCGACGGTCAGCTGTGCCGGTGACCAATGGTGGTTCGAGAAATTCGATCAGTACGGCAACCGCGTCGATCAGGGCTCGCTGACCGACCAGCGCGGGCGCTCGCCGAGCAGGCAGCTCAACGAGCCAGCGAGCCAGCTGGAGGAATTCCTGCGCTCGCGGGGCCGCCCGGTGGCGGCCCAGCGCGTAGTGCTGCTCACCCATCCGCGGTCCCGGCTGGGGAACTGCCGCAATCCCACGGTCCACATCGCCACCTCGGTTGACCATGTCATCGGGCTGCTGAAGGCCTCCACCGCCACCCTGACCGCAGGCGAGCTGGCGCAGCTGGAGCAGCTGATCATCCGCGACCACCGACACCACAACCAGCGGCGCCGGCCGGATCGGCCGGGCCGGGCAGCGAGAGGGGCATGATGGCGCCGGTCTGGGTTACCGGAGCAGCCGGGCGGGCCGGGCGGTGGTGACTGAGCTGCTGGCGCATGGCCACCAGGTGCGCGGCCAGAACGGGTCAGGCCGGCTGGTCGGCCTGCAGCTGCCTGACCACCTCCAGCGCGTCCTTGACGTGCTGGCCGATGTTGGTCATGGAGCTGAAGACATGCCGGACGGTGCCCTGGCGGTCAATCACGTAGGTCACCCGGCCGGGCAGCAACCCGAGCACCGCAGGGACCCCGTATAGCTTGCGGACCTGACCACCCTGGTCGCTGAGCAGCGTGAACGGCAGCTGGTGCTTCCCGGCGAAGGAGGCATGCCGGTCGACAGAGTCGGAACTGACCCCGATCACCTCGGCCCCGGCGTCGGTGAACACCTCGTGGCTGTCCCGGAAGGCACACGCCTCGGCGGTGCAGCCGCGGGTGTTGTCCTTGGGGTAGAAGTACAGGACGACCACCCCTTCGCCGAGCCGGTCCTGCAGCCGGACCGGCTCGCCGGACTGCGCCGGGAGGGTGAAATCCGGGGCCTTGTCGCCGGCCTGAACGCCGCTTGCCATGCTCTGCCTCCTGTGCGCCCGGGCGGCCGTCCGCCCGCTCTAGCCAGCACGTTGCCTGGCCCGGAATGGTTCGATAGCACCAGGCTAGGCGCAGGCCCAGCGCATCTGGTCCGGGCCGGGCCATCGCGCCGTTACCTGGCCCGGCTGGAGCGATAAGCGCCGGAAGCCGAACAGCGGCGGGCTCTGCTGGATGACCGGGTAGCCGCGATAGCGCAGCTCCTCGACGATCGCCCGGCGCCCGGTCAGCAGCGAGACGCTGACCTTGGCGAACGCTCCGCCGGTGTCCTCGAACTTCAGCCGGTGCCGCCCGGCCCGCTGGTAGGAGTAAATCTTGGTCACCGCCTCCTTGCGCACCGAGTGCCGCCGCACGGATGGCAGCAACCAGGTGCGGACGCGCAGCTCCTCGTCCCCGATGTCCAGCCGCCCGAATGGCCAGCCCGCGATCCTGAAACCGACCTTTACCTGCACGCAAAAGGATCGGTACGACGCACTTCCCACCAGCCGGGCCTTTCTGCTCGCGCCTGACACGCTCAGCCGGGCAGCCAGGTCCTGGCCTCAGGCCGGTCTGGCCGCCCGCGAGCCGACAGCAGGCGTATCAGGTCCGGGTGATCACGGTCAAGGGCGGCAGCAGGGACCAGCCGGGTCATGACCGGCTCAGCCCGGCCTCGCGGCCGGCCTTGCGGTGCATCCGGTAGTGCAGGACGAGGAACGGGAAGCCGAAGACGGAGAAAGCGTGCTCGGCGCGCAGTTCGCCGTCGCGCACGTACACGTCGAGCTGCTCGGCGAAGCCGGGCACCAGCTCGGCCACCGAGGCCACGATGCCGATGTCGGGCACGTCCGCGGTATAGCGGCCGCCGAGCGTCCCGGCCAGTTCGCGGATATAGCCGGTGCCGACGTACCGGGACCTGGCCTCCCTCGGCACCACGAAGGGCAGGTCCTCGGCCCGGACCCGGTCGGCCAGCAGGCTCACCTGCGCGTCGCGGAACACCAGGGCCGACGTCACCCGGCAGGCCGCCATCGTGGTGCTGGCCACCACCGCGGCCGGCACGGCGGGCCGCCACGCCGCGAGCGCCCGGCCCACCGCGGCGCCGAACACCGGCCCGAGCAGCACCTTCTGCGGACGGACGCCGAGCAGCCCGCCCAGCGCCCCGGTCGCCGCGCCGACCGCGACCGGCCGCCCCCGGTTCAGCTGGCCAGCCGCCCAGCCCAGCGGGGCGACCAGCGCCGCGCTGGTCGCGATCCGCTGCCACAGGGCCGGGATCTCGCCGGGGCGCTGGCGGTGCCTGGCCACCGCCTCGGCCGCCGCCAGCACGGCCGCGCCGGCCGCCGCGCCCGGGCCGGCCCGGGTCATCCTCGCCAGGTGACGACCGGGCCCAGCGGAGCGGGCAGCGCCGCGAGTTCCCCGATGGCCTCCGGCGGGAAGTCCGACCAGCCGGGCCGGGGGTCACGGTCGCGGTGCACGAACTGGTCCAGGAACCGCTGCCAGCGCCGGAGGCCGTCCACGGCCACGTCAACGGGCAGGTCGCCCGCCTCGATCGCGTCAGCGAACTCGTCGAGATCGAGCAGCCGCTGATGCCGTCCGTCGGTCGGGATCATCACATCCAGGAACAGGTCACGCGCGATGATCTCGTCGCCCCGGTCGGTCAGCTGCAGCAGGTCCACGTACCAGGTGTTCGGCTCGTCCAGGGCGGCGTCGATGCCGGGCGACACCGTGCCGTCCGGGCGGGTGACCCACTGCCAGCACGGCCGGGCGATGCTCACGCCCAGGTCAGCCAGGACGAACACGCGCTCAAGCCGGGTCCGGCCCGGATGCGGCTCGAACCGGTCCGGCAGCTCGAACTCGTAGGCGATCACCTGGCCGGCCCGCACGCCGGGCAACGGCCCGAACAGCGGAACCGGGTCACCGAACGACCCCCGCCATACCTGTACCTGCCGCATGCCCGAATTCTGACCTGCGGCGGGGTGCGGCGCCAGTCCAATAGCGGGCTGGCGCCAGTCCATTACCGGGCGCTGCTAGCCGCCGGTCACGCGGCCGCCGGCCACCTCGATCCGCCGGCTGACCGGCACCTCGTCGAGCATCCGGCGGTCGTGGGTGACCAGCAGCAGCGTTCCCGGGTAGAGTCACAGGGCCTGCTCCAGCTGCTCGATCGCGGGCAGGTCGAGGTGGTTGGTCGGCTCGTCCAGGACCAGCAGGTTGACCCCGCGGGCCTGCAGCAGGGCCAGCGCGGCCCGGGTCCGCTCGCCGGGCGACAGGGTCGCGGCCGGCCGCAGCACGTGCTCGGCCCGCAGGCCGAACTTGGCCAGCAGCGTGCGGGCCTCGCGCCGGCAGCAGCCCGGCCGCGGCCGCCGCGAACGCGTCCAGCAGCGGCTCGTCGCCCAGGAACAGCCCCCTGGCCTGGTCGATCTCGCCGACCACGACGCCCGGGCCGAGCGCGGCGGTGCCCCTCGTCCAGGGTGATCCGGCCCAGCAGCGCGCCCAGCAGCGTGGATCTTGCCGGAGCCGTTCGGGCCGGTGATGGCGACCCGGTCGGCCCAGTCGATCTGCAGGTCGACCGGGCCGAGCGTGAACGCGCCGCGCCGGACGACGGCGCCGCGCAGCACGGCCACGACCGCTCCGGCCCGCGGCGCGGCCGCGATCTCCATCCGCAGCTGCCACTCCTTGCGCGGCTCCTCGACCACGTCGAGCCGCTCGATCATGCCGCTCGGTCTGCCGGGCCTTGGCCGCCTGCTTCTGCGTCGCCTCGACCCGGAAGCCCGCGGATCGACTTGTCGTTGTCGGGCTGCTTGCGCCGGGCGTTGCGTGACGCCCTTGTCCATCCAGGCCCGCTGCGTCCGGGCCCGGCTTCCTGCAGGCCCGCGCGTGTCCGGCGTACTCCTCGTACTCCGCGCGGGCGTGCCGCCTGGCCACCTCCCGCTCGGCCAGGTAAGCCGCGTAACCACCGCCGAACGTCGTCGACCTGCTGCTGGGCCAGATCGAGCTCGACCACCCGGGTCACGGTCCGGGTCAGGAACTCCCGGTCGTGGCTGACCACGACCGTCCCGGCCCGCAGCCCTGCGACGAAGTCCTCCAGCCGGATCAGCCCGTCGAGTGTCCAGGTCATTGGTCGGCTCGTCGAGCAGGACCACCTCGTACCGGCTGAGCAGCAGCGAGGCCAGGCCCGCCCGGGCGGCCTGGCCGCCGGACAGCGCGGACATAGCCAGGTCAAGCTCGACGGCCAGGCCGAGCTCGGCCACGACGGCTTCGGCTCGCTCGTCCAGGTCCGCGCCGCCCAGCGCCAGCCACCGCTCCAGCCCGTCAGCGTAGGCGTCCTCCGCGCCTGGCGTTCCGGCGGCCAGCGCGTCCGCCGCCGCCTGCATCGCGTCCTGCGCCGCCGCCACGCCGGTGCGCCGGGCGACGAACTGCCGCACCGTCTCCGCGGGCCGCCGGTCCCGTTCCTGCGGCAGGTACCCGACCGGCGCGCCGGGCGGGGTCAGCGGTGACGTGCCGCGCCTGGCCGGGATCAGCCCGGCCAGCATCCGCAGCAGCGTCGACTTGCCCGCGCCGTTCACCCCGACCAGGCCGATGACGTCACCCGGACCGACCACCAGGTCCAGGCCGGTGAACAGCACGTGCTCGCCGTGCGCGGCGGCGAGACCCTTGGCCACAAGAACGGCGCCCATCGGTCCATAGTCTCAGCCGTGGCCGCCGCTAGGCTTTCCTGCTGGACATGATCGAGGTCGGCGTCACCCACATCGTGCTGGCCGGCGGCTCGCCGCGGTGGCTCGCCGAGGAGATCATCGAGCCCGTCCTGGCCCAGGTCGGGCAGCGGTAACCGCGGCCCGGGCGGTCGGCCGGGGGAGGGTACTTTGGGCCTGTGAGCTTTGATGTCAGCGCGGACGATTACCGGTCGTTCATGGGCCAGTACTCCGAGTCGCTGGCGACGCAGCTCGCTGACCTGGCCGCGGTGGCGGGCGGTCAGCGGGTGCTGGACGTCGGCTGCGGGCCCGGCGCGCTGAGCGCGGAGCTGGTCCGGCGGCTGGGCGCGGCCGCGGTCTGCGGAGCGGAGCCTTCGGCCTCCTTCGCCGCCGCAGCGCGGGCCCGGCTGCCCGGGACCGGGATCATCCGGGCGGTGGCCGAGCAGTTGCCGTTCGGCGATCACGTTGTCGATGCCGCCCTGGCCCAGCTGGTAGTGCACTTCATGGCCGACCCGGTGGCGGGCCTGCGCGAGATGGGCCGGGTCACCCGGCCCGGCGGGACGGTGGCGGCCTGCGTCTGGGATCACGCGGGCGGGCGCGGGCCGCTGGCGGTGTTCTGGCGGGCGGTCAGGGAGCTTGACCCCGCGGCCCGCGACGAGTCGGGCCTGGCCGGAGCCAGGGAAGGCCATCTGGCTGAGCTGTTCGCGGCGGCCGGGCTGGGCCGGGCCCGGTCGGACCGGCTGACCGTGAGCGCCCGCTACGAGCACTTTGAGCAATGGTGGCGGCCGCACACGCTCGGTGTCGGGCCAGCCGGGGCGTACGTCGCGGCGCTGGACGACGCGCACCGGACGGCGCTGCGCGAGCGCTGCCGGCGGCTGCTGCCGGGCTTCCCGTTCGAGGCCAGCGCCATGGCCTGGGCCGCGGTGAGCCAGATCTGAGTACCCGGCCCGCCCCCGGCGGCCAGCGCCGGGAGCCGGAACGGCCGCCGCTGAGCCGCGGGCCCGGCCAGGCCGGTCAGGCTCGCTCTGGACCGGCCGAGCCGGGCGGCCATATGGTGGCATCGGATTGCGGCCGGAGACCGGCCGGGAGGAGCGCAGGCCTGGAGGCTGAGCATGCCCGCCCTACCGTTGATCTTCACCAGTGGCTGGGCGAGCGGGATCAACTCCTACGCGGTGGTGCTGATGCTCGGCCTGCTGGGCCGGTACGGCCACATGTCGGCCGTGCCGCCCGGGCTGCAGCGGACCGATGTGCTGGCGGCGGCGGCGCTCTTGTTCGCGGCGCAGTTCGTGGCGGGCAAGATCCCCTACCTCGACTCCGTCTGGGACGTGCTGCATACCGCGGTGCGGCCCGCCGTAGGCGCTGTCATCGGCGTGCTGCTAGCTCAGCATGCCCACAGCTCCACGGCGCAGGCGGCCGGGTCGGCCGGTATCGCGGGCGGCACCGCGCTGGTCACTCACCTGGTCAAGACCGGCGTACGGATGGGCATCAACACCAGCCCCGAACCCGTCAGCAACATCATCGCCAGCTTGCTGGAAGACCTGACGGTGGCGGGCCTGGTCACGCTCGCGCTGCTGCACCCGGTGATCGCGGCGGTGATCGCGGCGGTACTGCTGATCCTCGGCGTGGCCCTGGTCGCGTTGCTGGCCACCCGCATCCGCCGGGCCTGGCGGCTGCGCCGTGACCGCCGTCTGCTCCGCCAGCAAGGCCGGCCCCGGACCGGCCAGGATCCGGTGCTTCCGCCCTGAGGCGGCCCTGGGGAGTTATAGCTTCTGATCGGCTATTGCATGGGCGGCGGGTTCGCGCTCCTGCTCGCCCCCGGCCGGGGATTCAGCGCGGCGAGCGTCAACTACGGCAACGTGCCCAAGGATGCCGAGCGGCTGCTGGCCCAGGCCTGTCCGATCGTTGGCAGTTTCGGGCGCAAGGACCTGACGCTGCGCGGTGCGGCCGGCCGCCTGGACCGGGCCCTGACCGAGACCGGGGTCACTCATGACGTCAAGGAGTACCCCGAGGCCGGCCACGGGTTCCTGAACGATCACGACAGCTGCGGGGACCCGATCCCGTTCATGGTCAAGGTCATGGGTCCGGTCATGCGGTACGGCCCGCATGACGCCTGCGCCCAGGACGCGCGGCGGCGCATCACCGCGTTCCTCACCACGCACCTGAGCTGAGCCCTGCCCCGGTGCCGCCCGCTAGTGACAGTTGCCAGTCACAGCTCTGTGCCGTCGCAGACCCGGATCCAGTGGGCTTAACGCCTAGCCAGAGCGCAGCCCGCCGCGCATGATGCGAGGATGGCAGCAGAGCCCAGCCCCGGCCCAGCGGCCCGGGACCGGCAGCGGGATCTCGTCCGGCGCGGCTACGACGCGATCTCCCTCGCCTACCGCAGTGATGATGGCGCCGCCAGCCCCACGTCCGCTGAGGACGTCCGCCGGTACGCCGGCTGGGTGGCCGAACTCGCGGCCCAGCTGCCCGCCGCGGCCAGGGTTGTCGATCTGGGCTGTGGCGCCGGTATCCCGGCCACCAGGGAGCTGACCGCGCACGGGCTGCGGGTCGCCGGCGTGGACTTCTCCGCCGTCCAGCTGCGGCGGGCCCGGCGGCTGGTGCCCGCGGCCAGCCTGGTCCGGGCGGACATGACCGCGCTTCGGCTGCGCCCGGCCAGCGTCGACGCCGTGGTGTCCTTCTACGCGCTGATTCACGTGCCGCTCGCCGACCAGCAGCCGCTGTTTCCCCGGATCCGGTGCTGGCTGCGGCCGGGCGGCCTGTTCCTGGCCATCGTCGGCGCGCAGCGCTGGACCGGTACCGAGCCCTATCTGGGGGCGGACATGTTCTGGGATCACGCGGACGCGGGCACCTACCTGAACTGGTTCCTGGCCGCGGGCCTGGTCCCGGCCTGGCACCGGTTCATACCCGAAGGCGCCTCGCAGCACTGCCTCATCCTGGCCCGGGCCGCCTGACCGCGCGCCGCCTGACGGGGCGGCCGTCCGGCCAGGCCAGTCGGCCAGAACGCCGGCCAGGCCAGGCGGCCAGACCAGGCCACCGGCCGGGCCAGCCGGCCAGGCCGTTACCTGGTCACGGCGCTCTCGGCGGCGCCGCCGTAGAGTTCCGCCGCCCGCCAGCAGTAATAGGCCACCACCGACCGGTAGGGCCGGTACGGGTCGCCGAGCGGATCGAGTTCCCTGGCGGTCGGCAAGGGGACCCCCCAGGCCAGCCCGAATCCCTTCCTGACGCCCAGGTCGCCGGTGGGCCACACGTCCAGGCGGCGCAGCTGAAACATCAGGAACATCTCGGCCGTCCACTTCCCGATGCCCCGGACGGTGGACAGCCGGGCGACCAAGTCGGCATCGCCCTCGGTCCGCAACCGGCCGGGGTCAAGCACGACCGTCCCGTCCAGCACCTTGGTGGCCAGGTCCTGCAGCGAGGCGGCCTTGTTGCGGGACAGGCCCGCGGCCCTGAGCGTGTCGCCATCCAGCGCCAGCAGCCGCTCCGCCGTGACCTCGCCGTCCAGCGCGGCGATCAGCCGCCCGTGGATGGCCGCCGCCGCGCTCCCGGCCAGCTGCTGGTAGACGATCGCCCGGGTCAGGGCCGCGAAGTGGCTCTCAGCCGGTGGCCGCACTTTCGGCGGCCCGGCCTGCGCGACCAGGCGGCGAAGCACCGGGTCCTGCTCGGCGAGTATCGCGGCGGCCGCCGGGTAGCTGCGCGCCCGGTGCACGGGACCGGCCCGGTCAGGCATGGGCCAAGTCTGTCATGACTTCAAGATCGTCGCTGAACGCATAGCCGCGGGCCTGCCGCCCGCCCCGGCCGGTCAAGCGCTGGTCAGCAGCGCCGCGGTGCTGATCTCCCAGGACGGCCAGCGGTCCAGGACGGTGAAACCCAGCCGGGTGTTGATCGCGATCATGTGCTCGTTGCCGTCGGAGTTCCCGGTGAGGATGCTGGTGAGCTGCGGCTCACGCTCGGCGAGCCGCTCCAGCATGGCCACCTTGACCAGCAGCCCGAGACGATGACCCCGATGCGCCCTGGTCACCGCGGTCAGCTCCTGGAAGCCCCAGCCGGGCTGGGCCGGGTCGACGCCGAGCTGGGTCAGGGCCGCCAGCTCGCCGGTCGACTCGGACCGGGCCGCGATGGTGTACCTGCCCAGGCCCTGGATCGCGGACCGCAGATCGTCCAGCCGGACCCGCTCGGCATCCCAGCGCTGCGCCTCTTGGTCGGCCTCGCGCGGGCTGTCCGCCAGGGCCATGTTGACCGCCGCCACCTCGGCCAGCTGATCATCGGGTGTCGCTCCGTCCCAGCCCAGCAACGCATATCCGGCCGCGGCTGACTCGGCCTCGCCCCGGAGCCTGGCTAGCTGCCCGGCGGGCAGGCCGTCCAGCCGCAGCACCCGCCGGATCTCGGTCAGCCCCGGCCGGGCCCCGATGGCCCGGGCGAACCGCTCGCCCGGGGAGCCGGCCCTGGCGTCCGAGGCCAAGGCCGTCCGGCCAAGCTCATGGGCCCGCTCCGCCGCGTGCCTCACCAGGCAGGTTCCGATTCCCTGGCGCCGCCGCGCCGCCGATACCTGGGGCACGAGCCCGGCCAGGTGCCGGTTCTCCCGCTGCGGTGCGTTCAGCACGTAGTAGCCGCCGACCTGGCCGGCCCCGTCCCTGGCCAGCCAGCATTCCGGCGGATCCTCGGTCCAGCCGCGCATCATCCAGCCGGTGAACACCCGCAGGGACGAGGGCGGGACCTCCGGATCATCCTCAGCCCCGGCGGATACGTAAGCCGCATAGCAATCGCGTACCGCCGCCGGGTCGGCTGCGGGGTCGAACCGTTCCAGATTCATCCCGTCAGCTAACCCACCAGGGACGGCCCGCGCCAGTCAATTTCCGCCCCGCGCCGACGGCGTCACGGCCCCGGCTGGGCCGGGCCACGCCAGTCCCGTCGGTCGGTCCCGTCGGCCAGTCCCGTCGGTCGGTCCCGTCGGTGGTTGGTCCCGGGCGGTCGGTCGCGCAGCGGGTCATTCACCCTAAAAATTCGCGAGCCCCGCCCGGGAGGCGAGTGCCCGGGGCGGTTCGCCGCAGGCTGCGGCCGGACGCCGCCGCCGGTCGCGACGAGCTAGCGCCGAGTCTCGCGATATATCTTGCTTAACCGGCAGAACGCGATGTATCTTGTTTGGATTCCCGGCGAGGCCGGATACGGCCAGGGATGGAGCGGAACATGTTTGAGCGGTTCACCGACCGGGCCCGGCGGGCGCTGGCGCGGGCTGAGGAAGAGGCCAGGGCGCTGGGCCAGGACCGCGTCGGCACCGAACATATCCTGCTCGGCCTCAGCCGCGACACCGGCAGCGTGGCGGCCCAGGCCCTCGCGGCGCTCGGGATCAGCCTGGCCGAACTGCGGCGGCAGGGCCCGCCCGGCGGCCCTTATTCTTCCGCCCGGCGGCCGGTCGTGATCATCTCGCTGCCGTTCACGCCGTCGGCCAAGGCCGCCCTGGACCTGTCGCGGCGCGAGGCGCTGCTGGCGGGCCACAACTACATCGGCACCGGCCACCTGCTGCTCGGGATGCTCCGCGACGGCACCGGAACCGGGGCCCAGGCACTCACTCGCCTGGGCGCGGACCTGCCCGGTGTGCGCCAGCGCATGCTCGCCCTGCTGCCCGACGGCCAGGGCAAGCACGAGGGCTCGCCCAGGGGTGAGCCGGAATCGGCGGCCGGGCGGCTGGACGGCGCGGATCTGGACCGGCGGATCGCGCAGGCCCGCGCGGACAAGGAAGCCGCGATCGACGCCGAGGACTTCGACGCCGCTGCCGTGCTGCGGGCCCTGGAGCGCAAGCTGACCGCGGTCCAGGCCGCCCGGCTCCGGCGGCCGGCCAGCGATTCGCAAGACGGCGCGGCCTGACCAGCCAAGCACCGCGCCGAACACCGGTCCCAGGGTCAAGTCCGGCGCGGGCCCTCGAAGGCCCCATTCCAGCCAGCGGAGCTCGACAAAGGCGAGGTGCTTGAGCGGTTTCAGCGGCGTCCAACCCGAGGGCAGGCGGCTGCTGTGCGGCGGGCTTCAGTTCCTGGTGCGCGCCTGGCCGGCGGGCACGGCCCGGGCCGGGACCAGTTCGGGCTCAGGCGCGGCCGGACGGGAGGCCTGGACGATGACCAGCACGACCAGCAGCGCGGCGGCATAGAAGATCGCCGCTAGGGTGAACGCGCTGGCCGTGCCGTGCACCTGCGCCAGTTGCTGCCGGGCCAGCGCGGACAGCTGCCCGGCCGGATGCCGGGCCGCGGCCCGGCTGGCCCCGCTGAACGCGGTGACCAGGATGGCCAGCCCCAGCGACCCGCCGACCTGCTGGGCCACGTTCACCATGCTGGAGGCGGCGCCGGAATCCTCGGGCCGCACCCCGGCCAGCGAGGCCACGGTCAGCGGGACGAAGACCACGCCCATGCCGCACCCGATCAGCAGCATCGGGCCGAGCACCCCGGCTGGGTAGCTGGAGCCGGCCGAGATGCGCGACAGCCAGATCATCCCGGACAGCGCGGGCAGCAGCCCGGCCAGCATCAGGCCCTTGGCGGAGAACCGGGTCAGCAGGCGCGGGGACAGCCGGGAGACGGTGAACAGCGCGCCGGTCATCGGCAGGAACGCGAACCCGGCCTGCAGCGGGCTGAAGCCCAGGATGTCCTGCACGAACTGGGTCAGGAAGAAGAACATCCCGAACATGCCCGCGACCAGCAGCAGCCGGGCCAGGTAGGAGCCTGCGCGGCTGCGGTCAGCGAACAGGCGCAGCGGGGTAATCGGCTGCGCGACCCGGGACTCGATCAGCAGGAACAGCCCGAGCAGCCCGACCGCGGCCACGAACGCGCCGATCGCGCCCTGGTTGGCCCAGCCGTCCGCCGCGGCCCGGATGAAGCCATAGACCAGCGCGGTCATCCCGGCGGTAGAGGTGAGCGCCCCGGCGAAGTCGAACCGCCCGGGCTGGCGCGGTGACTCGGTCAGGACCCGCGGCGCGGCCAGCACGACGGCGAGGCCGATCGGGACGTTGATGAACAGCACCCAGCGCCACGACACCCACTCGGTGATCAGCCCGCCGAGCACCAGCCCCAGCGAGCCGCCGCCCATGACGACCGCGGTGTAGATGCCGAGGGCGCGGGTCCGTTCCCTCGGCGCGGGGAAGCTGGCCGTGATCAGGGCCAGGACCGCGGGCGAGGCGATGGCGCCGCCTACGCCCTGCGCGGCGCGGGCGGCCAGCAGCCAGCTGGCCGAGGTGGCCAGGCCGCCGGCCAGCGACGCCACCGTGAACAAGGTGACACCGGCGATGAAGACCCGCCGCCGGCCAAGGATGTCGCCGGCCCGGCCGCCGAGCAGCAGCAGGCCGCCGAAGGTCAGGGTGTAGGCGTTGAGCACCCAGGACAGGCTGGGCGCGGAGAAGTTCAGGCCGCGGGCGATGCTCGGCAGGGCGATGTTGACCACCGTCAGGTCGAGAATGATCATCAGCTGGGCGCCGAGCACGAGGGGGAGCGCGAGCCCCGCGCCCAGCCGGCGCCTGGCCGGGCCAGAGAGCTGGTCGATAGCTGCCCGGGGCAGGGACGACGTCGACATGTTGGCCTTTCACTAGGGATGCTTGAACCCGGAGGCGGCCGGCTGATATGACCGGGAGCGGGCCGGATGAGCTATGCTCTATCCGGAGGGAACCTCCGCTAAGTACTATACGGAGGTAGCCTCCGCTTTGCAACCCGGATTAGGTGAAGCCATGAGTACGACCGGTGCTCCGGCCCAGGCCGGATCGCAGCGCCCGATGCGTGCCGACGCCCAGCGCAACTATCAGCGGCTGCTGAGCGCGGCGAGCGCGATGTTCGCGGAGCAGAGCGCGGACGACGCGTCGCTGGAGGAGATCGCGCGCCGGGCGGGGGTCGGGATCGGCACGCTGTACCGGCATTTCCCTAACCGGCAGGCGCTGCTGGAGGCGGTGTACTCCGACCAGGTCAGCACGCTGCGGGACCGGGCCAGGGAGCTAGCCGGCCAGCCGGATGCCGCCGCGGCGCTGCGCGAGTGGCTGCGCGCCGTCATCGGCTTCAGCCGGACCAAGCGCAGCCTGACCACTGCCCTGCTGGCCACCCTGGGCCAGGACTCCAAGCTCCTGTCGACCGCCAGCAGCACCCTGCGGGAATCGGCGAGCCTGCTGGTCACCCGGGCTCAGCAGGCCGGGTTCGTGCGCCCGGATGCCAGCGCCACGGACGTGCTCCGGCTGGTGCACGCGATCAGCATGGCGGTCGAGCGGGAACCTGTCGACCGGGAGCAGGCCGACCGGCTGCTCGGGCTGGTCATGGACGGCCTGCGGTACCAGCAGGACGAGAGCTGAGGGCAGGCCGCTCAGACGTTCCCGATAATCGGGCCGACCGCGGCGCAGGCGGGCTGGAAGCCGGCCGTGTCGGCGCCGAGGGCGTTGACCATGTCCTGCAGCGCGTTCGAGTCGTACACGATCGAGATGTGATCGCTGGCGTCCTGCGGGCACTGCTGCTGCAGCGTGATGTCCTGCACGTTGACCGCGGCGGGCAGGAAAGCGTTGGTGTACGGCGTGACCACGTCGTCGTCGGCGGTCTCGATGACGACGTACCGCACGCCCGCGGCCGTCGGCGCCCGGTTCAGGCTGGTGAGCAGCGATGAGCCCGCCAGCTGCTGGGCGCAAGCCGGGCACGGGGCATCATCCCGCCCTGCGACCAGCCGACCAGGTCGACCTGGCTGGCGCCGGTCACGGCCAGGACATGATTGACCTCGGCGGCCAGCTGGCTGGCTGAGGCGGGAATGTCGCCCATCGCGTAAAACCCGGATAGCGGAATGGTCTGGCCGTAGTTGAAGGCATAGACGCAGTAGCCATTGTTGATCAGGTCGGGGGAGATCGCCTCGAAGCTGTTGTACATGCTGGCGAACGTGCCCTCCACCAGCACGACCGGGTACGGGTGGGCGGCCGAGGGATGGCAGCTCACGTTGGCCCCGAGTGGCGAGGCCCCGTAGAACAGGGGATTCGCTGAGGTCAGGAACGCACTGGCCTCGCCACCGAGCGGCAGCGAAGCGGAGGCCGCCTGGGCGGGCCCGGCCAGCCCGCCTGCGGCGGTGGCGGTGATCGCGATGAGCGAGGCCAGGCTGAAAAGACGATGCCGTCGCCGGTTATTCAATTCGCCAGCCATTCCTGCGCGACGATGTTACTGATGAGTATTAGTCGGCTCGCTTTCGCTGTCAATGCTCCCGCGTCCGGTTATCTGGCCGGGGTTTCGAGCTGCCTCGCCCGGCGGCGCGGGGCGGGCCGCCGCCCGCTCTGGACCTGACGTTGACGTTAGGGTCGGATAACATCGCGGTGGGCAGCTTGGCCACGCGATGACGATCAGAGGAGATTCCTTGCTAGGACAGCCGGAGGCGGCAACCCCGACCGCGGACGGCAGGAGCAGCCACTACAAGTGGATCGCCCTGTCCAACACAACGCTCGGCATCCTGATGGTGACGATCAACCAGTCCATCCTGCTGATCTCGCTCCCGGCGCTGCTGCGCGGAATCAACCTGAACCCCCTGGTGCCCTCGAACACCTCGTACTTCCTGTGGATCTTCATGGGGTTCCTGCTCGTCACCTCGGTGCTGGTGGTCAGCCTGGGCCGGGTCGGTGACATCTACGGCCGGGTCCGCATGTACAACCTGGGCTTCGCGGTATTCACGTTCTTCTCGATCCTGCTTTCCATCACCTTCCTGACCGGGCCGGCCGGGGCGCTGTGGATCATCATCATGCGGGTCTTCCAGGGGGTTGGCGGGGCGTTCCTGTTCGCCAACTCCAGCGCGATCCTGACCGACGCGTTCCCCGAGGACGAGCGGGGCAAGGCGATGGGGATCAACGGCATCGCCGCGGTGGGCGGCGCGTTCCTCGGGCTGCTGCTTGGCGGCCTGCTGGCCCCCATCCAGTGGCGGCTGGTCTTCCTGGTGTCGGTGCCGTTCGGCCTGTTCGGCACGGTCTGGGCCTACGTCAAGCTCAAGGACAACGGCATTCGGATCGCCGCCAAGATCGACTGGCTGGGCAACATCCTGTTCGCGGTCGGCCTGATCTCCCTGCTCACCGGGATCGTGTACTCGCTGCTGCCCTACGGCGGGCACCCGACCGGCTGGACCAATCCCTGGGTGCTGGGCGCCATCGTCGGCGGCATCGCGGTGCTGGTCCTGTTCGGCTGGGTGGAGACCAAGGTGCCGGCGCCGATGTTCCGGCTGGGACTGTTCAAGATCCGGGCCTTCACCGCCGGGAACATCGCCGGCCTGCTGGGCGCGCTGGGCCGGGGCGGCCTGCAGTTCATGCTGATCATCTGGCTGCAAGGGATCTGGCTGCCGCAGCACGGCTACTCCTTCGACCGGACCCCGCTGTGGGCGGGCATCTACATGGTCCCGCTGACCATCGGGTTCCTCATCTCCGCGCCGCTGTCGGGCATGCTGTCAGACCGGCACGGGGCCCGGACGCTGGCCACCGGCGGGCTGGCCATCTCGGGGGCCAGCTTCCTGCTGCTGGAAACGCTGCCGATCAACTTCAGCTATATCTGGTTCGCGCTGCTGATCTTCGTCTTCTCGATCGGCATGGGCATGTTCTTCTCGCCCAACCAGGCCGGGGTGATGAACAGCCTGCCGCCCGAGCAGCGCGGCGCGGGCGCCGGGATGCTCAACACGTTCCAGAACTCCGCGACCGTGCTGTCCATGGGCCTGTTCTTCACCATCGTCACCCTGGGCCTGGCCGCGCGGCTGCCCCGTCACCTGTACCAGGGGCTGACCGCCGCGGGCGTGCCGTCGGCCGCCGCCCACACCGTCGCGAACGAGCCGCCGATCGGCAGCCTGTTCTCGGCGTTCCTGGGCTACAACCCGATCAAGGAGCTGCTCGCCCCGACCGGCGCGCTGAGCCACATGCCGCCTAAGCAGGTCGCCTACATTACCGGCCGCTCGTTCTTCCCCCGGCTGATCGAGCAGCCGTTCGCGGCCGGCCTGCACCTGGCCTTCACCTTCGCCGCCATCGCGACGGTCATCGCGATCGTGGCCTCCGCCCTGCGCGGCCGGCGCTACCTGCACGTCACCGAGCCGGTCATCGACGAGCTCGCCGACGGCGCGGCCGAGGCCGCCGCCCTGGTGGGCCTGACCGCCGGCCCGGGTCCGGCCCCGCACCGCACGGCACGAGGACCCCGCCGAACGGCGCGATAGCCCCGCCGAACGGCGCGATAGCGCAGCCGAACGGCAGCGGCGCGGACCAGGAGCTCGACACCTCGCGCGGAAGCAGCTGACCATGGCCGCCGCCCGGCTGAGCCATACCGCGGACCAGCCCGTCGCCGACGCGGCTGGTGATCAGGCGGCTGGCGAGCAGGCGGGCGGCGAGCAGCTGCTGGGGATCGGCGCCGCCGCGACCAGGGTCGGCGCTTCCGAGCGGGCCTTGCGTTACTACCAGCAGCTCGGGCTGGTCGTCCCGGCCTGCACGCCCGGGGGGCTGCGCCGCTACAGCGAGGCGGACATCGCCCGGGTCGAGCGGATCCGCGAGCTGCAGAGCCTGCTCGGCCTCAACCTGGACGAGATCGCCATCGTGCTGAGCAACGAGGACCGCATGGCCGAGATCCGGCGTACCTATCACGACGAGCGCACCAGTGAAGACGACCGGCGCAGGCTCATCCGGGAGGGCCTGGTCCTGCAGCGGAGCCTGCGCGCGACAGTCGAAGCCAAGCGGGCCGCGCTGGCCGGCTTCCTGGCCGACCTCGACGCCCGGATCAAGCGGGCCCAGGACCTGCTCGGTTAGCGCCGGACCTGCCGGGTTAGCGCCAGGCCCGGCGCAGGTCAATGATCAGGCCCGCACTCGCCTCGGAGGCGCCGAAACCGAGCACCGCCGTGCTCACCAGCCGCTCCAGTGGCCAGCCTGCCGCTGCTGGGGCTGGCCTTGCTAGCCTGGACGCTGACCCTGCTCGCGATGGGGGCCGCGCTGGGCGTGCTGGCCCGGAGCTTCGGTGACCTGGCCGGGTTCGCGGTCGCCTTCGGCCTGGCCGCCGCGCTGCGGATGCGCAGGGGCTGGGGCCGGTCGGCCCGGATGTGACGGCCGGGCCCTGGGTGGTCCGCGATGTCCGGGTATGCCGGCCGGGCGGTCACGGCGGGCCCGTCGCGTCTTTCCCCGGTCGTCAGCCAGGATCAAGGCGGCGGTCAGCATTGCTTCAGACTTCTCTCAGGTACGGGACGAACTATCGAAGGAGAGCACAGGACAGCCACGAGGGAGCCGGTCACATGAGCACCAACTACGATCCGCCCACCGCGGTGGCATCGCGGCAGGCCCAGCCTTACCCGCCCTGGCCCGGTTACCGCCCTCCCGGCGGCCCGCCGCCGGGTTACGGTCAGCAGGACGGCCCGCCGCCTGGCTACGGTCAGCAGGGCGGACCGCCGCCTGGCTACGGTCAGCAGGGCGGGCCGCCGCCTGGCTACGGCTATCCGGGCGGGCCGCTGCCTGGCTACGGCTATCCGGGCGGGCCGCCGCCGGGTTACGGGGCGGGGCCCGACCAGCACGGCCGCGGCCCGGTCCGGCGATTTCGGCTGCGGCTGCTCATCGCCGCGGTCGTCTTCGCGGTGGGCGCGGCCACCTTCCTGGGACTCGCGCCCAGCTCGGCCTCCTCGACCGCGGCGATCGCGGCGAAGGTCTCCCCGGGGCTGGTCGACGTGGTGTCCACGCTGGGTTACCAGGGGGCGCGGGCGGCCGGCACCGGCATGGTGCTGACCTCGTCGGGCACGGTGCTGACCAACAATCACGTGATCCAGGGCGCCACCTCGATCGCGGTCACCGACATCGGCAACGGGCGGACGTACCAGGCCAAGGTGGCCGGCTACGACCAGAGTCATGACATCGCGGTGCTCAAGCTGCAGGGCGCAACCGGGCTGCGGACGGTGGACCTGGGCGACTCGGCCCAGGCCGCGGTCGGCGAGCGGGTGGTCGCGCTGGGCAACGCGGGCGGCAAGGGCGGAGCGCCGTCGATCGCCGAAGGCCACATCGTCGGCCTGGGCGCCTCGATCACCGCCGCCGAGGAGTCGACCGGCACGTCGGAGCAGCTGACCAACCTCATCCATCACAACGCCGGCATCCAGCCAGGTGACTCGGGCGGGCCGCTGGTCAACGCCGAGGGCCAGGTCATCGGGGTCGACACCGCCGCCTCGTCCGGGTTCCGCCTCGATTCCGGGCAGGCGCAGAAGACGACCCAGGCGTTCGCGATCCCGATCAACGAGGCCTCGGCCATCGCCCGCCAGATCGACACAGGCACCGGCAGCGCCACCGTGCACATCGGCGCCACGGCCTTCGTCGGGGTGCAGATCATGTCCGCGCAGAACGCCGTGTCCAACGGGGTGGAGCAGGGATCAGGGGCCGAGGTGGCCGGGGTGCTGGCCGGATCGCCGGCCGAAGGGGCCGGGCTGGCCGCGGGTGACGTGATCACCTCGGTCGGCGGCCAGCAGGTTTCCTCGCCCGAGGTGCTCCAGGCGGTGCTGGGCCATCACCACCCGGGCGACAGCGTCGTCATCAGCTGGACCGACCAGGCCGGGCAGCAGCAGTCGCAGACCATCACGCTCACCTCCGGGCCTGCCGGCTGACCCAGCCGGCGACGCCTTCACCGGGTGGCAGGCACTGCGACAAGGACCGGGCGGTAAGACCGGCGGGCGGCCGACTCCTGCGGGGGCGGCCGCCCACCGCTGTCCGGGCTGGCTGGGGCCGCTCGTGTCTGCTTGGGTGGAGGTGATCAGGAGGAGGTGGCCGTGACGACGGCGTTCGTGCTCGGCGGGGGCGGCGTCCTCGGGGCGCACGAGGTCGGCATGCTCCAGGCGCTTTCCGAAGCTGGCATCCGGCCTGACCTGGTCGTCGGCACGTCGGTCGGCGCGATCAACGGCGTGTTCGTGGCCGCCGGCCCGGCCGGAGCGGCCGCCCGGCTTGGCGAGCTGTGGCAGGGCGAGTCGCTGCGGCAGGCGTTCAGCGAGACGATCCTGGGGCGCGCGGCCCGGCTGATGCGCTCCGGCACGCACCTGCATTCGATCGAGCCGCTGCGCCGGATGCTGGAGGACCGGCTGCCCGGCCCCGAGTTCGCCGACCTTGAGATCCCGTTCCACTGCGTGGCCGCCAGCATCGAGCGGGCCAGCGCGCGCTGGTTCAGCAGCGGGCCGGTCGTCGCGGCCGTGCTGGCCTCCTGCGCCGTGCCCGGGCTGCTGCCGCCGGTCGAGGCGGATGGCGAGCACTATTTCGACGGCGGCCTGGTCGACTCCATCCCGGTCGGCCGGGCCGTCGCGCTGGGCGCGAGCACCGTCTACGTGCTGCACGTGGGCCGGATCGAGCGGCCGCTCACGGTGCCGCGCCGTCCCTGGGAAGTGGGCCTGGTCGCGTTCGAGATCGCCCGGCGGCACCGGTTCCACGAGGAGATGCTGGCCTTGCCCGACAACGTGCGGGTGCATGTCCTGCCGGCTGGCGGGGACCGGCGCCCGCCAGACTTGTCGCAGCTGCGCTATCGCGACCGGACCAAGGTCGGGGCCAGCATCGAGCGGGCCTACACGGCGTCAGCGGGCTACCTGGCCGCGCTAGTCGGCGGCTGACCCGCCCCGGCCCGAACGAAAGGAGCCGGCCATGTTCCCGCCCCGGCCGATTCGCCGGCTCGTGCTGGCCCCGCTGGCGATCATCGTCGCGGTCGCGATGGTGGTCCTGTTCCCGCTGCTGGCCATCCTGGCCCTGGTGTTCGGGCTGGCCGGGATGTCCCGGCCAGGGCGGATGCGCGGCCTGCGGCTGCTGTGCTTCGCGCTGACCTGGCTGGTGGCCGAGACCGCGGCGCTGTTCGCCTGCCTGGGCCTGTGGGTGGCCAGCGGGTTCGGCGGCCGGCTGCGCACCGAGCCGTACCAGGCCCGCCACTACGCGGTCATGCGGTGGTTCCTTGACCTGCTGTTCCGCGCGGCGACGCGGATGTTCGGGGTGCGGGTCGAGGTGGAGGAGCCGGAACTGACGACGCAAGAACGCCTGGCCCGGCTGGCCCATCCGGTCATCGTGCTCAGCCGCCACGCGGGACCAGGCGATTCGTTCCTGCTCGTGCGGGAGCTGCTGACCGTCTACGACCGGCGGCCGCGGGTGGTCATGAAGGCGTCATTGCAGCTTGACCCGGGCCTGGATGTGGTGGCCAACCGGCTGCCCAACGTGTTCATCCAGCATCAGCGGGCCGGGGCGAAGGTGTTCACCGAGCAGATCGAGCGGCTGGCCCGCGGGCTGGACCAGGCCGGCGCGCTGGTGCTGTTTCCCGAGGGCGGCAACTGGACGCCGGGCCGCTGGCAGCGCGGCATCCAGCGGCTGGAGCGGCTGGGCCGGCGTGACCTGGCCGCCCGGGCGCGGCAGATGCCCAACCTGCTGCCGCCGCGCGGCGGGGGAGCGTTCTCGGCCATCGAGGCCTGCCCGGAAGCCGATGTCATCTTCGTGGCCCATGCCGGCCTGGACCGGCTGGTCAGTGTCAGCGACATCTGGCGGAGCCTGCCGATGGATCAGGTCATCCGGGCGAAATGGTGGCGGGTACCGGCGGCCGAGGTGCCGCGGAACGCCGATCATGACGGCCAGCTGCTGTGGCTCTACGACTGGTGGAAGCGGATCGACACCTGGATCTCGCAGAACCGCCCCGGCCCCGGTCTCGACGCCGGAGCCCAGGCTGAGCCCGGAGCTCAGGCCGAGCCCGAAGCCGAGCCGGAAGCCGAGCCCGGAGCCCAGGCGGGAGCCCAGGCCGAGCCCTGAGCCCAGCCCTGAGCCCAGGCCGCAGCCGCCCCGCCGCCGGTCACCCGGGACGGCCGGGCGCCGCAGCGAGCGGCTGGCCGGGCCGGGCGAGTGGCCGCGGCTGGCGTTCAGGGGCAAGGTTTTGGCTGGTGGCGTGCGGGGCCGCCAGCGGCGGCCCGGCTCAGGTGGCCGCTTAGGATGGCTGAGTGCAGCGCAGAGGGTGGAGGCCAGGTTCGTGGCCGCCGCGCCGGCTGAGCCCCGGCCCGCTGCTGCCTCCGGCCTTCCGCCGGACGGCGCTGCTCATCGTGGCCGGGTGCGCGGCAGTCGTGGTCATCATGGGCGTGCTATTCGCGCACCACACGCAGCCCGGCGCGCTGGACACCGCCGTCGACGCGCGGATGCGGTCCGGCCTGCTGCGGTTCGGCGGGTTCTGGCGCCCGGTGGTCGTGCTCGGCGATCCGGTCCCCGGCACGGAGATGGCCGTGGCGCTGCTGCTGCTGTGCCTGGCCGCCCGGCGGTGGCGCGGCGCGCTGCTGGTGGCCGTGGCGGTACCGGCGGCCGTGGCCCTGACGGAGTTGCTGCTCAAGCCGCTGATCCACCGGACGTTCTGGGGCAACCTGGAGTTTCCCAGCGGGCACACCACCAGCGTGTTCACGCTGGCCACCTGCTGCGCGGTGCTGCTGGCCCGGCCGCTGCGGCTGCGGCTGCCTGGGGCGCTGCGGGCGCTGCTCGCGACGGCGGCCTACCTGGCCGCGGCGGCGGTGGCGATGGCCGTCGTGGTCCTGGGCTTCCACTACTTCACCGACACCGTGGCCGGGGTGGCCGTCGGCGTCGGCACGGTCCTGGCTACCGCCCTGGTGCTGGACCGCTACGGCCCGCCGGCCAGGCCCGCGGCCCCGGCCCCGGCCCGGGCCGCGGCGCGGGAGTCGGTGCCCGCGGCGGCGGTGCCCGGCGACAGCGCGGGCCGGGGCGGCAGTCGCGGCGGCCCGCCGGGCGACGGAGGTCACTGATGTCCCTGGAGGTCAAGCGGCTGCACCTGGCCCGGCTGCGCGGGCCGGACGGCGGACAGTGGCCGGTGCACGGGTTCGTGGTGACTCACCCCGGTGGCGCCGTGCTGGTCGACACCGGCGTCGGCGGGCCTGATGAGGTGCTGGCCGACTGGCGGGTGGTCAACCGCTCGGCCGCCGAGGCGCTGGCCGAGATCGGCCTTACTCCGGGCGACATCGGCCTGGTGATCAACACTCATCTGCACTTCGACCACTGCGGCCAGAACGCGATCTTCAAGCACGCGCCCTTCTACGTGCAGCGGGCCGAGCTGAGCCGGGCCAGGCGCGAGTCGCCTGAGCTGTGTGACTGGTTTGATTTCCAGAACGCTAAATTCGAGCTGGTCGACGGCGACGCTGAGGTGCTGCCGGGGCTGGCGGTGATCGCGACTCCCGGCCACACCGCCGGTCATCAGTGCGTGATCGTGCAGTCCGCGGACGGCGAATCGGACCTGCTGATCGGGGACGCGGCTTACACGCCGCGGCAGCTGGCCGGGCCGCCCGCCGACCGGCTGCCGCCGGGCCAGGCCAGCGACCCGGTCGCCTGGCGGGAGTCGCTGCACCGGATCCGCAGCGCCGGCCCGTCCCGGGTGCACTTCTGCCATCACACCGACGTCGTGCACAGCTAGCTGGCACCGGGTGAGCTAGCACCGGGCCTGGTAGCTGGCACCGGGGCAGCTGGCACCGGAGCGAGGCGGGCGCTAAGACCCGGCTGGTCCGGCCGGCCCGGCCAGGATCGCGCGGAACCGGTCCTGAGCCCGGTCCAGCTGGCCAAGAATGCGGGTTTTCACGTCCGGGCTCAGCGGCGTGTCTGGCCGGGCGACCAGGCCGGCCAGCACCGGGGCCAGCGGGGCGTACTTGCTGGCCAGCCGGGCCACCGCGGGCCCGGACAGGTGACTGAGGCCGCCGCCGTTGTCGATGAAATCGGAGACCTTGATCACCCGGGCCGCCGGGCAGGCGGCCAGGCTGGCCGCGACGTGCTCGCGGTACTGCTCGGGCAGGCTCCGGGCCGGGTCGAAGACCGGGTTGGTGACCGAGCCGACCAGCTCGGCCACCCGGGCTCCGTACCGCGCGCCGAGCGCGGCCAGCGCGCCCGCCTGGCTGCCGTCTTCGGCTAGCTGCGCGGCGTGATCCTCGACGCTGTCGTGCAGCAGCGCCGCGCATCCCACGTCGGCGTCCCTGACCTGGTAGGGGCCGCAGACCCGGATGGCTACCCGGAGCAGGTGGCTGAGGTAGGGCTCGCGCTGGCGCCGGTCGGCGGCGTGCAGCCGGGCGGCCTCAGCCAGCGCCTGGTCCAGCCGGGCCCGCTCCGGCCCGGGAAAGTTCCCGGTCTCGATGGCGAAGCGGGCGCGCAGTCCCGCGGCCCCGAACCGGGCGGTGATCTCGTGCAGGGGCATGGCCGCCAGCAGCTGGCGCTCGCGCGGGTCCATGGCTCCACAAGTACCAGATCCGCTCGGCCCCGGCGAGGTGCGCGGCGGCCGGCGGTGGCGAGTGGGAATGGCGACCGAGTGCAGCCCCACGGCCACAGTGAGCGATGAGGCGACTGGGCCGGACCGGCTATGGTGAAACGACCGAGTTGCCTGACATCGGGAAGCTAGGTGCGAGATGAGCCAGTCACGCGCTGACCAGGCGGCATGGTCTCACCCAGCGAGGCCGTCGCAGTATTCAGGACCGGTTGAGCGTTCGGGGCGGCCCGAGCGTTCGGGGCCGATCAGCGTCTTCCTGCTAGATGATCATGAGATCGTCCGCCGGGGGGTCCGGGAGCTGCTGGAGGCCGAGCCGGATATCACCGTGGCGGGCGAGGCGGGGACCGCGACGTCGGCGCTGGCCCAGATCCTGGCGCTGCAGCCGGACGTGGCCGTGCTCGACGTCCGGCTGCCCGACGGGGACGGCGTCACCGTCTGCCGGGAGATCAGGTCGCGGCTGCCGGCCACTGGCTGCCTGATGCTGACCTCGTTCGGCGACGACGAGGCCCTGTTCGACGCGATCATGGCGGGCGCCGCGGGCTACGTGCTCAAGCAGATCCGGGGCACCGACCTGGTCGGGGCGGTGCGGGCCATCGCCGCGGGGAAGTCGATGCTGGACCCGGAGGTGGCCAGCCGGGTCCTGAGCCGGGTGCGGGACCAGGCGGCCCGGTCCGACCCGCTGTCCGGCCTGACCGAGCAGGAACGCCGGATCCTGGAGCTGATCGGACAGGGGCTGACGAACCGCCAGATCGGCGAGCGGATGTTCCTGGCCGAGAAGACGGTCAAGAACTACGTCTCGACGCTGTTCGCCAAGCTGGGCATGGAACGCAGGACCCAGGCCGCGGCGTACGCGGCGCGCGTCTTCAGCGCGGAAGACCAGCCCGCGCAGGCCCGGGGGGGCGGCGCTGACGGCCGCAGCCGGTGACCGGGCTGGCCCCGCTAAGACCGGGCTGGCGCCGCTGAACCGGGCTGGGACCGCTAAGCCGGGCTGGCCCGGCTAGCTGGCCTGCGGCCTGGGAACCTCCCATTCCAGCTGGGTGCCGCCGTCGCCGGCCGGGCCGATCCGCAGCGCCCCGCTCAGCTCGGCGGCGCGCTCCTGCAAGTTGGCCAGCCCGCTGCGGCGCTCGGTGTCCTTCATCCCCGAGCCGTTGTCGGTGACCCTGAGGGTCAGGGCCTGGCCGGCCTCGATGCTGACCTCGACCCGGGAGGCACTCGCGTGCCTGGCCGCGTTGGACAGGGCCTCGCGCAGCGCGCTGAGCAGGTGCTCGCCCGCCTCGGCCGGCACCGCGTCCAGCCGGCCCGCCAGCCGCAGCGCGGGCGTGAACCCGAGCGGGGCGGTCATCTCGGTCACGACTTCCAGGATCTGGCTGCGCAGCCCGGGTGGCTCGGCCGAATCGCGCGAGTGCAGCGCGAAGATGGCCGACCTGATCTGCCTGATGGTGTCGTCCAGCGCGTCCACGGCCCGGCTGACCCGGTCACCCATCTCGGAGCCGGGCAGCAGCGCGGCGGTGCCCTCCAGCGACATGCCGGTGGCGTACAGCCGCTGGATGACCAGGTCATGCAAGTCGCGGGCGATCCGGTCGCGGTCTTCGAACACCGCGAACCGCTCGACGTCCCTGCGGTGCTCGGCCAGTTCCAGCGCGATGCCCGCCTGCGCCGCGAAGGTGATCACCATGTCCACCGCGGCCGGGGCGAGCGGCATCGCGCCCTGGCTGCGCCCGGCCGTCAGCACGCCGTGGACGTTCCCCGGTGCGCCCAGCGGCACGAGTACCGCGGGCCCGAGCCGCATGTTCTTGCGGGCGACCTCGGCGACCCGGTCGTCATCGCTGAAGTCCGGCAGGATCTCGGGCTCGCCGGTCCGCATGACCTGGCCCGTCACCGATTCGCTGGCCGGCAGGACCAGGCCCAGGGCCTGCTCCGCGCCCGCCCCGGTGGCGTGCTCGATCACCAGGTACCTGCGGCCGCTGTCGGGCAGGGCCAAGGTCACCTGGTCGGCGCCCGATATCTCCAGGGCCCGCCGGGTGACTAGCGTCAGGACCTCGCCGGGCGCCGCTCCGGACAGCAGCCGCCTGGTGACCTCCGCGTTGGCCATCAGCCAGTCCCGCTGGCTGCGCGCCTCCTCGTAGAGCCGGGCATTGTCGATAGCCACCCCGGCCGCCGCGGCCAGCGCTCCCAGCAGGGCCTCGTCCTCCGCGTCGAACTGGCCGCCGCCTCGCTTCTCGGTCAGGTACAGGTTGCCGAAGACGCGGCCGCGGACCCGGATCGGCACGCCCAGGAACGACCGCATCGGCGGGTGGCCTTCGGGGAAGCCGGACGAGCGCGGGTGCCTGGCTATCTCGGGCAGCCGCAGGGTCCGCGGCTCGTTGATCAGGTCGCCGAGCAGGCCCCGGCCCTGTGGCCAGTGATGAATCCGGCTGATTTCCGCTGAATCCAGCCCGACCGGGATGAACTCCGCCAGCCCGCCGCCGTCGCCGATGACGCCCAGCGCCCCGTATTGCGCGTTGACCAGGGTGACCGCGGCCTCGACGATCTGGCGGAGCACGACCTCAAGGTCCAGGTTGCCGGCCACCGCCATCACGGCCTCCAGCAGGGCGTGCGTCCGGTCCCTGGTGGGCAGTACCGCATGCAGCCGGGCCTGGAGCTCGGCGAGCAGCTCATCGAGCTGCATGTGCGGCCTGACCTGACGGCCGTCTGATGCCTCCACCGGGCTCCTTCCGTTGATCCCGGCGATGCCCCGATCGTACGTTAACCGGAGGTCGCCCCCGGTCTGCCCCGGCCGGGCCTGGCCCGGCCGGGCCAGGGGCGCGGCGTAGCCTGATCTGATGCGAGCGTGGGTGGTTCACCAGCCCGGGCCCATCACGGCCGGCCCGGTGCGGCTGGTCGAGCGCGAGCGGCCCGAGCCCGGCCAGGGACAACTGCTCATCCGGGTGGTGTGCTGCGGCGTCTGCCGCACCGACCTGCACCTGGCGGAAGGGGATCTCGATCCCAGGGCGCCGGACGTGATCCCCGGCCACGAGGTGGTCGGGGAGGTGGTGGCGGCGGGGCCCGGGGTGACCAGGTTCGGGACCGGGGACCGGGTCGGGGTGGCCTGGCTGGCGGGTACCGACGGCTCCTGCCGGTACTGCCGGCGCGGTCAGGAGAACCTGTGTCCCCGGTCGACCTACACCGGGTGGGACATCGACGGCGGCTACGCCGAGTACCTGGTGGCCGCGGACGCCTACGTGCACCCGCTGCCCGCCGGGTTCAGCGATGCCGAGCTGGCGCCGCTGCTGTGCGCCGGGATCATCGGCTACCGGGCGTTGCGGCGGGCGCAGCTGCCGCCCGGCGGGCGGCTCGGCATCTGGGGCTTTGGCGGCTCGGCCCACCTGACCGCGCAGGTCGCCCGGGCCCAGGGGGCTATCGTGCACGTGTTCACCCGGGCGGCGGCCGCCCGCGAGCTGGCCCTGGACCTGGGCGCGGCCTCGGCCCAGGACTCATTCGACCCCGCGCCGGAGCCGCTCGACTCGGCGATCATCTTCGCGCCCGCCGGGACTGTGGTGCCGGCCGCGCTGCGCGCCCTTGATCGCGGCGGCACGGCCGCGGTGGCCGGGATCTACCTGAGCGACATCCCCGCCCTCGGCTACGCCGAGGAGCTGTTCCAGGAGCGGACGCTGCGCAGCGTCACCTCGAATACCCGGGGGGACGCCGAGGAATTCCTGCGCCTGGCCCAGCAGCTGCGCATCAGGGTCACCGTCAGCCCGTACCGGTTTGATCAGGCCGCACGCGCCCTCGCCGACCTCGCCGCCGACCGGGTGCACGGCGCGGCCGTCCTGGCCATGTGACCGCCGGCCGGCCCGATCAGGGCCGTGGCCTGGTCTGTAGCCTGGGACAAGGGGGGAATATGGATAACGTGAGCGCTGGTCCTGGCGATCTTGGCAAGCGGGTGGCGGCGCGGCGGCGGGAGCTAGGGCTGACCCGCGCCGAGCTGGCGGCCAGGTCGGGGATGGCGGTGAGCTACCTGGCCTATCTGGAGCAGCATGCGGCGAATGTCGGCTATGACGGGCTGATGCGGCTGGCTGACGCGCTCGGCACGACGCCGAACGCGCTCCTGGGCGGTTCCGCCGAGGTGCCGCAGCAGGCGCAAGCCTCGCAGCGGGTGCGGTTAGGCGTTGCGCGGCTGGCGCCAGACGGGCGCCCGGCCGACCGGCTGCGTTGGCCGCGGCCGCGGGGGAGCCGCTGGAATATCCCTGGTCAGCGGCCGGTCCGTGGTCAGGGTCAGGGCCGATCCGTGGTGCATGATGTCCAGCGGCGGGCCGGCGTCGAGGGTGTAGGTGGCGGCTGACGCGGTGACCTCGACCCTGATCCGCTGGCCGCGCAGCCGCACGGTGAAGGCGAGCCTGCTCAGCGCGCCGGGCAGGCGCGGCGCGAAGGTCAGCAGGCCGGCCCGGCGGCGCATCCCGCCGAACCCGCTGACCAGGGCGATCCAGGCGCCGGCCAGCGCCGCGATGTGCAGTCCGTCGCTGACGTTCTGCTCGGAGTCAGTCAGGTCGATCAGCGCGGTTTCGGCCAGATAGTCATAGGCCAGGTCCAGGTGCCCGACCTGGGCGGCGATCACCGCCTGAGTGCTGGCCGACAGCGAGGAATCCCGGACCGTGAGCTTCTCGTAGTACTCGAAGTTCCTGGCTTTCTGCTCGTCGCTGAAGGCGTCCGGCACGAGCATCATGGCCAGCACCAGGTCCGCCTGCTTCACGACCTGCTTGCGGTAGAGCTCGAAGTAAGGAAACGAGCTCTGCAGCGGGTACTGCTCCGGGCCGGTGCCGGCGAAGTCCCAGACCTGATGGCTGGTGAAGTCCTCCGCCTGCGGGTGGATGCCGAGCTTCTCGTCGTAGGGCACGCACATGGCGTCGGCGGCGGTCTGCCAGGCCCCGATCTCCTCGCTGGTCACAGTGAGCTCGGCCGCGCGCTCAGGGAACTCGCGGGCGGCCGCGGCGGCGGCCCGCAGGTTCTGCTGGGCCATCAGGTTGGTGTAGACATTGTTGTCGGCCACGGCGCTGTATTCATCGGGGCCGGTGACCCCGTCGATCCGGAACTGCCCGCCCGCGTCGAAATGGCCCAGGGACTGCCAGAGCCGGGCCGTCTGCACCAGCAGCTCGAGGCCGATCCCGGCCGCGAAGTCGCGATCGCCGCTGACGTCGATGTAGCGGATCACCGCGTCGGCGATGTCGGCATTGATGTGAAACGCGGCCGTTCCGGCCGGCCAGTAGGCCGAGCATTCCTCGCCGTTGATGGTGCGCCACGGGAACGCGGCGCCGCGCAGGCCGAGCTGGCTGGCCCGCCTGATGGCCTTGCGCATCGTCGAGTGCCGCCAGCCCAGCGGCGCGGGTACCGCCTCGGGAACGGTATAGGTCAGCACCGGCAGCACGTGCGTCTCGGTGTCCCAGAAGGCATGCCCGTCATAGCCGGGCCCGGTAAGGCCCTTGGCGGCGATGGCCCGGCCCTCGGACCTGGCGCCCGCCTGCAGGACGTGAAAGAGCCCGAATCTGACCGCTTGCTGGAGCTCAAGGTCGCCGTCCAGCTCCACGTCGGCGCGGCGCCAGAAGTCGTCAAGATAGCACTGCTGGTCGGCCAGCAGCCCGGGCCAGCCGGCCTGCACGGCGGCGGTCAGCGCCCCGTCGACCTGATCCCGCATGGCGGGCCGGGACCGGGTTCCCGACCAGCCCAGCGCGACGAACTTCACCACCCGCAGGCGCTGGCCGGGGCGCAGCTTGGCGGCGACCGTGAGCCGGGCCAGATCGGGCCAGCTCTCGGAGTAGTGGTGTGCTTCGGCCTGGCAGTCGACCAGGTGGTCCATGGCCGCCGCGATCCGCAGCTTGCTTTTCCTGGTGCAGTGCACCAGCAGGGACCGGACCCCGTCGGCGACGTGTTCCTCATGCTGCAGCGGCGACTGGAGCACGGCCGCGACCCGCGGGTCGCGGCGCGCTTCAGGCAGCTGCTCATTCGCGACCAGCTCGGATTGCAGGACAATCCGGGTCGTATCGTCCAGCGGCTCGACGTCGTAGCAGATCGCGGCGATCGCCCGCTGAGTGAACGAGACCAGCCGCTGCGAGGTGATGCGCACCCCCCGCCCGGCCGGGGAGATCCACTCCACCGTCCGGCTCAGCACGCCGGACCGGAAGTCCAGCACCCGATCGTGCGCCAGGAGCTGGCCGTACCGGACGTCGAAGGGCTCGTCATCGACCAGCAGCCGGATCAGCTTGCCGTTGGTGATATTGATGATCGCCTGGCCGGATTCCGGGAAGCCGTAACCGGCCTCGGCGTAGGGCAGCGGGCGGCGTTCATACAGCCCGTTCAGGTATGACCCTGGAAGGCCGTGCGGTTCCCCTTCATCCAGGTTCGCGCGCCAGCCGATGTGCCCGTTGGCCAGCGCGAACAAGGACTCGGTCTGAGCTAGCAGGCCAAGATCAAGCCGCGACTCCCGCAGCGACCACGGCTCGACAGGGAAGCCCGGGCGCTCGATCACGGCGCGCTGAGCAGCTCAGCGAGGTCTTTTACCACTATGTCGGCTCCATCCTCCCGCAGCGCACTGCCCTGGCCTCTCCGGTCTACCCCGACCACCAAACCAAACCCGCCCGCCCGGCCCGCGGCCACCCCGGCCTCGGCGTCCTCGAATACCGCCGCCGCCTCGGGCGGGACCCCCAGCGCGCGGGCGGCGAACAGGAAGGTGTCCGGGGCCGGCTTGCCACGCAGGTGCTCCCGCTGAGCCGTCTGCGCGTCCACCACGACACCGAACTCGGCCGCCAGCCTCGCGGCGGCCAGCATGGCCCGGCAGTTGGCGCTGGATGAGACCACCGCGCGGCTCAGCCCTGCCGCCGCCACGGCCCGCAGGTACCGGACCGAGCCGGGGAAGGCGATGACGCCGTCGGCGGCGATCCGGCGCTGCAGGATCTGGTTTTTCCTGGCCCCCAGGGACCGGATCGTCGGCCGCGCCGGGTCGTCGCCAGCCTGGCCTTCAGCCAGCCAGATGCCCCGGGAGGCCAGGAAGGACCGCACCCCCGCAGCGCGCGGCTTGCCGTCCAGGTATCTGCCATAATCTGTGGCTAGATCAAAAGGTACGAAGGGTTGCCCGGTCTGGGCCGCCTGTTGCCGCAGGTAGGAGTCGAACATTTCCTGCCACGCGGCGGCGTGCAAGGCGTCGGTCTTGGTGATCACGCCATCGAGATCAAATAGACAGGCGCGGGTCGTGGCCGGCATTCCGATCATCACGCCAGCCTAGGAGGCGAACCGGGCTGGGCTTGGGGGGCATGGACGGCCAGCAGCCGGTTCGGTCATGACCGCGGCCGGGCCCGCCAGATGAGGAGTCGGCCAGGGGGTGGGCAGATGAGGTCGGGATTCGCGGCCGCGCCCGGGGGGACCGGCGGGCCGGACCCCAGCCTGCCTGAGACCGGCCCGCGCGGCGCCGGCGGCAGCGGCGGCAGCGGCCCCGTGGTGCCGCCCTGGCCCCGGCGGGTACCCGGATACCCGTTCCGCGGCCCGGGCTGGGCGGGCCGCGTCCTCCCGTTCGCGGCGCTGGCCGTGCTGGCCGAGGCCAGCCTGGCGCTCCCGCCCGGTCCTAGCTCCACTGTCGCCGCCGTGATCAGCGCGGTGCTCCTGGTCCTGACCGGCGCGGCGTTCGCGCTGCCCTGGCCGGTCATGCCCAGCTGGGCGTCCGTGCTGGTGCCCTTGTGCTACACCGGTTCGGCCCTGGCCCTCACCATCGCCGCGGGCAATGCCGCGGGCGTGGCCATCGTCGCGCTGATGCCGATCGTCTGGGCGGCCCTGTTCCAGCGGCCCTGGGAATCGGCGGTCGTGGTGGCCGCCGTGGTCGTGACCGTGATCATCTTCTCCGTGGTGCTCGCGGCCGACCTGCCCGCGGTGATCACCCGGCGGGCAATCATCTGGGTGGCGCTGGGCGCCCTGATCTCGGTCGCGACCCACGGGCTGCGCCAGCGCATCCGGCGCGCCCAGGCGGAACGGGCCCAGCTGCAGCAGCGGCTGCACCAGGTCAACCTGATGCGGGACAGGGACCGCATCGCCCGGGACCTGCAGGAGCAGGTCATCCAGCGGATCTTCACCGCCAGCCTGTCGCTCCAGGCCGCCCGGTCGCTGACCAGCAGCATCGAACTGGGGCGCCGGATCGAGGGCGTCACCACCGACCTGGATGAGGCCACCCGGCTGGTCCGGGAGTCCATCTTCGGCCTCAGGGACCGGTCCGGCTCCAGCAGCCTGCGCCGCGACGTGCTGGAACTGTGCGGCGAGTTCGCCCCGTCGCTCGGCACCACGCCGGATGTGTCGTTCAGCGGCGGCGTCGACGGGGCCTTCTCCGAGCGGACCGCCGATCACCTGGTCGAAGCCCTGCGCGAGACGCTGACCCGGCTCGGCCGGCAGCCTGGGCCGGTGCAGGTCGCGGTGTCGGCCGCCGCCGACGACGCCAAGCTGACCGTGACGCTGCAGGGGAACTGGCCGCCCGCGCAGCCCGGCGACCCGGACCAGGCCAGCTCGCTGCGGGAGGTCGCGAGCCAGATCGGGGCGGTCGTCGAGGTCGGCACCGCGTCCGGCGGTGGCACCTGGCTGGTCTGGCATCTGCCCTGGCCCGGCCCCGGCGTCCTGACCAGGCCGCCCCGTCCGCGGCTGAGCTCCAGGGACGCCCGGCGGACGGACCAGGGCGCGCCAGCCGCCGGGACTGGCGTCAGCGGCCGGGACTAAGGTCCTGCCGCTCGGGCCCGGTGGCTCTGCCCTGGCGGCCCCGGTCACGGTGTAATCGAAGGTGCAGTGCCTGCCGCCTGGGACGACAGGAGATCGGGGGACTGGCGCAGTGGTCAGGTTCGGTCAGCTGGACGGGGGCGTTGGCTGACTGACACCAGGTAGTACGCCGCTGGACCGGTATTCTCCGGTCCCGGCGCGGCGGGCGCCGCGGACACGCTGATCGGAGCTGATACTCCCAGCCCACGACAACGAGATGACGGCGAGTCAGGATCGCCGTGCTCCGGGTCCCAGGCAGGCCCGAAGGAGACCATGAACGAGGCGCGGCAGGTCCAGGAGCTGAATCAGCGCGAGTGCCTGCGGCTGCTGGCGAGCGTCTCGTTCGGCCGGGTGGTGTTCACTCATCATGCGCTGCCTGCCATCCGCCCGGTCAACCACCTCCTCGTCGATGACCAGATCATCATCATGGCCAGCCTGGGCCGTGCGATCAGCATCCCGGCCGGTCACGATGGCCAGCCGGGCCGCTACGGCACGATCGTCGCCTACGAGGCCGACTCGATCGACCCGGATACCCGCCTGGGCTGGAGCGTGGTGGTGATCGGCCAGGCCGGGCTGGTGCTCGACCGGGCCGAGATCGCCAGCTACCGCCGGGCGCTGCGGCCCTGGGTGGCGGGAAGAACCGGTGACATCATCGCGATCAGGACCGAGCTGGTGACCGGCTACCAGCTGGTCGCGGCTGCGCACCTGACCCCAGGCTAGCCCGGCGGATCAAGCCGGCGGCAGCAGGCCATGACGCGGGAAGATCTGCCGCTGGGTGGCCAGGATGGCCCGGTCGACGGGGTCGTCCGGGTCCCAGCCCGCCGTCACCGCGGTGAACGCGGCCGCGCCGCCCTCGGTCATCAGCCCGGGCGCCGGGCGCCCGGTGCGGGCGGTGGCGTCCTGGCGCCAGGACGCCGGGATCTCGGTGCCCGGATCGAGCGGGCGGCCGGCCGCCTCGGCCAGCAGGTGCGTCCAGGTCCGCGGGACCACCTGGACCAGTTCGTAGCCGCCGCCCCCGGTGAGCAGCCAGCGACCGCCCGCGCAGGCGTGCGCCAGCTCGTGCAGCCGGGCGTGGGCGGCTCGCTGCGCGTCGATGGTCAGCCGCAGGTGAGCGAGCGGGTCGAGCCAGTGGGTGTCACAGCCGTGCTGGCTGACCAGGATCTGCGGCGCGAACGCGGTCAGCAGCGGCGGTACCACCGCCTCGAACGCGCGCAGCCATCCGGCGTCGCCGGTACCGGCCGGGAGCGCGACGTTGACCGCTGACCCGGCCGCCGCCGGGCCGCCGTGCTCGGCGGGCAGCCCGGTGCCTGGGAACAGCGTGGCCGGATGCTCATGCAGGCTGATCGTCAGCACCCGCGGGTCGTGGTAGAACGCGGCCTGGACGCCGTCGCCATGGTGCACGTCGATGTCCACGTAGGCGATCCGCTCCGCGCCCTGGGCCAGCAGCCAGGCGATCGCGATGGCCGGGTCGTTGTACACGCAGAACCCGCTGGCGCTGGCCCGCATCGCGTGATGCAGGCCGCCGGCGATGTTCGCGCCGTGAGCGGGCGGGCCGGACCAGGCCGCCCGGGCCGCGGCCAGCGTCGCGCCCGCCACCAGCGCGGAGGCCGCGTGCATGCCGCGGAACACCGGATCGTCGGGGGTGCCGAGCCCGTAGCGGAGCAGCCCGCCGCGGTCGCCGGCACCGGTCCGGCCGCCCCTGGCCGCCGCCTCGCCCCCGCGCCGGACCGCCGCGATGTATTCCGGATCGTGTACCAGCTCGAGCTCGGCATCGGTGGCGGGCTCGGGCGCGGCGACGGTGACCGAGTCAGCGGCCAGCACGCCCAGGGCCCGGGCCAGCGCGATCGCCAGCTCGACCCGGACCGGCGCCAGCGGGTGGCCGGGACCGAAGTCGTACCCGGCCAGCCGGTCATCCCAGGCCAGGTGCAGGCGGCAGTCCATTTCGCCATCCTCTCAGCCGCCGGCCTCCGGCGCAGGCCCGCTCAGCCGGCCCCGGCGGGTGCCGAACCGGCCGCGGTTCGAGCCGCCATGGACTGGGCCCCGGTAACCAGGGCGGGGGTCCGGCCCGGCCTGCCTCCGACCAGGTTTGCAGCGATTTGAGCGGTTCTGCGCGGTAGCGGACCCGCGATTCGCCCCGGCCCGACGCGGTAGTTACCGGAATCTGGTTCCATTCACCGGCGGCCTGGTGTTAAATCGTGATCGTTGCGTTACGTACCGAGAGTGGGGTGGGGACAATCGGTACCTTCACTGCTTCCCGCGACACCCTGACCGGCGCGGCGGTCGAGGCGCTGGCCGGCGAATTCCCTGACTGGCGGATCTGGGTCGATGACGGCGGCTGGCACGCCTTCCGGCACGGCCCGTACGTCCAGCAGTTCCACCGCGGCGCGCCGGCCTTCTCCGTGCACGCCTCGGGCGCTGTGCACCTGGCCGCCCAGCTGTGCTGGCAGCAGGCCGGCGACGCGCACGCGCCGCGCGGCTGCCCGCGCCGGTAACCGCGGGTACCGCTCGGCCTGCCCGGTGCGAGCCGGCCGGTTTGGTCGCGCTGGCCTGGTCAGCCCGGCGGCCGGCCCCGGCCTGCGGATCCGGGCCGCGGGGACGTAAGATCCATCCCGGCCGGCCGACGTGCGCCGCGCCGGACCCAGCCAGGAGCTCGCATGGATCTGATCGGGCGCAGCCTGCTCAAGGAAACAGACCTGTCGGCGCAGGAGTTCGGCTACCTCGTCGATCTGGCCGCCCAGCTGAAGATGCAAAAGCAGATCGGCCAGCGGACCAGCCTGCTGGAAGGCCGCAACATCGCGCTGATCTTCGAGAAGACCTCGACCCGCACCCGGGCGGCGTTCGAGGTCGCCGCGCACGATGAGGGCGCGCATGTCACTTATCTAGGACCCGGCGACTCCCAGCTCGGGCGCAAGGAATCGGTCAAGGACACCGCGCGGGTGCTGGGCCGGATGTTCGACGGGATCGAGTTCCGCGGGTTCTCCCAGGAAGCCGTGGAGACGCTGGGCGCCTGGGCCGGGGTTCCGGTCTGGAACGGGCTCACCGACACCTGGCACCCCACCCAGATGCTGGCCGACGTGCTGACCATGCGCGAGCACGCGGCCAAGCCGCTCAGCGACGTCGCCTACTGCTACCTCGGCGACGGCCGGAACAACACCGCTAACTCGTTGCTGGTCACCGGCGCGCTGCTGGGACTCGACGTGCGCATCTGCGCGCCCGAGCCGTTGTGGCCCGCGCCCGAGGTGCAGGCCATCGCGGCCGGCCTGGCCGCGGCTTCGGGGGCCAGCCTGACCGTGACCGCGGACGTGCTCGCCGCGGTCACCGCGGCCGACTTCCTTTACACCGACGTCTGGCTGTCGATGGGCGAGCCCGCCGACCAGTGGGACGCCCGGATCGACCTGCTGCTGCCCTATCAGGTGAACGCGAAGGTAATGGCGGCCACTGGCCAGCCGGAGGTGAAGTTCCTGCACTGCCTGCCCGCGCTGCACAACACCCAGACCGAGATCGGCCAGCAGATCTACGAAAAGCGCGGGCTGTCCGCGCTGGAGGTGACCGAGGACGTCTTCGAGTCACCCGCCTCGGTCGTGTTCGATCAGGCCGAGAACCGGCTGCACACGATCAAGGCGCTGATGGCGGCCACGATCGGCACGGCGGAATGAGGATCGTCGCCGCGCTGGGCGGTAACGCGCTGCTGGAACGCGGTGAGCGGCCCGACTCCGCCACCCAGGAGGCGCACGTCAGGCAGGCGGTGCAGGCCCTGGTGCCGCTGGCCCGCGAGCACGAGCTGGTGCTCACGCACGGCAACGGCCCCCAGGTCGGCCTGCTGGCCATGCAGAGCGCGCAGGACCCGCTGCTGGCCAGCCCGTATCCGCTCGATGTGCTCGGCGCCCAGACTCAGGGCATGATCGGCTACTGGCTGCTGCAGGCGATCCAGAACGCGATCCCGGACCGGGCGGCGGCCTGCCTGGTCAGCCGGACCGTAGTACGCGCCGACGATCCGGCCTTCGGCGCGCCGACCAAGTTCGTCGGCCCGGTCTACCCGCAGGCCCAGGCGCTTCAGGTCGCGGCTCAGCGGGGCTGGCAGGTGGGCCAGGACGGCAGCGCCTGGCGCCGGGTGGTGCCCTCGCCCGAGCCGGTCGAGCTGGTCGACCTGCCCGCGATCAGCCGCCTGCTGGGCCAGGGCGTGATCGTGATCTGCTCCGGCGGCGGCGGGATACCGGTCACCAGGGACAGCGCCGGGCGGCTGCACGGCGCTGAAGCCGTCGTGGACAAGGATCTGACCGCCGCGCTGCTGGCCCGCACGCTCGACGCCGACATCCTGCTGCTGCTGACCGACGTGGACGCGGTCCTGGCCGGCTACGGCACGCCGCAGGCCCGGCCGCTGCGCAACACCACCCCCGAGGAGCTGCGTTCGCTCAGCTTCCCGGCGGGCTCGATGGGGCCGAAGGTCGAGGCGGTGTGCCGGTTCGTGACCGCGACCGGCCGGATGGCGGTGATCGGGCGGATCGACGATGCCGAGGCCATGGCGGCGGGCAAGGCGGGCACGGTCGTCAAGGCGTGAGCCGCGACCGGGCCGGGCCCCGCGCGGGGCCCGCCCCGGTCCCGCCCCGGTCCCGGCTCGGACCGGGGCCAGCCTCAGGGCACCCGGGACAGGGCGGCCTGGGTGCTGGCCTGCTCGGTGGTCCGCCTGCTCAGCCTGGCTCGGCCACCACATGTGCCGGCCGATGTCCAGGTTGAGCGCGGTGACCAGCACCGACCTGACGATGATCGTGTCCAGCAGGACACCGAGCGCCACCGCGAACCCGATCTCGGTGAACTCCGTCAGCGGCAGCGTGGCCAGGCTGGCGAAGGTCCCGGCCAGCACCAGGCCGGCGGCGGTGATCACCCCGCCGGTCGCGCCGAGCCCGGTGAGCGCGCCCTGGCGGGTGCCCGACCTGGCCGCTTCCTCCCTGACCCTGGTCATCAGGAAGATGTTGTAGTCGATGCCCAGGGCGACCAGGAAGACGAACACGAACAGCGGCATCGAGGTGTCCGCGCCGGCGAAACCAAACCAGTGCCTGAACGCCAGCGCCGACAACCCGAGAGCCGCGCCGAACGAGAGCACGACCGTGCCGATGAGGATCAGCGGCGCGACGACGGACTGCAGCAGCAGGCCGAGGATGAGCAGCACCACCAGGAGCACCAGCGGGATGATGATGTTGCGGTCGCGCTCGACGTAGTGGCCCACGTCCATCGCGATCGCGGTCGCGCCGCCCACCTTGGCATCCGCGCCCTTGATCGCGCCGAGTGAGTCCCGCACCCGGTCCACGGCGGCGTACGCCGCCGGGCTGTCGGGCTTACCCGCCAAGGTGCCCTGCAGGTAGGCCAGGCCATCCTTGACCTGCGGCGGGCCCACCTGCGCGATGCCGGGGGTGGCGGCCAGCGCGGCGCGCATCTGCGGGGCCGCCGAAGCGTTCCCGATAACGGCCACCGGCTCGCCTGATCCGGCCGGGAAGTGCGCCGCCAGGACCTGCTCGCCGGCCACCGAGGAGGGCGAGCCGCGGAAGGACTGCGCGGTGGTCAGCGTCCCGATCTTGAACCCGACCAGGCCGAGCGACGCGCAGGCCAGCAGGACCGCGGTGACGCCCCAGATCACCCGGGGCCGCCCGGCGATCATCCGGCCGACCCTGGCCCACACCCCGCTGCGGGTCGGCTCGGCCGAGCCCAGCCGCGGCCGTACCGGCCAGAAGACCCACCGGCCGCAGATGACCAGCAGCGCGGGCAGCAGCGTGATCATGGCCAGCAGCCCGACGGCGATGCCGATCGCGGCGACCGGGCCCAGCCCGGAGATGTCCGCGGACTGCGCGACCAGCAGGCAGAGCATGCTCGCGATCACCGTTCCCGCGCTGGCCACGATGGCCGGGCCGGCCCGGCGCAAGGCCTCGGCCATCGCCTCATGCCGGTCTTCGTGCCGCCGCAGCTCCTCCCGGTAGCGGGCCACCAGCAGCAGCGCGTAGTCGGTTCCCGCGCCCAGCACCAGCACCACCAGGATGCCGCCGCTTTGCCCGTTGACGGTCAGGTTGGCGTGCTGAGTCAGCAGGTAGATGACCGCCTCGGCGAAGGTCAGCGCGACGCCGGCGGACAGGATCGGCAGCAGCCACAGGATCGGGCTGCGGTAGGTGACCAGCAGCAGCAAGATGACCACGGCCAGCGTGGCGTACAGCAGCGTGCTGTCGATGCCCTTGAAGATCTTGAGCTGATCGGCGGCGCTGGCGGCCGGGCCGGTCAGCGCGACCGTCAGCCCCGGGTCGCCCCGGGACGCGGTGGCCCGCATGTTGCCGACGAATTTCCCGAAGTCGGCGTTGAAGCCCAGGTCGGCTCCGACGGTCGTGGCGATGGCCCGGTGGTCGCGCGAGACGACCGGCCCGGTTACCCGGCCGTCAACGGCGGGCAGGGCGGCGAAGCTGCGCGCGTCAGCGGTCGCCTTGCGCACATCCGCGGCGGTGATGCCGGACTGGCGCTGGTAGATCACCACCGCCGGGTTGAGGTCCTTCGAGGTGAACTTGGCCTGCAGGTTCAGTTCCTGCGTCGAGTCGGCGCTGGCGGGCAGGTACGCCGACGCGTCGTTGCGCTCGGCTCCCTGCAGCTTGCCGGCTAGCGAGCCGGTGAGCGCGATGACCACGATCCAGAACGCGACCACCAGGTACTTCGTGCGTTTCCCGCAGGGAAACGCGGCCATCCGGCGCAGCTTGCCGCCTCTTGTGCTACTCACGCGATCCTCCAGAGCGTGATCATGACTGAACCATCCCCGTGGGCTATCGGATAATACGATCTATCGTGTTGTCGGCCAGTGTCAAGTTATATCTCGATCGCTGAAGCCCGGCTGAGGCCTGGCTCCAAGCGCTCGCCGGCCGGCCGTCCGCGCCGGCCAGCCGGGCCGGGCCAGGTCAGCCGGGGGCCAGGCCACCGGGCCAGGTCAGCCGGGGCCAGCTCCGGCGCGGGAAACTAGTGTCCTGCGCCGGAAATCCGCGCAATATATTTGGCTAGGGAGTCGAGGATCTCCTCTGCGGTCTTCTGTCCACATGAACGGCCTCGGGTCCTCGTTCCAGTTCTCGATCCAGGTGCGGACGTCTCGTTCCAGGGCCTGCACGCTCTTGTGTACGCCGCGGCGGAGCATCTGGTCGGTCAGGAACCCGAACCAGCGTTCGACCTGGTTGATCCAGGACGAGCCGGTCGGGGTGAAGTGCACGTGGAACCGGGGGTGGCGGGCGAGCCATTCCTGGATCTGCGGGGTCTTGTGGGTGGCGAGGTTGTCGCAGACCAGGTGCACGTCGAGTCCGGCGGGAACGGCCTTGTCGATGGCGACCAGGAACTTCCTGAACTCCACCGCGCGGTGCCGGCGGTGCAGCTCGGAGATCACCGTGCCGTCGGCGATGTTGAACGCGGCGAACAGGCTGGTCACGCCGTGCCGGGCATAGTCGTGGGTGCGGCGCTCGGGCATGCCGGGCATCATCGGCAGCACCGGCTGGGACCGGTCCAGGGCCTGCATGCCTGATTTCTCGTCCACGCACAGCACCACCGCCTTCTCCGGCGGGTTGTGGTAAAGCCCGACGACGTCGACGACCTTCTCCACGAACAGCGGATCCGTGGACAGCTTGAACCCGTCGCTGATGTGCGGCTTGAGGTCGAACTTGCGCCAGATCCGCCCGATGGTGGACTTCGACAGGCCGCTGCGCTTTGCCATCGAGGCCCGCGACCAGTGCGTGGCGTCCGCCGGCGTCGACTCCAGCGTCGCGGCACGAGCACGTCCTCGACCTGGTCCAGCAGGATCGACGGCGGCCGTCCGGGCCGCGGCTCGTCGGCCAGCCCGTCCAGCCGCCGCGCGAGAACCGGCCCCGCCACCGGGCCACCGTCCCCGCCGTACCCGCAGGTCCGCCGCGACCTGCTTGTTCTCCCTGCCCTCGGCGCATGCCAGCACGATCCTGGCCCGCAGCGCCAGGGCCTGCGCGGACTTCGCCCGCCGCGCCCACCGGGTCAGCTGGTCCCGCTCTGCGTCCGTCAGTTCCAGCGCGGCCTTCGGCCGGCCCGGCCGCGCCCCGTCGGCCAGCCCCGTGACCCCGGCCTCGGCGAACCGGCGCCGCCATGTGCCCACCGTCTCCGCGGACATGCCCAGCTCGGCCGCGACCTGCTCGTTCACCGCCCCCGGCTCCGCGCACGCCATCACGATCCGCGCCCGGGCCGCGACTCTCGACGAGCCCCCCGCCAGGCGCGCCAGCTCCTCACGGTCACCATCACCCAGCACGATCCCGGCAGCAGAAGGACCACGATGCACCATAACAACATCGTATCAACTTACAACGCTGATTTCAGGTGGAGGACACTAGCGGGCCAGTTCTGAGGTCCAGACGACCACCCTGGTGCGATCACCGCGGAACAGGTCGCGGGCGAACTCCAGGGGCAGGCCCGAGCGCCCGTAGGCGATGCGCTCGACCAGCAGCAGCGGAGCCCCGGGCGGCACGCTGAGCTCCTCGGCCTCGCGCCGCCCGGCCATCACCGGCTCCAGGCTTTCCCTGGCCCGGTGCGGCCGGTGACCGTACTGCAGCTCCATCAGCTCGTAGAGCGAGCCGCCGAGCGGCCGGTCGAGCAGGCCGGGAAAGCGGGCCGCGGGAAACTGCGAGTGCTCGACCGCGATGGGCTTGCCGTCGGCGAGCCGGAGCCGCCGGACCGAGAAGACCGGATCGCCCTGGGCCAGGCGCAGCGCCGCCGCGGCGGCCGGGCCCGCGGGCCGCTGGGCCGCGCCGAGCACCCGGGCCCCGGCGACCATCCCGCCCCGGCGGAGCTGCTCGGAGAAGCCGGCCAGGGTGGTCAGGTCCTGCTCCAGCTTGGCCGCGGCGACAAAGGTGCCGCCGCGGCGGCCGACCGCCTTGGTGACCAGGCCGCGCCGGGCCAGCTCGCCCAGCGCGTGCCGGAGCGTCATCCGGCTGACCCCGAACCAGGCGGCCAGGTCCTGCTCGGCGGGCAGCCGGTCGCCGGACACCAGCGCCCCGGCGGCGATCTCGCCGGCCAGCCAGTCCTCGATCTGGGCGTGCACGGTCGTGCCAGGTACGCGCAGGATCTCTGGCGGCTTGCGGCGGCCGGTATGCAGGGCCGGCTGTCTGGTGTCCTGCGGTGACTGCATGTCGGTCCTCCCGCGCGGCGGCCGTCAGGATTCCGCGCATGGGCCGGCCCGGGCGCCCGGGCCGGCCAGCGTGCAGCCGGGTCCGCCGCGGCTACGAAGCGGCGGCGGGCAGCGCCTGATCGTCGGGCTCAGGGGCGATCACGGGCGCGAACTGCTTGCGGCGTCCTACCGCAAAATAGTAGATAGCGCCGACAATCGCGATCGCGATTACCACCGTCCACAAGATCGGGATCTTGTCCAGGAAGCCGACGCCGAAGCTCAGCAGGCCGGCGGTCTGCCGTGGCTCGGGGTTGCTGGCCGCCCGCGGCCAGGCGAAGTTGACCAGCATGGCCCCGCCGTACAGCAGCGCGACGATGTTGACCAGCGGCCCCCACCGGCCGAGCCGGAACGGCGCGGCGGCCTTCGGCCAGCCGCGCAGCCTGGCCCGCAGGATCACGATGTTGCCGAGGAAATAGCTGAGGTAGATCATGCCGGTCGCGGCGATGGCGATGATCCCGACCCCGGCGTACTTGATGAACGGCACCGCGGCCAGGACCGCGATGACGATGCAGGACCAGACCGGTGTGTGCAGCTTCGGCGCGACCTTGGCCAGCGCGCCTGAGGCCGGCAACTGGCTGTCGCGGGCCATCCCGAAGCAGAGCCTGATCGTCGCGGCCAGGATGGACAGGCAGCACACGAAGATGGCGGCGGACACCACCAGCAGGTAGATCGTGGCGAACGCGGGGGAGAAGTTGGCCTCGATGATCGCGGCAGGCCCGAACGCGCCCTTGACCGCGGCGCCCATGTTGGGAATGGCGACCAGCGTGCCGAGCAGGAAGACGCCCCCGATGACGAACGCGCCGATCACCGAGAACAACACCGCCTTGGGCGCCGCCCGGCGCGGGTCCTTGGTCTCCTCGGACAGCGTGGACGCGGTGTCAAAGCCGTAGATCACGAACAGGCTCATGAACATCGCGGCCAGGAAGGTGTTCGGCGCGACGTGAATGCCCGCGCTGTTGGTGACGACGTGAAAGCCCTGGTGGTTGTGGAAGGCCAGCAGCACCAGCGCGAAAACGAACATGCCGAGTATCTCGAACAGCACGCCGGTGTTATTGATGATCGCGACCAGCCGGACGCCGTAGATGTTCAGCACCGTGATGACCACCAGCGTGATCAGCGCGATGACTTCCTGCGTGTGCAGGCTGACCGGGTTCAGGCTGTGCCAGCCCAGCCCGTTCAGGGCCGGGATCAGCGCCAGCGGCAAGGTGGCCACCACCGCCGTCACCGTGATGATGCCGGCGAACAGGTAAATCCAGCCGGTGAACCACGAATAGCTCCGGCTGGCCAGGTATTTCGTCCACTGGAAAACCGAGCCCGCCACCGGATAGTGGCTGGACACCTCGGCGAAATTGAGCGCCACGATGAACTGCCCGAGCGCCACCACCGGCCAGGTCCAGATGAACACCCCGCCCAGCGTGGTCAGCCCCAGCGCGAACAAGGTAAAGATGCCGGTCGATGGCGAGATATAGCTGAACGCCACCGCGAACGAGCTGAACAGCCCCAGCGACCGTTTCAGTTCCTGGTTGTAGCCAAACCGGGCCAGATCGGCGCTGTCGCGCTGCTGCCCGTCAGGAACCTGCGTGCCAGCACTCATAGCGACCCCCTCCACTTCACGGGACCCGGAATGAGGCGTAGCGTACGGGCGCGTGCTACTAATTGTCCAGACCCTTTACGTTAGATCACCTTTACGACCGAAATGCGAGGACATGCTCAATGCGGGAGGACACCGCGATGCCCGGTCCCTGCGCGCTGTTTGACCGGGTGCCGAGCTTGGCCGGCGCGCCGCGCCTGATAGCGGAGCTGCCGGGCGGGCTGACCAACCGCAACTACAAGGTGACGACGCCCGCCGGGGTGTTCGTGGCCCGGGTCTGGTCGCCCGGCGGCGACCTGCTGGCCATCGACAGGGACAACGAGTACCGCAACTCGGTCACCGCGGCGGCCGCGGGCGTGGGCGCGCCGGTGGTGGAGTACCGGCCGCAGGACCGGGTCCTGGTGCTGGGATTCATCGACGGCCGCACGCTCAGCAACGCCGACGTGGCAGCGGGCCGCAATATCCCCCGGATCGCGGCGGCCTGCCGGCAGTTGCACGGCGGCGGCCGGTTCAGCGGCGACTTCGACATGTTCGACATCCAGCGCCGGTACCGGGCGGTGGTGACGTCGCGGGGGATCCGTATCCCGCGCGGCTACGACGACGCGGCGGCCAGCTTCGAGGCGATGCGCCAGGCGCTGGCGGCCAGGCCCGGCCCGGCGGTGCCATGTAACAACGACCTGCTGGCCGGGAACTTCATCGACGACGGACAGCGCATCTGGCTGATCGACTACGAGTACTCCGGCAACAACGATCCCTGCTTCGAGCTCGGCAACATCGCCAGCGAGTGCGGGCTGTCCGCGGACGGCCTCGCGGACCTGGTCACGGCGTATTACGGCCGCCCGCTGCGGGCCAAGATCGCCCGGGCCGGGCTGCTCGGCCTGGCCGCCAAGTACGGCTGGACGCTGTGGGGCGCGATCCAGCAGGCCACCAGCCCGCTGGAGTTCGACTTCTGGTCCTGGGCGATGGAACGGTTCGAGGCCGCCAGGGCGGGCTTCGCCGCGGCCGGCTTTCCCCGGCTGCTCGAGGATGTGCAGCGTGCCGACTGACCCGCTGCCAGGCCGGGCCCGGGCCGTGATCATCGGCGGCGGCGTGATCGGCACCAGCGTCGCCTACCACCTGGTCCGCCACGGCTGGCGGGACGTGCTGCTGCTGGAGCAGGGCCAGCTGTCCTGCGGCACCACCTGGCACGCGGCGGGGCTGGTCGGCCAGCTCCGGGCGTCAGAGAGCGGCACCAGGCTGGTGCAGTACTCCACCGAGCTTTACGCCCGGCTGGAGGAGGAGACCGGCCTGGGCACCGGCTTCCGCCGGTGCGGCGGCGTCACGGTCGCGCGCAGCATGGACCGGATGATCCAGCTGCGCCGGACCGCCGCCGCGGCCGAGGCGTTCGGGCTGGAATGCGAGCTGATCAGCCCGGCCCGGGCGGCCGAGCTCTACCCGATCATGTCGGTCGCCGACCTGGCCGGCGCGATCTGGCTGCCCGGCGACGGCCGGGCCAACCCCACCGACCTGACCGCCGCGCTCGCCCGGGGCGCCCGCGCGGGCGGCGCCGTCATCAGGGAGCGGACCAGGGTCACCGCGATCGCGACCGCGGGCCGGGCGGTCACCGGGGTCCGCACCGACGCCGGGGACGTCGAGGCCGAGGTCGTCGTCAACTGCGCCGGGCAATGGGCCAAGCAGGTCGGCGCGCTGGGCGGGGTGAACGTCCCGCTGCACTCCGCCGAGCACTTCTACGTCGTGACCGAGCAGATCGATGGCGCCCATCGTGACCTGCCCATCCTGCGCGATCCCGATGGCTATACCTACTTCAAGGAGGAGGTCGGCGGCCTGGTCGTGGGCGGCTTCGAGCCGCAGGCCAAGCCATGGGTCGCCCCGGACGCGCTGCCCTATCCGTTCGAGTTCCAGCTGCTGGGCGAGGACTGGGAGCAGTTCTCGATCCTGATGGAAAACGCCGTGGCGCGGATCCCGGCGCTGAGCCAGACCGGCATCAAGAAGTTCTACAACGGCCCGGAGAGCTTCACGCCGGACAATCAGTTCATCCTGGGCGAGGCACCGGAGCTGCGGAATTTCTACGTCGCGGCCGGCTTCAACTCGGTCGGCATCGCCTCGGCGGGCGGGGCCGGCCAGGCGCTGGCGCGGTGGATCACTGAGGGTGATCCAGGGTGCGACCTGTCGGTGGTGGACATCCGCAGGTTCGCCGGCTTCCACGGCAACAATCAATGGCTCAGGGACCGCGTCGCCGAGATCCTGGGCCTGCACTACGCGGTGCCCTGGCCCAACCGCGAGCTGGCCACCGCCCGGCCGCTGCGCCGCTCGCCCGTCTATCACCTGCTGGCCGAGGCCGGGGCCAGCTTCGGCGCCAAGATGGGCTGGGAGCGGGCCAACTTCTTCGCCCCGGCCGGGCGCTCGCCCGTGCTCGAGTACTCCTGGGGCCGGCCGAACTGGCTGCCCTGGTCCGCGGCGGAGCAGCGGGCGGCCCGGACCGCGGTGGCGCTGTTCGACCAGACCTCGTTCTCCAAGTACCTGCTGGCGGGTCCCGACGCCGAGCAGGCGCTGCAATGGCTGTGCACCGCCGACGTCAGCGCCGGGCCGGGCCGGACCACCTACACCGGGATGCTCAACCAGCGCGGCACCTACGAGGCCGACATCACCGTCACGCGGCTGTCGGACGAAGAGTTCCTGCTGGTCAGCAGCGCGGCGTCGACGGAGCGGGATAAGGACCATATCCGCAGGAACCTGCCGCCTGGCAGCCGCGCCTGGCTCACCGACGTGACCTCGGGCTGCGCGGTGTTCGGCGTGATGGGCCCGCGATCGCGGGAACTGCTGGCCGCGCTGACCCGCACCGATCTGCGCGACGCGGCGTTCGGGTTCGGGACCAGCCAGGAAATCAGCCTCGGCTACGCCACGGTCCGGGCCACCCGCATCACCTACGTGGGCGAGCTCGGCTGGGAGCTGTACGTGCCGGCCGAGTTCGCGGTCGGGGTCTACACCGACCTCGTCGCGGCGGGCCAGCCGCTCGGCCTGGTCAACGCCGGCTACTACGCTATCGAGTCGATGCGGCTGGAGAAGGGCTACCGGGCCTTCGGCCGCGAGCTGACCCCCGACTACGGCCCGGTCAAGGCCGGCCTGCAGTTCGCCTGCAAGCTGAAGACCGACATCGCGTTCCTGGGCCGCGAGTCGGTCGAGAAGGTCAGAGCCCAGGGCCCCCGCCGTAAGCTGGTATCGCTGGTGCTCGATGACCCCGGCGCGATGATCTGGGGCGGCGAGCTGGTCCTGCGCGATGGCGTCGCGGTCGGCCAGGTAACCTCGGGCGCCTGGGGCGAGAGCCTGGGGGCCTGTGTCGGTCTGGCCTACGTCCGGCATCCCGGCGACGCGGCGGTCACCGCCGATTTCCTGCGCGCTGGCTGCTACGAGGTAAATGTCAGCGGGCAGCGGGTCGCGGCCCGGGTCCACCTGCGGCCGCCGTTCGACCCGGCGGGGGACCGGGTCAGGGGCCGCTGAGCCCCCGCTTTTCCGGCCCGGGCGGCGATGCGTAATCCTTGTGCTCATGCCCACCCTCCAGATCATCGTCGCCAGCACGCGCCCGACCCGGGTCGGGCCGTCCATCGCGGCCTGGATCTACAAGCGAGCCACCGAGCACGGCGGCTTCGACGTCGAGCTGATCGACCTGGCCGAAGTGAACCTGCCGATGATGGACGAGCCACAGCACCCGCGCCGGGGCCAGTACGTGCACCAGCACACCAGGGACTGGAGCGCCACGATCAAGCGGGCGGACGCATTCGTCTTCGTGATCCCCGAGTACAACCACGGGTTCACCGCCCCGATCAAGAACGCCATCGACTACCTGAACGCCGAATGGCAGTACAAGCCGCTGGGCTTCGTCAGCTACGGCGGGGTCGCCGGGGGCACCCGGGCCCTGCAGATGCTGAAGCCCGTCGTCACGGGGCTGAAGATGGTGCCGGTCCTTGAGGCGGTGAACATCCCGTTCGTGCACCAGTTCCTCGACGATCAGGGCGTGTTCGAGCCCAGCGAGATCATGGAGCCGGCCGCCACCGCCATGCTGGACGAGCTGGTCAGCTGGACGGCCGCGCTGGCCTCGTTGCGCCCGCCCGGCTAGGCCCGCGGCTGGCATCATCGAGTGGTGCGACAGGCCAGGCCGCACGCGGCGGCGCCGCGTGACCTAGTCCGGGAGCGGGCGGGCAGCGAGCGCGTCACCAACGTCGAGCTCTTCTTCGACCTGGTGTTCGTGTTCGCGGTGACCCAGCTCTCGCATTTCCTGCTGGCCCACCCCACCCTGGCCGGGGCCCTCCAGGCCGCCTTGCTGCTGGTCATGGTCTGGCTGCTGTGGGTCTACACGACCTGGGTCACCAACTGGCTGGACCCGGAGCGGATCTCGGTCCGGCTGCTGCTGCTCGGGCTCATGCCGGCCAGCCTGGCCCTGTCGGCCGCGCTGCCAGCCGCGTTCGGCGCCCGGGGGCTGGCCGTCGGCATCGCCTACGCGGTCATGCAGATCGGCCGCAGCGTGTTCGCCGTCATCGCGCTGCGCGGCCGGCCGCTGCAGCGCAATTTCCAGCGCATCCTGGCCTGGTGCGTGCTCAGCGGCACGCTGGCCGTGCTGGGCGGCGTGGCGGCCGGCCAGGCCCGGGCGCTGCTGTGGCTGGGCGCGGTCGGGGTGGACCTGCTCGGCGGCGCAGCCGGGTTCTACACCCTGGGCCTGGGCCGGTCCACCACTCGGGACTGGACCATCGAGGGCAGCCATTTCGCCGAGCGGGCTGGGCCGGTCGGCCTACCACTTCGTGCACCCGGTCATGGTGTCCGGGATCATCGTCACCGCCGCCGCCGACGAACTGGTGCTGTCCCACCCCGGTGCCTCCGTCATGGCGCACTCGGCCTGGCTCATCCTGGGCGGCGCCGGGCTGTTCATCGCCGGCCACGCCACGTTCAAGGCGATCTTGTGGCGGCGGGTTTCCTGGACCAGGATCGCGGCGCTGGCCGCCCTGGGGCTGCTCGGGCTGCTCACCCCGCACGTGTCCGGGCTGGCGCTGAGCATCGCCGCCACGGCGGTCGTGCTCGCCCTGGTGCTGGCCGACTTCACTGGCCTGGGCGCGCCGCGCGAGGTCCAGGCCTAGCTACGGTCAGACCGGCAGCAGCCGGGCCTCGGTCACGGCCGCCAGCAGTTCGGCCCGGGTGCAGTCGCCAGCCGGATAGCGGGCCGCGGCGAAGTACGGCGCCAGCCGGCGGCGGACATCGGGGTCGGCCATGATCTCGGGCTGCGTGGCGAGCAGCGACCCGATGCGGGCGCAGGCCCGGGCCAGGGCCGGATCCCGCCGGGCGCCAGCCATCAGGGCGACGGTCATCGGCCAGGACGGCTCATCAGCCTGGTACGCCGCGCCCCGGATCTCCGCGTCCATCTCGGCCAGCCGGTGCCAGGCCGAAGTCGAGGGTCATCCTCACCAGCGGTCCGACCCGGCGATCAGTCTCTCGCGCGTAGTGCCCGGCGAACTCAGCCGAGCCAGGATCCGCGCCGCCGGCCGCTACATCCCGCAGGACGCAGGCCTGCAGCGCCCCGATCGTGGTGCCCCGGCCCAGGGATGGATTGGTCGCGGTCCAGGCGTCGCCGACGCTCACTAGCCCGGTCACCACGGGCGCTCCGTTCACCACGTAACTGCGCTGGACGTCCTGGATCCCAGCGAACGGGCGCACGCCGGTGATCGGCTCGGCATCGACCCAGGGCGCGGCTTCCGGGATGCACCGCAAGGCGGCTTCCCAGGCGCCAGCGTCTCGCAGGACGCGCAGCGCCCGGTCGCGCGTGCTGGTCAGGATCGCCACGGACCAGATCCCGTTGTCGGCCGGCAGGGTCAGCACCGAGAACGACTGGTGGTGGGTGAGGGCGCCGCCCTGACCGCGCGGCATGCGCCCGGTGCGGCTGCGGTAGTGGCGGGGGTAGTACACCAGGCCCATGTCATCCCGGCGCTCCAGCGCAGGCCGCGCCCCGGATTCCCGCACCCAGCCAGGAACTGGCGTGCGCCGCCCGCCCGCGTCCACCACCAGCCGGGCCCGGAGGTCTCCGGCGGGCGTGCGCACGCCGGTAACGGCCGGAACTCCCGCTGACCCGGGCTCCACGAGCAGGCCAGTCGCGGCCACCCCGCGGCGTATTCGCACCCCCGGGGTGGCGCTCGCCAGGCCGGCCAGCGCGGTCTCGAGCACCGGGCGGCGCGCCGTCAGCGTCTCGAACTGCTGGTCGCCGCGCTGCCAGCCAGCGGTCACCGATTCCGGATACATATGCAGCGTGCTCGTCCAGGTGGCGCCGAGATCGGTCAGTGCGCAGAGGATCTCGGGAATTTCCCGCTCCATGACCTGCCGCCAGGCAGGCAGCATGAAATGCAGCTGCCGGAACTGGCTGACGCCGGGCCGGGCCCAGGTTTCCCAGGCCGCCTCGGCCGCCCCGGGCGGGCCGGCCGGATCGCGGTCGAGCACGGTTACCTGATGCCCGTCGCGGGCCAGCAGAGTCGCCGTGACGAGGCCGGTCATCCCGGCGCCGATCACGATGATCTCGAACATGGTCGCCTCCCTAGGATCTGCGACCACTGTTCTCCCCGCGGCTGCTCACCTACCAGGTCATTCGCTGCTCACTGCCGGCTCGGTGCCCGCCCGGTCCCCGGCGGCAGGCCGCTCGCCGATCTCGATAGACCACAGCACCTCGATCAGCCGCTCGGTGGCCTTGGCGAGGTGCCGGCGGTAGGTGCTGAAGGGCAGCTGAAGCAGCCCAGCGGCCACCTCCTGGGAGGGCACGCCCCTGAGGTAGGTGCGCTCAAGCACCCGGCGGTGCTCCTGGCCACGGGACTCCTGTCCGATGGCTTCCACTGTGGACCGCATGATCGCCTGGAGCCCGGCGACCGGGTCCGGCGTGCCCGCCGCCACGAGCGCCGTGCCCAGCAGGGGCGAGGTGGCCAGCCGGTCGGCCCGGCCCAGATGCGGCAGCGCCTGGCGTATCGCCGCCTCGAAGGCCGCCCGGGACAGCGGTTCGGGCCGGAGCAGTTCCGCCATCGGCGGCCCGGTCTCCCCGCTCAGCTCACGGCGGGCCATCAGCTCGAAGAAGGCGGGCACAGTGAACCGCCGGCGGTCCCAGCCGTAACCGACGGCGGTCTGATCGCCCTGCGCGACAGCCACGATGGGGCTCAGGCCCAGATACTCGAAATAAGGCCCGTAGTGCGCCGGGTCAGTCGTGATGATGAAGGTCCACGCCACCGGGTGGCTGGCCCATTCGAGGATGCAGGAGACTCCCATGACCAGCAGGGTCATGGGGTTGCGCTGGTAGTCGGCCGGAGCGCCCGCGAACCGGCCGATGCCGACCTGCTCCCCGGGCCGCAGCGGCCCGTGCCGTTCGACGGCCTCCAGCACCGCGGCCGCGACCGGGTCGCCCTCCACCAGGGCTGGCGGCGCGGGGAGATAGACCTGCAGCGAGAAGCCTTCGATACCGCGGTCAGAGCGCAGCCGGTACAAACCCTGCGGCTGCTGTTCGATCCAGCGCCTGGCCGCCAACGCGGGCCCGGCACCTTCGAATTGCTCCACCAGGGCGGCGATCTCCGCATGGTCGTCCGGCCGGGCTCTGCGTACCGACCGCAGGCCGCCGTCCCGCAGCGCGGACACCTGGGCCGACAGCGGGCTGCGCCGGTCCAGCAGCAGAAGCTCAGCTGCCGCCCGCCCCGGGTGGGGTTCGGCCCGGTCAGCGAGCCGTTCGATGAAGTACGTGCGTACCGTCCGGTGCAGTTCGGTATATGCCTGCGGGGCCCGCAGCGCGAACTCGGCCTCGAACAGCTCACGGACGACGTCGTGCAGGAACAGGCCGATCTCGCCGTGCCGGACGTAGGGCCGCGATTCCAGCCAGCGCCATACCTCCTCCGCCCGGGCGCCGACCGTGCTCGCCAGCAGGTCCTGCGTCATCCGGGTCGCGTGGGCGCAGGTGGCCAGGCCGGCCCGGTGGGCGGCATCAGGTATGTCGTCGATGATCAGCCGGCACAGCTGCCCGACGACGTCGGGAACGTCGGTGAACTGGGTCGCGGCGCCGCCGTACCGGCCCGCCTCGGCCAGCATGGCCAGCGCCAGCGGATGACCGCACCCGATCGCGGACATCGGGTCGCGGCCCGCCGGCGGCACGCCGAGGCGGGCGAGCAGCTCGATGCTCTCGCTCCGGTCGAGCTGGCTGAGCCGGTGCACCCGCACGAGCTGATGCCAGCCCGGATCTAGCCACCAGGGCGGCGCCGGAGCGGCCCGGCCGGCCAGCACCGTCACCGAGCCGGCCGGCCGCGCCGGGATGATCTCGTCACGAAACCAGCCATCCAGCGGAGCGAGCAGCTCATAGCCATCAATCAGCAGGACCGGCGGTTGGCCATCGCCGTCGCGGCCGGGAGCCTGAGCCGGGGAATGATTAGTCAGGGCCGCCGACACAGCGGCGATCGAGCACTCAAGGTCACGGCCGTCGAGGTAGCGTACGGCCCGCCCCGCGGCTCGGGCCCGGCGCGCGAAGGCGTCCAGCAGCGTGGTCTTGCCTATCCCGCCCGGGCCGTGCACGAACAGCACCCGTACGTCCGACGATCCTTCCAGCGCGTCGGCGAACGACGCCAATTCGGCCGCGCGGCCCACGAAACCACGCTCGCGCGCGTCATCCAGCGATTCGGACAACCGTGGTTCCGGGGCCTCTCCGGCCAGTTTCCCGGCCACGCGCTTAGCGTAAACGGCGGTTGCCAGCCGAGTCGATGGCACTGTGGCCCCTAGACCCACTTGGCCATCAGCCAGTCATCGACCAGCTGGCCGTCGATGACGAACTCCTCGCGCTGCACGCCTTCGCGCTCGAAGCCCAGCCGCTCGTACAGCGCGATGGCGGGGGCGTTGGTGCCGAGCACGCGCAAGGTCACCTTCCTGGCCCCGCTCTCCCTGGCCTGCCGCGCGGCGGCCGCCAGCAGCGCGGCGCCCACCCCGGCCCGGCGCACCTCCGGTGCCACGGCCAGCCCGGTGATCATCAGCACGTGCGCGTTCTCCGGCAGCTTGGAGGCGGGCTTCAGGCGCAGGTAGCCGGCCAGCCTGCCGTCCAGCTCGGCGACGAGATGAGCCTCGGGAGGGCTGTCCGGGGTGAAGAAAAACGCGCGGCGCGCCTGGTTCACCGAGGGAAAGCCGGAGGCTGCCGTCCAGGCGGCCGCGTCGATAGCCGCCAGGACCGCGTCATCGCCCAGCCGGGCCAGCCGGATCTGGACCCTGTCTTCTTGTCCGCTCACCGTGCCCATCTTGCCCGGTTGCGGCCGGGCCAGGGCCTGGGGGGCGGCTCGTGGCGGCGGCGGGCACGGGGCCCGGCCAGCAGAATGGTAAAGATTCGATAACGGGTTGCCCTGGCGCCATCCGTATTCCGGCGAGGCCCCGAGTGAGGTGCCTGATAGTTGCGGCCAGGCCAGCGCCGGAGCGGAAATCTAATCCCGCCAGAGCACTATTGCTGCCGCGACAGCCCCAAATTTCCGCGGCCCGGCCCGGCCCGGCTCGCGTCAGCGCTCAGAACATTCAGGAAGGACAGCAATGTCAGATATGAATCAGGGGCAGCACCGACCCGATGGCGCCCGGGGGCGGCGGGGCCTGGGGCGGCCAGCCGCCGAACCGGGGCGAGCCGGTCTGCGCGGAGTGGCAGAATCCCGGTAAGCTGTAGCGTCACCCTGTCAGGGAATCTCCCTTGGCGGAGTGGTGTTGACCGTCTAGACGCGGGGATCTGCGGCCGCAGACGGTCGCCATGTGGCGGAGTAGCTCAGTCAGGCAGAGCAAGCGGCTCATAATCGCTGTGTCGCCGGTTCAAGTCCGGCCTCCGCTACGACACCGGCTGCTGGGCGCGGCCACTCTTGCGGTGGCGGCCCCCGGCAGGCGATCCTGAAGCATCGTCCTCAGGGGGAACCGGCGCTCAACCACCGCTGGCCTGGCGCGAGCCAGGCTGCGGCGAGACAGAATGTCCGTACGAAAGAAAGGCACTCCATCGTGGCTGCGACAGATGTCAGGCCCAAGATCACTCTGGCTTGTCAGGAGTGCAAGCACCGTAACTACATCACCCGCAAGAACCGGCGCAACGACCCCGACCGGGTCGAACTCAGCAAGTACTGCCCGAACTGCCGTAAGCACCAGCCGCACCGCGAGACCCGCTAGCCGGTCGCGCTCACTCGTCGCCCCCCGTACAGGTCCGGCCGCTGACCCGGATTGCCGGGCGGATTCCGGCCCTGGACCCGCTCTTCGCCCTTCGCCAGGGCTCTGACTTCTAGGGCTGGAACCGCATGGCTATCAATCCTGACTATGTCGACCGGACCTTTCCCCCGGGCGACCCGTATGAGGTTAGCCGGGTAAAGATCGCGGAATTCGCCGACGCCATCGGCGACCAGAACCCGCTCTACCGTGATCGCGCCGCCGCCCAGGCGGCCGGCTACCCCGACGTGATCGCCCCGCCGACCATGGCCATCGTCATCAGCGCGGCCAGCACCGGCCGCGTCATCGCTGACCCGGGGCTGGGGCTGAACTACGCGATGGTCGTCCATGGCGAGCAGCGGTTCGAGTACACGCGGCAGATCACGGCCGGCGACGTGCTCACCGCGCAGGCCACCATCTCCGCTATCAAGTCGGCCGGCCGCAACACGCTGCTCACCATGCGGACCGAGATCCGCACTACCGGCGGCGAGCACGTCTGCACGTCGGTCAACACGCTGGTCGAGCGCGGCGCCAGCTAGGCCCGCGGCAAGGACGGATGCGGTCATGAGCGAACAGGTCAAGTACGCCGACGTCGAAGCGGGGGCCGAGCTGCCTCCGGCCAGTTATCCGGTCACCAGGCTCAGCCTGGTCAAGTACTGCGGCGCCTCGGGTGACTTCAACGTGATCCACTGGAACGAGCGGATAGCCAAGTCCGTCGGGCTGCCGGACGTGATCGCGCACGGCATGTTCACGATGGCGCAGGCCGGCCGCTACGTCACCGACTGGGCCGGCGACCAGGCCGCGGTCATGGACTTCGGCGTCAGGTTCTCCTCCCTGGTCGTCGTGCCCGACGACGACGCCGGCGCGACCATCGAGGTCAGCGGCAAGATCACCGAGAAGCTGGCCGACAACCGGGTCGTGCTGGCGCTCACCGCCCGGGCCGCCGATACCAAGGTGCTGACCCAGGCCCGGGCCGTGGTCCGGCTGCCCTGACGGGTGCGCAGGCCGGCCGCCTGGCCGGCCCGGGCCGCGAGGATCTTGATGGCTGACCCGCCCGAGCACGTGCGCGCCCTGGCCCAGCAGCGGGCGCAGGCCAGGGCGGCACGCGACTTCGCGGCCGCCGATGCCATCCGGGTCCAGCTCGAGGACCAGGGCTGGCTGGTCGACGACACCGCCGGCGGGTCCGCACTACGGCCCAAGCCGGCCTTCCAGGTCCTGCCCGGCCCGGGCGCACTGCCCGACTACTCGCGGCCCGACTACTCGCCGCCCGACGGCTCAGCCGGGCCAGGCGACGCCGCGGACCGGGTGGCGACGGTCACCCTGCTGGTCCAGGGATACCCCGACGACCTGCGCGAATGTGTCTCGGCATTGGTCCAGTACGCCCCGTCAGGGGTGCTGATCGCGGGCCTGGACCTCGGCAACATCGACGGCAGCGGCGACGTGCTGCACGAACTGGCGGCAGCCCACCCGGGCCGGCTGGCGCACTGGCACCTGCCCGCCGGGCTCGGCTGGGGCGCGGCCAGGACGGCCTTGCTCCGGGCCGACCCCGGCCCGGTTCACGTGATCATGGAGACATCCACCATCCTGACCGGCGACGCGCTCAGCCCGCTGCTGGCCGCCACGGCCGAGGCGGGCGTGGTGGCGGCCGGCTGGCGCGGCGCGGACCCCGACCCGGACCTGCGGGCCTTCCACGAGGCCGGGCCGGGACCTGTGACCGCGCTGCTGGGGTACCTGCTCGCGGTCCGGACCGGGGCCGCCCGCCGGGCGGGCGGGTTCGCGGCCCAGGCGGCCTACTACCGGAACGCGGACCTGGAGTTCTCGCTCCGGGTCGGCCGCGAGGGCACGCTGGTGGTCCCGGCCGGGCCGCTGCCGGTCCGGCAGGCCCGGCACCGCGGCTACCATGACGCCGACCCGGCCTACCGGGAAACCGAGTCGCGCCGGAATTACCGGCGGGTGCTCAGCCTGCTGCGTGCCCCGCCGCCCGCCTCCTGACCTGGGCGCCGGGCTTCGGTACGGTTTCGGTACCAGGCGGCGGCGGTCCCGCGCGGCCACGCCAGGCCCCCGGGGGCGGTTCGCGGTCGGGCGGCGGGTTCGCGGTCGGGCTGCGGGTCGCGGCCCGCGCCGGGCTGCGGCGCGATAGCGAGGCCCCGCGGCGGGCGAAGAGAGTAGGAGCCGGAACGGTGCTGGTCCGTGAGCAGGTCGCGCTGTCGGACTACACCACGCTGCGGCTCGGCGGCCCGGCCGCGCGTTTCGTCGAGGCCGACACCGACGAGGAGATCATCGCCGAAGTGCGCGCGGCCGACGCACGCCGCGAGCCGGTCCTGGTGCTCGGCGGCGGCAGCAACCTGGTCGTGCCGGACGAGGGCTTTCCCGGCACCGTGATCCGGGTCCTGACCCAGGGCCAGCGCCAGGAGCGGGCCGCGGCGGAGAGCCTGCTGCTGACCATCGCGGCCGGCCAGGACTGGGACACCCTGGTGGCGCGGTGCGTCCGTGACGGGCTGGCCGGGCTGGAGTGCCTGTCGGGTATCCCCGGCCTGGTCGGCGCGACGCCGATCCAGAATGTCGGTGCCTACGGTCAGGATGTAGCTGAGGTCATCGTGGCCGTGCGCGTGTACGACCGGGCTCGCGGGACCGAGGTGACCCTTCCGAGCGCCGACTGCGGGTTTGGTTACCGGACCAGCATGTTCAAGCGGACGACCATGGCCAGCCGGGCAGCGCGGGCTCAGCAGCCGGCGGGAACTGAGGCGGTGGCCGGGGCTGAGTCGGTGGGCGTTGAGCCGGTGTCGGGGGCTGAGTCGGCCGTGATGCCCGAACGCGCCGTGATGCCCGAACGCGCCGTGATGGCTGAGTCGGCCGTGATGCCCGAACGCGCCGTGATGCCCGAACGCGCCGTGATGGCTGAGCGGGCCGTGAGGGGGGAGCGGGCGGCGCTGGCCGACCCGGCGGCACTGGCGGCGCCTGCGGCGACCGGCCGGTTCGTGGTGCTCGGGGTGACGTTCCGGTTGACGGCCGACCCGCTGTCCGGGCCGCTGCGCTACGGCGAGCTGGCCCGCCGGCTCGACGTCGAGCCGGGCGCCCGGATGCCGCTCGCCGCGGTGCGGGAGGCGGTGCTCGGGCTGCGGCGCGGCAAGGGGATGGTGCTCGACCCGGCCGACCCGGATACCCGCAGCGCCGGCTCGTTCTTCACCAACCCGGTCCTGTCGCCCGCTCAGTTCGCGGCGCTGGCGGACACAGTGGCCGCGCTGCGCGGGCCAGGCACCCCGATCCCGCGCTACCCCGCGGAGGCCGGCCAGGTCAAGGTGTCAGCGGCCTGGCTGATCGAGCAGGCCGGCTTCCGCAAGGGCTACCCCAGCCTGACCCACGGGCCGGTCGGCCAAGCCGGGTCAGGTGGCCGTGCCGGGTCTGCCGATAGCGCCGGGTCAGGTAGCCGTGCCGGGTCTGCCGATAGCGCCGGGTCAGGTGGCCGTGCCGGGTCTGCCGATAGCGCCGGGCCGGTCGCCCGCGCTGGGTCTGCCGATAGCGCCGGGCCGGTCGGCCGGGCTGCCCGCGACGGACACGTCGGCGCCCGGCCTGACGGGCCGCGGATCTCGACCAAGCACACGCTGGCCCTGGTCAACCCGGGCGGCGCCAGCACGAAGGCGCTGCTGGAACTGGCCACCGAGATCTCCGACGGGGTCCGCGCTACCTTCGGCGTCGAGCTGACACCGGAGCCGATGCTGGTCACCGGGACCGCGTAACGCCGCCTGGCCAGCTCTACCGGCCGCTGGCCAGGATCACGGCCATGGTGCTGGCCAGCAGGAACGGGCCGAACGGCAGCAGCGTCTTGCAGGTCGCCCGCCAGCAGCAGGCCGGTCCCGGCCAGCGCCGCGAGCAGGTAGCCGCCGAGCAGGCCGGCCAGCGCCCGGGCGCCGAACCAGCCCAGATACAGGCCCAGCAGCCCGGTCAGCTTGACGTCTCCCCAGCCCACGCCGACCGGGTAGATGAACGCCTGCAGCGCGAAGAACGTCCCGGCGATGGCCAGCCCGGCCAGCACCCGGCCGAGATGACCCGCCCCGTCCGGGACCCAGAACGCGGCCAGCCCCAGTAAGGCCAGCGCGATCGGATACGACGGCAGGGTCAGGGCGTCCGGCAGCCGCCGGGTCCTGGCGTCGATGAAGGCCAGCGCGCCAGGCCGGCCACCGTGAGATAGCCCAGCGCGGGCAGCAGCGGGCTCAGCCCGAACCGCCAGCCCACCGCGGCCAGTACCGCCACCGCGACGATCACCTGGGCTAACCCCGCCCGGTTCACGATCCTCCCGCCTGGCCGCTTCCCGTTCATAGTGCCGCATAGCGTGGCGTCGGCGCTGACAGCACCATATTTCCCGGCTCCGCCGGCGCAGGGGCGCCGATGATGATCACGGTTATTCACGTGGGCTGGCGCCCCACCTTATAACCGCGATCAAGAAACCGGGCGGGTCCGGCTGAGCGTTTTGCGAAGAAGATGCCGGTTACTGGGGCGTTCGCCGAGGCGGGGACGCTACGCGGACGGGCGGACGGGCGGACAGGCCGAGCCGGACAGGCGGACAGCCGGACGGCCCGACAGCCAGACAGACAAGCGGACGGGCGGACAGGCCGGACGGGCGGACAGGCCGGACAGCCGGACGGCCGGACGGCCGGACAGCCCGACAGCCAGACAGCCCGACAGCCCGACAGCCCGACAGCCCGACAGCCAGACAGCCCGACAGCCAGACAGACAGCCCGACAGCCCGACAGATAAGCGGACGGGCGGACAGCCGGACGGGCGGACGGGCGGACAGCCGGACGGCCAGATAGCCAGATAGCCAGACAAACAGACATGCGGACGACACTGCGGCACGGATTCGCCGGGGCGCCAGCCTGCGAGCCGCCGGGCGGGGCGGGTCAGCTGAGCTTGGTCAGCGGGGCGGGGGAGAGCGGCTCGCTGGCCGGGGCGGCCAGCCAGGTGTCGATGCCCGTGAGCAGCCGGGCCCGGGTCGCGGCCGGGGCCGCCGAGCCGCGCACTGACATCCGGGCCAGCTCGGCCAGCTCCGGATCGGACAGGCCGTGCGCGTGGCGGGCAATCTCATACTGGGCGGTGAGCCTGGAGGCGAACAGCAGCGGATCGTCGGCGCCCAGCGCCACCGGGATGCCCGCCCCGAGCAGGACCCGCAGCGGCACGTCAGCGGGATCGGCGGCGACGCCAAGCGCCACGTTCGAGGCCGGGCAGACTTCCAGCGTCACGGCCGCGGCGGCCAGGCGTTCGGTCAGCGCCGGGTCGGCCGCGGCCGCGACGCCATGGCCGATCCGGTCCGCGCTCAGGTCGTCCAGGCAGGCGCGGACGCTCGCCGGGCCGGCCAGCTCGCCGCCATGCGGCACGGCCAGCAGCCCGGCGCGGCGGGCGATCAGGAAGGCCCGGGCGAACTCCTGCGCCGCGCCCCGGCGCTCGTCGCTGCTGAGACCGAAACCCACGACGCCGCGCCCGGCGTACCGGGCCGCCAGCCGGGCCAGGGTGCGCGCCTCCAGCGGGTGCTTAGTGCGGTTGGCGGCGATGATCACGCCGATCCCGACGCCGGTCTGGGCCTGCGCCTGCGCGGCCGCGTCCAGGACGAGCTCCACGAACGGGGTCAGGCCGCCGAACCGGGCCGCGTATCCGGACGGATCGACCTGGATCTCCAGCCAGCCCGAACCCTCAGCCCGCTCGTCCAGGGCCGCCTCGCGCAGCAGCCGCCTGATGTCCGCCTCGGCGTGCACGACCGAGCGCGCGATGTCATAGAGCCGCTGAAACCTGAACCAGCCGCGCTCGTCGGTCGCGCTCAGCTGCGGCGGCCACTCGGCGACCAGCGCCTCGGGCAGGTTGGCTCGGTAGTGCCGGGCCAGCTCGACCAGGGTGGGATGGCGCATCGAGCCGACGAAGTGCAGATGCAAGTGCGCCTTGGGCAGCACGTCAAGCGGCCGGACCATCGGCCTAGTCTGGCAGGCGGCCTAGGCGCCCGGCCGGGCGCCGGTCCTGGCTGGGCGGCCGGGCTAGCTAGGCGGCAGGGCTAGCTGGACGGCCGGGGCTAGCTGGGCGGCAGGGGCTAGCCGAGCAGCTTGCTCATCCGGGCGATCCCCTCCTGGAGATCGTCGTCGCCCAGCGCGTAGGACATCCGGAAGTACCCGGGCGTGCCGAAGGCCTCGCCCGGCACCACGGCGACATCGGCCTCTTCCAGGATGACCTCGGCGAGGTCAACGGTCGTGACCGGGGTCCGGCCAGCGATCTCCCGCCCGAGTACCCCCTTGACCGATGGATAGCAGTAGAACGCGCCTTCGGGCGGCGGGCAGATCACGCCCGGTATGTCGTTCAGCATGCTGGTCATGAGGACCCGGCGGCGGTCGAACGCGGTCCGCATCCTGGCCACCGCGGACAGGTCCCCTGACACCGCCTCCAGAGCGGCGGCCTGAGCCACGTTGCACACGTTGGAGGTCAGGTGCGACTGCAGGTCAGCGACGGCCTTGGCCACGTCGGGCGGGGCGATCAGCCAGCCCACCCGCCAGCCTGTCATGGCGTAGGTCTTGGCCACGCCGTTGACGACGATGCACCGGCTGGCGAGTTCTGGCGTGAGCACGGGCATCGAGGAGAACCGGGCCTGGCCGTAGACCAGGTGCTCGTAAATCTCGTCGGTGACCACCCACAGCCCGTGCTGAACCGCCCACCGGCCGATCTCGGCGACCAGGTCAGGCGGATAGACCGCGCCGGTCGGGTTGGACGGCGAAACGAACAACAGCACCTTGGTCCTGGGGGTCCGGTGCGCCTCAAGGTCGGCGACTGAGGTCAGGTAGCCGGAATTCTCGTCGGTCAGGACCGGGACCGCGGTGCCGCCGGCCAGCGCGATCACTTCCGGGTAGGTGGTCCAGTACGGGGTCGGCACAAGGACCTCGTCACCGGGATCGAGCAGCGCGGCGAAGGCCTGGAAGACCGCGTGCTTGCCGCCGTTGGTCACGATGACCTGGCTGGGCGTGACCTGGTAGCCGGAGTCGCGGGCGGTTTTCACCGCGATCGCCTCGCGCAGCTCAGGCAGCCCGGGGGTCGCTGAGTACTTCTGGAACCTCAGCTCCGCGCAGGCCCGCTGGGCGGCCTGGACGATGTAGTCGGGAGTCGGGAAGTCCGGCTCGCCGACGCCGAAGCCGATCACCGGCTTGCCCGCGGCCTTGAGTGTGCGGGCTTTCGCGTCCACGGCCAGCGTCGCGGACTCGGTAATGGCCGACACCCGAGCGGAAATCCTGTGATCAGAGCTGCCCATGACACCTATGGTGTCACTACCTGCGGGTTGCCCGCCGGCGGCGGCCCGTCGCGCGGCGTGTCTAGCTCGCGGTTCGACGGGGGGCCTGGTTGCCACGTACACTTCATGATCTGGTGGAGGTACACCAGGTGGTCGGTGCATGCCCGCACAGGCCGCTTAGGGCAGTAGCTCAATTGGCTAGAGTCCCGGTCTCCAAAACCGGTGGTTGGGGGTTCGAGTCCCTCCTGCCCTGCGGGTGTGGTTCGTGCCAGTAGCGGACCGACGGCATCAGCCGGTAAGTGATCAGCGTTGTTCAGGTGAGGACATGGCGACTCAGACACGTGGCACCGCCGAGGAAAAGCCGGCTGAAGCCGGGTCGGCCGCCGGCCAAGACGGGCCGGACGACTCCCGCGCTGTTCGTGCATCAGATCGTCGCCGAACTGCGCAAGGTGATCTGGCCGACCCGCAAGGAGCTCAGCACTTATACCACCGTTGCGCTCATCTTTATCCTCGTCATGGTGGCGATCGTGACCAGCCTGGATTACGGATTTACCAAGCTGGTGTTCGCCGTCTTCAGCTGAGCCCTGGCCTAGGCGGGGATCGGCTGCCGAAGTGGCAGCCGGTGAGTTGGTCATCGGCGGGCTGTTAGCTGATGAGCTGCCAGTCCGCCGGCGGGGGTTACTCCGCTCGGCCCGGCTGGCAGCGCGCTGGCGGCCACGCGGAACAGCCCGCGAAAATAGCTAAGAGAAAGAGTTACCGTGTCCGAGTCCGAACTGCAGGCTGGCGACCAGCCGGCCGAGCGTGCCCCTGATGGCGAGCCCGACGCTGCGGGCGAGCCCGGCGTGACCGGCGCCGCTGAGGGTGCGATGTCCTTCGAGGAGGCCGCGGCCGCCGCTGGCCCGGCCAGCGCCAGCCCAGCCGATGATCCCGATGACGGCGGCGCCGAGGCGGCGCAGGCGGCGGACGAGCCGCCCGCGGATGGGTCAGCCGCGGACGAGGCGGCGTCCGATGGTCCGGCGGCGGACGCGGACGGGGCGGGCGCGGACGGAGCGGGCGAGCCGGACCCGGTCGGTGAGTTCAAGACCGAACTGCGGCTGCTGCCCGGCGACTGGTACGTGGTGCACTCCTACGCCGGTTACGAGAACCGGGTCCGGACCAACCTGGAGAGCCGGACCCAGTCGCTCAACATGGAGGACTACATCTTCCAGATCGAGGTCCCGGTGCACGAGGTGACCGAGATCAAGGGCGGCAAGCGGCAGCAGGTGCAGGAGAAGGTGCTGCCCGGTTACATCCTGGTCCGGATGGACCTGACCGACGAGTCATGGGCCGCGGTCCGCAACACCCCGGGCGTGACCGGGTTCGTGGGACTATCCAGCAGGCCTTCGCCGTTGAGCCTGGACGAAGTGGCTGTCCTGCTCGCGCCCGAGCCCGAGGAAAAGGCCGCCAAGAAGGCCGAGACCCTGCGGGCGGCGGCCGTTGATTTCGAGGTGGGCCAGTCGGTTACGGTTATGGACGGTCCGTTCGCCACGCTCCCGGCTACGGTGAGCGAGATCAACCCCGATACCCAGAAGCTCAAGGTGCTGGTGTCGATCTTCGGCCGGGAGACGCCGGTCGAGCTCTCCTTCGATCAGGTCAGCAAGATCTGACCGGAACATTAGTGAGGTAGGAACACAGGAAATGCCGCCGAGGAAGAAGAAGATCGCTGCGGTCGTCAAGGTGCAGCTGAACGCGGGCGTGGCCACCCCCGCCCCGCCCGTGGGCACCGCGCTGGGCCCGCACGGCGTCAACATCATGGACTTCTGCAAGCAGTACAACGCCGCTACCGAATCACAGCGGGGCAACATCATCCCGGTCGAGATCACGATCTACGAGGACCGGTCGTTCTCGTTCATCACCAAGACCCCGCCGGCGCCCGAGCTGATCAAGAAGGCCGCCGGGGTCCAGAAGGGCAGCGGCGAGCCGCACAAGACCAAGGTGGGCGCGGTCACCAGGGCCCAGCTCAGGGAGATCGCCCAGGTCAAGATGGCCGACCTGAACGCCACCTCGATGGACGCGGCGGAGAAGATCATCGCCGGGACGGCGCGCTCGATGGGGATCAGGGTCGAGGGCTGAGCCAGGTCCCGGAACGTTAACCGCTGGCCAGCGCCAGGCCAGCGGGATGCATAGTGGCAGGGCCACGCGCTGGCCCGCTGACCACGACCTCCGGATCAGAACTAGGAGATGACATGAAGCGCAGTAAGGCTTATCGCAAGGCGGACGATCTGCTCCAGCCATCCCGCCTGTACAGCCCGGCCGAGGCCGTGCAGCTGGCCAGGAACACCTCCACCACCAAGTTCGACCCGACCGTCGAAGTCGCGCTGCGGCTCGGCGTCGACCCGCGCAAGGCGGACCAGATGGTCCGCGGCACGGTCAACCTGCCGCACGGGACCGGCAAGACCGCGCGCGTGCTGGTGTTCGCGAGCGGCGACCGGGCTGAGGAGGCCACCGCGGCCGGTGCCGACTACGTGGGAACGGACGACCTGATCGAGCGCATCCAGGGCGGATTCCTCGACTTCGACGCGGTCGTGGCCACGCCCGACCTGATGGGCAAGGTCGGCCGGCTCGGCCGGGTGCTCGGCCCCCGCGGCCTGATGCCCAACCCGAAGACCGGCACCGTCACGGCCGATGTCGCCAAGGCGGTCACCGAGATCAAGGGCGGCAAGATCGAGTTCCGGGTGGACCGGCACGGAAACCTGCACTTCGTGATCGGCAAGGCATCGTTCACCGACCGGGCGCTGGTCGAGAACTACGCGGCGGCGCTGGAGGAAGTGACCAGGCTCAAGCCGGCCGCGGCCAAGGGCCGGTACGTGCGCAAGGTCACCATCACCTCCACGATGGGCCCGGGGATCCCGGTCGACCCGAGCGCCACCCGCGGCCTCGCCGACGAGCTCGAAGACGCCGCCCCAGTCAGCTAACGCAGTCAGCTAACGCAGTCGCTACGCAGCGTGACGCAGTCAGCTAACGCAGTCAGCTAACGCAGTCAGCTAACGCAGTCAGCTAACGCAGTCAGCTAACGCAGTCAGCTAACGCAGTCAGCTAGCGGCTAACCGGCACCCGATGGCCAGCCCGTTCCCCGGGCCGGCCATCGCGTTCCCCGGTCACCGCGTCCGGCGGGCCTGGCCAGGCTCATCGGCCGCCCAGGGCGGGCGCGGGCCAGCGTACGGGGCCGCGCGCTTGTCCCGGCTGGACCCGCGGCAGTCCGCGATGATCGCCGCGCTGGTGAACACCAGGGGCGGGCGGCTGATTTGGCGGGGCGGGGGGTTGGCGCATACGCTGTGCAGCGCCAAAGACCGCCGGTTGCCGCCCCGCTGACGCGTGGTGGCCGAAGGCCCGCAGAGCGGGCGGCCCGCGCAGGTGAACGAGCTTGGCCGTGACAGCAGGCGGTGTGCCGCCCGTCAAGGTTCACGCCCCGTGCGCTTGCGCCCGGGGCGTTCGCGTTGCCTGCCCTTCACCGGCGCCGGAATTTAGCTGGCTAGGCCCCGCGCGCGGGGCCGCCAGGAATGAAGAAGGGAGGCTCATGGCGAGGGCGGAGAAGCAAACCGCGGTCGCGGAGCTGACCGAGCGGTTCCAGCAGTCCACGGGCGCGGTGCTGACCGAGTACCGGGGCCTGTCGGTGGCACAGCTCGGTGAGTTGCGGCGGTCGCTCGACGGTAACGCCACGTTCGCGGTCGTGAAGAACACTCTCACCAAGCTCGCCGCCACTGAGGCGGGCGTGACCGGGGAGTTCACCGAGCTGCTCAGCGGCCCGTCAGCGATCGCCTTCGTGCAGGGCGACGTGGTCGAGGCGGCCAGGGGGCTGCGGGATTTCGCCAAGGCGAACCCGTTCCTGGTGATCAAGGGCGGCGTGCTCGACGGCAAGATCATGACCCCCGCCGAGGTCACCAAGATCGCTGACCTGGAATCGCGCGAGATCCTGCTGGCCAAGCTGGCGGGCGCGATGAAGGCGACGATGTCCGGCGCGGCGGCCACGTTCGCGGCGCTGCCGGTCCAGATGGCCAGGCTGCTCGCGGCGCTGGAGGAGAAGCGGGCCGCGGACGCTCCCCCGGCGGGCGAGGCCCCGGCCGGTGACGCTCCGGCGGGCGAGGCCCGGGCCGGTGACGCTCCGGCCGGTGACGCCGAGGCGGCGAGCGGCGAAGCGGGCGACAGCACGCCGGACTAGATCCAGGCCGACCAGCCAGACAGACGCAGCGGGCCGGCCCCACCGGGGCAGGCCAGCCGACAGCAGACGAAGCGACCGGGCCTGCGGCCCCGAATCCCGCGCCCGGTCCTGACCCGAGTAAGCAGGCGGCCAGGCGGCCGCCGGCCAGATGCAGGCAGACGGAGGACCTACCACCATGGCGAAGCTAGACAGCGCGGCACTGCTCGACGCGTTCAAGGAAATGACCCTGCTTGAGCTCTCCGAGTTCGTGAAGGAGTTCGAGGAGACCTTCGACGTCAAGGCCGCGGCCCCGGTCGCGATGGCCGCCCCGGCGGCGGCGGGCGGCGCCGGCGCGGCTGAGGAAGTCGAGGAGAAGGACGAGTTCGACGTCATCCTCGAGGCCGCGGGCGACAAGAAGATCCAGGTCATCAAGGAGGTCAGGACGCTCACCAGCCTCGGCCTCAAGGAGGCCAAGGACCTGGTCGACGGCGCGCCCAAGCCGTTGCTTGAGCGGGTCAACAAGGAGGCCGCCGAGAAGGCCAGGGCCGCGCTGGAGGGCGCCGGCGCGACCGTGACGGTCAAGTAAGCACGAGCGGCGGGCTCGCCGCTCGCCACGACGCCGTCCCGCCGCGGTCACCGCGGCGGGACGGCGTCTGCGCGTGGTCCACGCCGCCGGGGGCGCACGGTACGCTGCCGATAGCGAACCGGACCGAGCGCAACAATTGCTCATGCCCCGGCGCTATAAGCTGCAAACTCCGTCGAGGATGTGACGTTCGTCACGTGGCTCGATCTGGCGACTCGACGGGTCGCGGGCTTGACGTTTCGCGGCGGAAGAGCGATGCTGCGATGCAACCGTGAACCTCATAGTGGCGTACAGTTGACCGGCGGTGTGTCCTTCGAGTACACTGCCAATTTGCGCTGCACTCAGACGTCATCGGTAACCACGAACCCTCGCGGCGAGGTCCGCGGGCGTTTTGCGTGCGCGCGCTAGTCGTCCGCCACAAGTTTGGAAGGACCCCTGTTGGCAGCCTCGCGCAGCGCCTCAGCTACCGCTCCCGGTCCACACCGTGTCTCGTTCGCCCGTATCAAGGAACCGCTTGAAGTTCCCAGCCTGCTTGCCCTGCAGACCGACTCGTTTGACTGGCTGCTCGGCAACGAGCGCTGGCGGGATCGGCTAGCAGCCGAGAATAAGGCCGGAAACCAGGATCTCCCCGACCAGTCTGGCCTCGAAGAGATCTTCGAGGAGATCAGCCCGATCGAGGACTTCACCGGGACTATGTCGCTCTCGTTCCGTGATCACCGGTTCGAGCCTCCGAAGTACTCCGCCGAGGAGTGCAAGGAGAAGGACATGACTTACTCCGCCCCGATGTTCGTCACGGCGGAGTTCATCAACAATTCCACTGGCGAGATCAAGAGCCAGACTGTGTTCATGGGCGACTTCCCGCTGATGTCGCCCAAGGGCACCTTCATCATCAACGGCACCGAGCGCGTGGTCGTCTCGCAACTGGTCCGCTCGCCGGGGGTTTACTTCGACCGGCAGGTCGACAAGACCTCGGACAAGGACATCTTCAGCTGCAAGGTGATCCCGTCCAGGGGCGCGTGGCTTGAGTTCGAGATCGACAAGCGGGACAGCGTCGGGGTCAGGATCGACCGCAAGCGCAAGCAGGGCGTCACGGTCCTGCTCAAGGCGCTGGGCTGGGACGAGGCCAAGATCCTGGAGCGGTTCGGCAACTTCGAGTCGATGCGCGCCACCTTGGACAAGGACCACACTCAGGGTCAGGACGACGCCCTGCTGGACATCTACCGCAAGCTGCGCCCTGGCGAGCCGCCGACGCGGGAGTCGGCGCAGGCCCTGCTTGAGAACCTGTACTTCAACCCGAAGCGGTACGACCTGGCCAAGGTCGGCCGGTACAAGGTCAACAAGAAGCTCGGCCTGAGCCTGCCCATCGGGCAGGGCACGCTGACCGAGGACGACATCGTCGCCACCATCGAGTACCTGGTCCGGCTGCACGTCGGCGAGGAGCAGATGCAGCCGGGCGAGACCGCCGTCCCGGTCGAGGTTGACGACATCGACCACTTCGGCAACCGGCGGCTGCGCACCGTCGGCGAGCTGATCCAGAACCAGGTCCGGCTGGGCCTGGCCCGGATGGAGCGCGTCGTCAGGGAGCGGATGACGACCCAGGACGTCGAGGCGATCACGCCGCAGACCCTGATCAACATCCGGCCGGTGGTCGCCTCGATCAAGGAGTTCTTCGGCACCAGCCAGCTGTCCCAGTTCATGGACCAGACCAACCCGCTGGCCGGGCTGACCCACAAGCGGCGGCTGTCCGCGCTGGGTCCCGGCGGCCTGTCCAGGGAACGGGCCGGGTTCGAGGTCCGCGACGTGCACCCCAGCCACTACGGCCGGATGTGCCCGATCGAGACGCCGGAAGGTCCCAACATCGGCCTGATCGGCTCGCTGTCGTCCTACGGGCGGGTCAACGCCTTCGGCTTCGTCGAGACGCCCTACCGCAAGGTGCGGGCGGGCAAGGTCACCACGCAGATCGACTACCTGACCGCCGATGAGGAGGACAGGCACGTCATCGCGCAGGCCAACGCGCCGGTCGGCCCGGACGGGACGTTCGTGGAGACCAGCGTGCTGGTCCGCAGGAAGGGCGGCGAGGTCGACTACATCAAGCCGGACGAGGTCGACTACATCGACGTCTCGCCCCGGCAGATGGTGTCGGTCGCGACCGCGATGATCCCGTTCCTGGAGCACGACGACGCTAACCGGGCGCTGATGGGCTCGAACATGCAGCGCCAGTCGGTACCGCTGCTGCGCAGCGAGGCTCCGCTGGTCGGCACCGGGATGGAATACCGGGCCGCCACCGACGCCGGCGACGTGATCGTGGCCGAGAAGCCGGGGGTGGTCGAGCAGGCCAGCGCCGACTTCATCACCGTGATGAACGACGACGGCACCCGCAACACCTACCTGGTGGCCAAGTTCCGCCGCTCCAACCAGGGCACCTGCTTCAACCAGAAGCCGGTCGTCGAGGAGGGCGCGCGGGTCGAGGCGGGCCAGGTCATCGCGGACGGTCCGTGCACCGACCACGGCGAGATGGCGCTCGGCCGCAACCTGCTGGTCGCGTTCATGCCGTGGGAGGGTCACAACTACGAGGACGCGATCATCTTGTCCCAGCGGCTGGTACAGGATGACGTGCTGTCCTCGATCCACATCGAGGAGCACGAGGTCGACGCGCGGGACACCAAGCTCGGCCCCGAGGAGATCACCAGGGACATCCCGAACGTCTCCGAGGAAGTCCTGGCTGACCTGGACGACCGCGGCATCATCCGGATCGGCGCCGAGGTCGTCACCGGCGACATCCTGGTCGGCAAGGTCACGCCCAAGGGCGAGACCGAGCTGACCCCGGAGGAGCGGCTGCTGCGGGCGATCTTCGGCGAGAAGGCCCGCGAGGTCCGCGACACCTCGCTGAAGGTGCCGCACGGCGAGTCCGGCAAGGTGATCGGCGTCCGCGTGTTCACCAGGGAGGACGGCGACGAGCTGCCGCCCGGCGTGAACGAGCTGGTGCGGGTCTACGTGGCCGCCAAGCGGAAGATCACCGACGGCGACAAGCTGGCCGGACGGCACGGCAACAAGGGCGTCATCGCCAAGATCCTGCCCATCGAGGACATGCCGTTCCTGAAGGACGGCACGCCGGTCGACGTGGTGCTCAACCCGCTGGGCGTGCCCGGCCGGATGAACGTCGGCCAGGTGCTCGAGACCCATCTGGGCTGGGTAGCCAGCTCGGGCTGGGACGTGGCCGGCGAGGACGAGGAGTGGAAGAAGCGGCTCAAGCTGATCGGGGCCGGCTGAGCGGCGGCGGGCACCCCGGTGGCCACCCCGGTGTTCGACGGCGCGCGCGAGGAGGAGATCACCGGCCTGCTCGGCAGCGTGCTGCCCAACCGGGACGGTGACCGGCTGGTCGGCGCCAGCGGCAAGGCCATGCTGTTCGACGGGCGGACCGGCGAGCCGTTCAAGGACCCGATCGCCGTCGGCTACATCTACATCCTCAAGCTCCTGCACCTGGTGGACGACAAGATCCACGCCAGGTCGACCGGGCCCTACTCGATGATCACGCAGCAGCCGCTGGGCGGTAAGGCCCAGTTCGGCGGGCAGCGGTTCGGAGAGATGGAGGTCTGGGCGCTGGAGGCCTACGGTGCCGCCTACGCGCTGCAGGAACTGCTGACGATCAAGTCCGACGACATCCTCGGCCGGGTCAAGGTCTATGAGGCCATCGTCAAGGGCGAGAACATCCCTGAGCCCGGCATCCCTGAGTCGTTCAAGGTGCTGATCAAGGAGATGCAGTCGCTCTGCCTGAACGTGGAGGTGCTCTCCAGCGACGGCGCGGCCATCGAGATGCGCGATACCGACGAGGACGTCTTCCGCGCCGCGGAGGAACTCGGCATTGACCTGTCCCGGCGCGAGCCGAGCAGCGTTGAAGAGGTCTGATCCGATCTACCCCAGGGGACGAAAAACGTGCTAGACGTCAACTTCTTTGACGACCTTCGAATCGGCCTGGCCACCGCCGACGACATCAGGCAATGGTCGCACGGCGAGGTTAAGAAGCCGGAAACCATCAACTACCGCACGCTCAAGCCGGAGAAGGACGGGCTCTTCTGCGAGAAGATTTTCGGCCCGACCCGGGACTGGGAGTGCTACTGCGGCAAGTACAAGCGGGTCAGGTTCAAGGGCATCATCTGCGAGCGCTGCGGCGTCGAGGTCACCCGGGCCAAGGTGCGGCGCGAGCGGATGGGCCACATCGAGCTGGCTGCGCCGGTCACGCACATCTGGTACTTCAAGGGCGTGCCGAGCCGGCTGGGCTACCTGCTCGACCTGGCGCCGAAGGACCTGGAGAAGGTCATCTACTTCGCCGCTTACATGATCACGGACGTGGACGAGGATGCCCGCGCCCGCGACCTGCCCTCGCTTGAGGCCAAGATCGTGGTCGAGCGCGGGCAGCTGGAGCAGCGCCGCGACAACGAGATCGAGGTCCGCCAGGGCAAGCTGGAGAAGGACCTGGCCGAGCTGGAAGCGGCCGGGGCCAAGGGCGACGCCCGGCGCAAGGTGCGTGAGAGCGCCGAGCGCGAGTGCAAGCAGATCAGGGACCGGGCCGGCCGGGAGATCGACCGGATCGAGGAAGTCTGGAACCGGTTCCGCGGCCTGAAGGTCCAGGACCTGGAGGGCGACGAGCTGCTGTACCGGGAGATGCGCGACCGGTTCGGCCAGTACTTCCGGGGCGGCATGGGCGCCCAGGCGATCCAGGAGCGGGTCGGCAGCTTCGACCTGGAGGCCGAGGCGGCCAGCCTGCGCGAGACCATCAGGACCGGCAAGGGCCAGCGCAAGGCCCGGGCGCTGAAGCGGCTCAAGGTCGTGTCGGCGTTCCTGTCCACCAGCAACAGCCCGCTCGGGATGGTGCTGGACTGCATCCCGGTCATCCCGCCGGACCTGCGCCCGATGGTGCAGCTGGACGGCGGCCGGTTCGCCACCTCGGACCTGAACGACCTGTACCGCCGGGTGATCAACCGGAACAACCGGCTCAAGCGGCTGCTGGACCTCGGCGCGCCGGAGATCATCGTCAACAACGAGAAGCGGATGCTGCAGGAGGCCGTGGACTCGCTGTTCGACAACGGCCGCCGCGGCCTGGCCGGTCACCGGCCCGGGCAACCGCCCGCTGAAGTCGCTGTCGGACATGCTCAAGGGCAAGCAGGGCCGGTTCAGGCAGAACCTGCTGGGCAAGCGAGTCGACTACTCAGGCCGCTCGGTCATCGTGGTCGGCCCGCAGCTGAAGCTGCACCAGTGCGGCCTGCCCAAGGAGATGGCGGTCGAGCTGTTCAAGCCGTTCGTGATGAAGCGCCTGGTCGACCTGAACCACGCGCAGAACATCAAGTCGGCCAAGCGGATGGTCGAGCGGGCCCGCCCCGTGGTCTGGGACGTGCTGGAAGAGGTCATCACCGAGCACCCGGTGCTGCTGAACCGGGCGCCGACGCTGCACCGGCTGGGCATCCAGGCGTTCGAGCCGCAGCTGGTGGAAGGCAAGGCCATCCAGATCCACCCGCTGGTCTGCACCGCGTTCAACGCGGACTTCGACGGAGACCAGATGGCGGTGCACGTGCCGCTGTCGGCCGAGGCGCAGGCCGAGGCCCGGATCCTGATGCTGTCCACCAACAACATCCTCAAGCCCGCTGACGGCAAGCCGGTGACCATGCCCACCCAGGACATGGTGATCGGGATCTACTGCCTGACCAGGGAGGCGCCGGACGCGCCGGGGACCGGGCGGGTGTTCTCCAGCCCGGCCGAGGCGCTGATGGCCTACGACCATGGCGACCTGGAGCTGCAGGCCAGGATCGAGGTCCGGCTGAAGGGCGTGACCCCGCCGATCGGGTTCACCGCGCCGGAAGGCTGGACCGAGGACAGGCCGCTGCGGCTGAACACCACACTGGGCCGCTGCCTGTTCAACGAGACGCTGCCGGCGAACTACCCATTCGTCAACTACGAGGTGGGCAAGAAGCAGCTGTCGACCATCGTCAATGAGCTAGCCGAGACCTACCCGAAGGTTGAGGTGGCCGCGGCGCTTGACGCGCTCAAGGACGCCGGCTTCCACTGGGCCACCAGGGCCGGGGTCACGATCGCGATCGAGGACGTGGTCGCGCCGCCGAACAAGCAGGCCATCCTGGACACCTACGAGAAGCGGGCGGACAAGGTCCAGCGGGAGTACGACCGCGGCCTGATCACCGACGATGAGCGCCGTCAGGAGCTGATCGAGATCTGGACGCACGCGACCGCGGACGTGGCCCAGGACATGGAGGCGGCCTTCCCCGAGACCAACCCGGTCTGGATGATGGTCAATTCCGGCGCCCGTGGTAACCCGATGCAGGTCCGGCAGATCGCCGGCATGCGCGGGCTGGTCTCCAACCCCAAGGGCGAGACCATCCCGACGCCGATCAAGTCCAGCTTCCGCGAGGGGCTGTCGGTGGTGGAGTACTTCATCTCCACCCACGGCGCCCGCAAGGGCCTGGCGGACACCGCGCTGCGCACCGCCGACTCCGGGTACCTCACCCGGCGCCTGGTGGACGTCGCGCAGGACGTCATCGTCAGGGAAGAGGACTGCGGCACGGACCGGTCGCTGCCCATGCGGATCGCCGACGCCGACGCGCAGGGCCACCTGCGGCGACTGCCGAACATCGAGAACACCGGCACCGGCCGGACGCTGGCCGAGGACGTCACAGGGCCGGACGGGACCGTGCTGGCCGCGGCGGAATCGGACATGACCGAGGCGATGATCGACCAGCTGGTCGCGGCCGGAGTCAGCTCGGTTCGCACCTACAGCGTCCTGGTCTGCCAGGCGAAGTACGGTGTCTGCTCCAAGTGCTACGGACGGTCGCTGGCCACCGGCAAGCGGGTCGACGTGGGCGAGGCGGTCGGCATTATCGCCGCTCAGTCCATCGGCGAGCCCGGCACGCAGCTGACCATGCGGACCTTCCACACCGGTGGTGTGGCTGGCCTGGACATCACCCACGGCCTGCCGCGCATCCAGGAGCTGTTCGAGGCCAGGATCCCCAAGGGCATGGCCCCGATCAGCGAGGTGGAGGGCCGGGTCAGGATCGAGGAGCCGGAGAAGGCCCGCAAGATCATTGTGGTGCCGGACGACGGCTCGGAGGAGGTCGCCCATCAGGTCTCGATGCGGGCCAGGCTCCTGGTCAGCGACGGAGACCGGGTCAAGGTCGGCCAGCAGCTGATCGCCGGTGCGATCAACCCGCACGAGGTGCTCAGGATTCTGGGCTCCCGCGAGGTCCAGCTGCACCTGGTCCATGAGGTGCAGGAGGTCTACCGGTCCCAGGGTGTGTCGATCCACGACAAGCACATCGAGATCATCATCCGCCAGATGCTCAAGCGGGTGAACGTGATCGAGTCCGGCGACACCGACCTGCTCCCCGGCGAGCTGGTCGAGCGGCCGAGGTTCGAGGAGGTCAACCGCGCCGTCGTCGAGGCGGGCGGCACCTCTGCGGCAGGCCGTCCGCAGCTCATGGGTATCACCAAGGCGTCGCTGGCCACCGAGTCCTGGCTGTCGGCGGCCTCCTTCCAGGAGACCACGCGGGTGCTCACCGACGCGGCGATCCACGCCAGGTCGGACTCGCTGGTCGGGCTGAAGGAGAACGTCATCATCGGCAAGCTCATCCCGGCTGGCACCGGGATGCAGCGCTACCGCAGCCTGCGGGTGGAGCCGACCGAGGAGGCCAGGTCCACGGCCTACCCGGCGGCGAGCTACCCCAGCCCGGTCGGATACCCGTTCGGGCAGGCCTCCGGCGAGTCGATCCCGCTGGAGGAGTACGACTTCGGGGCGTACAACAGGTAGGGGCGCGGTACCGGGGCGGCTGAAGCGGCCGCCCCGGTGCCCCGGCCCGGGCTGGAATAACCACCGGCCCGCGCATTGTTTTGACCACTCGCAAGGTGTTCGGTAACCTGAGTGTCCGTGCCCGCCCTAGCGGGCGCGTGTACGTCTGTGGACTGTGGTTGTAAACGGCCGGAAGGCCGCAGACTACGTGGCCAGGCGTGCGAAGGACTTCCCTTTCTCGTCGTCCGGGCTCGGCAACGGGCCCGGGTTGCCAGGGTGAGCGCGGCGACACGCCCGACCCCGGGGGTCGGAGCGGACGGGAAAACAGCAGGCCAGGAACGTGTAAGGGAACGTGTAAGGAACGACAGGCGACGCGCCAGATGGCACGTCGAGGCGAGAAGACGGAGACGCGGTGCCCACGATCCAGCAGCTGGTCCGGAAGGGCCGGCAGGACAAGGTAGCCAAGAACAGGACTCCGGCGCTGAAGGGCAGCCCGCAGCGCCGCGGGGTCTGCACGCGCGTCTACACGACGACCCCCAAGAAGCCGAACTCCGCGCTGCGCAAGGTGGCCAGGGTCCGGCTCACCAGCCACATCGAGGTGACCGCCTACATCCCTGGTGTGGGCCACAACCTCCAGGAGCACTCCATCGTGCTGGTCCGCGGCGGGCGGGTCCGGGATCTTCCCGGCGTGCGCTACAAGGTGATCCGCGGCTCGCTGGACACCCAGGGCGTCCGCAACCGCAAGCAGGCCCGCAGCCGATACGGCGCGAAGAAGGAGAAGAGCTGACATGCCGCGTAAGGGCCCCGCGACCAAGCGCCAGCTGGTCACCGACCCGGTGTACGGCTCCCCGCTGGTCACCGCGCTGGTGAACAAGGTGCTGCGCAGCGGCAAGCGATCGCTGGCCGAGCGCATCGTCTACGGCGCGCTGGAAGGCTGCCGGGATAAGACCGGCAACGACCCGGTGGTGACGCTCAAGCGCGCCCTGGACAACGTCAAGCCCACCCTCGAGGTCCGCAGCAGGCGGGTCGGCGGCGCCACCTACCAGGTGCCGGTCGAGGTGCGGGCATCCCGCAGCACCACCCTGGCGCTGCGCTGGCTGATCTCCTATTCGCGCCAGCGCAGGGAGAAGACGATGACCGAGCGGCTGATGAACGAGCTGCTGGACGCGAGCAATGGCCTCGGGGCCAGCGTGAAGCGCCGCGAGGACACCCACAAGATGGCCGAGTCCAACAAGGCCTTCGCCCATTACCGCTGGTAACACCGGCTAAGTCCCTGGTTAACAGGACATACGCAGGAGCGCCGCGGGCTAGCCGCCCGAGGCGCCCGAGAGAGAGAACGAGGGTTCAGAAGAAGTGGCCGCCATTCAGACCGGCGTAGATCTAGCCAAGGTCCGCAACATCGGGATCATGGCTCATATCGACGCGGGCAAAACCACGACCACCGAGCGGATCCTGTTCTACACCGGCATCAATTACAAGCTTGGCGAGGTCCACGAGGGCGCCGCCACGATGGACTGGATGGAGCAGGAGCAGGAGCGCGGCATCACGATTACCTCGGCCGCGACCACCGCGATCTGGCGTGATCACACCATCAACCTGATCGACACCCCCGGGCACGTCGACTTCACCGTCGAGGTGGAGCGGTCGCTGCGGGTGCTGGACGGGGCGGTCGCCGTGTTCGACGGCGTCGCCGGGGTCGAGCCGCAGTCCGAGACGGTCTGGCGGCAGGCCGACCGGTACGGGGTGCCCCGGATCTGCTTCGTGAACAAGATGGACCGGGTCGGCGCGGAGTTCCACCGCTGCGTGGAGATGATCTCGGACCGGCTCGGCGTCACGGCGCTGGTCATCCAGCTGCCCTGGGGCGTCGAGTCCGACTTCCGCGGCGTCATCGACCTGGTCCGGATGCGCGCCATGCTGTGGCAGAGCGACGGCAAGGGCGAGGCCTTCGACGTGGTCGGCATCCCCGCCGATCATCTGGAGGCCGCCCGCGAGTGGCGGGACCGCCTGGTCGAGCGGATCTCCGAGAACGACGAGGAGATGCTGGAGCTCTACCTGGGCGGCACCGAGCCGGACGCCGATCAGCTCATCGCGGCGATCCGCCGGGCCACCATCGCGGGCAGCCTGACCCCGGTCCTGTGCGGCAGCGCGTTCAAGAACAAGGGCGTGCAGCCGATGCTGGACGCGATCGTGGACTACCTGCCCAGCCCGGTGGACATCCCGTCGGTCAAGGGCCACGCGATCGGGCACGAGGACGTCGAGATCGAGCGGCACGCCGACCCGGCCGAGCCGTTCGCCGCGCTGGCCTTCAAGATCATGTCCGACCAGCATCTCGGCAAGCTGACCTACATCCGGATCTACTCCGGCACCGTGGAGGCGGGCAGCTCCGTGCTGAACTCCAGCAAGGGCCGCAAGGAGCGGATCGGCAAGATCTACCAGATGCACGCCAACAAGCGCGAGGAGCGCCCGTCGGCGGTGGCCGGGCAGATCGTGGCGGTGATGGGCCTGAAGGACACCACCACCGGCGACACCCTCAGCGACCCGGTCAAGCAGGTCATCCTGGAGTCGATGACGTTCCCTGCGCCGGTCATCAACGTGGCGATCGAGCCGCGGACCAAGGGCGACCAGGACAAGCTGGGCACGGCGATCCAGCGGCTGGCCGAGGAGGACCCGACCTTCCAGGTCCGGACCGATGACGAGACCGGGCAGACGATCATCGCCGGGATGGGCGAGCTGCACCTGGAGGTGCTGGTCGACCGGATGCGGCGGGAGTTCAAGGTCGAGGCCAACATCGGCCGCCCGCAGGTCGCCTACCGGGAGACGGTGCGCAGGAAGGCCGAGAAGGTCGAGTACACGCACAAGAAGCAGACCGGCGGCGCCGGTCAGTACGCCAAGGTTCTCATCAACCTGGAACCGACCGGCGGCGACGGCGGCGGCTACGAGTTCGAGAACAAGATCCGCGGGGGCCGGGTGCCGCGGGAGTACATCCCGTCGGTGGACGCGGGCTGCCAGGAGGCGGCCGAGTTCGGCGTGCTGGCCGGCTACCCGATGGTCGACGTCAGGGTCACCCTGACTGACGGCGCCTACCATGAGGTCGACTCCTCGGAGCTGGCCTTCAAGATCGCGGGCTCGATGGCGTTCAAGAAGGCCGCCGCGCTCGCGGACCCGGTGCTGCTCGAGCCCATGATGGCCGTGGAGGTGCGAACCCCCGAGGACTATATGGGCGAGGTCATCGGCGACCTGAACAGCCGCCGGGGGCATATCCAGGCCATGGAGGAGCGATCAGGGGTGCGGGCCGTCAAGGCGGTCGTGCCGCTATCGGAGATGTTCGGCTACGTGGGCGACCTGCGCAGCCGCACGCAGGGCCGGGCGGACTACAGCATGCAGTTCGATTCGTATGCCGAAGTCCCGCCCAGCATCGCCAAGGAGATCATCGCCAAAGCACGAGGCGAGTAATCACTAGCAGACGGACAGGACTATACGGCGCCCCGCGAGAGGGCATGGGGCCCCACTGCGGTGGGGAAACGATTGCAACGAGGAGACACCAGTGGCGAAGGCCAAGTTCCAGCGGACCAAGCCGCACGTCAACATCGGCACCATCGGTCATATCGACCACGGCAAGACGACGCTGACCGCGGCGATCACCAAGGTGCTGCACGATAAGTTCCCCGACGTCAATCCCTTCACGCCGTTCGACCAGATCGACAACGCGAAGGAAGAGCGGGAGCGCGGGATCACTATCTCGATCTCGCACGTGGAGTACCAGACCGACAGGCGGCACTACGCGCATGTCGACTGCCCGGGGCACGCCGACTACATCAAGAACATGATCACCGGCGCGGCCCAGATGGACGGCGCGATCCTGGTCGTCGCGGCCACCGACGGCCCGATGCCGCAGACCCGCGAGCACGTGCTGCTGGCCCGCCAGGTCGGCGTCCCGTACATCGTGGTGGCGCTGAACAAGGCGGACATGGTCGACGACGAGGAGATCCTCGAGCTGGTCGAGCTCGAGGTCCGCGAGCTGCTGTCGACCTATGAGTTCCCCGGCGACGACGTGCCGGTGATCCGGGTCTCGGCGCTGAAGGCGCTGGAGGGCGACGCCGAGTGGGGTCAGAAGGTCATGGACCTGATGAACGCCTGCGACGACAGCATCCCCGAGCCGGTCCGCGACGTGGAGAAGCCGTTCCTGATGCCGGTCGAGGACGTGTTCTCGATCACCGGCCGCGGCACGGTGGTGACCGGCCGGATCGAGCGCGGCAAGGTCCACACCGGTGAGCAGGTCGAGATCATCGGGATCAAGGAGAAGGCCCAGCAGACCGTGGTCACGGGCGTGGAGATGTTCCACAAGATCCTGGACGAGGGCCAGGCCGGTGACAACGCCGGGCTGCTCCTGCGCGGTACCAAGCGCGAGGACGTGGAGCGCGGCCAGGTCGTGATCAAGCCGGGCACCAACACCCCGCACACCGAGTTCGAGGCGCAGGTCTACATCCTGTCCAAGGACGAGGGCGGGCGGCACACCCCGTTCTTCAACAACTACCGGCCGCAGTTCTACTTCCGGACCACGGACGTGACCGGCGTGGTGCACCTGCCCGAGGGCACCGAGATGGTGCTGCCGGGTGACAACACCGAGATGAAGGTGGACCTCATCCAGCCGATCGCCATGGAAGAGGGCCTGCGGTTCGCCATCCGCGAGGGTGGGCGGACGGTTGGTGCCGGGCGGGTTACGCAGATTATTAAGTAGGCCTTGGTGGCCGGGGACTCCCGCCCGCTGCAGAACGCGGCGGGCGGGAACCCCGGACACCAAGGCCAGGCACGGGCCCCTGGGGATGAAAACCACAAGGGGATTGAACGCACAGGTGGGCGTCAGCCGGGTTCGCTCGGCTGGCCGGTCACCTGGGACCGAAGGCAGCGGAACTGGATCACCCCCGGGATGCGTAACTCCGGGGTCTAGAGAGGACATCTAGCCACATGGCGGGACAGAAGATCCGCATTCGGCTCAAGGCTTATGACCATGAGGTCATCGACACGTCGGCGCGGAAGATCGTTGACACGGTGACGCGTACTGGCGCGAAGGTCGCGGGCCCCGTGCCGCTGCCCACGGAGAAGAACGTTTACTGCGTTATCCGCTCGCCGCACAAGTACAAGGACTCGCGTGAGCATTTCGAGATGAGAACGCATAAGCGCCTGATCGACATCATCGACCCCACGCCGAAGACCGTCGACTCGCTGATGCGGCTTGACCTGCCCGCCGGCGTCGACATCGAGATCAAGCTCTGAGGGACACGCCGAAATGACCAAGCAGATCAAGGGAGTCCTGGGCACCAAGCTCGGCATGACCCAGGTCTTCGCTGACGACGGCCGGATGGTGCCGGTAACCGTCGTGGCGGCAGGCCCGTGCGTCGTGACCGCGGTGCGCTCGCCCGCCGCGGACGGCTACAACGCCGTCCAGCTGGCCTACGGCGAGATCGACCCGCGCAAGGTGAACAAGCCCGAGGCCGGGCACTTCGCCCGGGCGGGCGTCACGCCCCGCCGGTACCTGGTGGAGCTGCGGACTGACGACGCGGACCAGTACACGCTGGGCCAGGAGGTCGGCGCGGACACTTTCGCGGCTGGTGACCTGGTCGACGTCACGGCCAAGAGCAAGGGCAAGGGCTTCGCGGGCGTGATGAAGCGGCACGGTTTCAAGGGCCTGGGCGCCTCGCACGGCACCCAGCGCAAGCACCGCTCGCCCGGCTCCATCGGCGCCTGCGCCACCCCGGGCCGGGTGTTCAAGGGCGTGCGGATGGCGGGCCGGATGGGCGGCGTGCGCACCACCGCGCCGAACCTGACCCTGCACCGCGTGGACGCCGAGAAGGGCCTGCTGCTGATCAAGGGCGCGGTCCCGGGCCCGGCCGGCAGCCTGGTCCTGGTCCGCAGCGCCGTCAAGACCCCGCTGGCCGCCGGCGGCCGGCCAGTGAAGGGAGAGTAGGCCACCATGAGCGCGGTCAAGGTAATCTCCGCGTCCGGGGACACGGGCGACCCCGTCGACCTGCCCGCGGAGATCTTCGACGCGAAGGTCAACGTGCCGCTGATCCACCAGGTAGTGGTGGCCCAGGAGGCTGCGGCCCGCAGCGGTACGCACGCCACCAAGACCCGCGGCGCGGTCCGCGGCGGCGGCAGGAAGCCCTACCGGCAGAAGGGCACAGGGCGGGCCCGGCAGGGCTCGACCCGCGCGCCCCAGTTCGCCGGCGGCGGCGTCGTGCACGGCCCGGTGCCCCGGTCCTACGCGCAGCGCACGCCCAAGAAGATGAAGGCCGCCGCGCTGCGCGGGGCGCTGTCCGACCGGGCCCGGCATGACCGGGTGCACGTGGTCAGCGGGTTCGTGACCGGCGAGGCCCCCAGCACCAAGGCCGCGCTGGGCACGCTGCGCACCGCGATCGGCGCTGAGGTGACCCACGTGCTCGTGGTGGCCGGCCGCGGCGACACGCTCACCTGGAAGAGCCTGCGCAACGCCGAGGGCGTGCACCTGATCGACCCGGGCCAGCTCAATACCTATGACGTCCTGGTCAGCGAGCACGTGATCTTCACCGAGGCGGCGCTGGCCGACTTCGTGGCGCGGCCCGGGGCCGGCCCAGCCAGCCAGCAGGAAGAGAGCCAGTCGTGAGCAAGATCGCCAACCCGCGGGACGTCCTGGTCCGGCCGGTCATCTCGGAGAAGAGCTACCGGCTGGCCGACGACGGCAAGTACACCTTCATCGTCGCCCCGGGGTGCAACAAGACCCAGATCCGGCAGGCGGTCGAGGCGGTCTTCGGCGTCCGGGTCACCGGGGTCAACACGATCAACCGGCCGGGCAAGCGGCGCCGGACCCGGTTCGGCTGGGGTAAGCGGCCGGACACCAAGCGGGCCATCGTCAGCCTGGCCGAAGGGGAACGGATCGACGTCTTCGGCCCGGTCAGCTAGCCGCGCCAGCATAGGAGCTTAAGCACAATGGCTATCCGCAAGTACAAGCCGACCACCCCGGGCCGACGGGGGGCCAGCGGCGCCGACTTCTCCGAGGTCACTCGCAGCGAGCCGGAGAAGTCGCTGGTACGCCCGCTGACCTCGCAGGGCGGCCGGAACGTGCACGGCCGGATCACCGCGCGGCACCAGGGCGGCGGGCACAAGCGGGCCTACCGGCTGATCGACTTCCGCCGGGCCGACAAGGACGGCGTCCCGGCCAAGGTGGCGCACATCGAGTACGACCCGAACCGCACCGCCAGGATCGCGCTGCTGCACTACGCCGACGGCGAGAAGCGCTACATCCTCGCCCCGCAGGGCCTGAGCCAGGGCGACCGGATTGAGAACGGGGTCGGCGCGGACATCAGGGCGGGCAACTGCCTGCCGCTGCGCAACATCCCGACCGGCACCGTGGTGCACGCGATCGAGCTGCGCCCCGGCGGCGGGGCGAAGATCGCGCGCTCGGCCGGGTCCGGCGTCCAGCTGCTGGCCAGGGAAGGCTCCCGGGCCACGCTGCGGATGCCATCGGGCGAGATCCGGCTGGTCGACGCGGCCTGCCGGGCCACCATCGGCGAGGTCGGCAACGCCGAGCAGGGCAACATCAAGCTCGGCAAGGCCGGCCGGAACCGGTGGAAGGGCCGCCGCCCGTCGGTCCGCGGCGTCGCGATGAACCCGATCGACCACCCGCTCGGCGGCGGCGAGGGCAAGAGCTCCGGCGGACGGCACCCGGTCAGCCCGTGGGGCAAGCCCGAGGGACGCACCAGGAAGGCCCACAAGCCCAGTGACCGGCTGATCACCCGCCGGCGCAGCAAGAAGAAGCGGTAGGAGCACCTCACGATGCCTCGTAGCCTGAAGAAGGGCCCTTTCGTGGATGACCACCTGATCAAGAAGGTGGATCTCCAGAACGACAAGGGCACCAAGAACGTGATCAAGACCTGGTCCCGCCGCTCGATGATCGTCCCGGCGATGCTGGGCCACACGATTGCCGTGCACGACGGGCGCAAGCACGTGCCGGTGTTCATTACCGAGTCGATGGTCGGGCACAAGCTCGGCGAGTTCGCGCCGACCCGCACATTCCGCAGTCACGTCAGGGACGACCGGCGGAGCCGGCGCTAGCGCGCTGGGCTGGCTGGGCGGATCTGAAAGATCGAGAGAGCGAGAGAGCTAGGCGATGGAAGCTAGGGCAAAGGCGCGGTACGTGCGCGTCACGCCGCGCAAGGCCCGCCGGGTGGTGGACCTGATCCGCGGGATGCCTGCTGACCAGGCACAGGCAGCGCTGACCTTCGCGCCGCAGTCGGCCAGCGACCCGGTCGGCAAGGTGCTGGCCAGCGCGATCGCGAACGCCGGGCACACGGCGCAGCTCGACGCCAGCTCGCTTGTGGTGAGCCGGGCCTGGGTGGACGAGGGGCCGACGCTGAAGCGGTTCCGGCCCCGCGCGCAGGGCCGCGGCTACCGGATCAACAAGCGCACCAGCCACATCACGGTCGTCGTTTCCGACGGGCGCAAGGAGAGGACCCGCTAGTGGGCCAGAAAGTGAACCCGCACGGGTTCCGGCTCGGCATCACCACCGACTTCAAGAGCCGGTGGTACGCCGACAAGCTGTACAAGGACTACGTCGCGGAAGACGTCGCCATCCGCCGGATGCTGCAGCGCGGCATGGAGCGCGCGGGCATCTCCAAGGTCGAGATCGAGCGGACCAGGGACCGGGTGCGGGTCGACATCCACACCGCCAGGCCCGGCATCGTGATCGGCCGGCGCGGCGCCGAGGCCGACCGGATCCGCGGTGACCTGGAGAAGCTGACCAGCAAGCAGATCCAGCTGAACATTCTCGAGGTCAAGAACCCCGAGGTGGACGCCCAGCTGGTCGCCCAGGGCGTGGCCGAGCAGCTGTCCAGCCGGGTCTCGTTCCGGCGCGCGATGCGCAAGGCGATGCAGACCGCCATGAAGGGCGGCGCCAAGGGCATCAGGGTCCAGTGCGCGGGCCGCCTGGGCGGCGCGGAAATGTCGCGGTCGGAGTTCTACCGCGAGGGCCGGGTGCCGCTGCACACGCTCCGCGCCGACATCGACTACGGCTTCTACGAGGCCAGGACCACCTTCGGCCGGATCGGCGTGAAGGTCTGGATCTACCGGGGCGAGGCCCCGCAGACCAGGGCCGAGCGCGAGGCCGCGGCCGCGGCCCTGCGCGCGGGCCAGCGGCCCGGCCGGCCTCCGCAGCAGCGGCGCCGCCGCCCCGGCGGCGCGGACTTCGGCGACCGGCCCGGCGGCGGCCAGGGCGAGCGCGCGGCCGAGACCCCCGAGGCGGCTCAGGCTGCCCCGGCCGGAGCGGCCGCCAGCACGGGCGAGGAGGGCTGAGACGTGCTTATTCCGCGGCGGGTCAAGCACCGCAAGCAGCACCGGCCGGACCGGCACGGCGCCGCCAAGGGCGGCACCCGGGTCACTTTCGGCGAGTACGGCATCCAGGCCGTCGAGCATTCCTACGTGACCAACCGGCAGATTGAGGCGGCTCGTATCGCGATGACGCGGCACATCCGCCGGGGCGGCAAGGTGTGGATCACCATCTACCCGGACCGCCCGCTGACCAAGAAGCCCGCCGAGACCCGGATGGGCTCGGGCAAGGGCGCACCCGAATGGTGGGTGGCCAACGTGAAGCCGGGGCGGGTCATGTTCGAGCTGTCCGGCGTGACCGAGCAGGTGGCCAGGGAGGCGCTCCGCCGGGCGATGCACAAGCTGCCGATGAAGTGCCGGTTCGTGAAACGAGAAATGAGTGAGGCAGGATGAGCCGGACAAGCTGCCGATGCTCTGCTCATGCGGGGCCAGGTTCGTCAAGCGTGAGATGAGTGAGGCGGGATGAGCCGGCGAGACGAGCGAGAGGTCAGTGAGGCGGGATGGTGAAGGCGCTGGCCGCAGCCGATCTGCGGGCCTCAACCGAGGAAGAGCTCGACGGCAAGCTGGCCGAGGCGAAGATCGAGCTGTTCAACCTCCGCTTCCAGGCGGCCACCGGCCAGCTGGAAAGCCACGGGCGGCTGCGGGCGGTGCGCAAGGAGATCGCCCGCATCTACACCGTCAAGCGGGAGCGTGAGCTTGGCATCGTGACCGTGGCAGAGGAGACCGACGAAGATGAGTGACGAGGTGACCGGCACCACCGCCGCCCGCGGCTACCGCAAGGTCCGCGAGGGCCTGGTGGTCAGCGACAAGATGGACAAGACCGTCGTCGTCGTGGTCGAGGACCGGGTGAAGCACCCTAAGTACGGCAAGGTCATCCGCCGTACCAAGAAGTACAAGGCACACGACGGCGAGAACGCGTGCGGCATCGGCGACCGGGTCCTGCTCATGGAGACCCGGCCGATGTCGGCGACCAAGCGCTGGCGTGTGGCGCAGATCCTGGAGAAGGCCAAGTAACCGAAAGTCCGCTGGTCCTCGCAAAGGCTGGCGTTACGAAGCAGGAGTTGACGTGATCCAGCAGGAGTCGCGGCTCAAGGTCGCCGACAACACGGGTGCCAAGGAGATCCTGTGCATCCGGGTGCTCGGCGGCTCGGGCAGGCGATACGCGGGCATCGGCGACGTCATCGTGGCCACGGTCAAGGATGCCTTGCCCGGGGCCGCGGTCAAGAAGGGCGACGTGGTCAAGGCCGTCGTGGTGCGCACCCGCAAGGAGCGCCGCAGAGGCGACGGCTCCTACATCCGCTTCGATGAGAACGCAGCGGTCCTGATCAGGGACGGCGGAGATCCGCGCGGTACCCGCATCTTCGGGCCGGTCGGCCGCGAGCTGCGGGAGAAGCGGTTCATGCGCATCATCTCGCTAGCACCGGAGGTGCTGTGATGGGCAAGAAGAACCCGCTAGCCAAAGGGAACGCCAAGCGGGCGGGCGGCGGCATGAAGATCAAGAAGGGCGATCACGTGCTGGTGATCGCGGGCCGGGACAACGGCCGCGAGGGCACTGTCATCGCCGCTTACCCTGACCGGCAGAAGCTGCTGGTCCAGGGGGTCAACATGATCAAGAAGAACACCAAGGTTGACTACCAGGGCCGGCGGGGCGCCAAGGAGGGCGGCATCGTCCACCAGGAAGCGCTTATCCACGTGAGCAATGTGCAGCTAATCGACGGGGAGACCAAGAAGCCCACCCGAGCCGGCTACCGGCTCGAGGACGGCAAGAAGGTGCGGATCTCCCGCAGCAGCGGTAAGGACATCTGATGGCGGCGGCAAAGACAACGCAGGCGGCACCCGCCCGGGACGCCGGGGCCAGGTCAGGCCGGGGCGCGAAGAGCGCTGACCCGCAGGCCCGCGGGGCGCGGGCCGCGGGCTCGGACGGCGCGGCCGCCGCGCCCGCCGTGGCTGCCGTTCCGCCCCGGCTGCGCGAGCGGTACCTGGCTGAGATCGCGCCCGGGCTCCGCGAGGAGTTCGGCTACGCCAACGTCATGCAGGTGCCCGGCCTGACCAAGATCGTGGTGAACATGGGGGTCGGCGAGGCCGCCAGGGACGCCAAGCTGATCGACGGCGCGGTCAAGGACCTGACCATCATCACCGGGCAGAAGCCCGCGGTGGCCCGGGCCCGTAAGTCGGTCGCCCAGTTCAAGCTCAGGGAAGGCATGCCGATCGGCGTCCACGTCACGCTGCGCGGGGTGCGGATGTGGGAGTTCTGCGACCGGCTGCTGTCGATCGCGCTGCCCCGGATCCGCGACTTCCGCGGCCTGTCTGACCGGCAGTTCGACGGCCGCGGCAACTACACCTTCGGCCTCACCGAGCAGCTCATGTTCCACGAGATCAACCCGGACCAGGTGGACCGGCAGCGCGGCATGGACGTGACCATCGTCACCACCGCGACCAACGATGACGAGGGCCGGTCGCTGCTGCGGCGGCTCGGCTTCCCGTTCAAGGAGAACTGACCAGTGGCGAAGAAGAGCCTGATCGCCAAGGCGAAGCGGACGCCCAAGTATCACGTCCGCGCTTACACCAGGTGCTCCAGGTGCGGGCGGCCGCGCGCGGTCTACCGCAGGTTCGGGCTGTGCCGGATCTGCTTCCGCACCATGGCGCACCGCGGCGAGCTGCCCGGCATCACCAAGTCCAGCTGGTAACCGCCGGCTGACCCTGATCCAGGGCGCGGCTGCGCCCGTACGACCCAGACCGATCTGGGCGCCAGCTGGCGCCCACCGACCACGCCGTAGGTCCCCAGGGAAACCGCGGTGAGGAAGGCCTGCAGGCCATGACCATGACCGACCCGGTCGCAGACATGCTGACCCGGCTGCGCAACGCCAACTCGGCCTATCACGACGCCGTGACGATGCCGCATTCCAAGATCAAGGTACATATCGCGGAGATCCTCCAGCAGGAGGGCTACATCGCCGGATGGCGCGTCGAGGACGCACAGGTCGGCAAGAGCCTCGTGGTCGCGCTCAAGTTCGGGCCGAACCGGGAGCGCTCGATCGCCGGGCTCAAGCGGGTCTCCAAGCCGGGCCTGCGGGTGTACGCGAGGAAGGACAACCTGCCCCGGGTGCTCGGCGGCCTGGGCGTGGCCATCATCTCGACCTCGGGCGGCCTGATGACGGACAAGCAGGCGAACAAGCGGGGCGTGGGCGGGGAAGTCCTCGCCTACGTCTGGTAAGGAGACCGCGATGTCACGGATCGGACGGATGCCCGTCGTGGTACCGAACGGCGTCGATGTCACCATCAACGGCCAGGCGGTCACGGTTCGCGGGCCCAAGGGCAGCCTGAGCCTGGAAGTGGCCTCGCCCATCGAGGTGAAGCAGGCCGACGGCACCATCACGGTGACCAGGCCCAGCGACGAGGGCGAGATCAGGGCGCTGCACGGCTTGTCCAGGTCGCTGATCGCCAACATGGTGACCGGGGTGACCGAGGGCTACCGCAAGACACTCGAAATCGTCGGCGTCGGCTACCGGGTCCAGGCCAAGGGCCAGGACCTGGAGTTCTCGCTGGGCTACAGTCACCCGCTGCCGGTGCACCCGCCGGAGGGGATCTCCTTCCGGGTCGAGACACCGACCAGGTTCGTGGTCGAGGGCATCGACAAGCAGCAGGTGGGCGAGGTAGCCGCCAACATACGTAAGCTCCGCAAGCCCGACCCTTACAAGGGCAAGGGCGTGCGGTACCAGGGCGAGCAGATCCGCCGCAAGGTCGGGAAGGCTGGGAAGTAATGGCTGGCAGCAGGACCCTGGGGCACGGCCGGATCACCGGCCGGGCCAGCGCGCGCGCCGCGTCGCGCTCCCGGCGTCACCTAAGGGTAAGGAAGAAGGTCAGCGGCACAGCCGCCCGGCCGCGGCTGATCGTCAGCCGCTCCAGCCGGCATATGTTCGCCCAGCTCGTCGATGACGTGACGGGCCGGACGCTGATATCAGCGTCTACCCTGGAGGAGTCCGTCCGCGGCGTGTCTGGGGACAAGACCGCGAAGGCCAAGCAGGTCGGCGCGCTGCTCGCGGAGCGGGCGGGCAAATCCGGCATCTCCGGCGTGGTGTTCGACCGTGGCGGCCATGCCTACCACGGCCGGATCGCCGCCGTCGCCGACGGCGCGCGGGAAGGCGGGCTGGTCCTGTGACCGCCCGCCCCGGCCGGACCGGCCGCACAGGTTCTCACGAGAAGAAGAGGAAGATCTGATGGCAGGAGCACCGCGGCGCGGCTCAGGAGGCGGCGAGCGCCGTGACCGTCGCGACGACCGCCGTGGCGGCGCCGCCGACAAGGGCACGGCTTACCTGGAGCGGGTGGTCACCATCAACCGGGTGGCCAAGGTGGTCCAGGGCGGCCGGCGGTTCAGCTTCACCGCGCTGGTCGTGGTGGGCGACGGCAACGGCATGGTCGGCGTGGGGTACGGCAAGGCCAAGGAAGTGCCCGCGGCGATCGCCAAGGGCGTCGAGGCGGCCAAGAAGAGCTTCTTCCGGGTGCCGCGCATCGGCGGCACGATCCCGCACACCGTGCAGGGCGAGAAAGCGGCGGGCGTGGTGCTGCTGAAGCCGGCCAGCCCCGGTACCGGCGTCATCGCCGGCGGCCCGGTGCGGGCCGTGCTGGAGTGCGCGGGCATCCACGACGTGCTGTCCCGGTCCCTCGGGTCGTCCAACCCGATCAACGTGGTGCACGCCACGGTGACCGCGCTGAAGAGCCTGAACCGGCCGGAGGAGATCGCGGCCCGCCGCGGGCTGCCGATCGAGCACGTTGCTCCGGCCGCCATGCTGCGGGCCAGGGCCGCGGCGGCCGCCACCTCGGCGCCGCAGAACAGCTGACCGGGAGCAGGACATGGCAGAGTTGCGGGTTACCCAGACCAAGTCCAAGATCGGGGGCACCCAGGGGCAGCGCGATACGCTGCGCTCGCTCGGGCTCAGGAAGATCGGAGACGTGGTGGTGAAGGCGGACCGGCCGGAGATTCGCGGCATGGTCCACACGGTGCGCCATCTGGTCACCGTTGAGGAGGTTGACTGACATGGCAGCAGCGCAGGACGGCCAGGACGCCCCGGGCGGCCGGGCCGGGCTGAAGATCCACCATCTGCGCCCGGCGCCGGGGGCCAGGACCGCGAAGACCCGGGTCGGCCGCGGTGAGGGGTCCAAGGGCAAGACCGCTGGCCGGGGCACCAAGGGCACCAAGGCCCGCACCTCGGTGGCGCCCGGGTTCGAGGGCGGCCAGATGCCGCTGACCCGCAGGCTCCCCAAGATGAAGGGGTTCTCGAACCTGAAGTTCAAGACCACCTACCAGGTGGTCAACACCGGCCGGCTGGCCGCGCTCTACCCCGGTGGCGGCGACGTCACCCCGGAAGACCTGGTGGCCAAGGGCGCGGTCCGGCCGGGCGAGCTGGTCAAGGTGCTCGGCACCGGCGACGCCGTGGCGGGGCTGCGGGTGACCGCGCACGCGTTCTCGGACTCGGCCCGGGAGAAGATCACCGCGGCGGGCGGCAGCGTCACCGAACTGTGAGATGAGCGCAGCGCCGTCCGGCCGGGACCGGGCCAGGAAACCAGGCATGGCCTGCTCGCAGAGTCACGCTCGTGCAACGCCTGGCTGTTGGACCGCCGTCGGCGCGTTAGACTTCGGCGTGCATGTCGCGCTTGCGGCCACCGGGTATTTCGCCCGTGACCAGGAGCGGCAGATGACGTTGACCCTTCGACTCAAGGACGGCGCATGCTGACCGCGTTCCTCCGGGCCTTCCGGACCCCCGACCTGCGCAGGAAGCTGCTGTTCACGATCTTCATTATCGCGATGTTCCGGCTCGGCGCCTCGCTGCCGACCCCGGGGATCTCGGAGAAGGCCGTCAGCGCCTGCTTTAACACCGTGAGCACCAGCGGGCAGGCGGGCCTGTTCCAGCTCGTCAACTTGTTCAGCGGCGGCGCGCTGCTGCGGTTGTCGGTGTTCGCCCTCGGCATCATGCCGTACATCACCGCGAGCATCATCCTGCAGTTGCTGGCCGTGGTGATCCCGCGACTGGAGACTCTGCGCCAGGAGGGCCAGAGCGGCCAGGCCAAGATCACCCAGTACACCCGGTACCTCACGGTCGGCCTGGCCATCCTGCAGTCCACCGGGATCGTGGCGCTGGCCAGGTCGGGCAACCTGTTCGGCAACAGCGGCGGCACGACCTGCAACAACCTGATCCCGAACCAGTCGATCTTCACGATCAGCACCATGGTCATCACGATGACCGCGGGCACGGCGGTCATCATGTGGCTGGGCGAGCTGATCACCGACCGCGGCGTCGGCAACGGCATGTCCCTGATGATCTTCACCCAGGTCATCGCGGTCATCCCGGGCGAGATGCTGACCATCTACCGGCAGAAGCACGCGTTCGAGTTCGGCGTGGTGCTGGCGGTCGGCGTGGCCATCATCGCCTTCGTGGCGTTCATGGAGCAGGCGCAGCGGCGCATCCCGGTGCAGTACGCCAAGCGGATGGTCGGCCGGAAGATGTACGGCGGGGCGTCGACCTACATCCCGCTGAAGGTGAACCAGGCGGGTGTCATCCCGGTCATCTTCGCGTCCTCGCTGCTGTACATCCCGCAGCTGGCCGCCCAGCTGTTCGGGAACAAGACCAAGCCGCAGCCCTGGGCGAACTGGATCGAGGCGCACCTGATCATCGGGGACGACCCGTACTACATGGCGATGTTCTTCGTCCTGATCTTGTTCTTCACCTACTTCTACGTGTCGATCACGTTCAATCCCACCGAAGTCGCCGACAACATGAAGAAATACGGCGGCTTCATCCCCGGGATCAGACCGGGGCGGCCGACCGCCGAATACCTGAGCTACGTACTGAGCAGGCTGACCGCGCCGGGCTCGGTGTACCTGGGGCTGATCGCGCTGATCCCGATGATCGCGATCGGGCTAGTCGGCGCCTCCCAGCAGTTCCCGCTGGGCGGCACGAGTATCCTCATCGCGGTGGGGGTGGGCCTCGATACCGTGAAGCAAATTGAAAGCCAGTTGCAACAGCGCAACTATGAGGGCTTCCTGAGGTAGTGCGCGTCGTCCTGGTCGGGCCCCCCGGTGCGGGCAAAGGGACTCAGGCCCAGTTCATAGCCTCCCACCTGGCGATCCCGAAGATCTCGACGGGTGACATTTTCAGGTCGAATGTCAGCTCGGGGACCGAGCTGGGCCGGGCTGGCCAAGTCCTACATGGACAAGGGCGACCTGGTCCCGGACGAGATCACGGTGGCCATGGTGTCCAGCAGGCTGCAGGAGGACGACGCCCAGGCCGGGTTCCTGCTGGACGGCTTCCCGCGCAACGTGCCGCAGGCCGAGACCTTGCAGAAACTGCTGGCTGAGTGGGACGTCAAGCTGGACGTCGTGATGGAGCTCGTCGTGGACGACGACGAGGTGGTCAGGCGGCTGTCGGGGCGGCGGACCTGCCGCCGCTGCGGCCGGGTCTGGCATGTGCTGTTCGACCCGCCGGCCCGGATGCAACTGTGCGACGACTGCGGCGGCGAGCTGTTCCAGCGCGACGATGACCGGGAGCAGACCATCAGGCACCGGCTCGATGTCTATCAGGTCCAGACCCAGCCGCTGATCGCGTTCTATGCCGACGAAGGAACGCTGCTGGGCATCGATGCCACCGGTCCAGTGGAAGAGGTCACCGACCGGGCGCTGACCGCCCTGCGCCGGTTCGACCGCTGAGTCAGGACCAGCGCCGCGCGGGTAACGTCTAACTAAGAGCCCGGAGGCACGATGCGGACGAGACGGGAAGATCCCATCCAGATCAAGACGCCCGGCCAGCTGGCCGTGATGCGGGAGGCCGGCCTGGTGGTGGCCCGCGCGCTGCGGGCGGCCGCCGCCTCGGCCGAGCCGGGGATCAGCACCGCGGAGCTGGACGCGATCGCTGACCGGGTTATCCGCGACGCTGGCGCGCAGCCATCGTTCAAGGGATATCAGGGTTTTCCCGCCACGATCTGTGCCTCGGTCAACGACCAGGTGGTGCACGGCATCCCCAGCCCGGATACCCGGCTGGCAGCAGGCGACCTGATCTCGATCGACTGCGGGGCAATCGTCGGCGGCTGGCACGGCGACGCGGCCGTGACGGTCAGCGTCGGCCCGGTCGGCCCGGAGCTGACCAGCCTGCTGACCGACTGCGAGCAGGCGCTGTGGGCCGGGCTGGCCTGCGCCCAGGCCGGCCGCAGGCTGACCGACATCTCCCACGCGGTCGAGCAGCGAGCCCGGGCCGGCGGCGGCTACGGCATCGTGCAGGAGTACGTGGGGCACGGGATCGGCACCGAGATGCACATGGACCCGCCGGTGCCCAACTACGGCCGGCCGGGCCGGGGGCCGGTGCTGGCCGAGGGAATGGCCCTGGCCGTCGAGCCGATGCTGGTGCTGGGCCGGCGGCAGACCCGGCTGCTGGACGACGGCTGGACCGTCGTCAGCGCGGACGGGACCTGGTCGGCGCATTTCGAGCACACGGTGGCGATCACCGCCGACGGACCCTGGGTGCTTACCGCCGAGGACGGCGGCGCGGCCGGTTTCGCCCGGCTGGCGGCCGTACCGGTGCCGGCCGGAGCGCCCGCGACGGACTGAGGAGGAGCTGATGGCGGCTGACCCTAAGATCCGTGCCTCCGACGAGGACCGGGATCGGACGGTGTCGCTGCTGCGCGAGCATCATGCCGCGGGCCGGCTGACCGCCGAGGAGTTCAACGAACGGCTGGACCGGGCCTACGAGGCCAAGACCCTGGGCCAGCTGGACGCGCTGATGGCGGACTTGCCGGCCATCGACTTGTACCGGCTGCCGCACGCCTCGATGCCGCGCCGGCCGATGACGGCCGGGGCGGACTCAGTCGGCGGGGCGCTGATGCGCGCCCACGGCGGCATCGAGCCCCGCGGCCGGTTCTCGCCGGCCTGGCTGGCGGCCTGGGGGTCATGGCTGTCGGTGAGCCTGCTCTGCCTGGTGATCTGGGTGGTCGCCGGGGCCAGCGGCTTCCCGTGGCCGGTCTGGGTGGCCGGGCCGCTCGGCGCCGTCCTGCTCGGCCGGTGGATCATGAACACCCCGCCCGGCGGCCCCGGGCACGAGCGGCGGCCCGGCTAGCCGGCCCGCCCGGGCCGCCCGGGCCAGGGCCCGGAATGAACGGGAATGAACCGGCGATCGCGGTGGTTGAGCAGATAGCGCGGGAGGAAAGCGTCCCGGGTTCGCATTGTCAGCAGGCGTCGCGTAGACTCTGCTGCGGCCCATGAGCTGTCGTCTGGCCTATGGTCGGCGCCTGCGAAGGCGCGTGCCAGCACCGTGACGACAGCCATCTACCGGGCCGCCCTGGCCTTGAGCGCCGTGCGCGAGCACGAGCCGGGCCGCGGGGGAAGCCCCACGATGACTGCATGAGCCGTGGCGCGGCCAGTAATGGCCGGGCTGCTGACGACAAGCACCGCCCCTTAGATAACCGACTACCAGCCGCCCGGCTCCGGCCAGGCAGCGAACAGACAGCGAAGCGCGGAGGACATGCCCAAGAAAGACGGCGCCATTGAGATCGAGGGCACGGTCGTGGAGTCACTACCCAATGCCTTCTTCAGGGTGGAGCTGGACAACGGGCACAAGGTCCTGGCCCACATCAGCGGGAAGATGCGGATGCACTACATCCGGATCCTGCCCGACGACCGGGTCGTCGTGGAACTAAGCCCCTACGACCTAAGCCGCGGCCGAATCGTCTACCGCTACAAGTAACCCCCGCAGTACCAGCACCACCCACCAGCCAGCAACTCAACAGCAAGCAACCCCGTGCCAGCTGCGACGGTCGGCGAACGCCGGCCCGAGCAGATGGCATCCGGGGGGAGTCCCGGGGGGTGTCCCCCCGGGAGAGCACAACCCCCCCGGCGCAGAGGAGAAACATTATGAAGGTCAAGCCGAGCGTTAAGAAGATCTGCAGCAAGTGCCGGATCATTCGCCGGCATGGCCGGGTCATGGTCATCTGCTCAGATCCCCGGCACAAGCAGCGCCAGGGCTGAGCACGGTCAGACACGTGCCGCGATCTGCGGCTGGCCACCGGCTAGCCGCGGATTACCCCCGGAGGAGGCCGGGGCTATGGTCCGGGCAGGGACCGTGGAGCGGTGCGCAGGACCTCCGAGACAGAAGGAGAACTGCCCAGGATGGCACGCCTCGTCGGCGTCGACCTGCCGCGCGACAAGCGGCTCGAGGTCGCACTTACTTATGTTTACGGAATCGGCCGCACCCGGGCCCTGGAGACCATCAAGGCCACCGGGGTCAGCGCCGACATCCGCGTCCACGACCTCACCGATGACGACCTCGTCCGGCTGAGGGACTGGATCGACGCCACCTACAAGGTCGAAGGTGACCTGCGCCGTGAGGTGCAGGCCGACATCCGCCGCAAGGTGGAGATCGGGTGCTATCAGGGCATCCGGCATCGTCGCGGGCTGCCCGTGCACGGCCAGCGCACCCAGACCAATGCCCGCACGCGCAAGGGCAAGAAGAAGACCGTCGCCGGCAAGAAGAAGGCCGGAAAGAAGTAGTCCGCGGGCCGGCCTCGCCTGCAGGCGAGGCCGGCCACTGCCGCGGTCCGACCACCTCCGCTAGCAGAGGAGCAGGATGCCTCCCAAGAGCCGTGCCGGCGTCAAGAAAGTGCGCCGGAAGGAGCGAAAGAACATCGCTCACGGGCACGCCCACATCAAGAGCACGTTCAACAACACGATTGTCTCCATCACCGACCCCGGCGGCAGCGTCATCTCCTGGGCCTCCTCTGGCCAGGTCGGCTTCAAGGGCTCCCGCAAGTCCACGCCCTACGCCGCGCAGATGGCCGCCGAGGCGGCCGCGCGCCGGGCGATGGAGCACGGCATGCGCAAGGTAGATGTCTTCGTCAAGGGCCCCGGCTCAGGCCGGGAGACCGCGATCCGCTCGCTGCAGGCCACCGGCCTGGAGGTCGGCTCGATTCAGGACGTCACCCCGGTTCCGCACAACGGCTGCCGCCCGCCTAAGCGGCGCCGGGTCTGAGGAGTAAGCGACAACATGGCTCGATACACCGGCCCGGACTGCAAGCGGTGCCGCCGCGAGAAGACCAAGCTGTTCCTGAAGGGCGCCAAGTGCGACTCGCCCAAGTGCCCGATCGAGATCCGGCCTTACCCGCCGGGCGAGCACGGCAGGAACCGGCCCAAGGAAAGCGAGTACCTGCTTCAGGTCAGGGAGAAGCAGAAGGCCCGCCGGGTCTACGGCGTCCTGGAGAAGCAGTTCCACAACTACTACGAGGAAGCCACCCGCAAGCGCGGTAAGACCGGTGAGGCGCTCCTGCAGATCCTGGAGAGCCGCCTGGACAACGTGATCTACCGGGCCGGCTTCGCCAAGAGCAGGGACATGGCCCGCCAGCTCGTCGGCCACGGCCACGTGCTGGTCAACGGGCACAAGGTCGATATCCCGTCATACCGGGTGAGCGAGAGCGACATCGTCGAGATCAGGGCCAAGTCTCACGAGATGACCCCGTTCGTGGTCGCGCGGGCCGAGGCCGGCGATCGGTCGGCGCCTGCCTGGCTCGAAGTGATCCCCGACAAGATGCGTATTCTCGTGCACACGCTGCCGATCAGGGCCCAGATCGATACCCAGGTCCAGGAGCAGCTCATCGTCGAGTACTACTCGAAGTAAGACCTTCTGGCGGGCCAGCCTGCAGGCTGGCCCGTGGCGCTGGCGGCACGGGGTCGCCAGCAGAAGTCGCGAGGTCATATAGCGGGCCTCGCGGAAAGGAAGCGCCATGCTCATCGCCCAGCGCCCGAGCCTCACTGAGGATCAGGTCGACGAATTCCGGTCCAGGTTCGTGATCGAGCCGCTGGAGCCGGGTTTCGGGTACACGATCGGTAACTCGATCCGGCGTACCCTGCTGTCGTCTATCCCCGGTGCCGCGGTGACCAGCATCAGGATCGAGGGTGTCCTGCACGAGTTCTCCACCGTGCCAGGGATCGCCGAGGACGTCACCGACATCATCCTGAACCTCAAGGAACTCGTCGTCTCCTCCGAGCACGACGAGCCGGTCCCGATGTACCTGCGCAAGCAGGGGCCGGGCCCGGTGACGGCCGCGGACATCGCGCCGCCGGCCGGCGTGGAGGTGCACAACCCCGAGTTGCACATCGCCACGCTGAACAGCAAGGGCAAGCTGGAGATGGAGCTGACCGTCGAGCGTGGCCGCGGTTACGTGTCGGCGGCGCAGAACAAGCAGCCGGGCCAGGAGATCGGCCGGATCCCGATCGACTCCATCTACTCGCCGGTGATGCGGGTCACCTACAAGGTCGAGGCCACCCGGGTCGAGCAGCGGACTGACTTCGACAAGCTCATCCTGGACGTGGAGACCAAGCCGTGCATGCGGCCCCGCGACGCGGTGGCCAGTGCGGGCAAGACCCTGGTTGAGCTGTTCGGCCTGGCCAGGGAGCTGAATGTCGACGCCGAGGGCATCGACATCGGCCCGTCGCCCACCGACGCGGCGCTGGCCGCCGACCTCGCCCTGCCCATCGAGGAGCTGAACCTGACCGTCCGCTCCTACAACTGCCTCAAGCGCGAGGGCATCCACACGGTGGGCGAGCTGGTGGCCCGCAGTGAGCAGGACCTGCTCGACATCCGCAACTTCGGCGCCAAGTCGATCGAAGAGGTCAAGCAGAAGCTGATTGACATGGGGCTCGCGCTGAAGGACTCCCCGCCCGGATTTGACCCGGGGACCGCGGCTGACAGCTACGGGGCGGACGACGACGAGAGCTACGTCGAAACCGAGCAATACTGACGAAAGTACGGGCCACCGTGCCCCCGCCGGTAGCAAACCAAGGAGAAGTTCTCGATGCCCACGCCCACCAAGGGTGCCCGGATGGGCGGCAGCTCGGCCCATCAGCGGCACATGCTGGCCAACCTGGCCACCGCGCTGTTTGAGCACGGCAAGATCACCACGACCGAAGCCAGGGCGCGCAGGCTGCGGCCGGTGGCCGAGCGCCTGATCACCTTCGCCAAGCGGGGTGACCTGCACGCTCGTCGGCAGGTGCTGACCGTGGTCACCGACAAGAGCGTCGTCCATTCGCTGTTCGCCGACATCGGGCCGAGCTTCGCCACCCGCGAGGGCGGCTACACCCGGATCACCAAGATCGGGCCGCGCAAGGGCGACAACGCCCCCCTGGCGGTGATCGAGCTGGTCCGCGAGGAGGCCGAGGCCAAGCCGCGGCGGCGGCGGGCCCGCCGGGCGCAGCCGGCCGCCAGCCCGGCCACGGGCAGGCCCCGCCGGGGCCGGGCCGCCGCGACCGCTACCGAGGCGGCGCAGGCTCCGGCCGCTGCGGATACCGAGGCCGAGGCTCCGCAGGACGAGGCGGCGGAGTCGGCTGCGGCCAGTGCCGACGTGACCGCCACCGAAGCGGCCGCGGATTCCGATGACGAGTCCGGCCAGGACGACCAGGCCTAGCCAGGACACCACTACGGCGCTGAGCGCCCCGCTGGCGGGCGAATCAGCTCCCGGCCGGGGGCCAGCTGTCCGGCTGCGCCTCGGACTGTCCTACGACGGCTCAGGCTTCCACGGCTGGAGCACGCAGCCCGGGCTCAGGACCGTGCAGCAGGTGGTGGCCGAGGCCCTGGCCCGGGTGCTTGGCCTGGCCGAGCCGCCCGCGCTGACGGTGGCCGGGCGGACCGACGCTGGCGTGCACGCGCGCGGCCAGGCGGCCCACCTGGACGTCGCGGCGGAGCGCTGGGAGCAGCGCCGGCCCGGCCGCCGGACGGCGGCTGGCCCGGCTGCTGCCCCCCGACGTCAGGGTGCTGTCGGTGCGCCCGGCGCCAGCCGGCTTCGACGCGCGGTTCTCCGCGCTCTGGCGGCGTTACTCCTACCGGGTCTGTGACGACCCGGCCCGGGCCGATCCGCTGCGCCGTCACGACACCCTGTGGCACCCGCGCGGGCTGGACCTGGACCAGATGAACTCCGCCGCCCGCGCCTGCCTGGGTACCTGGGATTTCGCCGCGTTCTGCCGCCAGCGGCCGGGCGCGACCACGGTGCGCGAGCTGCTCCGGCTGGACTGGGCCAGGCCCGAGCCCGGCCTGGTCGTGGCGTGCGTGGTGGCGGACGCGTTCTGCCACCACATGGTGCGCGCGCTGACCGGGGCCATGCTGTCGGTCGGGGACGGGAGCAGGCCGCCAGCTGGCTGGGCGGGGTGCTGGCCGCCGGGGTGCGCGACCCCGCGGTCAGGGTCGTTCCGCCGCATGGCCTGTGCCTGGAGGAAGTGCGCTACCCGGCCGACGCTGAGCTGGCCGCGCGGGCGGCACTGACCCGGCGGGTCAGGGGGTCCGCGGCTTCCCTGTGACCTCGCGGCTGGCCAGGCTCAGGTTGGCGGTGTTCTGGATCACCCGGTTGCAGAATGTCTCGAGCTCCAGTCGCTGGGCCTTGGTCTTGGGCGCCTTCAGGCTGGCGAACTCGGCCCAGACCAGGACCAGGTAGTGGCCCTTGACCTCGGTCTCCTCCAGGCCGGTGCCTTTAGTCAGGCGATGAGTGGGCCCCTTGGCCGCAGCCAGCTGGGCGATGAAGTCACCACCTCCGGCCGCGTGCCCTGACCGCTCCGCGGCGGTCACGCTGACCAGGTTCAGCACCCCGATCGTGCCCATCAGCTTGTGGTCGTGGGACAGATAGCTGGCCCGCATGACCTGAGTGCACTTGGCCTTCTTGATCGCCGCCTGCAGTTTCGAGCCGATGACGGCCTTGCCGCAGTTGGAGCCCTTACGCTGCACGGTCCTGGCGTAGCTGGTGCCCGCGGAGGTGAAGCTGGCCGGGAAGAGCTCGGCCAGGCTGAGCGGCACCGGGTCGCCGCTGCGGCTCTCGATGTGCCCCCACCGGCCCAGCGTGGGCGTCGGGCTCGGCGTGGTGGCCAGGTTGAGCTGCGTTGACTGCTGGTGATCCGCGGTGTCACTGGCCCCGAAGTGGCCGCTGAGCACGTAGTAGGCGCGGCTCCGGCCAGCAGGACGACGGCCACCCCGGCGGCCAGCAGCAGGCGGCCGGACCGGCGCCGCCGCCTGGCCCGGGCCTGGGCCTGGGCCTGCCGGGCGGACGGGCGGCCCGCCGCCGGGTCAGGACCGCCAGCGGTCTTGGCCGCAGCTGGCCCGCCCGGCCCGGCCCGGTCTGCTCGGTCCGGTGCCGTTCGGTGCCTGGCCGTTCGGTGCCTGGGCGCTCGGGCCCCGTTCTCCCGGCCTTGGTCCGCCCGGTCCCGGCCCGGCCCGCGGCGCGCTGGCCGGCCCCGGCCCGGTCGATCGCGGCCCGGTCGATACCGGCGCGGTCAGTCCCGGCCCGGTCGATCCCGGCCCGGTCGATCCCGGCTCGGTCCGGCCCGGCCCGGTCTGCTCCGGCCCGATCCGCGCCGCGCCGCCCTCTTCCGGTTCGATCCGCCTCGGCCGGGGCCGTGAACCGCCCGGTCGCGGGGTACTGGCCGGTGGCGGTGTGGTCCGAGTCAGCAGGCCCCGGGTACTGGCCGGTGGCGGTGTGGTCCCAGTCAGCCGGCCCCGGGTACTGGCCGGTGGCGGTGTAGTCCGCATCGGCAGGCCCGGGATACTGGCCGGTCCCGGTCAGTCCGGTCCCGGTTCCGGCTGGCCCGCGGGCTCCGCTCCAGTCCGTTTCGGGTGATCCTGGGCGGCCGCTGGCTCTGCTCCAGCCCGCCTCGCTCCAGTCCGCCTCGCCGGGGGCCGGGAACCGCCCGGTCACTGACCGGCCTGGGTCAGGCGGAGCGGCGAACCGGTCCGCCCAGTCCCGATCGTCCTGGGATCCAGGCTGGGCCACATCAGGCTGTGCCAGCTCCCAGGGCCGGGCCGCCGCCCCGGCGTCCCAGTCCGGCGGTGCCTGTCCCGCGTCCCAGTCCGGCGCCGCGGGGCCGGCGCCCCAGTCTCCGGATGCCTGGCCGGCCTGCCAGGGCTCGGCGGCGTCCACAGCCGCCCAGGTCTGCGTCGAGGTGACGTCGGCCGCCGGGTCGCTGACCGCCAGGACCGAGTAACTCGGGTCGGCGTAGCCCGCGCCGCCGGGGCCCGCCCCGCCGCCATAGCCCGGATCCAGGTAGTCAGCGCCTGGCCAGGCGCCGGTCTGCGGCCGGTGGTCATAGTCGCCAGGGTCGGCCCACCCATCAGCCCGGCGGGCGCCCTGGTAACCCTCATCCGGTGGGCGCGCGGGCCGGTTCCAGGCCGAGAACTGGCCCGGCGGATACAGCGGCGGCGGCTGCCTGGGTGCGGGCGGGAAGCCCCGGACCGGCCCCTTGCCGGTGGTGGCGCCGGTCACCTGGCTATGCCGGCCGACGGAGCTGGCCATCCGGGCGTGCTCGCCGGTGGCCGCCTGCCCGGAGTAGCCGGGGACGAAGAGCGCTGAGCCGCTCGGAGCGGGCTGGCCGCCGGCGTCGGGTCCGGGCCCGGACGCCCCGTTCCGGCCAGCCGGGCTCCTGCGCCGTCCAGGCGCGCGGTCGGCGGGCCTGTCACCCGGGTTGCGCATGCGGCGAGCGTATCGCCCCGCGGGCTTGAGTTAGCCCGGTCAGTCGTTTTGTCGGATGCTTGGCCGCATCGCCCCCGGTAACCTGGCCGGGCCCGGATCAGGCGGACGCCCAGGACGGCATCAGCGAGCCGTCGCGAGGGCGCCGGGAGGGCCCGCGGCGAGGGCGGCAGGGACATGGGCTGGGAGCGGCGGCCGGGCATCGCTTTGACCGCCGCCCTAGCGGCCGGTATCCTGCTTGGGCGTCCATGCGTACTGGCATGCCCGCGCCGCCCGTCACCCGGGCAGGTGACGCGGCGGTCGGTACCTGCGGGTTCTCGCGCCTGGGCAGGACTATGTCCCCGGCGCGGGCCAGGATTCAGGACTCACACGCGAAGGCTTATGACTGTGCGCACTTTCAGCCCGAAGGCTGCTGACATCCAGCACCAGTGGCACGTCATCGACGCATCTGACGTCGTCCTTGGTCGGCTCGCGAGCCAGGCGGCGACGCTGCTGCGCGGCAAGCACAAGCCGATCTTCGCGCCGCACGTGGACACCGGCGACTTCGTCATCATCGTCAACGCCGCCAAGGTGGCCCTGAGCGGGAACAAGCTGCACGGACAAGATGCGCCTACCGGCACACCGGCTACCCGGGCGGCCTGCGCTCGGTGTCCTACGCCGAGCTGATGGCCAAGAGCCCGGAGCGCGCGGTCGAGAAGGCCGTCAAGGGCATGCTCCCGAAGAACGCCCTCGGCCGGCAGATGCTGCGCAAGCTCAAGGTGTACGCGGGGCCCGAGCACCCGCACAAGGCGCAGCAGCCAGTGCCGTTCGAGATTACGCAGGTCGAGCAGCAGCGCCAAGCCCGGCCGAGCTAGCGCGATGTCAGAGCCAGGCAAGATCAAGCAGGAAGCACGAGGAAGACAACGTGGCCGAGTCCACTGAGCACGCTGGCAGACGGGAGCGGCGGAGGCCGACGCGGCCGCCGAGGAGCACCTGTCCGAGTACACCACCCAGACCGGTGACAACCAGCAGCCCAAGCCCGCGGCGCGCAAGCCGGTCGTGACCGGCAAGGCGCTGGGCACCGGCCGCCGCAAGGAGGCCATCGCGCGGGTCCGCATCCAGCCGGGCACCGGTCAGTGGAAGATCAACGACCGGTCGCTCAAGGAGTACTTCCCGAACAAGGTGCACCAGCAGCTCATCAGCGAGCCGTTCGTGACGCTGGGCGCCGAGGACCAGTTCGACGTGGTGGCCCGGATCGTCGGCGGCGGCGTCAGCGGTCAGGCCGGGCGCGCTGCGCCTCGGCATCGCCAGGGCGCTGATGCTGGTCGACCCGGACAGCCGGCCGACGCTGAAGCGGGCCGGTTTCCTGACCAGGGACGCCAGGGTCACCGAGCGCAAGAAGGCGGGCCTCAAGAAGGCCCGTAAGGCGCCGCAGTACTCCAAGCGCTAACCGCGCCGCCTGTTGACGGCACGGAGGTTCTTGGCGGGTATGGGTCAGCTTTCGGTACGGACGGCGTCAGGGGCGCCGCAGGGGTGAGCTGCACTTGCGCCGGTCTGGCGTCGGTCGCGGCGAGCGTGCTCGTCGAAGGTAGCTCCGCGGACGGCGACCTGACCGCCCGGTCCGCGGCCGATCAGGCCACTGACGGCCGCGCCGCGCTGGCCGTGGCGGTGGCAAGCGCAGCCCGGCGGCGGCCCTTTGGCGGTCGTCGGCCGCGATCCACGCGCCTCGGGCGAGTTCCTGGAAGCAGCGGTCGTGGCCGGACTCGCCGCCAGCGGCGTTGACGTAGTCCGGCTCGGGGTCATGCCGACGCCGGCGGTAGCGCACCTCACCGCGGCCCTCGACGCAGAGTTCGGCGTCGTACTGTCAGCAAGTCACAACCCGGCGCCTGACAACGGAATCAAATTCTTTGCGCGTGGCGGCGTCAAGTTGCCCGACGCCATTGAGGACGAGATCGAGGCGCGGCTGGCGAGCCAGAATGGCACGGCCGCGCACGGCAGCGGACCCGCCAGCGTGCCTGAGGCCGGATTCGGCCGGGTCACCGATGCCGTCGATCAGGGCGAGCGTTACATCGCCCACTTGCTGAGCACGCTGCCCGACAACGACGGCGGTTCCGGTGCGCCGCTCGCCGGACTCCGCGTAGTCGTCGACTGCGCGCACGGAGCGGCTGCCGCCTTCGCACCTAGCCTGCTGCGTCGCGCGGGCGCCGACGTCATCGCGATCGGCGCCGATCCCGACGGGGTGAACATCAACCAGGGCGTCGGCTCGACGAGCCTGGCGGCCCTATCGGCGGCGGTCGTCGGAGTAGGCGCCGACGCTGGCCTCGCATACGACGGCGACGCCGATCGCTGCCTGGCTGTGGACGCCGCTGGCCGGGTCATCGACGGGGACCAGATCCTTGCCGTGCTCGCCATCGCGCTCAGGACCGAGGGCCAGCTGGCCGACGACACTGTGGTCGCCACCGTGATGTCGAATCTCGGCTTCCGGCACGCGATGCGCGAGGCCGGTATCGCCATCGTGGAGACGCCTGTTGGTGATCGGTACCTGATTGCCGCCATGCTTGACGGCAAGTACGTCATTGGCGGCGAACAGTCGGGGCACATCGTCATGCTCGACCACGCGACCACTGGCGACGGGCTGCTGACCGGCCTGCATCTGCTAGCGGAGATGGCGCGGCAGGGTCGTCCGCTCGCCGACCTGGTCAGCGTCATGACCCGCTATCCGCAGGTCCTGGTCAACGTGCCGGGAGTCGACAAAGCGCGCGAAGGTCCTCGGTCGCCGTTGCAGCGGCCGTCGCCGCGGCGGAGGCCGAACTTGGCGATGCGGGCAGGGTGCTTGTCCGGCCCAGCGGCACCGAGGCCGCGTCCGCGTGATGGTCTGAATCCACCGATGCCGGACAAGCCCACCAGATATGCTGACAAGCTCGGCGAAGTGGTACGAGCCGTCGCGCGGCTGAAAAAGTTCTTACCTGGCTCCATTGGCGGCCCGGCCCGCGGCCAGGCACTAGCCTGACGGCATGTGCGGAATTGTGGGATACGCCGGCCACCGGCAAGCGCTGGGCGTGGTGGTCGATGGCCTGAGCAGGCTCGAATACCGCGGCTATGACTCAGCTGGGGTCGCCGTCGTGGCCGACGGCCAGCTGGCCTGGGCCAAACGGGCGGGCAAGCTGGCGAACCTGCGTTCGGCGCTGGCCGAGCACCCGCCGCTGCCCGGCACCGTGGGGCTGGGTCACACCCGGTGGGCGACCCACGGCCCGCCGACCGACCCGAACGCGCATCCGCACACCGACTGCGGCGGTCACCTGGCCGTGGTCCACAACGGCATCATCGAGAACTTCGCGGCGCTGCGCGCCGAGCTAGCCGCCCGTGGCCACGCGTTCACCTCGGAAACCGACACCGAGCTCGTCGCGCACCTGCTGGAGGACCAGATGGCGGCGGCGGGCGCCGGGGTGCCGCCGACCGGGTCGCTGGCCGCCGCGATGCGCCGCGTCTGCCTGCGGCTGGCGCGGTTCACGCTGGTCGCCGTGGACATCAGGGCATCCCGCCGCGGTGGTCGGGGCGCGCCGGAACTCGCCGCTGGTCGTCGGCCGGGGTGACTGCGAGAACTTTCTGGCCAGCGACGTGGCCGCGTTCATCGCCTTCACCAGGGACGCGCTGGAGCTCGGCCAGGACCAGGTGGTCGAGGTGCGCGCCGACAAGGTCACCGTCACCGGCTTCGACGGCGAGCCCGCCCAGGTGCGTGACTACCACGTGGACTGGGACGTTTCCGCCGCCGAGAAGGCCGGTTTCGAGTACTTCATGCTCAAGGAGATCGCCGAGCAGCCGCGGGCCATCGCCGACTCGCTGCTCGGCCGCTCCGCCGGGGACGGGCTCCTGACCCTGGATGAGATGCGTCTGTCCGACGACGAACTGCGCAAAATAGACAAGATCATTATCGTGGGCTGCGGCACGGCCTTTCACGCCGGGCTGATCGGCAAGTACGCCATCGAGCACTGGGCCAAGATCCCCTGTGAGGTGGAGCTGGCCAGCGAATTCCGCTACTGCGACCCGATCCTTACCCCGTCCACGCTGGTCATCGCCATCTCCCAGTCGGGCGAGACGATGGACACCCTGATGGCGGTGCGGCACGCCAGGGAGCAAGGCGCCCAGGTGGTGGCGGTCTGCAACGTCAACGGCTCATCCATCCCGCGCGAGAGCGACGCCGTCGTCTACACGCACGCGGGCCCCGGAGATCGCGGTCGCCTCGACCAAGGGCTTCATGACCCAGCTGGTCGCGCTCTACCTGGTCGCGCTCTACCTGGGGCAGTTGCGCGGCAGCGCGTCGCAGGGCGAGGTGGCCACCGTGATGAACTGGCTGGAATCGATGCCCGCCGCTGTCGATCAGGTGCTGGACACGATCGAGCCGGTGCGCGCGGTCGCCCGCAGCCTGGCGGACGAGCGCTGCGTGCTGTTCCTGGGCCGGAACGTGGGCTTTCCTGTCGCCCTGGAGGGCGCGCTGAAGCTTAAGGAACTCGCCTATATGCACGCGGAGGGCTTCGCGGCGGGCGAGCTCAAGCACGGCCCGATCGCGCTGATTGAGGCGGGTCTCCCGGTCGTGGTGGTGGTCCCGCCGGAGAAGGAATCCTCGGTCCTGCACGACAAGATCGTGTCGAACATCCAGGAGATCAGGGCGCGCGGCGCCAGGACCATCGTGATCGCGGAGGAGGGCGACGACCGGGTCGCGCCGTACGCTGACACGCTGATCGAGATACCCCGGGTGCCCGCGCTGCTGCAGCCGCTGGTGGCCACGGTCCCGCTGCAGGTGTTCGCCTGCGAGCTGGCCACGGCCAAGGGCCACGACGTGGACCAGCCGCGCAACCTGGCCAAGTCCGTGACCGTCGAGTAGGCCCGCCGGACCCCGTGATCAGAACGCGGCCCGGACCGCAGGCAGTACCTCGCGGGCCAGCAAAACTGCCTGCCCGGCGGCGTCCGGCCCGGCCGGGGACAAGTTCAGCGTGGTGAAGCCCAGCCGGACAAAACTGATCAGCTGGTCGGCCACCGCGCCGGGCGGGCCCGACACGACGCCCTGGCCCGCCGTCCCGGTTCCGACCTGGACCTCCATCTGGTAGGCGCAGGTGATCTCCTCAGGCTGGCGGCCGGCCTGCGTGGCGGCGGCCAGCACCTGCTCGCGCATGACCCGGGCCCGATCCGGCGGCGCGAACCCCAGCGAAGGGATCCAGCCGTCGGCCAGCGCGCCGGTCAGGGCCAGCCCCCGCGGGCCGAAGGTGCCGAGCCAGATCGGGATGGAGTGGGCGGGCTTCGGCTCGATCTGGGCGTCTTGAGTCTGATACCGGCTCCCGGCGAACGTGAAACTCGGCTCAGCCCACAGGCCCTTGATGATGCTGATCGCCTCGGCCAGGCCCTGGATCTTCTGGGCCGGGCTGGGCACGCCCAGCCCGAACGCGCGGAACTCATCCTCGCTGTGGCCGCCGCCGAGGCCGAGGATCAGCCGCCCGCCCGAGAGCCTGCTCAGCGACTCGGCCATCTTGGCCACCATCGGCGGCGGCCGGTAAGGCACGCCCAGCACCTTAGTGGCGATCCGGATCCGGCTGGTCCGGGCCGCGATCCAGGTCAGCAAGATCGTCGTCTCGTAGCTCGGATGATCACCGCAGGGATGATCGGAGGCCGAGACGAAGTCGAATCCGAGCTCTTCGGCGGCGACGGCCAGGGCCAGCGGATCGGCTCCGGGGGCGGCCGAGGTGCTGATGCTGAGCCCGAATTCCAGTTTGGTCATGTGCTTCTCCTTGAGACCTAATGCCGCAGCAGCGATATGGTTCCCGCGGTCAGGAACCACAGGCCCAGGCCCGCCAGCACCATGGCCAGCGCCCGGTGCACCCAGCGCTGAACGCGCTGACCAGCCCGCCGCACCCCGAGCCCGCCGATCAGGACCACGGCGGTGTCCCCGCTGCCGGTACCGATCACGATGACCAGCGCCACGATCAGCGCCCCGCCCGTGCCGTCCTGCCGGATGGCCGTGGCGAACAGCGGCGCGGCGACGGCGCCCAGGAACAGCCAGGCGCCCGGGTTGACGATGACGGCCAGGACCCCGCGCGCGACCGGAGGCAGCCGCAGCTCGCGTCCTGACCTGGTCGGCGTACCAGGCGCGGGCGAGGGCGATACGGACAGCGCGGCGGGCCCCGGCGGCGCGGGCCGGGCGGATCGCCAGCCGTCGGCGGCCAGCAGCACCAGCAGCGCGCCTCCTGCGGCCCGCAGGATGGCCAGCACCCAGCCGGTCGGCGCGGCTACCGACAGGCCCAGGGCCAGTGCTGCCAGCAGCACGGCCAAGGACAGGTTCGCGCCCGCCTGAGCCAGCAGTCCACGGCGGGTCCCGCCGCTGACCGACTCGGCCAGGAGTACCGCCTGAACCGGGCCCGGCGCGCTGGCCAGAGCCACGCCGACGCTCAGCCCGGTGACAGCGGGCCCGAGCGCGCCGCCGGTCATCGAAGGCCGCGTGTCATCGAAGGCGCCGTGTCATCGAAGGCCCGTGTCATCGAAGGCCCGCGTCATCGCGCACCCGCCTGTCCGCATGGGGCTATCGTCGCGGATGTCCTCTTGTTAGGTCTAGTTAATACTTCTAAGCATGATGGTAAGTTTTTCTGCATGGAGCTTGATGTCCGGCGGTTGCGGATCCTGCGCGAGGTAGCACTGCGCGGTACGATCACCGCGGCGGCCGCCTCGCTCGGATTCACCCCTTCAGCCATCTCGCAGCAGCTCAGCGTGCTGGAACGAGAATGCGGGACGGGACTGCTTGAGCGGGCGGGACGGCGGGTCAGGCTCACGTTCGCCGGACAAGCCCTGGTCGAGCAGACCGGGCCAGTCCTGGCCGCGCTGGAGGAGGCCCAGGCCGCGCTGGAGACTTCGCGGGCCACGATCGGCGGGGACCTGGGGCTGGCCGCGTCCGGATCGGTGGCGCAGGCCCTGGTCTTGCCGGTGGCCACCCGCCTGGCGGTCGCGCATCCGCGGCTGCGGCTCACCGTGACCGAGCACGACCCGGACACGGGCCTGCGGGAACTGCGGCTGGGCGGGCTGGATGTGGTCGTGGCCCACGAGTACGACCATGATCAGCGGGTGCTGGACCCCGACCTGGCCCGGGCCGACCTGCTGACCGAGGAGATGATGGTGGCCGCTCCGGTCGGCCGAACCGGGCCGGTCGCCCTGGCTGACCTGGCCGATCAGATCTGGGCCGCCGAGCCGGCCGCGGGCACCTGCGGCCGGGCCATTCGGGCCGCCTGCCGGGAAGCCGGTTTCGAGCCGGACATCCGGTACATCAGCGGCGAGACCAGCGTGGTGCTGGCCGCGGTCAGGACTGCGGGCGCGGTGGCGCTGATTCCGCGGCTGGGGCTGGCCGGCCCGCCGCCCGGGGTGCAGATCCTGCCGCTGGCTGACGTCAGCATCCGGCGCCGGGTCTTCGCCGCCTACCGGCCGGGCAGCGCCCGCCGCCCTAGCGTGGCCCTCGTCCTGTCTGAACTCCGCACCGTCGCGGCTGGCCTGGCCCGGCTGGACCGGGCGAGCTAGGCCCCGGGCGCGGGCCCGGCTCGCCGGTCTGGGCGTGGCAGGCTGGGCCTGTGATGAGAACCGGCCTCGCGCGCACCTCCCGGCCAGTCGCAGCCCGCGCCCGCGGCGCTTCGTCCCGTGCCTGCGGCGCTTCGTCCCGTGCCTGCGGCTTTTCGTGCCGTGCCTGCGGCTTTTCGTGCCGTGCCTGCGGCTTTTCGTGCCGTGCCTGCGGCGTTTCGTGCCGTGCCTGCGGCGTTTCGTGCCGTGCCTGCGGCGTTTCGTGCCGTGCCAGAATCGCTTGGTCTCGCGCGTCGAGCGCTTCGTCCCGTGCCAGCTTCGCTCGGTCTCGCGCCAGCGGTGCTTCGTCCCGCGCTCGCGGTGCGGCACTCTCCGCCCGCGGCCCTGTTCCATGGCCTGCGCGATCCCGGCGGGCGTTCGCTGAAAGCGAACAGCCGGGCCCGGCGGGCCGGACCCGGCTGAGTCAGGCCGGAGCGGCCCCGGCGGCCGCTCCGGCGGCGAGCCCGGCAGCGTTGCCTGCCGGGCCGGCGGTGCCGCGATGAGGACCGCGCACCGGGTCGCCGATGTCCGCGCGGCCGAGAACGCGCTGCTGGCCCAGGGACCGGAGGGTGCGCTGATGCAGCGGGCCGCGGCCGGGCTGGCGTCGGTGTGCGCCAACTTGCTCGGCCGGGTCTACGGGGCCCGGGTGGTGGTGCTGGCCGGCAGCGGCGACAACGGCGGGGACGCGCTGTACGCGGGCGCCCGGCTGGCCCGGCGCGGGGCCGTGGTGACCGGCATCCAGGTGGCGGACCGGATCCACCAGGGCGGCGCCGCCGAACTGCGGGCCGCGGGAGGCAGGCTGATCGAGGCCGCCGATCCTGGCGTCAGTCAGGCTCTGGACGCGGCGCACCAGATCATCGACGGGATGCTCGGCATCGGCGGCCGCGGCGGCCTGCGGGAGCCGGCCGCGACCCTCGCCGCGCAGGCGGCCAGGTCCCCGGGCCTGGTCGTGGCGGTCGACCTGCCCAGCGGGATCGACGCCGACACCGGCGAGGTGGCGGGACCGGCGATACAGGCCGGGGTCACCGTCAGCTTCGGGACCTTGAAGCCCGGCCTGCTCATCGACCCCGGCGCGGCCGCGGCCGGGATCGTGGAACTCATCGACATCGGCCTGGAGGCCCAGCTCGGGCCGCCAAGCGTGGCCGCGCTCCAGGCCGCCGATGTCGCCGTCTCGCTGCCGCACCCGGGCACCGAGTCAGACAAGTACCGGCGCGGCGTGCTCGGCCTGGCGGCCGGCAGCGAGCGGTTCACCGGCGCCGCCACCCTGGCGGCCGGCGCCGCCATCCACGCCGGGGCCGGGATGGTCCGGCTGGTCTCGGCCGAGGCCGCCGCGGCCGTGGCCCGGCAGCACTGGCCCGAGATCGTGATCACCATCGCGGGCCAGGGGGCAGCGGCGGGCCAGGCCATCGCCGCAGCGGGCCAGGTACAGGCCTGGGCGGCCGGGCCCGGCATGGGCACCGGCGAGTCCGCCCGGAGCCTGCTCAGCGCCGTCCTGGCCAGCAGCGTCCCGGTCCTGGTCGACGCGGACGGCATCACCATCCTGGCCGCCCACCCCGAACTGCTGCCGCGCGAAGCGCCGACGCTGATCACGCCGCACGTCGGCGAGCTGGCCCGGCTGCTCGGCGCGGACCGGGCCGACATCGAGGCGCACCGGCTGGCCTACGCGACCAGGGCGGCCGCCGAGTTCGGCGTGACCGTGCTGCTCAAGGGCTCCACCACGGTCATCGCCGACCCGTCCGGCCGCGAGCCGGTGCTGGTGAACCCGACCGGGACCAGCTGGCTGGCCACGGCCGGGTCGGGTGACGTGCTGTCCGGCCTGGCCGGCGCGCTGCTGGCCCAGGGCCTCAGTCCGGCCCTGGCGGCAGCGTCAGCCGCCTACCTGCATGGCATCGCGGCCCGGCTGGCCGCGGCCGGCCCCGTAACCGAAGCCGGTCCCGTGACCGGTTCCGGTCCCGTGCACGGGGCCGGCCCATGGCCGGAACCGGCCCCATGGCCGGAACCGGCCCCATGGCCGGAACCGGCCCCATGGCCGGAACCGGCCCCATGCCTGAAGCCGGCCCCGTGGCTGAAGCCGGCCCAGGACCAGAGCCGGCCGGGCGGCCCGGCGCCCGGTGTGGTCAGAGCCGAACGGCGACCGGCCCGCCGGGCTGGCCAGCGCCGGCGCGCCGATCGGAGCCTCGGACCTGATCGCCGCGATCCCGGCCGCCATCCGCATGGTCTCCCGGCACGCGCCGACGACCTGGCGCCCCTAGCCGGGCCGGCCATCCGGCGTCCCTGGAAAGAGCCGGTCATCCAGCGCCTCTAGATCTAGAGCTGGGCCCGGGTCGCCAGGCCGTCTGCCCGGCGCAGCATCGCCTGGATGCCGGACTCCTGTCCCATCACCACCACCGGCCCATCCGCGGCCTCGCCCGCAGCCGTCGTGGCCCGGCGGGCCCGCCCCACTTATACCGGATTTGGTGCGGACAAACAGGGCATTTAGTCACCGGAGGCGTACCTAATCCGGTATAAGTGTCCGGAAGCCGGGAGTACGAGCCGAGGTCGCGTTGCAGATGAGGCGCTTGGGGCGGCTGAGGACCGTGAGCCGAGGCCGCGGGGCGCAAGGCGCGGGGGGCAAGGCGCGGGGCGCAAGGCGCGGGGGGCAAGGCGCGGGGCGCAAGGCGCGGGGGGCAAGGCGCGGGGCGCAGCGCGGGGTGCAAGGCGCGGGGGTGCAAGGCGCGGGGGCAAGGCGCGGGGGTGCAAGGCGCGGGGGCAAGGCGCGGGGGTGCAAGGCGCGGGGGCAAGGCGCGGGGGTGCAAGGCGCGGGGGCAAGGCGCGGGGGCAAGGCGCGGGGGCAAGGCGCGGGGGGCAAGGCGCGGGGGGCAAGGCGCGGGGGTGCAAGGCGCGGGGGGCAAGGCGCGGGGCGCGACCGCCGGCTTGCGGGGCCTTGGAAGGAGCCGGTCATCCGGCGCCCCCAGAAGGGACCGGTCATCCAGCGCCTCTAGAAAAGGACCGGCCTCCCGGCGCCCTGCACAGCGGTCCGGTTACTCCCCGGCGCGGCCGCCGAGGTAGCGGGCCAGGAACTGCTCGGCGGCCGCGTAGAAGCGCAGCCGGTTCTCCGGCTTGGCGAAGCCGTGCCCTTCGTCGGGGAAGAGCAGGTACTCGTGCTCGATCCCGGCCTCGCTCAGGGCCCTCACGATCTGCTCCGACTCGGCCTGCTTCACCCGCGGGTCGTTCGCCCCCTGGGCGATCAGCAGCGGAATCCTGATGTCGCCCGCCCGCGACAGGGGGGACCTGGACCACAGGAACTCAGCTTCGGTCTCGGGGTTCCCGACCCGGCGGTGGAACTGGGCGATGACCGGGGCCCAGTACGGCGGGATGGTCTCGATCAGCGTCTTCAGGTTGGACGGCCCGACGATGTCCACCGCGCAGCGGTAGACATCGGGCGTGAACGCCGCGCCGGCCAGCGCCGCATAGCCGCCGTAGGAACCGCCGTAGATCGCCACCCGGGCCGGATCGGCCCAGCCCTGGCTGGTCACGTGAGCCACCGCGTCGGTCAGGTCGTCCTGCATCCGGTGGCCCCACTCGCGGTCCCCGGCGTTGGCGAACGACTTCCCGTAGCCGGTCGAACCGCGGAAGTTGACCTGGACGCACAGGTATCCGCGGTTGGCCAGCCACTGCGCCTCGGGGTTGAAGCCCCAGCTGTCACGGGCCCACGGCCCGCCGTGCACGTTGAGCACCGCCGGGAGCCCGGACCTGGGGGCGCCAGGCGGGAAGGTCAGGTAGCCGTGCAAGGTCAGCCCGTCGCGGGCCGTGAAGCTGAACGGCTCCATGGCGGCCAGCCCGTACCGGGTCAGCTCCGGCCGGGCCTCAAACAGCTGCTGGCCGGCCCGGCTGGCCCGGTCGTAACTGAAGTAAGTCACCGGGCCTGAGTCGTTGGTGAACGCCACCAGCCAGGTCGCGTCCGCGTCGTCGCCGTTCTCCACCACCGGGTCGCCCGGGTGCAGGGCCCGGATCGCGGTCAGGTCATCGGCCACGTCCTGATCCAGGACGAGATATTCCGACCGCTCCTTGAGCATGGTCACGAACTGCGGCTCGCGGGTGTCGGGGTGCATCCAGACCATCCGCACGTCGGCCTCGGGGTCACTGGCCAGCACCTCGCTCGCGCCAGTGGCCAGGTCCACCCGGACCAGTTGCACGGTCTGCGCCCCGACCGAGCTCTTCAGCAGAAGTGACCGGCCGTCCTCGCTGAACGCGATCGGGTCGGTGGTCAGCGAGTCATCGGAGGGAACGGTCAGCAGCGTCCGCCACTGGCTGTCCGCGTTATCGCGGACCAGCAGGTTAATGCTGCCATCGGGCTGCGGCGCGGCCGCCGCCCTGACCACGAGCTGCGCGTCGGCCAGCCAGTCGATGACGCCGAAGTTCTCGGTCTGCTTGACCAGCTCCCCGGTCATCAGGTCCAGCCGGTAGACGTCGTGCAGCTGGGGGTTGTCGCGGTTGAGCCCGATCAGGATCTCGGTCGGGAACTTGCGCTCCATCGCGATCAGCTGCGTCTGGACGCCCTCGAACGGGGTGAGGTCGCGGCGCTGCATCGTCTGCAGGTCGACGTCGTGCAGCCGCCAGTTCTCGTCACCGCCGGTGTCCTGCACGTAGAGCAGGTGGCGGCCGTCGTGCGCCCAGGCGTAGGTCCTGATACCGCGGTCGGTGTCGTCGGTGACGACGCGGGCCGCGGCCCAGTCCACCCCCTGGCCCGCGGCGATGGGCGCGGTCCACACGTTCAGGACGTCCTGGTGCGGCGCGATCCAGGCCAGCTGGGTTCCGTCGGGCGATATCCGGGGGCTGCTCCGCTCAGGGTTACCGAAGAGCACCTGGCGCGGGATGAGGTCGGCCAACGACGTGCTTCCTTTCGAGCAGTGACCAGCGGGTGCCGGTACCGGCACCCGCTGGCCAGGTCCAGGTCCTTGGGTCTCAACATATCCGGGGCCAGCGAGCGTTCCGGCCCGCCCTGCGGCGGCCCGGATCGCGGAAACAGCCAGGTCGCAGGAGTCCTGGCCGGCCGGCTTGGGGCCGCTACCTGGGCCGGCGCTGGCAGACTGGCAGTCATGGACGGACACCAGGAGGCGCTCATTGACCTGGGCGCGATCAAGGACAACGTGTCAGCACTGGTCAAGCACGTGGGTGACGCGCAGTTCATGGCGGTCGTCAAAGCCGACGGTTATGGCCACGGCATGATCCCCGCGGCCGCCGCGGCGCTGGCCGGCGGCGCGGACTGGCTGGGCGTGGTGCACGTGAGCGACGCCCTGGCGCTGCGCGCGGCCGGGTTCAGCGCGCCGGTGCTGTGCCTGCTGGAGGTACCTGGCGCGGCGCACGAGGAGGCCATCAGGGCCGATATCGACCTGTCAGCCGGATCGGTGCCGGTGGTGGGCCAGATGGCGGCGGCCGCGCAGCGGGCCGGCCGTCCGGCCCGGCTGCACCTGAAGATCGACACCGGGATGGCCCGGGGCGGGGCGACCGCGCGGCAGTGGCCCAGCGTGGTCCGCGCCGCGCTGGCCGCGCAAGCCGCGGGCCACGTCCGCATCGTCGCCGTCTGGTCCCACCTGGCCTGCGCTGATATGCCCGGGCATCCGTCCATCGCGGCCCAGCTGGCCGCGTTCCGCGACGCGGTGGCCGTGGCCGAGCGGGCCGGCGCCCGGCCGCAGCTGCGCCATCTGGCCAATACCCCGGCCACGCTGACCCTGCCGGACACCTGGTTCGACCTGGTCAGGTCCGGCGGCGCGGTGGTCGGCTTGTCCACCCTGCCCGGCGGCGCGCCCAGCTGGCTCCGGCCGGCCATGACGGTCAGGGCCCGGCTCGTCGGCGTCAAGCGGGTCCCGGCCGGCACCGGCGTCTCCTATGGCCACCGGTATCTGACCAGCCGCGATAGCACCCTTGGCCTGATTCCGCTGGGCTACGCCGAGGGCGTGCCCAGGGACGCGTCGGACCGGGGCCAGCTGCTCGTCCGCGGTCAGCGCTGGACGATCTCAGGGACGGTCTGCATGAACCAGATCGTCGTGGACTTTGGCGACGCGCAGGTCGCGCCGGGGGACGTGGCGGTGCTCTTCGGGCCGGGGGACTGCGGTGAGCCGACCGCCCAGGAGTGGGCCGACGTGCTCGGGACGCTTTCCTATGAGATCGTGACCAGGTTCGCCGCCGGCTACCCAGAAGCTACTGTGGAGTAACTGAGACCTGGGATCCGGTCCTGGCTGGCGTACTGGCCGGATCCGCCGGGTCGGCCCGCTAGGCGGAACGCGGCGTCGGTGCCGGATAACAGGAGGATTGATGGCCAGGTGGCGGCGGATTACCGGCGTGGCTGGGCTGGCCGCTGGGGCCGCTGCGGCCGGGGCAGGCGCCATCCTCGCCGTCGAGAAGATCGCGGTCGGGCGGCGGCGGCTGCGCCCTGACCCGGCCGCCGACGAGCCGTTCGGCCAGCTGCGCGGGCGCGAGGTCGCCGTCCTGGCCGACGACGGGGTGCGGCTGCACACCGAGATCAACGGGCCCGACGACTCGCCCGTCACGATCGTCTTCTGCCACGGCTACACGCTGAACCAGGACACCTGGCATTACCAGCGCAAGTACCTCTCCGATCAGGCCCGGCTGGTGTTCTGGGACCAGCGCGGGCACGGCCGGTCCGGCCGGTCCAGCCCTGAGCGCGCCACCATCGACCAGCTCGGCCTGGACCTGCATGAGGTGCTCACCGCCACCTGCCCGGGGGACGGGCCGGTGGTGCTGGTCGGCCACTCCATGGGCGGCATGACCATCATGGCCCTGGCCGACCAGCACCCCGAGCTGTTCGGCCGCAAGGTGATCGGCGTCGTGCTGGTCTCCACGGCCGTGGCGAAGATCGACCCGACGATCTGGCTGCCCGCGCCGCTGCGGGCGGTGGTCCGGCACGCCGCGCCGCCGGTGCTGCGGGCCGCCAGCGAGCGCGGCGCCTCGTTCGTGGAACGCGGCCGGAATGCGGCCAGCGACATCACCTTCCTCGGCACCCGGCTCATCGCCTTCGGCGACCCGGCGGTCAGCCCGGCCCTGGTGGACTTCCTGGAGCGGGTGATCCGCACCACCCCGATCGAGGTAGTGGCCGACTTCTACCTGGCGCTGATGAAGCACGACAAGGTCACCGCGCTGCGCGCGCTCGGCCAGGTCCCTGTGGTGGTGGTCGCGGGGGAGCGGGACAAGGTGGTGCCGCTGAAGCAGAGCGAGAGCCTGGCGGCCGCGATACCCGGCGCCGAGCTGCTCAAGGTGCCCGGGCCGGCCACGTGATCATCATGGAGCGCCCGAACCTCACCAACGAGGTCATCGTCGACCTGGTCACCCGGGCGCTGGACCGCCGCGCGCCGCGCGGCCAGTCAGCCTAGCCGTGGCCGCCGATCGCGCCCGCCCGCCCGGCCGGGCGGAGTTCCTGGTGCCGACTGGGGCCAGGATGCGCGGCCTGGGGGAGCGGCTGGCCGGGCTGCTGCGGCCCGGTGACCTGGTCGTGCTGACCGGGCCGCTGGGCGCGGGTAAGACCACGCTGGTCCAGGGGATCGGCCAGGGGCTCGGCGTTCGCGGCCCGGTGACCTCGCCCACCTTCGTCATCGCCCGGGTGCACCCGTCCCAGCATGGCGGGCCCGCGCTGGTCCACGCGGACGCCTACCGGCTCGGCAGCCGGGCCGAGGTCGACGACCTGGACCTGGACGCGGACCTGGACCGCTCGGTGACGGTGGTCGAGTGGGGCGAGGGCCTGGTCGAGGAGCTGGCCCAGAGCTACCTGGAAATCGAGATCGCCCTAGCTCCGCCGGGCGGTGCCGCCGGGCCTGCCCGGCCGGGGGGTGCGGCGGAGCCTGGCCCGCCGGGCGGTACCGCCGGGCCTGCCCTGCCGGGCGGTGCGGCCGGGCCTGCCCCGCCGGGGGGTGCCGCCGGGCCTGCCCCGCCGGGGGGTGCGGCGGAGCCTGCCCCGACGGGGGGTGCTGCGGAGCCGCCGTGGGCTGCGCCGGATGCGGGCCGGGACGAGCCGGCCGACGAGCCGCGGGTCGTGCGGCTGACTGGCACAGGGAGCCGCTGGGCGGGGGTCGGCGGCGCGCTGGCCGGCGGGGCTGGCCCGCCCGGTCACTAGGCCGGACCCGGCCGCCCGTAGCCCGCCGTAGTACCCCGGCGCACCCCCTGTGACCTGGCGTGTTACCTCTAGCAATTTAATCGAATGCGTGTTCTAGTAGTCGGATGAACGACGCGCCGCTGCCGGATTGGTGGGCCTACCCGACTCGCTGCGAGCGCGGCCATCAGTGGGGTCCGGGCCGGGTCATCGTGTCCTGGCAGCCTTGTAGCTGCGGGCCGGCCCGCGCGGTGCGGTCCAGGGGCAGCGGGCACCGGACCGTCTCGTGCCGGGCGCCGGGCTGCGGCGCGACTTTCTACCAGCCCCGGCACGAGCCCGCTCCCGCCCCGCCCGAGCGCAGCCCCGGCTCGTAATCACGCCACCGCAGGCCCGCCGCCCGCGATCCGCTATCCGCGACGCCGCTCCCGCAGTTTCATGATCATGGTCAAGGGCGCGTACCCCGCCAAACAACCGCGATCACGATATGCGGCCAGCGGCCGGCACATTCCTAGGCATAGTTCCGGTCTGTCCGCCAGTAAGACCTTCACGCCACTAAACTGCGTTGTTCGAAAGGTCTGCTTGCGGCCGTCACGTACGGTCAATCCGTTTCCCCCGGAGGCGCGACGTGGCTCAGCAGGGCTCCCCGCCCCGCCGCTCAGCCAGGCTGTCCACACGCGGCCGGCGCGGCGGTTCTGACGATTCCGGTTCCGAGCGCGGGTATCGCGGCTCAGGCCGGGACCGGTCCATGCCTGATCCGTATTACGACGACGATCAGGATCTGCCGCCCTGGGCCGGGCCGAGCATTTACCCGGCGGGCCCGGGCGGCAAGGCGCGCCGGCCGCCGCGCCCGGATGAGACCGGGCCGCAGACCGACCCCGGCCGGGCGGGCCTGGGCCGGGCCGCCGCGACCAGGGCCCGGCGGTCCCGGCACCGGATGTACGGGATCCTGGGCGTGACCGTCATCCTGATCGTCGTGGGGCTGGCGGTGACCAAGCACCTGCCGTTCCAGAGCAATTCCCCGGCCGCGTCCGGGCAGAACGACCTGGTGACCACGTTCCAGTCCGGTGACATCCGGACGGTACCCAGCGCCTGCAGCGCGGTCAGCGCCTCGACGCTCGGCCAGTACCTGCCCGGCCATCGCACCAAGGCGATCACCCAGTCGCTGAAGCTCGAGAGCCAGTGCACCTGGACCCTGGACGCCAAGCCGGTCTACCGGGTGCTGGAGATCACCACCCAGGCCTTCGGGCCCAGCCTGCTGGCCACCGGCAACGGCAGCGCCACGTTCAGCGCGATCGACGCTTATAACACCGAGTTGCAGGCCATGAAGAACCCGCCCAAGTCGGCGCACCGGCCGCAGGCCAGGCTGGGCGCGCCGGCCGGGCTGGGCAGCACCGCGTTCAGCGCGCTGCAGGTCTGGCGCAACGCGGGCAGCAGGACCGACTTCGTCACCGTGGTGACCCGGACCCACAACGTGGTGATCACGGTCACCTTGCAGGGCCTGGAGAGCTCGGCCAGCAGTGGCTACGGGCCCGTGTCGGTCCCCACCTTGCAGGCCGGCGCCCTGGCCATCGCGCACGAGGCCGTCGCCCAGCTCAGCTGACCAGCGCTCGGTATCTCGCCCGCCACGGTAGCGGCACTGGGCCGGCCACCCCACGCCACGGCCACCGAGGACGACAAAGAACTGCCCGCCCCCGGCCGAGCTAACGCCGCCTCCTCGCCTGACCTCGCGCACGAGCCCGCAGGCCGCTAAGTCAGCCGGGTGGTACCAGCCGCCCGGCGGCTCATCTACGCTGTGCAACCGTGCTGCTGCTCGCCTTCGACACCGCGACCCCGGCGGTGACGCTCGCCCTTCACGACGGCACGGGCGTCGTCGCCGAACGGACCGCCTTGGACGCGCGCCGGCCCGGCGAGCTGCTCGCATCGCTGATCGCCGCGGCCCTGGCCGAGTGCGGCGCCAGCCACGCTGACCTGACCGCCGTCGCGGTCGGCACCGGCCCCGGGCCGTACACCGGCCTGCGGGTCGGGCTGGTCACCGGCCGGGTGCTGGCCAGCGCGCTCGGCATCCCGCTGCACGGGGTGTGCACGCTGGACGTGCTGGCCGCGGCGGCCGCCACCGCGGCGGCCGGCCGGGAGTTCCTGGTGACCACCGACGCCCGGCGCAGGGAGCTGTACTGGGCGCGCTACTCGCCGGCCGCCGAGCGTATCGCCGGGCCCTGCGTCAGCGTCCCGGCCGACCTCCCGGCCGGGTACCCGGTGGCCGGGGCGGGCCCCGAGCTGTACCAGGGACTGACCGCCGATCCGCTGCCGCCCCGCTACCCGGCCGCCGCCCAGCTGGCCGGGATAGTAGCCGAACGGATAAGCCGGGGGGCTCCCGTCAGCCCGGCCGAGCCGCTCTACCTCCGCAAACCCGACGCGCGCGAGCCCGGCCCGCCCAAGCGGGTGACGCCGTGATGACCGTCACGCTGCGCGGCATGACCAGGGCCGACATCGACGCCGTCCTGCGGCTGGAGCATGAGGTGTTCGGCGAGGAAGCCTGGACCAGGGCGATGCTGGAGGGGGAGATCGCCCAGCAGCCGGCCAGCCGGCACTACCTGGTCGCCGAGGAGGACGGCGCGGTCATCGGCTACGCCGGCCTGCTGGCGGCCGGCGTCCAGGCCGACGTGCTGACCATCGGCGTCGCGCTGGACCGGTGGGGGCAGGGCACCGGCGCCGCGCTGCTGGACGGGCTGCTGGCCGAGGCCGTCCGGCGGGGCTGCGCCGAGGTGTTCCTCGAGGTGCGCACCGACAACGCCAGGGCGCAGCGGCTCTATCGCAAGTACGGCTTCACCGAGATCGGCGTCAGGAAGGGCTACTACCAGCCATCGGGCACCGACGCCCTGGTGATGCGGCGCCGGGCCCGGCCGGGGAGCGTGCGACCATGACCGCACCGCTGGTCCTGGGCATCGAGACCTCCTGCGACGAGACCGGCGCGGGCCTGGTCCGCGGGCCCGAGCTGCTCGCCGACGCGATCGCCTCCAGCGTGGATGAGCACGCCAGGTTCGGCGGCGTGGTTCCTGAAGTGGCCAGCCGGGCGCACCTGGAGGCGCTGGTCCCCGCGGTGGACCGGGCGCTGGCCACGGCCGGGGTCAGGCTCGCGGACGTGGACGCGATCGCGGTGACCGCCGGCCCCGGGCTGGCCGGCGCGCTGCTGGTCGGGGTGTCCGCGGCCAAGGCCTACGCGCTGGCCCTGGACAAGCCGCTCTACGGCGTCAACCATCTGGCCGCGCACATCGCGGTGGACCAGCTGGAGCACGGCCCGCTGCCCGAGCCGGTGGTCGCGCTGCTGGTCTCCGGCGGGCATTCCTCGCTGCTGCTCGCGGCCGACCTGACCGCCGACCTGGTCCCGCTCGGCGCGACCATCGACGACGCGGCCGGCGAGGCCTACGACAAAGTCGCCCGGCTGCTGGGCCTGCCGTTCCCTGGCGGGCCGCCGATCGACGCCGCGGCGGTGGCCGGAGACCCCGGCGCCATCGCGTTCCCCCGCGGCAAGTACCGCGACCAGAGCCTGGATTTCTCCTTCTCCGGGCTGAAGACGGCGGTCGCCCGCTGGGTGGAAGCCCGGCAGCGGGCGGGCCAGCCGGTGCCGGTGGCCGACGTGGCGGCCTCGTTCCAGGAGGCGGTGGCGGACGTGCTGACGGCCAAGGCTGTCCGGGCCTGCCGCGACCACGGTGTCGGCCACCTGGTGATCGGCGGCGGGGTGGCGGCCAACTCGCGGCTGCGGGCGCTGGCCGCCGAGCGCTGCGCGGCGGCGGGCATCCGGCTGCGGGTGCCCCGGCCCGGGCTGTGCACCGACAACGGTGCGATGGTGGCCGCGCTGGGCGCTGAGCTGATGGCCCGGCAGGTGCCGCCGTCCGCGCTGGACTTCCCGGCCGACTCGGCGCTGCCGGTGACCAGCATCACCCCGGTTTGACGAGGCCAGCTGAGCCGGATACTGTTCAGAACTGGCACTCAGTAGGGTAGAGTGCTAACGCGACGAGGTTGGTCTGGCACCCGCGACGACAGGCCGCCACGGTCGCCCTCTCTTGTAACTTTCAGCTAGCCCTTTCCGGAGGGGGAGGTCAGAGCGTGACGACCGCCACCAAGATTGTTCTCAAGCCGCTCGAAGACCGGATCGTGGTACGCCCGCTCGAGGCTGAGCAGACGACCGCATCTGGCCTAGTGATCCCGGACACCGCTAAGGAGAAGCCCCAGGAGGGCGAAGTCCTGGCGGTCGGCCCGGGCCGATTCGATGACGCGGGCGCGAAGCGCGTCCCGATGGACGTCAGCGTCGGTGACATCGTCCTGTACAGCAAGTACGGCGGCACCGAGGTGAAGTACAGCGGCGAGGAGTATCTCGTCCTCTCCGCTCGTGACGTGCTCGCCGTCATCGTGAAGTAGCGAGTTCGTACGCCGCGGGCCTGGCCCGCACGGGTGCGCACCGTCGTACCCGTACCGCCCCGGATCGGCTCGTCGTCCCGTCGGAAGCACCTGCGGGAATGCCGGGCCGGGCCGGGGCGGTGGCATGACGGCAAGACATATTCATTCCGAAACGTAGGCCTGAGGTGCTCATGGCCAAGAGCGTGGAGTTCAACGAGGACGCACGGCGTGCGCTCGAGCGCGGTGTGAACCGCCTCGCTGACGCCGTCAAGGTGACACTCGGCCCCAAGGGCCGCAATGTGGTCATCGACAAGAAGTGGGGCGCGCCCACCATCACCAACGACGGCGTGACCGTCGCCCGTGAGGTGGAACTGGAAGACGCGAACGAGAACCTGGGCGCGCAGCTCGCCAAGGAAGTCGCCACCAAGACCAATGACGTCGCCGGTGACGGCACGACCACGGCGACCGTGCTGGCCCAGGCCATGGTGCACGATGGCCTGCGCTCGGTCACCGCGGGCGCCAACCCGATGGCGCTCAAGCGCGGCATCGACGCGGCCGCGGCCGCGGTGTCAGAGGCCCTGCTCAAGGCGGCCAGGGACGTGGGGGAGCGCAGCGACATCGCGCACGTCGCCACGATCTCGGCCCAGGACGCCAAGATCGGCGACATCATCGCCGAGGCCTTCGAGAAGGTCGGCAAGGACGGCGTGATCACCGTCGAGGAAGCGCCGACCATGGGCCTCGAGCTTGAGTTCACCGAGGGCATGCAGTTCGACAAGGGCTACATCTCCGCCTACTTCGTCACCGACCCGGAGCGGATGGAGACGGTCCTGGAGGACGTGTACGTCCTGCTGCACGGCAGCAAGATCTCCTCGATGGCCGATTTCCTGCCGCTGCTGGAGAAGATCGCGCAGACCAAGAAGCCGCTGCTGGTCATCGCCGAGGACGTGGACGGCGAGGCGCTGTCCACCCTGGTCGTCAACAAGATCCGCGGGCTGCTGAACGTGGCCGCGGTCAAGGCGCCCGGGTTCGGTGACCGGCGCAAGGCGATGCTCGGCGACATGGCCATCCTCACTGGCGGCGAGGTGATCAGCGAGGAGCTGGGCCTGAAGCTGGAGTCGACCGGCCTGGAGGCGCTGGGCCGCGCTCGCCGGGTGGTGGTGACCAAGGACACCACCACGATCGTCGACGGCGCCGGGGACAAGGCCGCGATCGACGACCGGGTCCGCCAGCTGCGCAACGAGATCGAGGAGACCGACTCCGACTGGGACAAGGAGAAGCTCCAGGAGCGGGTGGCCAAGCTGTCTGGCGGCGTCTGCGTGCTGCGGGCCGGGGCGCCGACCGAGGTCGAGCTCAAGGAGAAGAAGCACCGGCTGGAGGACGCCATCTCGGCCACCCGGGCGGCGATCGAGGAAGGCATCATCCCCGGCGGCGGCAGCGTGCTGGTGCAGATCGCGGTCAGCCTGGGTGACCTGGGCAAGAGCGGCGACGAGCTGACCGGCGTCAATGTGGTGCGGTCCGCGCTGCAGGCCCCGTGCCGGTGGATCGCCCAGAACGCGGGCGCGGAGGGCGGCGTAGTCGTCGCCGCGGTCGCGGACCTGCCGGCCGGGCACGGCTACAACGCCGCGACCGGCGAGTACGGCGACATGATGGCCCAGGGGGTCATCGACCCGGTCAAGGTGACCAGGTCCGCCGTGCAGAACGCCGCCTCGATCGCAGGCATGCTGCTCACGACCGAGGTGCTGGTGGTCGAGAAGCCAGAGCCCGAGGCGGCCCCCGCGGCCGGCGGCGGCCACGGGCACGGCCACTGAGCTGAATCAGCCGGTCAGCGCGCTGACCGCACAGCCCGCCCGGTGCCCCGGCCCTGCTCAGCAGGGCCGGGGCACCGGCATGTCGGGCGCCGGCCGCCCGACGCGTGCCAATCAGGAAATGGGCCGGTTCAGCCGCCGTCAAGCGGTGATGGCCGCCGCGCGAGTACATTTCCGCGTTGATCCAGCTGTCAGCTACCTACTAATTACTCTCAGTAGCTAAGCAGCTACACATTGTAGATGTAGCTAGCTCAGTGTATCCGGACGACACATCAATGTGACCTTTCTGTTTCCTCTTTCGGTGGTGACCGCCCCCCCTTTCCTGGGCATCATGACTTCGTGAGAGCAGGCCAAGATCAACAGTCGTCTGGTGGAGGGGGAAGGGTGAAACTGCAGGTAGACGGGGGGAACCAGGCTAGTCTTCGTGATCTGACCTCGCTCGCGGTCGGCGGTCAGCCGGCCGCCATCGAGTCCCTGCTCGAGCAGATCAGGCCCATGGTGGTCCGGTACTGCCGGGCCAGGCTCAGCCGGCTCACCGGCCATTATCACGTAGCCGACGATGTGGCCCAGGAAGTGTGCATCGCGGTGCTGTCCGCCCTTCCCCGCTACCAGGACATGGGCCGCCCGTTCGCCTCATTCGTGTTTGGTATAGCGTCCCACAAGGTGGCGGACGCCATGCGAAACGCCTCCCGGCTGGCCATCCCCACCGAGGACCTGCCAGACGGCCCCGACGACCAGCCCGGCCCCGAGGAGACGGTGGTCGCCTACATCGAAGCCGAGCGGGTCAGGGCGCTGCTGGCCCGGCTGCCCGCGCACCAGCGTGAGTTGCTCGTGCTCCGGGTGCTGGCCGGGATGACCGCCGAGGAGACCGGGAACACGCTCGGCATGTCGCCCGGCGCGGTCCGGGTCGCGCAGCACCGGGCGCTGGCCCGGCTGCGCGCGATCGCACTGGCCGAGAACATCGCATGACCAGCCCGCTGACCCAGCTGGGTTCCGTGCTCCCCCGTGGTAGGGAACCCAGTCCGCTGGCCCGCCGGGATCCGGGTCCCCCGTCACCCGGATCCCGGCGCGGCCCAACCCTCCGGGGGCACAAACCCTGGGTGCGGCGCGGGCTGACTTTCCCTGGGTGCGGCGCGGGCTCCCGGGGTGCGGCGCGGCTTGAGTGTCCCGGGGTGCGGCGCGGGCTGACTGTCCCGGGGTGCGGCAAGGCTTGACTGTCCCGGGGTGCGGCGCGGGCTGAGTGTCCCCGGGGTGCGGCGCGGGCTGACTGTCCCGGGGTGCGGCGCGGCTGAGTGTCCCGGGGTGCGGCGCGGCTGAGTGTCCCGGGGTGCGGCGCGGGCTGACTGTCCCGGGGGCAATAGGGGTTCGCCAGAACCCGCGTCCGGGCCGCCCGGGCCGGCCGTCGTCAGCGCCACGCCCGTGGGCGGCGGCCTGCGGTTACCCGATCCGGCCCGCGGCCGGCGGTCACTAGGATGAGACATGCCCACAACCCAGCCTGCAGAAGGTGACATGCCTGCCGACGACGCCGCCCGGGCCGCGGCCGCGGCCGACCCGGTCAAGTTCGCGCCGCCCGCGCTGACCTTTGACGACGTGCTGCTGCTGCCCGCCCACTCGGTGACTTTGCCGAGCGAAGCGGACACCACCGCGCGGCTGACGCCGCCGGATCACGCTGCGCGTCCCGCTGGTCTCCTCCGCGATGGATACTGTCACCGAGGCCCGGATGGCGGTGGCCATGGCCCGCCAGGGCGGCGTCGGCGTGCTGCACCGCAACATGTCCGTCGAGGACCAGGCGCAGCAGGTCGACATGGTCAAGCGGTCCGAGGCCGGCATGATCACCAACCCGGTGACCTGCGGGCCGGACGCCACGGTGGCCGACGTCGAGCGGCTGTGCGCCAGGTACCGGATCTCCGGCGTGCCGGTCACCGACGCCGGACGGCCTGCTGCTCGGCATCGTGACCAACCGGGACATCCGGTTCGAGTCGGACCACCGGCGCCGGGTCGCCGAGGTGATGACGCCGATGCCGCTGGTCACCGCGCCGGTCGGCGTGACCGGGACGAGGCGCTGCGGCTGCTGAGCCGCAACAAGATCGAGAAGCTCCCGCTGGTCGACGGGTCCGGGCAGCTGCGCGGGCTGATCACCGTCAAGGACTTCACCAAGAGCGAGAAGTTCCCGCACGCGACCAAGGACGCCGAGGGCCGGCTCGATCGTCGGCGCGGCGGTCGGCGTCGGCGAGGACGCCAAGCGGCGCGCGCAGGCCCTGGTCGAGGCCGGCGCCGACTTCCTGGTCGTCGACACCGCGCACGGCCACGCTCAGGCCGTGCTGGACATGGTCGCGCAGGTCAAGGCCAACGTCCGGGTCGACGTCATCGGCGGCAACGTGGCCACCAGGGCCGGCGCGCAGGCGCTGGTCGACGCAGGCGCCGACGCGGTCAAGGTCGGCGTCGGGCCCGGCTCGATCTGCACCACCCGGGTGGTGGCCGGGGTCGGGCGTGCCGCAGGTCACCGCGATCTACGAGGCGTCCAGGGCGGCCGCGGCCCGCGGGCGTGCCGGTGATCGGCGACGGCGGCATGCAGTACTCCGGCGACATCGCCAAGGCCATCGCGGCCGGCGCGGACACGGTCATGCTGGGCGGGCTGCTGGCCGGGCTGCGAGGAAGGCCCCGGCGAGATGGTCTTCATCAACGGCAAGCAGTACAAGCTCTACCGGGGCATGGGCTCGCTCGGCGCGATGCGGAACCCGGAGCGCGGCGGCTCGTTCTCCAAGGACCGCTACTTCCAGGACGACGTGCTGCGCGAGGACAAGCTGGTGCCCGAGGGCATCGAGGGCCAGGTGCCCTACCGCGGCCCGCTGGCCGCGGTCGCCGACCAGCTGATCGGCGGCCTGCGGGCCGCGATGGGCTACTGCGGCGCGCGGACCATCGCCGAGCTGCAGCAGGCCGCCGTTCACCCAGATCACCGGGGCCGGGCTGGCCGAGAGCCACCCGCACGACATCCAGATGGTCGCCGAGGCGCCCAACTACGGCGGCCGGCACTGAGCCGGCCGTGACCTGGCATGCCGGGCTCGTCAGCAGCAGGGGCGGGAGAGCAACGTGACGTGGTGAGATCGGGCGGGGCAAGAGCGGCCGCCGCGCCTACGCGCTCGACGAGATCGGCATCGTGCCGTCCCGGCGGACCCGCCACCCCGAGGAGGTCTCGATCGCCTGGCAGATCGACGCCTACCGGTTCGAGCTGCCGCTGGTGGTCGCGCCGATGGACAGCGTCGTCTCGCCGCAGCACCGCGATCGCGATCGGCAAGCTCGGCGGGCTGGCCGTGCTCGACCTCGAGGGCTCTGGACCCGGTACGAAGACCCCGAGCCGCTGCTGGCCGAGGCCGCCGAGCTGGACGACGAGGCGGCGACCCGGCGGCTCCAGGAGATCTACGCCGAGCCGATCAAGGAAGAGCTGATCGGCCTGCGGATCGAGGAGATCCGGGCCGCCGGGGTGATCACCGCGGCCCGGCTGTCGCCGCAGCGGACGGTCCGGTACCACAAGGCGGTCATCGACGCCGGCGCGGACATCTTCGTGATCCGCGGCACCACGGTGTCGGCCGAGCACGTCTCGGGCCAGGCCGAGCCGCTCAACCTCAAGCAGTTCATCTACGAGCTCGACGTCCCGGTCATCGTCGGCGGCTGCGCCACCTACACCGCGGCGCTGCACCTGATGCGGACCGGCGCGGCCGGCGTGCTGGTCGGCTTCGGCGGCGGCAGCGGGCACACCACCGCCGCCGTGCTCGGCGTCGCCGTGCCGATGGCCACCGCGATCGCCGACGTCGCCGCCGCGCGCCGCGACTACCTCGACGAATCCGGCGGCCGGTACGTGCACGTGATCGCGGACGGCGGGATGACCCGCAGCGGCGACATCGCCAAGGCGCTGGCCCTGGGCGCCGACGCGGTGATGGTCGGCTCGCCGTTCGCCCGGGCCGCCCAGGCGCCGGGCCGGGGCTACCACTGGGGGAGCGAGGCGCACCACCCCGAGCTGCCGCGCGGCGCCCGGCTCAAGGTCGGCACGATCGGCACCCTGGAGCAGATCCTGCACGGGCCGTCGACCGTCGCCGACGGGTCGATGAACCTGATGGGCGCGCTGCGCCGCACCATGGCCACCTCCGGTTACTCCGACCTGAAGGAGTTCCAGCGGGTCGAGGTCGTGGTGACGCCGAGCGCGACGCAACGCGCATTGACCCGGGCCGGCGCTGGCCCAGGACACCCGCGCTGTCAGGCGGCCAGCGGGCGGCCGAGCCGGTAGCGTGCTGCCTGTGATAGCCGGGGCGGGAGCGACCGCGAGCTCGGGCCCGACGAGCGGGCGGCGGCGCTGGCCGCGCTGGCCAGCGACCGAGCACCAGGTGCTGGTGGTCGGCGGCGGGGTGGTCGGCGCCGGGGTCGCGCTCGACGCGGCCACCCGCGGCCTGTCCGTCGGCCTGGTCGAGGCGCGGGACTTCGCCTCGGGGACCTCGTCGCGGTCCAGCAAGCTCATCCACGGCGGCCTGCGCTACCTGGAGCAGCTCAACTTCGGCGCTGGTCAGGGAGGCGCTCAGCGAGCGCTCGCTGCTGCTGCAGCGGATCGCGCCGCACCTGGTCCGGCCGGTGTCGTTCCTGTTCCCGTTCACCCATCACGTCTGGGAACGCGCCTACATCGGCGCCGGCGTGACCGCCTACGACGTGCTGGGTTTCTCGCTCGGCCAGAGCCGGGGCCTGCCCGGGCACCGGCAGCTGACCCGGCGCGGGGCGCTGCGGCTCGCGCCGGCCGCTGAAGCGGTCGGCGCTCACCGGCGCGCTGCTGTACTGGGACGCCCAGGTCGACGACGCCCGCTACGTGATGACCCTGGTCCGGACCGCGGCCGGCTACGGCGCGCAGGCCGCCTCCCGGACCCAGGTGACCGGCTTCCTGCGCGAAGGCGAGCGGGTCACCGGCGTCCGTGCGGTGGACCTGGAGTCCGGGACCGAGCTGGAGATCCGGGCCCAGCAGGTGGTCAACGCCACCGGGGTGTGGACCGACGAGATCCAGGCGATGGTCGGCGGCCGCGGGGTGATCAACGTCCGCGCGTCCAAGGGCGTGCACCTGGTCGTGCCCAGGGACCGGATCCACTCGGCGAGCGGGATCATCCTGCGGACCCCGTTCAGTGTGCTGTTCGTCATTCCCTGGGGGCGGCACTGGATCATCGGCACGACCGACACCGACTGGTCGCTGGACAAGGCCCACCCGGCGGCCAGCCGGGCCGACATCGACTACGTGCTCGACCAGGTGAACCCGGTCCTCGCCGTGCCGCTGACCAGGGACGACGTCGAGGGCGTCTACGCCGGGCTGCGGCCGCTGCTGGCCGGGCGAGTCCGACGACACCTCCAAGCTGTCCCGCGAGCACATCGGTCGCGCATCCGGTGCCCGGGCTGGTGATGGTCGCGGGCGGGAAGTACACCACCTACCGGGTGATGGCCAAGGACGCCGTGGACGCGGTCGCGCACGGCCTGGACGGCCGGGTGGCGCCGTCGTGCACCGACTCGGTCCCGCTGGTCGGGCGCGGACGGGCTACGTCGCGCTGTGGAACGCCCGGTACGCGCTGGCCCGCTCGTCCGGGCTGCACGTGGCCAGGATCGAGCACCTGCTGCACCGGTACGGGTCGCTGATCGGCGAGATGCTCGACCTGATCGCCGCCGACCCGACCCTGGGCAAGCCGCTGGCCGGCGCCGACGACTACCTGCGGGCCGAGGTCGTCTACGCGGCCTCGCACGAGGGCGCCCGGCACCTGGACGACGTGCTGGCCCGGCGCACGCACATCTCGATCGAGACCTGGGACCGCGGGCTGCTCGGCCGCGCAGGAGGCCGCCGAGCTGATGGCCGGCCCGATGCGGTGGACGGCCCGGGCAGGTCGAGCAGGGAGGTCGAGCACTACCGGGCCCGGATCGCGGCCGAGCGAGCCTCGCAGGACGCCGAGCACCGACCAGGACGCCGACGCGATCCGGCTCGGCGCGCCGGAGATCGTGCCGGTCGTGCGCAACGGCACGCCGGCCGGCTGACCCAACTAGAATTCCGGCATGGCCCGACCTCGCGTGCTTTCCGGCATCCAGCCCACGGCTGACTCGTTCCACCTGGGCAACTACCTGGGAGCGCTGCGCCAGTGGGTGGCGCTGCAGGACGCCTACGACGCCTTCTACTGCGTCGTTGACCTGCACGCGATCACGGTGCCGCAGGACCCGGCCGTGCTGCGCCGCCGGACCCGGGTGGCCGCCGCGCAGTTGTTCGGCGCCGGGCTCGACCCGGAGCGGTGCACCGTGTTCGTGCAAAGTCACGTGCCCGAGCACGCCGAGCTGGCCTGGGTGCTGAGCTGCCTGACCGGGTTCGGCGAGGCCAGCCGGATGGTGCAGTTCAAGGACAAGTCGTTGCGTTCCGGGGCGGAGCAGGCCAGCGTCGGGCTGTTCACCTACCCGATCCTGCAGGCCGCCGACATCCTGCTGTACCAGACCGATCAGGTGCCGGTCGGCGAGGACCAGCGCCAGCACCTGGAGCTGACCAGGGACCTGGCCCAGCGGTTCAACCACAGGCTCGGGCCGACTTTCACGGTACCCGCCGCTTACATCCTGGCCGAGGTGGCCAAGATCGCCGACCTGCAGGACCCGGCGGTCAAGATGAGCAAGTCGTCCTCGGCCCCGCAGGGGATCATCGACGTGCTGGAGGACCCGGCCTCGATCCGGCGGAAGATCGCCCGCGCGGTGACCGACCCCGGGGCCGAGGTCCGCGCCGACGAGGCGGCCAAGCCGGGCGTGACCAACCTGCTGCGGATCTACGCGGCGCTGTCCGGGGCCAGCGTGGCTGACCTGGAGCAGCGCTATGCCGGGGCGGGTTACGGCGCGTTCAAGAAGGACCTGGCCGAGGTGGTCGCAGGCGCGTTCGCCCCGGTCCGGGAGCGGACCGAGAAGATGCTGGCTGATGAGTCCGAGCTGGACCGGCTGCTGGCCCACGGGGCCGCCCGGGCGCGCCAGGTCGCCCGCCAGACCATGACCACCGTCCGCGACCGGATCGGCTTCCTCCCCGCCATCTAGCGGCCGGCTCGTCCAGCCCAGCAAACCGCCTAACTCGACACATATCCGGCCGCCGCCCGGCCGCCTTCCCCTCCCCGCCCCCATGATCATGGTTATTCACTGGGCCGCGGACCCACCCGAATAACCGTGATCTTGGACATGCTGGCTCGGGCCGACGGCCAGGTGGAGCGGGGTCACTGGATCAGGGCTGGGCTGGGCTAGTCGGGGGACGGACGGGCGGCGGGGCTGGGCTAGTCGGGGACGGACGGGCGGCGGGCTGGGCTAGTCGGGGCCGGGGGAGCGGCGGCGGGACCAGGCCAGCTTGCCCAGGGTCGCGGCCGCGGCCGCGGCGAGCAGGCGGCTATCGCGATCAGGGCCGCCGGGAGCGCTCCGGTGCTCTGGCTGGAGGCCAGCTGCGTGTTCGCGGCCTGGCCGGCCGCGAGGCGGCTGCGGGCGCCGTGGCTTGAGGTCACCGCGGGCAGCGGCTTGACCAGCACGCCGACCGGCTTGACCTGGCCCGCCATGGCGAAGCCCCAGTTCAGCAGGCGCTCGCCCGAGGTGATCTCCTGCAACGGGGCGCAGTGCAGCACGGTCACGATCAGGGTCACGCCGTGGCGCCTGGCCATTCCGATGTAGGTCGCCTTGGACTTGACCGTCCAGCCGATCTTCCCGCCGATGCCCCCCCGGTACTGGGTGAGCAGGGTGTTCTGGTTGACCAGGGTGACCCACTTGTGCTTGCGCACCTGAAACCGGGCGGCCAGGGTCGAGTCGTACTTCATGAACGCCGGGATGCTCAGCGCCTGGCGGGCGATCAGGGCCTCGTCATAGGCAGAGACGTACTGGCCGGGCGCGGGCAGCCCGTTGGGCTGCTTGGCCACCACGTCATAAGCCCGCAGCCGGTGAGCCTCGGCGTTGATCAGCGCCATGCCCCGGTCGAAGGAGCCGGTGGCCTCGGTCAGCGCCACGGCGGCGTCGTTGGCCGAGATCAGCAGCAGCGCCCGGAACAAGTCCGCCACCTTGTACTTGTGCCCGGCGATCAGGCCCACCACGTTCGGCTCGACCGAGGTGGCCCGCTTGCTGGCCACCACGCTGGCGTCCGGGTTCAGCCGCGGGATCAGCGTGATCGCGGTCAGCATCTTGAGCGTGCTGGCCGGCCGGAACTGGCCGTGGGCGTCCTTGGCCGCCAGAACCTGGCCGGTGCTCGCGTCCGCGATCACGTACGCGGAGGCGGGCACCCGGGGCAGCTTCCTGGTCCGGCCGGCCGGGTAATTGACCGAAATGCCGGTTCCGCTGAGCTGGCCGCCGCCGACGACCGGACTGGCCGGCGCGGATTTCGGGCTCGCCAGGTGACGCCCGGCGGATCGCGGGGCGGCGGCGGCGGTGCTGCACGCCGCGGTGACGGCCAGGGCGAAGGTGGTAGCGAGGCCGGTCAGGGCGGCCGCCGGCCGCCCTCGGAAGGGTGAACTCATGTGCTCCGTTTCTCCTCCGGCGGCGGGCCCGCCCCGCGCTTTCCGCCGTCAACTCAGTGGGGGCAGCCTAGGCACCCACTGACTATCTGATGTTTACTGAGTGTGACTTTGCCCACGTAGGCCGAGAACCATGCACGGGGATGCTCGCCTACCCGCGGAACTGCGCACGCCATAATCTTGGGCCATGATGCGTAAGTCTGAGTCGGGAACGCCCATCGAGCCGGTTTACCGGCCGCAGTCCCTTAACGGCTTGGACGTCGCCAGGGATCTGGGCGAGCCAGGCCAGTATCCGTTCACCCGTGGAATCTACCCGCAGATGTACGTGTCCCGGCCCTGGACGATGCGCCAGTACGCCGGATTCTCCACCGCCGCCGACTCCAACCGGCGCTATCACCAGCTGATCGAGGCGGGTACCACCGGCTTGTCGGTGGCCTTCGACCTGCCGACCCAGATGGGCTACGACTCCGACGCGCCGCAGGCCAGGGGCGAGGTCGGCAAGGTCGGCGTGGCGATCGACTCGATCGATGACATGCGGGCGCTGCTGGCCGGGATCGGTCTGGACACGGTCTCGGTGTCGATGACGATCAACGCGCCTGCCGCCGTCCTGCTGCTGCTCTACCAGCTGGTCGCCGAGGAGCAGGGCACCCCGGCGGCCCAGCTGACCGGCACGATCCAGAACGACATCCTGAAGGAATACATCGCCCGCGGCACCTACATCTATCCGCCCGAGCCATCGCTGCGCCTGGTCGCTGATACTTTCGCCTACTGCCGCCGGGAGATACCCCGGTGGAATACCATCTCGATTTCCGGCTACCACATGGCCGAGGCCGGCGCGACGCCGGTCCAGGAGATCGCGTTCACGCTGGCCAACGCGAAAGCATATGTCCGCGCCGCGATCTCGTCCGGGCTCGCGGTGGACGAGTTCGCGCCCCGGCTGTCGTTCTTCTTCGTGGCCAGGACCACCCTGCTGGAGGAGGTCGCCAAGTTCCGGGCCGCTCGCAGGATCTGGGCGCAGATCATGCGGGAGGAGTTCGGCGCCGCCGATCCGCGCTCGCAGATGCTCCGGTTCCACACCCAGACGGCCGGGGTCCAGCTGACCGCCCAGCAGCCCGAGGTCAACCTGGCCCGGGTGACGGTGCAGGCGCTGGCCGCCGTGCTGGGCGGCACCCAGTCGCTGCACACGAACTCCTATGACGAGGCGCTCGCGCTGCCGAGCGAGAAGGCGGCCCGGCTCGCGCTGCGGACCCAGCAGGTGCTGGCCCACGAGAGCGACGTGACCGCGACCGTGGACCCGTTCGCCGGGTCCTATGCGATCGAGTCGATGACCACCAGCATCGAGCGGGCCGCGCGCGACCTGATGGCCGCGGTGCAGGACGCGGGCGGCGCGGTGGCGGCCATCGAGAAGGGCTTCCAGAAGGCCGAGATCGAGCGGTCCGCCTACCAGGTCGCGCGGGAGATCGATACCCGGCAGCGGATCGTCGTCGGGGTGAACGCGTTCACGATCGCGGCCGAGGAGCCATACCAGGCGCTGCGGGTCGACCCGGCGATCGAGCAGGACCAGGCCCGGCGGCTGGCCGCGCTGCGCTCGGGCCGGGACGCGGCCGAGCTCAGCAGGCGGATCGATGACCTGAAGCAGGCGGCGGCCAGGCTCGGATAACGTGCTCTACCCGCTGCGGGAGGCGCTGCGGGCCCGGGCCACCCTCGGGGAGGTCTGCACCGCGCTGCGCGACCAATGGGGCAGCTACCAGCCGCCCGATGTTTACTAATCAGCCATGCGGCTAGCTGCGGGGCAAATCACTGCTGGGTGGTAGATCCGGGTGGCGTCGCCGCCTTCCTAGCTGGGTAGGAACGCCGTGGCTGAGCAAAACAGATTCGTCGTGACTATGGGCGGGACGTACCGTGTGGCTCCCGGTAACACCCCGGTAGCGCAGGGTTCGGTGCTAGTCATTCCGCGGGTCCCGGCGCGGGGTTCCCGCATCCGGGAAACACGGAGGGCGGCGGATAAGACGGCAGCGGCATTGAAAACCGCGATGCAGCGCCCGCCGCCTGCCAGGGGTGCTGGCGCCGCCGCCCAGCGGCCCCCAAGCTCGCCGATTGCCGGGCGCGCCACGGCGCGCGGGACGACGATGCTGGGAGACTCACGGTGGCCATCACATGGAACCCTTCACGCGGCACATCGCTGGGAATCGAGTGGGAGCTGCAGCTCATCGACGCCCGGACCAAGCTGCTGCGCCAGGATGCGCGTGATGTGCTCGCCGAGTTGCCCGGGCTCAGCGAGACGGGGCAGATTCCCAAGCTTCGGCACGAGCTGATGCAATCGACGATCGAGGTGGTTACCGGCATCTGCAGCACGGTCTCCGAGGCTAAAGACGATCTGTCTGCGACAATCGCGCAACTTGAGCGAATCACCGAGTCTCGCGGTACGATGCTTGCCTGTGCAGGAACGCATCCCGTCAGCGACTGGCGGGACGCAAAGACGGCACCCATTCAGCGCTATGCCGAACTCGTCGAGCAGTTGCAGTGGCTTGCCCGCAGGATTCAAACTTTCGGTGTTCACGTCCATGTGGGTATACGCGACGGCAGCAAGGCGATCCCGATAGTGAACGCCCTTGCCGCATATCTGCCGCATTTCCTGGCGCTGACCGCGTCGAGCCCGTTCTGGAGCGGGCATGACACGGGGCTCGCTTCGAGCCGGTCTGTCGTCTTCGGCGGGCTGCCCACATCCGGGCCGCCGCCACAACTCGCGTGCTGGAGTGAGTTCGAGGAGTACATGGACACGCTGCTTCGCGCCGGGACCGTCCGGAGCATCAAGGAGGTCTGGTGGGACATCCGTCCGCACCCGGATTTCGGCACAGTCGAGATCCGGATGTTCGACGGCGTCCCCACCCTCCGCGAGATCGGCATGGTCGGTGCGCTTTCGCAGTCGCTCGTGCAACTGCTCGACACCCAGCTTGATCGCGGCTACAAGCTCCCCACTCCCGCTGCGTGGGTAGTCAAGGACAACAAGTGGCGCGCCACCAGGTACGGGCTGGACGCGATCGTCATCACCGACGACACCGGTACCACCGCGCCGATCCGGGACGAGCTGTTCGAGCTGATGGCTGAGCTGGCGCCGGTCGCCGGCCGGCTGGGCTGCGCCGATGAACTCGACGTGGTCTCGGACGTGCTTGAGAACGGTTCCTCCTGCGACCGCCAGCGGGCCGTCGTCGCCGATGGCGGCGACCTCACCGACGTTATTGACGCGCTGGTTACTGAGTTCGCCGAGGATCGTTTCGTTGTCCCGGGGGAGGCGGCGCATGCCGGAGCATGACCTTGAGGGGGAGCTCGAAGCGTTCCTCGCGGGCCATGAGGACGAGCTCATCGACTTCCGGCGGGATCTGCACGCCCACCCGGAGATCGGCTACCACGAGCATCGCACCACCCGGCGGGTCAAGCTCCGGCTGGAGGCGGCCGGCCTGCGGCCGGCCATCCTGCCCAAGGGCACCGGGCTCATCGTGGACATCGGGTCGGGTTCCGAGCCAGTGGTGGCCCTGCGGGCGGACCTGGACGCGCTGCCGATCGGCGACGAGAAGAACGTGCCGTACCGGTCCACCGTGGCCAACGCCTGCCACGCCTGCGGGCACGACGTGCACACCGCCGTCCTGCTCGGCACCGGCCTGTTCCTGGCCAGGACGGCGGCCGCGGGAGCGCTGCCCGGCCGGGTCCGGCTGATCTTCCAGCCCGCCGAGGAAGTGCCGGGTGGTGCGCTGGACGTGCTGTCGGCGGGCGGCATCGCCTCGGTGGACCGGGTCTTCGCGCTGCACTGCGACCCGCGGCTGGACGTCGGGAAGATCGGGACCAGGACCGGGCCGATCACCGCGGCCTGCGACAAGATCGCGGTCCGGGTGACCGGGCCGGGCGGCCACACCGCCCGGCCGCACCTGACCGCGGACCTGGTCTACGCGCTCGGCAAGATCATCACGGAGCTGCCCGCGGCGCTGTCCCGGCGGGTGGATCCCCGCTCCAGCCTGAGCCTGGTGTGGGGCCGGGTCATGGCCGGCTCGGCGGCCAACGCCATCCCGGACGACGGGGTGGTCGAGGGCACCGTCAGGTGCCTGGATGACGAAGCCTGGCACGCCGCGCCTGACCTGCTGAAGGCACTGATCGAGTCGGTGGCGAGCGCCTACGGCGTGGTGGCCGACCTCAGCTATCAGCGCAACGTGCCGCCGACCGTGAACGAGACCGTCTCAACGGCCATGATCGAGGCCGCCGCCGACCGGGTGCTGGGCCCGGACGCGGTCACTCCGGCCCCGCAGAGCCTGGGCGGCGAGGACTTCGCCTGGTACCTCGAGTCGATCTCCGGCGCGCTGGCCCGGCTGGGCACCCGCACCCCGGGCTCGGCCGACGACTTCGACATCCACCAGCCGACGTTCGACGTCAACGAACGGGCCATCGGGATCGGGGTCAAGCTGATGGCGGCCACCGCGCTGACCGCGATGTGCGCGGGCCGCGCGACCGCGACCGCGACGGAGCGGATGCCCGGCGCCCTGGCCTGACCGCCCGGCCTGAGCCAGCCCGGTCCTGAGCCAGCCCAGCCTGAGCCAGCCCGGCCGGCCCGGGTCAGCCGGGCTGCCCGGCCGGATTAGGCCGGAGCTGCGCGGGCCGCCGGGCGCGGGCCAGAGCTGCGCCGGATTCGAGACATCGCTGTTACGCGCCGGCCCGTAAAGTGGGGTGGGCGCTAGTCGGAGGCGTCCTGGGCCTAGCCATGGAGCATCAGCGACAGTGTCGGCACAGCAGGGTCCGGCGGGACCGGACAACGCAGCAGGTGAGGCAGGCGCGCAGGCGGGCGTCATGCCCGGCGGCGGTCGGCCGGCCCGGGCTGCGGCGGCCGGCGGTGCGGCCCCGGGGCAGCGCAGCAGGTTCGCGGGCTGGAAGCGGCCCTGGTCCCGTCCGCCCGGCACCCGGATCTGGCGGCTGCCCGGCCCGGTCATCGTCTGGTGGGCCTGGCTGGTCTTCCTGCTGGCCAACCTGGTCGATCTCGCGCTCAGCAGCTGGGACAGGGACTCCGCCATCGTGCTGGCCGTGCTGGCGCTCATCACCGGGCTGATCTATGCGCTGGGCTTCCGGCCCCGGGTGCTCACCGATGACGACGGCGTCACGGTGCGGAACCCGTTCCGCGATTACCGGCTGCCCTGGGGCTCGGTCAAGTCCGTCGTCGTGGGGGAGTCGGTGCAGTTGCGTTGCGCGCTGACGCCGGGCTCGGACCAGGAGAAGGTCGTGCACAGCTGGGCCTTGTACGCCAGCCGCCGGTCCAGGATCAGGCGCGGCCCGCGCGGCCCGCGCGTCCGCCGGTCGGCCTTCCAGACCCAGCCGCCGGGCAACTCCAGGCTGCCCAAGGAAGCGCAGGAGATGCTGAAGCAGAGCGCGGTTGAGCACATCGCCGCCGAGCTCGACCTGCAGTCCCGGCTGGCCAAGCAGCGCGGCGCGGCCGAGGGCGGGTGGACGGGGAGCTGGCCGTGGCCGCCCGTGGCCGCGGCGGGAATTCCAGCTCTCGCGCTGGCGATCGTGCTGCTTATCCGTTAAGCGCCGGTTTTTCGCGATTTCACCGGCCCGGGCCGGTGCGCGACGTTGGTCAGCCGGGCGGGGCTAGCCGCCGAGCGTGGCGCACGGGCGTTCGCGCAGCCACCGGACGTACTCGGCGGGCGCGCCGGCCACCTCGGCCGCCTCGGCCAGGATGCCCAGGTAGCGTGCCGACGGCAGCCCGCCCTCGTAGGCGTTCAGCACGTAGATCCAGGCGACCACGTCGCCGTCGGGGGTGCTCACCCGGACCCTGGTCTTGCGGTAGTAGCCGAGGGTCGCGCCGTCCCAGCGGTCCAGCGACTGCTCGTCGAACTCCGACAGGTCGTAGAGGGCCACGAAGACGCGTTCCGCGGAATCTTCGACGACCGTGGTGAGCGCGCCTTCCCAGCCGATGTCCGCGCCGCCGAAGGTCAGCCGCCAGCCGACCAGCCAGCCGGTGCCGCGCTGCGGCGAGTGCGGACAGCGGCCGGCCATCTGCGCCGGGTCCATGTTGCTGCCGTACGCCGCATATATCGCCACGGAGCATTAGCGTACGAGCCCGGGCAGGCCCGCGTACGCCGGTCAGCCCGGGTCAGGCCGGCCAGCTTGGACGGCCAGCTTGCCCCGGCCGGGTGCCGGGTCCGGCTCAAGGCCCCGGCCTGGTGCCAGTCCGGGCTCAGCACCGGGGCCGGGGTCGGGGCTGGGGGTCCGGGCTGGCGGTCCGGGCTGGCGGTCCGGGCTCAGGGTCCGTGCTCGGGTCCGGGCTGGGGTCCGGGCGGTGCCAGGCGCGAGCGGCGGCGGGCGATACGACAGAATGGGGCACCGTGAATCAGCCGCGCGCGAGAATCGCCATCATCGGCGGCGGGCCTGGGGGCTACGAAGCCGCCCTGGTCGCGGCGCAGCTCGGTGCTGAGGTCACGGTGGTGGAGCGGGACGGGCTCGGCGGCGCGTGCGTGCTGACCGACTGCGTGCCGTCCAAGACGCTCATCGCCACCTCCGGCCTGATGGCGGGGCTGGACCGGGCCGCGAGCCTGGGAATCAGGCTGAGCGGCGCGGCCCGCCGCGCCGCGGCCGCCGATCGCAGCCGGGCGGGCCAGCCGGGCCGGGCGGGCCAGCCGGGCCGGGCGGACCGGGACCCGCGACGGTGGACGCCCCGGCGCTGTATTCCCGGGTCAAGTCCCTGGCCCGGGCCCAGTCGCAGGACGTGGCCACCCGGCTGGCGGCCGAAGGGGTCGAGGTCATCTGCGGGGCGGCCCGGCTGGCCGGCCCGCGCACCGTCGCGGTGGGGGACCGGGTGATCAGCGCGGACGCGGTGCTGATCGCGACGGGCGCGCAGCCCCGGATGCTGCCCGGCGCGGTACCGGACGGGGAGCGGCTGCTGACCTGCCGCCAGGTGTATGACCTGGCCGAACTGCCCGAGGAACTCATCGTGGTCGGCTCGGGCATCACCGGGGCGGAATTCGCCAGCGCCTATCAGGCGCTGGGCTCGCAGGTCACCCTGGTGTCCTCGCGGGACCGGGTGCTGCCGCACGAGGACGCGGACGCCGCGCTGGTGGTGGAAGAGGTATTCCGGCGGCGCGGCATGACCGTGCTCAGCCGGTCCCGGGCCGCGCAGGTCAAGCGGAACTCCGACGGTGTCGAGGTGATCCTGGCCGACGGCCGGGCGGTCCGGGGCTCGCATTGCCTGCTGACCGTCGGCATGGAGCCGTGTACGAAGGGCCTGGGTCTGGAAGAAGCCGGGATCGCGGTGGACGAGCGGGGCTTCGTGCCGGTCGACCGGGTGTCCAGGACCTCGGTGCCCGGGGTGTACGCGGCCGGGGACTGCACCGGGGTGTGGATGCTCGCCTCGGTGGCGGCCATGCAGGGCCGGATCGCGATGTGGCACGCGCTGGGCGAGGCGGTGCACCCGATCAGGCTCAGCCACGTCGCGGCGACGATCTTCACCGAGCCCGAGATCGCCACGGTCGGCATCTCGGACCGGGCCGCGGCGCAGGCGGCGGACGTGGTCGCCGTCAACCTGCCGCTGGCCACCAACGCGCGGGCCAAGATGCAGGGCTTCACGGACGGCTTCATCAAGCTGTTCGCCCGGGCCGACAGCCGGATGGTGCTGGGCGGCGTGGTGGTCGCGCCCCGGGCCAGCGAGCTGATCCTGGGCGTTTCGCTGGCGGTTGAGCAGGCGCTGACGGTCGATCAGGTGGCGCAGACGTTCACGGTGTACCCGTCGCTGTCGGGCAGCCTGACCGAGGCCGCCCGCAAGCTCATGCTGCCCGCCGAGTAGCCGGTCAGTGCGACGGCCGGCCCAGGTCGGGGTCGTCGGGGACGCCCAGGCCGTGCTGGCGCAGCCGGGACGCGCGGAAGTCGTCGGCGTAGGCCAGGACCGTGAACAGGCTGCCGGACAGGATCAGCAGCATCATCATCAGGATGAGCCAGGCCGGGGCGGGCAGGAGCGTTTCGAGCAGCGCGGCGACGACCGCGCACACGGGCAGGATGACCGCCAGGTGCCGCAGCGCCGCGCGCCCGCGCCAGCCGGCGTCGGTCAGCTCGTGCCTGACCCAGTCCCGGTTCTCGGCCGGCAGCCGGAATCCGACCGCGAAAAGCAGCCACCGCCTGATCCCCGGGTCGCCCGCGATCCGCGTCATGGCCTCATCATCGCGGGCACCGCGCGCCGCCGCGAACCGGGCTGGTCATCGCGGCCTGCCCGGCTCCGCCGCCTATTCGTGCACGGTGCACGACGAGCCGGTCACGGGGGAGACGATGATGAGCGGGCTGCTGCCCACGACCTTGATCGGATCGTCGCTGCCCAGCGGCGAGAAATCCTCCCGGCGACCCGTCGGCTGACCCGACCGCTGAGTCATCCTGACCCAGTGCCCCTGACCCAGTGCCCCTGACCCAGTGCCCCTGACCCAGTGCCCTGGGGAAGCCCGGGCCGCGATCAGGATTTGAGCTGGCAGATGACGGCGCCGGAGGTGACCGTCTGGCCGACCTGAACGGTCAGGCCGGTCACCGTGCCGTCCTTGTGCGCGATTAGCGGCTGCTCCATTTTCATGGCTTCGAGTACCACGACCGGGTCGCCCGCCGTCACCTGCTGGCCATCCGGCGCGACGATCTTGACGATGGTGCCCTGCATCGGGCTGACCAGCGCGTCGCCGTCCGCGGCGCCGGGACCGGCGCTGCCCTGGCGGCCGCTGCCCGGGCGCCGGGACCTGGGCGCGCGCCCCGCGGTGGCCGGCGGCCCGCCCTGGCCGGACGCGCGGCCAGCACCCAGCCCGGCCGGGAGTACCACTTCCAGCCGCTTGCCGCCGACCTCGACGGTGAACCGCTGCCTGGCGGCGGGGGCCGCGCCCGCCGCGCCGCCCGCCAGCCGGCCGTGTCCGGGCCGGCTTCGGTGTCCGACGGCGCGTACGGCGGGAGGTCGCCGTCGAACTCGGTCTCGATCCACCGGGTATGCACGGTGAACGGCTCGCTGGTGAACGCCGGGTGCCGGACCACCGCCCGGTGGAACGGCAGCACCGTCGGCATCCCGCCCACCTCGAACTCGGCCAGCGCCCGGCGCGAGCGCTCCAGCGCCTGGTCCCGGCTGGCCCCGGTCACGATCAGCTTGGCGATCAGCGAGTCGAACGCCTGCGGCACGGTCAGGCCGGCCGCATAACCCGCATCCAGCCGGACCCCGGGCCCCGACGGCGGCCGCCACCGGCTGATCGTCCCCGGCGCGGGCAGGAAGTGACGGCCCGGGTCCTCGGCGTTGATCCGGAACTCGATCGAGTGCCCGCGCACCGGCGGGTCGTCGTAGCCCAGCGGCTGGCCATCCGCGATGCGGAACATCTCCCGCACCAGGTCAATCCCGCTGACCTCCTCGGTTACCGGGTGCTCGACCTGGAGCCTGGTGTTCACCTCCAGGAACGAGACCGAGCCGTCCAGCCCGACCAGGAACTCGCAGGTACCCGCGCCGACGTCAGCCGGCCTCCCGCAAGATCGCCTTGGACGACTCGCGCAGCAGCTGCTCCTGGGCCTCAGTCAGGAACGGGGCGGGGGCCTCCTCGACCAGCTTCTGATGCCGGCGCTGCAGCGAGCAGTCCCGGGTGGAGACCACGACGACCTGGCCGTGCCGGTCCGCCAGGCACTGGGTCTCCACGTGCCGTGGCCGGTCCAGGTACCGCTCCACGAAGCACTCGCCGCGGCCGAACGCCGCGACCGCCTCGCGCACCGCGGACTCAAACTGGCTCTCGATCTCCTCGGTGCCGCGGGCCACCTTCAGGCCCCGGCCGCCACCGCCGTAGGCCGCCTTGATGGCGATCGGCAAGCCATACTCGGCCGCGAACGCGGCGGCCTGCGCCGCGCCGGACACCGGCCCCTCGGTACCCGGGGCCAGCGGGGCGCCGACCGCCCGGGCGATGTGCCGGGCCCGCACCTTGTCGCCCAGCGCCTCGATCGCCTCCGGCGGCGGGCCGATCCAGGTCAGGCCGGCCGCGCTCACCTCCCGCGCGAACTGCGCGTTCTCGGCCAGGAACCCGTAGCCGGGATGAACGGCGTCGGCGCCGGACTCCGCCGCCACCTTGAGGATCTTGCTGATATCGAGATAGCTCTCCGCGGCGCTCTCGCCGCCCAGGGCGAACGCCTCGTCGGCCATGGTCACGTGCAGCGCGTCGAGATCGGTCTCGGCGTACACGGCCACGCTGGCCAGCCCGGCGTCGCGGCAGGCGCGCACGATCCGGACGGCGATCTCACCGCGATTGGCGATAAGGACCTTGCGCACGAAACCGACTCCTCTCGACTGCGAGGAGTCTAATCGCAGCCAGGCCGCCGCCCCAGCGCACGGGCGCGCCCGCCCGGCGACCCGGACGGGCGCCGCCGCCGACGGTCCGCTACCGTGCCGCGAGTGACATCTTCGCGGACGGCCCGGAGAACCCGTGCCTGAACTGATGCTGCTGTCCAACTCCACCAGCCCCGGCCAGCCGTTCCTGGCGCACGCGCTGGACGCGATCGCCGGGCTGCTCCGGCCGGACCGGCGCCGGCTGCTGTTCGTGCCGTTCGCCTCCGCCGACCCCGACCGCTACACCGGCGTCATGGCGCGCGCGCTGGCCCCGCTGTCGGTACAGGTCACCGGCGCACACCAGAGCCCCGACCCGGCCGGGGCGGTGGCCGCCGCGGACGCGGTGTTCGTGGGCGGCGGGAACTCGTTCCGGCTGCTGCGGGCGCTGCAGGACCGCGGCCTGCTGCCGGTCATCGCCGCCGCGGCCCGGGCCGGCCTGCCCTACCTGGGATCGAGCGCGGGTACCAACGTGGCCTGCCCCAGCCTGCGCACCACCAACGACATGCCGATCGTGCAGCCGCGGTCGTTCGCGGCCCTGGGCCTGATCCCGTTCCAGATCAACCCGCACTACCTGGACCACGACCCGGCCAGCACGCATCAGGGCGAGACCAGGCAGCAGCGGATCGAGGAGTTCCTGCAGGAGAACGACGTGCCGGTGGTCGGCCTGCGGGAGGGCTCCTGGCTGCGGGTCAGCGGCCAGTCGGCGGTGATCGGCGGCACCGCCAGCGGCCGGCTGTTCCAGCGCGGCGCCGCGCCCGCGGACCTGCCGCCGGGCCGCGACGTGTCGGGGCTGCTCGCTGCCCAGCCGCGCTTTGACGTCCCCGGTCCCTGAGGCCGGCGGCCGCCGGGCTAGCGGCTGGCTACCAGGGCCTGGCGCTGGCCCGCCAGGTGCCAGGGCCGCGCTGCAACGGCAGCCGCAGCGGCCGGGATTTACTCGCCCATTCCGAACGCATAACCGGGCCGGCCCGGCTGGGCCCGCCGGTGCCGTCACGGCGAACAGCACGGTCACCAGCGCGGCCACCTGCTCCGGCGTCGGGTTGCCCGCGACGATCGACAGCACCGGCGGCGGCCCGGTCGGCGCATCCATGGTCAGTCTCGCCTCGACTTGCCCATGCCGATGCCGAACTGCCGGTGCACCCGGGCCCAGAACGCGTCCCGCAGCCACTCCCTGGCCTCCTGGAACGCGCGCAGCGACTGGCCGAGTTCCTTCTCGGCGTCGACCAGCAGCTCCTTGTCGATGACTGGCGGCAGGATCGGCCCGGGCAGCAGGTCGCGGATGTTGTCCTCGCCCCGGGTCAGGATCCACTTCTGCGCGACGTGCTCGCCCGCCTCTTCGACCCGCTCCCGCTCCGGGCCGAGCCGGGAGCTGGCCGCGACGGCCGGGCTGAGCTGCCGCACCGGCGACTTCTGCCCATGCCGCTCGCCGTGCCGGTCACCGTGCCGGTCGCCGAACACCTGGGCCGGGTTGGGCTTGGCGGAGACGACCTGGCTGAACCGGGCCAGCGCGCCCGCGGCCGCGGGCGAGGGGTGCTCGGCGACCGGCTGGCGGCTGAAGTACGGTTCGACGAACGCGCGTTCCAGCACGTCGACCGTGTCGGATTCCCAGACCAGCCGCTCGGCCTGGTTGGTGCCGTACGGCGGCTCCACGCCCCACAGGTGGACCCGGACGCCGAACGCCTGGGCCGCCTCGACCGCCGGGACCATGTCCTCGTCCCCGGCCACCAGGACGGCGTCGGTGATCGCCCGGTGCCGGGCCAGCGCCTCCATGTCGGCCCGGATCTGGGCGTCCACGCCCTTCTGCTGGCCGCGGGCGTTCAGGTTGCCGAGCCGCAGCTTGACCCAGGGCATCTGGGCGATGACCCGCTGGTCGATGGTCGGCACCCGGTCCCTGGCCGCGTCGTACCAGTAGATCCGCAGCAGCTCGCCGCGGACGCTGGTCCTCCGCGTGCCTGGTCAGGGCCTGGATCAGCTTGTCGGCGTCGACCCGGTACTCGCGCCGGGACCCGGCGCTGAACAGCAGTTCACCGGCCGATGCGTAGATGTACCCGACGTCCACCATGATGGCGTAGCGGGACAGCGAGCGGCAGCGGCGAGCCGATCTCGGTCATAGTACTGACGACTCATGACTCTAGTGGCTGACCGTGCGGTCCGCAGCGCTCGTGTCCCATGGGTCGCTTAACAGTACCGGCAGTCGCTCGCGGCCTGGCGATACGGCCCTGTCCAGGTCACACAGGGGATATTCCCGTGTTTCTTGGGCGGCAGCGTCTGCCGTTTGGTGCGCAGCGCGCGCAGCGCCCGGTGACCTGGGACCGGGTCTCGGCCGGCCGGATGACGGCGTCCACGTAGCCGCGCTCGGCCGCGATGTACGGGTTGAACAGCGTGTCCTCGTACTCGGTGACCCGGCTAGCCGCGCAGCTGCGCCCGCTCCTCGGGGCTCGCGGCGGCCGTGCCAGGTCGCGCCGGTACAGGATGTCCACCGCGCCCTCGGCGCCCATCACCGCGATCTGCGCGGTCGGCCAGGCCAGGTTGATGTCGCCGCCCAGGTGCTTGGAGCCCATCACGTCGTAGGCGCCGCCGTAAGCCTTGCGGGTGATGACGGTGATCTTGGGCACGGTCGCCTCGGCGTAGGCGTAGATCAGCTTCGCGCCGCGGCGGATGATCCCGCCCCACTCCTGGCCGGTGCCGGGCAGGAAGCCGGGCACGTCGACGAAGGTCAGGACCGGGATGCTGAACGCGTCGCAGGTGCGGACGAACCGGGCCGCCTTCTCGGACGCGTCGATGTCCAGCGTGCCGGCCGAAGTGCATCGGCTGGTTGGCCACCACGCCCACGACTGGCCACCTCGACCCGGCCGAAGCCGACCACGATGTTCTGCGCGAAGCCGGCGTGGATCTCCAGGAACTCGCTCGTCGTCCAGCACCGTGCTCGATCACGGCGTGCATGTCGTAGGGCTGGCGGGGGAGTCGGGGATCAGCGTGTCCAGCTCGGCGTCGGTTTCGGTGAGCTCCAGCATCGCGCGCGGGTCGATGTCGCCGAGGGCCGGCCGGACCGGCGGGTCTTCCAGGTTGTTGGACGGCAGGTAGGACAGCAGTTCCCTGGCGAAGTCCAGGCAGTCCTGCTCGTCGGCGGCCTGGTAGTGCGCGACGCCGGACTTGGACGTTGTGCGCGTGCGCCCCGCCGAGTTCCTCCTGAAGCTGACGTCCTCGCCGGTCACCGTCTTGATCACGTCAGGCCCGGTGATGAACATGTACGAGATCCCCTCGACCATCAAGGTGAAGTCGGTGATCGCGGGCGAGTACACCGCGCCGCCCGCGCACGGCCCCATGATCAGCGAGATCTGCGGGATCACGCCGGAGGAGATGCACGTTGCGGTAGAAGATCTCGGCGAACAGCCCGAGCGCGACCACGCCTTCCTGGATCCGGGCGCCGCCGCCGTCGTTGATGCCGATCATCGGGCAGCCCGTCTTCAGCGCGTGGTCCATGACCTTGACGATCTTCTCGCCGTAGACCTCGCCCAGCGAGCCGCCGAAGACGGTGAAGTCCTGGCTGAACACGCAGACCGGGCGGCCGTCGATGGTGCCGTGGCCGGTGACCACGCCGTCGCCGTAAGGCCGGTTGGCCGTCATCCCGAAGTCGGTGGCCCGGTGCCGGGCCAGCTCGTCGAACTCGGTGAACGAGCCGGGGTCGAGCAGCTGCGTCGATCCGCTCCCGCGCCGTCATCTTGCCCTTGGCGTGCTGCCGCTCGATCGCGCGGGCCGAGCCGGCGTGGATCGCCTCGGCCCGCCGCCGGTTCAGGTCGGCGAGCTTGCCTGCGGTGGTGTGCGGGTCAGGCTCGCCCGGGTCCGGCGGGAGCGCAGAAGGATCGATGGCCATGCCCGACAGGTTAGGCCAGTGCCAGGTCCGGGCGGTCACCTGGCCGGGCTAACCGCGGGCCTGGGCGGACGGCCCGGCGCGGCGGCCGCCGGCCGGGCCTGCGCTGGGCGGGCCGGGCTGGCCTAGCGCGCGGAGAGGGCCGGTTCCGGCGGCTGGAGATGATGGCCCGGCGCGCACGGGTACACGGCGTCGGCGTGCTGGCCGGCGATCAGGCTGGCTATCGCGGCGCTGGTCGGCTCGTCGGCGGGGAGGTAGACGACCATCCTGGTGCCCGGCGCGGCCAGCGCGGTCAGCGAGCTGCTCGTCATGACCAGCCGGTCAAACGCCGGATGCCGGAACACCTTGTGGTACGTCGCCAGGCTGGCCACCTCGTGCTGGGCCCACAGCTGGGCGAACTCCGCGCTGGCGGCCTGCAGCCGCCGGACGAAGCTGGTCCAGGCCGGCTCGCCGACATGACGGCCGTAGGCAGCCCGCAGCTGGGCTACGAGCATGCCCAGCTGGTCGGCCCGGTTCAGGTACGGGTCGGCCGGCCCTGCTCCAGCCAGGTGTACCAGGTGACGCCGACGCCGGACAGCTGGGCGACTTCCTCGCGGCGCAGGCCCGCGGTGCGGCGCCGCAGACCAGGGGGCAGCCCGGCTTCCTCCGGCGAGATCCGCTCGCGGCGGCTGCGCAGGAACGCGGCCAGCTCGGCCCGCCGGATCCGGCCGCCCGCGGTGGTCAGCGTGGTCATGTCAGCATCATCGTCCACGGCGGCCTGCCGTGCCAGGTGGCACTGGTACCAGGATAAGCAGGCTCCTGGTAATGGCATCAGCGCGCGGGCAGGCTGGCGGTCATGAAAGACACCATGGTCAGCGCGAATGGCCCGGTCATCCATTCCCCGACCGGCCCGCGCCGGCCCGGGTTAACGCCGTGCCGGTCAGTCCAGGGCTGATCCTGGCCGTCGTGCTGACCGCGCAATTCATGGCCGTGCTGGACAGTAGTCAACAGCACCTAGTTCGAAATTCCTGCTGCTCGATGCCGCTCACCGCGCCCGAAATCCAGGGCGGCGCTGAGCGCCTGCCCAGGGTATGAAGCCGTCCCAGACTTGCTAGCGTGACCAGCCGGGAACGGCCGGACCTGGCGCTGGCGGAGCGGCCGCCAGTGCCCGGGCCTGCCTCATCGCCTTAGCGTTCCGGGCCATCGCCATCGGTGTCCAGATCAGCCCGAACGGAACCCCCCACCAGCCCAGGAGCATGTTATGCGTGCGCGCAGAACGCGCGGCGGTTTCCAACTGCTCCAGAGTTCCGGTATGAACAGTGTGCCGCTGCTGCGTAACGATGAGAAAGCTGCTCACCCTGCTAAGCCTGACCCGGTACGTCCTGCCCGCCGCGCCCGCTGACGGGTCGGGCGGCTGGGGGGGCGTGTATTCCCTGTTCGAAGTGGTCACTGATCCTCCCGGTCATTCGTCCTAGTGGAAACAGGCTGTCTGATATTACAGATTTTGGACGAAGCGGGCGGTCAGATCGCGGGGCTCTGGCCCCCGGGGCCGACGGTTGGTTCATGGGTCGTGCTGGATGCCTCGGTGGTGAACGTGGCCGCCCCGGCCATCCACACCGGGCTGCACGCCTCGGGCGCGGGCCTGCAGCTGGTCATCGCGGGCTATGTCATCAGCTACGCGGTGCTGCTGGTGACCGGCGCCCGGCTGGGCGACCTGCTCGGCCCGCGCCAGATGTTCCTGGCCGGGCTGGCCGTTTTCACCCTCGCCTCACTCGGCTGCGGGCTGGCGGGCACGACCGGCGCGCTCGTCGCGCTGCGCTTCGTCCGGGGCGCCGGAGCGGCCGCGATGATCCCGCAAGTGCTCAGCCTGATTCAGCGGACCCACCACGGCGGCGCCAGGGCCAGGGCGATGAGCGCGTACGCGGCGGTCCTGGCCGGCGGGTACGTGGCCGGGCAGGTCGTCGGCGGGCTGCTGGTCACCGCGAACCTGTTCGGGGCGGCCTGGCGCCCGGCCTTCCTGATCAACGTGCCGATCGGCGCGGTGCTGCTGGCGGCCGGGTGGCGCAAGCTGCCAGGGGGCCGCCCTGACGCCCGCCGGGGCCTGGACCCGGCGGGCGTGTTCACCCTGTCACCGGCCGTCCTGGCCCTGGTCGTGCCGCTGGTGCTGGGCCAGCCCGAGCACTGGCCCGCCTGGGGCTGGGTCAGCCTGGCCGGCAGCGTGGTCCTGTTCGGCTGCTTCGCGCTGACCCAGCGGCGGCTGGCCCGCCGCGGCGGATCGCCGCTGGTCCCTGGCCGGCTGCTCCGGCAGCCCGGGCTGGGCGCGGGCATCGGGGCGCTGTTCGTCATCATGACCGTGTACGGCGGGTTCTTGTTCGCGCTCGCGCTGCACCTGCAGACTGGCCTGGGCGAATCGCCGCTGCGGGCCGGGCTGACCTTCGCCCCGGCCGCGGTCGCCTTCGCGCTGATCAGCCTGAACTGGCCACGGCTACCCGGCTGGTGCCGTCCCTGGCTGGCCATGGCCGGCTTCGCGGTACTGGCCGACCAGCTCGGCCTGGTCATCGGCGTGGCGACCTTCGGCACGCTGTACCTGAACCTGACGGGCAGCCTGCCCGCGCAGGCCGGCCGGGCGGCGTTCGCCGGCCTGTCCGCGCACGCCATGCTGGTTACCTGCCTGGCCGTCACCGCCGTGGCGGTAGCCGGCGGGGCGCTGGCGCTGGCACACACCCGGAGCGCGGCCCGGGAGCCCGCTCCCGCCGGCGCGGCGCTAGCCCGGCGGCAGCGGGAGGCCGGCGCGCCGCCGCCAGTTCGGTAACCGCCGCACGAAGACCGAGGTGTCGAGGCCACCTACCCGGACCCAGGCGCTGAACCCGCCCGGCGTATGGGCCAGGACCTGGTTCGTCCCCTGCCCGGTCCATGGCGCCGCGCAGCCCAGGTAGTAGGCCACCGAGGTGGACGCGTCGACACACGGCGGCTTGACCCCGGCCGCGCGGGCCGCGTCAGCCTTCTCCATGAAGATCCGCCTGACCCGGAGCTGGCTGTTGGCTTCGCTGCTGCGGACCAGGTGCTGGCCCGCGGCCCCGGCCAGCAGGAAGGCGCAGGCGGCGGCCACGGCTAGCCGGCGCCAGCGCAGTTCGGTCACCAGCCAGGCGATCCCGTCGGCCGGCGGGCAGGGTCAGCAGGGCGATCACCGGCAGCAGGTAGCGAGGCGCGGCGTAGGGGACGAACAGCGTGTAGGCCAGCAGCAGGGACAGCGCGGCGGCGGCCGGCAGCACGTCCGGGCCGAGCGCGATCCGGCGCACGGCCACGATCCCGGCCACCGCGAACAGGACCAGCGCTACCCACCACACGGTCAGCCAGGGGTAATCCCAGCCGGTGCACTGGTGCGGCGGGCAGTACCACGGCCCGTTCAGTACCCGCAGCTGATACGGCAGGGTGAAGTAGAAGCCGAACCTGGGCGGCTCCTGCTTCATCATGTGCAGCCGGCTCAGCACGCCGCCGAAGACGGCGAACGACTCGCCCGCCCACTCCGCCAGCCCGGCGGCCAGGCCGGCCAGGATGGCACCCAGCACCCGCGGGCGGCGCCAGGCCGGGACCACGACCACGGCGATGATCAGCGGCGCCAGCAGGAAAGCCGCGTCCTGCAGGCGCTGCAGGACCAGGAAGAACGTGGCCGCGGCCAGCAGCGGCAGCACCGTCCTGGCCCGCATCCGGCCGGTGACCGCCCTCAGGAACAGCCCGGTCACGGCCAGCGCGCCCAGCGCCACCCACCAGTCCGGCATGGCCTGGACCCCGCTGAGCTGGGCGATGCCGAGGCTGCCCAGGATGAGCCCGGCGACCGCGATCACCCAGTCGGGCCGCAGCCTGCGCCAGGCCAGCAGGGCCAGCAGCAGCCCGGCGCCTGACAGCAGCGCCATCCAGATCCGCAGGGCCAGCGTGGACGCGGTCAGCAAGGTGACCGGTGCGGCCAGCAGCGCGGGCCCGCGGCTATGCACCGGCGGCAGGATGACCCCCGAGGCATGCGCGCTGGTCTGCGCGATATAGGTGATCTCGTCCGCGCCGAGCGGCAGCCTCAGCAGCGACGGGGTGAATTCGGCGAGCGTGAACGCCGCCACGACCAGCAGCAGCCACAGCGGGGTGTCCCGCCTGAAGCGCGGGCCGCGGCCGGGGCGCGGGCGACCTGGCCCGACCGTTCCGCTGGTATTAACCGATTCGTCGAGTTCGGCGGGCGAACTCATGCCGGGCCCGTCCTCGGGCCGTACAGGATCTGGGCAGCGCGTCGCGGCAACTTCAACCTCCCACAGGCGCCTCAACGGGGGCGCGGAGTTCGCGGTCAGCGCTGGCCCGCCACAGGCAGCCAGCGCGGAATCCGAACGAACTAGTCCGCAGCGAACGTTATCGCAAACCATCCCCTTCCTGCGCAATCTCGCCGTAGCCCGGGCGAGCGGGCACTAATCTGCTAGGCGGACCCGCGCGCGGTCCTCGGCCCGGCCGTCGGCCAGGCACGCGAGGGCGCGTGCGGGTGCGCGGTCCGCGCCCGTCCCCTCATCGCTGCTAGCGCGCGTGAGCAAACCGGCGCGGCCGCTCCTGCAGACGCCCAGCGAATGGTGGTAGCGGTGAGCCTGGTAAGGCCGGCGGTCGAGGAAACACGGCAAGAGGCCGAGCCGCGCTCGCGGTCGGACCTGGTCGCGTGCCTGCTGGTCATCGGGTGCTACCTGATCGGGGCGCTGGCCGTCACCGGGCGGCTCTGGCTCGACCCTGCCAGCCGGGCGCAGGTCGGTGACCTGCGCGATGTCGACCAGTTCACCTGGTTCATGCGGCACAGCGCGACGGCGATCGCCCACGGCGGGCTGCCGTCCCTGGTCACCCAGGCGATGAACCCGCCGCACGGCGTGAACCTGATGTGGAACACCTCGTTCCTGCTGCCCGGCGTCCTGCTGACCCCGGTCACGCTGCTGGCCGGCCCGCAGGTCAGCCTGACCCTGGCCCTGACCGCCGGCTTCGCCCTGTCGGCGGCCAGCCTGTTCCTGGTCCTGCGCCGGTGGGGGGTCAGCATCAGCGCGGCCGCCCTGGGCGGCGCGCTCTACGGCTTCTCGCCCGCCCTGGTCAACTCCGGCCAGGGTCACTACCACATGCAGTTCGCCGCGGTGCCGCCGCTGATCATCGACGCGCTGCTTCGGATCGCCACCGGCCGAGGCCGGCCGGTGCGCACGGGCCTGTGGCTCGGGCGTGCTGGTCGCGGCCCAGCTGTTCATCGGCGAGGAAATGCTGATCGACACGGCGGTCGTGGCCGTGGTGCTGGGGATCGTGTTGGTGGCGAGCCGGGCCCCGGGCGGTGCCGGGGAAGGCCCGGGGCACCCTCATCGGCGCGGGCACCGGGGCCGCGGTCGCGCTGCTGCTGGGCGGCCGCGGGCTGTGGGTGCAGTTTCATGGCGCGGTCCTGCGCGGCGGCGGGGCCACCACGGTCATCGGCTACCACGGCCACCTGACCCACATCTACACGCTGCCGTACGCCTTCGTGACCCCGTCGTCCGCGCTGCTGATCCACACCGGCGCGAGCGCGGCGGCCGCGGCCAGCTACCCGCAGCCGGAGGCCGAGTACCTCGCCTACCTCGGCGTGCCGCTGATCCTGGTGCTGATCGCCGCGACGGTCTGGTTCTGGCGGCGGCTGCCGGTCCGGGTCACCCTGCTGACCGTGGCGATCCTGGAGCTGTTCTCCCTTGGCGGCCAGCCGCTGGTGCTGGCCGGGATCCGGTTCCCGGCCGCCGGCCTGCCCTGGTACTGGCTGCAGGGCCTGCCGGGAATCAGCTCCGCGCTGCCTGACCGGCTGTCGATTCTCGCTGACGGAGCGGCGGGCGCCGGGCTGGCGTTCAGCATCGATCTGGCTCGCCGCAGGCTCCGGGCCGGCCGCCAGGCCACGGCGGGTCACCCTGACGATCCGGCCCGGGTCGCTGACCGGTCTCAGGGCGCTGATCAGGCTCAGGTGGCGGCTGACCAGGCTCGGGAGGCGGCCGGTGATCGCGATCACGGCAGCCAGGCGAGCGACGGCCAGGCGGCTCGCCCGGCGGGCCGCGGCGGCGGGCCTGGCCGGCGGCGGGCCAGGACCGGCTCGATCTGGGGCAGCGGGCGCTGGGCCACCCTGGTCGCCGTGGCGGCCTTGCTGCCGCTGATCCCGGTGCCCTATCAGGCCAGCGGCGTCTCGAAGGTCCCGGCGGGCTGGCGGGCGGCGTTCGCCAGCCTGCGGCTGCCCGCTGACGCGCGGGTGCTAGTGGTGCCGGTGCCCTGGGGCGCCGTCCCGCAGGTGCTGCGCTGGCAGGCCAACACCGGCGAGCCGGCCTCGATCATCGGCGGGGCGTTCATCCAGCCCGGACTGCCGGGGCGGCAGTCCCGGGCGGGCCGGGCCGGGCAGACGGTGACCACCAAGTACCTCGACGCGCTGTGGCAAGGCCACCCGGGCGCGGTCGCCCCGACCGGCGCGCAGCTGCGGGCCGACCTGGCCCGATGGGACCCGGTCGCCGTGGTCGCGGTGACGCCCGCCGGCTCCCCGCTGGGCCGGTACCTGACCGGGGTGTTCGGGCCGCCCGGGGTCCAGGCCGGCCAGGTGCTGGGCTGGCGGCTGAGCGAGCCGGGCCAGTTGCCGCGCTAGCGCGCCGGGGCGGCTAGGGTCGGGGCACGCCACCTGGCCATGACCAGCCACCGACGGAAGGCGGCCTGGAATTGCTGTCCCTGGTCTTGCCCAAGGGCTCGCTGGAGCGCGCGACCCTTGACCTGTTCGACGCCGCTGACCTGACCGTCCGGCGCTCATCCGAGCGTGACTACCACGCCTCGATCGACGATCCGCGGATCGAGCGGGTCAGGTTCCTGCGCCCGCAGGAGATCCCGTCCTACCTGGAGCAGGGCCTGTTCGACCTGGGCATCACCGGCCGGGACTGGATCGCCGAGACCGGCGCGGACGTCACCTCGCTGGGTGAGCTGAGGTACTCCAAGGCCACGTCAGAGCCGGTGCGGGTGGTCCTCGCTGTGCCTGCCGCCGCCGCCTGGACCGCTGCGGCTGACCTGCCCGACGGGATCAGGATCTCGACCGAGTTCCCCGCGCTGACCCGGCGGTTCCTGGACGCCCAGGGGATCAAGGCCGTCGTGATCCCGTCCTATGGCGCCACCGAGGCCAAGGTTCCTGACATCGTCGACGCGATCGTGGACCTGACCGAGACCGGCTCGTCGCTGCGCCGCAACGGCCTGCGCATCCTGGACACCCTGCTGACCAGTTACACCGAGCTGGTGGCCAACCCGGCGGCCAGCGCCGACCCGGCTAAGCGGGCCGCCATGGAGGACATCGCGCTGCTGCTGCGCGGCGCCATCCAGGCCCGGGGCAACGTCCTGGTCAAGCTGAACGTGCCGACCGCGAGCCTGGCCGCGGTGACCGCGATCCTGCCGTCGATGTCCTCGCCGACCGTCACCTCGCTGGCGGCCGGCGGGATGAACGCGGTCGAGGCCGTGGTGCCCAAGCTGGGGGTGAACACGCTCATCCCGGCCCTGAAGGCGGCCGGGGCCCAGGACATACTCGAGATCCCGATTTCCAAGATCGTCGAGTAGCGGCCGCGCGGGCCGGCCCAGCGCCCCTGCCGATAGGCTGGAGCGCGTGCTAACCAGGATCGACCTGCGCGGACGGAGCGCGACCGGGCTCGCCGCGGCCACGCTGGCTGGCGTGCTGCCCCGGGCCAAGCTGGACGTGGAGGCGGCGCTGGCGCAGGTCGCGCCGATCTGCGCGCAGGTGCGCCGCCGCGGCGCGGCCGCGGTCAGGGAGCTGACGGCCCGGTTCGACGGCGTCGACCTGGCCACCACCCGGGTGCCACCGGGCGCGCTTGCTGACGCGCTGGCCCGGCTCGACCCCCGCGTGCTCGGCGCGCTGCGGGAGGCGGAGCGGCGGATCCGGCTGGTCCACCAGGCCCAGCTGCCGGGCCCGAGCGTGACCACGGTCGCGCCGGGCACCGAGGTCACCGAGCGGTACGTCCCGGTCACCCGGGCCGGCGTCTACGTCCCTGGCGGGCTCGTCGCCTACCCGTCGTCGGTGCTGATGAACGTCATCCCGGCGCAGGTGGCGGGGGTGGGCGAGATCGCCGTAGCGTCACCGCCGAGCGCGGGCTCGAGCCTGCCGCATCCGGCGGTGCTGGCCGCGTGCGCGCTGCTGGGCATCACCGAGGTGCACGCCGTCGGCGGGGCGCAGGCGATCGCGATGTTCGGCTACGGCACCGCGGACTGTGCGCCCGCCGACACCGTCAGCGGCCCGGGCAACGTGTACGTGGCCGCGGCCAAGCGGCTGCTGCAGAGCCGGATCGGGACCGACGCGGAGGCCGGCCCGACCGAAGTCGCGATCTTGGCCGATCACACCGCTAGCGCCCGGTTCGTGGCCGCGGACCTGGTCGCGCAGGCCGAGCACGACCCGCTGGCGGCCTGCCTGCTGGTCACCACCGATGCTGAGCTGGCCGGGCGGGTCGACCGGGAACTGGCCAGCCAGGTGAGCGCGGCCCGGCACCGGGACCGGATCGAGGCGGCGCTGGCGGGCCAGTCGGCCTGCGTGCTGGTCGACGACCTGGACGCCGGGCTGGCGGTGACCGAGGCCTGGGCGCCTGAGCACCTGGAGATCCAGGCGGCCGGCGCGGCCGGGCTGGCCAGCCGGGTCCAGCACGCGGGCGCCGTCTTCATCGGCCCGTGGGCGCCGGTCTCGCTCGGCGACTACCTGGCGGGCTCGAATCACGTGCTGCCGACCGGCGGGACCGCCCGGCGCTCGGGCGGGCTGTCGGTCCTGACCTTCCTGCGCATCATGCACGTCGTGGACTGCACCGCCGCCGGGCTGGCCCTGGCCGCGCCCTACATCGACGCGCTGGGCGGGGCCGAGGACCTGGCCGCGCACGTGGCCGCGGTCAGGACCCGGGTCCCTGCCGCCGCGGGAGAATCACTGTGACACCGCTCGCGCCGCCGCTGCGAGCCGACCTCGCGGGCACCCGGCCGTACGGCGCCCCGCAGCTGGACGTGCCGGTGCGGCTCAACACCAACGAGAACCCGTATCCGCCCTCGGCGGCGCTGGTCGAGGAAATCTCGGCCGCGGCCGGGGCCGCCGCGGCCAGCCTGAACCGCTACCCGGACCGGGACGCCCGCGCGCTGCGCGCCGACCTGGCCAGCTACCTGGGGCTGAGCCCGGACCAGGTCTGGGCGGCCAACGGGTCCAACGAGATCATCCAGCAGCTGCTGCAGGCCTTCGGCGGGCCGGGCCGCAGCGTGCTGGGGTTCGAGCCGTCCTATTCGATGCACCCGGTCATCGCGCGCACCACCGGCACCCGGTGGATCGCCGCGTCCCGCGACGACGACTTCGGCCTCCAGCCCGCCGCGGCCGCGGCGCGGATCCGGCAGGACCGCCCTGACCTGGTTTTCCTGACCTCCCCGAACAACCCGACCGGGACGGCGCTGCCGCTGCCGGTGATCGAGGCGGTATGCGCGGCGGCGCCCGGCATGGTCGTGGTCGACGAGGCGTACGCCGAGTTCGCCAGGGACCGGGCCGCTACCGCGATCGGGCTGCTGCCGCGCTACCCGCGCCTGGTCGTGACCCGGACGATGTCCAAGGCGTTCGCGCTGGCCGGGGCCCGGGTCGGGTACCTGGCCGCCGACCCGGCGGTGGTCGACGCGCTGCTGCTGGTCCGGCTGCCCTATCACCTGTCCGCAGTGACCCAGGCGGTGGCCCGGGCCGCGCTGGCCCGGGCCGGGGAACTGGCGGCGACCGTGGCCGTGCTGCGCGCCGAACGGGACCAGACGGTCAGCTGGCTGCGCGGCCGCGGCCTGGCGGTGGCCGACTCCGACGCGAACTTCGTGCTGTTCGGCGAGTTCGGTGACCGGCACGCGGTCTGGCAGGACCTGCTCGACCGGGGCGTGCTGATCAGGGAGACCGGGCCGCCGGGGTGGCTACGGGTCAGCGTGGGCACGGCCGCGGAGATGGAATCGTTCCGGCTGGCGCTTGACGCGGTGCTGGCCGGGCCGGGCCCGGCGACTCCGGGAGGCTCGAATTGACCAGCCAGGCCGGGGCCGGCCGCCGGACCGCGCGGGTGGAGCGGGTCACTAAGGAGACGCAGGTCCTGGTCGAGCTCGACCTGGACGGCGGCGGGGTGACCGACGTCCGGACCGGGGTGGCGTTCTTCGACCACATGCTCGACCAGCTGGGCCGGCACGGCGGCATCGACCTGATGGTCCGCACTCGCGGTGACACCGAGATCGACGCGCATCACACGGTCGAGGACACCGCCATCACGCTCGGCCAGGCGCTGGCCCGGGCGCTGGGCGACAAGGCGGGCATCTGCCGGTTCGGCGACGCGCTGATCCCGCTGGACGAGGCGCTCGCCCAGGCGGCCATCGACCTGTCCGGCCGGCCGTACCTGGTGCACGCCGAGCCGGACGGCCTGCCGCCCTTGATCGGGACCTATGACACCACCTTGACCAGGCACTTCTTCGAGTCCTTGGCCACCGCCGCGGGAATCTGCGTGCACCTGCGGGTGCTGTCCGGGCGCAATCCGCATCACATCGTGGAAGCGCAGTTCAAGGCGGCGGCCCGGGCGCTGCGCGCGGCGGCGGCGCCCGATCCGCGGTCGGCTGGCATCCCCAGCACCAAGGGCGTGCTCTGAGTGCCGGTGCGCGGAGCCAGGCCGCGGGTCGCGGTGCTGGACTACGGCTCAGGCAATCTCCGCTCCGCCCAGCGCGCCCTGCAGCGGGCCGGCGCCGACGCCGAGGTGACCGCCGACTTCGACGCCGCGCTGGCCGCCGACGGGCTCGTTGTCCCCGGCGTGGGCGCGTTCGCGGCCTGCATGGCCGGGCTGCGCCGGGTCCGGGGCGACATGCTGATCGGCAGGCGGCTGGCCGGCTCACGCCCGGTGCTCGGCATCTGCGTCGGCATGCAGGTCCTGTTCGCTGAGGGGGCGGAGCACGGCGAGCGGACCGAAGGCTGCGCCGAGTGGCCCGGGATCGTCGAGCGCCTCGACGCCCCGGTGCTGCCGCACATGGGGTGGAACACGGTCTGTGCCGCGCCGGGATCGCGGCTGCTAGCCGGCCTGGACCCGGACACGAGGTTCTACTTCGTGCACTCCTACGCCGCGCGGTCGCTGCCGCTGGCTGACAGCGGCCGGATGCGGGCGCCGCTGCTGAGCTGGGCCACCCATGGGGACCGGTTCCTGGCCGCGGTGGAGAACGGCCCGCTGTGCGCGACCCAGTTTCACCCCGAGAAGTCCGGCGACGCCGGAGCGGCGCTGCTGGCCAACTGGCTGGAGCAAGTGCGATGAACGACGGTGCGGCCTCGAATGACGGTGCGGCCTGGAATGACGGTGCGGCCCGGCCCGGCCGCCTGGCCCGCGGCGGTGCCGCGGCGGACCGCGACGGCAGCCGGGCGCAGGAAGACGGCCTGGTGCTGCTGCCCGCGGTGGACGTGTCCGGCGGCCAGGCGGTCCGGCTGGTCCAGGGCGCGGCCGGGACCGAGACCAGCTACGGGGACCCGCTGGAGGCCGCGCTGGCCTGGCAGCGGGCCGGCGCGCGCTGGATCCACCTGGTGGACATCGACGCCGCGTTCGGACGCGGCTCAAACGCGGCCCTGCTGGCCTCCGTCATCGGGCAGCTGGACGTCGCGGTCGAGCTGTCCGGCGGGATCCGCGACGACGCGTCACTGGCCGCGGCGCTCGGCACCGGCTGCCGGCGGGTGGTCATCGGCACCGCCGCGCTGGAGCACCCGGACTGGGTGCGCGGCGTCATCGCCGCGCACGGCGACCGGATCGCGGCCGGCCTGGACGTCAGGGGCACCCGGCTGGCCGCGCGCGGCTGGACCGCCGACGGCGGCGAGCTGCTTGACGTCCTGGCCCGGCTGGAAGCGGACGGGTGCCGCCGCTACGTGGTCACTGACGTCACCAAGGACGGCATGCTCACCGGGCCCAACCTCGACCTGCTCCGGCTGGTCTGCGCGCACGCCAGGCAGCCGGTGATCGCCAGCGGCGGCGTGTCCGGCCTGGCCGACCTGCGGGCCATCGCCGCCCTGCGGCCCGCCGGGGTGGAGGGCGCGATCATCGGCCAGGCGCTGTACACCCGGGCGTTCACCCTGCCGGACGCCCTGGCCGCGGTGCGCGCGTGACCGGCCAGGCGGCCACGACCTGGTCCACCGTCGCGGTCCGGGTGATCGCGTGCCTGGACGTGGACGCGGGCCGGGTGGTGAAGGGGGTGAACTTCACCCGGCTGCGGGACGCGGGCGATCCGGTGGAGCTGGCCGCCGCCTATGACCGGGCCGGCGTGGACGAGCTGGTGTTCCTCGACATCACCGCGTCCAGCCAGGGCCGCGACACCATGCTGGAGGTGGTCGCGCGGACCGCCGAGACCGTGTTCATCCCGCTGACGGTGGGCGGCGGCGTCCGCAGCGTGGCCGACGTCGACCGGCTGCTGCGCGCGGGCGCGGACAAGGTCGCGCTCAATACCGCGGCGATCGCCCGGCCCGAGCTGCTGACCGAGGCGGCGCAGCGGTTCGGCTCGCAGTGCGTGGTGGTGTCGGTCGACGCCCGGCGGGTCCGCGGCGGTGACGGCTTCGAGGTGACCACCCACGGCGGCCGTCAGCCGGCCGGCCGGGACGCGGTGGCCTGGGCACAGGAAGCCACCGCGCGCGGCGCCGGCGAGATCCTGCTGAACTCGATGGACGCCGACGGCACCGGAGCCGGATTCGACCTGCCGCTGATCCAGGCCGTCCGCGCGGCCACCACGGTGCCCGTGATCGCCAGCGGCGGCGCGGGCCAGCTCGCGCACTTCAGCCCGGCTATCGAGGCCGGCGCGGACGCGGTGCTGGCGGCCAGCCTGTTCCACTTCGGCCAGCTCAGCATCGCCGAGGTCAAGCAGGCGCTGCGGGACGCGGGCCATCCGGTCCGCTAGCGGGGCCCGTCAGCCGGGTCCGGTCGGCCAGGTCCGGTTAGCCAGGTCCGTTTAGCCAGGTCCGTCAGCAGAGGGAGAGGAGTAAGTCGTGAGCATGCGGTCAGACCGGGAGGATCCAGCGGGCCAGGAATCAGCGGGGCCGGTCCTCGCGCCGCAGATCGCCGCCCGGCTCAAGCGTGACGCGGCTGGCCTGTTCCCGGCGATCGCCCAGCAGTACGACACCGGTGAGGTGCTGATGCTGGGCTGGATGGACGACGAGGCGCTGCGCCGGACGCTGACCACGGGCCGGTGCACCTACTGGTCGCGCAGCCGGCAGCAGTACTGGGTCAAGGGCGAGACCTCCGGCCACGCGCAGTGGATCCGGTCGGTCGCGCTGGACTGCGACGGCGACACGGTCCTGGTCCAGGTCGATCAGGTCGGCGCCGCCTGCCACACCGGGGACCGGACGTGCTTCGACGCCGGCCTCCTGGAGGCCGTCCCCGGCGTCCCTCCCAGCCAGCCCTGACTCGGTCCCCGAGGGCTGAGGCTCAGTACCCCTGGCTCGGGCTCAGGCTCGAGGGTACTGAGCCCGGGTCCGGCTCGATACCACCGGGCTCAGGCCCGGCCCGGGTCCGGCTCTGGGCCCGGATCGGCCCCCGCGGGGCCGGGCGATGCTGGCGGGTCAGGCTCGGTGTCCTTGACCGGCAGGCCGTTCGGTTCGGTCCGCTCGGCGGGCGCGGTCAGCTCGGCCCGACTGGCCGGCCGGGTCGCGGCGGTGTCCCCCGGGGCGGTGCCCTGGCCCTGGCCCTGGCCCTGGCCCTGGCTAGGGGAGGCGGGCTGCGGCCAGTCGCTGGGCGAAACGGGCGCCGTCCCGGTGCTCACCGCCGCCGTCCCGGTGCTCAGGGTCGCCACTGCGGCTGATGTCACCGCGGCCGGCCGCGGGCGCTGGCGGACGAAAGCCAGGCCGGCCGCCAGGCAGGCCAGCGGAACCGCGGTCAGCGCGTACCGGTACAGCGCCTGGGTCAGCATGGCCGGCAGCAGCAGGCTGAGCGCGGCCAGCACCCAGGGCAGCGCCGCCGCGCCGCCCCATTCCCTGCGCCTCCTGATCACTCCCACCAGGCCGGTCACCACCGCGGCGAAGAAGACGAAGCCAGGGAAATAGACCGGCTCCTGGTAGAGGAACAGGAAATACGCCCACGGCTGGACGATATGCGTATTGCTGGTCGTGCCCGCGTATTCGTTTATGTCATGGATGTAATAGGAGGGCAGGACCGGCACGTGCGGCACGGTGGTGAAGCCGAGGGTCAGCAAGGTATGCGGCCGGTCGTTCTTGATGAACGTCATCAGCACGTCCTCGGCGGTGACGCGGACGTAGCTGATCGGCTGGGCCTTGATGGCGTCGAGCGCGAAATCCATGCCGAGTTTGTTGTTGTAGGCGTTAATGCCCGGGTGCGCGTCATGCCGCCACCAGGCCTTGCTGCTCCACAGCCGGCTCGTGGGTGACCTGGAGTCGAACAAGGCGGTGATGGACCAGGCGGGTGCTTTGGCCGGCGGCTTGGTCGACCGGTTCGGGCACAGCGGCACCAGGTTCGGCGGCGGCTTGATGATCGCGCAGTTGGCGAAGGTCGTCGTCCGGGACCACAGGAAGATCCCGTCGCTATTGGTGATGTTGAACTTCCCGTAGGTGCTGTGGAACGCCAGGACATAGCCGAGCACCGGCACGACGAAGGCGGCCGCGCCGGCCGTAAAGGCCCGCCAGCCCACCCGCCGGATCAGCAGGTACAGCCCGACCACCACGGCGAGCGGGAGCCCGTTTCCGCGCAGGACCGTCACGTACGCCATGAGCAGGCCCGCTAGCAGGCATTGCCACAGCCGCGGGGTGCGCCAGGTGATCAGCAGCGCCACCGTTACCAAGATCACGATGGTGTAGACCGTGTCCGGCAGGATGTAAGACTCCAGCGCGATCTCGCGCGCGTCGAACAAGGTGGGGAAAGCCGCCAGGGTCGCGCCCCAGGCCGGCAGCCCGCGCTGCCGCAGCAGGCCGTAGACCAGCGCGGCGATGGCGATGCCCAGCAGGTGCTGGGTGGTGGTCACCGCGAGCAGGGGATGCGGGAAGTGCTGCAGCACGTAGAGGAAGAGCGAGTACCCCGATGGCCTGAGCTCGCCGAGCGTGCCCTTGGCCGCCTCCTGCATGTACAGGAAAGAGTCGGCGGTGAGCATCGCGGGCCGGTAGGCCAGTGCGGCCAGGACCCGCGGCAGCACGGACACCGCGGCCACGATGATGAACAAGCGGTGATCGCGCCACAGTTTGCCCGGGGCGGCTGTCGCAGCGGCCCGGCGGGCCGCGGACCGCAGGGCCGCGGGGCCGCCGCGGCCCGGACCGGGGCTGGTATGCCTGGCGGTGCCGGGTTCGGCCGGCTGTCCCGGTTCGTGCTGCAACTCGTCGAGCTTGAGGTCAGGCACCGCTCTTCTCAACTCTCCTCAGGACTGCTTGTCTTCGTGCGCAGCTCTCCTGGCCGGGACCTGGCCAGTTGCCGGGCGGGCCCAGCGGGCCGGATCGCAAGCGCGGGCGCGATGTTGTCTCTCGCCGGCGCTGCAGAGTGATACCCCCGCGAGGCGCGGGTCACCCAGGCCCCTTGACAATAGCGGATGTGATTGCTACCAGCGGAGCCAGCCGACCGCCTCTCAACGTAGCGGAACTGACCGCCGCCGTGGTCCGGTCCGGCGGTCTGTGGCGCGAGGTCATCGTCACCGAGCGAACCGGATCGACCAACGATGACCTGCTCACGGCCGCGCGCCGCGGCGCCGCCGAGGGAACCGTGCTGGCCGCCGAGGCGCAGTCAGCCGGGCGGGGCCGGATGGGGCGAGACTGGGTCAGCCCGCCGCGCGCCGCGCTGACCTGGTCTGTCTTGCTGCGCCCGGCCCAGGTCCCCGCGGCCAGGCGAGGCTGGGTGCCGTTGCTGGCCGGAACGGCGATCGTCACCGCCTTGCGCGCGGACGCCGTCGTGGATGCCTGGCTGAAATGGCCCAACGACGTCCTGGTGAATGGCGCGAAGCTGGCCGGCATCCTGGCCGAGCAATCCGGCGGCGCGATCGTGGTCGGCGCTGGCGTCAACGTCTGGGCCGATCGCGGCGAGCTGCCGCCCGGCCCGGCCACCTCGCTGGCCTTGGAAGGCGCCGCCCTGACCGATCGCGGGCTGCTGCTGGCCCGGTTCCTGGCCCAGCTGGAGCAGCAGTACCTGGCCTGGACCGAGGCAGGCGGCGACGCGGACGCCTGCGGCCTGCGCGCGGCCTACCGGGACCGGTGCGCGACCCTCGGGCGCCAGGTCCGGGTGTCGTTGCCGGGGGGCAGCACAATCGAGGGCCAGGCGGAGGAGATCGACGAATCGGGCCGGCTGGTCGTCCGGTCCGCGGCCGGACTCGTCCCGGTTAGCGCCGGTGACGTCGTGCACGTCCGGTGAGGCATGCCGCGCGCGGTCGGGCCAGATACATGCCACGATGTGGCGTATGGCTGGTGAAGACTCCCTTTCCCAGGGCGAGCGGCTCGTCCTGAGGCTGCATCCGCACTGGAAGACCATCGCGCGGCCGGTGCTCATCCTGCTGCTCATCGTCGCGGCCACCGTCGCGCTGCTGGTCCTGCTGCCGACCGGGCACAGCATGGGCATCGTCCGGCTGGTGATCGGGGCGGTCGCCCTGGTGGCGGCGATCATCTGGTTCGTGATCCCGCTGCTGCGCTGGAAGACCACCAGCTATGAGCTGACCAACCGCAGGCTCCGGCTGCGGGAGGGCATCTTGTCCCGGTCGGGGCGCGACTTCCCGCTGATCAGGATCAGCGACGTGTCGTTCTCCCATGGCCTGATCGACCGGCTGCTCGGCTGCGGCAAGCTCATCGTGGAGTCGGCGGGCGAGCACGGCCAGCTCGTGCTGACCGAGATCCCCCAGGTCGAGAAGGTCCAGGCCCAGCTCTTCCAGCTGGTCGAAGACGAACAGGCCCGCCTGGCCCGCGAGGACCACTAACCTCCAATCCCGCTGGCTCCTTCGTAGGTCCCAGACCCTGAGCGGCTAAGCCAGGATCAGCGCGGGCCCGCCTGCCAGGCCGCCACTGTCGCGTCCGGGGGAGGCCTGGCGGGCCTGAGAAATCATGATCGCGGTTGATTACCTGGGTTCCAACCCAGGTTTTTAACCGTGATCATGGAATTCGGCCCCCTGCGGCGGGGCTGATGGAAGTGGAGTGACTGACGGGGCGACTGGGGTTGGGTGGCCGCAATGGACTGTGGGACGGGAGGGGCGAGCAGGACTGGTGGGACGGATGAGTCGGGAGATCAGGAGTTCACTGGCCGTCGGCTGGGTCCCGGCTGGGCGCTGGCCTGGATCTGGCCGCCGGGCGGGAATAGGGGTGCGGTGCAGGCGGCTGGACCTGCCGGGCGATAGCGGGAACGGAGGGCAGCGGTGAGCGATCTGCCGGAACGGATTTCGGTGCGCGAGGTCGGGCCGCGCGACGGCCTGCAGAACGAGGACCCGGTGCCGACCGAGGCCAAGATCGAGCTGATCGACCGGCTGTCCGCGACCGGGGTGAGCCGGATCGAGGCGGTGTCGCTTCGTCCGTCCGCGAGGCGATCCCGCAGATGGCCGACGCCGACGAGGTCTGGCAGCGGATCGACCGGGCGCCGGCGTGCGTTACTCGGCGCTGGTGCCCAACCTGCGCGGCGCCCAGCGGGCGCTGGACAGCGGGCTGCCCGAGATCGAGGCGGTCGTCTCCGCGTCGGACACCCACAACCGCAAGAACGTCAACCGCGGCACCGAGGAGTCGCTGGACGACATCGCCGTCATCATCGAGGTGGCCCACCAGCGCGGGCGCCAGCTGCCAGGTCATCGTCTCGACCGCGTGGGGCTGCCCGTACGAGGGCGACGTCCCGGTCGAGCGGGTGGTGCGCGGTCGCCGGGCGGGCCGTAGCCGACGGCGCGGACACGCATCTCGTTCGGCGACACCACCGGCATGGCCACGCCGGGCCGGGTCACGCGATCTGGTCGGCGCGTTCCGCTCGGCGCACCCCGACGTGCCGCTCAACCTGCACTTCCACAACACCAGGGGCACCGGGCTGGCCAACGTGCTGGCCGCGCTCGAGCTGGGCGTGTCCGACTTCGACGCGTCGGTCGGCGGGCTCGGCGGCTGCCCGTACGCGCCGGGCGCCACCGGCAACATCGCCACCGAGGAACTCGTCCACATGGTCGAGGACATGGGCGTCGGTACCGGCATCGACCTGGCCGCGATGATCGACGCCGCCGCCGACGCCGAGCGCATCGTCGGGCGCACGGCTTCCGTCCCAGGTGCTGCGGGCCGGTCCCCGGACCCGCACGATCGCGAGCTGATCATCGCCGACCTGTTTCCCCAGGTCCGAGGGTTTTTTGTTTGACGCTGCCGCCGGCGGAAAATTTGCGGGCAGTTCGTGTCAGATCCGGCCCGGGGGGGATTGGAGCGGCACCATGTTGAAACGTCCTATCAGCCTCATCTGGCTGATCTACCTCATCGTCGGCATCTTCATCGCCTGGGAGCGGCACTACATCACAGTGCGCCTGCTCAAGGAGATCGCGTCCGCGCTGCTGGCCATCTTCTTGTGGTGGCTGGTCCTGCTCGGCGTCAACCTGCACATCCATTAGGCCGTGGCCGGCCCCGCCCTGCCGGGCCCGGTGACCGTGGCGGCCGCGGCGTTCCCGCGCCGGGAGCCGCCACGGCCGGCCCGGCCTGCCCGGGCGGCGGGCTGGCGCCAGGGACTAGGTACGCTCGCGGACGTGAACGCAGAACCGAGCACGGGCCTGCCCGGCCATCCGGACCTCGCCGATATCCGGTCCAGGATCGAGGCGGGCGGCGTCGCCCGGTACCACGAGAGCGCGGCGGCTCAGGGCAAGCTGTTCGCCAGGAACAGGATCGCCCGGCTGGTGGACGAGGGCAGTTTCGCTGAGGACGGAGCCTTCGCCAACGTGCTCGCCGACGGGCTGCCCGCGGACGGCGTGATCACCGGCACGGCCACCATAGACGGCCGGCCGGTCGCGCTGATGGCCAACGACTCGACCGTCAAGGCCGGGTCCTGGGGCGCCCGCACCGTCGAGAAGATTATCCGGATCATCGAGCGGGCCTACAGCACCAGCATCCCGATGATTTACCTGGTCGACTCGGCCGGGGCGCGGATCACCGATCAGGTCGAGATGTTCCCCGGCCGCCGCGGCGCCGGCAAGATCTTCCACACCCAGGTCCGGGCGTCCGGCTCCATCCCGCAGGTCTGCGCGCTGTTCGGCCCGTCCGCGGCGGGCGGCGCCTATATCCCGGCGTTCTGCGACTTCGTCTCCATGGTGGACGGCAACGCCTCCATGTACCTGGGCAGCCCGCGGATGGTCGAGATGGTGGTCAAGGAGCGGACCACGCTGGAGGAGATGGGCGGGGCCCGGATGCACTGCAGCGTCTCGGGCTGCGGTCATCACCTGGCCGGCCGGAGGCCGAGGCGATCGACGCGGTCCGCGGGTTCCTGTCCTACCTGCCCGGCAACTGGGAGCAGGAGCCGCCGGCCACGGCGGCGCGCGAGCCCAAGCCTGCCGACCTGCGCGCGCTGGTGCCGGTGAGCGAGCGGCAGGCCTTCGACATGCGCGCCTACGTGCGCGGGCTGGTCGACTCCGACTCGCTGTTCGAGGTGCACGCGCTGTGGGCCAGGGAACTGGTCACCGGGTTCGCCCGGCTGGACGGCCAGGTCATCGGGGTGGTGGCGAACAACCCGATGTTCAAGGGCGGGGTGCTGTTCGTGGACTCCGCGGACAAGGCCGCCCGGTTCATTCAGCTCTGCGACGCCTTCAACGTGCCGCTGCTGTTCCTGGCGGACGTGCCGGGATTCATGGTCGGCACCGCGGTGGAGCGGCAGGGCATCATCCGGCACGGGGCCAAGATGATCAGCGCGGTAGCGGAGGCCACCGTGCCGAAGATCTGCGTGGTGGTCCGCAAGGCGTACGGCGCCGGGCTGTACGCGATGGCCGGGCCCGGCTTCGAGCCCGATGCCACGCTGGCGCTGCCCACGGCCAAGATCGCGGTGATGGGCGCCGAGGCGGCGGTCAACGCGGTGTATTACAACAAGCTGGCCCAGATCGCCGACCCAGCCGAGCGGGAGCGCCAGACGGCGCAGCTGCGGGCCGATTACGAGCATGACATCGACGTGCTCAGGCTGGCCGGGGAACTGGTCATCGACGACGTGGTCGAGCCGGAAGACCTGCGCGGTGAACTTATCCGCAGGTATGCCGTATCGCGCGGAAAGGACCGTAATTTCTCGCGCCGCAGGCATGGCGTTACGCCCGTCTGAAATGCCGCCTTGTGACATGGTATGCCCTGGTCAGAGGGCGTGCCGGGGTGACCTGAGTGGCAGTTACCGCGCGTAGCTGGCCGGAAAACTTGGTCGGTCCCTTACGATCAGTTCATGACCAGTGTTTTGCTAGCCGAGGATGACCCCGCAATTTCTGAGCCGCTCGCCCGGGCCCTCCGGCGCGAAGGCTATGAAGTCGGCGTTTCGGCCGACGGCCCAGCCACTCTAGAGGCCGCCCGGGGCGGTGGGATCGACCTGCTCGTGCTCGACATCGGCCTGCCCCGGCTGGACGGACTGGAAGTATGCCGCCGGATCCGTTCCAACGGCCAGGCGATCCCGGTCCTGATCCTCACCGCGCGTGCTGATGAGGTGGACACGGTCATCGGGCTGGATGCCGGCGCCGACGACTACGTCACCAAGCCGTTCCGGCTGGCGGAACTGCTCGCGCGGGTCCGGGCGCTGCTGCGCCGCGGGGCCTCGGAGACCCACATCGTCCAGGGGGTGCGGATCGACGCCGATGCCCGCCGGGCCTGGCTGGGCGAGGCCGAGATGGACCTCACCTCCAAGGAGTTCGACCTGCTGTCCCTGCTGGTGACCGAGGCAGGCAAGGTGGTCACCCGCGAGCAGATCATGCGGCAGGTCTGGGACAGCAAGTGGTGGGGATCGACCAAGACCCTCGACATGCACGTTTCCTGGCTGCGCCGCAAGCTCGGCGATGACGCGCACAGCCCGCGCTTCATCACCACGGTCCGCGGCGTCGGGTTCAGGTTCGAGCGGGGAGACTGACCCGGGTGTCGCATGAGAAGGTGAGCTAGATGCTCGCGGACCTGGCGGGTGATGGCGGGCGCGGAGGTTGAGCTGTGCAGCGACGCCTGCTTATCTCGACGCTAGCGGTCGCTGTGGTAGCCGTCTTGCTGCTGGGCTTGCCGCTGGCGTTCGTCCTCAGTCGGCTGCAAGCGGGCGAGGCGGGCCAGGAACTGCGGCGCGATGCCACCACGCTCGCGACCGGCCTGCAGGAGCGGGTGAACTCCGGGCTGCCGGCCGATGCCGCCCAGGTGGCCAAGTCGCTGCCGGACCGGTATGTGACAATCTCGGAGCGCGGCGCCGTGGCGATCCGGGTGGGCAGCAAGCCGCCGTCCGGCGACACGATCACCGGCCGCGCCTCGACCAAGGATTTCTCGGTCACGGTGGCCGCGGACGATTCGTTCGTCTCCGGCCGGATCGTGGGCGGGCTGGTGCTGATCGGCTCGCTGTCGCTGCTGGCCGTCATGGCCGCGGTGGCGCTGGCCATCTTGCAGGCGCGGCGGCTGACCCGGCCCATGCTCGATCTGGCCCGGGCGGCTGACCTGCTCGGCTCGGGCGCGGCCCGGCCGCTGGGACGCCGGTACGGGCTGCCGGAGCCGACCGGGTGGCCGAGGGCCTGGACGGCTCGGCCCAGCGGATCGCCGAACTGCTGTCGGCGGAGCGGGCCTTCGCCGTCGACGCCTCGCACCAGCTGCGGACTCCGCTCACCGCCTTGTCCATGCGGCTGGAGGAAATGATCGCCGCGGCTAACTACCCGGACGTGGTGCGCGAGGAAGGCGCGGCGGCGCTGGCCCAGACCGAGCGGCTGGCCGAGGTCGTCGGCCAGCTGCTGGGCCGGGCCCGGCGCTCGGTTTCGGCGCTCCGGCCCAGGCCAGCGTCGACGACATCGTGGCCCAGCAGGTCGTCGAGTGGGATCCGGCGTTCCGCCGGGTCGGCCGCAAGCTGGAAGTGACCGGGGAGAAGGGCCTGTACGCCTACATTACCCCCGGCAGCGCCGCGAGGTGATCGCCACCTTGCTGGACAACGCGCTGGTGCACGGGGGCGGCACGGTCACGATCAGGACATCGCAGACGCCCCGGTCTGTCGTGGTCGAAGTCAGGGATGAGGGCAACGGGGTGCCGCCCGAGCTGGTGCCGAGGATCTTCGAACGCAGTGTCAGCGGCACGCCCGGCGGGACCGGGCTCGGGCTGTCGCTGGCCCGGACCATGGCGGCGGCGGACGGCGGCCAGGTCGTCCTGGTCCGGCCCCGGCCCGCGGTCTTCGCCGTGTTCCTCCCGCATGGCGCGCCCGACTCACGGGATACGCCCGCGGTCACCGGCCCGGCGTGACCTCGTAGGCTACCGGGGTGACGGATCGCCGCAGCACTGCCCCAGGCCCCGGGCTGAACTCTGGCCTGGCGGCGCCGGACGGCCGCCGTGACCCGGTGGTCGGCATGGTCGGGGCCGGGCAGCTGGCCCGGATGACTGGCCAGGCCGCGCCGAGCCTGGGGGTCAGGTTCCGGGTGCTGGCCGCCGCCCCCGATGACAGCGCGGCGCAGGTGTGCGCGCAGACCCGGCTGGGCGATTACCGGTCGCTGCCGGATCTGCTCGACTTCGCGGCCGGCTGCGACGTGCTGACCTTCGACCACGAGCATGTTCCCGGGGAGCATCTGCGCGCGCTGGCCCAGGCCGGGTTCGCGGTCCGTCCGGGCCCCGCGGCCCTGCGGTTCGCCCAGGACAAGCAGGCGCTGCGCGAGCGGATGGCCCGGCTCGGCTGGCCGGGACCGCGCTCGGCCCCGGCGGGCGGCCTGGCCGACGTGGTGGAGTTCGGCGCGCAGGCTGGCTGGCCGGTGGTGGTCAAGGCCGTGGCCGGCGGGTATGACGGACGCGGCGTATGGGTCTGCCAGACCCCGCAGCAGGCAGCTGACCTGCTGGGCCGCGGGCTGAGCCTGATCGTGGAGGAGTTCGTCGCGTTCGAGCGCGAGCTAGCCGTGCTGCTGGCCCGGTCACCTGCGGGCCAGGCCGCGGTCTACCCGGTCGTGCAGACCGTGCAGCAGGACGGCATCTGCCGCGAGGTCATCGCGCCCGCGCCCGGCCTGGACGATGCCGTGGCGGTCCAGGCGCAGCGACTGGGCCTGGAGATCGCGGCTGAGCTCGGGCTGACCGGGCTGCTCGCGGTGGAACTGTTCGAGACCAAGGACGGCCTGCTCATCAACGAGCTGGCCATGCGGCCGCACAACAGCGGGCACTGGACCATCGAAGGGGCCCGCACGTCGCAGTTTGAGCAGCACCTGCGGGCCGTCCTGAACCTGCCGCTCGGCTCGCCGGGCCTGGCCGCGCCCGCCGCGGTCATGGTCAACGTGCTCGGCGGTGAGGACCCGGACCTGCGCTCCAGGCTGACTCACGTGATGGCGGCCGACCCCGGCATCAAGGTTCACCTCTACGGCAAGGCGGTCCGGCCCGGGCGCAAGGTCGGCCACGTGACCGCGCTCGGCACCGACCCGGCCGAACTGGCCCGCCGGGCCAGGCGCGCGGCGAGCTACCTGGCCCACGGCACCGAGGAGTAGTCACGGTGGGGGTGCGGGAACCTGTAGTTGAAGGTGGCAGGCGCGGGTGGCGGGAGGGAGCGCGGGATGAGCGGTCGGCCGCTGGTCGGCGTGGTGATGGGCAGCGACTCCGACTGGCCGGTGATGGAAGCCGCCGTCACGGCGCTGGCGGAATTCGACGTCGGGTATGAGGCTGACGTCGTGTCCGCGCACCGCATGCCGCGGGACATGATCGGCTATGGCAGCGAGGCCGCCGGGCGGGGCCTGCGGGTCCTGATCGCCGGGGCCGGGGGAGCCGCGCATCTGCCCGGCATGCTGGCCGCGGTCACGCCGCTGCCGGTGATCGGCGTTCCCGTGCCGCTGGCCCACCTGGACGGGATGGATTCGCTCCTGTCGATAGTGCAGATGCAGGCCGGCATCCCGGTCGCCACCGTGGCGGTCGGCGGCGCCCGCAACGCCGGCCTGCTCGCCGTCCGGATCCTGGCGGTCTCAGATGAGGGCCTGCGCGCCCGGATGGTCACGTTCCAGGACGAACTGCGGGCCACCGCCCAGCGCAAAGGCGCCGCGCTGCGCGACCGCCTCGGAAAACCGCCGCCCTAACCCCGCCGCCCGCCCCGCCATCGGCCGCGACTCACCGCGCCGCCGGCCGTAACCGGCGGCGCCGTCGGGCCGGTGGGGCTGTGCACTGTAGGCGCGGGGCGGGCGGCGGGGCCGGCGCGAACTACGATCGGGGCATGAGTTCTGACTTCCCCGCTTTCGCCCTGTCACCGGAACACCAGGCGCTCCGCGAGTCGGTGCGAGCCCTCGCCGATGACAAGATCGCCCCGCATGCCGCCAAGGTGGACGAGGCCGCGCAGTTCCCGCAGGAGGCGCACGATGCCCTGGTCAAGGCCGACCTGCACGCGATCCACATCCCGGAGGCCTACGGCGGCCCGGGCGCCGATGCCATCGCCACGGCGATCGTCATCGAGGAAGTCGCGCGGGCCTGCGCGTCGTCGTCACTGATCCCGGCGGTCAACAAGCTGGGCACGGTGCCGCTGCTGCTGGCGGGTTCTGAGGAACTCAAGACGCGGTATCTCAAGCCGGTGGCCAGCGGCGCGGCGATGTTCTGTTACGCGCTGTCCGAGCCGGAGGCAGGATCCGATGCGGCGGCGATGAAGACCAGGGCCGTCAGGGACGGCGAGAATTTCGTCCTGAACGGGACCAAGCGCTGGATCACCAACGCAGGCGTGTCCCGGTACTACACGGTCATGGCGGTCACCGATCCGGCGGCCGCAGCGGCGGGAATCTCCGCGTTCGTGGTGGAGAAGGACGATCCTGGCTTCTCGTTCGGCGCGCCCGAGCACAAGCTGGGCATCAAGGGATCGCCGACCCGCGAGCTGTACTTCGACAACTGCGTGATCCCGGCGGACCGGATGATCGGGGCCGAGGGCAGCGGCTTCCATACCGCCCTGGCCACGCTGGACCACACCAGGATCACCATCGCGGCGCAGGCGCTGGGCATCGCGCAGGGCGCGCTGGACTACGCCATCGGCTACGTGAAGGAACGCCGGCAGTTCGGCCGGGCGGTCGCGGAGTTCCAGGGGATCCAGTTCATGCTCGCGGACATGGCCATGAAGCTGGAGGCGGCCCGGCAGCTGACCTACGCGGCCGCGGCCAGGTCGGAGCGGGCGATGCTGGGCGAGCCGGCCGCGGACCTGACGTTCATGTCGTCGGCGTGCAAGTGCTTCGCCTCGGACGTGGCCATGGACGTGACGACTGAAGCGGTTCAGCTGCTCGGCGGCTACGGGTATGTCAACGACTACCCGGTCGAGCGGATGATGCGGGACGCGAAGATCACCCAGATCTACGAGGGCACCAACCAGATCCAGCGCGTAGTGATGGCCCGCCAGCTGCTGAAGTAGTCGTAACCGAGTGCGTGACGCGCACCGTCTCCTCGGCAACTTGCTGGTGGCTCCTACGCCTCGGTGTCAGCAGTGGCGGTCAGGCGAGCAAACCAGGACAGGATCGAGTGCTTGTAGCCGACGGGCATGCGGAGGTTGGCGGCTTCAGCCTGGGTGAAGAAGCCGATCTCTTTGTGCTCGTTGCTGAGCCTGGGGGACTCGTCGTCCGCTGAGTGACAGCCATAAGTGACGACCAGCACGTCGCGGCCTTCACTGATGTGGTACTGCCAGGCGTCCAGGATGGGGCCAGTAGTCACGGGGAGTCCGGTTTCCTCGGCGATCTCCCTGGCGACGCAGGCGGGAGGTTCCTCGCCGAGTTCGAGCTTGCCGCCGGGCAGCTCCCACTCCTCGCGCTCGTTCTTGAGCAGCAGCACCCGGCCGCCGCGGACCAGTACGCCCTTCACCGAGACGGGGAACGCTCGCACGGTCTGCCCGACCTCACTCATCGGTGTCGTCTCCCGATCTCGTCAGCGGCGGCGATACGGCGTCGGCGGGGAGCCTGCTGGATAGTCCGCCGACCATGACCCGGACTAGCACATTGAGGTAGCGCCGGCCGGCGGCGGGCGAGGGCACGCTGGACTGCAAGCCCCGGGCGGAGGCGATCAGGCAGCTCGGCGGCGGCGCATCTACTGTGTCAGAGTCGCTGACGACTGGTTGCAGATGGCGGGCTTCGATCAGCGCGGTGACTTGATCGGCGCCCTTGGCCCATCTAAGTCCACATCGCGTGGCGCGGGGCCGCTCTCACCTGCGTAACGCGCTGCCCATGACCCGAAGATGAAGATCCGCTCGATGCCGTCCACTGGGGTGAACTCTTCCTCGACCACCAGTGGCGGGCCGAACGCCATGAGTGCTAGCTGTGCCAGCGGCCGGAAGTATGGGGATCACCAAGATCTAAGAGGGCATCAGCCAGATCCAGCGCGTGGTGATGGCGCGGCAGTTCCTCAAGTAACGGACTCAGCCTCGGCGGCGCCCGCGCTTGGGGCGGCGGCCTCCGCAGCGTCCGGCTGGGGGCCCGGGCCGCCGTCGGGTGCGTTGTCGGCGACCGGGCTCTCGCCTGCGGCGTTCTCGTCTGCCGGGGTCTCGTCGGCCGCGTTCGCATCGACGAGGGCCTCGGCGGCTGGGACCTCGGTGGCGGGATCCTCGGCTGCAGGGTTCTCGGTGGCGGGGTTCTCGGTTTCGTCGGCCAGGGCGACGAGCAGGTCGTTCAGCCGGGTGACGAACGAGGCCGGGTCCTCGATCCTGGCCCCGAGGGTGAGGACCGCCTGGCTGTAGAGCACGTTCGCCCAGTCGGTCAGGCGCCGGTCGGCCAGGTCGCGGTTGAGCCGCCGCACCAGGGGATGCTGCGGGTTGATCTCCAGCACCGGCTGGCTGGGCAGCCCAGACCCGCGCAGCCGCTGGAACAGGCTGAAGTCGGTCTCGGCCTCGTTGGCCACGATGCACGCGGGCGAGGTGGTGAGGCGGCTGGTCAGCCGGACGTCCCAGGCCTGGCCCGCCAGCGCTTCCTTCAGGCGGCTGACCAGGCCGGCGAACTGCTCGCCGGCTTTCTCGGCCGCTTCCTTTTCCGCCTCGTCGGTCAGCGAGCCGAAATCGGGAGCGCCCTGCGCCACTGACTGCAGCCGCTTGCCATCAAACTCGGGCAGGCTGGTCACCACGAAGTTGTCCACGGCGTGGCTGAGCAGCAGCACCTCGATGCCCTTATGGGTGAAGGCCTCCAGGTGCGGGCTGGAACTCGCGGTGGCCGAGCGTCGGCGCGAACAGGTAGTAGATCTTCTCCTGGCCTTCTTTCATCCGCGCGACGTACTCGCTGAGCGAGACCCCCGGCGCCTGCCCGGCTGACTTGGTCGAGGCAAAACGCAGCAGCCGGGCGATCTCGTCCCGGTTGTCGTAGTCGTCCGCGATGCCTTCCTTGAGCACGGTGCCGAACTCGGCCCAGAAGGTGACGTACTTCTCTGGCTCGCTGTCGGCCAGCTCGGCCAGCAGCCGCAGCACCCTCTTGACCGTGCTGGAACGGATGTGGTCGACGACCCGGCTGCCCTGCAGGATCTCCCTGGAGATGTTCAGCGGCAGGTCGCTGGAGTCGATCACGCCGCGGACGAAGCGCAGGTAGGCCGGCATCAGCTGGCCGGAGTCCTCCATGATGAACACCCGCTGCACGTGCAGCCGGACGCCCTGCCGGGCCTGTGTCACCCACAGGTTGTAGGGCGCGCGCGAGGGGATGAACAGCAGCAGCGTGTACTCGTACGTCCCCTCCATCTTGGCGTGCAGGTAGGCCAGCGGGTCGGCGTAGTCGCTGGAGATATGCCGGTAGAAGTCGTTGTAGTCCTGCTCGGTGAGCTCGCTCTTGGGCCGCGCCCAGAGCGCGGAGGCCCGGTTGACCGTCACCTCCGTCACCTCCGTCACGGCCGCGGCGGGCTCCTCGCTGTCCTGCTCGCCGGGCGGCGTCTCCTGCGGCATCAGGATCGGCAGGCTGATGTGATCGGAGTACTTCTGGATGATCGACCGCAGCCGGTAGTCGTTGAGCAGCTCATCCTCGCCCGCGCGCAGGTGCAAGACGATCTGGGTGCCGCGGTCGGGCACCTCGAGCGTCTCCAGCGTGTACTCGCCCCGCCCGTCGGACTCCCACCGGGCCCCGTCGCTGGCGGGCAGCCCGGCCCGCCGGGTGGTCAGCGTGACCCGGTCAGCGACCACGAACGCGGAGTAGAAACCCACGCCGAACTGGCCGATCAGCGTGGCGTCCTTGCGCTGGTCCCCGGTCAGGGCCTGGAGGAACTCGCGGGTCCCTGACTTGGCGATGGTGCCGATGTGCTCGATCACCTCGGCCCGGCTCATGCCGATGCCGTTGTCGGTGACGGTGATGGTGCGCGCGGCGGCGTCGAAGCTGACCCGGATCTGCAGCGGGCCCTCGTACTCGTCCAGCCCGGGCTGGGAGAAGCTCTCGAAGCGGAGCCGGTCGATGGCGTCAGAGGCATTCGAGATCAGCTCGCGCAGGAAGATCTCCTTGTTGCTATACAGCGAGTTGATCATCAAATCTAGGATCTGCACTACTTCCGCCTGGAAGCTGAAGCTCTCCTGCTGCTCCTGCGCGGTCACCGGATGCCTCCCGCCTGTGCGTAATGGCCTAGTTCGCGGCCATAGCGTAATACCTCGAGCCTGCGGCCAGGTAGCGCCGGGCAGGGGGCCCACCCGGGGCCGGCCTGAGGCCGCCAGCCCGCTGGCCCGCAGAAAAACGCCCGCCGGAGAGCCCACCAGCACGCGGCCGGGTGCAAACTGAAATTAGCGCCATCGTGACGCTGTCTGGCGTCGTGGCGTCAGCGTACGCAGCTGGCGAATCCGGCGCGGGATCGTCTGGCCGCCGCCAGGTGTCTGGAGCGACGACATGTTCGAGAGATTCACCGACCGGGCGCGCCGGGTCGTGGTCCTGGCTCAAGAGGAAGCCAGGATGCTCAAGCACGACTACATCGGCACCGAGCACATCTTGCTCGGGCTGATCCGCGAGAGCCAGGGCGTCGCCGCCTCGGCGCTGGAGTCGCTGGGGATCAGCCTGGAGGCGGTCCGCCGGGAAGTAGAGAAGACCATCGGCCGCGGCTCGAATGAGCAAAGCGGCCACATTCCGTTCACCCCGCGCGCGAAGAAATCCCTGGAGCTGTCGCTGCGCGAGGCGCTGCAGCTCAAGCACAACTACATCGGCACCGAGCACATCCTGCTCGGGCTCATCCGCGAGGGCGACGGGGTGGCCGCGCAGGTGCTGGTCCGGCTGGGCGCCGACCTGAACCGGGTCCGGGAGAAGGTCATCGAAGCTCCTGCACGGCCACGAGGAGCCTCACGGCGAGCTGGGCCGGTCTTACAGCACACCACGGGCCTGGGAGCGAAGTGAAGTACTGAAAGCCCTGAACGCAATCAACAGCCGGCTCTCGGCGATCGAGCAGCATCTCGGCTTGGGCAAGGCGGCCGCGGGCGGAGCGGCGGCCGCGACGTCAGCCGCGTCCTGGGCCGCGCGCGAGCCCGGCGAGCCCGGCGAGGCCGACGAGCCGGACGCCGTGGCCGAATCCGCAGCCGACCCGGAGCCGTCCGGCGAGCACGACGCGAACAGCGGCCAGGACGACAAGGACGCCACCGGCTGAAGGCGAGTCGGCCGGCTACAAGCCCATGTCGTCGAGCTGCTTGTACAGGTCCGCCCGGTCGCCGGCGGTCGGCAGCAGCGCGGTCCCCTTGGACGGCGGCTCCTGGTCCTTGGGCTTCTTGCCCTTGGGCGGCTTGCTCTTAGGCGGCCGGCCGGGCGGCGCCGAGCCAGCCCGGTCCGGGCGCCGCTCGCGGAAGATCCAGCCGGCCGCGATCCCGCCGACCAGGCCGCCCACGTGCGCCTGCCAGCCGATGCCGGCGTGCGGGAGCAGCACGGAGAAGGAGTAGGCGAAGCACAGCGCCATGACCGCGCCGATGAGGATGTCCACCAGGTGCCGGTCGAAAAACCCGCGGACCATGATGTAGCCGAAGTAGCCGAACACCACGCCGCTGGCGCCCGCGCCGACCGTGTGGGGGCTCTCGGAGAACCACGCGGCCAGCCCGCTGACCAGGACGACCAGGACCGTCACGCCGATGAACTTGGTGACGCCCCGGTAGGCGGCCAGGAAGCCGAAGATGAACAGCGGGCCCGAGTTGCCCTCGATGTGCGTCCAGCTGAAGTGCAGGAAGGGCGCGCTCAGGATGTCGGGGAGATCGGTCACGTCGCGCGGGTGGATGCCGTACTCGACGGCTAGGTGGTAGTGATCGGCCCAGTTGAAGATCTGGACGATCCAGAGCACCGCGATGACGCCTACCATGACAAACAGCGCTTTGCGGGCCTCGGCCAGCACGGCCTCCGCGTTCCCGGTGCCGATCTCCCACCGGCCGCGCCTGGCCAGCTGACCGGTGCCGCTCGGGCCAGATCCCCGGGCCGGGTCGCTACTCATCGTCACCCCCTGCGCTAGGTCAGCACCATGCTTGCAAGTTAGCCGGAACCCGGGCGTTGCGATAGGGCCGGCGTGTCTGACGATGCTACCCAGCCGAAGTGGTGATCACAGGATGAGTCGCTTACGGCCTGTAATTGTTACGGTACGTATTGCCAAGCCGTGATCTGCGCGACGCAATTACCCGGGTTTCCAACACAACTTTTTGTGCGGAAACGCTTGGGCGGGTCCTTCGCTTCTGGCAATGTTATCCGCCGACGGTGCTGGACCCACATGTGGGCGGGTTCTGCCTTCGATCTGAGTAGTGTCATCGCCGCATTGGCCTGAACCGTCATGCGACTCGCTGCCCTGTACCGCAGCGGTCCGCACCCCGGGCGCCATGCCCGGTGTGCTTGGCCGACGGAAGGACCGCATTGTCACAGCACCGGAGACGTGCTCCCGTTCAGCGGCGCTCGCATCGGCGGGTAAATGTCTTCCTCGTCACTGCGGTAACGGCGACCCTGGCGATCGCGGCCGGTGTCTACACGGCACTCCAGCGGTCCGCGGGCAGCTCTGACCCGGCGGCGGCGGTGGTCGCCGAGATCCCCGGCAGCAACGCGGCCAAAGCGCTGGAGCGCGAGCGTCAGCAGATGATCCAGATGGACGCCGCGTCGCAGACGCTCAGCCTGGTCAGCAGCCCCAAGCTCGCCACCCGTCCGTCGCCGATCGCGACCGGCGCGTCGGGCGGATCGACGGCACCGACCGTCAGCGAGCCACCCCCTGATCCCGGCACCGCCCAGGCCACCGCGTACAAGATGCTGTCGAGTTTCGGCTGGTCACCTAGTGCGCAGTACGGCTGCCTGGACAACATCTGGAGCCGGGAGAGCGGCTGGCGCTACAACGCGGAGAACGCCAGCGGCGCCTACGGGATCCCGCAGGCGCTGCCCGGGTCCAAGATGGCCACCGCCGGCCCGGACTGGCAGACCAACGCGGCCACCCAGATCAAGTGGGGCCTGGGCTACATCCAGGGCCGGTACAGCACGCCATGCGGCGCCTGGTCGTTCTGGCAGGCCAACGGCTGGTACTGACCAACCGGGCCCTGCGCAACGGGTACCGGCAACGGGGCCCTGCGCAACCTTGCACCCGGCAATCCATCAGCTGGGTACTGGGCAGCCTGGCCCTGCGCAACGGGTACCGGCAACCGGCCCTGCCTAACCGGGCACCTGGTAATCCATCGGCTGGTTACTGAGCAACCGGGCTCTGCGCAACCCGGCTCTGCGCAACCCGTACCGGCAAGGGCCCTGCGCAACCGGGCACCCTGGCAGGCCAACGGCTGGTACCGAGCAACCGGGCACTGCGCAAGCGGGTACCGGCAACCGGGCCCTGTGCAACCGGGCCTGTGCAACCGGGCCTGTACAACCGGGCCTGCGCAACCGGGTGCCGGGTACCCGGCCGCTGAGATGACGGTCACGCAACCGGTGATCCGGAATGACCTGGGCCGCGCCACGCTGAGTCACCGGGATGGGCGAGCGCCGCGAACAGTGATCCGCGGCAATGGCCGATCTGGGCTAAGCCGGGCTTTGTGACCGGACTGTGATCTGTGCGTAATTGCTTTACTACCGAGCGCAAGGGCGAAAGTCGGCGTTCGCCGGGCTCGGCACAAAGAAGCCTGCTAACTGTCCGCAACATCATGTAACGCATTGTGTAACGGGGGGAGTAAAGCAATTCGGCCTACGTCCCGCGGCAGGGTAAGTGCCGCCGCCCCCTAATGCCTGCTGACGCGCTATTACCTGCGGTTATGCCGGCCCGCGAGGATACCCGACAAAACACGTAATAGGGACGATGAGGCTGTGATACATGTCATAATGCCCATTAGGTGATTCCGGACTACAGGGCGCCTCTTAGTTGGCAGTGTGGGGGATTCGACAGCATCCAGCGTGCGTGATGGTTGCCCCCCGGCAACGCCGTCGCCCTGACCCGCGCCACGTCCGCACGCCGCTGCCCGGCCCGGGATAACCCGGTGCCTGGCGGTGCCCCGGGTGATGGCCGAGCGCCAGACTGGCGCCCGAACGAAGGCGTATCTTGCCCCCACATCAGATTCATCGACGCGCTAGACCCCTGCGCCGCAGGCCCTCTCGGCTCACGATCGCGGTGGCGGCCTCGACCGTCCTGGCGGCCGGCGCGGGCACGGCCGGAGCGGTGGTGCTCTGGCCATCCCAGGCGGCGGCCAACCAGGCTGGCGCCGACCAGGCGGCGGCCCGCGGCCTGGACTTGAGCCGGGAAGCGAATATCCAGTTCAGCCAGCCTGCGGTTCAGACCATCGGCGCGCAGCAGCTCAAGCAGAGCGAGCTCGGCGCCCAGCGGACGATCCGGGTCAGTCAGGCCCGGCGGGCCGCGCGCCGGGCCGCGGCGGCCCGGGCCGCCAGGCTCGCGGCGCAGCAGCGAGCCGCCCAGGCGGCGCAGCAGCAGGCCGTCCAGCAGCAGGCCGCCCCGCCTGCCAGCGCGCCGGCCAGCGCGCCGGCCTGCTCGCCGCAGCAGATCGCGATGGGCATGCTGGGCTCCTACGGCTGGTCGTCAAGCCAGTTCTCGTGCCTGGACCAGCTCTGGAATCACGAGAGCGGGTGGAATCCCTCCGCCGAGAACCCCAGCTCGGGTGCGTACGGCATCCCGCAGGCCCTGCCTGGATCGAAGATGGCCAGCGCCGGGCCGGACTGGCAGTCCAACCCGGCCACGCAGATCAAGTGGGGCCTGGGGTACATCAAGGGGCTCTACGGCACGCCCTGCGGAGCCTGGGCGCACGAGGAAGCGACGGGCTGGTACTGACCCGCCCCGGTTCGCCGTCCGGCTGACCGGGCGGCTAGCCGCCGTCGCGGCGAGCCAGGCGCGGCGGTAGCGCAGGCGGCAGCCCAGTGGTGGTGGCGGGTCCCGGCCGGGATCCGCCACCACCGCGCCAGTGGTTATGGCAGCCGCTGGAAGGTGGCCAGGATCACGTCGAAAACCACGTCCGCGGCCGGGAACTGCAGCGCAGGGGCGGCGACCGAGAGCGCGTAATCCTGCCGGCCGCCGGCGTCGCCCGGCCGAACAGGTACTCCAGCATCGTCATGTGGCTCAGCAGGTCGTGCTTCCAGTTGAACCGCCAGACGGCGGCGGGCAGGTCCCGGTAGGTGACCGGCGTGATGGCCACGAGCTTGTAGCCGGCGTACCCGCCCGGCGCCGCCGCGTTCACATCCAGGTACTCCGCCTCGCGCATCGGGTTGGCATAGGTAAAGGTGCGCAGGCTGATCTCGATCGTCGCGTTGCCGGCGGGCGCGGTCACCGAGGTGACCAGGCCGGCGGTGCTCGCCTGCCAGCCGACCGGTATCGCGACCTTGAACCCGCCGGCCGTGCCGGCCGCGGCCGCGGAGATGCTCAGCCACCGGTAGCCGGCCGGGCTTGACCGCTGGTACCCGACCCGGGACCGCTGGCCCCGCTCCCTGTGCTGCCCCCCGGCCCGCCCGCGGCGCCCGCGCCCGGGGTACTGGCCTGGCCCGCGGCCGACTGGGTGCTGCTGGCCGCGGCCCCGCCGGCCGGGCCGGGAGTCGGTGAGCTGGCCCGGCCGGCCTGGCTCTGCCCGGCCGCCACGACGGACGGGCTCTGGTCGGCCGCGCCGGACCCTGAGCTGGCGGAGCGGGGGAACAGCGACCAGCCGATGACGGCCGCCGCGGCGACGGCGGCCACGCCCGCGATGGCGATGAGCACCCGGCCGCGCTGGGGCGGCTCGGGCCGGCCTGACGGGCCTCCCCGCGGGCCCGCTCGGCCTGGTCCTGGCCCGGCCGCGCCGCTCATACCCGCGCCGCCCATACCCGCGCTGCCGAGTCCCGCGCTGCCGAGTCCCGCGCTGCCGAGTCCCGCGCTGGCCAGTCCCGCGCTGGCCAGTCCCGCGCTGCCGAGTCCCGCGCTGCCGAGTCCCGCGCTGGCCAGTCCCGCGCTGCCGAGTCCCGCGCTGGCCAGTCCCGCGCTGCCCAGTCCCGCGCTGCCCAGTCCCGCGCTGGCCAGATCCAGGCGGCCGAGGCCCCGACCGCCGGGACCCGTCCCGCCTGCCCCCATGCCGCCGGCCCCAGGGCCACCGGGACCAAAAGCGTCGGCCGCCATGCCGTCGGCCGCCATGCGGTCGGCTCCCGAGTGGTCCGCACCCATGCCGCCGGCCGCCATGCTGCCAGGACCCATCATGTTCAGCGGGTCGTCGGGTCCGGCCGGGCCCTGGCCCCAGGGCACCGACTGGCCCGGCGGCAGCCCGCCGTCGGCGAACGGGGGCAGATCCAGGTAGGCGGGCAGTTCCATGGACGCCGACGCGTCCGCCGCGGCCTGCAGGTCAGGGAATTCGTGCACGTCGGCGAAGGCGGGCGCGCCCGGCAGGTCAGGTATCCCGGTCGGCGCGGTCGGCGCCTCGGCTAGCTGCCGGGTGGCGCCGCTGTCCGCGCCGCCCGCCGCGGCCGCGCCGCCTGCTGCCGCTGCTCCGGCCAGGCCCGCTGCTCCGGCCAGGCCCGCTGCCCGCGGCCAGGCCCGCTGCCCGCGGCGGCGAGCGCGCCCGCGCCTGCCGCCGCGCTCGCGGCTGCCGCGGGCCAGTCGCCGGCGACTGATGCCGCGCCGTCTGCGGGTGATCCGCCACCAGGTGCAGCCCCGGCCGCTGGCGCTGACCCGCCAGCTGGCGATACCCAAGCTGGCGATACCCCGGGTGGCGATACCCCGGACACGGGCCAGGCACCGGCGGTCGGCCAGGCCCCGGACCGGGCCTGCGCGGCCGCGGCGGCCAGCAGCCGCGCGGCCTCGCCCGCGTCCGGCCGGGCCGCCGGGTCAGCGCGCAGCAGCGCCTCGATGACCGGGCCCAGCGGGCCCGCCGACGGGGCCCGGGGCGCGGGCTCGTTCACCACCGCGGCCATGATCGCCGCCGAGCCGCCCGGCCGGTCGAACGGGCCCCGGCCTTCGACGGCCGCGTACAAGGTCGCGCCCACCGACCAAAGATCCGACGCCGGGATGGCGGGCTGGCCCTTGACGCGCTCCGGCGCGGTGAAACTCGGCGTACCGACGACCATCCCGGTCTGGGTGAGGCTGGGATCGCCCTCGAACGTGGCGATGCCGAAGTCGGTCAGCACCGCGCTGCCGTCGGGCTTGATCAGCACGTTGCTCGGCTTGACGTCCCTGTGCAGAACTCCCGCGGCATGCGCGCAGGCCAGCGCGCTGACCAGGCGCTCGCCGACGTCCCCCGCCTCGGCCGGGCGCAGCGGGCCGTCCTCGGCCACCACCTGGTCCAGCGAGCGCGATGGAACCAGCTCCATCACGATCCACGGGCTGCCGTCTTCCTCGACCACGTCAAACACGGTCACCAGGCCGGGATGGCTGAGCCGGGCCGCGGTCTTGGCTTCGCGCAGCGTCCGCTGATAAGCGGTGTCATCCTCGGCGCCGCCCGCGGCGCCGAGCCGGACCTCCTTGACCGCGACATCCCGGTCGAGCAGCTCATCCCTGCCCCGCCAGACCATGCCCATGGCCCCCCGGCCGATCAGGGCGTTCAGGCGGTACCGGCCTGCGATCAGGCGCTTGGATGCGGCAGTCTGCATGGCCCGGACCATACACGCAGGGACGGCGCGGTTTCCTGTGAGTGAGTTGAGAATTTGGCTACATGTCCGCAGGCCGGGTCATGGCTAGCACGTCCAGCGCGCGGTCCAGTTGCGCCTCGCTGAGCTGGCCGCTGGCCACGTGCCCGCGGCTGATCACGACGTCCCTGATCGTCGCGCCGGTCACCAGGGCCTCGTGCGCGACCGCCGCCGCGGCCTCGTAGCCGATGAACCGGTTCAGCGCGGTGACGATGGCCGGGGAGGACTCCGCCTCCCGCCGCAGCCGGACCGGATCGGCGGTGATGCCGTCCACGCACCGCTCGGCGAGCAGCGCGGCCGCCGCTGCCAGCAGGCTGATCGAGGACAGCAGGTTCCTGGCCAGCACCGGCATCATCACGTTCAGCTCGAAGTTGCCGCTGGCCCCGGCGAACCCGACGGTGGCGTCGTTCCCGATCACCTGCGCGCACACCTGGGTGACCGCCTCGCAGATCACCGGGTTGACCTTGCCAGGCATGATCGACGATCCCGGCTGCAGGTCCGGCAGGGCGATCTCGGCCAGCCCGGCGCGCGGGCCCGATCCCATCAGCCGCAGGTCGTTGCAGATCTTCAGCAGCGTCACCGCGATCGTGCGCAGCACCCCGCTGGCCGACACCAGCCCGTCCCGCCCGCCGGCCGCCTCGAAATGGTTCCTGGCCTCGGTCAGCGGCAGGCCAAGCTGGGCGGCCAGCCGGCCGATCACCAGCGGGGCAAACCGGGGCGGGGCGTTCAGGCCGGTGCCCACCGCGGTACCGCCGAGCGGGAGTTCGGCGACCTCCGGCAGTACCACCCGGACGCGTTCGGAACCCTTCCTGATCGCCATGGCATAGCCGCTGAACTCCTGGCCGAGCGTGACCGGAGTGGCGTCCATCAGGTGCGTCCGGCCGCTTTTCACGTAGCCGTCGAACTGCGCGGCCTTGGCCTCCAGCGAGCCGGCCAGCTGGCCCAGGGCGGCCAGCAGCGGCCCGGCCAGCAGCCGGGCGGCCGCGATGTGGATCGCGGAGGGAAACACGTCGTTAGATGACTGCGAGGCGTTGACGTGGTCGTTGGGGTGCACCGGGCGGCCCGCGGCCCGGCTGGCCAACGTGGCGATGACCTCGTTGGCGTTCATGTTCGACGACGTGCCCGAGCCGGTCTGGAACACGTCGATGGGGAACTGGCTGGCGTAGCCGCCCGCGGCCACCTGAGCGGCCGCGTCCGCGATGGCCCGGGCCAGGTCGGCGGGCAGCACCCCGAGTTCCGCGTTGACCTGCGCGGCGGCGCCCTTGATCAGGGCCAGCGCGATGATCAGCGGCGCGGGCAGCCGCTCGCCGGACACCGGGAAGTTCTGCACGGCCCGCTGCGTCTGCGCGCCCCACAGCGCGTCGGCGGGCACCCGCACCTCGCCCATCGAGTCATGCTCGGTGCGGAACTCACCGGGCTCGCCGCCCGGTCCGGCAGGCTGCCCGGGCCCGCCTGGCACCGCGGGCCCGCCGGGCGCGCCGCTCATCAGCGCGGCCCGCCGATCGTGAGCAACGGCGCCCGGGGCGCGGTCACGTCCGCGAAGAAGTCATGGCCCTTGTCGTCGACCACGATGAACGCCGGGAAGTCGCGGACCTCGATCTTCCACACCGCCTCCATGCCGAGCTCGGGGTACTCCAGCACCTCGACCCGGGTGATGCAGTCCTGGGCCAGCTTGGCCGCCGCGCCGCCGATCGAGCCGAGGTAGAACCCGCCGTGCTGCTGGCAGGCCGCGGTGACCGCGGCGGACCTGTTGCCCTTGGCCAGCATGACCAGCGACCCGCCGGCCGCCTGGAACTGCTCGACGTAGGAATCCATCCGGCCGGCCGTGGTCGGCCCGAAGGATCCGGACGCATAACCTTCCGGGGTCTTGGCCGGCCCGGCGTAGTAGACCGCGTGGTCGCGCAGGTAACCCGGCATCGGCTCGCCCGCCGCCAGCCGCTCGGCGATCTTGGCGTGGGCGATGTCGCGCGCGACGACCAGCGGGCCGGTCAGCGCCAGCCTGGTCTTGATCGGGTACTTGGCCAGCTCGGCCCTGACCTGCTCCATCGGCTGGTCCAGGTTGATCCGGACCACTTCGGAGTCCAGCTCGTCGGCGCTGGCGTCGGGCAGGTACTGCGCCGGGTCGGTCTCCAGCCGCTCCAGGAACACCCCGTCGCGGGTGATCCGGCCCCGGGCCTGGCGGTCGGCCGAGCAGGACACCGCGATCGCGACCGGGCAGGACGCGCCGTGCCGGGGCAGCCTGATCACCCGCACGTCGTGGCAGAAGTACTTGCCGCCGAACTGGGCCCCGATGCCGGCCCGCCGGGTGATCTCCAGGACCGTCTGCTCCAGCTCGCGGTCGCGGAACCCGTGCCCGGCCGGGGAGCCCTGCGGCCGGCAGCGTGTCCAGGTACCGGGCCGAGGCGTACTTGGCCGTCTTCAGCGCGTACTCGGCGCTGGTGCCGCCGATCACGATGGCCAGGTGATACGGCGGGCAGGCGGCCGTGCCGAGCGAGCGGATCTTCTCCTGCAGGAACGCGGCCATCCGCTGCGGGTTCAGCACCGCCTTCGTCTCCTGGTACAGGTAGGACTTGTTGGCCGACCCGCCGCCCTTGGCCATGAACAGGAACTTGTACTCATCCCCGGCCGTGGCGTACAGCTCGATCTGCGCGGGCAGGTTGCTGCCGGTGTTGCGCTCGTCCCACATGGTCAGCGGCGCGAGCTGGGAGTAGCGCAGGTTCAGCTTGGTGTAGGCGTCGAAGACGCCGCGGGCGATGTGCTCCTCGTCCAGCCCGTCGGTGAGGACCTGCTGGCCGCGCTGGCCCATGACGATCGCGGTGCCGGTGTCCTGGCACATGGGCAGCACGCCGCCCGCCGCGATGCAGGCGTTCTTGAGCAGATCCGAGGCGACGAACCGGTCGTTGGGACTGGCCTGCGGGTCGTCCAGGATCGAGCGCAGCTGGCGCAGGTGAGCCGGGCGCAGCAAGTGCGCGATGTCCCGCATGGCGGCCTGGGTGATCAGCGTGAGCACCCCGGGGTCAACCCGCAGAAAATCGCGGCCGAACGCTACGTCGGTGCTGATCCCGTCGGCCGTCAGCAGCCGGTATTCGGTTTCGTCGGCTCCGACGGGGAGCAGGCTGGCATAGGAAAACTCGGGCATGAGCGCACATCCTCGCAGGCAGTCAGCTTCGTTTAATCGTAGATCGCGGCTCACCCGCGGCGAGCGCCGCGCTGGTTTGTGACTGGTGTGAATGCCAGACGCTCAGCCGGGTAGACCGCAGGCATTCCGGCGGCAGCCGACAGCAAGTCAAGTCTTGCCAGTGAGGAAGTGGAACCCTTGACCATCTCGGAAGCTGATCACAGCGCCCCAGCTGACAGTGCTCCCGCAGACCCGAGTGCCCCCGCAGACCCGAGTGCCCCCGCAGACCCGAGTGCCCCCGGCCGGGACGCGATCGACCTGAGCGAGGCACAGCGCGAGCTGGAGCAGGCCGTGCACGATTCCAGGGTCGCCTTCGACTGCATCGCCCTCGGTGAGATGGAGCGCGCGCTCACCCATGCGATCACCGCGCGGGCGGCCGCCGACGCCGCGGTGAACGTGCTCAGCATCTACATCGGAGACGACGGCCGCCTGGCTGACGACATCGACATCTGACCGCGGTTACAGCTGACCGCCGGTTTCAGCTGACCGCCGGTTTCAGCTGACCGCCGGTTTCAGCTGACCGCCGGTTTCAGCTGACCGCCGGTTTCAGCTGACCGCCGGTTTCAGCTGACCGCCGGTTTCAGCTGACCGCCGGTTTCAGCTGACCGCGGCCTCGCCGCGCCGCGGCGCCTGAGTATTGTGTGACGCACACACATATTGTCGAGACGATGGGGAGGCGGAACGGCATGACGCGCGCGGAGGGAACGTTCACGGTCAAGTCCTGGGACGAGAACACCTATCGGGAACTAGACGGGGACGCGAAGCTCACCCAGGCCGAGGTCACCTTCGGGCTCAGCGGGGACCTGGACGCCGAGGCGAGCTGGACCGCGGTGATGTGCTACCGCAACGACGGCACGGCCGTCTACACCGGCCTGCAGCACGTGGCCGGCCAGGTGGCGGGGCGGTCGGGCAGCTTCGTGCTGCGGGCCGACGGCGGTTTCGAGAACGGTGTGGCCAGCACCAGCTGGGAGGTCATCCCCGGCTCGGCCGCCGGGGGGCTGAGCGGCCTGACCGGTTCGGGCTCGGCGGTCACGACCAGCGGTTCTGGCGGCACCTTCAGCCTTGATCTTGACCTGGGCTGACCGGCGCCGATGAGCCTGGACCGGGCGGCGAACCTGTTCGGGGCGCTCTCGCTGGTCATCGCGGATCAAAGTGCCGACGCGATGGACGAGGCCGGGGGCGCGTCGCCGTCAGCGGCGGCCGCCTTGTCGGCGCTGCTGCACTTCCTCGCCGCGCCCTCGGTTGACCTGCTGCGGCAGGTGCTCGGCCTCACCTCATCGGGGACCGTGCGGCTGGTGGACCGGCTGGAGCAGGCGGGCTACGTGCGCCGCGGGCCAGGAACTGACGGCCGGTCGGTCTCGGTCACGCTGACTGATTCCGGCCGGGCCGCGGCCGAGCGGGTAGCCACGGCCCGGGCGGAAGTACTGGAACGGGCGCTCGCCGTGCTGTCGCCGGCCGAGCGCCGCGTGTTCGAGCAGCTGGCTGGCCAGATCCTGGTGGGCCTGATGCGCGAGCCAGGGGCGGTCCGGTGGATCTGCCGGCTGTGCGACACCGGGGTCTGCCGGGGCGCCGCGGGCGGCTGCCCGGTGGGCAACGCCGCCCGCGGCAGGTACCTGAAGTAGCGGGCGAGCCGGCCGGGGCGCCGCCGGGGCGGGCTGATGGGTGTGCCTGGGCCCCTGCGGTTCAAACAACGACAGCGACGGCCCGTCGACACCAGCAGGCCGGCCCATCAGCGGGCCAGCCGGGGCAGCAGGGCGGCGGAGGCGGTGATGCCTCCCGCGGTCGCGCCGGCCAGGACGAGAACGTCCAGGCCCAGGTGGGCGGGGGTGCCGATGAGCAGGCCGCGCAGGGCGTCTACCTCGTAGGACAGCGGGTTGACCCGGCTGATGGCCTGGAGCCAGCCGGGCATCACCCGGTCCGGGTAGAGCGCGTTCGAGCTGAAGAACAGCGGCATCGTGATGGCCTGCCCGATGCCCAGCAGCCGGTCCCTTGACAGGGCCAGCCCGGCGATGCTCATCGACAGGCAGGAGAAGAACGCCGAGCCGAGCACCACGATCACGGCGGCGGCCAGCAGTTTCAGCGGGTTGCCGGTCAGGGCCACGCCGAGCAGCGCGGCCAGCACCACGATGACGACGCCCTGGACGATCGAGCGCACCCCGGCGGCGAATGCCTTGCCGGTGATCAGCGCCGAGCGGGGGGTGGGGGTGACCATCAGCTTGGTCAGCACCCCGGCATCCCGTTCCCAGATGATCTGGATGCCGTAGAAGATCGCGATGAAGAGGGTGGACTGGGCCAGGATGCCGGGGGCCAGGTAGGCCAGGTAAGGAATGCCGCCCGGGGTGGGAATGGCGTGGATCTTGGTGAAGGTCTCGCCGAAGATCAGCAGCCAGAGCGCGGGCTGGATGGCGCGGGTGTACAGCTCGGTGCGATCATGCCTGATCTTGCGCAGTTCCACCCAGCAGAGCGTGCTCACCCGGCTGGCCAGCCGGGTGAGCATCGCCCAGGGCGTGTCGGCGTAGCCGTCCAGCCCGAACGCGGCCGGCGCGGGCGCTTCAGCCGAGGCGGCGGGCGGTGCGCCGGGCGCGACGGACGTCACGGATGCCTCCCTTTTCGGTGTCGCCGTCCAGCGTGCCGCCGGTGTAGTGGCGGAACACGTCATCCAGGGTGGCCCCCGTGCCCAGGCCGGACTTGAGCTCGGCCGGCGTGCCGGTGGCCCGGATCCGGCCCGCGTGCATCAGCGCGATCCGGTCACAGTAGGCGTCCGCCTCGTCCATGTAATGGGTCGTCATCAGGACCGTCATCGCGGTGCGCTGGCGCAGGCCCGCGATGTGCTCCCAGACGTCTGTGCGCGCGATCGGGTCCAGGCCCACGGTCGGCTCGTCGAGCACCAGCAGCCGGGGCGCGCTGACCAGCGCCTGGGCTAGCTCCAGGCGCCGGATCATGCCGCCGGAATAGGTCTTGACCTGGCGGCCGGCCGCGTCGGTCAGGCCCATGGCGGCCAGCGCCGCGCCTCCGCGCTCGGGCCGCTGCTTCCTCGGCACGTCAAACAGCCGGGCGAACAGCTCGACGTTCTCCCAGCCGGTCAGGGTCGCGTCGGCGGACAGCAGTTGCGGGACGTAGCCGATCATCCGCCGGGCCAGCATGGGCCGGGCGGCGACGTCCGCGCCGAACACGCTGACCTGCCCGGCGGCGGGCTTGAGCAGCGTGGTGAGCATCCTGATCGTGGTCGTCTTGCCGGCCCCGTTTGGTCCCAGCAGCCCGAACGTCTCGCCCGGCTCGATCCGCAGGTCCACCGCGTCGACCGCGACGTGGGCGCCGAACCGGTAGGTCAGGCCGGAGCAGGTCACCGCGCTGGCCCCGGGCGGGCGGCCCGGTCCGGCAGGCCCGGCGGCCGGGGCGGCAGCAACCGCGGCCAGCAGCCGGGCCTGGTGTTCCTGGCTCACCGGGCCTCCATCTGCTCGGCCAGCCGCAGCAGGGCGGGCACCGCCCGGGTCAGCGCCCGCTGGTCGGCAGGCGCAAGCCGGTCGAGGGCCCGGCTGGCCAGCTCGGCCCGCAGGTCGCGCCACTCGGCGAGGCGCTGCCGGGCCTTGCCGGTCACCGTCAGCAGCGCGGTCCGGCCGTCGGTGCCGTCCCGGCCCCGGTTCAGCAGGCCCTGCTCGGCCAGGCGGCCGACCAGGGTCGAGACCGTGTTGGGCGCCAGATGCAGCTCGTGCGCGGCTTCGGCCACCGACAGGCCTGGCTGGGCCGCGGCCAGCCGGAGCAGCTCGGACTGAGCCGGCGGCAGCGGCTGCTGCGCCCAGGCCAGCCGGACCGCGCGCCGGGCGGACCGGCGGACGGCGCTGACGGCCGCGATGAGGTCCGCCGCGGCCTGGCCGGCCTGCGGCCCGGCGGGCGGGCCCGGCCGGTGCTCGCCCGCGGCACCAGGGCCCGGAGCCGGGCTGGCCTGAAGGCGCAGGCCAGCCCCGGAAATATCGTTCACAGAGCTAAGTATATCCCGGCCCGCGGGCACCGGGCAGGCCGCTGCGGCCAGGACTGCGGGCGGTCTCGCTTTGCTATCAACTTGCCAACGATCATTGTTCGGGCTGGCCTGGCGCCCGCCTGCGTTGCATAACGTTTCTTGTCGTGACTGGTAATGCGAGCCGCCGGTGAAGCACCTGTTCGGATGGCTGGCCGCTCCACTGCGGGCGCCAGTGCGGGGCCTGGCTCACCGCGGCGGGACGAGCCTGATGATCCTGGCCGTGGCCCTGGTGGCCACGGCGGCCGCGGCGACCGGCCCCGCTTACTACGAGGCCGCGCGGACCTCGATCCTGCGCGACACCATCTCCAACGCGGCGGTGATCGGCCGCGGCTTCGAGGCCAACACGACCGGCGCTGTGCCCGGCCTGCTGGGCCAGATCGCCCCGCTGGTGCAAAGCCAGCTGAACGCCGCGCTCGGGCCGGACCTGGTCCGGCAGCGGATCTTCGCGCCGCCGGTCTACGCGGTCGAGACCACCGTGCCGCTGCCGCTGTACAACGCGTCGGTCCCGCTGATCTGGCGGACCGGGCAGTGCGGGCAGCTGCGGATCACCGGCCGCTGCCCGACCGCGATCAACCAGGTCCTGGTGAGCAACTCGACGGCGGCGCTGGCGGGCTGGCACGTTGGGCAGCACCTCAAATTCCTGTCGTTCCATTCGTTCACCATCACCGGTATCTACCGGCTGCCCGACCAGTCCAAGAGCTACTGGTTCGGCCGGGGCAACATCTACTTCCCGGCCGGTTCGAGCATCGACGCGATATTCACCCCGCGGACGACCCTGGAGCAGGGCCCCGCCGGCTCAGCAGGGCACCGTGGTCGTGGACGAGCTGCTCAGCGCGCGGCTCAACGGGGCCGGCGTACCGCGGCTGCAGGCGGCGCTGACCGCGCTGAACAGCAGCGTCGAGCTCGGCAACGAGCAGGTGATCATCAGCAGCGCGATCCCGGGCACGCTGGCGTCGGTCGAGGCCAGCTGGCGGTCGGTGGCCATTCCTGTGGTGCTGGTCACCGCGCAGCTGCTGCTGCTGTGCCTGCTGCTGCTGTTTCTGTCGGTGACCGACGCGACCGACGCGCGCGGTACCGAGGTGGCCCTGGTCAAGCTGCGCGGGTACGGCCGCCTGCGAACTGTGGCGTTCGGGCTGGCCGAGCCGGTCCTGCTGCTGGCCCTGGCCCTGCCGCTGGGCACGCTGGCCGGCTGGGGCGCGACCCGGCTGCTGTGCCGGGTGCTGCTGCGCCCGGGCACGGTGGTGACGCTGCCCCCGCTGGCCTGGGCCGCGGCCTCGGTGGCGGCCCTGGGCGGGCTCGCGGCGGTCATCCTGGCCGCGCGCAAGACGCTGCGCCGGCCGGTGGTCGAGCAGCTGCGCCGGTCGGGGCGCCGGGTCACCGACCGGGGCTGGGTATTCGACGCCGTGGTGGCCACGGCCGCGGTGGCCGGGCTGGCGGAGCTGGCGGTCAGCGGCCAGATCGGCTCGGCCAAGCACGGCGCGCTCGGCCTGCTCGTGCCCGGCCTGCTCGGGCTCACGTTCGCGGTCATCGCCTCGCGGGTGCTGCCGGTCGCCTGCCGGGCCGCCTTCGGCTGGACCGGACGCCGCGGCGGCATCGGACTGTTCCTGGCCATCCGGCACGTGGCCAGGCGGCCCGGCGGGGTGCGGACCACGATCGTGCTCGCCACCGCGTTCGCGCTCGCCTCGTTCGCCGTCACCGCCTGGTCGGTCGGCCGCAACAACGAGCAGCTGGTGGCCGGCGCTCAGGTCGGCGCGCCGACCGTGCTCACCGTCGTCCCCCGGCCGGCCAGGATCTCGGCGCGATCGTGGCCAAGGCCGACCCGGGCGGCACGAAGGCGGCCGCCGTGGACCGGTACGTCAGCCTGGCCTCGGGTACGGCCGGCCTCACCACGCTGGCCGTGGACCCGCAGCGGTTCGCCCAGGTCGCCGAGTGGCGGCCCGGTTTCACCAGCCAGCCGCTCACCAAGCTGGCCGCCCAGCTCGACCCGGGCGCGCCACCGCCGGTCGTGCTCAGCGGCGGCGCGTTGCGGGTGCGGGTCACCGTGCACTCGCTGTCCCCGGCCGGCGCGCTGCTGTCGGCTGACGTCACCACCGGCGCGTCGCCGGTCAGCCTCGGCGCCCTGCCCAGCCGGGGCAGCGCCACGCTCACCGGGGAGCTGGTCGGCTGCCCGTGCCAGCTGGTGGACCTCGACGTAAGCCCGCCGACCAGCCAGCTGGCGGCCGTCTCGCACGCCACCGAGGTGATCGGCTCGGTCACTATTACCGCGATGCAGGTCCATGGCCCGCGCGGCTGGACGGCGGTGCCCGGCGCGCTGTCCAGCGCCGCGCGCTGGCGCGCTGGCCACGCCGACTCGCCGCCGGACCGGATCCAGGCGACCGCGTCCGGGCTGAGCTGGGGGTTCAGCACCGGCAGAGCACAAGACGCGGTGCTGGTGTCAGTCAACCGGCCCAGCCCGCTGCCCGCGGTGATCTCTTCCGCGATGGTGAACCCGGGCACCCGCGAGGTGGCCAGCGTCGGGCTCGACGGCAGCGCGCTGAACCTGAAAGTGATCAGTAGCGCCCTGGTGGTGCCCGGCGCGCCGCAGTTCGGGGTCATCGTGGACCGGCGTTACGCCGAGCTGGCGGCCGGCTCCGGCTTCCCGCAGGCGCAGCAGCAGGTCTGGCTCGCGGCCGGCGCGCAGGCCGCGATCACCGCGCGGCTGAAGGCGGCCGGCGTCCGGGTGATCTCGGTCCAGAGCACCGCGGCCACCGCGGCGAGATTCGCGCGGCAGGGGCCGGCCCTGGCCAGCGTGCTGTTCCTGGCCGACGCGGCCGCGGCCGCGCTGCTGGCGGCCGGTGCGGCGATACTCGGGCTGTACCTGTCGGCCCGCCGGCGGCGGTATGAGTATGCCGCGCTGTCGGCCTCCGGGGTGGCCCGCCGGACGCTGCGCCGGGCGGTGCTCACCGAGCTGGCCATGGTGCTCGGCTTCGGCAGCATCATCGGCATCGCGGCCGGGCTGCTCGGCGCGTTCCTGGCGCTGCGCAGCATCCCCGAGTTCACCAACCCGCCCGCGGTGCCGCCGCTGTCCTACGTCCCGGCCCCCGGCTCGCTGGCCGTGCTGCTCGGCGGGGCCGTGGCGGTGCTGATCGTGGCCGCGGTGGCGGCCAGCGTCACGCTGATCCGCGGGGTCCGGCTGGACCAGCTCAGGGAGGCGCCGGCATGACCGCGACCGCGACCGAGACCGCGAGCCAGGCCATGGTGCGCTGCGACAGCCTGGTCCAGGTGTACGGCCTGCCCGGGCAGGAAGTCACCGCGCTGCGCGGCGTCGACCTGACCGTCGAGGAGGGCGAGAGCGTGGCCCTGCTCGGCCCGTCCGGCGCCGGGAAGTCCACGCTGCTGTGGCTGTTCGCCGGGCTCCTGCGGCCCACGGCCGGGGTGGTCGAGGTGTGCGGCAGGCGGCTCAGCGACCTGACCCCCAAAGCCGCCGCCCTGATGCGGCTGCGCGACATCGGCATCGTGATGCAGAGCCCGGGCCGCAACCTGCTGCCGTACGAGACCGCGATCGGCAACGTGCTGCTCGCGCAGGTGCCGACCCGCCGGTCCTGGCCGGTCAAGCACAAACGGGGCATGGCCCTGCTGGAGGCGGTCGGGCTGGCCAAGCTGGCGCACCGCCCGGCTGGCCGGCTGTCCGGCGGCGAGCAGCAGCGGCTCGCCCTGGCCGTGGCCCTGGCTAACGGGCCGCGGCTGCTGCTGGCTGACGAGCCGACCAGCCAGCTGGACCACGGCTCGGCCGCGGCGGTGATCGACCTGATCAAGGGGGCCAACCGGGATCTCGGCGCGACCATCATCGTGGTCACCCACGACCAGGCCGTGGGCAACGCGCTCGGGCGCACGGTCACGATCCGCGATGGCCGGGTCGGGTCCGAGGGCCACGCCGGGGAGGACTACCTGGTCGTCTCCAGGGACGGGTCCGTGCAGCTGCCGACCGAGGTGGTGGAGGGCGTGCTGCCGCCCGGCTCGCTGGTCCGGGCCATACCGGTCGCCGACGGCGTGGACCTGCGCCGGGTCAACGTGGAACGGGGCTGACATGCTCAAGGCGCGCGGCCTGCGGTACGTGCGGGATGGTCAGCTCATCCTGAGCGACATCGACGTGAGCGTGGAGCCCGGCGAGAGCCTGGCCGTGACCGGCCCGTCCGGGTCGGGCAAGACCAGCCTGCTGGCGCTGATCTCCGGGCTGACCCCGCCCACCGCGGGCGAGGTTTACATCGACGGGACGCTGCTGACCGGGTTCGCCTCGCCCGCCACCGGGGTCGCCGTCGTGCTGCAGGGCTACGGCCTGGTCTCGCTGCTGACCGCGGCCGAGAACGTGGAGATCGCGCTGCGCGCGGCGGGCCAGCCCGCGCGCGGAGTGGGTGCCGCCGCCCTGGCCGCCCTCAGCCAGGTGGGCCTGGAGCAGCACGCGGACCAGCTGGTCGAGGAGCTGTCGGGCGGCCAGCAGCAGCGGACCGCGGTGGCCCGCGCGCTCGCGCTGAAGCCACGGCTGCTGATCGCCGACGAGCCGACCGCCGAGCTGGACCCGGCCGCCAGGGCCGTGGCGCTGGCCCGGATGTTCGACGTGCCCGCAGGGGGCGGCGCGCTGGTCCTGGCTACCCACGACCCGGAGGTCGCCGAGCGCTGCGACCGGATTCTCGACCTGCGGCCAGCCCAGAGCTGACCGGCTGGCCGTTGCTGGCGGCATCGCCCGCCGGGCCAGGAGTGCTGGCCTGGACTGAGCTGGCCTGGGCCGCAGGGTGGCCGGGGCCGGCCGGGGGGCTGCTGGCCGGCTGCTCGTCGTGGACGTACCGGCCGCCGCGCAGCAGCGAGGCGCCCGCGGCCACCACCAGCAGCCCCATCGCGGTCGCGAACACGATGACCAGGCCATGGTGGAACGGCTGGGAGATCAGCTGCGGGAAGAACCCCCGGCCGGTCAGGACCCGGACGTTGGCCGCGGGCAGCCGCCGCAGCGTCCCGCTCGGGGCCAGCAGCAGCCGGACCGGGTTCTCGCCCAGGAACGCGGCGAACAGGCTGCCGACCGGCGGCAGGTCCGCCACCCGGGCGGCTACCGCGTGCGGCACGCCCTGCGCGGTCAGGCCCCGGGTCAGAGCGGCGGGCAAGGTGGCGGCCAGCCCCGCGATCATCAGCGAGAAGAACACGCCGATCGACAGCACGAAACCGGAGTTCTGGAACGTCGCGAGCATCCCGGAGGCCGCACCGCGCTGCCGGGCCGGCACGCTGTTCATGATCGCGGCGGTGTTCGGCGCGGAGAACAGGCCCATCCCGGCGCCGGCGATGAAAATCAAGACGGCGAAGAACGCATAGCTGAAGTTCGTCGGGAGCAGCAGCAGCCCGCCGAACGCCGCGGCTGACGACCAGCAGCCCGCCGGAGGCGAAGGCCCGCGCGCCATGCTTGTCGGACAGCCAGCCGGACAGCGGCCCCGAGGTCACGAAGCCGAACGTGAGCGGCAGCAGGTAAATCCCGGCCCACAGCGGGGTGTCGGTCGAACGAGTAGCCGTGCAGCGGCAGCCAGATGCCCTGCAGCCAGATGATCAGCATGAACTGCAGCCCGCCCCGGGCGATCGCGGCCAGCAGCGTGGCCGCGTTGCCGGCCGCGAACGCCTTGATCCGGAACAGCTTCAGGTCGAACATCGGCTCGGCCACCCGCAGCTCGACCAGGCAGAACACGCACAGCAGCGCCACCCCGCCGATCAGGCCGGACAGCACCAGCGGACTGGTCCAGCCCATCGCGTGCCCGCCGTAGGGCTGGATGCCGTAGGTGATCCCGACCAGCAGGCCGACCAGCCCGACCGCGAACGTGATGTTGCCCAGCCAGTCGATCCGCGCCTTGCGTCCGCAGCCCGATCTCGCGCAGGCTGAGGTAGGACCAGATGGTGCCGACGAGCGCCGATGGGCACCGTGACGATGAACACCAGCCGCCAGTCGACGGCGGCGAGCACGCCGCCCAGGATCAGGCCGATGAACGAGCCGGAGATGCCGGCCACCTGGTTGATGCCCATGGCCATGCCGCGCTGGCTGGCCGGGAACGCGTCGGTGAGGATGGCGGCCGAGTTGGCCATCAGCATCGCGCCGCCGACGGCCTGCACCACCCGGAAGCCGATCAGCCACAGCGCTCCGGCCGGGCCGGTGAACGGGTCGAACGGCAGCGCCACCGCGGCCAGCCCGAAGATCGCGAAGCCCGCGTTGTACATCCGGACCCGGCCGTAGATGTCGCCCAGCCGGCCGAGGGTCACCACCAGCACCGCCGTCACCACCAGGTAGCCCATCAGCATCCAGAGCAGGTAGCTGATGTTGCCCGGGGTCAGCGGGTCGAGCCCGATCCCGCGGAAGATGGCCGGCAGCGAGATGATCACGATCGAGGCGTTGACCGTGGCCGACAGCATGCCCAGCGTGGTGTTGGACAGCGCGAGCCACTTGTAGCGCCCGCCCGGCAAGCCGTCATCGCCTTCCGGAGCGGGACCCATGGTCGTGCCGCGAGCCGGCTCGCTCACCTGCAGCCTCCTGTTAGTCAGCCTAATACTTCGCACTACCAAACTAACAGGTCAGGCCGGGCCCGCCGACCACGATCCGGCCGCATAGCCTGCCCACCCGGCGAGGCCGCGGGGCAGCACGATATCGTCACGCCATGTTAAATCGGATCCGGGCCATGGCGGGCCTGGCCGCCTCGGGCACGCTGCCCGGCGTCGATGTCTCCAGTTACCAGGGCACGCCAGGCAGCTGGAGCGGGCAGGCCGGGAAGATCTCGTTCGCCGCCGTGAAATTTACCGAGCTGCAGCCGCCCCCGGCCAGGCTCGAAGACGACCGTGCCCTACGTCAACCCCGACGCCGCGGCCGACTGGGCCTACTTGCACGCCCACCGGCTGGGCCGGATCGCTTACCTGTTCGCCCACCCCAACACGGGCGTGAAAGCGACCATCGAGCTGTTCGCCCAGCACGTCAGCAAGCTGGGCCTGGCCGATGACGACGTCATCGCGGTCGACCTGGAGGTCACCAACGGCAAGGCCCCGGCCGCGGTGGACACCTGGGCGGCCGAGCTGCTGGTCCAGCTGGCCGAGAAGTACCAGCGGCCGCCGCTGCTGTACACCTACCTCGCCTTCGCCCAGGCGGGAAACTGCAGCAAGCTGGGCAAGTACCCGCTGTGGATCTCGAACCCGTCCCGGCCCGCCGGGCAGCCGCAGGTACCCGCGCCGTGGAAGACCTGGGCGCTGCACCAGTACGCGACCCCCACCGGGGGCATCGACCGTGACGTGGCGAAGTATCCGAGCCTGGCCGCCATGGCCGCCGCGCTCGGGAAATCGAAGGGACCGGACATGAAGAACCTTGGCGGCTCGATGAGTTCGGCCCTGGCCTCGATCCGCTGGCCCGACTCGGTGACGGTCGTGGCCGGCCTGGGCACCGACGGGTTCGTGCAGGCGGCTCGCTGGGAAGCGGGCAAGTGGGGAGCCTGGAAGAACGTCAGCCCGACCAAGGCCAAGGGCGCGCCGGGGCTGCTGGCCTGGGGCCAGGCCGCCGGGCGGCTGTATTACACCGACGCGACGTCGGGCAACGTCATCGTGCTGGCGACCGCGAACGGCGGCGAGACCTGGACCTGACCCGGGCCGGGGCAGTTTTCGCGGATCCGGCCAGGAAGCGGCTGGTCCGGTATCTTCAGGAGGTGAGTTCCCGCCCTGGCCCACGGGACCTGCGCGCATCGGATGCCGACAGGGAACGGATAGTCACGCTCCTGAACGAGGCCGCCGGGGACGGACGGCTGACGCTCGGCGAGCACGCCGAGCGCGTTGAGCAGGCCTACCTGGCCCGGACCCTGGGCGAACTGGCCGTGCTGACCACCGATCTGGCCACGCCAGCGGCCCAGCCCATCCGCCTGGACCACCGGCGCTCGGTGGCGGCGATGTTCGGCCGGGAACGGCGCGAAGGGCGCTGGGTGGTACCTGACAACTTCGCGGTGACCGCCATTTTCGGTGAGGTCGTCCTCGACCTGCGCGAGGCGCTGCTGCAGGCCAGCCGGGTCACCTTGTACGCGACGATCATCGGCGGGACCCTGCAGCTGATCGTGCCGGAGGGCGTCGCGGTGGTGATGACCGGCAACTCCTTCCTCAGTCGCAGGAACGGCGTCAGCACCGCCGCGCCGGGGCCGGGCCAGCCGGTGATCGAGGTCAGGGCGCTGGCCCTGGGCGGCCGGGTCAAGACCATCGTGCCCCGCCCCCGCCGCCGCTGGTCCCTGCGCCGCGCCGCCCCCCGCGGCTAGCCCGGGAGTTCTCCGGCGGGCCTGGCTCGGGGGAGCGGGCTCAGGGACGGGCGGACGGGGCTGATGGGCGGGCGGGCGGCCCGGGGACAGCCTGCTGGGGCCCGGGGCCGCCCGGCCGGGGCCCGGGGCCGGTCCGGGGCAATGGGACGTGGCGGCGCAGCTGCCTGACTTCGGGGGCCAGCAGCACCGCGGCGGTGAGGCCCACGGTGAGCAGGCCCGCGCCGAAGAGCACGGGGGCGGTTCCGAAGCTGCTGGCCAGCGGGCCCGCCGCGGCGGTGCCGACCGGAGCCAGGGCGAAGCTGCCCAGCGCGTCGTACGAGGAGACGCGCGAGAGCATGCTGGGCTCGATCTCCTGCTGCAGCGTGGTGGCCCAGTTGACGCCGAACACCGAAAGGCCGCCGCCGGTCAGTACCGCGGCCGCCACGATCAGCGGCACGGGCAGGGGCACCGCCAGCGCGAACAAGTACAAGGCCAGGGTCGGCACGGCCAGGGTCGCGGCCAGGAGCATGCGCCGGGGGCGGAACCTGAGCATGGCGGTCCCGCCCAGCACCGCCCCGGCCCCGAAGCCGGCCAGGATCACCCCCCAGGTGCGCGCCCCGCCGAAATGCTCGTGGGCGGTCAGCGGGCCCAGCACGCTTTCCGTGCCGGTCATGATCGCGACGATGAAGGCGAACTGGCCGACGATGGCCCACAGCCAGCGCCGGGAGATGAAATCGCGCCAGCCCTCGTGCATCTCGTGCAGGATGCCGGTGGCTCTGGCCGGCGGCAGGGCGGGAAAGCGCATGCCCGCGCGCAAGGCGCCGGCGATGGCGAAGCTGGCCGCGTCGGCGGCCAGCCCCCAGCCCGGGCCGGCCCAGCCGACCAGGAGGCCGCCCAGCGCGGCCCCGCCGATCTGGGCGCCGTTGCGGCCGATGCGGTCCATGGCGTTGGCCTGGGCCAGCTGATCGGCCGGCACGGTCTGCGGGAGCAGGCCGGTCGAGGCCGGGAAATAGAACCCCAGGCCCACGCCGCGCGCCGCGGCCAGCGCGGCCAGTTCCCCGACCCGGGCCGTCCCGGTCAGGACCAGGACGGCCGAGAGCGCCTGGGCCAGGGCCTGCAGCGCGTTGGCCGCCACCATGACCTGATGGCGCGGCAGCCGGTCGGCGACCACGCCGCCGAACAGCAGGAAGACCAGGATCGGAAGCAGCCCCGCGGCCGCGACGAAGCCCACGTCGGCCGCGGTGCCGCCGATCGCCAGCACCGCGAAGGGGAGCGCGACGACCGCGATGGAGGTTCCGGTTACGGAGATGACGTCACAGGCCAGCAAGAGCTGGAAATTGCGGCCTTCAAGCGGGCCCCGGGACAGCCTCATAGCGACCAGCGTTCACCTATTCGCGGCGGCGGAGAACCGGTTTTGCCTGCGCGCAGCGGCGGGCCCGGCTGCCGCGGGTCGCTACGCCCGGCCGCGGCGGCACAGCCCGGCGGGGACGGGCTAGCCGCCGTCGAAGTCCACCGCGCTGTAGGCGCTGAGCTTCCAGAGCTGATGCTCGCTGTGGATGTTGCGCAGCGTGCCCGAGCGGGCGCGCATGACCAGCGAGTGGGTGGTGGCCCCGCCGGAGGCGTACCTGACGCCGGCCATCAGCTCGCCGTCGGTGATCCCGGTGGCCGCGAAGAACGCGTCGTCGGAAGTCACCAGGTCATCGGTGGTCAGCACCTGGTCCAGGTCATGGCCGGCCGCCTGGGCGCGATCACGCTCGGCGTCGTCGCGGGGAGCCAGCTTGCCCTGGATGACCCCGCCCAGGCACTTGATCGCGCAGGCGGCGATGATGCCTTCCGGGGTCCCGCCGATGCCCAGCAGCAGGTCCACGCCGGTGCCGGTCCGGGCGGCCATGATGGCGCCCGCGACGTCCCCGTCGGTGATCAGCTTGATCCGCGCGCCCGCGTCGCGGACCTGCGAGATCAGCTCCGCGTGCCGGGGCCGGTCCAGGATGACCACGGTGACGTCATGGGCCGAGCAGCGCTTGGCTCGGGCCACAGCCGCGATGTTGGCCCCCGGCGGCGCGTCCACGTCGACCACGTCCGCTGCTTCCTGGCCGGTGACCAGCTTGGACATGTAGAAGACGGCGGACGGGTCATACATGGAGCCGCGCGCGCTGACGGCGATCACCGAGATCGCGTTCGGCATCCCGTTGGCGGCCAGCCGGGTGCCGTCGATGGGGTCCACAGCCACATCGCACGCGGGCCCGCTGCCGTCGCCGATCTGCTCGCCGTTGTAGAGCATCGGGGCGTGGTCCTTCTCGCCTTCGCCGATGACCACGACGCCTTTCATCGACACCGTGTTCACCAGCAGCCGCATCGCGTGGACCGCCGCGCCGTCGGCGCCGTTCTTGTCGCCGCGGCCCACCCACCGGGCGGCGGCCATCGCGCCGGCCTCGGTGACCCGGGCGAGTTCGAGGGCGAGGTTGCGGTCAGGCGCGTGCCGTCCCGGCAGCGGCCCGGCCTCGCCGGGCGCGGGCGGCGGTGAGTCAGCGTACTGATTCTCAGTCATGACAGATGCGTCTTCCCTCTCGGCCGTGATGAAATCCTATGTACCGCTGGCCGCGTAGCCTGAGAGCCTGCCCGGCCAGCTGACGAGGAGATATGCCGAGAGCTGCATGACCACAGACCAGGCGCAGCCCCTGACGCGGCCGTCGGAGCGCGGCGCGGCCACCCGGACCGCGCTGCTGGCGGCGGCCCGGGAGATCTTCTTGTCGCAGGGCTACGCCCAGGCCGGGGTGACCGACATCGTGACCCGGGCCGGCGCCAGCGTCGGCAGCCTTTATCACCACTTCGCCGGTAAGGCTGATCTCTACCTCGCCTTGTTCGAGGAACTGCACGAGAGCCAGGCCCGGCGGACCCGGCGGGCGGTGCGCGGCGCCAGGGACGCGGGAACCAGCGATCCGCGGCAGCTTTTCCTGGTCGGCGCGCGCGCGTACCTGGATGGCTGCGTCCAGCAGCGGGAGCTGGGCCTGCTGTTCGTGCGCGGCGACGCTCCGCCCGGATTCGACCTGGTGATGCGGCGGCGGCTGGCCGAGTGGGTGGGCAAGAACACCGAGTTCTTCGCCCGCGGCGGCGAGCCGCTCGGTCCGGCGACGGCGGTGGTTACCACCGGGGCGCTGATGCTGGCGATGGCCGAGGTCTCGCTGAGCGAGGACGCGGCGGCGGCCCGGCAGATCGCTGACGGCGTCATCGAGATCCTGTCGCGGCTGGACTACTACTCCTAACCACGCGGTTCCGGTCAGCCTGGCACCGGTCAGCCTGGCACCGGTCAGCCTGGCACCGGTCAGCCTGGCACCGGTCAGCCCTGCGCGAGTCAGCCCTGCGCGAGTCAGCCTGGTTCCGGTCAGCCTGGTTCCGGTCAGCCCGGTTCGGTCAGCCCGGTTCCGGTCCGCCCGGGGAGAAAGCAGGCCGGCGGGCATCAGAACGGTGCCGCGGAGTCGCCGTTCTCCTGGCCGCCCGGTGCTTCGCCGCTGCGCTGGGCCATCGCGGCGGCCAGCCGGGCCCGGGCGCCTTCCAGCCAGTCGTGACAGATCGCGGCGAGCCGCTCGCCCCTTTCCCACAGCTGCAGTGACTGCTCCAGGGTCAGGCCGCCCGCTTCCAGCCTTTTGACCAGCTCGGTCAGCTCATCGCGGGCCTGCTCGTAGCTGGGCGGCCCGGAGCCGGGTGAGCCTGAATCCGGCCGGGCCGCCGTAGCCCCCGCCTTCGCTGGGCCCGCCTCTCGCTGGGCCCGCCTTCGATCGGCCGGCCGGGGGTGGTCCGGGCTCGGGCGGGCCTGCCGCGTCGTCACGTGCCGTCACAGCCTTACCCTAGTGCGGCCGGCTGACTCCCGTGCGTTAGCGGCCGGGGCTTCGCCATGCTGGCGCATGGTCATCGGCGGGCGACCGCGTTCAGCTGGTCGGCAGCGAACCGGATCGTCAGGACCTGGCCGTCGGCGACCTGCTCCGCGGACCGGATGACGGTGGCCTCCTCGCCCTGCACGATCGCGTAGCCGCGGCGCAGCGTGGTCGCCGGCGACAGGGCCAGCAGCCGGGCCCGGGTGTGCGCGAGCCCGTCCTGCGCGCGATCCAGGCTGGCCGATACCGATCTGCGGGCCCGCTCGGCCAGGGCCAGCACCAGTTCCTGGCGCCGCTCAAGCTCACGGACCGGGCTGGCCAGGGCGGGCCTGGACCGCATCGCCGCCAGCCAGGACGCCTCGCGGTCCAGCCGCCCGCTCACGCACCTGCGGGCCCGGGCCCGCAAGTCGGCGATCAGCGCCACCTGCTCGGTCACGTCGGGGACGACCCGCCGGGCCGCGTCGGTCGGGGTAGACGCGCGCACGTCGGCGACATGATCGAGGATCGGTGCGTCCTGCTCATGGCCGATAGCGCTGACGACCGGGGTCCGGCAGGCCGCGACGGCGCGGACCAGCGCCTCATCGGAGAACGGCAGCAGGTCCTCGATCGATCCTCCGCCCCGGGCAATGATGATCACGTCCACCTCGGGATCGCTGTCGAGCTGGCGCAGCGCGCCCATAACGTCGCCCGCGGCATGCGAGCCCTGCACGGCGACCTGCCGGACCCGGAACTGCACCGCTGGCCAGCGCGCGGCCGCGTTGCGCAGCACGTCGCGCTCGGCGGCCGAGTCTCGCCCGCAGATGAGCCCGACGGCAGCACGGCAGGAACGGCAGCGGGCGCTTACGCTCCCGGGCGAACAGCCCTTCGGCGGCCAGCGACCGGCGCAGTCGTTCGAGCCTGGCCAGGAGCTCGCCGATGCCGACCGCGCGGATCTCGATCGCGCTCAGCGAGAATGCACCGCGCGCGGTATTGAACTCAGGTTTCGCCCACACCACCACGCGGGCGCCCTCGGCCGGGGCCGGATCGGTCGCGTCGAATACCGGGCGCGGGCAGACCACCCGGACCGAAACGGCCGCGACCGGATCGCGGAGGGTTAGGAAGACGACGCTGCCGCGCCGGTTCAGCTCGGCTATCTGCCCTTCGACCCAGATGCGCCCGAGCCGCCCGACCCAGTCACCGACTAGCCGCAGGACGGTCCGGACCGGAACCGGCTCGGAAGCACTGGTCTGCAGCGGCATAGCGGCGGGTCACCCAGGACGCGGGCCGGTCAGCCCTGGCCGCTGCGGAGCTTGGCGATCCGGCGCTCGAACATGCCGATCACATCGGGCCGGGCCGCGTGGGCTTGCTCGTAGGCGAGCAGATCCTGCAACTGGCCGGGGTCGAGATGGCGCAGCCGGGCGCGAAGCGAGGCGATCGACAGATCGTCGTAGCCCGGTACCGGCAGCGCCGCGGGCGATCCAGCCGAGGCGGGTGCGGGCTGCGCTGAGGGCGGCCCGGCCGGGGTGGCCGGCTCATCCGCCAGCGGCTCGGATGCCAGGGGCTCGGATGCCGGTGGCTCGGATGCCAGGGGCTCAGAAGTCAGGGGCTCAGAAGCCAGCGGCTCGGATGCCAGGGGCTCAGAAGCCAGCCGCTGCGCGCCGAGCGGCCCGGCGGCGGCTGGCTGCGCGGTGATCGGCTCAGCGGTGGTGGCGGGCGGCTCAGCGGTGGTGGCGGGCGATTCAGCGGCCGGGGGCGGAATGGTAGCCGGGGCCGGGGCCCGGTCAGCTGGGTGCCCCGGGCGCTCCGCCGGAAGAATCCTGACATTGCCAGTTTCGTCGAGCGATCGCCACCGGGTGTCCTCACTCCGGCCAGGCGACTGCGGCTGGGCTGGGCCGGGCGGCGGGGCTGGTGCCGGGGCGGTGGGAGCCGCCGCAGCCGGGGCGGCGGCGGCCGTGGCCGTGAATGCCGTAGCCGTCGTGGCCGTGGCCGTGGCCGTGGCAGCCGTGGCCGTGGCGGGCGTGGCCGTGGCGGGCGTGGCCGTGGCGGCGGTGGCCGAGCCCGTGGCCGAGGTGGTCGCGGCCGTGGTGGTCGCGGTCGCGGGCTCGGCCGCGAACTGGGCTTCCCGCTGGTCCGCGGATTTGTTCCGCATCCGGTCGGCCACCAGGAGGACCTGGCCGATGCCGGCGAACATGGCCCGCAGGGCCTGGGCAGGTGCTTCCTTCATACGCTCGCTGACCTGCGGGAAACGCACGTCGGTCTCCTCCCTTGACGACCGGGTGCCGCGCGCCCGGCGTCCGCGGTGCCCGTTCCGTCTCGGACCGATCATGGCATCTTGACTGACTGTCGTCACCCGCAACGCTGCGCGTGACGGCGGCGAGGGCGCCGGGCCGGAACGGGACGGGTCCCTCCCGGATCTGCCCCGGCCCCCGAACGGGGCAGGCCGGGGCCATACGGCGGTGCCCTGACCTGTTCTCCAGGCCGTTCACCTACGATAGGTCTCATGTCCGAGCCAAATCGACGAGTCCTGCTCGCGAAACCCCGTGGCTACTGCGCTGGGGTTGACCGCGCCGTCCAGGCGGTCGAGACGGCGCTGGAGCGGTTCGGCACCCCGGTCTACGTCCGCAAGCAGATCGTGCATAACACCCATGTCGTGAAGTCCCTGGAAAAGCGCGGCGCTGTCTTCGTGGAGGAAACCGAGGAAGTCCCCGAGGGCGCCGTCGTGGTTTTCTCCGCCCATGGCGTGTCGCCGCAGGTGCACAGGGAGGCCGAAAGCCGCCAGCTGCGGACGATCGACGCCACCTGCCCGCTGGTGACCAAGGTCCACAACGAGGCCCGGCGGTTCGCGGCGCAGGATTACGACATCCTCCTGATCGGCCACGAGGGCCATGAGGAGGTCATCGGCACCACGGGGCAGGCACCAGCCCGCATCCACCTGGTCGACGGGCCCGAGGACAGCGCGGGCGTCCAGGTCCGCGACCCGGCCAAGGTGGCGTGGCTCTCGCAGACCACCCTGTCGGTGGATGAGACCAGCCAGACCGTGGCGGCCCTGCGTGAGCGGTTCCCGCAGTTGCTCGACCCGCCCAGCGATGACATCTGCTACGCCACGCAGAACCGCCAGGTGGCGGTCAAGCAGATCGCCGCCGAATCGGACCTGGTCATCGTGGTTGGCTCGCGCAACTCATCGAACTCCGTCCGCCTGGTCGAAGTGGCCCTGGAGGCCGGGGCCAAGGCCGCCTACCTGGTCGACGACGCGTCCGGTCTGGACGAGGGCTGGCTGGCGGAGGTGGGCACGGTGGGCGTGACCAGCGGCGCCTCCGTCCCCGAAGACCTAGTCGCCGGCCTGCTCGACCGGCTGGCCGAGTGCGGCTTCAGCGATGTCGAGGAGATCGAGGCCGTGCGCGAGAGCATGCGGTTCGCGCTGCCGCAGGAGCTGAGGCGCAAGCGCGGTCAAGGCGCGAGTTAGCCCAGGCGGCTACCGGCCGCGCAGGCCGTCGCGCAGCTCGCGGACGCACTGCGGCAGGCCGCGAAAGAACGCGATGGTCACGCTGATGGCCACGCCCGCGAACAACCAGGGCGCCACGGCCGCTAGCGTCAGCACGGTCCCCTCGGCCACGGCCACGAAACCCGAATGACCGGTCGTGGACGATGAGGTGACTGACTCGGAGCAGACCACGGCGGCCAGGAAGATCAGCGGGGGAGTGACCGCCACCGTCAGCAGCGCGCTGCGCCGGGCGAACTTCGCCGCCAGGGCGCAGCCGATCACTAGGCCCAGCCCGGCGAAGAAATTCGCATGCGCCAGGTCGGCGATGATGTTACCGATGAAGAACACGGCGAACATGGCCAGGACCGACCCCCGGCCAGTCATCCGGGCCGGGGCCTTGTCCTGGTCAGGCCGGCTCGCTGGCTGATGCCGTTGCAGGCTGTCCTGCGTCACCACTGCACCTTCTCCCCGCACGGCTCTTCGCCCCCCATCGCGGCTGGCCCCGCGTCTTCGCTCCGCACCGCGTCCGGCGGTACTCCTGCCCCGGCGGGTATCGAGCTAGCTCCTGGCGCGGTTCTGGTGTTGGCCCGCTGCCCGCCGGCTCGGCGCCGTGCCCCGCCGGCTCAGCCCGTCGCGCCCATGGCGCGCGGGCCGCTCAGCAGCTGCGCGGGCGTGGCGTCATGGTCAGGCCCGGATCCGGTGACCAGCTCCGGCCCGGCTTGGCTGATCAAGTCACCGGCCGAAAGTGCCCGGATGGTCTCCTCAACCGGCCTGGGCTGGGCCAGCTCAGCATCGACCACACCGAGCTGATTCAGCTTACGGGCGCTGACCAGGACCCGTCCCTCCAGCGAGCCGACTGCCCGGTTATAGGTCGATACCGCGCTGGTCAGCGCCTTGCCCAGGGCATCCACGTGCTTCCCGAAACCGGCCAGCCGGTCATAAAGCTCCCGGCCCAGGTCAAAGACGGCGCGCGCGTTGTCCGACAGCGCCGCCTGCTGCCACGCGTACTGGGCGGTGCGGAGCATCGTGACCAGCGTGGTCGGGGTCGCGATGTGGACCCGGTGGGCCATCGCGTGCTCCAGCAGGCCCGGGTCAGCCTCCAGGGCCGGGGCCAGGAACGCCTCGCCCGGGATGAACAGGACCACGAACTCAGGCGCCGGGCTCAGGGCGGTCCAGTACGACTTGGCGGCCAGCCGGTCGACATGCTCCCGCAGGTGCCTCGCGTGCGCGTTCAGCCGCTGGCTGCGGGCGCCGGACTCGGTGGCTTCGGCGGCCTCCAGGTAGGCGGCCAGCGACACTTTGGAATCGACCACGATGTTCTTGCCGCCGGCCAGCCTGATCACCATGTCGGGGCGTAGCGCGCCGTCCGCCGTGGTCACGCTGACCTGTTCGTCGAAGTCGCACCGGGGACTCATGCCAGCCAGCTCGACCACCCGGCGCAGCTGCATCTCGCCCCAGCGCCCCCTGGCCTCGGGCCGCCGCAGCGCGGTCACCAGGGCCTGCGTCTGGGCCCGGAGCAGCTCAGAACTCTGCCGGGCGATCGTCACCTGCTCAGCTAGCGCGGCATGGGACCTGCTGCGGGCCGCGTCGGTTTCGCGCAGCTGGGTCTCCACCCGGGCCAGGGTCTCCTTCAGCGGCTCGACCATGTGCTCCATGGCCGCCCGCCGGCTGTCCAGGTCGCCCGCGGCCTTCACGTTAGCCGCGTTCAGCCGGCCTTCGGCGATCTCCAGGAACCGGCGCGAGCTGAGGTCAAGGGCCTGGGCCGACAGCACCTGGAAGCGCTCCGCGAGCTGACCGTCCAGGAGCGCGGCTTTCTCCTGCGCCGCCCGGTCGATCAGCGCCGCCCGCTCGTGCGCCGCCCTGGCCCGCTCATCGGCGGCGCTGGCACGGCTGGCGGCCTCGGCGACGACCCCGGCCAGGCGGCCCCGGGCATGCAGGTAACCGATGATCGCCCCTAGCATCGCCCCGGCCAGGAGCCCGGCAAGCATCCAGATCGCGTTCATGTCTGGCCATGCTCGCAGTCTTGGCCGACAGTTTCCTTGCCGACACGCCCGGCGCAGGCGGTGTGCCTGGATCCGCCCGGGTGCCGTCGCGGTGGCCGGAGCCGGATCCGGGCCAGGCCTGCCCGCGAGCGCCGCCGCTACGCGGCGTTACCTCGTGCGGACGCAGGGGGCGGATCTCGGGTCCACCGTCGGCGGCCGGACGGCCTACCGCGGCGAAAGCCGGGCCGAGTACTCCGGCGGAGCGGTGGTCTGCATGACCATCGTCAATCGGGCCTGCCAGCTGCCGTGAGCGGGGTTCGGGCCCCGAAGGACGGTCAGGCTCACCGGGCGGCTGGACCTAGACTCGCCCGGGTGAGCCTGTCCATCGGTATCGTCGGCCTGCCCAACGTCGGCAAGTCCACCCTGTTCAACGCGCTGACCAGAGCCAGCGCGCTGGCCTCCAACTATCCGTTCGCGACTATCGAGCCGAATGTGGGGATCGTCGGCATCCCCGATGCCCGGCTGGCCGCGCTGGCCGGGCTGTACGACTCGGCCAAGATCGTCCCGGCCACCGTCCGGTTTGTCGATATCGCCGGCCTGGTCCGGGGCGCGTCCCAGGGCCAGGGCCTGGGCAACCAGTTCCTCGCCCACATCCGCGAGTGTGACGCCATCTGCCAGGTGATCAGGGTCTTCACCGACCCGGACGTGAGCCACGTCGACGGCGACGTCGCGCCAGGACGCGACATCGAGACGGTGGCCACCGAGCTGATCCTGGCCGATCTGCAAACGCTGGAAAAGGCCGGGCCCCGGCTGGCGAAAGAAGCGAAATTCGCCAAGGCCCCTGAACGCCAGCGGGCCGCTGATGCCGCCGCCCAGGCCCAGCAGCTGCTCGATGGCGGGAGCACCCTGTTCGCTGGTGCGGCCGGCGCCGGGATCGACCTGGCTGACGTGCGTGACCTGCACCTGCTGACCGCCAAGCCGCTGCTGTACGTGTTCAACGAAGATGACGCCGAGCTGGCCGACCGCGCGCTGCGGGACCAGCTGGCCGCGCTGGTGGCGCCCGCGCAGGCCATCTTCCTGGACGCCAAGACCGAAGCGGAGCTGGCCGAGCTGTCCGAGGAGGAGGCCGCCGAGCTGCTGGCCGAGCTGGGGCTGGGCGAGCCGGGCCTGGCCCAGCTGGCCCGGGCCTCGTTCGCGGCCCTGGGCCTGTCCACGTTCCTGACCGCCGGGCCGAAGGAGGCGCGGGCCTGGACTATCCCGGTGGGGGCCACGGCGCCCGAGGCCGCGGGCGTGATCCACACCGATTTTCAGCGCGGCTTCATCAAGGCCGAGATCGTCTCCTTCGAGGACCTGATGGCGGCCGGCTCGATCGCCGCCGCCCGGGCCGCGGGCAAGGCCAGGATCGAGGGCAAGGACTACGTCATGCGCGACGGCGACGTCGTCGAGTTCCGCTTTCAGACAACATCAGGCGGCAAGGCTGCGCACTGAGCTATGTCTGCGATGCAGGCCCGATTGACCAAAGCCGACGATGGTCGGGTTCGAGTGGTCGTCGACTGATGACGGCCAGCTGAATCTGCCCAGCAGGAGGCCGGGGCGGTTAGCCCCGGCCTCCTGTTTGCTGCTGCCGGTTAGCGGCGTACATCTGACGCCTCCGGGTCAGCGCCCCCGGTGCGGCCGGCCAAGGCCGGGAAGGACCTGCGTGCCCTCAGCCTGAACGGCTGTCAGTTTGTTCGGGTCGAGCCCCAGGAGGGCGAGGATCGTCGGCGCGACCTGGGTGGTCTCGACCGATCCGGACTGGACCTGAACCGGGATGCCCGGGCCGCTGACAACCATCAGGACGTGACGGTCGCCGGTGTTCATACCACCGTGCTCGGCAAGCTTGGTCGGTCCCGAGTAGACGACGCCCTCCTGGACCTTGCCGAAGACGTCCGGGTAGCGGCCGTCGTCGACCGGGACTCCGAAGAACTTGGCGGCGTCAGCGCCGGCCCAGATCTGAGCGAGGCCCGAGTGCTGGACGGTGACGGGGTTCTTGTTGACGTCGTCACCCTGAGCGGTGTGGTTCCACAGGTAGCTCTTGACGAAGTCGCAAGCTGCCTGCGAGTTGTCCGACAGATAGGACTGCCACAGGTCGTCGTCGGTACCGGCGACGATCAGGCTCGTGTTGTTCGGGTGCGTCTGCGCCCAGGCGGCGTTGATCGCGTTGATGATCGGGCCGTCCGGGACCGTGATGAGCTTGTTCGGATCCTGCGGCGACTGGCCGTGCTTGGCAGTGACGATGATCGTCGTCGAGCCCGCGAGGCCGTCCTTGCGGATCTGCGAGACCATGCGGCCAAGTTGAGCGTCGACGTAGCTGAGGGCGCTTGAGAGGACGGGGCCGGGAACGAGCTGGCCGTTGACCCACTGGTAGCCACCTGGCTCCGGAGCGCTGGTGGTGTAGTTGCCGTTCGCGTCCGGACCGATCAACGTCGTCGGAGTCGAGCGGATCTTCTGCGCGACCGAGACGGTCTGGAAGTTCATGCCGAAGATCGCCGGGGTGCCGACGCGGGTCTTGCCCGAGTGGTCGAGACCGTCGATCTCATTCAGGATGGCCTGGACCTTGTAGCCGTCGTACTGCTTGGTGGCGGCGTCGATGTGCGCCCAGTCGTCGTCCTGCGGGTACGGGACACCGTTAGGCATGACAGCCTGCGAGTCGATCTCCGGGGAGAAGAGGTCGTCGATGCTCTGGCCGTTCGAGCCCGGACCATTGAACGACGCGTAGACCTCGTGCTTGTCAGACCAGGCGGTGCGCAGGCCGGCGTTGTGGATGACTTGGAAGATCGTGTTGTCGCCGAGGTAGTCCCACGGGGTGATCGGCTTGCAGGTCTGCGGGTCGACCGGGAACGTGCCCGGGTTGAGCGACGTGTTCGGGTCGAACTTCAGGTTCATGATCGCGGCCGGGTTGGTGTCAGCACCCTGCGGGTAGATCGAGCCGTTCTCGTCGAACGACGGGAAGGTGCCGTTCGCCGGGTCGATGAAGTCGGGGACGTTCGCCAGCGCGTCGTCCGGCGAGTCGTAGATGACGTCACCACCGGTCGCCGGCTGGCCCGGGGTGCAGGCAGCGCCCGCCTCGTCGACCTTGTGGCTGTACTCGACGTCGTAGTAGACGCCGGTCGATTTGGGGTTACCGCCGGTCATCAGCGCGGTGCCACCCGGGTCGGAGTCCGACGGGTTGGAGGTCAGCGCATTCGTGTACTCGCTGCCGGTGTGAATCAACTTGGCGAGCGTCGAACCCGGGTGGCTGGCGACGTACCAGTCAAGGTCACTCTGGTGCATGCCATCGACCGAAATCAGCAGCACGTGCTTGCTCACCGGTGCGGGCGCGTGCGCTGCAGCGTCAGCCGAGCCCTGCAATGCAGTCAGCGCACACGCGGCCGCAGCAGCACTCACCGCCAGGCACGCGAAGGTCTTTCGTCTGGTCACCGGAACTCCCGTCCGCGCCGACCTGTTCGGCGCCCCAGTATTCCTAAGCAGCCAGGGCGAAATCTGCGTGCTGGTGCGGAGAACAACGCGTGAACTCATGGAAGCCACTTGCCCGCCGGCGAGCGGCTCAGCCGGCCGCCGCCTCGGGCTAGGCAGGCTCTGCGACGGTCAAGGCCGGCGCTTAATGGCGGCCTGCTCTCGCTCCGGGTTGCGAGGGTCCGGGTGCAGGCCCGCGATGGCGCTCTGAATGATCATTTCCAGGAACTCGGCGTCGATCTGTTCCCGTGAGAACCAGCGGCGGTAGAACAGCGGCCCGAGCAGGGCGGCGGCGATGGCGCTGCGGTCGGCTGCTGGCGGGATCTCCTCTCTGAGGGCTGCCCGGTCCAGCGCCGCTCTCACAGGAGCGGCGTGCCCGCGCTGGATCCTGCTGTGGATGCCGGCGAACTCGGGATCATGCTCGGCAGCGTCGATGATCGAGGGCAGGATGGACGACCACCGCGCCGTGCCCAGCAGATCGGCGATGCCGGTCAAGATTGCCCTGAGGTCGCCTTCGAGGGAACCGGTGTCCGGCGGCGCTTCCTGGCCGTCAGTCAACTGTGAGCAGGCGTCAATCACCAGCGCTGAGCGGCCGGCCCAGTGCCGGTAAATGGTGGTCTTCGCTACCCCCGAACGCCGGGATATGTCGTCGATGGTCAGCTCGCCCAGGCCGGCCTCCATCAGCAGGTCCAGCGTTGCCGTCCGCACGCGCTCGCGGGAAACGAGGACGCGGGGGTCGGGGGCTGCCTTGCCGCTCATCCCCGGTCCCTCGCGCGAGCGCGCTGCCTGACCGGCGCCGGAGCTCTTCTCCGCCATGAGCCCCCATCTTTCGCTACTTGCCATTATCGCTACGCTACGGTATCGTAGCAAAGTATATCACTCATGAAGGGGGAGCGACCCGATGGATTTCGCCTCTATCCGCATGATCACAGACGATCTCGAGCCGGTGGTCCGGTTCTACGAACAGGTCACCGGGATGCCGGCAGTCCGGCCCGCGCCCGTCTTCGCTGAGCTGCACCTGCCGTCCTGCACTATCGCCTTCGGCCACACGCAGACGGCGCAGCTGTTCAACAATTCGGCTCGCCCCGCGGATAACCACACCGTGATCATCGAGTTCCTCGTCGATGACGTCGATAGCGAGTACGAGCGGCTGAAGCCCCTCGTCAGCGACTGGGTGCAGGAGCCAACCACGATGCCCTGGGGAAATCGGTCCATCCTGTTCCGCGATCCCGACGGCAACCTCGTCAATCTCTTCACTCCCGTCACCGAAGAAGCCATCAAGAGGCTCCGCAGCCACTAGCTTGAACCGCCTGCCACTAGACCCCCGGCTCGGGGCCGCCCGGCAGGTGCCAGCCGGGCAGGGACACTGAGACCAGCGCATTCGGTATTGTCCGCAGGTTTCATCCTGTTACGGTCTTGCCGTGCACAACGGTGCGGATACGCGGTATCGGGGCAGGCTAGCCGCCGTGGGCGTGACCGCCGTGCTGATCGTCATGGCGGGCGTGGTCATCGTCTGGCGCGGCAACTCAGGGCCGGCCGCCCCGGCCTCAGCCGCGGGCCAGCCGGCCGCGAGCCGCAGTGCCGCCACCGGGCCCACGCACTCCCGCGGCTCGCCGCTGTCGCCGCAGTGGACCGGCGACGGCCGGGCGGTCACCCTGGCATTCGGCGGCGACGTGCACTTCGAAGGCCCGCTCGCGGCCCGGCTGGCCGCCGACCCGGCCACGGCACTGGACGGCAACATCGCCAAGCTGCTGTCGGGCGCCGACATCTCCATGACGAATTTCGAATCCGCGCTGGTCTACGGGGCCTGCCCGGACCCGCAGCCCAAGCAGTTCGTCTTCGCCGCGGCCCCGTCGGCGCTGACCGCGTTCAAGTCCGCGAAAGTCACGCTCGTGACGGAGGCCAACAACCACGGCGAGGACTGCGGCCGGGCCGGGCTTGAACAGTCCCTGGCCATCGCCCGGGCCGCGCACTACCCGGTCATCGGCGTCGGCCGAGACGCCGCGCAGGCCTTCCGCCCGTACCGGGCCGTCGTCAGCGGCCAGCGCATCGCGATCATCGCGGCCACGGAGGTCATCGACACCGACCTGCAGCCGGCCTGGACGGCCACCGCGGCCCAGCCGGGCCTGGCCTCGGCCTACCAGGAAAGCGAGCTGGTGGCCGCGGTTCAGGCGGCCCGCAAGACCTCGGACACAGTGATCGTCTTCTTGCACTGGGGGACCGAGACCCAGGAATGCCCGAACCCGGTCCAGCCGCCGCTGGCCCGTGCGCTGGTCAGGGCCTGGTGCTGACATCGTCGTCGGGGCGCACGCGCACGTCCAGCTGGGGGCCGGTGACCTCGGCTCGGCCCTGGTCGACTACGGCCTGGGCAACCTGGCCTTCTACGACACCACCCCGCCCGAGACCTACAGCGGGTCACTGCTGGTCACTGTGACCGGCCGCCACATCGACGGCTATCGCTGGCGGCCCGCGCTGATCGAGTCCGGCCTGCCGATCCCGCAGGCCGGCCCGGCGGCCGCGGCGGCGGTCCAGCGCTGGCGGGGCCTGCGCGGCTGCACCGGCCTGGCGGCCCGGCCGTCCGCGAGCGAGGCCACCCCGGCCACCGAGACCCGCCCGTTCTCCGGCCCGGCCATCAGCTCGCTCGCTGACCCGCCCGGCACCTCGCCGGGCACCACCCGGCGGGCCGCTGTCATCACCCAGGATGGCTGACACTGGCGGGCGGTATCTGCCTGGGCCATGCCATTTCACATAGACTCCCCGCCTATGAGCAGCGAGCCGATGGACGCTTCCGGATCCGATTCAGCCCTGGCCGCCGGCGGCCTGGGGCCAGCCGAGCCGCCCCGCGCGCGGCAGATCCCGAGCGAGCGGACGTTTCACGGCGACACGGTCGTCGATGAGTACGCCTGGCTGGGCGATAAGGCCGATCCGGAGACGATCGCCTTCCTGACCCAGGAGAACGCCTACACCGAGGCCATGACGGCCGGCCAGCAGCCGCTCAGGGAAGAGATCTTCGGCGAGATCAAGGCCCGGACCCAGGAGACCGACCTGACCGTCCCGGTGCGCAAGGGCGGCTGGTGGTACTACACCAGGACGGTCGAGGGGAAACAGTACTCGGTGCAGTGCCGCCGCGAGGTCCGGCTCGATGACCCCGGCCCGCCGATGACCGAAGGCGAGCCGCTGGACGGCGAGCAGATCACCCTGGACGGCAACGAGCTGGCGGGCGATTCGGCGTTCTTCTCGCTCGGGTCCTTCAGCGTGAGCCCGGACGGCCGGCTGCTGGCTTACTCGACTGACTTCGTCGGCAACGAGCGGTTCACTATGCGGGTCAAGGACCTGGAGACCGGCCAGACCGCCGCTGATGAGATCCCGGACACCTACTACGGCGGGGCCTGGTCGGCCGACGGCTCGGCGCTGTTCTACCTGACCGTCGACGACGCGTGGCGGCCTTACCGGGTCTGGCGGCACCTGATCGGCTCGCCCGCCGCCGACGACGTCCTGGTCTACGAGGAGTCCGATGAGCGGTTCCGGGCCGGGATCAGGCTCAGCCGCAGCGAGCGCTACCTGTTCCTGACCGCGAGCAGCACGCTGACCTCCGAGACCTGGATGCTGGACGCGAGCAACCCGGCCGGTGAGTTCACCGTGGTGCTACCACGCCGGCAGGGCCTGGAATACAGCGTGGAGCACCAGGGCGAACCGGGCCAGGACGAGCAGTTGCTGATCCTGCACAACGACGAGGCCGAGAACTTCGAGCTCGCGGCGGCCCCGCTGGCCGACCCGGCCGCCTGGAAGACCATCGTCGCGCACCGCGACGACACCCGGCTGATGAGCGTCGACGCCTTCGCCGATTTCCTGGTCCTGTACTTCCGCCGGGACGGGCTCACCGGCCTGCGGGTGATCCGCGCCGACGGCACCGGGCAGGAGATCGGGTTCGACGAGCCGGTCTTCCACGTGATGCCGATGCTCAACCCGGAGTACACGGCCCGGCTGTACCGGATCAGCTACACCTCGATGGCCACCCCCGACTCGGTCTACGACTGCGACATGTCGACCGGCGAGCTGAACCTGCTGCGCCGCCGCCCGGTACTCCCGCTGCCCGGCGGCCGGGCCTATGACCCCGCCGAATACGAGCAGTACCGCGAATGGGCCACGGCCAGCGACGGGACACTGGTGCCGATCTCGCTGGTCTGCCCGCGGGGCACGCCGCGGGACGGCAGCGCCCCGCTGGTGCTGTACGGGTACGGCAGCTACGAGATCTCCATGGAGCCGGTCTTCTCCATCGCCCGGCTGTCCCTGCTGGACCGGGGCTTCAGCTACGCGATCGCGCACGTGCGCGGCGGCGGCGAGATGGGCCGCCGCTGGTACGACGAAGGGAAGATGCTGCACAAGACCAGCACCTTCACCGATTTCGTGGCCTGCGCGGAGCACCTGGTCGAGGCCAGGTGGACGGCGCCGCAGCGGCTGGTGGCCCGGGGCGGGTCGGCCGGCGGGCTGCTGATGGGCGCGGTGGCCAACCTCGCCCCGCAGGCCTTCGGCGGCATCGTGGCGCACGTGCCGTTCGTAGATCCGCTGACCTCGATCCTGGACCCGAGCCTGCCGCTGACGGTGGGCGAGTGGGAAGAGTGGGGCGACCCGCTGCACGACCCGGAGGTGTACGCCTACATGAAGGCGTATTCCCCTTACGAGAACGTGGCCGCGGGCCTGGCCTACCCGCCGATCCTGGCCATCACGAGCCTGAACGACACCCGCGTGCTGTACCGGGAGCCCGCCAAGTGGATCGCCCGGCTGCAGGCGATCGCGGCCGGCGGCCCGTTCTTGCTGAAGACCGAGATGGACGCCGGGCACGGCGGCCGCAGCGGGCGCTACGACGCCTGGCATGAGGAGGCCCTGGTCCTGGCCTGGATCGTGACCGTCGCCCGCGGCTGACCCGCCGGGCCGGTCACAGCCGGTCCTAAGATCGCTCAGCAGGGCTGCGAACAGGGCATATATCTCATGTCACAGTCATAGTCACACACGGTGCGCTGTCATGACGCATCGGCCTGCGACCGCGACGGCCGGATCGCAAAAGGGCTGGTCAGATGTCACCTTGATGACCATGATTTCCGCCGGACGGGCGTTAAATGGCCGTTCACATCACAAAGCCGCCGGCGCGTCGGCGGTCGCAAAGACAGCCTTGACTGGACGTTTGACGCAGAATGGTGCCCGAGACGAGCAAGGGTTCGCCGCGACTCCTTGCTGCGCGGGCGCAGGAGAGCGGGCGGAGGTGCGATGGTTCGCAGGGCAACCCTGGATCGTGGTCTGCGGCCGGATGAGCGCGCCGCGGTCGGCGAGGCAGGGCCCGGAACCCCGTCTCCCGGCCCGGCCCGGCGCGGCGCGACGCAGTGGCGCGGCGCGGGCGGACGCTGGCTGGTCTGGGCCTTCCGTGCGGTGCTCTGGGCCGTCCTGCTGATCATCGGCTACCGCGGCGTGACCGCGATCATCTCCAGCGGGCAGCGGAACACCTCGGCCTGGCGCGACCGCCGCGGCCGGCCGCCGAGCGGATTTCCGGTGCAGCTCGCCGAGGCTTACGCCATGGGCTTCGGTCAGGTCTACCTCAATTTCAGCCCGGCCACCGCGGCGCAGCGGGCCAGCCAGCTCGCCGCTTACCTGCCCTCCGGGGCGACCGACCCGCAGCTGGGCTGGAATGGCGCGGGCACCCAGCAGCTGCAATTCGAGCAGTTCGTATCCATCGACGTGCACAGCCCCACCGCCGCGGTCGTCACACTGCTGGCGCAGGTAAACGGCAAGCTGATCGAGCTCGGCGTGCCGATCTACTCGGCCGGAGGCGGGCTGTCGGTGGCCGGCGAGCCCGCGCTGACCGAGGGGCCGGCCAGCGCGTCACCGCCCGCGGCCCAGAGCGGCCCGACCGATCCGGCCACCCAGGCGGAACTGCTCAGCCAGCTGCGCGCGTTCTTCCGCGCCTATGCCAGCGGCGATGAAGTGACCCTGGGCCGGTTCCTCGCGCCTGGCACGTCCATGACCGGCCTGTCGGGCGCGGTTTCCTTCGGCTCGATTACCGGCATTGACGTTCCAGTGGGCGGGGCCATCCGGCACGTCACGATCAGCGTCGAATGGCACACCACCGCGCCGTCCTCGCCCGCGAAGAGCTCATCGTCGGTCAGCACCGCCTCAGCGGGCCTTGAGATGACCTATCAGCTGACCGTCATCCGGCAGGGCGGGACCTGGTACGTCAAGGCCATTGCCCCGTCCGTCCAGCAACTGGGGCCGCCGTGATCGCATCCTCGCCGCCCCCTTAGCGCCCCCGTTAGTTATCCCCCCGCAAACCCCGGAGTAGAAAGATGACGCCGCACCTGCTCATTACGGCATCCCCCACGGCGCTCAGCACTTCCGGTCTTGTGACCTATCTACAGGGCCTGTTCGGACCGCTGTTCCTCGGGATAGTCGGTATTGTTGCCATCTTCTTCCTGTTCACGCGCGAGATCATCCGGTTCGTTCAGTTCCTCGTGCTCGCGGTCGCTATCGCTGTCATCTTCTACACCCCCGGCATCGTGCAGACGCTGGCTACCGGCATCGCGAACGCGCTTGGCGTGCACTGACCCGCGTAGCGGAGAAGGAGATCGCACCCGGTGGACTTGCCCACCTACACCAATATCTGGCGTATCGAGAAGCGGCTCTACAAGCTTTACGACTTTCGGCTGCCCATGCCGCTGCCACTCGGTCAGATCGCGGTGTTCACGGCCATTGCCGTGCCGTATGTGATCATCCTCGCGGTCCTTGGCGTGCCGTTCAGCCACACCCTGCTCTGGCTTTATGTGCTGCCGCCCGGCGTGCTCGCCTGGTTCGCCACCCGGCCCGTCCTGGAGGGCAAGCGCCTGCCGGAACTCGTGTCCTCGCAGCTGCGCTACCTGAGTGAGCCGCGGACCTGGTGCCGGCTTACGCCGCTGGCGGAGCAGGACGACGTCATCGTGACGGCCCGGGTGTGGCGCCGGCACCGCCCGGCTGCCATCGAGCTCGACGACCCGTTCGACTGGCCGGACCCCGGCCAGCACCGGCTAGGCCGCGCCCCCGTCTCGCGCCCGGCCGTGGCCCGGGCCCAGCAGGCGATCGGGTCCAGGCCGGTCACCGGCGCCCCCGCCCCCGGTACACCCGATCGCGTCGCGGCCGCGGTCGGGACCGGGCCAGCCGCGCCCGGTCGGCCCAGCCGCGCCAGCCGCTCCCGGCGGCGCAAGCCGGCCCCGGGCCAGCCGGCCTCAGAGCAGCAAGTCCCTGGCCAACAGGTCCCTGTGCAGCCGGCCCCCGCCGCCCCGGCCGCCGGCCCCCGGTCAGCCGGTCCCCGGTCAGCCGGTCCCCGGTCAGCCGGTCCCCGGTCAGCCGGTCCGCGGCCAGCCGGTCCCAGTGCAACAGGTCCCACTGCGGTCCGGCGGCCTGAGGCAGCAGGGCCAGGGGCAGCACGGCCAGGGGCAGCAGGGCCAGGGGCAGCACGGCCAGGGGCAGCACGCCCGAGGCCAGGCTTCGGGCCCGCAGTCTCCGGGCCACTGGCCGCCCGGCCAGCAGCCCCCCGGCCAGCAGGCACCGGGCTGGCAGCCCCCCGCCACGCGGGCGCCCTGGCATCCAGGGGTCGCCCAGCCCGCGAACGCGGCCAACAGATCCGTGCCCGCCCCGCACTCCCCGCCCCCGGACACCGCGCCTCCGCACGCCCCATCCCCGTACGGCGTGGCCCCGTCGGCCGGGCCCGATCCGCTCCCGCCGACCCGCACCCCGCAGGTCCCGGCGGCGTCGCATGCTGCCGCCCCGCCCGCCGCGCACCCGGCGGGCCAGTCTCAGCCGGGCCAGTCTCAGCCGGGCCAGTCTCAGCCGGCTGGCCCCCTGTCGCCACCGGGGCGGTCCAGTCCGGCCCCCGGCGGGCCGCGTCGGCATCTGCCCGCCGCGATGACCCGCCCCGTGCCCAGCCCCCCGCCGAACCCGGCCCGCCCTCAAGATCTGGCCGACCCGTCGCAGGCCCCGCCCGCCGCTCCTGCCGCTCCTGCCGGGTCGCCGTCTGGGCTCGGCCCGTCGCCGTCCCCGGCTGCCGCGTCGCCCGCCGCTCCTGCCGCTCCTGCCGGGTCGCCGTCTGGGCTCGGCCCGTCGCCGTCCCCGGCTGCCGCGTCGCCCGCCGCTCCTGCCGCTCCTGCCGGGTCGCCGTCTGGGCCCGGCCCGTCGCCGTCGCTGCTGGCCGCGTCGCAGGCTCCGCCCGCCGCACGCGCGGCGCCCGCTGGGTCACCGTCGTCGCCGGTCGACGCGGCGCAGTCTCCGCCCGCAGCGTCGCGGGCCCCGGCCGCCGATGAGCGCCCGCCCGCCCCCCCGGAGCAGGCGCCGTCCCGGCGCGATGGCCCGGCGGTCCCGCCGGTCCGGCCCTATGTGACCGTGACCGGGGACCGGTCTGCCGAGCGCCCGCTGCGGATGGTCGAGCGGGCGCTCGGCAGTCCGGCCGAGCGGCGGACCGACGGGTGGCACGACCGGGTCGTGGTCGTGCCCGGCGGGCACCGCCCCAGTCGGCCAGACCAGCTGCAGCGCGACCGGGCCCGGGCCCGGCTCGCTGTGCCAGGCTCGCGCCGGATCGTCGTCCTGGGCTGCACCGTCGGGGCTGGCCAGACCGTGATCACGCTGCGCACGGGGGAGCAGCTCGCCAGCCTGCGCGCCGAACCCGTCGCGGTCCTTGACCTCAACCCTGGCCCGAACTCGCTGCTGCGGATGGCCCGCCAGGATCCCGTCCTGACCGGCGATGGCCGGGGCGGCGCGATCCAGCCTTCGCAGCTCGAGGTGATCGCGGCGGAGCCAGCCGAGCCCAGCTCAGGCGGCCCCAGCTCAGGCGGCCCCAAGTCTGGCAGCCCGGGGTCTGGCAGCTCTGGGTCAGGCAGCTCTGGGTTTGGCAGCCCGGGGTCTGGCAGCACCGGCCCGGGCGGCTCCGGATCCGGAGGCACTGGCCCGGACGAGAGCGGCCCGGACGAGAGCGGCCCGGTCGGGAGCGGCCCGGATGAGAGCGGCCCGGTCGGGAGCGGCCCGGATGAGAGCGGCCCGGTCGGGAGCGGCCCGGATGAGAGCGGCCCGGTCGGGAGCGGCCCGGATGAGAGCGGCCCGGTCGGGAGCGGCCCGGATGAGAGCGGCCCGGTCGCGGGCGGCCCGGATGAGAGCGGCCCGGTCGGGGCGGCCCGGACGGCGGCGGCCAGGCTCCGGCGTCCGACTACCCGGCGTCCGACTACCCGGCACCCGACCGCCCGGCCGCCGCGGCCGAGGCGGCCCGGGTCTTCGAGCTCATGTCGGCCCGGTACTCGCTGACCCTGGCCGACCCGGCGGCTGCGGCGGTCCCGAAGGTGCTGTCCGTCGCCGACCAGCTCATCCTGGTCGCGCCCGCGAGCGCGGAAGCCGCGGGCGCCATCGCGATGACCCTCGAATGGCTCGAAGCGCACGGCCACAGCGCGCTGGCGGCCGGCGCCATCACCGTGCTCAACGGGGTCAGCAAGCAGACGCTGAGCTTCGTAGAGCAGGCCGAGGCGGTGGCGGCCGGCCGGTGCCGGGCCATCGTCCGGGTGCCCTGGGATGATCAGCTGAGAAACCCGGCGGCCGGACGCCAGCTGGGTGAATATCCCGGCCACCCGGGCCATCAGGCGGCGGGCCGGCCGAGCGGGCCGGCCGAGCGCGCCTACACCGCGCTGGCCGGCGTGCTGGTCGCTGGCCTCGTCACCGCGCCGCAAGTGCGGAGGGCTGGGTCATGAGCCGGTTCGGCAGGCAGGTCGCCAGGTACGCCGCGGAAGTCCAGGCCCGGCCGGGAGGCCTGCGGTGAGCGGGGGCAAGGCGGGCCGCAGCCGCCTCGCCGTGCGGTACTTCGATGACCGGATCCTGCTCAGCGAGACACACGCCTGGGCTTATTTCCGGCTGCCCACAGTGTCGTATGAGTTCACCACGCCGCACGAGCGGGAAGCGCTCGCGATCAACCTGACGGTCGCGATGGCCGCGATCCGGATGCCCGACGCCGAGGTGCACCTGCGGATCGCGCACCGGTCTTACCCGGCGGCCCGGTGGGCGACGGAGCTGGACTCCACCTCCGATGGCGGGCCCGGCTGGCTGGACTACCTGGACGGGATGTACCGGCACGTCTGGGCCAAGGACTTCTGGACCAAGGAGGTTTACCTCGGCGTGCGGCTCGGTCAGCGGGGGATGCGGGCCCAGCTGTCCGGTGGCGTTCTGTCGCAGTTCATCAGCGCTTACCGGGCGGGCGAGCAGGCCATCGGCCTGAAGGACGAGGCGGTCAGCGCCGGTGAGATCGCCAAGTGGACCGAGCAGGCTGAGCGCGTCGGCCGGGCCCTGGGCTCCAGCGCCCTGGCCGCGCGGCATGCCAGTTCCGATGACCTGTGCTGGCTGTTCCGGCACGCGCTGACCGGCTCGCTCAGCGACCCGCCGCCGTCGGCGGTCAAGCGGCGCACCTGGGGCGCGGGCGAAATCGAGGCGCTGCTGGAGGGCCAGGTCCACAACGCGCGCACGCTGCTGCGGCTGGAACAGCCCGAGGGCGAGTCCTACGCGGCGTTCCTGTCGTTCGCCCGGTTCCCCGACGTCATGTACTTCCCCGACGGCGAGCCTTGGCTGCACTTCGCCGACGCGCTGCCGTTCCCGGTCGAGGCCAGCCTGCGGATGAGGCTGATTCCGCCCGCCCGGGCCAGCAAGGACGTCGGCCGCAGGCTGGCGCACGCCAGGGACATGGACGCGCACATCAGGGAGGCGGGCGCGGAGCTGCCGATCGCGCTGGCCGAGCAGATCGAGGCGGCCCGGCTGCTGGAGCACGGCATTACCAAGGAGCGGCTGCCGTTCGTCTACGGCTGGCACCGGCTGATGGTGAGCGCGCCGACCAGGGACCTGTGCGTCCGGCGATCGGAGGCGGTGGTCGAGCACTACCGGGACGCCGGGATCGACGTGGTCAACTCGACCGGCGACCAGTTCTCGCTGCTGCGCGAGTCGCTGCCCGGGGACCGGGTCAGGCTCGGCTCCTACCTGCAGCGGCAGCCGCTGTACACGATCACGGGGGGGATGCCGACCGCCACCGTGGACCTGGGTGACCGGGCCGTGCAGGGCGACGGCTGGGTCGGGCCTTATATCGGCGAGACCCTGGGCCGGGCCCGGTCAGTGGTCCACTTCGACCCGCTGGTCGCGGCCGCGCGCAACCGGCCCACCGCGGTGGCCATCACCGGCGAGCCGGGCGGCGGCAAGACCACCCTGGCCCTGCTGCTCATCTTGCAGCTGGCGTTGCGCGGCGTGACGGTCGCGGTCATCGACCCGAAGGGCGACGCGGAATCGCTGGTCAGCTTGCTGCAGGCGCGCGGCCGCCGGGCCCGGGTGCTGCCGCTGGGCAACGCCGCGCCCGGCCTGCTCGACCCGTTCTCGTTCGGCGAAGAGCTGGCCGAGCGGCGGACGATGGCCACCGAGACGCTGCGGCTGCTCCTGCCCCGGATGAGCGAGGAGCGGGAAAGCGCGATGATCCAGGCGGTGGGGGCGGTGGCCGGCGGCGAGCAGCCCAGCCTGGGCAAGGTGGTGGCGCACCTGGAGCGGTCCACCGACCCGGCGTCGATGAACCTGGGCGCCGTGCTGCGGTCGATGTCGGAGATGCGGCTGGCCAAGCTCTGCTTCTCGCCTTCGGGCGGGCAGGGCATCGACGCGGCCGGCTGGACGACGGTGTTCACCCTGGCCGGGCTGACCCTGCCCGACGTGGGCCTGAAGCGGGACGACTACTCCTATGAGCAGCGGCTCTCGGTGGCGCTGCTGTACCTGGTGTCGCAGTTCGCCCGGCGGCTGCTGAACGGGATGGACCGCCGGCTGCCCAAGGCGATCTTCCTGGACGAGGCGTGGGCCATCACCTCGACCCCGCAGGGCGCGAAGCTGATTCCCGAGGTGTCCCGGATGGGCCGGTCCCGCAATACCGCGCTGATCCTGGTCTCGCAGAACGCCGGGGACCTGCTGAACGAGCAGGTCACGAACTGCATCTCCGGGGTATTCGCGTTCCGTTCCTCGGAGCGGGCTGAGGTCGCGAACGTCATGGCCCTGCTCGGCATCGAGTCATCGGACGAACACAAGGCCGCGCTTCGGGGGCTCGGCAACGGCGAGTGCATCTTCCGCGACCTCGATGGCCGCGCGGGCCGGGTCGGAATCGACCTGATCTCCGATGACCTGCGCCGCTCCCTGGACACCAACCCGACCCGGGCCCGGCCAGATCAGGCGTCGATTCCGGTGAGTCACCAGCCGGCCATCGGCGCGCAGTTCGCCGGGCTGCTGCCAGGCAGGTCGCCAGGACCGGACCGGCCGCCCGGCTAGTAGCGCACTGAACGAGACCCCCCAGGAGCCCCCCTGATGCTCAGATCACGCCTCCCGCGCCGGATCGCGCTGGTGCTCGCCGCGCTCGCGATCCTGCTCGGCGTCCCGGTTGCCGCGCACCACGCGGCCCGCCAGGACACGGCGCGACAGCCGATCAGCGCCGTCACCGTGGCCGACCGGTCCCCGCTGGCCCCGTCCGGGGTCTGCTCGGTGCCAGGCATCGGCGACATCGGCAGCCTGTTCGGGCTGTGCCAGGCCGGGGAGTCCGGCATCACCGGCGATCTGAACAGCATCTGCGAGCCGTCGCTGCCCAGCCCGGAACTGGCCAGCGCGGGCATCGACTCGATGGTCAAGCCGGCCGCCGCGCCGGGGCCGCAGAACGGCACGCTGTACGACAACTACGGCGTGGCCGGCCCGTACTGGGCCGCGACCAACCTGAAGTGCTCCGACATGACCGCGCTGATCGGCAACAACGTCGCCAGCATGGTGTTCGACATCGCTAAATCCATCGACCGGGTCATCATCAGCGTCTACCAGTCCGCGGCCGGGGAGGGCATTCTCAGCTGGCTGACCGCCGTCATCGACAAGTTGATCAGCAGCCTGGGCAACGCCATCTACTTCCCCTACCTGGCCGTCGCGGTCATCATCGGCGCGATGTGGCTGGCCTGGCAGGGCCTGATCCGCAAGCGCGGGACGCGCACCATCGAAGGCACGATCTGGATGGTGGTGGCCTGCGTGGCCGCGATCTGGCTGATCGGCAGGCCCGCCGACTTCACCGGCGTGGGCCGGTCGGTCTCTGACGGGATCAGCCAGACGCTGAACGTCGCGTTCTCCAAGCTGCCCAGCCCGGGCAGCAGCGGCTGCCTGCCGGTGCAGAAGAACGACCCGCAGGTCGAGCCGGTCACCTATAACTACACTTCCGGCAACGGGGTAGTGGACCAGGACGCCAACGAGCTGTGGACGGTCCTGGTCTGCAAGCCCTGGCTGGACGGCGAGTTCGGCACCACCAACTTCGCCGCGACGGCCGGCGGGCAGCAGACCCCGGTCAACACCTACGGCCGGCAGCTGCTGTGGGCCCAGGCCGTCGCCGTCAACGAGAAACCCACTGCCGCGCTGATCCAGGCCAAGCAGTCGACCTACCAGGGCATCGCGAACAGCCTCCAGAACAACGACCCCGGCGTCTATCCGCTGTTCCAGGGCAAGCAATGGACCACCCGGCTGGAGATCGCGTTCGCGGCGCTGTTCGCCGCCACGGTCGCCGGGCTGCTGGTCCTGCTGATCGCCGTCACGCTGATCCTGCTGAAACTCGGGTTCTTGCTGCTGCTGGTGGTCGGCCCGTTCTTCCTGCTGATCGGCATGCATCCGGGGTTCGGCCGGGTGATCGCGCTGCGCTGGTTCGAGATGCTCGTGGGGGTGCTGCTCAAGCAGGCCGCGGTGGCGCTGGTGCTGAGCGTGCTGCTGTACGCGTACTCCCTGATCATGGGGACCAGTGACGCGGTACTGCCCTGGGCCCTGAAGATCTTGATGATCGCGCTGGTCACGGTGGCCGTGTTCATCTACCGCAAGCCGTTCGGGCACCTCTTCTCCGCGGTCGGCTACGGCATGATCGGCTCGACCGAGCGGGCCGAGCTCAGCCTGGGCCGGGCCTGGCTCACCGCCCGCGGCAACACGCTGACCGCGGCGGCGGCGGTGGGGGTACCGGGATTCGCGGCCTACCGGGCCGCCCGGTGGGCCCGGCGGAACCCGGCCCAGGCCGACGGCCTGGGCACGCTCAACGCCGCGCGCGCCCGGATTCCGGCCGGGGCCGGCGGCACCGATGGCGCCGGCGACGCCGACCTGCCCGACAGCGGGCTGGTCGAGGAGGGCGGCGTCGCGGCGAGCGCCGCGCTGGCCGAGGGCGCACGCCCGGCGGGCCGGGGCGCCCGGGCCAGGGTCATCGCGTCGTCCGGCACTGACTCGCAGGGCCGGACACCGCCGCCGCTGAACCTGCGCACCAGGCCAGGGACCGGGCCCGGGGGGCTGACCGGGACCGAAGGAACCAGCGGCACGGGCAGCACCACGGTGCCGGGCCCGGTCCCGGTCGGCTCGGGCAGCCGCCCGGCCGCGCTGGCCGGCGGCAGCCCGCCTGCCGGATCCGCGCCGGTGCTCTCGTCAGCCGGTCCCGGCGGGCCGGCGACGCCGCCGCTGCCTAACGGGCAGCCGCGCCCGGCCGGACCGACGTCAGCCTGGCCGGGTGCCTCGGCCCGCCAGTCGCTGGGCGGCAGCCGGCCAGCCCAGCAGCCGCCGCTCCCGCCGCCCGCCAGGCCCGCCAGCGGCGTCTCGTACGGCTCGCAGGCATCCGGTTCGCAGCTGCCCGGCCCGCCGCCCGCCCGCCCGGCCCCGCCGCCCGCCCGGCAGGCCCCGCCGCCCGCCCGGCAGGCCCCGCCGCCGGCTAGCCCGGCGTCGAGCCGGCCGTCGCCGTGGTCCTCGGGCCGGTCCGCGAGTCCGCCGCCCGCCCGCCCGGCCGGGCCCGCCCCGGCTCCGCCGCCCGCGCGGTCCCCGGCTCCGCCGTCGGCCCGGCCCGCCGCCCAGCCGCCCGCGGCACCCGCGCGATCCCCGGCTCCGCCGCCTGCGCGGTCCCCGGCTCCGCCGCCTGCGCCGCCCGCGCGGTCCCCCGGCTCCGCCGCCTGCGCGCCCGCGCGTCCCGGCTCCGCGGCCGCCCGGCCCCGGCCGCCCGGCCCGCGCGGCCGGCACCCGGCGGCTGCGCCACCTGAGCCCCGGCGGCCGGGCTGGACCGGCGACACGGCCAGCCGCCGCCAAGCCGCCGCCGCGCCGCCCGCCCGGTCGGCTCCGCCGGCGGAGCAGAGCCCGGCCGGCACGCCGCTCGCTGGCCACCATCGCGCGGACCGGGAGGAGCCCCTGCCGTTCTGGCTCCGGCCGCTAAGGCGCCGAAAGTAGGCCCGCCGCGATGGAACCCATCTCCGGCCAGCGGAAAGCCGCGTTCGCCCTGGTGGTCCTGGTGCTAGCCGCTCTGGGCAGCTACTTGCTCATCCCCGCGGTGTTCGGCTCGCAGCACGGCGCGGCCATCCCCGCGCACTCGCCCGCCGCCCGGTCCGGCCGGCCGGCCGCCCCGGCCCCGGCGGGCAGCCCGGTGGCCGCCAGCCCGATCCCGACCGTCAGCCCGGTCGGCGCGGCCGGGCAGGCGGCCGCGCCCGACATCTACCAGTGGCTCCCGTTCACCGAGCCAGGGCTCGGCGCGGCGGCCAGGGTGGTGACGAAGTTCGGGGCGGCGTACGGGACGTTCTCCTATACCGAGAGCACCGCCAGCTACGTCGGCGCGATGAGCAATCTCGTCACGCCCGCCGTGTCGCAGCTGCTGGCCCGGGCCTATGCCGCGCCGGGGGTCGCGGGCCCGCGGGTCAGCGGCAAGCAGGTCGCGACGGGCACCGCGACCGTCAACTCGCTGCGGGCGTTCGGCCCCTCCAGCCTGACCTTCGTGGTGACGATGAGCCAGGAGATCAGCAGCACCCATGGCCGCAGCAACGTCAGCGGGCAGTATTCGGTCACTTTGACCGGCGGCGACAGCAACTGGCAGGTGAGCGACATCGAGTTGTCGTCCGCGGGGAACCCGTGAACTGGCGCCAGGGCTCGGGCGCGGGCCGGGCCGTGGTGATGCTGGTCATCGCCGGGTTCTCGCTGCTCGTCCTGGGGCTCATCACCGCGCCGATGCTCATCTTCGGCGGCAGCAGCCTGTTCTCCATGTCCAACAGCGGCTGCGCCGCGGCGCAGGCCGGCGCAGCGGGCCAGCCGGCGGTCGCCGCGGCGGCGCGCGACTCAATCCCGGCTAACTACCTGGCGCTGTTCCAGTCGATCGGGAAGAAGTACAAGGTCCCGTGGGTGATCCTGGCCGGCATCGGGAAGGTGGAGAGCGACGACGGCCGCTCCAGCCTGGCCGGCGTGCACAGCGGCTCGAACGCGTTCGGCGCGGCCGGCCCGATGCAGATCGGCATCGGCGGGGCCGCGGGCAACACCTGGGGCGGTGCGCCGGTGCACCCGGCCAGCGAGCAGGTCAGCGGGGTGGCGGCCGACGATAACGGGGACGGCATCGCCAGCGTCTACGAGCCGGCCGACGCGATCGCCGGAGCCGCGAAGTACCTGCTCAATCACGGCGTGCTGGACAACCCGGCGCAGGCCATCTTCGCCTACAACCATCTGCAGGCCTACGTCCAGGCGGTACTGCAGTGGGCCTCGCAGTACGCCGGCGGCGGGTTCTCGGTCAGCGCGGTCAGCGCCGACAGCGCGCCCAGCTGCCTGCCCGGGGTCGGCTCGGCGCCCAACACCGCGACCAGCGCCGCCGTCGCGTTCGCCGAGGCGCAGCTGGGCAAGCCGTACCAGTGGGGCGGCACGGGCCCGGACTCCTTCGACTGCTCGGGGCTGGTGATGGAGGCCTACCGGGCGGCCGGCATCGGCATCCCGCGCACTTCACAGCAGCAGTTCTTCTGGGGCCCGCGGATCCCGGCCAGCCAGGTACAGCCAGGTGACCTGGTTTTCTTCCCGGGATCGGACGGCACTGTCAGCGCACCAGGGCACGTGGGCCTGGTCATCGGCGGCGGGCTGATGATCGAGGCGTACGCGACCGGCTTCCCGATCCGGGTCGCCCCCTATGGCGGGCGGGACCCGGTCGGCTTCACCCGGCCGTGGGCGCACCGGGGCGTGGTGCTGGCCGCGGGCCAGTAGCGGCTTCCCCGGCGTCGGGCGGTACCGGATCGGACCAGGGCCGCGCGCCGACTGCCTGCAGGGCCGCGCGGGCCTGGCTGAACGACTCGTGCAGGAGCAGGACGGGCTGGCCGTCGGCTAGCTCCAGGGCGGCCCGCAGCGCGTCAGCGGGCCCGGCCGCGGCCACGCAGCGCAGCTGCGGCCGGGCCCGGCGCAGCGCGGTCATGATCAGCTCTTGCATTTCGCCAGGCCGCCGGCCGCGCTTGTCGCGGTCTTCGTACACCGCTACCGCGCCGAACCAGGACGCGATGGCGGTGGCCGACTCGACGATCAGATCGTCGCGGCGGTCGCCGGGCAGGGTGACGGCGGCGACGGGCTGGCCGCCCCAGACGTTGCTGATCATCGCGCCGGTCGCGGCGAGCGCGGCGGCGTTGTGCCCGTAGTCCACGATCACCGGGCCGCCGCGGGCCAGGAACAGGTGGCCCCGGCCCGGGTTGGCCGTCTCGGGGATGAAGCTGACTAGCGCGCGCCTGATGTCCTTGGCGCTCACGCCCGCGGCGCGGCAGGCCGCGACGGCCGCGAGCGCGTTCGCCACCACGTGCGGGGCCCGGCCGCCGAATGCGCCGGGCAGTTCGTCCACCGCGATCACGGCCCGGTCCCGAGCGCCCTCCACTTCGACCAGCTGGCCGTCAGCCACGTGGTAGACGACGCCGCCGGCCCGCCGGTGCCGGTCCGCCACCGGGAGGCCGGGCGCCAGGCTGAAGAACCTGATGTCGGGGGCCTGCTCGCGGACCGCGGGCCGGTCCGCCAGCGCGGCGGAGACCGGGTCGTCGGCGTTGAGTACTACCGTGCCGCCGACCCGGATCTCCTCCGCGACGAGCGATTTAACGTTGACAAGTTCGTCAAGGTCGTCGACTCCGTCGGAGCCGAGATGGTCGGCGCTGATGTTGGTGACCACGGCCACGTCAGCCTGGTCGTAGCCCAGCCCGCCGCGGATGATCCCGCCCCGGGCCGTTTCCAGCACGGCGGCCTCGACGCTGGTGTCGTCCAGCACCATCTGCGCCGAGCGCGGGCCTGAGGCGTCGCCGTGATAGACCAGCCGGCCGCCTGAGTAGACGCCGTCGGTGGTGGCCAGGCCCACCCGCAGGCCGGCCTGGCTGAGGATGTGGCCGATCATCTTGACCGTCGTGGTCTTGCCGTTGGTGCCGGTCACGGCGATGACCGGTACCCGGGCGGGGGCCCCGGGCGGATACAGCCGGTCGATGATCGCGGCCGCGACGTCCCTGGGCGTCCCTTCGACCGGCGCCAGGTGCATCCGCAGCCCGGGACAGGCGTTCAGCTCGATCACCGCGCCGGCCGGGTGCGGATCCTCGGCCAGCAGCGGCGCGGAGATGTCGGCCAGCCGGATGTCGATCCCGCAGACGTCCAGGCCGGCCGCGGCGGCCGCCCGGCAGCACATCACCGCGACGTCGTCATGGACCAGGTCGGTCACGTCCCGGCTGGTGCCGCCGGTGGACAGGTTGGCGTTCTTGCGCAGCGTGACCAGCTGGCCCGGGGCTGGCACCGAGTCGCCGTCGAGCCCCTGATCGGCCAGGTGCCTGAGCGCGGCGGGGTCCAGGACGATCCTGGTCAGCTCGCGCGCGTGCCCCTGGCCGCGCCGGGGGTCGGCGTTAGCCGCCTCGATGAGCTGGCTGATGCTGGCCCGGCCGTCTCCGGTCACCGAGGCCGGGCGCAGTTCGGCGGCGGCGACCATCCGCCCCTCCACGACGAGGACCCGGTAGTCCTGGCCGGGCACGAAAGCTTCCACGATCACGGCCGCGCCCGCCGCGCTGGCCTGGGTATAGGCGGCGGCGGCCTGCTCGGCGGTGGTGGCGATCGTGACGTTGGCGCCGTGATTGCCGTTGCGCGGCTTGATCACCACCGGGCTGCCCAGCCGGCCGAGCGCCCGGGCCGCCTGGGCCGCGCTTTCCGCGACGATCCCGTCCGGGACCGGTATGCCCGAGCTGGCCAGCAGTTGCTTGGCCAGCACCTTGTCCGAGGCGATGTCCACGCCGACCGCGGAGGTCTGCTCGGTCAGGGCCGCGCAGACCAGCTGGCGGTGGCAGCCGTAGCCCAGCTGCAGCATGCTCCGGCTGCCGAGGCGCCGGACCGGGATGCCGCGCTGCCGGGCCGCGACGGCGATCGCGGCGGTGCTGACCCCGAGATGCTCTCGTTCTACCGTGGCGTGGATCTCGGCCAGGTCGGCGTCCAGCTCAGGCTCAGTCCCGGCGAGCAGCTCACTGACCGTGCGGATGGCCAGCCGCAGCAGCGCGCCGGGCACGGCCGAGTCAGGCGGCTCGTCCTCGGGGCACTCCATCATGACGTCATAGCGGCCGTCGGCTCCGGCCCACATGGTCCGGCCCAGGCGCACATCGCGCCCGGCGAGCAGGGACAACTCCAGCGCGACATGCTCGGTGACGTGTCCGAAATAGGTGCCGCGGGTCATGGCGGCACCGAACCCGCCCGGCTGGCCGGCCGCGCAGTGATGATCGGCCAGGCCGGGCAGCAGGGCGGCCAGCCGGTCGGCGAAACCCGGATAGCCGGTGGTTTCCTGGCTGGTCAGGTCGTCAAGCTCCAGCCGCGCGAGGCTGACGGGCCGGGCCGTGTAGACATTCGGCCCGCCCACGTGACGCAGGTCCATTAGCCGCACATGTGCTCCCTTGCGCTGCTGGTCATTGCTGCCACCGCCGTTTCAGTACCGGACGTGTGCGGGCCCGATGGCCGGCCTGCGCTCATTGATGTCGAAAACGCAGCCCGCGGGCAGCAAATGCAGGCGCACGTCAAACAGCGTGATCGGGTCGCTATCCCCGGCGGCATGGACCACGGTGGCGCGCTCGGCGTCGGCGACCGTGGCCACGCCGGTACCGAGCACCTCGAAGCGGTGCCCGTCGACCAGGATCGCGGTGTTCTCGTCGATCCCGACGCCGAGGTGATCCGCGCCGACCGAGACGGCGCTGAGCAGCCGGGCCAGCCGGCCGCGCTCGGCGAAGTGCATGTCGATGAGGATCTTGGGCACCAGGCCCAGGCCCGGGCCGGTCCGCACGGCCGCCGCTGACACCTCAGGGCCGTGGCCGCCCAGGATCATCATCCGGCCTAGCGCGGTGGCCCCGGCGCTGGTGCCGGCCACCATGAGCCCGGCCGCCAGCCGTTCATGCAGCAGCTCGTTGATCCGCGAGCCAACCAGGGTCCGCAGCCGGGACTGGTCGCCGCCGCAGAAGAAGACGCCGGTGGCCTCGGTGAGCAGCTTCGCAGCGCCATCACTGTCCGCGTCCGCCCGGCCGTGCAGCCGCAGTTCCCTGGTCTGGCCCACCCCGAGCTTGCGGAAGACCCGCGCGTAGTCGGCATGAACCTTGGCGGGTATCCCGGTGGCCGTGGTGACCAGGACGAGGCGGGCCTGGCTGCCGCCGCAGAGCTCGACGAACCGCTCCAGCAGGCCAGCGCCGCAGAATATGTCCTCTGCGCCGCCGATGATCAGCAGGCGGCCGGCTGTTCCCCCGTCGTCCACGTCCTCGCCCTCGTTCTGGACCGAGGCCGGCCCACGGGCGTGGTGTACCCCGGTAGCCAGGAGTCAATCGGTAGTAACAGATTGCGACGAGATCGCGAGCAGGGGCGGATCAGGGAATGGCGGGCGAGAGTGGCGAGAACGGACGACACCGGGACGAGAGGGACGCGCCGGCCGGGGCCACGCCCAGGCCGCCTGGCGCCCGGTGACCAGGGCGGGCCGGCCAGGAGAATCTGCCCCGGCCGGCCCGCACCGGTCAGGGGGATTCCGCGGAGCGCGGGCCCGGATCGAGGCGGCGGCGCTGGCGGCCGCCGCCGACCGCGGACCGCGGCCTGGACAGCTCCTCAGGCAGCTGCAGCAGCGGGTTGGTGGCGCTGGCCACGACGTCGGCGGCGATGTCGATCACCTTGCGGCCGCGGTTGCGCGCTGCGGACCTGAGCTGCTCGAACGCCTGCCGGGGGCGGATGCGATGGCGTTCGGCCAGGACGCCGATCGCCTGCTCCACCCGGATCCGCGCGGTGAGGGCGTGCTGCAGCTGGCTGATGGTGTCCCGCAGCCGCCGGGCCTCGTCGGCTGACGTCTCGCCGGCCGCGGGCTCAGCTGCTTGCGGCCTGGCCTGCGCCGGGCTGTCGTCCGGGGCAGGCAACTCGGCCGCGAGCAGGTCCGCGAGCACCATCGCGCAGGTCAGGTCGGGCAGCTCATCGGCGCCGACGCGCCACCCATCGGAAGTGCGGCGCAGCACCGCGTCAGGCCGCAGCGGGCCGGTGCCCGGCGGGCTCGCGGCCGCCTGCGGCGCTGGTGGCTGGGCCCGCGTTGCCGTTTGGGCCTGGTCTTGGGACATCAGGGCGCGGCAAGCTCTCTCAAGTGCTCCCTGACCTGGGCCGGTGACGGGTTGGTCATGGCCTTTCCGTCGGGGAACAGGAGGGTCGGCACCGTCTGGAAGCCGCCATTGACCTGCATTACGTAATCCGCCGCATGCGGATCGGCCTCGATGTCCACTTCAGTGACCTCGATTCCGTCCCGGGCCAGCGCGCTCTTGAGCCTTCTGCAGTACGCACACCAGCGGGTGGTGTACATGACCAGGGGCTGCGCCACGTGCCTTCAACTCCTTCCGCAGCATTGTGCCGCACACTACTAACGCGCAATCCGGCCGCCGGCTTCCCGGTTGGATCCGGGCCCGGCGGGCGGTGACAAGAGGGGTCGCCGGGGTGGCGCTGGCGACGGCCGCGGGCCCGGTGTCGGCGGGATGCGCAAGGATGGCAGCCGAACAGGAGGTGCCCGGTGCCCGCCCCCGATGACCCAGCCGGCCCGGATCAGGAAACCGCGGCCGGCGCGCAGGCCGTGCTGGCCGGTCTGGACCCCGAGCAGCGGCAGGTCGCGCTGGCCGCGCGCGGCCCGGTCTGCGTGCTGGCCGGGGCCGGGACCGGGAAGACCAGGGCGGTGGCGCACCGTATCGCCTACGCGGTGGCGACCGGGGTGGCGGACCCGGCCCGGGTGCTGGCCGTCACATTTACCGCCCGGGCCGCCGGTGAGCTGCGCGGCCGGCTGCGCCAGCTAGCCCGCGCGGCGGCCGCCGACACCGGGATGGAGCAGGTCCAGGCCCGGACCTTTCACGCGGCGGCGCTGCGCCAGCTCAACCATTTCTGGCCGGCCGCGGTGGGCGGCCCGCCGCCGCGGGTGCTCGACTCCAAGATCAGCCTGGTCGCGGAGGCGGCCAGGCGGCTGCGGGTCTCGGCCGGGCTGCCCGAGCTGCGCGACGCCGCGGCGGAAATCGAGTGGGCCAAGGTCACTCAGGTCAGGCCGGATGAATACCAGCAGGCCAGCGCGAAGGCCGGCCGGTCCAGCCCATTGCGGCCGGCCACGATCGCCCGGCTGTACGCCGGCTACGAGGAATTGCGCACCGAGCGCAACCTGGCCGATTTCGAATCGGTGCTAGAACTCACCGCCGCGATTATCGCCGACTACCCGCCCGCCGCCACGGCGGTCAGGGACCGCTACAGCTACTTCGTCGTCGATGAGTACCAGGACGTCAACCCGCTGCAGAAGCTGCTGCTCGACGCCTGGATCGGCGACCGCGACGACATCTGCGTGGTCGGCGACCCGCGCCAGACCATTTACTCCTTCGCCGGGGCCACGCCGTCCTACCTGACCGGCTTCCCGGCCGAGTACCCGGATGCCACGGTGATCAGGCTGGTCCGCAACTACCGGTCGACGCCGCAGGTCGTGGAGCTGGCCAACCGGCTGGGCCGGGGGGCCGGGCTGGTGGCGCAGCAGCCGCCCGGCGCCGAGCCCGAGTTCACCGAGTACGCCGACGAGCAGGCCGAGGCGGCCACCGTGGCCGCCGTGGCCGCGGCCCAGATCCGCGCCGGGACCGCGCCGCGGCAGATCGCGGTGCTGGTGCGGACCAACGCGCAGACGCCGGCCGTGGAGCAGGCCCTCGCGGCAGCCGGCGTGCCCTTCCTGGTGAAAGGCACCGAGCGGTTCTTCGACCGGGACGAGGTCCGGCAGACGGTCGCGCTGCTGCGGGCGGCCGCCAGGTCCGCCACCGCCGGTGACGAGCCGGCCGCTCAGGTCCGGGCGGTGCTGTCCGGGATCGGCCTGACCAGCCAGCCGCCCGGCGGGCGGGGCCAGGCCAGGGAGCGCTGGGAGTCGCTGCAGTCGCTGGCCCAGCTCGCTGCCGACTTCTTCGCCGCCGCGCCGCAGGCCACGCTGGCGGACCTGTCCGCCGAGCTGGCCCAGCGCGGCGCGGCCGGGCAGGCCCCGGCCCTGGACGGGGTGACCGTGGCCTCGCTGCACGCCGCGAAGGGGCTGGAGTGGAGCACGGTGTTCCTGCCCGGGCTGACCGACGGCACGATGCCGATCATCTACGCGCAGACCGAAGAGGCGATCGAAGAAGAACGGCGGCTGCTCTATGTGGGCGTGACCAGGGCCAGGGAGCGGGTGCATCTGTCCTGGGCGCTGGCCAGGTCCGAGGGGGGCCGCAAGACCAGGACGCCGTCCCGGTTCCTGGCCGAGGTGACCGGCCGGGCCCGGGACGGGGCGGGTGGTCAGGCCGGGCGGGCGAACCGGGTAAGGTCCGGCCGCAGGTGATCTTCGGCGACGCGACCTGAGACGGACGGTGCGGGCACGGCGATGAGCAAGGCACTCGATGCGGTAGTTGAGCTACTCGACCTAGAGCAGATCGAGGTTAATATCTTCCGCGGGCGCAGCCCTGAGGGCGAGCGCAGGCAGCGGGTTTTCGGCGGCCAGGTGGCCGGCCAGGCGCTGGTCGCGGCGGGCCGGACGGTGCCTGATGACCGCCCGGTCCACTCCATGCACGCCTACTTCATCCGGCCTGGCGATCCGGCCGTGCCGATCATTTACCTGGTGGACCGGGTGCGCGATGGGCGCTCGTTCACCACCAGGCGGGTTTCGGCCATTCAGCACGGGAAGACGATCTTCACGCTGTCGGCGTCGTTTCATCTTGACGAGCCGGGCGTGACGCATGCCACCGCGATGCCGCAGGTCCCGCCGCCGGAGTCGATCGCGCCGACGGCGGAGCGGCTGGAGAAGCTGTTCGGCCCGGAGGTGAAACGGTTCTACCATCACTACCCCATCGACATCCGGCACGCCGGGCCGCTGACCTTCGAAGCGGCCGGCGATCCCGCGCTGCGCAGCACCAGCAGCATGGTGTGGCTGCGGGCCGACGGCGAGCTGCCCGACGACCCGCTGCTGCACGTCTGCCTGATGACCTACGCCTCCGACATGACCCTGCTCGACTCGGTGCTGCTGGCGCACGGGCTGTCCTGGGCCGACGGGGTGACCAGCGGGGCCAGCCTGGATCACGCGATGTGGTTTCACCGGCCGTTCCGGGCCGACCAGTGGCTGCTGTACGCGCAGGAGTCGCCGTTCGCGGGCGGGGCCAGAGGGCTGGCCCGGGGCCAGGTGTTCACCCGCGACGGCCAGCTGGTCGTCTCGGTGGTCCAGGAAGGCCTGCTGCGGACCCGGCTCGAACCGGATCCGGCCTGAGCCGGGTTCCGCCCGGGACGGGATCCGGCCTGAGCCGGGCTCGGCCCGCGGCCGGGCCGAAGAATTTTGCCGGATCTTCCGGAGCTGATTTCAGTTGTGCGGGTCCGCGCATTCCGGCAGAATCGGTCCTGAGCTGGCCTAACGTCGAGCTGACCCGGTGCCGGGGGTCAGATGAAAGTCACCTAAAAATAGGTTGCCCGCCTGGGCAGCGGCTACATAGGCTGCTGCCATGTTCTCGGGCCCATCGACGCTGCAGTAAGGGAGGTGCCCACGATGGACAAACTAAGTCTCGATGTCTCGACCACCGCTGACCTGCGGGGTCGTATCGGCGTGGGCGCTGCCCCGCTGAGCGGCACAGGGACCTCCGGGCCTGGTAGCGCGGGCGCGTTCGCGCGGCTCCGGGCCGGCTGGGCGGGTTGTGGCAGTAACGGGACGGTCGGCATTGGCGGCATGACGCGCGGGCCGGCCAGCCAGGTCGCGGCCAGCAGCCAGCAGGACCTCCGTAATCAGCAGGACATCTACCCGACCCATGTCGCCACGGTTCGTGGTGGCGCTCTGGGCTCGCATCCGGAGAGGGAACCGGAACCGGTCTAAAAAGACCGGCCTGATCCCCCAAAGGCCGCGGACCCGGAGACCGGGTTCGCGGCCTTCGTCATGCAAGGCCACCGTTTTGTCAGACGCGTAAGAGACCGTAGGACAGAAGACGAGAGGGGATCACCGATGTATTGGCCCGGCACCACCGCTGATCTGCGGCGATCAGCGGGGTTCGAGGCAGAATCCGCGCAAGTGGCGGCAAGCGCCATGGCCGGGACCGCGATCCTGGCGGGCCCGGTCGGTGCGGCCGGGGTACCGCACGATCGCGAGCTGCCCTGCAGCGACGACCCGGAATTGTTCTTCGCCGAATCGCCGAGCGACGTGGAGACCGCGAAGGCGATGTGCCAGGGCTGCTCGGCCCGGCTCAGCTGCCTCAGCGGGGCGCTGGAGCGGCGCGAGCCGTGGGGCGTCTGGGGCGGAGAGCTGTTCCTGCGCGGCGAGGTCGTACCCCGCAAGCGCCCACGCGGGCGGCCGCGCAAGACGGAGGTAGCGGCCTGATCTGAGGCCGCCAGACCAGGTCAGAAAGCACATCGATCAGGCGATTAGCAAAGCACGCAGAAATGGCGGTAAGTACCCATGTATTTGAGTGACGAAATGGCCAGAGCGCACCGCAGCGCGATGCTCGAATCAGCCACGGAGCAACGGCAGGGACTGCGGCTGCGCGCGCTCGGGCGGGCCAGGCGGCAGGCTCAGCGCGCCCAGCGTCAGCTGAGCTACGCCCGGCAGAAAGCCGACCGGCTGGAAGCAGAATTGGTAGCTGAGCAAGAGTACTGACCGCGGCCATGCCTAGCCGGGCCGCGGCGGTAACTGACTTGAGCCCGGGAGAACGCAAGTTCTCCCGGGCTCTGGTTATTTCCGGGCCGGGCCTGACCGGGCCGGGCCTGACCGGGCTGGGCGTGGGTCAGGCGTCGGCGGTTTCCGAGCTGACCCGGCCGTCACCGTCCAGGTCGCGGGAGGCCAGGCCGTCAGGCTCCAGCGGCCCAGGCTCCAGCGGGCCGACGTCTGGCTGGCCGGGGTCCGGCGCGCCGTTGGCGGGCCGGGAGGCCAGCGAGCCCGCCAGCTCAGGCAGGTCCAGGCTCAGGTCGGCGGGGAGATCCGCAGGTTCAGCGGCCACCTCCGGGGCGGGCAGATGGTCACTGGTCTGGCCGAGCGGCTCGGTCGGGCTGACCACCTCGCCGGGGCGAGGCGGAGGGTCCTCGAGGTAGCCGGGCATCCACTGGATCACCTCGGCCCGGAAAGCGCCTTCGCATTCGAGCTGGCAGAGCACCCCGATCCCGGCGGTGGAGACACGGTGAATCAGGACGTAGGAAGGCGGCAGGTTGAGCCGCCGTCCGACGGAAGCCGACCGCATGTCGGTGATCCGGGCCGCCTCCTGCCGCATCCATTCCCTGGTGAACTTGAACGACTCGACCCTGGACGGCTCGGCCAGCGGCCCCAGATAGGCGCGCAGCGCCGCGAGGTCGACGTGGACGCCGCGCTTGAGGAAGCCGTTCTCGCGCAGCAGCTGCTCGACCGCCTCGATGCTGTCGTCTGCGTGGGTGAGCCGCAGCAGCGTGCCGAAGAACGGCGGGAACCCGTCCGGCAGCCGGTCCACGGCGCCGAAGTCAATGACTCCAGCCGGCCGTCGGCCAGCAGCCGGAAGTTTCCCGGGTGCGGGTCGGCATGCAGCAGTCCCACCCGGGCCGGGCCGGAGAACAGGAACCTCACGATGAGCAGGCCGGCCCGGTTCCGCTCCTGCACCGTGCCGCGCGCGATCACTTGCGACAGCGGCGTGCCGTCCATCCACTCGGTGACCAGGACGCGGCCGGTGGCGGTCACCACGTGCGGCACGAAGATGTCCGGGTCGCCCGTGTACACCTGGGCGAACTTCTCCTGCGAGCTGGCCTCTAGCAGGTAGTCGAGTTCTTCGGCCACCCGGGCCCGCAGCTCGTCAAGGAGCGGCCCCACGTCGAGCCCGGGCATGAGCACGCCGAACAGCCTGCCGATCCGGCTCAGCTGGGTGAAGTCGCTGATCAGCGCCTTCCCGGCGCCCGGATACTGGATCTTTACCGCCACCCGCCTGCCGTCCTGCCAGATCGCGCGGTGCACCTGACCGATCGAGGCGGCCGCGGCTGGGGTGTCGTCGAAGTCCAGGAAGTTCTCCCGCCAGCCGGGGCCGAGATCGGCGGCCAGCACCTTGTGCACGCTGGTCACCGGCAGCGGGGGAGCGGACTCCTGCAACCGGGTCAGCGTGGCCCGGTACGGGCCCGCCAGGTCCGGCGGCAGCGCCGCCTCGAAGATGGACAGCGCCTGGCCGAGCTTGAGCGCGCCGCCCTTGAGTTCACCAAGGACCCGGAAGATCTGTTCCGCCGTACGCTGCTGGATCTCGTGCGCAACCAGCTCAGCAGGCTTACCGCCCAGGCGCTTGCCCAGGCCAAGAGCGGTACGTCCAGCTAGCCCGACAGGCAGCGTCGCGAGCTTGGCCGTGCGCGTGACGGCACGACGGGGCAGGTCACTCATGATCTCATTGTCGGTTACCGCGCCGGGTGGCTGCCACAGTCGCAGGCCGGATGAGGTGACCAGGTCCGGCGGCGCCATTGCCAGGCAGGCAGAACGAGTTCCAGCGTTCCGTTGGTCACAGCGCCGGGAACCGCTGCCCCGTCGATGAAAGCGAGCACCTGGAAGCTGGCCTGCGCCGCCACCGCCGCGGCCAGCGGAGCGTCGCAAGCGAGCGGAACTGGCTGGCGGCCGGCGAGTTGGGCGAGTATGACCGGCCATGCCGGATCACGATCGGTCCTGGCGTGGTCCAGGCAGCGCACGCACGCGGTGCGGCCGGGCAGCACAAACGGGCCGACGACGCCAATGGCCTCGCTGGCATAGGCGCACAGATGCGGCAGGCGGCTGGCCATCAGGGTGGCCGGCAGCTCCAGGCCCGGATGGCCGGCGATCACCGCCAGGTCCGGCCGCGCGCCGCTGGCCGGCGGGCGCCGGGCCGCTGTGGCCCGGGCGGACGGGCGGCGGCCGGCCCGGGCCGGCTGCCAGGCTGGGCCGGTCCGGTTCCTGGTGGCGGGGCGGCTGGGGTTGCTGGTGGCGGGGCGGCCTCCGCTCGCGCCCGTGGCGATCCGGCCCGGGGCGGCGGGGCGGCTCGGGTTCCTGGTGGCGGGGCGGCCCCCGCTCGCGCCCGTGGCGATCCGGCCCGGGGCGGCGGCCCGGCTCCGGTTCCTGGTGGCGGGGCGGCTGGGGTTCCTGTTGGCGGGGCGGCGCCGGCTCGCGCCCGTGGCGATCCGGCCCGGGGCGGCGGCCCGGCTCCGGTTCCTGGTGGCGGGGCGGCTGGGGTTCCTGTTGGCGGGGCGGCGCCGGCTCGCGCCCGTGGCGATCCGGCCCGGGGCGGCGGCCCGGGCTCAACGGTGGCTGAAGTGACCTCGACGCCGGCGCTGGCCAGCAGGTCGGCGATCAAGACAGCGATCGGGCCGTGGCCGTGCACGCTGACTCGGGCGGCGCCCCGGCGGGCCAGCGCGCGGGCGCCCCCGTCGGCGTCCCTGCGGGCCAGCGAGACAGTGGCTAACTCCCCGGCTAGCCGGGACCGCCGGGGCGGCGGCAGCGCCCGCAGAGTGCTGGCCGGATAGTCATCCAGCACGCCGCCGACGGCCAGCAGCGTCAGCACCCGGTCCACAGTGCCGGCCGCGATGCCGTGCTCGGCGGCGGCCTGGATGACCTGGGCCCAGTCCCTGCTCCCGTCCAGCAGGCTGATCACGGCGGCCAGGCCGGACATCCCGGTCAGCGCGACCGCGCGACGCGGATCTATGCCGAGCTGCAGTGTGTCGCGGTCCCGCCAGACTGGCAGCAGCCCGGCCTTCAACGCTGGCCTCATGCTCGCAGAATGCCACCAGGTACCGACAACCGGTCCGGTCCCGGTCCAAGCCCTCCCGGTCCAGGCTCTCCCGGTCCAGACCGACCCGCCTATGGCAGTGCGAACGCCCTAGACGATCTGCGCCGCCACGTGCTGGACGATGATGCTGCCGCCCGTTACCAGCAGGGACGCGGCAACCGCGGCCTGAGCCTCGGCGTGCGAGATGAGCCCCTTCCGGCAGGCCCGCAGGTAGCGCTCAAGATGGTCGTAGGCGTCTGCTCACGGCTTGCCGGGTACCTGCCAGCAGTCGCCGCAGTTGGCGCACTGGGCTCGCTCGATGACCTGGCGTTTCATTGGCGGTAGGCCAGGCCGGTATGCCGGGTCCTGCGCCTGGCGCTCAGCGGTGTATGCCTGTCGTCGGGGGCAGTAGTCGCAGGCAGCCAGGGCCGATGCCGCAGCCCCGCGCGGCCTTCAGCCGCACCCCGCACCCGGCCCGCGCCCGTACCCCGCAACCCCGCGCACCCCGGCCGTCGCGGCCCGCACCTTGCACCCCGCGGCCTCGGCTCACGGTCCTCAGCCGCCCCGGGTACCTCATCTGCACCGCGACCTCGGTTCGTACCCCCGGCTTCCGGGCACTTATACCGGATTAGGTACGCACCTGGCGACTAAATGCCCCGGTTTGTCCGCACCAAATCCGGTATAAGTAGGGCGGGGCCGCCGGACGGCACTGCGGGCGACGCCGCGGACGGGCCGCAGGCGGTGATGGGACAGGAGTCCGGCATCCAGGCGATGCTCGCCGGCTGAGACGGCCTGGCGCCCCGGGCCCAGCTACGCAGCCGGCTGACGCCGCGGCAGCGCGCGGGGCGGTCACGGCGGTCAGGGCCATCCCGGCCAGCGCGGCGGGCACTGATCGGTCGCGCGTGACACCAGATCGGTCAGCCAGATCGGTCAAAGTGACAGGAGTCCCCAGGCACGGGAGCCACACCTAAAAACAGTCACCGCCTCCCCGCCGGCAGTTCGCCCCCTTCCCCGGAAGCGACCAAAACCTTGCGGCCCGGGGACTCCTGTCAGGCGAAATTAGGGCCGCGAGCCCGGGCGGTCAACACCAGCTTGTGGACAACACTGTGCAGAAGGTGGGGACGGCGCGGAGTGTCCTTGTGGACGATCGTGCGGATCAGCTGTGAATTCCCCGGGCTGGCTGGCATCCGCCCCGGCTTGTGCAGCCAGGACTCCGTCCACCAGCTGTGGATGCGAGAATGCCGGCTCGCCAGCTTCGCTTCTGGCCGGTAATCGGGCCTGACCCAGGGTCCGGCCCGGCCGCGGGGCTACGGCTTCGTGCCGCCCGGCTCCGGTTCCTCGCCCTCAGCGGGCGGTCCGGAGCCGCCCGGCGCGCCTGACTCGGGCGCATCAGCTCCGGGCGCGTCCGGGCCGGTGGTGCTTGAGCCGGGCGCGTCCGGGCCGGTGGTGCCTGAGCGGGGCGCGTCCGGGCCGGTGGTGCTTGAGCCGGGCGCGTCCGGGCCGGTGGTGCCTGAGCGGGGCGCGTCCGGGCCGGTGGTGCCTGAGCGGGGCGCGTCCGGGCCGGTGGTGCCTGAGCCAGGCGCGTCCGGGCCGAGCGCGCCCGATTCGAGGTCGGAGAGGTCGAATTCGGGCCGGCCGGCCACGAAGCCGTCCGGGTCTTCGAGGTCTTCGGTGGTCGGCAGCAGGTCCGGGTGAGCCCAGACCGCGTCCCGGCCCGGCACGCCGCGGGCATCGGTCAGGCCGTGCCAGATCGCCGCGGCCTCACGCAGCCGCCGCGGCCGCAACTCCAGCCCGACCAGGGTGGCGAAGGTCCGCTCGGCCGGCCCGCCGGTGGCCCGGCGCCGCCTGATCGCCTCGGCCAGCGCGCCCGCCTGCGGCAGCCGGTCGGCCGCGGCCGCGTCCACCACGGTGGCCACCCAGCCCTCGACCAGCGCCAGCATCGTCTCCAGCCGGGCCAGCGCCGCCTTCTGCGCGTCGGTGTCCTCGGGCTGGAACAGCGCCGCGCCGGACAGCGCCTCGTTCAGCGCCTCCGGGTTCGCCGGATCGATCTGCGGCATGGCCTCGCGCAGCGCCGAGGCGTCCACGGTGATACCGCGCGCGTAATCCTCGACCGCCCCCAGCAGCCGGGCCTTGAGCCAGGGCACGTGCGCGAACAGCCGGTGGTGCGCGGCTTCGCGCAGGGCCAGGAACAGCCGGACCTCGTCCTCGCTGATCGACAGGCCCGCGCCGAACGCGGCCACCCCGGAGGGCAGCAAGGCGGCCGTGCCGTCCGGCCCGAGCGGCAGCCCGACGTCGGTGGAGCTGACCACCTCGCGGGCCAGCGCGCCCACCGCGGATCCGGTCTGGCCGCCGACCATCATCCCGCCGATCCTGCGCATCATCTCGCCCAGGCCCGACAGCGCGCCGAGCCCGCCGGTCAGCGCGGTCATCGCCGAGCGCATCTCCGGCGGCAGCTCGTTGCCGAGTTCCTCGGGATCCTCGGCGAGCATCCCGCCCATGGCCTCGACCGCGCGGGCGGCGATCGGGTCGCACAGCTTGGACCAGACCGGCAGGGTCGCTTCCACCCATTCGGACCGGCTCCAGGCCTCGATCGAGCGGATCCCGGTCGGGAAGGCCGTCGCGTCCTCCAGCCACAGATCCGCGAGCCTGAGGGCCTCGGTGACCTTGGCCCGCTCGACCTGCAGCACGCTCGGGTCGCCCTTGGCCGCGACCGTCTGCCTGGCCACGTTCTTGGCCAGATCCCAGTTGACCGGCCCGCCCTGCCACGACATCAAGTCGGCGAACTGGCGCAGCGCGTCGGCGAACTGCTGCGGATCACCCAGCGGGCCGAGGGGACTGCCGGCGCCGCCCGGGCCGCCGGGACCGCCCGCACCGCCGGGACCGCCGGGACCGCCCGGGCCGCCGGGACCGCCCGGGCCGCTACCGCCGCCGGTCTCGCCGCCCGATCCTCGCGAATCACCACGATCCCTGTCAGGATCACCGGGCAAACCAAAGCCGAAGGGAGGATCAGTCATCTTTGCTCCCTCTCAGGCAGGATGGAAGGGTCACGTCCGCCAACGTTATCCCGGGAGCGCTACACGGTGAGCAACCGAGACGCCCAGGTTCGCCAAGGGCAAAGTCCCGATGGACGGCCCGGGGGTGCTCGGCTGCGGCGTCCTGCGGTCGCGATCACCGGCGCGGCGCGGGGAGTAGGGCACGCGCTCGCGCAGCGGCTGGCCGCCTCGACCCGGGTGGGCCGGGTGATCGCGATCGACGACCACCGGGGCGATGTGGCCGGGGTGACCTGGCGGGTGGTGGACGTCCGCGACCCGGCGCTGGGCGGCCGCCTGGACGGCGTCGACGTGGTCGTGCACACCGATCTCGACCTGGCGCCGGACGCCGACCAGCGGTCCCGCCGGGCGTTCAACGTGCGCGGCGCGCAGACGGTGCTGACCGCAGCCGCGGCCGCCCGGGTCGGCCGGGTGGTGCTGGTGACCAGCGCGATGGTGTACGGCGCGCAGCCCGACAACCCGGTGCCGCTGGCCGAGTCGGCCCCGCTGCGGGCGCAGGCCGACGCCAGCGTGGTGGGCGACCTGATGGAGATCGAGCAGCTGGCGCAGCGGTCGCCGCGGACCAACCCGGGCACGGAGATCACCGTGGTGCGGCCCGCCGCGCTGGTCGGGGAGGGCATCGACACCCTGGTCACCCGGCATTTCGAGGCGCCGCGGCTGCTGACGGTGAAGGGCTGCGCGCCGCGCTGGCAGTTCTGCCACCTCGATGACCTGACCTCGGCGCTGGAACTGGCCGCCGCGGGCGAGGTGACGGGCAAGTTCGCCGTGGGCGGCGACGGGTGGCTGGAGCAGCAGCAGGTCGAGGAGGTATCCGGGCTGCACAGGATCGAGCTTCCCGCCGCGCTGACGTTCGGCACCGTGCAGCGGCTGCACCGGGCCGGGATCACCCCCGCGCCCGGCACCGACCTGCACTTCGTGGTGTACCCCTGGGTGGTCGACTGCGCCGCGCTGCGGGCCGCCGGGTGGCGGCCGGCCTTCGACAACCTGGCCGCGCTTGAGGTCCTGCTGGCCGAGCGGGCCGGCCGCCATGCCGTGGCGGGACGGCGGCTGGACCGCAAGGACGCGACGATCACGGCGGCCGGCGCCACGGTCGCGGTGATCGGGACCGCCGCGATCGTGCGCCGGGCCAGGCGGCGCCGGCGTTCCAGCTGAGCCAGCCGGGGTAACGTGACGCAATGGACGTGATCAGGCTGGCCGAGCTGCGCGACACGCCGCTGTCGGCGGACGAGGTGCGCGAGGCCGTCCGGCATCCGGCGGCCGGGGCCACCGCGCTGTTCGCCGGGGCGGTCCGTAATCACGATCATGGCCGGGCCGTGGCCGGGCTGTCCTACCTGGCCCACCCGTCGGCCGCCGGGGAGCTGCGCGCGGTGGCGGAGAAGGTGGCGGCTAGCTATGACGTGCTGGCCCTGGCCGCCGTGCACCGGGTCGGGGAGCTGGCGATCGGCGACCTCGCGGTCGTGGTCGCGGTGTCCAGCGCGCACCGGGACACCGCGTTCGAGGCCTGCCGCACGCTGATCGACACCCTCAAGGCGTCGGTGCCGATCTGGAAGCACCAGCTGTGGGCCGACGGCGACAGCGAGTGGGTGAACAGCGCGTAGTCTTCCCCCATGTCCCGTAGTGTCGTGACCTTGCTGGTGGCCGGAGCCGGCGTGCTCGCAGCCCTGGTCGTCGCCATTTTCGCGCCGGTCCCTTACGTGGCGCTCACGCCCGGCCCTACCTTCAACACCCTGGGCAGCTCCGGCGGCCAGCGGCTGATCTCGATCAGCGGCCACCCGACTTACCCGGTCAGCGGCCACCTCAACATGGTGACGGTCTCGTTCCTGGGCGGGCCGGGCACCCGGTTCAACGTCATCGCCGCGCTCCGGGCCTGGCTGGACCCGCACGACGCGGTCGTGCCCGAGCAGGAGATCTTCACCCCGGGCCAGAGCCAGCAGGAGGTGGCCAGGCAGGACACCGCTGAGATGGTCAACTCGCAGGAAAGCGCCACCGCGGCCGCCCTGTGCCAGCTGAACATCCCGTTCAAGACGATCGACACCGTCCAGTCCACGCTCGCTGGCATGCCAGCCTACGGCCGGCTGGTCAAGGGCGACGTCATCACCGCGGTGGACGGCAAACCGGTGACCTGCAAGCGGGATGCCGCCGCGGCGGTCCGCGCGGGCCAGCCCAAGACCCCGGTCGTGCTGACCATCGACCGGGGCGGCCAGAGCAGGCAGGTCAGGCTGGTGAGCGCCGATGTCTCCGGGCAGGCTGTGGTCGGCGTGCAGGTCAGCGAGAGGTTCGTGTTCCCGTTCACGGTGAAAATCGACATCCGCAACATCGGCGGCCCCAGCGCGGGCCTGATGTTCGCGCTCGGGATCATCGACAAGATCACCCCGGACAACCTGACCGGGGGGCGGTTCATCGCGGGCACCGGCGAGATCGAGGCCGATGGCGCGGTGGACCCGATCGGCGGCATCCAGCAGAAGCTGGTCGGGGCCAGGGCCGCGGGCGCGACGGTGTTCCTGACCCCCGCCGCCAACTGCCCTGACACCGCCCACGCGGTGCCCGCCGGGATGCGCCTGATAAAGGTCAGCACCCTGGCCGGGGCGGTCAGCGCGCTGCAGGCCCTGAAGGCCGGGCAGCCCGTCCCGTCCTGCTAACCGCCGAAAAGGGCGGCCGGATCGGGGGGTTGATCGGGAACCATTGCCGGTTACCGGTAAGTTGCGTCAGGGAACGCACAGCCCTGTGCGACCGGCCAGTGCGACCAAGCCTGGGCAGGACCTCCCGTAGCCTGCGAACGGTGCCGTCGGCTGCCTCATGGACGAGGTGACGATTAGGAGAAGGCGTGGCCTTCCGATCTCCTGGCCAATCCCGGCCGGCCCCCGGGCGCCCGATCGTCTTGCCCCCGTGGACCAGGTACCTCATCCCGGGCCTGATCGCCCTGGTCGCGGTCATCGTGATCGTCACCGTCGCGGCCGGGATCGGCACCGACTTCCTGTGGTTCCACTCGATCGGCTACACCTCGGTGTTCAGCACCACCTACGGCACCAAGTGGGCGCTGTTCGGCATCACCGCGGTGTTCATGACCGCGGTGATCGGCGCCAACATCTGGATCGCCTACCGGATCAGGCCCGCCTACCGGCCCAGCTCGCCCGAGCAGCAGGGCCTGGATGCCTACCGGCAGGTCATCGACCCGCACCGGCGGCTGGTGCTCGGCGCGGTACTGGGCCTCATCGCCCTGATATCGGGACTGACCGGGGCCGCCAACTGGCGCACCTGGCTGGAATTCGCCAACCGGACCAGCTTCGGCATCGTCGATCCGCAGTTCAAGCTGGACATATCGTTCTTCGTCTTCGTTTATCCGTTCATCCGGATGGTGCTCAGCTACCTGTTCGCGGCTGTCCTGCTGTCGGTCCTGGCCGCGGCGGCCGTGCACTACCTCTACGGCGGCCTGCGGCTGCAGCCCAGGGGCGAACGGGCCACCCAGGGGGCCAGGACCCACCTGTTCCTGCTCGTCGGCGTTTTCGTGCTGCTCAAGGCCATCGCCTACTTCGTGGACCGGTACGGGATCAACTTCTCCCAGCGCGGCGTGGTGCAAACCGGGGCGTCCTACACCGACGTGAACGCGGTACTGCCCGCCAAGACCGTGCTGGCCATCATCGCGGTGCTGTGCGCGCTGCTGTTCTTCGCCGGCGTGCTGCGCAAGAGCTCGATGCTGCCCGCGGTGGGGTTCGGCCTGCTGGTCCTGTCGGCGGTGCTGATCGGCGGGGTCTACCCGGCGATCGTCCAGCAGTTCGTGGTCAAGCCGAATGAGCTGGTCAAGGAGACCCCGTACCTGAGCAGGGAGATCACCAGCTCCAGGAGCGCGTACGGGCTGAACAAGGTAAAGATCATGCCGTACTCCGCGGTGTCCGCGGAGTCGGCGGCCCAGCTGGCCAGGCAAGCCGCCGCGCTGCCCGACGTGCGGCTGATGGACCAGGGCGTGGTCTCGCCCGCGTTCCAGCAGCTGCAGCAGGTCAAGGGCTACTACAAGTTCGCGCCCGTGCTGTCGATGGACCGGTACCAGCTGCCCGGCGGCAGCATTCCGACCGACCAGGTGGTCGGCGTCCGCGACATGGCCGGGCCGCCGGCCGGCCAGGGCAACTGGATCAACACGCATCTGGTGTACACCCACGGGTTCGGGTTCGTCGCGGCCGGCGCTGACGCGGCCGCCCCGGCCAGCGGCAACCCGTCGTTCGCTGAGGGCGGCATCCCGCCGACCGGCCAGCTCGGCCAGTTCCAGCCGCGCATCTACTTCGGCCAGCAGGAGACCAGCTACGCGATCGTCGGCGGCCGTCAGCCCGAGCTGGACTACCCCAGCAGCCAGAACGCCAGCGGCCAGGTCAACACCACGTACACCGGCGGCGGCGGGGTGCCGGTCGGGTCGCTGCTGAACCGCCTGCTGTACGCGATCAAATTCCGCGAGGTCAACATCCTGCTGTCGGGTGCGATCAACGGCAACTCGAAGATCATGTACATCAGGGACCCGGTCTCCCGGGTGGCCAAGGTCGCGCCGTTCCTGACCCTGGACAACAACCCGTACCCGGTGACCGCGGGGGGGCAGATCCTCTGGGTGGTGGACGCCTACACCACGACCGACAACTACCCGTACGCGCAGCGGATCAGCCTGCAGTCGGCCACCTCGAACTCTTACACCCCGAACGGGTCTGCGGCCGGCGCCGGCGATCAGGTGAACTACATCCGCAATTCGGTAAAAGCGGTCGTGAACGCCTATACCGGCGCGGTCTCGCTGTACCAGTGGGGCACCCCCGACCCGGTGCTGGAAACCTGGGAGAAGGCGTTCCCCGGGATCATCAAGCCGCAGCGCGCGATTCCGGCCGACCTGCTGCCGCACCTGCGCTACCCGCCGGTCCTGCTGGACGTGCAGCGGCAGATCCTGGCCCAGTATCACGTCCAGCAGGCGCAGGAGTTCTACGGCGGGCAGAACTTCTGGTCCGTCCCGGCCGACCCGACCAGCGGCAACTCCGCCAGCCAGCCGCCCTACTACCTGACGCTGAGCATGCCAGGGTACAGCCAGCCGCAGTTCTCGCTGCTGACGACGTTCACCCCGCGAGGCCGGGCCAACCTGGCCGCGTTCATGGCGGTGGACAGTAACCCGCAAAGCCCGGATTACGGCACGATCCGGATCTTGCAGCTGCCCGAGGACCTCGCGATTCACGGACCGGGACAGGTGCAGAACGACTTCGAGTCCAACACCGCGGTCGCCTCCGCGCTGACCCTGCTGCGGCAGGGCGGGTCCATGGTCACCCTGGGCAACCTGATCACGTTGCCGGTGGGCGGCGGGCTGATGTATTTCGAGCCTGTCTACGTGTCCCAGGCGGCCGCGGGCAACGGCGGCTCGTACCCGACGCTGCAGCAGGTGCTGGTGTACTACAACGGCACCATCGGGTTCTCGCCCACGCTGGCGCAGGCCCTGGCCCAGGCGCTGGGCGTCACGCCCAGCCCGTCGGGCACCCCGCCGCCGCCGCCGGCCTGCGGCACCGGCCCGGTCTCCAGTTCCGCGGTGCAGCGTTACCTGAAGCAGGCCGAGAACTTCTACACGCTGGCCCAGAACGACCTGCGGAACGGGAATTTCGCGGCCTACGGGCGCGATCTGGCCAGCCTGAAAGCCGCGCTGGACAAGGCCAACTCGGCCGCGCGGCAAAGCCAGGGCGCGGGGGGCAAGCCGCAGCCGAGCCCGTCGGCGACGGGCTCGCCCGCCACCTCGCCCTAGCTGCGAGGACCGGCGCCGCCATCGCTCGCCTTGAGCCCGCGAGCTCACTCGCGCGGTGTCTTCGCCCTCCGGCGCGGACACGGCGCTGATGCCAAGGGCGTACGCTCAGACCTGACGGGACAGACCTGACGGGACGCACCTGGGTTGCGCTACCTGTGATGATTCCGTCGTGCCCCAGCGGGCCAGGGTGAAGGGAGCCGGATACTTCGTGTCGCCTCGGGTGCTGATAGACGCGACCGCCGTCCCGGCCGACCGCGGTGCGCTGGGCCGCTACGTCGATGGCCTGGTTAGCGCACTGGACGTAGCCGGAGCGGAGCTGGCCATCGCCTGCCAGCGGGCCGACGAGGAGCGGTACGAGCGGCTGGTCCCGGCCGCCCGGGTGGTCGGCGGTCCGCCGGCCATCGCGCACCGGCCGGCCCGGCTGGCCTGGGAGCAGAGCGGCCTGCCGCTGGTGGGCCAGCAGGTCGGCGCGGACGTCATTCACCTGCCGCACTACTCGATGCCGCTGCGCCCCGGCGCGCCCAGCGTGGTCACCATCCACGACCTGACGTTCTTCACCGATCCCGACGCGCACAGCCCGGTCACCGCCACGTTCTACAAGTCCGCCATCCGGACCTCCGCGCGCCGGGCCACCCGCCTGATCGTCCCGTCCAAGGCGACCAGGGACGAGCTGGTCAGGACCCTGGGCACGGACCCGACCAGGATCGACGTCGCTTACCACGGAGTCGACCACGCCCGGTTCCACCAGCCCTCCGCCGAGCGGGTGGCGCAGGTCTCGGCCCGGCTCGGCCTGCACGGCAAGGGGTACGTCGCGTACCTGGGCACCCTGGAGCCGCGCAAGAACATCCCCGCGCTGATCACCGGCTGGGCCGCGGCCGTGGCCGACCTGGAGGCGCCGCCCGCGCTGGTCCTGGCCGGCGGCAGCGGCTGGAGCGGCGAGGTGGACGACGCGGTCGCCGCGGTCCCGGCGCACCTGCGCATCGTCCGACCTGGCTACCTGCACTTCACTGACCTGCCCGGGTTCCTGGGCGGGGCGATGGTGGTCGCGTTCCCGAGCACCAGTGAGGGCTTCGGCCTGCCGGTGCTCGAAGCCATGGCCTGCGGTGCGCCGGTGCTGACCACGCACAAGACGTCGCTGCCCGAGGTGGGCGGCGACGCGGTGGCCTACACCGAGCCGGATGCGGGCAGCATCGAGATGGCGCTGCGGTCGCTGCTGCGCGACGAGCAGCACCGGGAGGCGCTCGGCGCGGCCGGCCATGCCCGGGCGCTGGAGTTCACCTGGGCCGCCTCCGCCGAGGCGCACCTGTCCTCGTATGAGCGTGCGGCCGTCCAGGGCCGCTAGTAGTCTGCCTGCCCATGCCAACCGATTTGCCTGCGGATGAGGATCTGGGCCGGCCCGAACTTGAGGCGATCCTGCTGGTCGGCGGCCAGGGCACCCGGCTGCGCCCGCTGACGATCACGACACCCAAGCCGCTGCTGCCCACCGCCGGGGTCCCGTTCCTGGCCCACCAGCTGGCCCGGGCGGCCGGGTCCGGGGTCACCCGGGTGGTGCTGGCTACCGCCTACCGGGCGCAGATGTTCGCGGAGTGCTTCGGGGACGGCTCGTCGTTCGGCCTGGAGATCGTCTACGTCGAGGAAGACGTACCGCTCGGGACCGGCGGCGGGATCCGCAACGCCGCGTCCCGGCTGCGCAGCGGCCCGGCCGACCCGGTCGTGGTGCTGAACGGCGATGTCCTGTCCGGCCATGACCTGCCGGCCCAGCTGGAAGCGCACCGCAAGGCGGATGCGGCGCTCACGCTGCACCTGGTCGAGGTGGCCGACCCGGCCAGATTCGGCTGCGTGCCGACCGACGCGCACGGGCGGGTGACCGCGTTCCTGGAGAAGACTCCCGATCCGGTCACCAACCGGATCAACGCCGGCTGCTACGTGTTCCGGCGGGAGATCATCGACCGGATCCCCGAGGGCCAGGTGGTCTCGGTCGAGCGGGAGACGTTCCCCGGCCTGATCGCGGCGGACCAGTACGTGCTCGGTTACGTCCAGAACGCCTACTGGCTGGATGTGGGCACGCCGGAGGCGTTCGTGCGCGGCTCGTGCGACCTGGTGCTCGGCGAGCTGGCCTCGGCGGCGGTGCCGGGACCCGGCGCGGCGGCCCTGGTGCTGCCGGGCGCGGTCGTGGAGCCGGGCGCGACCGTCTGCGGCGGCACGGCGGTCGGCTCGCGCTGCGTGGTGGCCGGCGGCGCCGAGGTAGCCGGCACGGTGCTGTTCGACGGCGTGACCGTCGGCGCCGGGGCGGTGGTGCACGCCAGCGTGGTCGGCCGGGGCGCCCGGATCGGCGCGGGCGCCCGGCTGGACGGCGTGGTGATCGGCGACGGGGCCCGGATCGCCGGGGGCAACGAGCTGTGCCGCGGGCTGCGGGTCTGGCCCGGGGTCGATCTGGGGCCGACCACGATCCGGTTCTCCACCGACGGCTGACGGGCGCGGCGGCGGATTACCGCGCGGCCCGCTGCGGGTTAGCCGCGCCGTGGCCGGCCAGATCTGCCACGCTGTCGGGCGGAGGTGAGCTGATGCCCGCGACAGAGCCTGCCGACCCTGACGGCGGCGCTCGGCGGGAATGGCACGCCCCCTTCGGTGTGGACATGGCCACGACGCTGTCCGTGCACCGGCGCGGACCGCGTGATCCGGCGTTCCGGGTCGATCCGGTCGGCGCGGTGTGGCGGACCTCGCTGACGCCGGACGGCCCGGGCACGATCCGCATCACCACCACCAGGGCAGCGGCCTGCCTGCCGGCGGCGGCCCTGGTCAAGGCGGCGGCCTGGGGGCCGGGCGCCCGGTGGCTGCTGGACCAGCTGCCCGCGCTGCTCGGCGCGGACGACGACCCGGCGGGCTTCGCCCCGGCCCACCCCGTGCTGCGGGAGCTGGCCCGGCGGCACGCCGGCATCCGGGTCGGCCGGTCGGGGCGGGTCCTTGAGGCGCTGATCCCGGCGGTCCTGGAGCAGAAGGTGGTGGGGCTGGAGGCGCACCGGGCCTGGCGGCTGCTGCTGTCCAGATTCGGCCAGCTGGCCCCCGGGCCGGCCCCGGCGGGCATGCGGGTGATCCCGCCGGCCAGGGACTGGGCCCAGATCCCGTCCTGGGAGTGGCACCGGGCGGGCGTGGAGGCGGTCCGGGCCCGCACCATCGTCGGCGCCGCGCACGTGGCCAGCAGGCTGGAGGAGATCACCCAGCTCGCGGCGGCCGACGCCGACCGCAGGCTCCGGGCGCTGGCGGGTATCGGCCCGTGGACTTCCGCCGAGGTCAGGCAGCGCGCGTGCGGCGACGCGGACGCCGTGACCGTCGGCGACTACCACCTGCCCGCCGCCGTCGGCTGGACCCTGGCCGGGCGGATCGTCGACGACGCCGGGATGCTGGAGCTGCTGGAACCGTACGCGGGCCACCGGCACCGGGCCACCCGGCTGATCGAGCTGGGCGGCAGCCGCCCGCCCCGCCGCGGCCCCCGGCTGGCCGCCCGCGACTACCGCGGTTTCTGACGCCCCGCGCGGCCCGCCCGCCGGGCCACGGCCGGCCCCGCGCCGCCGCGCCCGCCCGCCCGTCCGCCGCCTCCGGGCCGGCGCGGCGCTGGCCGGACGCCTAGGGTGGGTCCCATGCGCGCCGAAACGCCCCGCCCCGACGACAGCCCCCAGCTGGCCAGCCCGCCGCCCGCCAGCGGCCTGCGCCGCGCCATCGCCAGGGCCCGGGACGGCAAGCCGCTGGACCAGGCCGAGGCCGTGACGCTGCTGCAGGCCCGGGGGGAGCAGCTGACGCAGCTGCTCGGCCACGCCGCCAGGGTCAGGGACGCCGGGCTGGCGGCGGCGGGCCGGCCCGGGATCATCACCTACTCGCGCAAGGTCTTCATCCCGCTGACCCGGTTGTGCCGGGACCGCTGCGGCTACTGCACCTTCGCCACCGTGCCCGGCCGGCTGTCCAGCCCGTACCTGTCCCCGGACGAGGTCATCGAGATCGCTGCCGCGGGCGCCGCCCTGGGCTGCAAGGAGGCCCTGTTCACGCTGGGCGACCGGCCGGAGGACCGGTGGCACCAGGCCCGCGAGTGGCTGGACGCGCACGGCTACGACGACACCCTGTCCTACGTCCGGGCCATGGCGATCCGGGTGCTGGAGGAGACCGGCCTGCTGCCGCACCTCAACCCGGGCGTGCTGAGCTGGCAGGACTTCCAGCGGCTCAAGCCGGTCGCGCCGTCGATGGGCATGATGCTGGAAACCACCGCCGCGCGCCTGTTCACCGAGAAAGGCGCGCCGCACTACGGCAGCCCGGACAAGGACCCGAAGGTCGGCTGCGGGTCCTGGAGGACGCCGGGCGCAGCAACGTCCCTTTCACCACCGGCATCCTGATCGGCATCGGCGAGACGCTGGCCGAGCGGGCCGACTCGATCTTCGCGATCCGCCAGGTCGCCCGCGAGTACCGCGGCATCCAGGAAGTCATCGTGCAGAACTTCCGGGCCAAGCCCGACACCAAGATGCGCGGCGTGCCGGACGCGGAGCTCGACGACCTGGCCGCCACCATCGCGGTGGCCCGGCTGCTGCTCGGCCCGGCGGTCCGGATCCAGGCCCCGCCCAACCTGATCGGCGAACAGTACCGGCTCATCCTGGGGGCCGGCATCGACGACTGGGGCGGGGTCTCGCCGCTGACCCCCGACCACGTCAACCCCGAACGCCCCTGGCCGCAGATCGACGAGCTGGCCTCCCGCACCGCCCAGGCCGGGTTCGAGCTGCGCGAGCGGCTCACCGCCTACCCGGGCTACCAGCGCGAGCCCTGGCTGGATCCGCGGCTGGCCGGGCACGTCGCCGCGCTGGCCGACCCGGCCACCGGGCTGGCCGCCGCCGGGGCCAGGCCGCGCGGCCGGCCCTGGCAGGAACCCGACGGCGGCTGGGACCAGGCCGCGGGCCGGACCGACTTGCACGTGACGATCGACACCACCGGCCGCACCAGCGACCGCCGGGACGATTTCGCCGAGGTGTACGGCGACTGGGCCGAGATCGCCACCCGGATCGAGCCCGCGGCCCGCGCCGCGCCTGGACGCCGAGGTGCGGGCCGCGCTGCGCCAGGCCGAGCGTGACCCGGCCGCCCTCACCGACGCCCAGGCCCTGGCGCTGCTGGACGCCGACGGCGCGGCGCTTGAGGCGCTCGCGGCGCTGGCCGACGGGGCGCGCAGGGACGCCATCGGCGACGACGTCACGTTCGTGGTCAACCGCAACATCAACTTCACCAACGTCTGCTACACCGGCTGCCGGTTCTGCGCGTTCGCCCAGCGGCGCACCGACGCCGACGCCTACACCCTGTCGCTGGAGCAGGTCGGCGAGCGCGCGGCGCAGGCCTGGGAGGCCGGCGCCACCGAGGTGTGCATGCAGGGCGGCATCCACCCTGACCTGCCCGGCACCGCGTATTTCGACCTGGCCGCCGAGGTCAAGCGCCAGCGGGCGGGCCTGCACGTGCACGCGTTCTCGCCGATGGAGGTCATGAACGGCGCGGCCCGCACCGGCCTGCCGGTCCGGGAGTGGCTGATCAGGGCGCAAGCGGCCGGGGTCGACTCGCTGCCAGGCACGGCGGCCGAGATCCTGGACGACGACGTGCGCTGGGTGCTGACCAAGGGCAAGCTGCCCGCCGCGGCCTGGATCGAGGTGATCAGCACGGCCCACGAGCTGGGCCTGCGCACCTCCGCGACGATGATGTACGGGCACGTGGATACCCCGGCGCACTGGGTCGGGCACCTGCGGGTCATCCGGGGAATTCAGGAGCGCACCGGCGGGTTCACCGAGTTCGTGCCGCTGCCGTTCGTGCACGCGAGCTCGCCGATCTACCTGGCCGGGCTGGCCCGGCCCGGCCCGACGCGGCGGGAGAACCGGGCCGTGCACGCGGTATCCCGGCTGCTGCTGCACGGCGCGATCAGCTCGATCCAGTGCTCCTGGGTCAAGCTCGGCGACGACCTGTGCCAGGACGTGCTGGCCGGCGGCGTCAACGACCTGGGCGGCACGCTGATGGAGGAAACCATCTCCCGGATGGCCGGCGCGCAGAACGGCTCGTTCAAGACCATCAGCCAGCTCGCCGCGATGGTCGCGCCCACCGGCCGGCCGATGCGCCAGCGGACGACCACCTATGAAAAACCAGCGGCGGAACGCATAGCGGCGGCCGCGGCCAGTGACGGAGTGTGCGCCGCCGTCCGTGGCGCCGGAACCCCCCTGCCGCTGGTCCAGCGCTAACGGCCCGGCGGGCGCTTCAGCGGGTCAGCAGGAACTGGCCGGGGTCACGGTCCGGGCGCGGCGGGGGCGGGCTGGCCGGGTGGCCGACGCCGACGGCGCCCATCGGCTCCCAGCCGGACGGCAGGCCCAGCGATCGCGCGGCCACCTCGGGGCAGAACATCGTGCTGGACACCCAGCACGATCCCAGGCCCTCGACGGCCAGCGCGACCAGCAGGTTCTGCACCGCGGCCCCCATGGCCACCACGAACATGGCCCGCTCGGCGCCGGCCCGGCGCTGATCCGGGTACGGGTGCGCGGCCTCGGCGACCAGGCAGGGCACGATGAGCAGCGGCGCGCGCCGCAGCGGCTCGCCGCGCCGGACCCGGCGCTCGATCTGCTCCGGGCTGAACCCGTCGCGGCGCAGGTCATCGATCCACGCGGCCCGCATGTCGGCCAGCAGCGCGGTCCTGGCCCGCGGCGACTCCACCAGCGCGAACCGCCACGGCTGGCTGTGATGCGGGGCGGGCGCGGTGAGCGCGGCAGCGACCGCGCGCCGGACCGCCGCGGGGCTGACCTCCTCAGCGGTGAACTCGCGCACAGTACGCCGCTGGGCCAGCACATCGGCGGCGCCCACCCGGAACATGTCCTCGGCCGCGGGCCGGATCAGCGCCGCCGCGCCGGGCCCGTCCGGGCCGGTCACCAGCTCGGCCAGCCCGCGCACGATGGCCACAGGGACCTGGCTCGTCTTGCCCTTGACCAGGTCGGCGGCGGCGGCGATCTCGTCGGCCACCGCCGCCATCGTGACCTCGAGCGGCTGGCCGAAGGTGTCGGCCTCGCCCCGGTGATCGCGCACCGGGATGACCCCGGCCGCGCCGATGGCCGTGTCGGTCTGGCCGGTCCGCCAGGGCCGGCCCATGGTGTCGGTGATGATCACCCCGGTGGTGACCTGGCCCCGGTCGCCTATGGCCTTGCGCAGCCGCCGGGCCGAGCCGTCCGGGTCCTCGGGCAGCAGCACCACGGTGCCGGGCTCGGTATTGGAGCGGTCCACCCCGGCCGCGGCCAGGACCAGGCCGTGCCGGGTCTGCGCGATGGTCGTCGGGCCGCGCCTGGCCACCACCCGGACGGTCTCGGCGCTGATCGCGTCCTCCCGGTCGGCCCGGATCACCCGGCCCTCGGCCTTGCTGATGATCTTGGAGGTGATCACCAGGATGTCGCCGTTGCGCAGGCCGGGCGCGGCCGCGCAGATCAGCGCGGCCAGGTCGGCGCCGGGCTCGATCTCGGGCAGCCCGGTGACACCGATGACGGTCAGGCTGCTCCCGGCCGGGCTGCTCCCGGGCGGGCTGCTGACGGGCGGGCTGCTCACGGGCTGAGCTCCTTGGCCAGGGCGACGGCCGTGCCGGCGATCTGCGCGGCGGCCTGCAGGTCGGTCAGGTACAGCGGAATCGGGCGGACCGTGATGCCGCTCAGCTCCGGCGCGGTCACCGCGCCGGAGTCCTGCTCGTCGACCAGCCAGCCGTCGAGCAGGCCGGGCCCGTAGTGGCCGCCGACCGCGGCGGCAGTGACCGGGACCCCGATGGCGGTCAGGCACGCGTCGGCCATGCCGCGGACCGGGGCGCCGCCGATGATGGGCGAGACCCCGACCACCGGCTTAGCGGCCACGGCGGCGGCGATCCCCGGCACCGACAAGATGATCCCGATGCTCACCACCGGGTTGGACGGGGGGAGCAGGACCAGGTCGGCGGCGGCGATCGCGTCCAGCACGCCGGGCGCGGGCCTGGCCTGCCCGGCGCCGGCCGCGATGATCTGCCGCGCCGGGACCTGCGCGTGCAGCCGGACCCACCACTCCTGGAAGTGCACGGTCCGCTGGCCCGGGCCGTCGTCGATGACCACCTGCGTGGTGACCGGGTCATCGGACATCGGCAGCAAGGTCACACCGGGCTGCCAGCGCTGGCAAAGGGCCCGGGTCGCCGCCGACAGCGGCTGCCCCGCGGCCAGCATGCTGGTCCGGGCGATGTGGGTGGCGAAGTCGCGGTCGCCGAGGCTGAACCAGTCCGGCTCGCAGCCGTAGGCGCCGAGCTCGCGCAGCACGGTGAAGCTCTCGTCGGCCCGGCCCCAGCCCTGCTCCTCGCTGATCCCGCCGCCCAGCGTGTACATGACGGTGTCCAGGTCCGGGCTGACGTGCAGGCCGAACAGGGTGATGTCGTCGCCGGTGTTGCCGATGACGGTGATCTCAGCGCCGGGCTCGGCGACCAGGAGCCCGCGCAGGAACCGGGCTCCGCCGACGCCCCCGGCCAGAACGCAGATGCGCATGGCGGCAGTCTCGCAGGCCGGCCGGATGGCCCGCGCGCCCGGTGCCCGGGCCAGCCCGGTGAACCGGGCTGGCCGGTGCCTGAACCGGACCGTCGGCCGGGCTGTGATCACAGGAAAATCGCGCTGGACTTTCCCGTCATCAGGGGGCAAGAAGTCGGCCATTATCACGTATCACTCTTGACTCAGCGCAAGACACGCGGGTGTAATTTCACCTGTGTAATTCTCCGGCCCGGGGTAAGTAACGGGGCCGGGCTGACGGGGTCGTGGGATGGGGAGGAGGTGCGCTGTGGCTGACGTCATCGTCTCGCTGGTGCACGAGGAGCTGGGCATCGATGCGGATGATGCCGGGGCGCTTGGCTGGCAGGACCGCGCGCTGTGCGCGCAAACGGATCCGGAGGCGTTCTTTCCGGAAAAGGGCGGGTCGACCAGGGAAGCCAAGCGGGTCTGCCGCAGCTGTGAGGTCAGGGCAGAGTGCCTGGACTACGCCCTGGAGCACGATGAGCGATTCGGGATCTGGGGCGGACTGTCCGAGCGCGAGCGGCGGCGGCTTAAGCGCCAGGCCATCTAGTCCGGTCGTGAGGCCCTGACCTGGAGAAGCGGCCTCGCGGTCCGGGGCCGGCCGCGGTGGCGGCCGAAGGCGAACGGTGGCGACTGGCCGTCCTGGCGGCCTGAGTTCGCGTATTGTGCACGCGTGGCCTTGCCCCCGAATACCGGCGCGCGGATGTGCGCGCCAGACCTGCAGGTAGCCCTCTGAGCAGCATGCGGACCCCAGTTGTCGCCTAATGACACCTACCCGCAGCACGTCGTCACGGCCGTAATCGTCGCGCATGACGGTGCTGCGTGGTTGCCCCAGATTATCGAGTCGCTCCTGGAACAGAGCAGGCCCGTTCAGCGCGTCGTGGCCGTCGATACCGGCAGCAGGGACCGCAGCGGCGCCGTCCTGTCCGGCCTGCTCGGCCAGTCCGTCGTGTTCGGCATGGACCGTTCGACCGGCTACGGGACGGCGGTCGCCCGGGCCTTGCAGCACCGGGCGGCCAGCGTCGCCATTCCCGGGGCGGCCGGGCTGTCCGCGCATGAGCGGGTGGAGTGGATCTGGCTGCTGCACGACGACTGCGAGCCGGCCCCGGACGCGCTTGAGCAGCTGCTGCGCGGGGCGGCCGAGACGCGGTCCGCGGCGGTGCTCGGCCCGAAGGTCATGGACTGGGCCGACCGCAAGGTCATCCTGGAGGCCGGGGTCACCATCGACACGGTCGGCCGCCGCATCACCGGGATCGAGCCGCGTGAGGTGGACCAGGGCCAGCATGACGGGGATCGCGACGCGCTGGCGGTCGGCAGCGCCGGGATGCTGATCCGCCGCGATGTCTGGGATCAGGTCGGCGGCTTCGACCGGAGCATGGGGATGTTCCGGGAGGACGTCGACTTCTGCTGGCGGGTGCACGCGGCCGGGTACCGGGTCCGGGTCATCACCGACTCGCGGGTCTACCACGTGGAGGCCGCCGCGCGGCGGCGCCGCCCGGTGTCGGCGGTCCGGCGGCCGCGCCAGACTGACCGCCGCAACGCGATGTTCACGCTGCTGACGAACCTGCCCGCCGCGCCGATGCTGGCGTCCCTGGCCGGCAACGTCGCGGTGTCCCTGCTGCGCACGATGTTCTTCCTGCTGGCCAAGCGGCCCGCGGCCGGCCTAGATGAGCTGGCCGCGCTCGGCTCGGTGCTGGGGCATCCCGGGCAGCTGCTGAAGGCCAGGCGGCTGCGGGCGCGCGGGCGGCGGCCCGCCTACGGCCGGGTCCGCGCGGACCTGCCGCCGGGCCGGTCGCTGCGCCGGATCGCGGAGTTCCTCGCCGCGGCCATGTCCCGGTCGGCTCAGGTCGACACGGCCGGCGTCGCATCACGCGACCGACGACCCGACCGATGACGACTTCCTGCTCGTCGATACCGGCCTGGTCCAGCGCATCCTGACGCATCCCGGCGTCGGGCTGTTCCTGGGCCTGACCATCGTGGCCCTGGCGGCGGAGCGATCGCTGCTGTCGGGCGGCCCGCTGGGCGGCGGCGCGCTGGTGCCGGCCTGGGGCGGGGCCTCCGGCCTCTGGCATGAGTTCCTGCAGGGCTTCCATCCGGCCGGGATCGGATCGGGCAGCACCGCGCCGCCTTACATCGCCATCGTCGCCGCCCTGGCCACCGTGCTCGGCGGCAAACCCTGGCTGGCCGTCGAGGTGATCCTGCTGGGCTGCGTGCCGTTGGCAGGCTGCTTCGCGTTCCTGGCCATCCGGCGGGTCACCCGCTCGGCCCTGGTCCGGGTCTGGGGCGCGGCCTCGTACGCGCTGCTGCCTATCGCCATGGGCACGATCGCCGCGGGCCGGCTCGGCACCGCCGTGGCCTTCATGCTGCTGCCGCTGATCGCGCTGCTGGCCGGGCGGATGTTCACCGAGACACCCCGGCGGGCCAGGCGGGCGGCCTGGGCCACCGGCCTGGCGCTCACCATCGCCGCCGCGTTCGTGCCGCTGACCTGGGTGATCGCCGTCCTCGCGGTGATCGTGACCGCGGTGACGGTCGGCCTGCGCCGGCCCGCTGTCGCCCGCAACCTGGGACTGGTCGCCGTGGTGCCGCCGGTCCTGCTGTTCCCGTGGACCCTGCAGATCGCGGCGCACCCGGCGCAGCTCCTGCTCGAAGTCGGCCTGCAGCAGCCCGGACTAGCCAGCCCCGCGCTGCCGGCCCGCTCGCTGCTGCTGCTCAGCCCGGGCGGGCCGGGCCTGCCGCCGGTCTGGGTCACGGCCGGCCTGCTCGTCGTCGCCTGCGCCGCGCTGCTGGCGGTCCGGCGCCGCGGGCTGGTCATCATCGGCTGGGCGGCCGTCCTGTTCGGGCTGCTGATCTCGATCGGGGTCAGCCGCACGATGGTGATCCCGGCCAGCGGCGGCGCCGCGGTGCCGGCCTGGCCCGGTATCGCGCTGGCGCTGGTGGGCGCCGGGCTGGTGCTGGCTGCCGCCTCGGCCGGTGACGCGCTGCCGGGCCTGGCCCGGCGCCCGGACGAAGCGGGCGGCCGCGGCGCGGCCAAAGCGCGCCGCGGGATGCGCACCTCAGGCGCGGCCCGCGGCCTGGGCGGCGTGCTGCTGGCCGGGGTGGCCTGCTCCGCGCCCATCCTGTCCGCGGCGTTCTGGCTGATCAACGGGGCGGGCGGGCCGGTCGCCCCGGCCGCGGCCCCGGTCGTGCCGTTGCTGGTCTCGGTTTCGTCAGGTAGCGGGCTGCAGCTGCGGACGCTGGTGCTGCGCACGGTGGGCGGGCAGGTGACTTATTCGCTGCAGCGCGGCCTGAGCCCGGCGCTGGGCGAGTCGGACCTGGTCCCCGTGACCAGCGCGCAGCGAGCGCTGGACACCGCCGTGGCGACCCTGGTCGCCCCTAATGGCGGCGAGGCTGACGACCAGGGCCAGTCCCTGGCCCAGTTCGATGTGGGCTACGTGCTGATCCCGGCCCCGGTGAACCAGGCGCTGGCGCGCACCCTGGACGGGGTGGCCGGCCTGCGGCCGGTCACCGCCACCGCATCGTTCGCCCTGTGGCGGCTGGTCGACCTGCCTGCCAGGGTCCGCCTGGTGGAGCCCGACGGGACCGTGGTCGCGCTGGCGTCCGGGCAGACTTCCGTCACCAAAGCGCCGGTCCCCGCGGCCGGAGGAACGCTTGAGCTGGCTGAGCCTGCTGCGGCTGGAACGCCACGCTGAACGGCAAGGCACTGACGCGGGTGCCGTCCCCGGCCGGCTCGTGGGCGCAGGCCTACCAGCTGCCGCCGGGCGGCGGCCTGCTGGACATCTCCAGGAACCAGGCCGACCACGACCTGGCCGTGATCCTCGAATTGCTACTGGTCGCCGTGGTCGGCGTGCTGGCACTGCCGGGAGCACGCTCCGCGGCGGAGGGTGCCAGCATCAGCGCGCCGGCCGAGCCCGCGGCGCAGGTGCCCGAGCGGGTCCTGGCCGGGGCCTCCAGTGTGAGCGGCCCGGCCGGAGCGGGCCGGGCCGGAGCGGGCCGGGCCGGCCCGGCCGGGCGCGGGCGTCAGCCCGGCCGGGGCCGGGGTGACGCGGCCGGTGACGACACCGGCGCGGGTGGTCAGGTCCGGGGCGGTCCGGCCAGGGAAGAGCCCGGCCGCCCGGCCGCGGGCCGCAAGCTGCGCCGGGCCGGGCGGGCGGCAGCCCAGGCTGACCGGGCCGCGCTGGCCGGGCCGGCCGGGGCCGCCGCAGGTGCGGCTGGTGCGGCTGGGGTGGCTGGGGTGGCTGGGGTGGCTGGGGCCGCCGCGGCGGGCCAGGGCGAGTCCCGGGGCCGGCTGGGCGGCTGGCGGGGATCGCGATCGGCGGGCCGCGCGCCGGGCGATGAGCGCGGAGCGGGCCGGCGCGGCGCGGCGGCCGGGCCGGGCGGGCCAGATGAGCGGCCCGGCGATGACCGCCGGACCGGCCGGCGGGCGGCCGAGACCGGCCCGGGCTGGTCCGATGGGCGGCCGGATGACTGGCCGGGTGATGAGCGCGGAGCGGGCCGCGGGCCGCGGCGGCGGGCCCGGGCTGGTCCGATGAAGGGCCAGGCGGCTGGCCGGCCGGGCCGCCAGGCGGCGAGCGGCCCGGCATGGCGCGGCCCGGCATGGCGCGTCCCGACAGCGGGCCGGGCCAGCCGGGCGGCGACCCGCGGCCCGGCCGCCGGGGCCGCCCGGCCCCGGCCGCCGACCGCCCGGGCTGGTCGGCGAGCGCCGCGGGCCCTGACCCGAGGTCCGAAGCGGCGCAGCCGGGCTGGCCCGGCGACGACAGGAACCAGAGCTGGCCCGGGGCCAGCCAGCAGGCTAGCTGGCAGGGCGCCGATCCGGCCGCGGGCTGGCCCGGCGACGACCAGCGGACCGGGCGGCCCGGCGGGCAGGGATATCCCGGTACCCCCCGGCCGGCCGGGGGCGGCAATCAGCCCGGCGGCGGGCGCGGGGGCACGTCGGCGGTCGGCGCGCAGCCCGACTGGCCCGGCTCCGGGCACCCGTCCGACCGGACCGGCTCCGGGCCGCAGTCCGGCTGGCCCGGCGATGAGCAGCGGGCCGGCCCGCCGCGCAGCAGCCCCCGGACTGGCCCGGCGGCGCGGCCGCGGGCTGGCCTGCCGACCAGCAGCAGTCCGGCTGGGACAGCGGCGCGGACCGGCGCGGTGCTCGCCATGACAGCGGTGCTCGCCATGACAGCGGTGCTCGCCATGACAGCGGGGCTAGCCAGTACGGCGGTGCCAGCCAGTACGGCGGTGCCAGCCCGAACAGCGGCGCCAGCCCGAACAGCGGCGCCAGCCCGAACAGCGGGGCTGGCCAGAGCAGCGGGGCGGACTGGAACAGCGGGAGCCAGCCCCGGTCCGGCTGGGACAACTCCGGCCGGGAGGCCGGCCCGCGGCCGCCCTCCGACTGGGCGGATGCCGCGAACGCCGGCTCGCCCGGCTGGCCGGATCCTGGCCCGCCTCGGCCCTCCGGCTGGCCCGCGGGCCGCCCGGCCGAACGGCCGGCCGCGCAGCCAGCCGGCCGCCAGGCCGCGCCGTCGGGCGGCTGGCCCGCCGGCGAAGGCGAGCTGCTCGATCCGCTCCCGCCCGCCGACGGCACCGGTGCGGGCTGGCACGGGTCGGCGGCGGGGAACGTCCCGCCGCCGCGCTGGCCGGACCCTGACCATGACAGCGGAGAGGACGAGTGGTGAGAGGCCTGCTGGCGAACCGGTTCGTGCTCGCCTTCTTGCTGATCGTGGCCGTCGGCGCCGAGCTGGTCATCGCCTCGGCCGGTCATCCGATGTCGGTCAGGGCGGGCGTCGGGACGGCCCCCCCGGCCAAGGCGACGGTCTCGTCGGTGGTCCAGGCCTGCGCGGCCCCGGGCTCGGCGGGGGCGACCGCGGCCGGCCTGGCCCTGGCCACCGCCTCGGCCGGCACCGGGAAGGCCGAAGTGAGCCGGCTGTCCGCGGCCGGCAGCCCGCAGCCGCCTACCCCGGTGCGGGTGCTGTCCGAGCCCGGCCGGCTGACCCGGGCGAGTGTCCCCGTGCTTCGCGTTCCGGCGCATGGTCCGGCCCAGAAAGCCAAGCCGGCGGCAGCCGGCTCGGTGCCGACCGAGTCATTCCGGGGCGGGGTCATGATCGCGGCCACCGGGTCGATGGCCCGGGGACTTGAAGTGGAGCAGACCGGTCCGGACGGGCTGACCAGCATGCGCTGCGGCGAGCCCGGCACCGACTTCTGGTTCGTGGCCCCGGGGCAGAAGTCGGCGGCCACCATCCTGCTCTACCTGATGGACACCGACAGCCAGCCCGCCACCGCCGAGGTCGACATCTACACCGACAGCGGCCCGCTGCTGGCCAGTACCGACACCGGCATCGCGGTGCCGGCCCACGGCATGATCGTCCAGTCGCTGGCCAAGCTGGCGCACGGCTCCCGGGTGCTCGCACTGCACGTCAATACCAGCGTGGGCCGCCTGGTCGCCGCCGTGCGGGAAACCACCAAGCCCGCCAGCCCCGGCGCCTGGCTGCCGGCCGCCCAGCCGCCCGCGAAAAACATCGTGCTGCCCGGCCTGCCGGCCACGCCAGGCACCCGGAGCCTGTACGTGGTCGTGCCCGGCACCGGGAACGCCGAGATCAAGCTGACCGCCGTGACCGCGAAGGGCTCCTACGCGCCCACTGGCGGCTCCGGGATCGACCTGCCCGGGGGCTCGGCGGTCCAGGTCGCCCTGCCGTCGCTGAGCGGCATCGCGGCCGCGATCAAGCTCAGCTCGAACGTGCCGGTCACGGCGACCATGGCGGTGCCCGGCGGCGAGGCAGGGGCGCCGGGCGCGCTGACCGCCGCCGCGGGCCCGGTCCAGCAGCAGGGCGTGATCGCCGGCAACTCCGGCCCGGTCAGCCTGGTCTTGTCCGCGCCGCAGGCCGCCGCGCAGGTCCGGATCGGCACCGAGACCACCGCCGCCGCCGGGACCGGGAAGGTAGTGCAGATCGGCGCAGGGAAGACGGCCGTGGTGAAGGTCAAGGCCCCGGCCGGGGCGGGCAAGACGGGTTACGCCCTGGTGCTGACCCCGCTGGCAGGCTCGGGCCCGGTCTACGCCGGGCGGGTCGTGCTGGCCGGCCCCAAGGTGCGCGCGATCTTGCCGGTGCTGAGCTCGCTGAGCTGGGTTCCGCTGCCGCCGGTGCGCAGCTCGCTGACCGCCGCCCTGCCCTGACCGGCCCTGACCGGCCCTGACCGGCACTGCCCTGACCGGCACTGCCCTGACCGGCACTGCCCTGACCGGCACTGCCCTGACCGGCACTGCCCTGACCGGCACTGCCCTGACCGGCACTGCCCTGACCGGCACTGCCCTGACCGGCACTGCCCTGACCGGGCCGGGTCAGGCGTCCGGGTAGCCGGGGTCGACCGCCTCCGGGTCGATGCCGAGCAGCCGGGCGAACTCCTCCACCACGATGTCGAGCACCAGCTCGGCCAGTTCTTCCTCGCCATCGGCCCGGGCCAGCAACGGCCGCCGGTACAGCACGATCCGGGCCGGGCGGGCTTGCCCGGGCGAATCGCCGGGCGCGGGCCAGCCCGGGTCGAGCATGGCCAGCGGCACCGCGTCCGCGTCCTGCGCTGGCGGCCCGGCCGGCGGGATCTCCTCGACGGCGAATTCAATCCCGGCCAGCTGGGCGTGCCAGCGCGGCTCAAGCTGGCCGACGGCCTGCAGCACCAGGTCGTCGAACCGCTGCGCCCTGGTGCGGTGCAGCGGGGCGCCAGGCGGCGCGAGCGTGCCGCGCAGCCCGCGGCCGTGCCGGTCCCGCCGCCTGACCCGGGCGGGCCGCACCGCGGGAATCAGCTCCGCGGGCTGGTCCTGGTCGGGGGCCTGGCCCGGGGGCTGATCCGGGGGCTGGCCGTCGGCGCTGTGCACAACTGCGAGCGTAGCCGTGGACGCGCGCCGGTACGCCGCAGCGCGCAGACACGATCGCACACAGTGCCCCAGGTGATGGCGTTACCGCCCGGGGGCCGATACGTTCAGCCGTTGTGAGCCTTCCACCCGGCCAGCCTCCTGCGCGATGGCACAGGAGGCCGCTAGCCTTGGCGGCAAGGTGCGCGAAGCCGTGAGGGAGGCGGGCCGTTGAGTTCTCGTCGCTGCAGTCGGCCCGCGTGCAAGCAGACCGCGCTGTACACGCTCACGTACGTCTACCGGGATTCCACCGCCGTGCTCGGCCCGCTCGCGGCCTATCAGGAGCCGCATTGCTACGACTTGTGCGCCGCGCACGCCGACCGGCTGACGGTGCCCAGGGGCTGGGACGTGGTCCGGCTGCCCGGCGAAGCGGCCCAGGAGGAAGCCGACGACCTTGAGGCGCTGGCTGACGCGGTCCGCGAGGCCTCGACCCCGCGTACCGCCGCCGAGCCCGTCGGCCAGGGAGTCGAGGTGGGCAGGCGCGGCCACCTGCGAATGCTGCGGTCCTCGCCGCGTGACTCAGGCCGGTTCGGCTAGCATCAGGCCGCCCGCGCGGGGGCCGGTCGCTGGCCCGGTAGGCTCGGTCCCCGGAACGGGGCAGATGTCAGCGTGCTCAGGAGGCAGGCCAGGGTGGCTCAGTACGCGAAGATCTTCAAGGCTTACGACATTCGCGGCATCGTGCCCGATGAGCTCGACGAAGCGGTCGCCGAGTCAGTAGGGGCCGCCTTCGCCCAGCTGACCGGCGCGCCCGGCCTGGTGATCATGCACGACATGCGGACATCGTCGGGGCCGCTAGCGGACGCGTTCGGGCGGGGCGCGGCCAGCCAGGGCACCGACGTCATCTCGGCCGGGCTCGGCTCGACCGACATGCTGTACTACGCCAGCGGCAGCCTGGGCCTGCCCGGAGCCATGATCACGGCCAGCCACAACCCGGCTAAGTACAACGGGATCAAGCTGTGCCGGTCCGGGGCCAGGCCGGTGGGCGCCGATACCGGCCTGAGCGACCTGAGGAAGATGGCCGAGCGCGGCGCTCCCGCCCCGAACGGCCGGGTGGCCGACGGCCGGGTGACCCACGACGATCTGCTGTCGCAGTACGCCGGGTATCTGCGGACCCTGGTGGACCTGTCCGGCATCAGGCCGCTCAAGGTGGCGGTGGACGCCGGGAACGGCATGGCCGGCCACACGGTACCGCGGGTATTCGACGGCCTGCCGGTCCAGACGGTGCCGCTCTACTTTGAGCTGGACGGGACCTTCCCGCACCACGAGGCGAACCCGATCGACCCGGCTAACCTGGCGGACCTGCAGCGGGCCGTGCTGGCCTCGGGCGCCGACCTCGGGCTGGCCTTCGACGGCGACGCGGACCGCTGCTTCGTGGTGGACGAGCGGGGCGAGATCGTCTCGCCGTCCGCGCTGACCGCGCTGATCGCGGTGCGGGAACTGGCCCGGGAGCCAGGCGCCGCCATCATCCACAACCTGATCACCTCGCGGGCGGTCCCCGAGATCGTCATCGAGCACGGCGGCAGGCCGGTGCGGACCCGGGTCGGTCACTCGTTCATCAAGGCCGAGATGGCCGCGACCGGGGCGGTGTTCGGCGGCGAGCATTCCGGGCATTTCTACTTCCGCGACTTCTGGTTCGCCGACTCGGGGATGCTCGCCGCGCTGCACGTCCTGGCCGCGCTCGGCGGGCAGGACGGGCCGCTCTCGCCGCTGCTGGCCGCCTACTCCCGCTACCAGGCCAGCGGGGAGATCAACAGCGAGGTGGCCGATCAGGGCGCCGCCGCGAGTCTCGTGCGCGAGTCGTTCGCGGGCCGGCCGGGCGTGCGCACCGACGACCTGGACGGCCTGACCGTGACCGGCGACTGCTGGTGGTTCAATCTGCGGCCGTCGAACACCGAGCCGCTGCTGCGGCTCAACGTCGAGGCCGGCGATGACGCGATGCTCGCTGCGGTGCGCGATGAAGTCCTGGGCATAGTGCGCAATGCTGGGGCCTAAGCCGCTGACAGCCCGGCCCGACTCGGCCCGACATCCTGGGAGATGCCATGAAGATCGACGACTGGCTGCTTGACATCCTGGCCTGCCCGAAATGCCACGCTCCGCTGCGGGCCGACGACGAGGCCAGCGAGCTGATCTGCACCGGCGCTGACTGCGGCCTGGCCTACCCGGTGCGCGACGACATCCCGGTGCTGCTGGTGTCCGAGGCCCGGGCCCCGGCGGCTGGCTAAGGGCGGCCATGGCCACTGCCGCGGGCGGGACCGGGTCCGGAGCCGACCCGGGGGCAGGCGGCGCCGGGCCTGCGATCACCAGGTCCGCTCCAGGGCCGCTGGGCGGGCCTGAGCCTGCCGAGGCGCCCGTCACCGGGCCATCCGCCGGTGCGGTGCCCGGCCAGCCCCCGACCGGGCGGAAGGCGGTTTTCGCCGCGTTCGCGGCCAACCTGGGCATCGCGGCCACCAAGTTCATCGCGTTCCTGATCACGGGGTCGGCCGCGATGGCGGCCGAGTCCCTGCACTCGGTGGCGGACTCCGGTAACCAGGCGCTGCTGCTGATCGGGCGGCGCCGGTCCCAGCGGGACGAAACCGATGAGCATCAGTTCGGCTTCGGCGCGGAACGCTACTTTTACGCCTTCATCGTGGCTGTCGTGCTGTTCACGGTGGGCGCGGTGTTCTCCGGCTACGAGGGCATCCAGCGCATTTCCCATCCCGAGCACCTGACCTCGCCGGTGGTCGCGTTCGCCGTGCTCGCCGTCGCGATCATCGGCGAGAGCCTGTCGTTCCGCACCGCTATCAGGGAATCGAACGAGACCAGGGGCAGCGAGGGCTGGTACGGCTTCATCCGCCACGCGAAGGCGCCGGAGCTACCGGTGATCTTGCTGGAGGACTTCGCGGCGCTGCTCGGGCTGACCATCGCGCTGGCCGGGGTCTCGCTGGCGGTGAGCACAGGAAACGAGCGCTGGGACGGGGTCGCGTCGCTGAGCATCGGCGTCCTGCTGGGCTGCGTCGCGGTCGTCCTGGCCATCGAGATGAAGAGCCTGCTGATCGGCGAATCGGCCAGCCGGGACACCGAGCGCGCGATCGTCGCGGCCCTGGAGGACGGTCCCGAGGTGCACAGCGTCATTCACCTGCGCACCCTGCATGTCGGCCCGGAGACCCTGCTGGTGGCGGCGAAGATCGCGGTCCCGGCCGAGGAGAGCGCGGCCAGTGTCGCGCTGGCCATCGATGCCGCCGAGCGCCGAGTCCGGGCCTCGGTCCCGATCGCCGAGCTGATCTACCTGGAGCCCGACCTCTACCAGGAGGGCCGCGACGACGAGGGTGACCCGGCAATCAGGGCGGCCCGCCGGTCCTCGCGCCGGGGCGTGATACGGACCCTGCGCGGCCGGGTGCCGTTATACCGCCGGGACCGGCCCGGCAGGATGCCGGGCCGCTGAGCCAGCGGCCGTCCCGCGGGCTTGCGGACGCCCTGAGCGCTGGTCGGACAGGCGCAGCAGGCGCAGTGCGCGTTCCTGCTCAAAATCGAGGGCCCGGGCGGGCGGCGGCTGGATCCGGCCGATCCGCCGGCCCAGCTCGGCGACCTCGGCCCGGGCGGCCGGGTCAGCGAGCACCCGCAGCCCGAACGCCAGCGCCGCCGGGCTGATGTCATAGCGTCGCTCGATGGCCAGGGCCAGGGCCACCGCGTCCAGGTCGGGCTGGCTGAACTGCCGGTGCCCGGGGGAGCGGCCAGCGGCCCGGCGGGCCGCTGGCCGGGGCCGGACCGCCGGGAGCAGGCCGAGCGAATCCCGGTAACGGAGCATCCGGGGCGAGGTCCCGAGACTCCGGGCGGCTTCGGTGATGCGCACAAGGCTGTATCTTACAATTCCTTGTCAGATAACCCGGCTCAGGCGTGCGCGCCCGGCCGCTGGTCCCGTACCGTCGGGGTATCAGCTCCACCCAGACTTCGAAGCCAAGGAGTGCGCATGCCAGCGGAACCGCCCGCGTTCAAGGTCGCCGATTTGTCGCTCGCCGAGTTCGGCCGCAAGGAGATCAGACTGGCTGAGCACGAGATGCCCGGCCTCATGGCGATGCGTGCGGAGTACGGGCCAGCCCAGCCGCTGCGTGGCGCGCGGGTCACCGGCTCGCTGCACATGACGGTGCAGACCGCGGTGCTGATCGAGACGCTGGCTGAGCTGGGCGCTCAGGTGCGCTGGGCCAGCTGCAACATCTTCTCCACCCAGGACCACGCCGCGGCCGCGGTGGCCGTGGGCCCGGACGGGACGCCGGAAGACCCCCGGGGCATCCCGGTGTTCGCCTGGAAGGGCGAGACGCTGGCCGAGTACTGGTGGTGCACCCAGCAGGCGCTCACCTGGCCCGGCCACCCCGGCCCGAACATGCTGCTCGACGACGGCGGCGACGCCACCATGCTGGTGCACAAGGGAGCGGAGTACGAGCAGGCCGGGGCGGTGCCGTCCGCGGCCGACGACGACTCGGAGGAATGGCAGGTCATCTTGTCGGTGCTGCGCGAGTCGCTGGCGGCCGACCCGCAGCGCTGGACCCGCGCGGCGGCTGAGATCCGCGGCGTCACCGAGGAGACCACCACTGGCGTGCACCGGCTGTATGAGATGGCGACCGCGGGCACGCTGCGGTTCCCGGCCATCAACGTCAACGACTCGGTGACCAAGTCGAAGTTCGACAACAAGTACGGCTGCCGGCACTCGCTGGTGGACGGCATCAACCGGGCCACCGACGTGCTGATCGGCGGCAAGGTGGCGGTGGTCTGCGGCTACGGGGACGTCGGCAAGGGCTGCGCCGAATCGCTGCGCGGGCAGGGCGCCCGGGTGATCATCACCGAGATCGACCCGATCTGCGCGCTGCAGGCGGCGATGGACGGGTTCCAGGTCTCGCTGCTGGAAGACGTGGTGGACACGGCCGACATCTTCGTCTCGGCGACCGGCAACCTGCACATCATCACCGCTGAGCACATGAGCGCGATGAAGCACCAGGCCATCGTCGGGAACATCGGGCACTTCGACAACGAGATCGACATGGCCGGGCTGGCCCGCCAGCCGGGCATCCGCCGGGTGAACATCAAGCCGCAGGTCGACGAGTGGGTCTTCGCTGACGGCCACGCGGTGATCCTCTTGTCCGAGGGGCGCCTGCTCAACCTGGGCAACGCCACCGGCCACCCGAGCTTCGTGATGTCCAACAGCTTCACCAACCAGGTGATCGCGCAGATCGAGCTGTACACCCGGGCCGAGGACTACCCGCTCGGCGTGCATGTGCTGCCCAAGCACCTGGACGAGAAGGTCGCCCGGCTGCACCTGGACGCCCTCGGGGTCCGGCTGAGCACGCTGACCAAGGAGCAGGCCGACTACATCGGGGTGCCGGTCGAGGGCCCCTACAAGGCCGATCACTACCGGTACTGACCGGGTGCGGCGGAGCCGGGACGGCGCGATGAGCCAGGCCGGCGATGAGCCGGGGCAGGCGATGAGCCCGGGCCGGGCGATGAGCCGGGCGGCGCAGGTCCCGGCGCCCGCCCGGCCCGCCGGGCCGTCCGATATCGCCGATCCGGGGCTGGCCGCGGTCGGCCAGCCCCGGATCAGCTGGGCCGAGCGGGCCATGCCGGTGCTGCGCATGGTCACCAGCGCGGTGACCGCGGACCAGCCGTTCGCTGGCCTGGCCGTGGCCGCCTGCCTGCACGTCACCGCCGAGACCGCCGGGCTGGTCAGCCTGGTCACGGCCGGGGGCGGCCGGGTGTACCTGGCCGCGTCCAACCCGCTGTCCACCCAGGACGACATCGCGGCGGCGCTGGCCGCCCAGCCGGGCGTCACCGTGTACGCCCGGTCCGGGGTGGACAGGGACACCTACTACGAGCACATTCACCGGGCCCTGGACTGCGGTCCTGACCTGCTGATCGACGACGGCGGAGATCTGGTCAACACGCTGCACGCCCAGCGGCCCGAGCTGCTGGCCCGGGTGCGCGGCGGCTGTGAGTCGACCACCACCGGGGTGGCCAGGCTGCGCCGGATGGCCGCCGACGGCATCCTGGCCTTCCCCATGGTGGCCGCCGACTCCTCAGCGGCCCGGCGGATGTTCGACAATTTCTGCGGCACCGGCCAGTCCGCGATCGACGGCATCCTGCGCGCGACCAACACCCTGCTGGCCGGCAAGGTCTTCGTGGTCGCCGGCTTCGGGCCGTGCGGGCGCGGCATCGCCGAGCGGGCCAGCGGCCTGGGCGCGCGCGTCGTGGTCACCGAGGTCGACCCGGTCCGGGCGCTCGAAGCGATCATGGCCGGGTTCCGGGTGCTCCCGATGGCGGCCGCGGCCCCGCTGGGCGAGCTGTTCGTGACCGCGACGGGCTCACGCGACGTGCTCACCGGCGCCCATATGGCCCAGATGCGCGACGGGGCGATCCTGGCCAACGCGGGTCACTTCGATGTCGAGATCGACATGCGCGCCCTGGCCGGCCTGGCCGAGACGTTCCGCCCCGAGGTGCGCCCGCACGCGGACGAGTACGTGCTGGCCGACGGCAGGCGGCTGATCCTGCTGGCCGAGGGCCGCGTGGTCAACCTGGTCGCGGGCGAGGGCAGCCCGGCTGACGTGATGGACATCTCCTTCGCGGTGCAGGCCCTGGCCCTGGCCTGGGTGAGCGCCGGCCAGGCCGGGCTGGCCGCCGGGGTGCACGCCGTGCCCGCCGCGATCGACGCCCGGGTGGCCAGGCACTCGCTGGCCTCGCTGGATGCCGAGATCGACGTGCTCACCCCCGAGCAGCAGGATTACCTGGAGTCCTGGCGTCAGGGTTCGTGACCGGCCCGGCCCGCCCAGGCCCCGGTCCCGCGCTGCGGCCGGCGCACCTCGGCGACTTCGACGACACCGCCGCCGAGGTGCCGGCGGCCGGGCTCAGTTAGTCGCGGTAGCCGCGCTCCGAGCTCAGGGCCAGCACCGGGCGCGGCGCGGCGGCCGCCTCGGCCACCTTCACCGCCGCGGTGCTGGCCGCCCCGGTCACCTCGGCCATCCGGGTCACGGCCCCGGCCGGGCTCGGCCGCCCGATGCGGGTATAGATCCGGGCCGGCCCGTGCCTGGCCCGGCTCAGGGCGATCATCAGGATCCAGCCGCCGATCAGGATCATCCAGAAGCTGAGCAGCCGGTAGGCCAGCACCGAGGCGAGCGCGTCCGGAGCGGTCAGGCCCGAGGCCACCAGCGCCGCGGTCAGCGCCGCCTCGACCAGCGCGAAGCCACCCGGGGTGAACCCGGTACTGGCGATGGCCACCCCTGCCGCGTACGCGAGCAGCAGCCCGTGCCACGGGATCGGACTGCCGGTGGCCCGGATCGTGCTGGCCAGGCAGCCGCAGTCGGCGGCCCAGTTCAGCGCGGACAAGATGAAGACCTCGGTGTAGCGCGGCCAGGACAGCCGGATCCGCGCGACCCGGTCCAGCACGTCGTGCAGCGCGTTCGCCGCGCCCTCCGGCGGCCAGCGGAACAGCCGGTGAGAGAAGCCCAGGACCCGGCCCGCGATCCGGCACAGCGTGCTGCGCACCTGCGGGTAGCGCAGGCCCAGCAGCACGGCGGCGGCGGGCCCCAGGAAGGCCGCGGCCCCGGCCAGCCCGGCCGCGGTGGCTACCGAGATCCCGCCGGTGATCACCCCGGCCAGCAGGATCAGGGCCAGCGCCGCGGTCGACAAGATGGCCGAGACCGCCAGCGCCCAGCCGGTCAGCGCCGGACCCAGGCCGCGGCGGCGGAACTCGCGGTAGGAGTAGACCATCGCGACCTGCGTGCCGGCCACCGGGATCGTCATGGACAGCGCGTTGCTGGCGCAGGTGACGGCCATCACCGAGCCGAACCCGGCCCGGTGCCCGTCGGCGCACAGCAGGCGGCGCCAGGCTCAGCCCGAACGTGCCCAGCGAGACGACCTCGAAGCCGAGCCCGGCCAAGAACCAGGCCCAGTTGAGCCGGGTCAGCGCGGTCAGCGACTGGGTCAGAGTGTGCCGGGCCAGCAGGATTCCGCCCGCCACCACGACCGTCGCCAGCACCACCATCGTGATGAACCGGGGCGTCAGCTGCGGCCTGACCGAGAGTTCAGCCGGGCTGTCAGCCGCATAACTGCCGGAACGCACCGGACATTTCCTCCTGGCTCTTCGGTACGGGGGCTGATCCGAAGAAAAATGCAGATACCAGTGTGCTGAATAACTAGCCAGGAGGTGCGAACTGTCCGGAATCTGGGGCAGCGGATTCCGCGGGCGGCCGCCCCGAAAGCGGTAGCGGAGCGTATTGCCCGAGGTCGGGGCTGGAACTGGGCGGCCCGGCCTCGGCGGGTGCCGCGACGGCGGGCCAGGGCGCGGCCGGCGCCGCGGGCGGCCCCGCGGGCGGTGCCGGGGCCAGCCCGGTTCGCTGCTGCCAGCGTTGCTGCTCGGCGGCGAGCCGGCTCATCTCCCGTTCCCTGCGGACCGCGAGCACGGCGGCCAGGAAGGCCCACGGCGGCGTGCCAGGCGGCGGCGCGGGGCTGACCTGAGCGGCGACGGCCGCCGCTATCTGCCGGCCGAGCTCGTACTGGGCCGCGGGGATGAGGTCGGAGTAACGGCGCAGGTAGTTGCCCGCGGCGTCGGCCGCCTGATCGGTCAGCCCGGACAGTTCCAGGTGCACCGCCCAGCCGGCCAGCGGGGCCGGGACGACCGCGAGGCTGGGCGGGATATCAGGCCTGCGGGGCAGCCGTTCCTGGATGACGAACGTGCCGGCGAACAGGTCGCCAAGCCGCTTGCCGCGGCGGTTCAGCAACGAGGTGATCAGCGCGGGCGCGCCGGCCAGCAGGTAGATCTCGATGACCGCGGCCAGGCTCCTGACGAGGGCCTGGCGGAATCGCTCCGGCCCGCCGTCGTCGGCTACCACCCGCAGGCCGAGGGCCATCTTGCCGGGTGATTTACCCCGGGTTAGCGTTTCGAAAATGGCTGGATAGCCCACCACAATCAGGACCAGCACCGTGATGCCGAGCGCGCGCTGAACGGCCGGGCTGAGATTGTCGCCCGACTGCCCGGCCACGAAAATGAAGGCCAGGAACAACGCCAGCTGGATAACGGTATCCAGCAGGCGCGCCACTAGCCGGCTCGGGTACCTGGCCCAGGGCACCTCAAGGACGACGGCGTCCCCGGTCACTACGTCGGTCACGGCTAGCCTTCCGCTGCGCTCCAGTCATCGGTGTCAGGCTAACGGCCATTCCCGCAGTAATCTCCACTGGTGGACGTAGACGCATTCGTGGCCACGCACCGGGCTGAGTGGGATCGCCTGGAGCAGCTGGTGGCCAAGCGCCGGCGCCTGTCCGGCGCCGAGGTGGACGAACTGGTCGTGGCCTACCAGCGGGCCGCCACGCACCTGTCCGAGCTGCGCTCATCCGGCCAGGATCCGGCCCTGGTCGCGCGGCTGTCCACCGGGGTCGCGCGGGCCCGGTCAGCGGTGACCGGCGCGCACGCGCCGTCCTGGCGCTCGGTCAGCCAGTTCGCCGTCGTCACCTTCCCGCTGATGGCCTACCGGATGCGCTGGTGGTGGCTGGCCACAACGGCCGGATCCCTGCTGGTCGCGCTGCTGCTCGGGGCCTGGATCGCCCGGTCACCCGCGGTCCAGGCCAGCCTGCTGCCCCGGTCGCAAGCGGCCCAGCTGGTCAATCACGATTTCCGCGGCTACTACTCGCAGTACGCGGCGACCTCGTTCGCGGCCAGCGTCTGGACCAACAACGTCTGGGTGGCGGCGGAGACCCTGATTTCCGGGATCCTGCTGGGCCTGCCCACGCTGCTCATCCTGTTCGTCAACGCGGCCAATATCGGCGTGGACGGCGGGCTGATGGTCGGCCATGGCCGGGCGGTCGAGTTCTTCGCGCTGATCCTGCCGCACGGGATGCTGGAGCTCTCGGCGGTCTTCCTGGCGGCCGCGGCCGGGCTGCGGCTCGGCTGGACCATCATCGACCCTGGCCCGCGCCCGCGCGGCCAGGCCCTGGCCGAGGAAGGCCGGGCCACCATCACGCTCACGCTGGGCCTGATCGTGGTGCTGCTGGTGTCGGGCGTGATCGAGGCGTTCGTGACCCCGTCGCCGCTGCCGACCTGGGCCCGCATCCTGATCGGCTGCGCCGCCGAGGCGGCCTTCCTCAGCTATGTGATCGTGGCGGGCCGCCGCGCCGACCGGGCCGGGCTGTCGGCGGACATGGCCGAAGTGCCGGACACCGTGCCGGTCACCGCGTAGCGGTCAGAGCTGGCCGCTGCCCTTGAGCGCCAGGTACGCGTCGGCCAGGGCCGCCGGGAGCCGGTCGGGCGGCGCATCCACCACCCGCGCTCCCTGGCCGCGCAGCAGCGCCGCCGTCCGCTCCCGCTCCGATCTGGCCCGCTCGGCCGCGGCGGCGCCGTAGACGGCGGCCGCATCGGCCCGGCCCGCGGTCATCTCATCCAGCCGGGGGTCGGCCACGGCCGCGACCAGCAGCTGGTGCCGGGCCGTCAGCAGCGGCAGCCGGGGCAGCAGCCCGTCCTCGACCGCCGCCGCGTTCAGGTCGGTCAGCAGCACCACCAGGCAGCGCTGCCGGGCCAGGCCCAGCACGGTGCGGACCATCAGCCTGGCGTCGGACTCGGTCAGCTCCGCCTCGAGCACCGCCAGCGCGCTGGTGAAAGCCGGCAGCGCGCTGCCGCGGCCGATTCCGGGCAGCCGGGCCTGGACTCTCCGGTCCACCGCGATCAGGTCAACCTGGTCGCCGGCCCGCGCGGCCAGCGTGGTGAGCAGCATCGCGGCATCCATCGACGTCTCCAGCCGGGGGACACCGCCCACCCGGCCGGCCGACGTGCGCCCGGTGTCGAGCACCAGGATGATCCGGCGGTCGCGTTCGGGCCGCCAGGTGCGCACCATCAGGTCGGCGTGCCGGGCCGATGACCGCCAGTCGATCGCGCGGACGTCGTCGCCGATCACGTACTCCCGCAGCGAGTCGAATTCGCTGCCTTGCCCGGGCAGCAGCGCGCGATGCTGCCCGGACAGCTGCCGCAGCCGGGCCAGCTTCTCCGGCAAGTGCTTGCGGCTGGCGAACCGCGGCAGCACCCGGACTGGCCCGGGCACCACGTGACTGGCCTGGCGGGCGGCCAGGCCGAGCGGGCCGAAGGACCGGACGGTCACCCTGCCAGGGAGCCGGTCGCCGCGCCTGGTCGGGGTCAGCGTGGTCGTTACCGTGGCCCAGGCGCCGGGGGCGATGCGGACGGGCGCCCTGGTGGGTTCGGCCCCGGCGCTGGGCGGCCAGGCGTCCCTGACCACGCCGCGGACCGGGCGGCGGCCCTGGTTGCGCAGCGTCAGCGTGACCGTGCCGGCGGCGCCCAGCCAGATCCTCGTGTCGCCCGCCCGGGTGAAACTCACCAAGCGCGCGCTGCCCGCCAGGGCCAGGTCCGCGATGATCGCGGCCAGGATCACCACGTCGACGAGCAGCACCGCGGCCGCGGTGCGGGCCGCGAGCACCACCAGGGCCCCGATCAGCGCCGCGATCGCGGCCCGCCCGGTCAGCGCCACCCCGTACCCGCCCTCAGTTCCTGTTCTCCTGCCGCCATAACTCCTCTTGTGCTCCGGGTCCGGGCGAGTAGGAGCCGAAGAGCAGGATATTGGCCGGCCGGGTTCCGTCGGAGCTGAAGAAGATCAGGTTCAGGAAGCTCAGGGCGACCACGCAGGTCCCGGCCACCCAGGCGACCCGCTGGTACGTCGCGGAAACACGGTAAGGCACCGGCCCGCCTTTCAGATTCGCAGCGAGCCCAAGCCTCGCTGCGAGCAGGATACGCCGCGACGGCTGACCGAGTTGACCTAGTTTGCCAGTCAATGTGGCCCGCGGTCAGCGAGCCAGCGAGCCACGGCCAGCGGGCCAGCGGCCCAGGCGGTCGGGGCCGGGGTCGGTCGGGGGCCGGGATTCGGCTGCGGGCCGGTCAAGTGCCGCCGGGGGCGTCGACCGCCTCGAAGGCCCGGCCCGCCGTGGTGGCCACCGCCCCGCTCCTGAACAGCCCCGCGCTGCCGTCGCCGCCCGCCCCCGCCGAGGCCGGGAGCGCGAACCACGCATAGCGCTGCACGTAGGACAGGTGCTCCAGCATCGAGGTGGCCGCGGTGATAAAGGCCGCCTGGCCCTGGGGCGAAGGAAAGGTAGCGCTGCTGCCGAACTTGATCAGCGCGAACTCGGTGAGCCAGACGGGCAGGTGATAGCGGGCATGAATGGCCTGCAGATAGCCGCGCAGTTGCTGCACCGCCTGGCTGGTGGTGAAGTCCGCGCCGTACCAGTGCACGGTGATGAAGTTGACCCGGTAGCCGCGGGCCTTCGCGCCCCGCATGAACTGATCCAGCCAGCCGCCCGGGGTGGCGGCATCCGCGGCCACCGCCGGGCTGCCCAGCCGCAGGCCGGTGGACATCAGCTTCGGCCACAGGCTCAGCGCCTGGGCCACGGTCATGTTGGACTGGTTGGCCATGTCCGGCTCGTTGAAGCCGAGCAGGTACCGGCCATCACGGCGGGCCTGGCTGAGCGCCGTGCTGGTCACGCTGCCCGGACCCCAGATCATCGGCACGAATTGCACGCCGCGGGGTGTCAAGATCGGCGCGTGGCTGGTCGACCAGGTGTAGTACCAGGAGACGCCGGACTTGGCCAGGGCCTGGCTGACGCCGCTGAACGGCCAGGCGCTCACGCCCTTCCTGGCGTTGCTGGCCGCCGGGGCCGCTGCGGCGGGCGGAGCGGAGCGGGCGGCGGAGGGCGGGCCCGCTGGACCGGAAGCGGCCGGGCTCGCGTCCGCCGCGGCCGCCTGGGCCGCTCCGGCCGGGCCGGCCGCCGCGCGGCGGGCCGGCGCCGCGGTGGCTGAGGTCAGTTCGGTGCCTGAGTGGTGCGAGACCGCGACCGCCAGGCCCGTCACGCCGCCCGCCAGGCAGCAGGCCGCCGCGAGCACCAGGGCCAGCCTCGCCTGCCAGGTCCACGCTGAGATGCCACGCCTGCTCCGATGCCGGATCATCTAGGCATCATCCCGGCGTCCCGCCACCCAGGCCCGCCAATTCGGCAAAGCACCAGCTACCGCGGATCCCGAAGCAGCGGCCGGCCCCGCGAGCCTCAGCTTCACGCCGGACTTTCCATGATTACGGTTATTCACTGGGGTTGCGGCCCCAGTGAATAACCGCGATCACGAGCTGGACTGGGCGGGGGGGTTAGCTCACTATCCTCGCCCCTAGGAGAACGGCTCGATCCCGATTTAGCGGGGGACGGGGACAGTGGCGAGGACGGCGCCGATCACGCCGTCCGCGGTCGCGCCGTCCAGTTCGGACTCGGGCCGGAGCATGATCCGGTGCCGGAGGGCGGGCCGGGCCAGGGTTTTCACGTCGTCGGGCGTGACATAGTCCCGGCCGGACAGCCAGGCCCAGGCCCGGCTGGTGACCAGCAGCGCGGTGGCGCCCCGGGGCGAGACGCCCAGCAGCACGGCGGCCGACTGGCGGGTGGCCCGGCACAGGTCCACGATGTAGCCCGCGACCTCAGGCTGAACCCGGACGCTGGCCGCGGCGGCCCGCGCCGCCGCCAGCTCGCTGGCCCCCGCGACCCGGGCGATCCCGGCCGCGGCCAGGTCGCGCGGGTCGAACCCGGCCGCGTGCCGGGCCAGGATCGCGATCTCGTCGGCGCGCTCGGGCACGGTCACGGTCAGCTTCAGCAAGAACCGGTCCAGCTGCGCCTCGGGCAGCGGGTAGGTGCCTTCGTACTCGATCGGGTTCTGGGTCGCGGCGACGCAGAACGGCTCGGGCAGCCGCCGGGGCATGCCATCGACCGAGACCTGCCGCTCTTCCATCGCCTCCAGCAGCGCGGCCTGAGTCTTCGGCGGGGTCCGGTTGATCTCGTCGGCCAGCAGCAGGTTGGTGAAGACCGGACCCTCACGGAACTCGAACTCGGTGGTCCGCGCGTCATAGATCAGCGAGCCGGTCACGTCGCCGGGCATCAGGTCCGGGGTGAACTGGATCCGCTTGCTCTGCAGCGAGAGCGCCTGGGCCAGGGAGCGCACCAGCAGCGTCTTGGCCACGCCAGGCACGCCTTCCAGCAGCACGTGCCCCTGGCAGATCAGCGCGATCAGCAGCCCGGTCAGCACCGGGTCCTGGCCCACGACGGCCTTGGCCACCTCGGCCCTGACCGCCCCGAGCGCGGCCCGCGGGCTCCGCCCCGCGGCCGGATCAGCCGCGGCCGGATCGGCTGCGGCCTGCTGACCCGCCCCCGGCCGGCCGTCCGTCGCCTGCGGGTCTGGCCCGGTAGTTGGGCTGGCCGTCGTGTGCGGGTCTGGCCCGGTAGTCAGGCCGGCCGTCGTCGCCCAGTCCGTCGTCGCCCGTGGGTCGGGCGTGACCGGCTGGTCAGGCGCCCCCGGCCAGCCGGCTGCTGGCAGCGGACCGGGTGCCGCTGGCCAGTCAGCCGCGGCCTGCTGACCGGCCTCGGTCGGCCAGTCGGCGGCCGCCTGCTGGTCCGGCCCGGCGGGCTGGTCCGGCCGTGTCGGCGGGGCAGGTTCGGGCGGGTAGTCGGCACTCACTGCGCGCGTACCTCTCTCTCCAGAGCGTCAAGCTGTCCGGCCAGCGCGGTCAGGGCGCTGTTGCTGGCGGGCACCGGGCCATACAGCAGCGCCTCGATTTCGGCCTGGCTGCGCGACAGCCGGCGCGTCAGCGCGGCCACGATCGCGGCCTGGTCCGCACCGGCCGGCACGCCAAGCAGCGGCATGATCCGGCGCACCGCGGCCGCGCGCAGCGCCAGCGCCGCCTGGCCCCGGGCCTGGCGCGCCTGATAAAGCCGGGCATGGCCCTCAACGGTCTCGGCGGCCCGCACCACGACCGGCAGCGGCTCGGGGACCAGCGGACCGAGCCGCCGGGCCCGCCAGGCCGCGGCCAGCAAGACGGCAAGGCCGAGCTGGAGCACGACCAGGTAGGCCGGCCGGGGGATCAGGCTGAGCAGCGACCTGGGCTGCCCCGGCAGCCCGGTGCGGCCCGGGATCGGCACCAGCCAGACCACCCGGGAGCCGCGGCCCAGCAGGTCTAGCGCGAGCGCGGCGTTGCCCTGCTGGCCCAGGCTGGCGTTGGTCAAGAACGCGCCCGTGCCCAGCACCGTGATGAGCCGCCCGCCCGCCTGGTACTGAACCAGCGTGGGCCGCCCGCCGACCGGGTAGCAGGCTGTCGCGCCCGCCGTGGTCACCCGCAGCCGTTCGCCGCCCAGGTCAGCGGGTCCGGCCAGCTGCGCGGCGGGTAGCCCGCAATCGGGCGGCACGGCCCGGACCGCGCTCGATGGGGCCAGCCGTACGGCCGGGGCCAGCGCGGCCAGTGCCGCCCTGGTCGGCGCCACGATCACCAGGTCGGCGGGGAGCGTGGCCAGGCGGTCCAGCTGGCCGGTGGTGAGCAGGGCCGGCGTCGAGATGACCAGTGTCGTGCCCGCCGAGTCCGCGGCTTCCTGCGCGGCCGCGGGCGTGGTGGTCCTGATCACCGCGGTCCCCCTGGCGGCCAGGATGTCGGCCAGCGCGTGCGTGCCGAACGGGCTCGTATCGGCTGGATCGTAGCCGCCGAGCGGGACGGCCGTCGGCGCCAGCAGCGTGACGATGGCGGCGCCCAGCAGCACGAAGGCACCCGCCAGCGTCGCGGTGCGCCAGTTCCGCCAGCGGCGGGACCGGCGGGCCGGGCTGGCCAGCGGCACCGGGCCGGGCCGGCCCGGCCGGGCGCGGGCCCGGAACCGGTAGCTGGCTGAGCCCGCGGCGGTAGCGGGGGAGCGCCGGTGCTCACGGCGCACCCTGGCCAGCCGCCGGGGACTGGGTGGCCGGGGACTGGGCCGCAGCGGATTGGGCCGCAGCGGATTGGGCCGCAGCGGATTGGGCCGCAGCGGATTGGGCCGCAGCGGATTCGGCCGCGGGGGACTGGGCCGCAACCGTAGCCGGACGGGTGGCCAGGACTGCTTCGTCCAGGGCGCGCAGTTGCTCGTACCCGGCCCGGGTCCCGGCCCGGTCGCCGTACCTGACCTCATTGAATAGCCGCGCCGCGGTCGTCAGGGCGGGCGCGAGCCCGGGCAGCAGGCGGCCCGCCTCGGCGGCCAGTTCGTCCGCGGTCCGGCCGGGCAGGTTAGCCAGCACGCCACGCTCGGCCAGTTCAGCGGCCACCGCGCGCAGGCCGTCGATGATGGCCTCGGTGAACTGCCCGAGTTTGGCCAGCCGCTCGGCGTTCTCGCGGTATTCCCGCGCGGTCCGCGGCCGGCCAGCGGGCCGGGCCGCCGCGCACCCTGGGTCCGGACGAAACCGATCCTGATCAGCACGGCGACCGCGATGATCAGTACCAGGGCGATCAGCGCCAGCACGCTGAACCAGCCGCCTGGCACCGCCCCGGTGAACCGGTCCAGATACCGGCCGATGGCGTCCAGGACCCGCTGGATCCAGTTCTCCCGCTGGTGGTAGATCGCCTTGGACAGCTCACGGCGGGCCAGTTCCTGGCCGGTCAGGCGGTCGACCGGCGGCCTGGTCACGACGGGCCTGGCGGGCGCCACACGGTCGCGAGATCAGCGTCAGCCAGTTGCTCATTCTGGGTCGCGGCCTGCAGCGCCAGGTCCAGGCCTTCCTTGCGCATCCGCAGGTCGAGATAGAGCCCGACGCTAATGCCCGCAGTGACGGGATAGACGATCGCTCCCGTCACGATCACCCCGACCGCGACGATGAACAGCCCCGCGGGAGTGCTAGCACCGAATAGCCCGAAAAACGACCCCGCGCCGCCAGCCGCCTTGGCCAGATTCGAGAACACCAGCGACAGCGCGATGCTCGACCCCTCGGTGATCAGCCAGCCCAGCAGCAAAATGCCGAAGACGCGCCAGAAAGTGCCCTTGACCAGCCGCCAGGACCGGCGGATCCCCATGGTGGGACTGGCTTTCTCCAGGACCACGGCCACCGTGGCCAGGCTGACCCGGATGGCGATAATGGCCGACACGATGACGGCCGCGATGAACACCAGCACGGCGATCGCCACTCCGGCGCCGCCCAGGCCCGCCGAGGCGACCGCGATCACCACGATGATCGCGACAACCCACGGGCTGACCGCGAGCAGCGCGCTGAGCAGCCAGGTGCCGACGATGGCGAGCAACCGTGGCCAGCCGGCCCGCCAGGCTTCGCCCATGCTGATCTGACGGCCCAGGGCGGCCCGGCCGATGACCACGGTCAGCAGGCCGGTCAGGATCAGATTGGCCAGGATCGCCAGCGCCGCTTCGGCTCCGGCTTGCGGCCCGGCGACCGCCAGGCCATGGTTCACCAGATTCTGCGTCTGGGTGCTGCTCAGCTGCGAGCCGCGTGGCGGGAGCGTGACGATGCCCTCGTAGTGCCGGATCAGCAGGGCCGAGAAGTTCAGCAGGACGGTGTAGATCGTCATCACGATTGTGGCCAGGCCGAGGGTGGCCGCGGGATTCTGCCGGATCGAGGCGAAGGCGCCGTTGAGAATGTCGCCTACCGACATCGGCCGCAGCGGGATCACGCCCGGCTTGGGCGCCGGGCGGCGTACGCCCCCGGGGCCATAACCGGGATAACCGCCCGGCTGGCCGTAGCCCGGCTGGCCGTAGCCGGGCTGGCCGTAGCCGGGCTGGCCGTAGCCGGGCTGGTCGTAACCCGGCTGGCTATAGCCGGGCTGGCCGTAGCCGGGCTGGCCGTAGCCCGGCTGGCCAGAGCCCGGCTGGCTGTAGCCGGGCTGGGCAGGGGGCGCGTACCCGGATCCGGCCGACTGGCCTGCGTACCCGGGCGGGCCGAAATCGGGCTGCCCGGGCTGGCCGTAGCCGGTCCCGCCGGGCGGCGGGGGAAAGCCAGGACCGCCGGGCGGGCTGGATGGCTGGTCAGGGGCGGCGAAGCCGGGCTGAGTTTCCTGCTCGCCTGGCCCGCCTGCCGCGGCCCGGCCGCCCAGCCCGTTGGGCTCGGCCTGCTCGCCTGTCTCGCTGACCTGGCTGACCTGGCCAGGGGCTATCTGACATCGTTACTCCTTTAGGCCGCGGCCGCGCCTGTGCTACCCCGGTCAGGGAGCATTGCCCCCGCCCCGTTCCGGCCCAATACTCGCATGACGGACGGCCCGCCCGGGCAGTGACGATGGCACGAAATCCCGCAAATGGTTGCGAATTGATATCCGTCTCGCCGGGGCCAGGCCGCCATCGAGGGCTTTTTCCCAGTTCAAAGGTGGCCGCGGCGGCCCAGGGCCGCCCGGGAGCTAGATCACCAAGGCTCGCGTCCTGGGCAGCCTCGCTGCACACTGGCCGTGTGAGCATTCCCGCGCTGCGCTGGCTGGACCCGCCCGCCGGGCCGGCCATCGAGCTACTGGACCAGACCCGGCTGCCGGCCGAGGAGGCCATCGTCACCTGCGCCGACGTTCCGGCGCTGGTGTCGGCCATCAGCCGCCTGGTGGTGCGGGGCGCGCCGTTGCTTGGCGTAGCCGGGGCCTTCGGCGTCGCGCTCGCGGCGGCCCGCGGTGACGACGTGGCCAGCGCCGCGGCAGCGATCGAAAGCGCCCGGCCCACCGCGGTCAACCTGGGCTGGGGGGCCAGGCGGGTACTGGCGGCCTACCAGCACGCGCTGCAAGCGGAAACCACGGCGCCGCCCGGAATCACGGGGCCGGCCGGAACCACGGGCCGGCCGGAGCCACGGGCCTGGCCGGAGCCACGGGCCTGGCCGGAGCCACGGGCCTGGCCGGAGCCACGGGCCTGGCCGGAGCCACGGGCCTGGCCGGAACCACGGGCCTGGCCGGAGCCAGGGCCGGCCGGAACGGCGGCACGGGCGCGAAACCCCGATGCCGAACGCATAGCCGCGCGGGCTGCCGTCGCCGAGGCGGAATCGATCGCGGCGGCCGATGCGCAGGCGAGCGCGGCCATGGCGCGGCACGGGCTCACGCTGATACCCGGGCCGGCCAGGATCTTGACCCACTGCAACACCGGGGCCCTGGTCTCGGCCGGTCAGGGAACTGCCTTCGCGGTGATCCTCGCGGCGCACCAGGCCGGGCGGCTGGCCCAGCTGTGGATCGACGAAACCCGGCCGCTGCTGCAGGGCGCGCGGCTCACCGCGTACGAGGCCAGGCGGGCCGGGCTGCCGCACGCGGTGCTGGCTGACGCGGCGGCCGCGTCGCTGTTCGCGGCCGGCCAGGTCGACATCGTCCTGATCGGCGCGGACCGGATCGCCGCGGACGGCAGCGTGGCCAACAAAGTGGGCAGCTACGGCCTCGCGGTGCTGGCCCGCCACCATAAGGTGCCATTCGTCGTCGTTGCCCCCATGTCCACGGTGGACTTCAACACGCCGGACGGCGCGGCGATCGAAGTGGAACAGCGGGCGGCCGAGGAAGTGACCAGCCTGGCCGGAGTGAGTATCGCGCCTGCTGGTACTCCCGGATATAACCCGGCATTTGATGTCACGCCGCCGGAGCTCATTAGTGCGATCGTGACAGAACGGGGCGCCGCTCACCCTGTGTCAGCGGGTACCCTGCGTGTCCTGGGCCAGGGACAGGACCAGCTGGACAGTCCCAAGGCCGCCGCTTACGTGGAACGATGGGGCTTATGAAAGGTCGCGTGCTAGTCGTCGATGATGACGCAGCTCTCGCCGAGATGCTGGGAATCGTGCTCCGCGGTGAGGGATTTGAGCCTACTTTCGTCGCTGACGGCGACAAGGCCATGGACGTGTTCCGTGAATCCCGGCCGGATCTGGTCCTGCTGGATCTGATGCTGCCCGGGATGGACGGCATCGATGTGTGCCGGCAGATCCGCGCCGAATCCGGGGTGCCGATCGTCATGCTCACCGCCAAGAGCGACACGGTGGACGTGGTGCTGGGCCTGGAGTCGGGCGCCGACGACTACATCGTCAAGCCGTTCCAGTCCAAAGTGCTGATCGCGCGGGTCAGGGCCCGGCTCCGGCGGACCGACGACCCGGCCCCGGAAATGCTGCAGATCGGCGACGTCAGCATCGACGTGGCGGGCCACGCAGTCACCCGGGCCGGCCTGCCCCTCAATCTCACGCCGCTGGAGTTTGACTTGCTCGTGGCCCTGGCGCGCAAGCCGCGCCAGGTGTTCACCAGGGAGGTGCTGCTGGAGCAGGTCTGGGGTTACCGGCACGCGGCCGACACCCGCCTGGTCAACGTGCACGTGCAGCGGCTGCGGGCCAAGATCGAGAAAGATCCCGAGCGTCCCGAGATCGTCGTGACGGTCCGCGGCGTGGGATACAAGGCGGGGCCGGGCTGATCAGCGACTCGGCCGGGCGAGCCGTGTTCCGGCCAGCCGGTCAGCGGTCGGTCAGCGAAGAAGGGTCATGAGGGGAGCAGCGACCAGCGAATCAGCCGGGAGCCAGGCGCACCCGGCTGGCTCTGGCGATGCCGCACGGCCCGGCGGGCCGCTGGCGGTGCTGGCTGAGCGGGCGATAACCTCGCTCGGGCGCGGGGTTCGCTACGGCCGGCGGCTGGCCGTCGCGCTGCCCGGCCGGGCCACGGCGGCGGCCGACGCGTTCACCGCGCTGTGGCGTCAGTCGCTGCAGTTGCGCGTGGTGGCCACCACGCTGGTGACCTCAGGCGTCGTGGTGACCCTGCTCGGCTGGTTCCTGATGTCGCAGATCGCCAGCGCGGTGCTGCAGACTGAGGCTCAGCGGGCCGGGAGCCTGGCCGCCGCAGGCGTGCTCACCGCCGAGGCCCAGCCGTGGGTGAGCAGCAGCCCCGGAGCCCAGAGCGACAGCCAGATGTACGCGCTGACCGCTGCAGCTCCAGGCCAAGGACGGGTCCGCTGACTACACCATCTGGATGCTGCTCGCACCGGACGAGCGGGGCAAGCCGGTCCTGCCCGATGCCGCGGCCACCCGGTCCACGGTCAGCATCCCGCCCGAGCTGATCAGCAACGTCGACCGGCTGCAGGAAACCGGCGTCCAGAACAAGCTGAGCTACTCGGTAGGCAACCTGGAGAAGGTGAACGGCCAGGGGTCGGTGCCTGGCTTCTTCTACGGAGCCCCGCTGGGCAGCTACTACCAGCTGTATTACTTCTTCCCGCTGACCTCGGAGCTGAACAGCCTGGTGCTGGTGCGCAGCATCCTGCTGCTGGTCGGCCTGGCGCTGGTGGTACTGCTGGCCGCGATCGCCTGGCTCGTCACCCGCTGGGTGGTGGCGCCGGTCCGGCAGGCGGCCGAGGGCGCGGAGCTGCTGCGCGATGGCAATCTCGACGAGCGGATGCCGGTCCGCGGATCGGACGAGCTGGCCGTCCTGGCCACGTCGTTCAATGCCATGGCGGCCAGCCTCCAGGAGAAGATGCAGCAGCTCGAGGAGCTGAGCCAGGCCCAGCGCCAGTTCGTCTCCGACGTGTCGCATGAGCTGCGGACCCCGCTGACCACCATCAAGATCGCGGCTGACGTGCTGTTCGCGTCCCGCGGCGAGATGGGCGCGGCCCCGGCCCGGTCGGCGGAGCTGCTGCTGAGCCAGCTGGAACGGTTCGAGGCGCTGCTGGTCGACCTGCTGGAGATCAGCCGGTACGACGCCAACGTCGCGACCCTCGATCCGGAGCCTGCCGACATCTGCGACCTGGCCAGGAACTCGGCCGACGTGGCGCAGCAGCTGGCCGAGCGGCGCGGGGCGCGGATCGAGTTCCGGCTGCCCGCCGAGCCCTGCGTGGCCGACGTCGACCGCAGGCGGGTCGAGCGCATCCTGCGCAATCTCCTGGTCAACGCGGTCGAGCACGGCGACGGCCGGGACGTGCTGGTCACTGTGGCCGCGGACTCAGGCGCCGTGGCGGTCGCGGTGCGGGACTACGGGGTGGGGCTGGCCGCCGATGAGGTGCACCTGGTCTTCGACCGGTTCTGGCGGGCCGACCCGGCCCGGGCCAGGACCACCGGCGGCACCGGCCTGGGGCTGTCGATCGCGCTCGAAGACGCCCGGCTGCACGGCGGCTGGCTGGAGGCGTGGGGCGAGATCGCACTGGGCGCGCAGTTCCGGCTGACCCTGCCCCGGGCGGCGGGCGCGGCCCTGCTGGGCTCGCCGCTGCCGCTGGTCCCCGACGACGCGGAGCGGGCGGACGAGCCAGCGGCCCTGCCCGGCGCGGCGCGCGTCATGCCCGGCCCGGCCCGGGCCGGCTCCGCGGCCGGGCCCTCGGCGGGCCCCGAGGCGGGATCCCGTGGCTAGGGCCGGGCGGCCGCTGCGCAGGGCGGCGGCCCGCGGCTGGTGCGCCGCGGCCCTGGCACTGGCCGCGAGCGGCTGCGCGCTGGTTTCGACCACTGGGAACGTCCATGAAGTCAACATCTCGCAGGGCGGCAACGAGCAGAACCAGGAGCAGCCGCAGCTGGACCCGGCCGGGCCGGGCAAGGGCTGGACGCCGGCCGAGATCGTGGCCGGCTTCCTGGCCGCCAGCGCCAGTTTCGCGAATGACTACGCGATCGCCCGCTCGTTCCTGACCCCGTCGGAAGCCGGCAGCCTGGCACCCGAACGGCTCGGTGACCGTGGTCGGCGACCTGGGGAACATCTCGCCGGTGCAGAACGAGCCGAAACGCCAGCCGGAGCAGCCCAGCAGCAAGGTGACGCAGGTCAACGTCATCAGGGCGCAGCTGGCCACGCTGACCGGGGCCGGCCAGTACCTGACCACCGCGACGGCAGGCAAGCAGCCGGCAGGCCGCAGGCCAAGAACAAGTACACCTTCACGCTGGTCAATGCGGGCAACAGCTGGCGGATCAGCCAGCTGCCCACCTCCCAGCTGATGCTCACCAAGGATGAGCTCGAACGTGTCTACCAGCAGCGCAACCTGTACTTCCTCGATCCGCCCGGGCTCCTCCTGGTCCCCGATCCGGTTTTCGTCCCGCAGAACGACACCGTGAGCGACATGGCCACCCGGCTGGTGACTGGGCTGCTCGGCAACCCGCGGGGCTGGCTGGCCGGGGCGGCGCGCACCGCGTTCCCGCGCGGCACCAGGCTGGTCGGGCCGGTCCGGATCAACGGCCCGAACGCGACGGTCGACCTGTCCGTGCCCGCCGCGGCGATGACCGCCCTGACCCGGGAGCAGCAAGCGCAGCTGGCGGCGCAGCTGGTCTGGACGCTGACCAGCACGTCCTACGGCCCGGCCGCCATCGGCCTGGTCGCGATCGAGATCAACGGCCGCACGCTGACCCTCAACGCGGGCCCGTACCTGCAGCCGAAGCTGTACCAGGACTGGGTTCCGTCCCAGGCCGCCGCCTCGGGCCCGTATTTCATCAGCCGGTTCGGCGAGGTCAAGGAGCTGTCGCTGGGCAAGCACGCCGGGCCGCCGCGGCCGGGCCCGGGCAAGGTCGGGGCAGGCCCGGTTGCCCGGCCAGGCCGGGGGCAGCTCGGTGCCCCCGCTCAGTGACATCGCGGTCGAGCCGGACGAGGGCTCGCTGGCTGGCTTGTCCCAGGACCGCAAGACCGTTTACATCGGCGACCTGAGCCGGGACGCCCCGCTGTCCGGGCAGCGCCTCGGCGGCATCATCTTCACCTCGCTGAGCTGGGATCGACAGGGTTACCTGTGGGTAGCCAGCGCCAGCACGGTGTGGATGCTGCTGCCCGGCGCTGGCTCGCAGGAGATCAACCCGAAGTCGGTCCAGCCGCGCGACCATCTGACCGATTTCCGGGTCGCGCCCGACGGCGTCCGGGTCGCGATGATCGTCCAGGTCCCCGGCGGCGGTTCCCAGGTTCTGCTCGCGGCCATCACCCACACCAGCCGGCTGGTGGCCTCCATCGGCGATACGGTGGCCATCGGCGCGCAGATCTCCGCGCCCCAGGACCTGACCTGGTATGACGCGGATCACCTCATCGTCTTGACCCACCCGGGAGCGCAGGCGCAGCTGGTGGAGATCCCGCTGAACGGCGGCCAGCCCCGCCCGATCGCCACCCTGCCCGGCACGATCTCTGTCACCTCGGACGGCACGGAGCTGGCGGTGGGGCTGTCCAACGGCAACCTGGCTGTCTCACCTGGCCTGGACGCGCCGTGGCAGCCGGTCCCGATGGCGGGCAGCAGTCCCGCCTACCCGGGCTGAGCCTGGCCGAAATGCCCACCTGACAGCAGCGTCTTCTAAGGCTAGCGTCGTGTCATGGCACCCGCCCGGGTCCGTGGTTGCGCCGGGAGGGCCTCCCCGCGAACGGGAGGCTCGCTCCGGCAAGCCGATGCCAGCCGCAGGCGAAACGGCCCACGTAAGGCGACTTCTTGTCGACTGATCACGGTGCGGCTTAGAAGTAAGTCCTGCCTCGCCGGGGGATCCGACGTCCTCTGGGTAGGGAGAAGGGTAGTAGTGGCACAAGGTGGCCGCGAGCCCCTCAGCAGGCGAATGTGGGGTCGAAGACCAGGTCGGCCGGGCGGGTGCCACCTTCACGCGGGCGAGAAGGGGGTACCGGAGTGGACATCATCTTCAAGGGCCGGCACACCGACGTGCAGGAGCGGTTCCGCGAGCGGGCGACAGCGAAGCTCACCAGGGTCGGGAAACTAGACCAGAAGGCGATCAGGGTCGACGTTGAGGTATCGGCCGAGCACAACCCGCGCCAGGCGGACCGGCGCGAGCGCGTCGAGCTGACGATCACCTCCCGGGGGCCCGCCATCAGGGCTGAGGCCGCGGGCCAGGACCGGTTCGCCGCGCTGGACCTGGCGCTGGCCAAGCTGGAGTCCCGGCTGCGCCGGGCCGGCGACCGGCGCAAGGCCCGCCGCGCGGTGCCGCCGGTGAGCCGGCCGGGTGAGCCGGGTGAGCCGGGCGAGCAGGAGCCCGCCGCCGGTGAGCCGGCCGGGCCGGGCCAGCCCGCCCGGATACCGGTGCCCCCGGCCAGGTCAGGTTCGCCCGCGGGCCCGCCCGCGAGTACCGCGCAGCGGACCGCCGCGCCCACCGCGGAGCGGACCGCGATGGCCGGCCGCGGAACGGACGGCAGCAAGGCTGACGGCCGCAGAGCCGGCCGGGGCGCGGCCGGGGAAACGACGATCGAGCCCGCCGAAGCCGGCGACGCGATCACGGTCGACGACGATCTGGTGCCGATCCAGATGGAAGGTGACGGGCCGCTGGTCGTGCGGGAGAAGTTCCACCTGGCCCGGCCGATGGCGATCGACCAGGCCCTGTTCGAGATGGAGCTGGTAGGGCACGACTTCTTCCTGTTCAGGGACGCCGGGGACGGCTGCCCGAGCGTGGTCTACCGGCGCCGCGGTTACCAGTACGGGGTCATCCGGCTGGTCGAGGAGGCGGCGGACGCGCGGCACCGGGGGGCGGTGGCCGACAGCCCCGCCGAGGGCCTGCGCCGAGCTAGCGATGCGGCGGCGGGCTGACCTTCGCCGCCGGGCCGGGACGGAGCCTGACGGCCGGCCGGGTGGCGCGCTTGCGTAGCGAGCCCAGGTCGGTAAGAGTTTGATCACACGACACAGCGGATCCGGGCCTTGCCGCCTGCCTGGCGGCCTAGAGCCGGGCAGCCGGGCCGGGGTGGCCCGGTCCCGGGCGCGAATGCCCAGGCCAGCAGGGCCCTGATCCGCGGCGCGAGGAGGTCTCATGGGCGAGAGCCAGGCGGGTGAGTCGCCGCCGCCGGACGCCTCGCTGCGGTCTGACCCGATCCGCAGCATGATCGTTGATGACCACGCGCTGTTCCGCCGCGGCCTGGAGATGGTCCTGGAGCAGGAGCCGGACATCGAGCTGGTCGGCCAGGCCAGCGACGGGACCGAAGCGGTGGAGAAGGCGGCCGAGTCACTTCCCGACGTGGTCCTGATGGACATCCGGATGCCGCGCAGCAGCGGGATCGAGGCGTGCCGGGCCATGAAGGAGGCCGCGCCCAGCGCCAAGATCATCATCTTGACGATCAGCGACGAGGAAGAAGACCTGTTCGAGGCGATCCGGGCCGGGGCGAGCGGTTACCTGCTCAAGGACATCCCGCTGGATGAGGTGGCCGAGGCGGTTCGGGCCGTATATGGCGGACAGTCCCTGATCAATCCGTCGATGGCAGGCAAACTGCTCACCGAGTTCGCGACCCTGGCCCGCCGCGAAAGCGAGCCCCGGGCCCAGGAAGTACCCGCGCCCAAGCTCACCGACCGGGAGATGCAGGTGCTCAAGCTGGTCGCCAGGGGGATGAACAACCGCGACATCGCCAAGGAGCTGTTCATCTCCGAGAACACGGTGAAAAACCACGTCCGCAACATCCTGGAGAAGCTGCAGATCCACTCGCGGATGGAGGCCGTCATGGTCGCGGTGCGGGAGAAGCTGATCGAGTTCAGCTGACGGCGGCGACCTCGCGGCGCACGCGTTGCTCCAGCCGGGGCGGCGCGACCTGGCCGACGGCGATGCTGTCGCAGCCGACCCAGCCTGCCGCGTCCCGCAACGCCCGGGCCATCGCGGCGGCCGCCGCCGCCGAGTGGACCGACAGCTGGCGGGCCACCAGGGTGCGCCCTTCCCGGGCCGGATCGACCCGGCCGACCAGCTGGCCGCCCGCCAGCAGCGGCATGGCGAAGTAGCCGTGCACGCGCTTGGCCCTCGGCACGTAGGCCTCCAGGCTGTGCTCGAACCCGAACATCCGCAGCGTCCGCTTCCGGTCCCAGACCAGCGAGTCGAACGGCGACAGCAGCGTGACCCGGTGCCGCCCCGCGGCCGGGTCGCTCAGCGCGGCCAGCGCCTCGGGATCGGCCCAGGCCGCAGCGGGCGGCGCGGCCTGTCCGCCGGGTCGGCCGGTCGCTGTCTCAGCCCGGCTCCGGCTCCGCGCCGGGCCGCCTCCCGCGGCGGGCGCGGCGACCGACACCGGGATCAGGCCGGCTTTCTCGGCGGCTTCCTCGACCGTGATGGCCTGCTCGATCAGCCCGGCCCCCAGGCTGCGCAGCCGCTGGTAGTCGAGCAAGTCGGCCCGGGTGACCACGCCGAGCGCCCGGGCGGCGGTCGCGACCAGGCGGATGACGCACTCGGCGTCCGAGGGCTCGGCGTCCAGCAGCGCCGCGGGCAGTACCCGCCCGGGCAGGTCATACACGCGGCGCCAGCCGGTCCGCCGGGTACAGATGACCTGGCCGGTGTCCAGCAGCCACTCGACCGCGATCTTCGTCTCCGACCAGTCCCACCATTCGCCGCCGCGCTTGGCCCCGCCGAGCTGGGTCGCGGTCAGCGGGCCCTCGGCCTGCAGCCGGATCAGCACGTCCTGGCAGGTCCGCTCGGGCACCTCATGCCAGCGCAGGCCCCGGGCCAGGAACGCCCGGCGCCGGAACCCGTAATACGGCCACTCCTCGATGGGCAGGATGCACGCCGCGTGCGACCAGTACTCGAACGCGTCCGGCTGGCTCGGGTGCCAGTAGGCCCGCTCGATCCGCTCCCTGGGGACCGGGCCGAGCCGGGCGTAGGCGACCAGCTCGTGCGAGCGGGCCAGCACGCTGATGGTGTCCAGCTGGACCGCGCCGATCCGGCGCAGCATCCCGGGCACCCCGCCGCGCCGGGCTCCGGTGCCGATCAGCCCCTGCGCCCGCAGCGTCAGCAGGCGCGCGTCATCGGGCGTGATGGTCAGTTCGGGTGCCGGTATAGGGGGGCGGGCCACGCACGGGAGCTTAGCCGCCGGCTACGACATTTCGCCGCGGGCCGGGCGACGGGACTGCCGGGTGCCGGCGGGATGGAGCGGGGCATAGCGTTCCGGCCGGGTTTATGGTGACCGGCTTAATACCAGTCCTCGAAAATGTTGGTGGCCATCGCGATCAGCGCGCCGACCGCGGCCACGCCCAGGCTGACCCAGAACAGCCACCAGGTCGGCCCGAACACCAGGGCCAGCCCGCCGGCCAGGAACGCGATCGTGATGAGGGACACCGCGACCCATGACACCGGGCGGCCGTGGTAGGGCCGCGGCGGCGCCCAGGGGCTGTCGGGTTCCTGGTTCAGGCCGGCCAGCGGCCCGGCCTGAGGCTGGCCCGCGGCGGGCGCGGCAGCGCCGAACCCGTCCTGCTCCGGCGTGGCGCCGATGGTGCCCGGCTCCACCTGGTTCGACATGAGCGCTGCTCCTCTCGTGCGGCCGGTTCGCCCGTCCTGCTGACCCGCTGTGCCTATCATTGTGGCGAGGGCCCGGCAGGCGCGCGTACCCGGCCCCTGTCTGCCCGCCGACGATGGGCTCGGATTCGCTTCGCGTCTCGCCTACCATGGCTGTATATACGGTGTGCTGGTGAGCCGTTGCGCAATCGACCTGCGCGGCAAGCGTTACCCCGACTGCCACAGCGCGGCAAACCGGTCAGCAACCAGTCGATCCGCGAGGAGCGCGAAGAGAAGTGCCAGTCATTATCGATAGTGTCCTTCGCGCAGGCGAAGGCAAGCTCCTCCGCAAGCTCAAGCGGATCGCGTCGCAGGTCAACTCGATCGAAGAGGATTTCGCGGCTCTCAGCGACGCCGAGCTGAAGGCGCAGACCGCGGAGTTCAGGCAGCGCCACGCCGACGGGGAGTCCCTGGATGACCTGATGCCCGAGGCGTTCGCCGCCGTGCGCGAGGCCGCCAAGCGGACCCTGGGCCAGCGGCACTTCGACGTCCAGCTGATGGGCGGCGCCGCGCTGCACATGGGCAACATCGCGGAGATGAAGACCGGTGAGGGCAAGACCCTGACCGGCGTGCTGCCCGCCTACCTGAACGCGCTGGCCGGGCAGGGCGTGCACATTGTCACCGTCAACGACTACCTGGCCAAGCGGGACGCCGAATGGATGGGCCGGATTCACCACTTCCTGGGCCTGGAGGTGGGCGTGATCCTGGCCCAGATGGAAACCGATGAGCGGCGCAAGCAGTACCAGGCCGACATTACGTACGGCACCAACAACGAGTTCGGCTTCGACTACCTCAGGGACAACATGGCCTGGGGGCTGGAGGAATGCGTCCAGCGCGGACATAGTTTCGCCATCATCGACGAAGTCGACTCCATTCTCATCGACGAGGCGCGCACCCCGCTGATCATCAGCGGGCCCGCGGACCAGAACAGCCGGCTGGTACCTCGAGTTCGCCAAGATCGCGCCCCGGCTGCGGCGCGGCGAGGACGGCGAAGGGGACTACGAGGTCGACGAGAAGAAGAAGACCGTCGGGATCCTAGAGTCAGGCGTGGAGAAGGTCGAGGACTGGCTCGGCATCGACAACCTCTACGAGTCGGTCAACACGCCGCTGGTCAGCTTCCTGAACAACTCGCTCAAGGCCAAGGAACTGTACAAGAAGGACAAGGACTACGTCATTATCGGCGGCGAGGTCCTGATCGTCGATGAGTTCACCGGGCGCATGCTGCACGGGCGCCGCTACAGCGAGGGCATGCACCAGGCCATCGAGGCCAAGGAAGGCGTGCAGATCAAGGACGAGAACCAGACGCTGGCCACGATCACGCTGCAGAACTACTTCCGGCTCTACGAAAAGCTGGCCGGGATGACCGGTACCGCCCAGACCGAGGCCAACGAGTTCCACCAGACCTACAAGCTCGGCGTGGTGCCGATCCCCACCAACAAGCCAATGGTCAGGGACGACCAGCCCGACATCGTGTACCAGACGGTGCAGGCCAAGTTCGAGGCCTGCGTCGATGACATCGCCGAGCGGCACGCCGCGGGCCAGCCGGTCCTGGTCGGGCACGACCAGCGTGGAGAAGTCCGAGCTGGTGTCCAGGATGCTCAAGCGCAAGGGCGTCGCGCACGAGGTCCTGAACGCGAAGTACCACGAGCGGGAGGCGGCGATCGTCGCCCAGGCCGGCCGCAAGGGCGCGGTGACGGTGGCCACCAACATGGCCGGGCGCGGCACCGACATCATGCTCGGCGGCAACCCGGAGTTCATCGCCGACCTGGAACTGCACCAGCGCGGCCTGTCCCCGGTGGAGACGCCGGAGGACTTCGAGGCGGCCTGGCCCGAGGCGGTCGAGAAGGCCCGGCGGGCCGTGGCCGAGGAGCACGACACGGTCGTCGGCCGCCGGCGGCCTGTACGTCCTGGGCACCGAGCGGCACGAGTCGCGGCGCATCGACAACCAGCTGCGCGGCCGGTCGGGCCGGCAGGGCGACCCGGGGGAGTCCCGGTTCTACCTGTCGCTCGAGGACGACCTGATGCGGATGTTCAACGCGGACAAGGTCGCGCACATCATGGAATGGCTGAAGACGCCGCCGGACGTGCCGATCGAGTCCAAGACGGTCAGCCGGTCGATCAGGTCCGCCCAGACCCAGGTCGAGCAGCAGAACTTCGAGATCAGGAAGGACGTACTGAAGTACGACGACGTGATGAACCGGCAGCGGCACGTCATCTACGGCGAGCGCCATCAGGTGCTCGAAGGCGCGGATATGCGCGAGCAGATCCTGGCCATGATGGACGACGTGATCGGCGGCTACGTGGCCGCCGCCACCAGCGAGGGCTTCCCTGAGGAATGGGACCTGGATCAGCTCTGGCGGGCGTTCGGCAAGCTGTACCCGGCGGGGATCACGCCAGACGCGATCATCGAGGAAGCCGGCGGCGAGCGGGCTGGCCTGTCCGGCGAGTTCATCACCGAGACGATGCGGCAGGACGCGCGGGACGCTTACGAGCGGCGCGAGGCGCAGGTCACCCCCGAGATCATGCGGGACCTGGAGCGGCGCGTCGTGCTCGCGGTCCTGGACCGCAAGTGGCGCGAGCATCTGTACGAGATGGACTACCTGCGCGAGGGCATCGGGCTGCGCGCCTGGGCGCAGCGTGACCCGCTGGTGGAGTACCAGAACGAGGGCTACCAGATGTTCGACTCCATGAAGGAGGGCATCAAGGAGGACTCGGTCGGGAACCTGTTCCACCTGCAGGTCGAGGTGCAGGAGAGCCCGGTCCTGGAGGACCGGGAAGCCGATCCCGCCGCGGTCGATACCGGCGGGCGCGGGCCCGGCGGGCGCGCGGCGCCGGCCGTTCTGCCGGGACTCGTCCGGGTGGCGGGCAGGCGGGCCGCGGCGCCGGCGCGCCGGCGGGCGGGCGGCCGGATGCCGGCGCGGGCGCACCGGGGTTGTCCGCACCCGGGTCGTCCGCTCCGGGGCTGGCCGCTCCGGGGCTGGGCAAGCCGCGGCGGCCTGGCAAGTTGCAGTACTCCGCGCCCAGTGAGGACGTTCCCGGGCAGGCTGAACAGCGCACCGAGTCGGCCGGCGGCAGCGACTACTCCCGGGTCGGCCGGAACGCGCCGTGCCCGTGCGGGTCGGGCAAGAAGTACAAGCAGTGCCACGGCGACCCGCGTAACCGGTAGCGCCGGACCGGTGGCTCAGGCGGCTTCGATGGCCGGGCGGTGGCGTCATGGGCCGGCTCTGCTGACTCCCGTGCAGAGCCACCGGCCTGGCTGCCGCTCGCGGTCGCGTTCCAGCCGGACGGCCAGCGCCCGGGTGCGGGCCCCGAAGCTGACCACGACGGTCATCTCCACCACGCCGGCCGCGGGCTGCGCGGTCACCACCCGCCGGACCAGGGGCCGCTGCCCGGCCATCAGCGTCGGGCCGAGCTGCCGGATGCGCTGGCGGGCCGCGATCGTGGTCCACGGCACGATCTGCCGCGCGGGCCGGGATCCGGCCAGTGTCTCGGCCAGGACCTGCGCGAACTGGCCTGGCCAGCCGTCCGCCGGGTCCGGTCCGCCAGCCGGGCGGCCGGCCCGCGACGCCGTGCCAGTAACGTCCCGGCCGTCCGGGCCGTCAGGGTCCCGGCCGTCCCGGACTTCCGGCCCACCAGGGACGCCCCGGCTTTCCGGCCGGCCAGGGCCGTCCCGGACTTCCGGCCGGCCAGGGACGCCACGGGGCCTTCGGGGTGGCGCGCCCCGGGCAGGCCGGAGCTCGTCGTCGTAGGGCGGCGCGGAATCCGGTACCACCAGCCGCCGGACCCCGCCCGCGTCGGGCAGCGGCTGCCGCGAGCCGGGCGGCCGGGCCGGGCCCGGTAACAACGGCAGCACCTGCGGGCGCAGTGACCCGCAGGAGCGGGCCGGCGTTGGGTTCGTCGGCTCGGTTGGCATCTGACCTCCGCAGGGACTAGGGCGGGTGGCGGGCCGGGCCCCGGACGCCCCGGGCCGGCTGCAGAGCGATACGCCTGACCAGGCCGCGGCCGGGGGTCGCCGCCGGGCTGGGCGCGGATTCGGGCATGTGTCGAGTTGTACTCGACGCCAGTGACAGTCCGGCGCCCGCCCGCGTGCCCTCGGGCGCGGAATGCCTGGCCGGCCCGCCTGGTTGAGAACCGGTGAGACTGACAGGAGTCCCGAGCCGACCCCAAGCGCCCGCCATGGCGGGCCTGTCCTGGAGAAACGCAGTGTCGCTGCCACCGCTGGTCACCCCGGCCGCTGAGCTCACCGTCGATGAAGTGCGGCGTTACTCACGGCATCTGATCATCCCGGAGATCGGGATGACCGGGCAGAAACGCCTCAAGAACGCGAAGGTGCTGTGCGTGGGCGCGGGCGGGCTGGGCTCGCCGGCCCTGCTCTACCTGGCCGCCGCGGGCGTCGGCACGCTGGGCATCGTCGACTTCGACGTGGTTGACGAGTCGAACCTGCAGCGCCAGGTCATCCACGGGCAGTCCGACATCGGCCGGCCGAAGGCCGAGTCCGCGCGGGACAGCATCAAGGAGATCAACCCGAACGTCAACGTGGTGCTGCACAACGACGCAGCTCGACTCCGACAACGCGCTGGAGATCTTCGCCCCGTACGACCTGATCGTCGACGGCACCGACAACTTCGCCACCCGGTACCTGGTGAACGACGCGTGCGTGCTGCTGGGCAAGCCCTACGTCTGGGGCTCGATCTACCGCTTCGACGGGCAGGCCAGCGTGTTCTGGGCCGAGCACGGGCCGTGCTACCGCTGCCTGTACCCCGAGCCGCCGCCGCCGGGGATGGTGCCATCCTGCGCCGAAGGCGGCGTGCTGGGCGTGCTGTGCGCGTCCATCGGGTCGATTCAGGTCAATGAGGCCATCAAGGTCATCACCGGCATCGGCGAGCCGCTCGCCGGGCGGCTGATGATCTACGACGCGCTGGAGATGAGCTACCGGTCGCTGCAGATCAGGAAGGACCCTGAGTGCCCGGTCTGCGGTAAGAACCCGACGATCACCGAGCTGATCGACTACGAGGCGTTCTGCGGCGCGGTGTCGCGAGGACGCGCAGAAGGCCGCGTCCGGCTCGACGATCACCGCCGCGGAGCTCAAGGACCTGCTCGACAGCGACGAGGACATCTTCCTGGTGGACGTCAGGGAGCCGAACGAGTACGAGATCGTCTCCATCCCCGGTTCCGTGCTCATCCCCAAGGACCAGTTCCTGTCCGGGGCGGCCCTGGAGCGGCTCCCGCAGGACCGGCGGATCGTGCTGCACTGCAAGAGCGGCGCGCGCAGCGCCGAGTGCCTGGCGGTGGTGCAAGAACGCCGGGTTCTCCGACGCGGTGCACCTGGGCGGCGGCGTGCTCGCCTGGATCAACCAGGTCGATCCGTCGCTGCCGGCCTACTGAGCGCCCCGCCGGGCGCGTGAAACCTGTCCGCTGGCGGCACGTTAGCGCGGAGCAGGCCGTAGCATTTCGGTGTGGCGATGCAGCCGGACTACCCGGGCGACGAGGATAGCCCCACGCTGATCACCCAGGCCATCCCGGTGCCCAGCGTGCCGTACCCGGCGAGCACCGTCCGCCTGCCGCGGCGGCTGGCCTCCGCCGGGGCGCCCAGTCCCCGCTGGCGGCTTGGCATCATCCTGGCGGTGCTCGTCCTCGGGCTGGTCGGGCTGACCGTATCGGCGGCCGGGGTGGCCGGCCAGCTGCTCCCGCGCAAGTTCAGCAGCGCCCAGCAGCAGCAGATCATGAACTGGGAGACCGCCCGGCGCTGGCTGACCCGTCCCGCCAGCCAGATCTTCCCGGCGGAGATCAGCTACCAGCTGCCCGGTTACTCGCTCGCGTCCGGTTCAGGGCTGACGCTGACCGCCCACCGGATCGGCATCGCCAAGCAGGCGAGCTGCCGGGCCGCGACGGACCCGGCCGCGGCGCAGGTGCTGGACGCCCGGGGCTGCACGGCGGTGCTCAGGGCCACCTACATCGACTCGACCGCGAGCATGGTGATCACCGTGGGGCTGGCCGTGCTGCCCAGCACCCCGGCCGCCAGCGCGGCCGCGAGCAAGCTGTCGCACGGTGAGCGGCTCGGCGCGGGCGTGCGCACGATGGCGTTTCCCGACACCCTGGCGGCATCGTTCGGCGATGCTCAGCGTCAGCTGTCCTGGGCCGGGAACGTGGGCCCGTACCTGGTCATGTCCACGGCCGGGTATTCCGATGGCATGCCGCACGTCTCGCTGGCCTCCGACAGCTACGCCGCGCAGGAGATGTCCAGCGTCGCGAACGGGGTCGCGGACGCGGTGGTGCTGCCGCTCGGGGCGCAGCCGGCCACGCCCCGCTGCCCCGGAAGCCCCGGATGCTGAGCCACCGGATGAGCAGGCTCCGCGCCTGGCTCGCGCTGCTGCCCCTGGCCACGCTGGCCGCGGTCGCATCGCTGGCGATCTGGTCCGGGCCGGCCTGCGCGGACACGGTGCGCGATGATCAGCTCTGGGTGCTGGACGCCCTGCACGCCCAGCAGGCCTGGCCGGTCAGCCAGGGCCGCGGAGTGACCGTCGCGGTCATCGACAGCGGCGTCAACCCGAATGTGTCCGACCTGGTCGGCTCGGTGACCTCCGGCCCTGACCTGACCGGCGTCGGGACCCCGTCGTCCAGCGCGGACTGGGGCATGCACGGCACCTGGATGGCCTCGCTGATCGCCGGCCACGGGGATGACGGCGGCGACAGCGGCATCATCGGGGTCGCCCCGCACGCCAATATCTTGTCGATCCGGGTGATTACTGACCAGCAGGATCCCGGCTACACCCGGTACCAGCACGAGTCGCAGGCCCGGGTGCAGCGCGAGCTGGCCGAGGCGATCAACTACGCCGTTTCGCACCACGCCAGGGTGATCAGCATGTCGCTCGGATACGGGCGGCCCAGCCTCTCGGTCCGCCAGGCGCTGCAGGCCGCCTACAACCACGGCATCGTGGTGGTCGCCTCGTCCGGCAACTCAGGCGCGGCCGCCGCCGCGCACGGCCGCAGCGCCCCGTACTCGTTCCCGGCCGACTACCCCGGCGTGCTGGGCGTCGCGGCGGTCAAGCGAGACGGAACGGCGGCCGGGTTCTCCAGCGACAACCTGTCCGTGCAGATCGCCGCGCCCGGCGTCAAGGTGCCCGCCCAGGGCACGGACGGCAAGTACTGGCTGGTCAGCGGGACCAGCCCGGCGTGCGCGCTGACCGCGGGCGTCGCCGCGCTGATCAAGGCCAGGTACCCGTCCCTGTCACCGTCACTGGTCCGCGAGGCCATCACGACCACGGCCTCGAACGCGCCGTCCGGTGGCTATGACTCAGAGGTCGGTTTCGGCACTGTGGACGCCCCGGCCGCGCTGGGCGCGGCCGGGCATCTGTGGGCTCAGGCCCGGCTGGCCGACAAGCGGCTGCCCCGCCGCGCGATCCAGCCGGGCAGCTACTTCGGCGGCGGCCCGAAAGCCGCGCCGCGGCCGCCGATCGGCCCCAGGGGGCCGGCCGCGCTCATCCTGTTCTGCCTGCTCGGGCTGACCTGCCTGGTCGCGGTGGTCTTCGCCACCAGCCGCCTGGCCACGATGCGCCGGCAGCCTGCCGTGGCCGGCGAGCTGGCCGCCGCGGACCCGCCGGCCTTTCCTGACGGCGGGGATTCTTACTTCGCCGCGCCCGTCCTGCCGCCGGCCAGTTCGGTCCCGCCACAGGCCGGCCCGGCGTGCCGCCGGCCAGCTCCGGCGTGCCGCCGACCAGCTCCGGCGTGCCGCCGGCCAGCCCCGGCGTGCCGTCGGCCAGCCCCGGCCTGTCGGCCCGGCCAGGAGGGCCGCCTTCGGGTCACGGGGGCAAGCACGCGGCCGCGCCGCAGCGGCACAGCGTGAGCTGGCCGTCGGAATGACACCCGGCCGCCGGGCGACAGCAGGCCGGACGGCTCCAGGCGGGGCGACGGCAGGCCGGGCGACAGCAGGCCGGACGGCTCCAGGCGGGACGACGGCAGGCCGGGCGACAGCAGGCCGGACGGCTCCAGGCGGGACGACGGCAGGCCGGGCGACACCAAGCCGGACGGCTCCAGGCGGGACGACGGCAGGCCGGGCCGCAGCGAACCGGACCGCGGGGGACCGGACGACAGCAGGCCGGACGACAGCAGGCCGGACGAGAGAAGGCCGGACGACGGCGGACCAAGCCGGGACCGGCCGGCCGGACCTCAGCGACTACGCCAGCCGGGTCCTCGACGTGGCCGAGGCGATACCGCCGGGCCGGGTGATGTCCTACGGCGACGTCGCCGAGTACCTGGGAGCCGGCGGCCCGCGCCAGGTAGGCCGGGTCATGGCGCTGTGGGGCGGCGGGGTGGCCTGGTGGCGGGTCGTGCACGCCGACGGCTCGCTGCTGGCCGGGCACGAGCGAGCGGCGCTGGCGCACTACCGGGACGAGAGCACCCCGATGCGCCGGGGTCCCGACGGGCGCCCGGGCCGGATCGACATGCGCCAGGCGCGCTGGAATGGCGTGGACTGACCCGCCCAATCACCCGGCGAATGTCGGCAGGCTCTGCTGGAATGCCTAACTGACATGGATAGGCAGCTGCCGCCGTACCGGCTTGTCCGCCGGCCGGCCCGAGTCGCGCAGGCGCCCAGCCTGGATGAAGCCCAGCGCCGGGTAGTCGATCATGCCGGCGGCCCGCTGCTGGTGCTGGCCGGGCCCGGCACCGGCAAGACGACGACCATCGTCGAGGCCGTCGTGGACCGGGTCAGCCGCCGGGAGATCGATCCGGCCCGGGTGCTGGTACTCACCTTCAGCCGCAAGGCGGCGCAGGAGCTGCGCGAGCGGATCACGATGCGGCTGCGCCGTACCACCCGCGCGCCGCTGGCGCTCACTTTCCACAGCTACGCCTACGCCCTGGTGCGCCGGGAGTTCGCGCTGGCCGGGGACGAGCCGCCCGCCCTGCTGCCAGGTCCAGAGCAGCTGCTTGAGGTCAGGCGGTTGCTGCGGGGCGAGGCCGAGGACGGCGGGCTGAAGTGGCCCGGCCGGCTGCGTCCCGCGCTCGCCACCCGCGGCTTCGCGGCCGAGCTGCGTGACTTCCTGCTCCGGGCGGCCGAGCGCGGGCTGGACGGGCGCGGCCTGACCCGGCTCGGCGAGCTGCGCGAACGCGACGACTGGATGGCCGCCGGGCGGTTCCTTGACTCCTACGCGGCCCGGTTCGACCTCGCCCCGGTCCCGGCCTACGACTACGCCGAGATCATCCGGATCGCCGGGGGGCTGCTCAGCCGGGGCGCGACCAGGGACCGGGAGCGGCAAGCCTACGACGCTGTCCTGGTCGATGAGTACCAGGACACCGACCCGGCCCAGGAACTGCTGCTGCACGCGCTGGCCGGCGATGGCCGCGAGCTGATCGCCGTCGGCGACCCGGATCAGTCGATCTACGGGTTCCGCGGCGCGGACGTGACCGCGATGCGGCGGTTCCCCGACCGCTTCCGGGCCCCCGACGGCCGCCCGGCCGAGGTGGTCGCGCTGCGCACGAGCCGGCGCAGCGGCCGGGTGCTGCTCGCTGCCTCGCGGCGGATCACGAGCAGGCTGCCCGCCGCGCAGGACGCGAAAAACCAGGGCGCCGAACGCGATCATCGTGGCCTGGTCCCGTTGCCCGGCGCTGATCCCGGCTCGGTCCGGGTCATCGTCGCCGCGAGCGTGACCCAGGAAGCCGCGGTGATCGCCGACACGCTGCGCCGGGCACACCTGATCGACGGCCTGGCCTGGTCATCGATGGCGGTGCTGGTCCGGTCCGCGACCCGGCAGGTCCCGGTGCTGCAGCGCGCGCTGGCCTCGGCCGGGGTGCCCGCCGCCGTGGCCGGCGACGAGCTGCCGCTGGCCGCTGAGCCGGGCACCCGCCCGCTGCTGATGCTGCTGAACTGCGCGCTGCGGCCCGGCACGCTCACCGAGGACACCGCGGCGGAGTTGCTGACCGGGCCGTTCGGCGGGACCGACGCGCTGGGGCTGCGGCGGCTGCGCCGGGCGCTGCGGGCCGCGGCCCAGGCCGCGGGCGAGCCGCCGCCGGCCGAGCCGCTGGCCCGGGTACTGCGGGACCCCCGGGAGCTGACGCTGGCCGGCTGGCCGGGCGAGTACGTGCCGCCCCCCGGATCGGGCGAGCCGGGGACGCGCGAGCCGGGATCGGGCGAGCCGGGGCCGGCGCGGCTGGCGGCCCCGGAGCGGGGGCAGGCCCGGCTTCCCGGGGGCGCGTCCGGGACCAGGGACTCAGCGGCCGCGGCGGTCAGCGCGGCCAGGCGGGTGGCCGCGCTGCTGGAACTGGCCCGGCGCAGCGCCGTCGCGGGGACCGTGCACGACGCGCTCTGGGCGGTGTGGGACGCATCCGGCCTGGCCCAGCGGTGGCAGCAGGCCAGCGCGGCCGGCGGCCAGGCCGGAGCCGTCGCCGACGCCGACCTGGACGCGATGATGGCGCTGTTCGACGCGGCGGCCCGGTTCACTGACCGGCTGCCGCAAGGTTCGCCCCGGCTGTTCCTGGACAGCCTGGCCGGGCAGGAAATCGCCGGTGAGTCCCTCGCCGAACGCGCCCAGCAGACCGACGCCGTCGCCGTGCTGACCGCGCACCGGGCCAAGGGCCTGGAGTGGGACCTGGTCGTGGTGGCCGGGGTCCAGGAGGGCGTCTGGCCCGACATCAGGCTGCGCGGCTCGCTGTTCGGGATGGACGAGCTGGTCCAGGCCGCCGCCGACGGTGCCGCTGATCATGCCGCCGGCCGTGCGGACGGGTTCGGGGCGGCGGGCCGCGGCGGCCCGGGCCCGGCGGGCCTGCGGGCGCGGCCCGACCTGGCGGCGGGCCCGGCGTTCAGTCCGGCCGTGGCGGCCGTGGCACTGGCCTCAAAGCTGCTCGATGAGGAACGCAGGCTCTTCTACGTGGCGGTCACCAGGGCCCGCCGGGCCCTGGTCGTCACCGCGGCGGGTGGCGCCGACAGCGAGGACCGGCCGTCCCGGTTCCTGGCTGAGCTGGCCGGCCGCGAGATCGAGCCCGAGCAGGTGGCCGCGGCCGGCCAGCGCTGGCTGTCGCTGCCGGCCCTGACCGCGGACCTGCGCCGCGCGGCCGCCGACCGGGACCGGCCCGCCGCGGTACGCCAGGCCGCCGCCGCCCAGCTGGCCAGGCTCGCGGCGGCCGGGGTGCGCGGCGCCAGCCCGCGGCACTGGTACGCGCTCACCGAGATGTCCGGGCCCGGCCCGGTATTCGACGCCCGGGTCCGGCTGTCGCCCTCCCAGGTCGAGACGTTCACCAAGTGCGGGCTGCGCTGGCTGCTCGAGTCGGCGGCCGGGGCGAGCTCGCCGACCGTGCTGCGCCACTTCGGGATCGTCATCCACGCCGCCGCCGCGCTGGCCGCCGAGGGTGCCAGCGACGGCGATATCGCCAAGCGGATCGACGAGATCTGGCATCATCTGGACTTTGGCAGCCCCTGGTTCGCGGCCAAACAGCGGGACCAGGCCGAGCAGATGGTGAGCAAGTTCCTGGACTGGCATCAGGCGAACGAGCGGCAGCTGGTGGCGGTCGAGGAGGAGCTGAGGGTCAGGGTCGGGAACGTGGAGATCACCGGGCGGGTCGACCGGCTGGAGCGGGACCGCGACGGTGCCGCGATCGTCGTCGACCTCAAGACCGGTTCCAGCAAGCCGCGCGACGACGAGCTGGACCGCCATCCGCAGCTCGGCGTTTACCAGCTGGCCGTGCTGCTGGGCGCGTTCGAGGAACTCGGCCTGACCGAGCCCGGCGGGGCCGAGCTGGTCCAGGTGGGCAAGGCCGGGCTGACGGCGCGGGCCAGGGTCCAGCGCCAGCACGCCCTGGCCAGCGACCCGGACCCGGGCTGGGCGCAGGATCTCGTAGAGACGGTGGCGGCCGGCATGGCCGGGCCGGTGTTCCAGGCGAAAGTCAATCCTGGCTGCCGGGTCTGCCCGGTCGCCGCGTGCTGCCCGGTGCATGAGCGCGGCGGCCAGGTGACCCCGTGAGGCCGGGGCGGGTGTCTCGTGAGGGCGGGTGACCCCGTGGGCCGGGTCCGGTGACCCGTGAGGTTCGGTGACCTCCTGAGGCCCGGTCGGCCGTCACGCTCGGGTGCCTGACCCGGGTCTGAGGCGCCCGCGGGCGGATTTGGTCGGCGTTTGATGAGCGCGGCGAGGGGATCTGATGACCGGTCCGGGGTACAGCCCGGCGCAGCTGGCCCGGCTGCTCGGCGCAGCCGAGCCCACCGCGGAGCAGGCCGCCGTGATCGGCGCGCCGTTGCGCCCGATGGCGGTCATCGCGGGCGCCGGCTCGGGCAAGAGCGAGACGATGGCCGCCCGGCTGGTCTGGCTCGTCGCCAACGGGCTGGTCCGGCCCGAGCGAGTGCTCGGTCTCACCTTCACCAGGAAAGCCGCGGCTGAGCTAGCCGACCGGGTGCGCAGCCGGCTGGACGGGCTCCGCCGCGCCGGTATCGGCCAGCCGGACGAAGCTGACCAGCTCGGCGATCCCGTTATCGGCACCTATCATTCTTACGCCGGCCGGCTGGTGGCTGACCATGCGCTGCGGGAGGCCCTGGAGCCGTCCCTGCGGCTGATCACCCCGGCCGTGTCCTGGCAGCTCGCTGCGCGGGTGGTCGCCGCCTACGACGGGCCGATGGATGCCATCGGCTGGGCGCCCGCGACGGTCACCGCGGCCGTGCTCGACCTGTCTGGCGAGCTGGCCGAGCACCTGCGCGGCCCCGGTGACGTGCTCAGGGCGGGGGAGTGGCTGGACCTGGCCTGCGCCGCGCTGCCCGGGCGGGTGCCCGCGCTGGCGGTCAAGATCCTCAGGTGCCAGCAGGCCCGGGCCCAGCTGCTCCCGCTGGTGTCGGCGTACGTCGCGGTCAAGGCGAGCCGCGAAGTGCTCGACTACGGCGACCAGATGGCCGTGGCGGCGCGGATCGCGCAGCGCCACCCCGAGGTGGGCGCGGCGGAACGGGCCCGCTACCAGATCGTGCTCCTGGATGAGTACCAGGACACCAGCCATGCCCAGCTGGTGCTGCTGCGGTCGCTGTTCGGCGGCGGGCATCCGGTCACCGCGGTCGGTGACCCGTGCCAGTCGATCTACGGGTGGCGCGGCGCCAGCGCGGGAAACCTGCGGCGCTTCCCTGCTGACTTCCCGGCCCGCAACCGGCCGGCCCGCACCGCGCTGCTGTCGACCAGCTTCCGCAACACCGGCCGGGTGCTGGACGCGGCCGCCGCGCTCCAGGAAGGACTGCGGGCGGCCGCGCCCGAGGTACCGCGGCTGGTCGCCCCGCCCGGCCGGGAGCAGCGCGGGGCGGTGGCCTGCGCGCTGCTGGAGACATCCGTCCAGGAGGCCAGCTGGGTGGCCGACCGGGTGGCCCGGCTGCTCAGCCTGCGGCCGGCCTGGCCCCCGACGGGGAGCCCTGGCCCGGCGGCCGGACCGGCCCGGTCCGCCCGTCGGACATCGCCGTGCTGTGCCGCAAGCGGGCCCAGTTCCCGGCGCTGCGCGCGGCGCTGGAAGCCCGGGGCATCCCGGTCGAGGTGGTCGGCCTGGGCGGCTTGCTGACCGTGCCCGAGGTGGCCGACATCATCGCGACGCTGCGGGTCATGCATGATCCGGGCGCCGCCGACGCGCTGGCCCGGATCCTGACCTCGCCGCGCTGGCGGATCGGGCCCCGGGACCTGGTCGCGCTCGGCCGCCGGTCGCGCGCGCTGGCCCGCGGCGCCGATCACCAGGCGGCCCGGGGCGGGGCGGCGGTCCAGGGCGCCGGGCCTGAGTCATCCGGCCCCCAGGGGCTGTCCGGCCCCCAGGAGCTGGCCGGTGCGCCCGGACCGGCTGATGCGCGCGGGCAGGCCGGTGCGCTGGGGCGGGCCGGCGCTGGCGGGCTGTCCCGGCCGCCCGATGACGTGATGACCCGGGCCATCACCGACCTGACCTCCGACGCCGGCAGCCTGGTCGAGGCCCTGGACGACCTGGGCGATCCGGCCAGCTACTCGGCCGCGGGCCACCAGCGGTTCGCCGCGCTGGCGGCCGAGCTGCGGGGGCTGCGCGCGCACGCCGGGCGCCCGCTGCCCGAGCTGGTCGGCGAGGTCGAGCGGGCGCTGGGCCTGGACGTCGAGGTCGCCGCGCGGCCGGGCCGGGACCCGGCTAGCTCACGCGCCGACCTGGATGCGTTCGCCGACGCGGCGGCGGCCTTCGCCGGCGACCAGGAGGAACCCACGCTGGGCGCGTTCCTGGCCTACCTGACCGCCGCCGAGGCCGAGGAGTTCGGCCTGGAGGCCGGCCGGGTGGGGGAGACCGACTCGGTCAAGCTGGCCACCGTGCACGCGTCCAAGGGACTGCAGTGGGCGGCGGTGATCGTGCCCGGCCTGGCCGGCGGGACGCAGGGGCACGTCTTCCCGGCCAAGCCGAAGGTGACCACCCGGTGGACCGAGAACCCGCGGCTGCTCCCGTTCCGCCTGCGGGGGGATGCGGCGGACCTGCCGGTGCTGGACGGCCTGGATACCGAGTCGCTGGGCAGGTTCACTGACGCGTGCGTGGACCGCGAGCTGGCCGAGGAACGCCGGCTGGCCTACGTGGCGGTCACCCGGGCCGCGTTCTGGCTGGGCTGCACCGGCTACTGGTGGGGGGACGGCACGTCGCGGCTGGGACCATCGGTATTCCTGACCGAGATCCAGGCCGCGTGCGCGGCGGGCGCGGGCCAGGTCGAGCACTGGGCGGCCGAGCCGGACCCGGACGCGCCGAACCCGCTGCTCGCCGAACCGCCCACCGCCGCCTGGCCGGCCCCGGCGGGCGGTTCCCGGCATGAGGCCGTGGTGGAGGCGGCCGAACTGGTCCGGGCGGAGATGACCAGGGAGCGGCAGCGCCGGGCCGGCCAGCCGGACGGATCCCAGCCGGACGCGCCACAGCCGGGCAAGTCGCAGCCGGGCGAGTCGCAGCCGGCCGGGCCGCGGCGGGCCGCGGCGGGGGCGGCCGGGCTGAGCGAGCAGGAGCAGGCGCTGATCGATGGCTGGGCCAGGGACACCGACCTGCTGCTGGCCGAGCGCGCCCAGCGGCGCGGTGACCAGGCCCTGGCCGTGCAGCTCCCGGGCCAGATCCCGGTTTCCTCGCTGGTGACCATCGCCCGTGATCCGGCCCTGTTCGCCGCGCAGGTCCGGCGGCCGATGCCGCGGCCGCCCGCGCCGCAGGCGCGCCGGGGCACCGCGTTCCACCGCTGGCTGGAGCAGCGCTTCGGGCCGCGGCCGCTGATCGACCCCGAGGAACTGCTCGGCGCCGCCGACGCGGCCTCCGATCCGGCCGCCGGACCCGGCCTGGATCAGCTCAAGGCGCGGTTCGAGTCCGGTGAGTGGGCCGACCGCTGGCCGGCCGAGGTCGAGGTCTCGTTCGAGACGCTGGTCGGGGACCGGCTGGTCCGGGGCCGGATCGACGCGGTGTTCGCCGACGCGCCCGGCGGCGGGTTCGACATCGTCGACTGGAAGACCGGCCGCGCGCCGGGCGGAGACGACGAGCGCCACGCCGTCGCCGTCCAGCTCGCGGCCTACCGGCTGGCCTGGGCCGCACTGACCGGGGTGCCGGTGAGCCAGGTGCGGGCCGCGTTCTACTACGTCCGCGATGACCTCACCGTGCGCCCGGCGGACCTGCTCGATGAGGCGGGCCTGGCCGCGCTCATCGAGAGCGTCCCGCTGGCCGCCGGTCCAGCCGGCTGACGGCCGGCGCCCGGCCGCGTGGTCAGGAGCGCAACTGCTGCTCCAGGCGGTCCACCTTGGACTCCAGCGCGCCGGTCACGCCCGGGCGGATGTCGGCCTTGAGCGTGACGCTGACCCGGGGCGCCCGCGCCGCCACCGCCTCCACGGCGCGCTTCACGACGTCCATCACCTCGTCCCACTCGCCTTCGACGGTGGTGAACATCGCGTCGGTCCGGTTGTCCAGCCCGCTCTCTCGCACCACCCGCACCGCGTCCGCCACGTACTCCGCGACGCCCTCGCCCACCCCCAGCGGCGTCACCGAGAATGCCACCAGCATCGGACTCTCCCTTCCCCGGCCGCTCTTTCCGCTTCCGGACCGCAGCGAGCGTGCCACTGCCGCGCAGCCGCCTGCCGCACCCTATCGCCGACCGGGAACCCGCTGGCGGCCCTGCCGGGCGCGAGTGGAGTCGATGGCGCTGAGCCGTGGGTGTTTGAACAACTCCGGCACTTTCACGCCATTCAGGTGTCCCGGCTGGCCCCGGCCCTGGGCCCTAACAGTCTGCGGCGGCAGGCGCCGTGCGGTTATGCCGGTCTCCAGTCACCTCGCTAGAGTGCGGCCAGGGTCTGCGCGAACGACCCGGCCAGAGCCGGCCGCGCGGCGACGGGCCTGGTGAGGAGATGATGATGGACTCCGGTGACCCCGCCCCGCTGGATGGCCTGGTGCTGTCGCGCAGCGAGGTGGACCGGGCCACCACGTTTCGCGAGGACGCCGACTGGCTGGCCGCGGCCTGGGCTGATCCGCGCAGCCGGGTCGTCGTCGTCCATGACGAGCAGTCCCTGGTCCGGTACACCGAGGCGGGCGCGGAGCTGATCTTGTTCCCCCCGGCGGCGGCGCCGGACGGCATCAGGTTCCTGCTCGGGACCGACGCCGGCGCGGTCGCCTACTTCGGCGTCGCGGTGCTGGACGGCCCGCGCCCCGCGCTGCCCGGCACTGAGCCGCCCGACCCGCCCGACCCGCCCGGGTCGCCGGGGAGCGGGTCGCCGGGCGGCGGCTCAGCGGGCGGCGGCTCGGCGGGCCGGGGCTCGGCGGGCCGGGTCCCGGCCGCGGGGACGACCCGGTGGACGGGACTGCGCCAGGCCGGCGCGCTGCTGTCGGCCCGGGATGCCGGGCTGATGACGCACGCTGTCGCGCTGGCTAACTGGCATGCCGACGCTGGCTTCTGCCCGCGGTGCGGCGCGGCGACCGAGCCCGCCTCGGCCGGCAGCAGCCGCCGCTGCCTGAGGGAGGGCTCTGAGCTGTTCCCGCGCAGCGACCCGGCCGTCATCATGCTGGTGACCGATCCGGACGACCGCTGCCTGCTGGCCAGGAACGCCCAGTGGCCGAAGGGACGGGTGTCGATCCTGGCCGGGTTCGTGGAGCCCGGCGAGTCCGCCGAGCAGGCCGTGATGCGCGAGGTACTTGAGGAGACCGGCCTGGCCGTGAGCCAGGTCCGCTACCTCGGCAGCCAGCCCTGGCCGATGCCGCGCAGCCTGATGCTCGGGTTCCGGGCGCACGCCGAAGGCGGCCAGCAGATCAAGGTGGATGCCGAGGAGATCGCCGAGGCCGGCTGGTACTCCCGGGCCGAGCTGCGCGCGGCGGTCGAGCGCGGTGACATCAAGCTGCCGCCAGCGGTCTCGATCGCCCACCAGATCATCGCGTCCTGGTACGGCGCTGAACTGTCCGCCGACTGGTGACCGTCAGGCCGGGGCGAGCTTCCTGACCGACTCCACGACGCTCGCGTCCGGCGTCGGGACGATCGCCAGCACCGGGGTGTCCAGCCCGGCCGCCTGATACTCGGCCACCCGCTCCCGGCAGGCCTCGATCGCGCCGTGTACGACCAGCTCGTCCACCAGCTCATCGGGGATGGCCGCCAGCGCGCCCTTGCGGTCGCCGCTGCGCCACGCGGTGAGCATCGGCCGAAGTATCTCCTCGCGGCCCAGCCAGACGTGGAATGCCGCATAGGCGGGAACCGTGAGGTAGGCCGCGATCATGCGCCGGCCGATGGTCCGGGCCAGCTGCTCGTCCTGGGTCGGGCAGACGAAGATCCGGGCCAGCAGCTCGCATTCCGGCCCGGCCGCGGCGCGGACCTGCGGCACGTCCGCCGGGGCCAGCCAGTTGGTGATCACCCCGTCGGACTCGGCCGCGCCGAGCCGGATCATCTGCGGCCGGAGCGCGGCCAGGGCCAGGCTGGGCGCCACGGCCGGCGGGTTGTCCAGCCGGAACCCGTCCACCCGGAACGTCTCGTACTGCTCGGTCACCTTCTGCCCGGCCAGCGCCTGGCGCAGGAACCGCAGCATGTCCCTGGACCGCTGGTAGGGCTGGGCGAACCTGATGTCGTTCCACTGGTCCACCACCACCGGCGTGGACGTGCCGATGCCCAGCACGAACCGGCCCGGGGCCAGGTGGGCGATGGTCGCGGCGTGCATCGCGAGCATGGCCGGACCGCGGGTGTAGACGCTGGCGATCGCGGTGCCCAGGCGCAGTTCCTGCGACCACTGGCTGGCCAGGGCCAGCGGGGTGAACGCGTCGACGCCGTTCAGCTCCGCGGACCAGGCGTCGGTGTAGCCCAGCCCGGGGAGCTCGGTGACGATGCCGTGCTGCTCGGCCAGGCCGAGCCCGGGCAGCGGTAGCGTGATTCCCCAGCGAGCCTTGGGTTTCATCAGGCGTCCTCCCGGTTACCGCGCCGCTGGCCTGTGCCGCGGCCTTGTCCGACGGATATCACAAGCCGACAAAGTCTGCCATTTGGTCCACCGCGTAGCTGAAGAACGCCTCGGCAGGGTCGGCGCTGCCGACCAGCTGACCGAACAGCTCGAAACTGACCATCCCGAATAGCTGCGTGAACGCGATCAGGGCGCGCGCGATCACGGGCCCAGGCACGCCCGGGGCGATGGCCGCCGCCACCATCGCCGCCTGCTCCCTGAGCACCGGCGGCAAGGGCGCCGCCAGTGGCACCCCGGCCGCCGGCGGCGATCCGCTGCCGTGGTCGCCGACGTCGCTGGCCTGACCGCCCGCCCGGCCCGTCAGCTGACCCAGGCCGCCCAGCCGGGCGGCCGCACCGCCCGGGCCCGTGCTCCCCGTGCTGCTCGCTGGCCCGGCGCTGCGGGCGGCGAAGGCGCCGGCCAGCAGGCCGCCCAGGACGGCCGCGACCCGTCCAGCGGGCCCGATCGTCTCCTGCGGCGCCTGATAGCCCGGCACCGGCGTGCCGTAGATCAGCGCGTACTCGTGCGGATGCGCCAGCGCCCAGTCCCGCACCGCTGTGCAGCACGCCCGCCACTGACCCCGGGCATCGCCGCGTGCGACCGCTCCCGCCGCCCGCTCGGCGCTCTCGCCGAGCGCGTCATAGGCGTCGATGATCAGCGCGGTCAGCAGCTCATCCCGGCTCGGGAAGTAGCGGTACAAAGCCGAGGAGGCCATGCCCAGCTCCCGGGCCACGGCCCGCAACGACAGCCGCTGCGCCCCTGCCTCAGCGACTTGCCGCCTGGCCTCCGCCTTGATCTCGCTGGTCAGCTCGGCCCTGGCCCGCTGCCGGGCGGTCTGGATCGCGGTCATCCGGCCAGTCTAGGCAGAACTCAGATCAATGACCAATAACAAGAGCACTGCTCTTGACAACGTCAGGCGGTGAGGTGGACACTGCTCATGTTAGAGAGCACTGCTCTCCATATGACCGCAGAACGGAATCCTCGCCCTACACTGGAGACCCAATGACCGACCGCACCGCCCCGCGCCACGTCATCTCCGACGGCCTGCTCAACCGGGCCGGCAACAACCTGGTCGCCTGGCTGGCCCGGCGCGGCGTCAGCCTGCTCGGCAGCCGGGTCCTGGCCGTGCGCGGCCGCACCAGCGGCCAGTGGCGCACCACCCCGGTGAACCCGCTCAGCTTCGGCGGCCGCCGCTACCTGGTCGCGCCGCGCGGCCACACCCAGTGGGTCAGGAACCTGCGCGTCGCCGGCGGCGGCGAGCTGAGGCTAGGCCGGCGCGTGGAGGAGTTCACCGCCACCGAACTGGCTGACGCGGACAAGCCGCCCGTGCTCCGCGCCTACCTGAAGCACTGGAAGTTCGAGGTCGGCATGTTCTTCGACGGCATCAGCCCGGACGCCCCCGACGCCCAGCTCCTCGCCATCGCCCCCGGCTACCCCGTCTTCCAGATCTCCGCGCCAGGCGGCCCGGCCAGGCCGGCCAGCAACGGCTGATGGTCAGGTCTTCATCGCGGAGAACTTGACCAGATCATGAAAGATCCACCCGGCCAGGCCGGGGAGCGGTCAGACATCCCAAGGGCTGAGATGTCAAGCGGCGAGGCGTTCGAGGTGTGCGACGGCGTTTGGCCAGGCGGTTGCTTCGTCGTAGCAGGTGCTGGTTTTCAGGCAGCCGTGCAGGATGCCGACGAGGCGGTTGCTGAGCTGGCGGAGCGCGGCGTTGTGGCCGAGGCCGCGGGCGCGCTGCCTGTCGTAGCAGGCGCGGGCTCCGGGTGACGCGGACAGCGCGGAGAGGGCCTGGGAGTGCAGGGCGTCGGTGAGCCGGTTGTTGCGGATGAACCGGGCCAGGACGATTTTGCTGCGTCCGGACGCGCGGGTGATGGGGCTGGAGCCGGCGTAGTTCTTGCGGGCTTTCGCGGAGGCGTACCGGCCGGGGGCGTCGCCGAACTCGGCGAGCGCCCGGGCGCCGTTGATGGTTCCGATGCCGGGCTGGGATAGGTAGGTCTCAGCGTCGGGGTGCTGGAGAAAATGGGCCTCTACCTGGGTCTCCAGCCGGGTGATCTGCTCGTTCAAGGTGGTCAGGACGGCCGCGGTGGCCTGCGCCGTGGCGGCGTAGGCGGCGGTGATCGCGGCGGGCTGGGCCAGCTGCGGGGCGCGGAGCGCGTCTTTGATCGCCTGGGCCCGGGCGGGCACGTCGCGCCGGCGGGCCCGCTTGAGCGCGGCGCTGATCTGGGCGGCCGTCAGTTTCGCCGCGGCCTCGGGGGCGGGGGCCCGGGCCAGCAGCTCCAGGGTGTCCGCGGCGGTCAGGCCCAGGTCAGCGTAGGCGGCCAGGGCGGCGGGGAAGAACTCGCGCAGCGCCGAGCGCAGCCGCAGGGTATGCCGGGTGCGTTCCCAGATCAGCGTCTGGTGCGCGCGGGCGACCACCTTGACCGCCTGGGCGCCGGCGGTGTCGGCGGCCACGGCCCGCAGCTGGTGCCGCTCGGCGCGCACCATGTCGGCCAGGGCATGGGCATCAGCCGCGTCGCTCTTGGCACCTGAGAGGTTGTAGCGCTCCTTGAACCGCGCGACCTGCTTCGGGTTGAGCCCGAACACCTGGTAACCGGCCGCTGCCAGGGCTTGCACCCACAGCCCCCGGTCAGTCTCGATCGCCACGGCCACCTGGCCGGGATCGCCATCGGCACCCAGGTGCGCGGCGATCAGCTCATGCAGCAGGGCGATCCCGGCCGCGCCCTCCGGCAGCCGCCGGGCCGCCAGCTTACGGCCCGCCTCATCCTGGATCTCCACGTCATGGTGCTCCTCGGACCAGTCATCCCCGACGAACAGCAATGTCTCATTTCTCCTCGCAGCTGATCACCACGGTTAACCTGGTCCTGGCAGCCTGCGGGAGAACGGCACGCGCCCTAATGGATCAGTGCTCACGCCATGCGGCGGGCACGACAGCCCAACAGCGGTCATGTCTCCCGGTCACTGGCGGGGGCACGGTCTGACCATAGGACTCATGTGCTCCTGGGGGTCAATGCGGTGCTCACCCGCCAGCGGCTTCCGGGCCGAGTCTGTACCCTGGCGAACCCTTGCTCCTCACGGGGCTGGTGTTCTGCGCGGGACTGACCCGGTAACCCCCATTAGGGGGTGAGGGCCTGGGTGGCGCCGGCCGGGTCGAGCAGGCGGTGACAGCCCGGGCGGCCGGCGAAGCGCGCCAGCGGGTCGGTGACCAGGGCGAACGGGCCGTCCGGGCCGGTCAGGATGGTGCCCTCGGCGCCGACGGCAACTAGCTCGTCCTCGACCCGCAGCAGGACCGGGCCGTCCCGGGAGGCCGAGATGGCGGTCCGCCCGGCCCGCAGGCCTGCCAGCAGGCCGTCCGGGCTCGCCGCCTTGGTCTCGATCCACGTGGTCGGCGAGCCGGGCGGCGCGTCGGCGCCGGGCCGGTGCCAGTCGCTGCCGCCGACCGGGACCGCGGCTGGATCCCAGGCCAGCCACCAGGACAGCGAGTTGGTCCAGCGCAGGTCGAGCCAGCTCCAGTGCCAGACCTCGATCAGCGGCGGCCGCCGGGTCATCGGGCTGGTCCAGCTGACCTGCCCGCCGATCGGGTGGTTGACCGACAGCAGCCCGCCGCGCCGCTCGGTGGCCTCCAGCCAGGAATCGGCGGGCTCCCTGAAGTCGATCCAGCCGATGTCGCCCAGCGCCCCGGCGTGGCCGGCGGTCGTGGTCACCTCCTGCCCGGGCAGCAGGATGATCTGGTGCGCGGCCGCGGCGGCGGGCAGCTCGGCGTGGTGGCTGATCGTGTTGTGATCGGTGATCGCGATGAAGTCCAGCCCCTGGCCGGTGGCGAACCGGGCCAGCTCGGGCACGGTCATCGCGCCGTCCGAGTGCACCGTGTGCGTGTGCAGGTCCCCGGCCAGCCAGCGGCGCCCCGGGCTGGCGGGCAGGTCCCGGCGCGGCGGGCGGTCGGCCAGCGGCGGTAACGGGTCGGGCGGCGCCTGCGGCCGCAGGCCGCCGCCGGGCCCGGCCACCTCGGCGGTCAGCCGGTACTCGATGCCGTCGACGGGCAGCTGGTGCAGCCCGATCATCACCTGCCACGGGCCCGGCTCCAGCGGGCCGGGCAGGTACCCGGGCGTGGCCCGCGCCGCGCTGATCACGAACGACCGGCGGGCGCCGCCCGACCAGCCGCGGAACCCGCCCGGCCCCAGGCACCCCAGGTCCAGCGTGGCCGCGGTCCGGTCGTATTCGAGCTCGGCGCGCAACGCGGCCGCGCCGGGCGGCACGTCGACCGGCAGGTACTGCCAGGCCGAGGCGAACCGGTCCGCCAGCGTCCACCGGCCGAGGTGCCGCGTGCTAGCCATGGGCCCCATCCGATCAGATCGGGGCCGGTCTCGCGAACATCCTGGCCCGCCGTAGGCTCACTGAGACAGCCATGAGGCCGCAGCGATAAAGGAGAACCCGGTGTTCGTAGTGGAACTCACCTTCGACGGCAACCCCGAGCGCCTCGCGGCCCGGCCCGCGCACCGCGAGCGGCTGACCCGCCTGCACGGCGAGGGCACCATCCTGGCGGCCGGGCCGTTCCCTGACGACTCCGGCGCACTGCTGATCTTCGACGTGCCCGACGAGGACGAGCTGGACCGCGTGCTCAGCGAGGACCCGTACTACCAGGCCCCCGGCGTGGCCATCACCCGGCGCCAGCAGTGGGACCCGATCGTCGGCTAACCGCACCACCGGCCTGAACGCCATCCGCGGGCCCGGCCCGCCCCGGTCCCGCCAGCCGCCCCCGCCCCGCAACCCGGCTCACCCTGTCACCAGCTCACCGCCCTGTGCCCGCGCTGTCACAGACCTGACGTGCATCGGATCGTGATCGCGCTGAGACAGCCGGCCATGATGCTGGAAAGCATGCGATGTGCGCTGCGCCGGCGGCTGGCCGCCGCTGCCGTGGCCCTGATCGCGGTGACGGCGGGCTGCACCTCGTCCGCGCCGGGCCCGCCGCGCACGCTGAACCTGAGCCGCCTGCGCGACGTGGGGTCCTGCCCGGGTCAGCCCGGCTTCAGCTGCGGATCGCTGAGCGTGCCGCTCGACCCGTCCGGGGCGGTGGCGGGCCGGCTGACGCTGCGGGCCGGCGTGTCCGATGTGGCCGCCGCGCCGCGCGGCGTGCTGCTGCTGTTCAGCGGGGGGCCAGGGCAGCCCGGCGTCCCGTTCCTGACCCGGCTGGCCAGCCGGCTGGGACCGGCCCTGGCCGGATACCGGCTGGTCATGTTCGACCAGCGGGGGACCGGCGGCGGCGCCTTGAACTGCCCGGCGCTGCAGCAGCAGATGGGCGGGTCCGACCTGACCCGGCCCACCCCGGCCGCGGTGACCGCCTGCGCCGCGGCGATCGGGCCGGACCGGCGGTTCTACGCCACCGCGGACACCGTGGCCGACGTCGAGGCGCTGCGCCGCGCGCTGGGCGTGACCCGGCTCACCCTGGACGGGGTGTCCTACGGCAGCTACGTAGCCGAGCGCTACGCGCTGGCCCACCCGGACCGGGTCAGCCGCCTGGTGCTGGACTCGGTCGTGCCGAGCTGGAACGTCGACCCGCTCCAGCTCGCCACCATGCGCCGGACCGCGACGGTACTGCGGTCGCTGTGCGCGGCCCGGCGCTGCGGCTTCGACCCGGCCCGCGACCTGGCGGCCGACGTGCGCCGCTATCACGACGGCGCGGCCCTGCTGGACACCCTGGTGGCGATGAGCGTCGGCGCGCCGGCCTTCCCCGGCGTGCTGAGCGCGCTGCACGCGGCCGCGACCGGGTCACCGGGCCCGCTGACCACGCTGATCGGGCAGGTTCACGCGGGTGACGCAGCCACCGCGCCCGAGCTGAGCCAGGGCCTGCACGCCAGCACGCTGTGCGCGGACCTGACGATGCCGTGGGGCGGCCCTGACACCCCGCTGGCCGTCAGGCAGGCCGCGCTGAGCCAGGTCATCTCCCGGCTCACCCCGGCCCAGACCTGGCCGTTCGACCCGGCCACGGCGCAGGGCAACGGGCTCATCCAGACCTGCCGCTACTGGCCGCCCACGGCGGTCAGCCCGGCCCCGGCGCCGGCCTCGGCCCGGCCGGAGCTGCCGGACGTCCCTGTGCTCGTGCTGGCCGGCACCTACGACCTGTCCACGCCGATGCCTGATCCGCTGGACCAGGTTCGCCGCGCGCCGGACGGCCGGATGGTGACCTTTCCCGGGGCCGGGCACTCGGTTCAGAGCCGCGCCGACGGCGACCCGGCCGTCCCGGTACTCAAGCGGTTCCTGGACAGCTAGACCCGCGGGTTCCTGGCCTCCGCTCAGGCCGTCGCTGATGGAATTTCGCCGGGCCGAGCCCGTCTCATCGCCGTGATCATGGGCCGCGGCGGGAACCGCGGAAAGCTGGCGTTGACGGGGGAAATTCAACGCTCGTAGAATTCATCGAGCGTTGAATAAGCGGGCGGCAGGAGGCGGTGCCGGATGTGGGCGATGATCGTGAAGGAGTTCCGGCAATTGCGCCGGGATCGGCGCACGCTGGCGATGATGATCGTCATGCCGGTCCTGCTGCTGGTGGTGCTGGGCTACGCGGCGAGCTTCGACGTCAAGACCATCCCGGTCGCGGCGGCCGGGCCGCAGGCCAGCCTGGTGGCCAGAATGCTGCCCAGGCCGTTCGAGGTCGTGGCGGCCGAGCCGGCCCAGGGGCCGGGCTGGGCCCGGGACGAGCTGCGGGACGGCCGGGTGGATGTCGCGGTGGTCACGGGCGGCCCCCGGCTGCAGGTGCTGATCGACGGCAGCCAGCTCTTCGCGGCCCGGGCCGCCCTGGCCGCGCTGGCCAGTACCGGGCGAACGGGTGCGCCCGGGGCCGGGCCGTTGCCCAGCCCGCGGGTGAGCGTGCTGTACAACCCCGAGCTCAAGACGTCTGACATCATGATCCCGGGACTGGCCGGGGTCGTGCTGGTCTTCATCGGCACGATCATCACCAGCCTCGGCGTGGTCAGGGAACGGCAGACCGGCACGCTGGAGCAGCTCGCGGTGATGCCGCTGCGCACGAGGGACGTCTATCTCGGCAAGATCGTCCCGTACTTCGCGGTCGCGGCGGCGGACCTGGCCATCGTGATCGCGGTGGGCGTGGCGATCTTCGGGGTGCCGTTCCGCGGCTCGCCGCTGCTGTTCGCGCTGGGCGCGCTGGAGTTCTTGTTCGTGACGCTCGGGCTCGGCGTGCTGATCTCCAGCGTCTCGCAGAACCAGGGGCAGGCCATCCAGCTGGCCGTGATGACCTTGCTGCCGCAGGTCCTGCTGTCGGGGCTGATCTTCCCGCTGTCCTCGATCGTGGTCGGCGTGCGCTGGATCGCCTACCTGCTGCCGCTGACCTACTTCAACGAGATCTCCCGCGGCGTCATGCTCAAGGCCGAGCCGATCACCGCGCTCTGGCCATCGCTGGCGTACCTGGCTTTGCTCGGCGCGGTCATCGTGACCTTGGCCACGCTGAGGTTCCGCGCGTTCCTGGCTCCGGCTTCCTCGGGCCGGCCCCGCGGCCCGGCCGGCGGCGAAACCCGCCCGGCGCTGGCCGGCCTCACCCCGGGCGACCCGGCATGACCGGCTGGGGGCTGCGCGAGGTGTCGGTCTGGCAGGACGGGCAACTGGCCCTGGACCGGGTGTCGCTGCGCGTGCCGGCCGGCCAGGTGAGCGCCGTGGTGGGCGGTGACGGCGCGGGCAAGACGACGCTGCTGCGCTGCCTGGCCGGGGCCCAGGCACCGGCGAGCGGGCAGGTCAGCAGGCCAAGCCCGCGGGAGATCGGGTACCTGCCGGCCAGCTCGGGCATCTATCCCGACCTGACCGTGGCCGAGAACCTGGCCTTCCGGGCCGCCGGATACGGGCTCGGCACGGCCGTAGCCAGGGACCGGACCCGGGAGTACCTGGACCGGGCCGGGCTGGCCGCCGCGCGAGACCGGCTGGCCGGGCAGCTGTCGGGCGGAATGCGGCAGAAGCTCGGGCTGATCGCCGCGCTGGTGCACCGGCCGCGGCTGCTGGTCCTGGACGAGCCCACCACCGGGGTCGATCCGGTCAGCCGGTCCGACCTGTGGTGGCTGATCACCCGCGCGGCCGCCTCCGGCTCGGCGGTGGTCATCGCGACCACTTATCTGGGCGAGGCCGAGCGGGCCGCGCTGGTCCTGGCCCTGGACGCGGGGCGGGTGCTGGCTTCGGGCTCGCCGGATGAGATCGTCGCCGCGCTGCCCGGCTCATTGCGCGCGGTGCCGGCCCGGCCGGGCGGTGCGGACGCCCGCCGGGCCTGGCGCCGGGCCGGCCTGCTGGCGAGTCTGGGAGCCGCAGGCGGCCGGGCGGCCCGATGGCCTGATCCAGCCTGATCTGCAGGACGCGGTGACGATCGCGGCCCTGGCCCGTGAGCTTCAGGCCGCGGGGAGGACATCATGACGAAGGCTGAAGCTGCGGCTGGCGGCCCGCTGGCTGGGGGGTCGCTGGCTCATATCGCGGCGGTGACCCGCCGGTTCGGCTCGTTCACCGCGGTCAGCCAGGTGGACCTGCGGGTGGCGCCGGGCGAGATCGTGGGCCTGCTCGGCGCCAACGGCGCGGGCAAGACCACGCTGATCAGGCTGCTGCTCGGGCTGCTGCACCCATCGGCGGGCCAGGTCACGCTGTTCGGCGCCCGGCCCTCGCGCGCGACCCGCCGCCGGATCGGCTATGTGCCGCAGGGCCTGGGCCTCTACGACGACCTGACCGCCGCGGAGAACCTGGAGTTCTCCGCGCGGGCGTTCGGCGGCGAGCGCGGTGACACTGACCTGGCCGGGCTGGGCGCCTGCCCCCGGACGGTGGTCGGGTCGCTGCCGCTGGGGGTCCAGCGGAGGGTGGCGTTCGCGCAGGCCCTCGCGCACCGGCCGGACCTGCTCATCCTCGACGAGCCCACCTCGGGCGTCGACCCGCTGGGCCGGGCCAGGCTGTGGGAGACGATCACCGACGCCGCGGCGTCGGGGGCGGGCGTCCTGGTCACCACCCATCACCTGGAGGAGGCCGGCGAATGCAGCCGGCTGGTGATCATGGCGGGCGGCCGGGTCGTGGCCGAGGGCTCGGCGGCGCAGATCATCGGGTCGGCGCGGGCCACGCTGGTCCGGGCTGATTCGTGGACCGACGCGTTCACCGCGCTGGAGCAGTCCGGGCTGCCGGTGGCCCTGGCGGGCCGCTCGCTGCGGGTGCCCGGCGTGCCGCCCGCTGACGTCCGGCGGGCGCTCGGGCCGGTGCCCGCCGAGCTGCACCTCGCGCCCGCGACGCTGGAGGAACGCTTCTTCGAGCTGGTCCGGGCCGACACGCTACCGCAGGCCGCCCGGTGACCAGCCCGCGCGGGGCAGCGCCGGACCCCCAGGGAACCCCGGCTGGCCGGGCCGGGACCGCCGCCTCGGCCGGTCGTACCTCGCGGCGGCGGCGGGCCCCCGGGCGCCGGGCGGCCGGCAGCGGCACCAGGGAAGCGATCCTGGCCGCCGCCCGGTCCGGCTTCGCCGCCCACGGCTACGACGGCGCGACCATCAGGTCCATCGCGGCCGACGCCGGGGTGGACCCCGCGCTGGTCCATCACTTCTACGGGACGAAAGAGCGGCTGTTCGGCGCCGCGATGCGGCTGCCGGTGGTGCCGAGCGAGGTCCTGACCGCGGCACTGGCCGCTGACGAGGCAGGCAGTGGCGCTGACCTGGGCGACCGCCTGATCAGGACCGCGCTCGGGTACTGGGAGAACGCCGAGGTCCGGGCCACCTTCCTCGGGCTGCTGCGGTCCGCCCTGACTAGCGAGCGGGCCGCCGCGATGCTGAGGGAATTCATCTCCGAGGCCGTCCTGGCCCCGGTGGCCCGGGCCGTGCGGGCCGCCGGGTCAGCGCCCCCTGGTGAGGCGGCCGGCGGTGGCAAGCCCGGCGGCGGGGCCGGGGCGGCCGGCGGTGGCACGCCCGGCGGCGGGGACACGGGGGACGCGGAGTACCGGGCCGGGATGGTGGCCAGCCAGGTCGTCGGGCTCGCCATCACCAGGTATCTGCTGGCCCTCGGGCCCGTCGCGTCGGCCAGCCTGGATGACCTGGCCGCGACCATCGGCCCGACCCTGCAGCGTTACCTGACCGGCGAGATCAGGCCGCCCCGTGACCGGGCTTGACCCGGTTCGCTGCCCGGCGGCTGAGCCGCGTCCGGCCGGGCCCCGGGTTACCATCTCGGCATGGACGCCAGGCTGGGAACCTGCACACTCGAACAGCTCAGGAAGCGCACCAGCCTCAAGTGGCGGGCCTATCCCGACGATGTCCTGCCCGCGTTCGTGGCCGAGATGGACTTCGATATCGCCGAGGCCATCGCCGCCGCGATCAGGGCCGCCGTGGCCATCGGGGACTGCGGCTACGCGCACAAGGGTGAGCTGGGCGAGGCGTTCGCGGCCTTCGCCGGGGCGCGGCTGGGGTGGCAGGCCGACCCGGCTCAGGTGTTCGCGGTGCCTGACGTCATGACGGGCGTGGCCGAGGTGATCCAGGCCCTCACGCCGCCCGGGTCGGGCATCGTGATCAATCCGCCGGTGTACCCGCCGTTCTTCTACCGGCTCAGGTTCGCCCGGCGGCGGGTGGTTGAGGCGCCGCTGAGCCGGGCCGCCAGCGGCCGCTACGACCTGGACCTGGAAGCGCTGGACCGGGCGCTCGGCGGTGACGCGGTCGGTGCCTACCTGCTGTGCAGCCCGCACAACCCGACCGGACGGGTCTGGTCCCGCCAGCAGCTCATGACCGTGGCCGACCTCTGCCAGCGGCATGACGTGCCGCTGATCGTCGATGAGATCCACGGGCCGCTGACGCTGCCGGGGGCCGAGTTCGTCCCGTTCCTGGCCCTGGACCACGAGATGACCCGGCGCGCGGTCGTGTTCACCTCCGCGTCCAAGGGCTGGAATGTGCCGGGCCTGAAATGCGGCGTGGCCATCGCCGGCGGTCCCGAGTCGGCCGCGATCCTGGCCGAGCGCTGGGAGGCGCTGCTGGCCAGCAACCTCGGCCTGCTCGGCTCGGTGGCGGCGTTCGCGCAGGCCCAGCCCTGGCTCGACGCGGTGGTCGGGCAGCTCGATGAGAACCGGCGGCTGCTGGCCGGGCTGCTGGCGCAGCGGCTGCCCGCCGTCCACTACGTGCCGCCCGAGGCCAGCTTCCTGGCCTGGCTGGACTGCCGGCGGCTGGGCCTGGGCGACGATCCGGCCGTGGCGTTCCTGGCCCGCGGCAAGGTCGCGCTCAGCCCGGGCCCCGACTTCGGCACCCAGGGAGACGGGTTCGCCCGGCTCAACATCGGCACCGCGCCTGAGCTGATCACGGCCGCGGTCGACCGGATCGCCGCCGCGCTGCCGGCCTGAGCCCGAATGCCGGCGCGTTTTCGCCGGGAAGTTCTTGCCCTGCGCTATCTGGTACTGCCACGATCAGCATCTGATTTTCCGTTACGGCGGCATTATCTCCCTGCGCTTGAGCGATCTCAGGCGCCATCCGATTGAGGCTCTCCGATGCATGCTGCGACCGCTTGGCTGAAGACCGGACCAGATCGTGACCTGCCGGGCAGCCGCCCGGCGCGCGGCGGCCGCCCGGCGCGCGGCCGCCCGGCCCGCGGCGCGGCCGCCGGGACGGCGGCCGTGATCCTGCTCGCCGCCTGCGGCGGCGGGGGCGGCGGCAGCTCGCAGGCGACATCATCGAGCACCGCGAGCGCCAGCCAGAGCCCGCCGGCCTCGGCGCACAGCGGGGCTAAGGCCCGGCCGCCTGGCATCGCGGCGGTGACCACGCACGGCGCGCTCGTGCTGCTCAACCCGGTCACCGGCGCGGTGACCAGGACCCTGGTGCCCAGCGGCGTGGTGGGGGATGAGATCTCGGCCGCGCCCGGAGGCGGCACGATTTACTACACAACGCATACCGCCGACTGCACCGACGAGATCAGGTCGGTCGCGGCGTCGGGCGGTGCCCCCGTCACCATCGCCTTCGGCCTGCTGCCCGCGGTCAGCCCGGACGGGACCAAGCTGGCGTTCGCGCGCGAGCCGGCCGCCAGCCCGGACTGTGTCCCCAGCGAGGCCGACCTGACCTCCCAGTACAAGGTCGTGGTGCACACCCTGAGCAGCGGCGCGGAAAAGACGCTGCCCATGCTGCCCGCCGCTCAGGCCAGCGGGCTGCCCGCGCCGATCTCGCACTTGTCCTGGGGCCCGGACAACAGCCTGCTCGCGGTGTCGATTTCCTCGGTCGAGGACAACGAAGGCTGGGACGTGATCGTGGTCAATACCACGACGGCTAGTTATTACGAGGCCGGGCCCAGCACGACGCCGGTTCCGGTCACCGGCGACCCGAAGGCGAACCGCAGCTATTACCGGGAAGGCGTCTTCCTTCCGGACGGGAACCTGTTCGTCAGCCGGGCCTGCTGCGCCGGCATTCCGATCAAGAACATCTCCCGGCTGATGTGGGAGGTCAATCCCCAGGGCGTGCTGACGCGTCAGGTGGCGATTGGCTTCGCCACCCTGGATCACACCAGCCTGGCCGTGAACCGGACCGGCAGCTGGCTGCTTTACCTGGCCGCACATGATCTTTATGTGTCCAGGGGCGGCAACACGCCGACCAAACTCACCACCGGCCTGATCGCCGCGACCTGGCGGTAACGGGGCGGGCCGATTCAGCGACGTGCAGGTTAAGACGGTGTCGGTTAAGACGGTGCCAGCTGGCCTATTACGGTCGTTCCCCGCTGCGCGACAGCAAGTGTCAGCTTACGATTGGCCGCACCCACCAGATGAGGCGGTCACCGACGTGGAGTTCCGCATTCTCGGTTCCGTCGAGGTAGCTGACGGCGGGGTGCCAAGGGATCTCGGCGGGCTCAGGGAACGCACCTTGCTGGCCCGGCTGCTGCTTTCGGCCGGCCAGATCGTCTCGGCTGACCGGCTGGCTGAGGATCTGTGGTCGGGTGACCCGCCGCCGCACTGCATGGCGACGCTGCGGGTGTACATCTCCCGGCTGCGCCGGGCGCTGGCCGCCGAGTCCGGGGTGCTGCTGACCCAGCCGCCCGGTTACCGGATCGTGGTCGCCCCCGGCCAGCTGGACGCGGACCGGTTCGACGCGCTGGTCGCGGCGGGCCGGGACGAACTGGCGGCGGGCCGCCCGGCGGCCGCGGCCGCCGGGCTGCGCGACGCGCTGGCGCTGTGGCGCGGCGCCCCGCTGTCGGACGTGTCGGACTTCGCCTTCGCGCAAGCCGAAGTGGTGCGGCTGAACGAAGCCCGGCTGGCCGCGACCGAGGACCTGGTCGAAGCCGATCTGGCCTGCGGCCGCCATGTGACGCTGACCAGCCAGCTTGAAGGCCTGGTGGCGACGCACCCGTTGCGGGAGCGGCTGTGCGGGCAGCGGATGCTGGCGCTGTACCGGTGCGGCCGGCAGGCCGAGGCGCTGCAGGCCTATCAGGAGCTGCGCACCCGGCTGGCCGAGGAGCTGGGCATCGATCCGAACCCGGCCCTGTCCCGGCTGCACGAAGCCATCCTGCGCCAGGAACCCGGCCTGGACTGGACCCCGCCGCCGGAGCCAGAGCCGCCGGGTGAGGCCGCGGCCGGGCGGAGCGCGCCGGTCGCCGAGGCCGGGCCGGATCAGCCGGGCGGCCAGGCCAGCCGGGCCGAAGAGGCCAGCCGGGCGCTGCGGCCGGCCGGTACCAGGCTGCCCGCCGAGACCACGTCGTTCATCGGCCGCGAATCCGAGCTGGCCACCATCGAGGACCTGCTGAGCCTGTCCCGGCTGCTGACCTTGACCGGGCCGAGCGGATCGGGCAAGACCCGGCTCGCGCTGCGGGCCGGGGCGCAGGCCGCGGCCCGGTTCCCCGACGGCGTCTGGCTGATCGAGCTCGCCCCGGTGACCAGCCAGGACCTGGTCACGGCGGTGGCGGCCACGGCGCTGTCGGTCCGGGAGGAGCCGGGCCGGCCGCTGGCCGAGAGCATCGCCGCTCACCTGCACGACAGCGAGGGCCTGCTCGTCGTCGACAACTGCGAGCATGTGCTCGACGGGGCCGGGGAACTCATCGCCGGGCTGCTGCGGGCCTGCCCGCTGCTGCGGGTGCTGGCCACCAGCCAGAGCCGGCTGGGCTTGTCCGGCGAGGCCAGCTGGCCGGTCCCGCCGCTGATCCTGCCGGACCCGGCGGCTACCGATCCGCAGGTCGTAGCCCAGGCTGAGGCGGTCAGGCTGCTGCGGGACCGGGCCGCGCTGGCCCGGCCCGGCTTCACCCTGACCGCCGCCAACGCGGCCGCGGTCAGCGAGATCTGCCGCCGCCTGGACGGGATCCCGCTGGCGCTGGAACTGGCCGCGGCCCGGCTCAACGCCCTGTCCGCCGGGCAGCTCGCGGCCCGGATCGACGACCGGTTCCGGCTGCTGGCCGGCCGCGGCCGGGGCGGCCTGCCCCGGCACCGCACCCTGCAGGCCGCGATCGAGTGGAGCCACGATCTGCTCAGCGAGACCGAGCAGATCTGCTTTCGGCGGCTGGCGGTGTTCTCCGGGGGCTGCACCCTGGAGGCGGCCGAGGCGGTCTGCCCAGGCGGCCCGCTCGGCGCCGAGGAAATCTTCGAGACCGTCACCGCGCTGGTCGACCGGTCGCTGCTGACCACCGAGGAACGTTCCGGCAGCATGCGCTACGGCATGCTGGAGTCGATTCACCAGTTCGCCCGGGCCCGGCTGGAGCAGGCCGGGGAGTCAGCCGAGCTGAGTCGCAGGCACCTGAACTGGCTGCTCGGCTACGTCCGGCAGGCCGACCTGGAAGGCCCCGACCAGGGCGCCTGGCTGGACCTGCTGGAGACCGACCTGGAGAACTTCCGGATCGCCCTGGAAGCCAGCCCGGCGGGCGCCGGGGCCGGGCCCGCCCCCGGCCGGGAAGAGCAGGCCGTGGCCGAGCGGCGGCTGGAGCTGGCCGGGCTGCTGGCCACGTTCTGGATGGTCCGCGGGCACGTCGGCCTGGGCCGGCGCTGGCTGGAAGGAGCGCTGGCCGCGGCGGGCCCTGACGCCGAGCCCCGGCTCAGGGCGGCGGCGCTGGACGGTATCGGGCAGGTGGCCTCGGTGCAGGCCGACTTCGGCCTGCAGCGCGCCTGCCAGCAGGAGAGCCTGATCATCTGGCGGCGGCTGGGCGACGACGCCCGGGTGGCCCGGTGCCTGGGTGACCTCGGCGCGGGCGCGCACATCCGGGGTGAGTACCCTGACGCGCTGGCCATGTACACCGAGGCGCTGGAGCTGGCCGAGCGGGCGGGCAACGCGCAGCTGATGGCCCGCTGCCTGAGCGGCCTGGGCCGGCTGGCGCTGCACCAGGATGACCTGGCCCTGGCCACCGAGTACTACACCGAGAGCATGGCCAGGTTCACCCAGATCGGCGACCTGCGCCGGGCCACGCTGATCCTGGGCAACCTGGGTGTCGTCGCGCTCAACCGGGCCGAATACGACCTGGCCAGGGCGCGATTCGCCGAGCATCTGGGCAACGCGAGGAAGCTGGGGGACCGCAAGCTCATCGGCGGCGCGCTGACCAACCTGGGCATGGTCGCCTACAACACTGGCGAGCTGGACCGGGCCGCCCAGCTGCACGCCGAGGCGCTCGCGCTGGCCGACCAGGTCGGCGACCGGAGGCTGGCCGCGGTCGCGCTGACCAACCTCGGGCTGGTCGCGCTGGCCCGCAAGGACTACCCGGTCGCGCGCCGTCACCTGCTGCGCAGCCTGGACCTGACCGAGGCGGTCGGCGAGCGGCGGGCCGTGGCCGAGACGCTGGAGGAACTGGCTGTCCTCGACGCGGCGGCCGGGGAGATGGAGCGGGCCGCGGTGATGTTCGGTGCCTCGCAGGCGCTGCGCACCGTCATCGGCGCCCCCGTCCCGGCGCCCGACCTGGCCCGGATCAACGACGCCGTGACCGCGGCGGCGGCGGCGCTGGGCGCGGAGCGGTTCGCCGCCGCGCGGGCCCGGGGCGCGGCGCTGTCCGCGGCGCAGGCCATCGTCGTGGCCAGATCGGAGGCCGGCCGCCCCGGGGCGGAGGCCTGCCTGGCCGGCGCGGCGGTGGCCGGCCAGGACGGGCCGGAGCCCGGCCCGGCCATGACGGCGGCCGACCCGGAGGCTGGCTCGGCGACCTAGGCTGGAGCCCGACGGAGGAGGGAACATGTCAGCCATAGACGCGCCGAACCGCGGGGCCAGCCCGGTCGATTTCGCCGCCTTCGGCGACTACGGGGATTTCCGGCCCCGGGCGGAGCGGGCCAAGCCCCCGGCCGACGGCGAGTTCGTCCGGGCGGCCTACCCGTTCCAGGGCCGGATCACCGCCGACGGCTCCAGCGGGTACCGCGCCGAGCCGGGCCGGTATCACCTGTACATCTCGTGGGCCTGCCCGTGGGCGCAGCGCACCGCGATCGTGCGCCAGCTGATGGGCCTGGAGGAGGTCATCTCGCTGTCGGCGGTCGACCCGGTGCGGGACGGGCGGGGCTGGGCGTTCCGCGCGGGCGAGGGCCACGATCTGGACCCGGTGAATTCCTTCGCGCTGCTGCGCGAGGCCTACGAGGCGACCGAGCCGGGCTACGACGGCCACATCTCGGTGCCGGTGCTGTGGGACCGGCAGAGCCAGCGCATCGTCAGCAACAACTTCCCTGACATCACCATCGACCTGGAGACCCAGTTCGGGGCCTGGGCGACCACCGGGGCTGACCTGTACCCGGCCGCGCTGCGGCCCGCGATCGACAGCATCAACGAACTGGTCTACGCGAAGGTGAACAACGGCGTCTACCGGGCCGGGTTCGCCGGGAACCAGGTCGCCTATCACGAGGCGGTCGGGCAGCTGTTCGCGACGCTGGACGAACTGGAGCGGCATCTGGCCGACCGGCGGTACCTGATGGGCGACGCGGTGACTGAGGCCGACGTGCGGCTGTGGGTGACGCTGGCCCGGTTCGACGCGGTGTACTACTCGCACTTCAAGTGCAGCATTCACCGGCTGACCGATTACCCGAATCTGTGGGCCTACGCGCGTGACCTATACGCGCAGCCCGCGTTCCGCGACACGACCCATTTCGGCCAGATCAAGCAGCATTACTTCACCACGCACACGCGCCTGAACCCGGGCCGCATCGTGCCCGAAGGACCGGACCTTGACTGGGCTGAGCCACCCGGCCGGCCCAGGCTGGCAACCGCGTTGTAACGCCCTTGCAACCCGGTCAGGAAACTCTCAGGCTTACCGCGTCCTGGCCGGTCGCAACTGTCGAGCTCCCCCGTGGCCAGCGGCGTCCACCAAAGGGAAGGCACGACATGTCACAGTTTCGAGCGGCCAGGCCGGCCGCGGCGGCCGCCGCGGTCTGCGCCGGCGTTTGCCTGATGCTGAGCGGCTGCGGCGGCGGCTCCATTACCCCGTCGGCGAACGGCACCTCGGCGGCCGGCTCGTCGTCGTCCAGTGCACCGGGCTCGGTGTCGTCGAGTTCCGCGTCCGGCGGCTCCGGCTCGTCGGGTTCCTCATCGTCGAGCTCGTCAGGCGGCGGGTCAGCCCCGGTCACGACCAAGGGCCTGACCGGCAACTTCTGCACCGACCTCAACAACATCGGACAGGATCTCAAGGGCCTGCCGACCCCGAAGGACAACGGCGACCTGTCGGCCGAGGAGGCCACCGCCCGCCAGGACCTCGCGGCGGTGGCAGGGACCTTCAACGGCCTGGCCACCGAGGCCCCGCCCAACGTCGCGGCGGCGCTGCACAACCTCAGCTCGCTGTACCAGAAGACCGCCGATGACATGACGGGGATCGGCTCGCTCGGGCAGCTATCCCAGGATGAGAAGAGCCTGACCGCGGACGGCACCTACCTGAGCTCGCTTCAGACGCTGATCGGTTACGCGGCGAGCCACTGCCACTGAGCTCACCGCCGGCCGGCCTGGCTGACAGGCCCGGGGGCACTGGACACCAGCATGAGTGAGCTGGCCCCCGGTCCCGTTCCGTGCGAAGGTGGGGCAGTAGCACCGCCTGCCAGCGCAGGGAGGGACTGATGGGCAGGGACGTCCCGGCGATGAAGATCAGCCAGGCGGACCGGCGCGCCTACCGCGAGAAGGTGCGCCTGTGCCTGGACGTGTTCGCGCGGATGCTCGCTGATTCGAGGTTCGAGGCGGATCCTCAGCAGGTCGGGCTGGAAATCGAGCTCAACCTGGTGGACGAGACGGGCCGGCCGTCGATGCAGAGCACCGAGGTGCTCAGCCAGCTGGCCGACCCGGCCTGGGCGACCGAGCTGGGCCAGTTCAACCTGGAGATCAACATCCCGCCCCGGCAGCTGGCCGGCGACGCGCTGAGCCAGCTCGAAGCCGAGGTGCGCGACAGCCTCAACCATGCTGACGCCCAGGCCAGGAAGTCCGGCAGCCGGCTGGTGATGATCGGAATCCTGCCCACCCTCGGCGAACACGACGTCGGCGAGCACAACATGTCGCTCAATCCCCGGTACAAGCTGCTGAACGAGCAGATCTTCGCCGCCCGCGGCGAGGAGATGTCGATCTCCATCGACGGGGTGGAGCGGCTGCTCACCCACGTCGACAACATCACCCCCGAGGCGGCCTGCACCAGCGTCCAGTTCCACCTGCAGGTGAGCCCGGAGTCGTTCGGCAGCTACTGGAACGCGGCCCAGTCGATCGCCGGGGTCCAGGTCGCGCTGGCGGCCAACTCCCCGTACCTGTTCGGCCGTGAGCTGTGGCGGGAGACCAGGATCACCCTGTTCGAGCAGGTCACCGACACGCGGCCGGACGAGCTGAAACTGCAGGGCGTCCGGCCCAGGGTCTGGTTCGGCGAGCGCTGGATCACCTCGGTCTTCGACCTGTTCGAGGAGAACCTGCGCTACTTCCCTTCGCTGCTGCCGCTGCGCGATGACGAGGACCCGAGCGCGATCCTCGACCAGGGTCAGGCGCCGCAGCTGGCCGAGCTCACCTTGCACAACGGGACCATCTACCGGTGGAACCGCCCGGTCTACGCGGTCGTGGACGGCAAGCCGCACCTGCGAGTGGAGAACCGGGTGCTGCCCGCCGGGCCGACCGTGGTCGACACCGTGGCCAACGCGGCGTTCTACTACGGGCTGGTCCGGGCGCTGGCCGAGGCCGAGCGGCCGGTCTGGACCCAGATGTCGTTCGCCGTGGCGGCCGACAACCTGATGCAAGGCGCCCGCAGCGGCATCGACGCGCTGCTGTACTGGCCGGGCCTGGGCGAGGTGCCGGTGACCGAGCTGGTGCTGCGGCGGCTGCTGCCGCTGGCCGCGAACGGGCTCAGCCGCTGGGGCGTCGACCCGGCCGAGGCGGGCCGGCTCCTGGGCATCATCGAGCAGCGCTGCCTGTCCAGCCGGACCGGCGCGACCTGGCAGTCCGACACCGTCCACGCCCACCAGGGCGCGGCCGGCGCGGGCCGGCCCGAGGTGCTGCGCGCGATGACCCAGCACTACATCGAGCGGATGAATACCAACGATCCGGTACATTCCTGGCCGGTCGGCTGATCACTCGCGCGGCGGCCGGTTTGGACCGGGCCCGGCCCAGATGAAATCATCGACGTGATGAGCACGGGCGTCGCGGAGTCGGCGGGCACGGTGCGGCTGGGCCGGACGGACGGCCGCTGGGTGCTCACCGCGATGGTGCTCGGGTCCAGCATGGCGTTCCTGGACGCGACGGCGGTCAACATCGCCCTGCCGACGATCGGGCGGGAGCTGCACGCCTCCCTGGCCGGCCTGCAGTGGACGGTGACCGCCTACACCCTGACCCTGGCCGGGCTGATCCTGCTGGGCGGGTCGCTGGGCGACCGGCTCGGCCGGCGCCGGATCTTCACCATCGGGGTCGCCTGGTTCGCGCTGGCGTCAGCGCTGTGCGGGCTGGCCCCGCACATCAGCGTGCTGGTCGGCGCGCGGGTCTTGCAAGGCATCGGCGGCGCGCTGCTGACCCCGGGATCGCTGGCCATCATCCAGGCCTCATTCGCCCCGCAGGACCGGCCCAAGGCGGTCGGGGCCTGGTCCGGGCTGAGCGGGGTGGCCGGCGCGGCGGGCCCGCTCCTTGGCGGCTGGATCGTGGCCGATGCGGGCTGGCGCTGGGTGTTCCTGCTGAACCTGCCGCTGGCGGCGGTGGTGCTCGCGGTGACGCGCCGGCATGTGCCCGAGAGCCGGGACCCCGAGGCGAGCGGCGGCTTCGACGTGGCGGGCGCGGGCCTGGCCGCGCTGGCCCTGGCCGGGATCACCTACGCGCTGATCGAGGCGCCGGCCGGCCGCGGCGTGGCGGGCCCGGTGGCCGCCGCGGTCGTCGGGATCGGCGCCGCGGCCGTGTTCATCGTGACCGAGCGCCGCCGGGGCCGCGCCCCGCGCCGGGTGCCGCCGATGCTGCCGCTCGACGTGTTCGCCTCCCGGCAGTTCACGGTGGTGAACGTGGTCACCTTGCTGGTCTACGGGGCCCTCGGCGGCGTGCTGTTCCTGCTGGTGCTGCAACTGCAGCTGGTGGTCGGGTTCTCCGCGCTGGCGGCGGGCACCGCGCTGCTGCCGACCACGGTGCTGATGCTGGTGCTGTCACCGCGGGCCGGCGCGCTGGCCCAGCGCATCGGGCCGCGCTGGCTGATGGCCGCGGGTACGGCCACCTGCGCGGCAGGCCTGCTGCTGATGACCAGGATCGGCCTGCACGCCTCCTACTGGACGGACGTGCTGCCCGCGGTCATCGTGTTCGGGCTGGGCCTGTCGCTGACCGTCGCGCCGCTGACCGCGACGGTGCTGGCCAGCGCCGACGTCCGGCACGCGGGCGTGGCCAGCGGGGTCAACAACACCGTGGCCCGGGCGGCCGGGCTGCTGGCGGTGGCGGGCCTGCCGGCCCTGGTCGGGCTCAGCGCGGCCGACTACCATTCCATCCCTTCGATCAGCTCCGCGTTCCGCCTGGCCATGCTGGTCTGCGCGGGCCTGCTGCTGGCCGGCTCGCTGCTGTCAGCGCTGGCCATCGACGACCGGGTGCTGCGTTCGGACTCCGGCGGGCCGGCCGCCGAGCCGGAGTGCCTGCGCAGCTGCACGGTCAGCGCGCCGCCGCTGGAGCCGGCCAGGACCGGCCCGCCGGACGGCCCGGCAGGCAAGCCGATCACCCGGCCCGGCTAGCCGGGCGGTTCGGGCTGGGCGTCGATGCGGACGAACCCGGCCAGCCGGATCGCCCCGGTGATGGCGAACCCCGGCGGCAGCAGCGGCCAGGGCAGGCTGGCACTGGGCTTGCGTGACCCGTTGCCGTGCGGTATATAGGCCAGCACCTGGTCCACGATCCCTGCGGCCAGGAACGGCGCCGCCACATCCAGGCCGCCTACCAGCAGCAGCCGCCGGACGCCGCCGCGATAGGCGGCGGCCGCGATCGTGACCGGGTCCGCGCCGGGCGGCGGGCCGGTCAGGTCCAGGGCGGCCTTGCCGTGGCTGCCCGGAATGGCCTCGGTCACCCGGCCGTCAGGGCGCAGCACCGCGTCCGCGCTCAGCCGCAGCAGCCGGGCGTTGTCCGTGCCGTTGGGCAAGGCCACGATGCCGTGGCCGGCGATCAGGTACGGCCAGGTGATCAGCGGCCGCCTGGCCTGCTGCGCGCCGAGCCAGGGCCCAGGACCACGCTGGCCTCGGCGGCCAGCACGCCCGTCTCCACCTCGAGGCCGGCCGCCCGTAGCGCGGCCGCACCGCCCGGGCCCGGCGCGGCCGGGTCGGCCAGGGCGATGACCACCCGGCTGATCCCCGCCTCGATCAGCGCCTGGCTGCACGGCGGCCTGCGGCCGGCCTGCTGGCACGGTTCCAGGGTGATGACGGCGGTGGCGCCGCCGGGTAGCGGCGGCCCGGCCGCCGTCAGGGCCTGGGGCACGGCGTGCGCCTCGCCCTTGCGCTCGTGATACCCCTCGCCCAGGAGCCGGCCGTCGGGCAGCAGCAGGACGCAGCCGACCGGCGGGTTCGGGCTCGTGGTACCGATTCCGGCCGCTGACACGGCGATCGCGCGCCGCATCGCGGCAACTTCCGCTGGCGTGGCCATTACCCGGTCCGGGCCTGCGCTCAGCCCGGGCTGGCTGCCGAATCCGCTCATACCGCGTGCACCAATCGCCGCGTGAATGCTTCCTCAGGGGCGCGCCCCGCGGGTCGCCCGGCTGTGCCTTTTAGGTTACTCGTCCGAGTTGTACACCGTTGCCCAGGCTGCACCAGTGCGGGAGAGTTGTCCAGGCCACGTGGTCGCGGCGCTGCGCAACGTGATCAGAATCCGGCGGTTAACGATGTGAATCCGGGTAAGAGCCGTTAACAAAGTGTTTCAGCGGACAGACACTGACTCTTGACGGCACTGTGGGACCAGGGTCAAGCTGAGGTAGATCATTCCGGTCCGGAACCGGTTCCAGTGGAAGCGGTTCCAAGGTGGGGGATGCCAATGCGAACCTCGGGCCGGGTCACCATCGCGGAGGTCGCCCGGACCTCGGGCGTCGGCGTGGGCACCGTGTCCCGGGTCATCAACGGGGCCGCCAACGTCAGGGACGCGACCCGGGCCCGGGTCCTGAAAGTCATCGGCCAGCTCGGCTACCGGCCCAGTCACCTGGCGGCGGCGCTGTCGCGCGGCACGGCGCACACCGTGGCCATCGTGCTGCCCCACCTGACCAGGCCCGCCATGTCGGCCCGGCTGGCGGGCGCGCTGACGGTCCTGAACCAGCAGGGCTACGACACGGTGGTGTACAACGTCGACACCCCCGCCCAGCGAGATCATCACCTGGAGTCGCTGATCACCCGGCACCGCGCCGACGGGGTGATCGTGGTATCGCTGCCGCTGTCCCGGCTGCAGCTGGCCAGCCTGCGCAAGGCGGCCATCCCGCTGGTGACCGTGGACGTCATCGCTCCGGGCGTCCCGCAGACCGTCACCGACGACATCCACGGCGGTGCGCTGGCCACCGGGCACCTGCTGTCCCTGGGCCACCGGCGGATCGGCTTCGTCGGCGACGCGCCGGCCCGCGGCGAGTGCGGTCTCGGCTTCGTCTCGTCCGCCCGCCGCCTGACCGGCTACCGGCAGGCGCTGGCCGCCGCGGGCATCAGGTACGACGCCCGGCTGGTCCGGCTCGGCGAGCCTGGCGCGACCGCCGCCGCCGAGCTCGCGGCGGACCTGCTGGCCTCGCCGGACCCGCCCTCGGCGATCTTCGCCGCCTCGGACACCCAGGCCCTGGGCGTGCTCACCGCCGCTCGGGCCGCGGGCGTCCCGGTCCCCGGGCAGCTCTCGCTGATCGGGTTCGACGATGTGGAGTCGGCCGCGGTGGCGGGCCTGAGCACGATCCGCCAGCCGCTCGAGCAAAGCGGCGCGGAAGGCGCCCGGCGGCTGTGCGGCCTGCTGCGCGGTGAGCCGGTCAAGCCGCTGCGTCAGCAGCTCACCCTCGACGTCGTGCACAGAACAACGTCCGCGCGATACGCCCAGGGAAACGATCCCGCCGCAGAACCGGAGCCGCCCATGTTTGATACCGCGATGTGCGAGCCTGACCGATTGGTCCAGACGCCGGATCCGCTGCCGCGGGCCAGCGCCGAGCCTGTCTTGGAGGGACGATGATAGGTAACCGCAGTACCGCGAGGCGGGTGCGCGGCCGGCCCGCCCGGCGTCGGTTCACCCGCCCGGCCCGCGGCGTGGCCGTCTTCGGCTGCCTGGCCCTCGGCTCGGCCCTGCTGGCCGCGTGCGGCACCAGCAGCGCCAGTACCGGCCCGGTGACCCTGAGCTTCTATCTCTACCCGGACAACTCCGGCGCCACCCAGCAGGCCATCAAGAACTGCGAGCAGCAAAGCCACGGCCAGTACACGATCTCCTACCAGAAGCTGCCCAACGGGCTCGGACGGCCAGCGGCAGCAGCTGGTCCGGCGGCTCGCCGCGCACGACTCCTCGATCGACATCATGGGCCTGGACGTGACCTGGGAGGCCGAGTTCGCCCAGGCGGGCTGGATCGAGCCGTGGACGGGCGCGAACAAGGCGCAAGCCGAGAACGGCACGCTCCAGCCCGCGCTGCAGACCGCGATCTGGAAGAACCAGCTGTACGCGGTGCCCGCCAACAGCAACACCCAGCTGCTGTGGTACGACTCCGTCGCTGGTGCCGAACCCGCCGACAGACCTGGGCCGCAGATGATCGCCGACGCGGAGCAGCTGGCCAAGGAGGGCAAGCCGCACCTGATCGAGATACAGGGCGCGCAGTACGAGGGCACGACCGTGTGGTTCAACACCATGGTGGCCAGCGCCGGCGGCACCGTCCTGAATCGGACGCGACCAAGGTGACGCTGGGCGCGCCCGCGCTGAAGGCGCTGTCGATCATGAAGCAGCTGGCCAGCTCGCCCGCCGCGGACCCGTCGCTGTCGGTGCAGATGGAGAACGACAACCGGCTGGCCATGGAGGCGGGCAACGGCCGTCTTCCAGCTGAACTACCCGTTCGTCTATCCGGCCATGAAGGCGGACAACCCCACCCTGTTCAAGAACTTCAAGTGGGCGCTGTACCCGGAGGTCACCCCCGGCGTCCCGGCCAAGGTGACGATCGGCGGCATCGACCTCGCGGTCAGCGCGTACTCGCAGCACCAGGCGCTCGCCTTCAAGGCGGCGCTGTGCCTGCGCGATCCGCAGAATCAGATCATCGGCGCCAACGTCGGTGGCGTCCCGCCGACGATCGCCAGCCTGTACAACAATCCCGGCGCTCTTCGCCAACTACCCGTTCCATGCCGACATCCTGCAGGAGCTCGAGAACGCGAGCGTCCGGCCGAAGACGCCCGTCTACCAGGTCGTGTCCATCGACATATCGCACCTGATCTCGCCGCCGTACGGCATCAGCCCGGCAGAGCACCGAGCAGTCGATGATCAGCCAGCTCAACAACGCCCTGCAATCGAAGGGCCTAGTCCCGTGAGGCGCCGCACGCAGCTGGCGGCCGCTGGGCCGCGTGGGAAGGAAGGGGCCAATGAGTACCAGCACGGAAGTTGCCGCTGGGCGCCGTCACTGAGCAGGCGACGGCCGCGGTCAGAGCCGCAGCTTTCCGAAGGCGCGCGGGCCGAGCGCAGGCTCGGCTGGATGCTGTGCGCCCCGGCCGTCATCGTCATGATCGCGGTCACCGCTTACCCGGTCGGCTACGCCATCTGGCTATCGCTGGAGCGCTACAACCTGGAACTCCCGCAAGCCATCAAGTTCGTCGGGCTGAGCAACTACGGCGCGGTGCTCAGCTCGCCGTTCTGGTGGCAGGCGCTGAAGGTAACCGTGATCATCACCATCTTCTCGGTCGCCATCTCGCTGGTGCTCGGCATGCTGCTGGCGCTGCTCATGCACCGGACGCTGTTCGGCCGGGGCACGGTCCGCACCGCCGCGCTCATTCCGTACGGGATCGTGACCGTCGCCGCCGCCTACGGCTGGCAGTACGCCTGGACGCCTGGCCAGGGCTACCTGTCCGCGGCGTTCAACCACAGCGCGCCGCTGACCTCGGAAGTCAAGGCCATCGTCGTCATCATCCTGGCCGAGATCTGGAAGACCACGCCGTTCATCGCGCTGCTGCTGCTGGCCGGGCTGTCGCTGGTGCCCGAGGACCTGCTGAAGGCCGCGAAGGTGGACGGCGCGACCGCCTGGCAGCGCTTCACCAGGATCACGCTGCCGCTGATGAAGCCCGGCGATCCTCGTCGCCCTGCTGTTCCGGACGCTGGACTCGTTCCGGATCTTCGACAACATCTACATCCTGACCGCGGGCAACAACGGCACCGGGTCGGTCTCGATCCTCGGCTACGACAACCTGTTCAACGCGCTGAACCTGGGGATCGGCTCGGCGATCTCGATCCTCATCTTCATCTGCGTGGCGATCATCGCCATCCTGTTCATCAAGGGCTTCGGCACCGCGGCCCCCGGTACCGACATCGGAAAGAGGTGACCCGCTGATGGCCACTGTCACTACCACGCCGCGCCAGAAGGTCGGCTGGGGCACGGCGAACCTCGTCGTCATCGCGCTGGCCCTGGTCCCGGTGCTCTGGCTGGTCTCGCTGTCCTTCAAGACGCCCACGGCCGTCCTCGACCCCTCCTTCATGCCCAAGGCCGAGCTGGACCTGGGCGAACTACTTCGGAGCACCGGAATCCTCACACCTCGCAGTTCATCCGGCCGCTGCTCAACTCAATCGGGATCGGCCTCATCGCGACGCTTCATCGCGGTCGTGCTGGCCTCGATGGCGGCCTACGCGGTCGCCCGGCTGCGGTTCCCCGGCAAGAGCCTGCTCATCGGGATGGCGCTGCTGATCGCGATGTTCCCGCAGATCTCGCTGGTCACCCCGATGTTCAGCATCGAGCGGTCGCTGGGCCTGTTCAACACCTGGCCGGGACTGATCATCCCGTACGTGGCCTTCGGCTTGCCGCTGGGGATCTACACGCTGTCGGCGTTCTTCCGCGAGATCCCGTGGGAGCTGGAGAAGGCCGCCAAGGTCGACGGCGCCACGCCATTCCAGGCGTTCATCAAGGTCATCGCGCCGCTGGCCGCGCCGGGCATGGTCACCACCGCGATCCTGGTGTTCCTCTTCTGCTGGAACGAGTTCCTGCTGGCGATCTCCCTGACCTCGACGACCGCGTCCCGGACGGCGCCTGCCTCCATCGCCTACTTCAGCGGCAGCTCGCAGTTCACCGTTCCGACCGGCCCGATCGCGGCGGCTGCGGTCGTCATCACCATCCCGATCATCATCTTCGTCGTGTTCTTCCAGCGCCGCATCGTCGCTGGGCTGACATCAGGCGCGGTCAAGGGCTAGCGCGGACTAAGGAGTAACAGTGGCAGAGATCAGTTCTGGACAACGTCACCAAGCGCTTCCCCGACGGCGCGCTGGCGGTCGACAACTTCAGCCTGGACATCGCTGACGGCGAGTTCGTCATCCTGGTCGGCCCGTCGGGCTGCGGGAAGTCGACCACGCTGAACATGATCGCCGGCCTGGAGGACATTACCTCCGGCGAGCTGCGCATCGGCGGCAAGGTGGTCAACAACGCGACCCCCAAGGATCGCGACATCGCGATGGTGTTCCAGAGCTACGCGCTCTACCCGCACATGACGGTCAGGGAGAACATGGGCTTCGCCCTCAAGCTGGCCAAGACCCCGCAGAACGTCATCGACCAGAAGGTCGACGAGGCCGCCAAAATCCTGGACCTGACCCAGCACCTGGACCGCAAGCCGGCCAACCTGTCCGGCGGCCAGCGGCAGCGGGTCGCGATGGGCCGGGCCATCGTCAGGGACCCGGCGGTGTTCCTGATGGACGAGCCGCTGTCCAACCTGGACGCCAAGCTCCGGGTGCAGACCAGGACCGAGGTATCCCGGCTGCAGAAGCGGCTGGGCACCACGATGGTCTACGTCACCCACGACCAGACCGAGGCGATGACGCTCGGGGACCGGCTGGCGGTCATGCGCACCGGCGTGCTCCAGCAGGTCGGGTCGCCTAAGGAGCTCTACGAGGAGCCGCTCAACCTGTTCGTGGCCGGCTTCATCGGCTCGCCGGCGATGAACTTCCTGCCCGGCACGGTGCACGACGGCACGCTCAGCACCCCGCTCGGCGATTTCCCGGTCAGCGACAGCCTGCGCCAGACGCTGGAGCGCTCGGGCACGCCCAGCGACCTGATCGTCGGCATCCGCCCGGAGAATTTCGAGGACGCGGCGCTGATCAGCGCGGACGCCCGGCCGCACGGGATCACCTTCGAGGCCGACATCGAGGTACTGGAGTCGATGGGCTCGGACGTCTACGTCTACTTCACCAGGGACCTGGAGCGCGGAGTGGACTCGGCCGAGCTGCAGGAACTGGCTCAGGACTCCGGGCGGGCCGAAGCTGGCGCTGGCGGCGAGCAGGTCGTGGCCCGGCTGGACGCGGCCACCCGGGTCCGCGAGGGCCATGGCGCGCAGCTGTGGGTGGACGGGCGCAGCATGCACGTGTTCGACCCGCGCAGCGGGCTCAACCTGTCGCTGGCGGCCCGGTCCGGCCCGCGGGACGCGGCGGTGGGCGGGGCGGGCGCGGCGGGCGAGGCGGCAGCCCCGGCCCCGGCCAGCGAGGCGGCGAGCGAGGCAGCGGCCGAGCCCGCGAGCGAGCCCGCGAGCGAGGCAGCGGCCGAGTCCGCTAGCGAGGCGCCCGCGTCCGGAACGGCCGGCGATGGCGGAGGCGCCTGACCGGCCCCGGGCCCGGCGCAGGACAGCACGGCCGGTAGCCGCCGCGGGCGCGCGGCGGCTACCGGACCACCTTGCGCAGGCGCTCGATGACCTCGTCGCTCCACTCGTGTACCCGGATGAGCCGGTACCGCTCGGCGGCGATCCGCTGGTAGGCCTCGGCCTCGGTGCGCGAGCCGATCAGGTCGGCGGCCCGCAGCATCCGGACCACCGGCAGGTACTCCTCGGCGAACCAGCGCCGGGCGATCTGCTCCCGGTCCAGGAACTGGTGCTCGCCCTGCATGCACCGGTAGCCCCAGGCCTCCACCGCCTCGCCCAGCTCGGCGTACCCCCACGGGTCGTGGAAGCTGATCTGGGCGTAGGCCTGGGCCGGCAGCGGGACCCGGGCCCTGAACAGCCGTTCGTAGCTCTTGACCAGCAGGTCGGCGCGGCCGCGGATGCGTCCGGCCGGGATCGCGGTGCGGACCTCGGTGACATAGGCGTCGATCACCTTCAGGCCGGTCGCGATGGCGATCGATACCCGGTGGTGACCGTCCTGCACGAAATGCATGTCTGCGACCCGGAAGACGTCGATCGGCGGGATCGACTCGCCGCGCCGCTGGGCCAGCGCCAGCCGTTCCCACCGCGCCCGGACCCGGCTGGAGGTGGGCCGGAACTTGCGGTCGAAATCCCGGCGCGAGTCGACGGTGCCGACGATCGAGTCCAGCCGGATGGTCTGCAGGCCGAGCGACTGCTGGCCGCGCTCGCCCAGGGCGGCCAGCACCTCGTCCAGCGGGAGGATCAGGCTCACGTCGTCGGGCTCGCGGCGCAGCCGGTGGGCCAGGCTGGCCAGCACCTGCCGGCGCCTGGCGCGCAGGAAATCGTTCTCGACGTCCGAGCGGGGGAAACCAGTGTCAGCGCGGATCACGATGTCCTCCGAGCGGGGCAGCGGGGCCGGGCGGGGCAGCCGGGTCCGGCAGGGCAGCAGGGCCGGAGCCGGGCCGGGCAGCGAGGTCAACTGAGGCGACCGGGCCGGGCGGGGCAGCCGGGTCGGGCAGGGCAGCAGGGCCGGAGCCGGGCGGGGCAGCGAGGTCCAGTGAGGCGACCGGGCCGGGCGGGGCAGCCGGGTCGGGCCAACCGGGCCCGCGAGCGGCCGCGGCCGGGCGGGGCGAGGCCGGGGCGGGTGCCGGGACGATGTCCAGCAGGTGCCGCCCGGCGACATTGCGCACCGCGGTGGCGCCCAGCCGCAGGCCGGGCCGGTAAGCGGCATGCGCGCTTACCGGCCCGGACGCGCCGATCAGGGCCCGGGACGGGCCGGCAGCTGCGGGTGGACGTGCCCGTGCAGCAGCACCCCGGGCTGGAGCGCCGCGACCAGCCGGTGATACGAGCGGAAGCCGCGGTGGGCCAGGTCGGCGCCGTCACCCACGCCCCGCGGCGGGGCGTGAGTGAGCAGCACGTCGACCCGGCCCGGGGCGCGCAGCCTGCGCCGCCAGAGCGCGGCCCGCAGGGCCAGCGCCCGGCGGGCCTGCTGCCGGTCGGTGTACTGGTTCGGCCCGCCGCTGTAGCGCAGGCAGCCGCCCAGGCCCGCCACCCGCAGCCCGGCCACGTCGACCACCTGGCCGTCGGCGTTGATGGCGCCCGGCGGCCACGGCGGGCGGGCGGGCAGCCCGGCCCGCAGCGTCAGCCCGGCCCTGGACGTGCGGTAACCCGACAGGTCCTGGTCATGATTGCCGGGCACGAACACCAGCGGGACGTCAAGCGCGTCCATCAGGTAGCTCAGGTAGTCGAAGGGCAGGTCGCCGCAGGCCAGGATCAGCTGCGCGGAGGCCACCGGGGACAGGTCCGCCAGCAGGGCCGGATCGGGGACGTCAGATACGGCCAGGACCCGGACGGGCAGCCGGCGGCCTTCCGTCTTGGAGCGGGCCGTCTTGGAGCGGGCCGTCAGGGGGCGGGCCGGCCGGGGCCGAGGGCGGCCGGTCCGGACGCGGCCGGGCATTCAGCGCACAGCCGTTTCCCGCACGTCCACGCCGCGCTCGCGAAGCGCGGCCTCGGTCCGGTAGATGTCAGCCTGCCTGGCCTGCTCGCCGCCGGCCGGCGGCGGTACGTCCAGCCGCTGGCAGGCCTGGGCCAGCACGTCGACGTAAGCGCCGCGCAGCACCCGGACGTGATGGCCTTTGGCGGTCGTGCCCGCCTGATTCTCGGTCGCCTCCAGCTGGGCCCGCAGCCGCCGCAGCCGGGCGGCGATCCGCTCGATCGGCTCGGGCTCGGGCTGCTGCGCCCGGAACTCACCCAGCCGACGCGCCGCGCGCATGCTGACGATGAGGCTGTACATGGCCGCCGTAGGCAGCACCGCGATCGCCGCGTACAAAAGGACCACTTTCACGTTATCCAGTGTCAGGCGCGCTGATGAAGGAAAGCAAGCCCGGGCGCCAGCCCGCGGCCGCGGCCGCGTCGCCGTAGCAGGCGAGGACCGGACAGATACCTGGCCGCCGCCACCCGGCGGGCCGGCCGCGACATGGCAGGAGAGGGATGCAGGAGAGCACAGCGGGACGCTGGTGGCAGGGCGCCGTCCTATACCAGGTCTACGTCCGCTCGTGGCTGGACACCGACGGTGACGGCTACGGCGACCTCGGCGGGATCATCGCCAACCTGGACTACCTGTCCTGGCTGGGCATCGACGGCCTCTGGCTGTCGCCCACGATGCCCTCGCCCGATGCGGACTGGGGCTACGACGTCAGCGACTACCTCGGCGTCCACCCGGAGCTGGGCACCCTGGCCCAGCTGGACCGGCTCATCGCCGAGGCCGGCCGCGCGGGCTGCGGGTGCTGCTCGACCTGGTACCCAACCACACCAGCTCGGCGCACCCGTGGTTCGTCGCGGCCCGGGGCGAGCCCGGTAGCCCGTACCGGGACTACTACGTGTGGGCCGACCCGGCGGCCGACGGCGGGCCGCCCAACAACTGGCGGGACGCGACCGGCCGTCCGGCCTGGGCCGAGGACGACCGCAGCGGCCAGTACTACCTGCATAACTTCCTGCCCGTCCAGCCCGACCTGAACTGGTGGAACCCGGCCGTGCACGAGGAGTTCGCGCAGATCCTGCGGTTCTGGTTCGACCGCGGGGTCGCGGGTTTCCGCATCGACGTGGCCCATGGCCTGTACAAGGACGCGCAGCTGCGCGACAACCCGCCGCAGCCCGACACCGGCCCGCTGGCCGGGCGCACCGGGCAGCGCGCGGTGTACAGCGCGAACCGGCCGCAGACCCACGGCGTGTACCGGCAATGGCGCCAGCTCGCCGACCAGTACGCTCCGCCCAGGCTGCTGCTGGGCGAGACCTGGGTGGCCGGCTTCCCCGTCCTGGCCCAGTACTACGGAAAGGACGACGAGCTGCAGCTGGCGTTCAATTTCCCGTTCGTCTTCGCCGGGTTCACCGCCGCCGAGCTGTCGCAGACCGTCGCGGCCACGCTGGCCGCGCTGCCGCCCCCGGCCTGCCCGGTGTGGATGGCCTCCAATCACGACGTCGGCCGGCTCGCCACTCGGTGGTGCGCCGGGGACGAGCGCAAGGTGCGGCTGGCCCTGCTGATCCTCATGACGCTGCCGGGCACCACGGTGCTCTATTACGGTGACGAGACCGGCATGACCAACGTGGCCGTGCCGCCGCCGCTGCGGCGCGACCAGATGACCTCCGATCTGGCCGACCCCGAGCTGAGCCGGGACCGGGCCCGGACCCCGATGTGCTGGGACAGCTCGCCGACGGCCGGGTTCACCGCCCCCGGCGTCACGCCCTGGCTGCCGATCGGCGCCCGCCCGGGCGGCGACGTGGCCAGCCAGCAGGCCGACCGGGGCTCGGTGCTGTGGTTCTGCCGCGAGCTGATCGCGCTGCGCCGGGCCGAGCTGGGCGCGGGGATCGCCCGGTACGAGGCAGCGCCGGCCGCCGGGGGCCTGTGGGTGTACCGGGTCGGTGACCTGATCGTCGCGGTCAACCTCAGCGACCAGCCCGCGGCCGGGCCGCCGGCCGCCGGGCCGGTGCTGCTGTCGACCGCCTGCCCAGCGAGCCCGGCGTCTGCGGTGAGCCCGGCGTCTGCGGTGAGCCCGGCGTCTGCGGTGAGCCCGGCGTCTGCGGTGAGCCCGGCGTCTGCGGTGAACCCGGCTGGCGTACCGGATCCTGCGGGTGTGGCGGATCCTGCGGGTGTGGCGGATCCTGCGGGTGTGGCGGATCCGGCGGGAGCGGCCGGGGCGGGGCTGACCCTCGGGCCGTGGCAGGGCATCGTGGCCCGGCTGGCGGCCGGGGTCGGCGAGGCTGGCTGAGCTGCCGATATGCTGTTCGTCATGCGCACCCGCTGACGCGATGCGGGGTCAGCCGTGCCGCCTGATCATAAAGGGCCGTCTGGACGTCGCGGCCGCCTGATCCGCGAGGAGTGCCATGAGCCGCATCGCCCATCCCGCGGGCCCGCGCCACGCCGAGGTGCTGCCGCCCGAGCGACCCCCGGCCCCGCCCGCCAGCCTGGCCGCCATCGACCCGGCGGTCTGGCCGCGGACGCTGCGCCGGGTGGCCGGGTCCCTGGTGCTCGGCGGCCTGGACGTGCGCGAGCTGGCCGCCCGGTACGGCACGCCGCTGATGGTCTGCGACGAGGAGGACTTCCGGGGCCGGTGCCGCGCCTTCCACGACGCGTTCGGGCCCGCGGCCTCGGTGGCCTACGCGGCCAAGGCGTTCTGCTGCCGGGGCGTGCTGCGCTGGGTGGCCGAGGAAGGCCTGGGCGTCGATGTCTGCACCGGCGGCGAGCTTGAGGTGGCGCTGCAGGCCGGGGTGGCGCCGGAGCAGATCACGCTGCACGGCAACAACAAGCTGCCCGGCGAGCTGCTGCGCGCGGCCGAGTGCGGGATCGGCCGGATCGTGGCGGACTCGTTCGAGGAGATCGCGCGGCTGGCTGAGCTGGCCGGGCAGGCCGCCGGGCCGCGGCCCCGGGTGCTGGTCCGGGTCACCACCGGAGTCGAGGCGGCCGCGCACGAGTTCGTGGCCACCGCGCATGACGACCAGAAGTTCGGGTTCTCGCTGGCCTCGGGGGCCGCTGCCGAGGCGGTCCGCCGGGTGCTGGCCAGCCCGGCGCTCGAACTGGCCGGGCTGCACTCGCACATCGGATCGCAGATCTACGACACGGCCGGGTTCGAGGTGGCCGCGCACCGGGTGCTGGCGCTGGCCGCGGCGATCCGGGATGAGCACGGTGTCCAGATCGGCGAGCTGAACCTGGGCGGCGGGTTCGGGATCGCCTACACCCCGGCGGACGACCCGCAGGACGTCAAGGTCGTCGCCGACAGCCTGCGGCAGATCGTGGACCGCCAGTGCCAGGCGGCCGGGCTGGTCCGGCCGCGGCTGAGCGTCGAGCCGGGCCGGGCCATCGCCGGGCCGGGCACGATCACCGTGTACCAGGTGGGCACGGTCAAGGACGTGGACGGGCTGCGGACCTACGTCAGCGTGGACGGCGGGATGAGCGACAACATCCGCACCGCCCTGTACGACGCCGACTACACCTGCGTGCTGGCCAGCCGCCAGCCGCAGGCGCCGCCGCTGCTGAGCCGGCTGGTGGGCCGGCACTGCGAGAGCGGCGACATCGTGGTCAGGGACACCTACCTGCCCGCTGACATCGCGCCGGGTGACCTGGTGGCGGTGGCCGCGACCGGCGCTTACTGCCGGTCCATGGCCAGCAACTACAACCACGTGCCGCGGCCCGCGGTGGTCGCGGTGCGGGCCGGCGCGGCCCGGCCGCTGCTGCGCCGCGAGACCCTGGACGACCTGCTCCGGCTGGACGCCGGGTGAGCGCCGGCCCGGACCGGCCGCCGCTGCGGCTGGCGCTGCTCGGCTACGGCGCGGTCGGCGCCGAGGTCTTCCGGCAGTTGCGCGAGCAGCACGCCGACCTGGCCGAGCGGATCGGGGCGCCGCTGGAGATCGCCGGGGTCGCGGTCAGGGACGCTGGCCGGGCCCGCGGCGGCGACGTCGAGCCCGGGCTGCTGACCAGCGACCCGATGGCCCTGGTGACCAGGCCAGGCATCGACATCGTGGTCGAGGTCATCGGCGGTATCGAGCCGGCCCGCTCGCTGCTGCTGGCGGCGCTGGCGGCCGGCGCGTCGGTGGTCACCGCCAACAAGGCGCTGCTGGCCGCCGACAGCGCGGCGCTGCACGCAGCGGCCAGGAAGTCCGGCGCCGACCTGTATTACGAGGCGTCGGTGGCTGGCGCCATCCCGCTGCTGCGGCCGCTGCGCGAGTCGCTGGCGGGCGACGCGGTGCACCGCGTGCTGGGCATCGTGAACGGCACCACCAACTTCATCCTGGATCAGATGGACCGGGCCGGGACGGAATTCGCCGAGGCCCTGGCCCAGGCCCAGGCGCTCGGCTACGCCGAAGCCGACCCGACCGCCGACGTGCAGGGCTTCGACGCGGCGGCCAAGGCGGCCATCCTGGCCAGCATCGCCTTCCATACCCAGGTCAGCCTGACCGAGGTGTACCGCGAGGGAATCACCGCGGTGACCGCCGCCGACATCGCCAGCGCCCGGGCGCTGGGCTGCGTGATCAAGCTGCTGGCCATCTGCGAGCGGGACGAGCGCGGCATCTCCGCCCGGGTGCACCCGGCGATGATCGCCCGCGAGCATCCGCTGGCCGCGGTCCGCGGGGCCTACAACGCGGTGTTCGTGGAGGCCGACTCGGCGGGCCGGCTGATGTTCTACGGCGCCGGGGCGGGCGGCGGCCCGACCGCCAGCGCGGTGCTCGGAGACATCGTGACCGTGGGGCGCAACCGGCTGGCCGGGACCAGGGGACCGGACGCCTCCACCTACGCCGCGCTGCCCGTGCTGCCCATCTCCGGCGCGCTCACCCGCTACTACGTGGCGCTGGACGTCGCCGACCGGCCCGGGGTCCTGGCCCCGGTGGCTGACGCGTTCGCCAGGCACGGCGTGTCGATCAAGGCGGTGCGGCAGGAAGGCCGGGGCGCCGATGCCAACCTGGTGATCGTGACCCATACCGCGCGCGAGGCCGAGCTGGCCGCTACCGTGGCCGAACTGGACAAGATGGACGTGGTCCGCGCCGTTGACAGCGTGCTGCGGGTCGAGGGCGAGGAGGCTGAGTGAGCCTGCCGTGGCGGGGCGTGATCGGGGAGTACCGTGACCTGCTGCCGGTAACCGGCGCGACACCGGTGATCACCCTGGGGGAGGGCGGCACCCCGCTGCTGCCCGCGCCGGGCCTGTCCGCGCGGACCGGCTGCGAGGTCTACCTCAAGATCGAGGGAGCCAACCCGACCGGGTCGTTCAAGGACCGCGGCATGACGGTGGCGGTCAGCGCGGCCGCCGGGCGCGGCGCGACCACCGTGGTGTGCGCCTCGACCGGCAACACCAGCGCCAGCGCGGCGGCGTACGCGGCCCGGGCGGGCCTGGCCTGCGGCGTCCTGGTGCCGCGGGGGAAGATCGCGCTGGGCAAGCTGGCCCAGGCCCTGGTGTACGGGGCACGGCTGCTGCAACTGGACGGGGGGTTCGACGACTGCCTGGAGCTGGTCCGCAAGCTGGCCGCCGAGTACCCGGTCACGCTGGTCAACTCGGTCAACCCGGACCGGCTCCAGGGCCAGAAGACTGCGGCGTTCGAGATCGTGGACGTGCTGGGCGACGCGCCCGACGTGCACTGCCTGCCGGTCGGCAACGCGGGCAATATCGCGGCCTACTGGCTGGGTTACCGGCAGTACGCGGCCAGCGGCCGGGCCACCAGGACGCCCCGGATGCTTGGGTTCCAGGCGGCCGGCGCGGCGCCGCTGGTGACCGGCCGGCCGGTGGCCGCCCCGGAGACGATCGCCACCGCGATCCGGATCGGGAACCCGGCCTCATGGCAGCTCGCCGTCGAGGCCAGGGACGGCTCCCGCGGTCTGATCGACTCGGTCACCGACGAGCAGATCCTGGCCGCCTACCGGCTGCTGGCCGGCCAGGAGGGGGTCTTCGGCGAGCTGGCCTCGGCGGCCAGCGTGGCCGGCCTGCTCCAGGCCCGGGCCAACGGGCAGATCGCGGCGGGCGCGCGGGTGGTCTGCACGATCACCGGCCACGGGCTGAAAGACCCGGACGCGGCGGTGTCGGCCACGACCCCCCCGGCGGTCGTCCCGGCGCAGCTGGGCGCGGTCGCCGCCGCGCTCGGCCTGGCCTGAGCGCCGGGCCGCCGGCCCCATCACCACCTCCGGCCCCATCACCACCTCCGGCCGTCCCCATCACCACTTCCGTCCCCATCACCACCTCCGTCCCCATCACCACCTCCGGCCCTATCACCACCTCCGGCCGGCCCCATCACCACTTCCGGCCCTATCACCACCTCCGGCCGGCCCCATCACCACTTCCGGCCCTATCACCACCCTCCGTCCCCATCACCACTTCCGGCCCTATCACCACCTCCGGCCGGCCCCATCACCACTTCCGGCCCTATCACCACCTCCGGCCGTCCCCATCACCACTTCCGGCCCTATCACCACCCTCCGTCCCCATCACCACTTCCGGCCGGCCCCATCACCACTTCCGGCCCTATCACCACCTCCGGCCCTATCACCACCTCCGGCCGGCCCATCACCACTTCTGTTCCCATCACCACTTCCGGTCCCATCACCACTTCCGGTTTTTCCGCGGCCTCGCCCGCAGCCGTCGTGGTTCGCCTCACTTATACCGGATTTGGTGCGGACAAAGCGGACATTTAGTCACCGGGAGCGTGCCAAATCCGGTATAAGTGCCCGGAAGCCGGGGGGACCAGCCGAGGTCGCGTTGCGGATGAGGCATCTGGGGCGGCTGAGGACCGTGAGCCGAGGTCGCGAGTGCAAGGTACGGGGCGTGACCGCCGGGTGCGCGGGGGTGCGGGCGCGGGCCGGGCCACGGGGTGCGGAGGTGCGGAGGTGCGGGGTGCGGAGGTGCGGGGTGCGGGGGGTGCGGGGGTGCGGGGTGCGGGGTGCGGGGTGCCGGGGTGCGGGGTGCGGGGTGCCGGGGTGCCGGGGTGCCGGGGTGCGGGGGTGCGGGGGTGCGGGGTGCGGGGTGCGGGGGTCGGGGGTGCGGGGGTGCGGGGGTGCGGGGTGCGGGGCGCGGGGTGCGGGGGTGCGGGGGTGCGGGGTGCGGTTGAAGGCCGCGCCGGGGCTGCGGATTGCGCCCGCTTGGCTGGGGCTAGCGTTTCGCGGCTGGTTCTGGAACCGGCTGACCGGCGGCTAGTTGGAGAAATCCTGCGTCATCCACACCGTGCCGTGGCTGTCGATGAAGACCGAGATGCCGATGTGATGGAACGAGCTGCTCAGGATGTTCAGCCGGTGGCCGTCGTCCGGTGGCTTCTCGTTGATCATGTCCTGGGTCAGGCCCACCGCGGCCTGCGCGATAGCCGAGGGGGTCCGGGAGATCGGGCCGGCCTCGCCGATGTTCTCCCCGGCCGAGGTCCAGTGCACGCCCGCGTCGGTCTCCCTGGTGCCCAGCGACGGCTCGCCCTGGCACTGGTGCGACAGCCCGCAGCCGGACGCCATGACCTGAGTGTGGCCGGACGAGCTGCGGTCCAGGCCCGAGGTGATCGTGTAGGCCGGGAGCCCGTTCTGCGCCCGGGCCTGGTTGATCAGCGCGAGCACTCCGGACACCGCCTGGCTGTACCGGCCGGACTGGGCCGGGGCCGATGGCGGCGGCGGGGCGGGCGTGGCCGGCGGGTGGGTCGTCGGGGCGGGCGGCGGCGAGCGGCGCGGCGCGCGGTGATGCCTGACCGCGTGCCTGGCCGGGGACGGGGTGGCCGAGGCCGACGGCGACGTGGACGCGGAACTCGGGCAGCCCGCGGCGGGCGTGGCCGGCAGGCCGGGGATGCCCGTCACGCTGGTCGCGCTCTGGGGCGCGCCCGGGTGGCAGGCACCGGAGGTCAGGGCGGTGTCCCTGGCGCCGCGGACCGGCGCGGAGCCCAGGCTCAGGTAGATTCCGCCGGCCGCCAGTACGACCGCGGCGAGGCCAATCCAGAGCAGGCGCCTGCCGGTGAGCTGGCGCCGGGCCTGATGCCGGGCGGTGAGGTGGGCTGGCATATTCGCGACCTCATTCGCCGGTTGCCTGCGGCCATCGAAGGCTTACCTTAGGGCCGCTTTCACGCCCATTACCGGCTATCGCGGAAGAAAAGCTCCCGCCGGGCTGGACCGGGCCGCGCCAGCGGCCCCGGGCGCGCCAGCGGCCCCGGCGGGCGCGCCAGCGGCCCCGGCGGGCGCGCCAGCGGCCCCGGCGGGCGCGCCAGCGGCCCCGGCGGGCGCCAGGCGGCGGCGGATTGCGCAAACACGATCAGGCGCCGCCGCGGTCTGTGCGCCAGGATCAGTTATGTGACCAGCGCAGACCGCTTCCGGCAGATCCTCGAGGTAGTCGAGGACAGCCTCACCGAGCCCGGCTTCACCGGGGAGGACCTCGCGGCCCGCGCCTACCTGTCCCGCTATCACTTCGACCGCCTGGCGGCGGCCGCGCTGGGCGAGCCTCCCGGCGCGTTCCGGCGGCGGCTGCTGCTCGAACGCGCGGCGCACCGGCTCGCCGCCACGCCCGACCTGGTCATCGAGATCGCGCTGGAGGCCGGGTACGGCTCGCCGGAAGCCTTCACCCGGGCCTTCGGCCGGGCCTACGGCGCCGCCCCGTCGGCCTACCGCCGGCGCGAACCCGGCTCGCGGGCCGGGCCCGATCTCCCCGCGGCGAGCGGGGTGCATTTTCAGCCGCCGGGCCGCCTGCGGGTGCCCGGCCCAGGAAGGAGCACAGTCATGGACGTCATGGACCGGATGCTGGATCACCACCTCTGGCTGGTCGCCGAGATCGCCGACCGGGCCGGCCAGGTCAGCGACGAGGTGCTCGACCGGCCGATCGAGCTGTCAGTCGAGGGCATCGACAGGAACCCGACGCTGCGCAGCGTCACCGACCGGCTGGTGAGCCAGCTGGAGATGTGGGTGACCACGCTGGAAGGCGGCACCAGCATGCCGCCGGACGGCCAGGCCACCGCGGCCGGCTGGCGGGGGCGGCTGGAGTCGGCCGGGCCCCGGTTCCGCGAGCTGGTGCTGGAGCCGATCCGCGCGGGCCGGGCCGACGACACGTTCATCGACGCGATCTGCGACCCGCCGCAGACCTTCACTTACGGCGGTGTCCTGGCCCACGTGCTGACCTTCTCGGCGGTCCGCCGGACCATGGCCATCGGCGCGCTGGAAAGCGCGGGCATCACCGACCTGGGGCCGGCGACCCGATGCGGTTCGTCGGCGGCACCGGCACCGACGCCTCAGCCATCAAGCGCCGCCGGGCCTGACCCCGGGACGCCGTCCGGGCTGAACCGGCCGGTCGTCCGTCAGCCGGCGCCGATGCCGTCCCGCCGGGCCGGGAAGGCCGGAGCGAGCTGAGCTAGAGTGTCCCTCCCGGCCAGCAAGTACCCCGTCGCCTGGAGGTTGGCCCATGCGAGTGATCGTCGTCCGGCACCACGAGGAGGACTCGGCAGGGTTCATCGCCGACGCGCTGGCCGCGCGGGGCGCCGAGCTCAGCACGCACCTGTTCCCCAAGGAAGGCCCGCTGCCCGAGCCCGGCGGCTTTGACCACATCGTGGTGCTCGGGGCGAGCTACGCCGTCTATGACGACGACCCGGCCCGGGCCTGGATCGCCGACGAGCTGGCCTGGCTGCGGCAGGCCGACGCCGCAGGCCCGCCGGTGCTGGGCATCTGCTTCGGCGCCCAGGCGCTGGCGGCCGCGTTCGGCGGGCAGGTCGAGCCCGCGGCCGGGCCGGAGATCGGCTGGCGGATGGTCGACTCGCTCGACCCCGGGCTGATTGAGCCCGGCCCGTGGCTGCAGTTCCACCGGGACCGCTGCCTGCTGCCCGGGCCGGCCCGGCTGCTGGCGCGCAACGGCACCGGGGCCCAGGCGTTCTGCCTCGGCCGGCATCTGGGCGTGCAGTTTCACCCGGAGGTGGACGGTGCGCAGCTCACCCGGTGGCTGGACGCGGGCGGGCGGGACGACGTCATCGCGGCGGGGCAGGACCCCGGTCGGTTCATCGCCGAGACGGTCGCGCAGGAGCCGGCCGCCAGGGACCGGGCCAGCCGGCTGGTCGCGGCGGCCCTGCGGATCGCCGCGACCGCCTGAGCGCGGCGCGGCGCCGCCGGACCAGACGGCCGGCTAGGTGCCGGCGACGTGGCCCTCGCGGCGAGCCGCTCGATCCGGGCGGCCAGTTCCGCGGCGTAACCATGCTGCTCGGGCCGCATCAGCACGCTGCGCAGGATCCGCGCGCCGTCCTGGTCGGCACTCAGGCCAGGGAACCGCCGGGCGAACTCAGGTGCCCCGGCCCGCAGCGTGCTGAGGAACACCGGCTCGTCCTGGTCAGCCATCCCGTCGGCCAGCATCCGGGCGCAGGTGCCGTCGATCGCGGACAGCCGGTCCGCGCGGGCCGGGAAGTAGCAGACGATGTCGAGTTCCGGCGGCTGATACAAGGTCAGCACGTCCCCGGCGGTGATGAGCGCGGCCAGGTCCAGGGCGGCCAGGCGGCAGGCGGCCAGCACCCGGCCGAGCCCGTCGGGGACCGGCGGCAGCAGCTGGAAGGTCAGCCAGAGCGCCGCCGCCGCCGCGCCCGGCCGCGAGCATTCCAGGCTGATCTCGCCCAGGTGCAGCTCGTCGGAGGTGAAGTAGGTGTAGGGCGAGTCGTGCAGGTAGAACCGGCCCACGTCGGGGTCGCGGAACAGCACCGCGCCGCACCCGTAGGGCTGCAGCCCGTGCTTGTGCGGGTCGACGACCACCGAGTCGCACCCGGCGATGGCCTGCCACGGCGCTGCCGCCAGCCCGGCCGGCCCGGCCGCGCCCGCCAGCAGCGTGAAGAACCCGCCGTAGGCCGCGTCGACGTGCACCCGGACGCCGTGCCGCCGGGCCACCCCGGCGATCTCGTGCACCGGGTCGACCGCGCCGAGGCCGGTGGTGCCCGCGGTCGCGACCACCGTGCCGATCTGGCCGCGCGCCAGCAGTGCGTCCAAGGCGGCCGGGTCCATCCGGCCCGCCGCGTCGGTCCCGACCGGGGTTCCTGCGATGCCGAGCACCTGGCACATCCGGGCATGGGTGTAGTGGGCCTGCGCGCTGAACGCGACGCCCCGGCCCGGGTGCAGCTGCCGGGCGATGTACAGCGCTTCCAGGTTGGCGATGGTGCCGCTGCTGGTCAGGTGGCCCAGATGGGCGCTGAACCCGAACATCCCGGCCAGCTGCGCGACGACCTCTTTCTCCATCCGGGCCGTGGCCGGGCCGCCGTCCAGAGCGTGGTTGTTGGGGTTGATCAGCATCGCGGTGAGGTAGCCCGCCACCGCGGCCGGGTGCGGAGGCTTCATCATCTGACCGGCATAAACCGGATGGAAGAACGGATAATTGTCGCGCAGCCGCTCGGTGAACTGCTCAAACGCCCGGGCGAACTGCTCGTCGGTGATCCGCAGCGAGGCATCGCGCTCGAACGCCGCGAACATGCCTTCCCAGGCTTCGACGGCGTCGACCCCGCTGGTCAGCCAGCGCCGCAGGTCCACGTCAGGCGCCGCCGGACGGGCTGGGCTGGCTCGGCTGGCGGTGCTCGGCCGGCGGGCGGCTCTCGCCGGGCTCGCCGGGCTGGCGGTGCTCACCGGACCGGCCGCGGGATAGCTGGCCGAGCCGGGCCAGCGCCTCGGCCAGCACCTCGGTGCGCTTGCAGAACGCGAACCTGACTTGCGCCCGGCCGGCCTCCGGGTGGTCGTAGAACACCGCGCTCGGGATGGCGACCACCCCGGCCCGGCGCGGCAGTTCCCGGCAGAACGCGATCCCGTCCGGCTCGCCCAGCGCCCGGATATCGGTGGTGACGAAGTAGGTGCCGGCCGGCCGGTACACCTCGAACCCGGCTTCGGCCAGGCCCGCGCTGAGCAGGTCGCGCTTGACTACCAGGTCCGCGCTGATCCCGGCGAAGTAAGCGTCCGGCAGCGCCAGGCCTGCCGCGATCGCGTACTGGAACGGCCCGCCGTTGACGAACGTGAGGAACTGCTTGACCGCGCGGACCGCAGTGACCAGCTCGGCGGTGGCGGTGACCCAGCCGATCTTCCAGCCGGTGAAGGAGAATGTCTTTCCGGCCGAGCTGATCGAGACGGTGCGCTCGCGCATGCCCGGCAGCGAGCCGATCGGGATGTGCTCACCGTCGTAGACCATGTGCTCGTAGACCTCGTCGGACACCACCAGCAGGTCACGTTCGCAGGCCAGCTCCGCGATCTGAGTCAGCTCGGCCCGGCTGAACACCGACCCGGTCGGGTTGTGCGGAGAGTTCAGCAGGATCAGCCGGGTCCGCGGGGTGACGGCCGCGCGCAGCGCGTCGAGATCGGGCCGGAAGTCCGGCGGGCGCAGCGTGACCGGCACCCGGACGCCCCCGGCCAGGGCCACGCACGCGGCGTAGGAGTCGTAGTACGGCTCGAACGCGATCACCTCATCGCCGGGCTCGACCAGGGCCAGCAGGGCGGACGCGATGGCTTCGGTCGCGCCCGCGGTCACCAGCACCTCGCTGTCCGGGTCGAAATTCAGCCCGTAGAACCGGCGCTGGTGCCCGGCGATGGCCTGGCGCAGCTCGGGGATCCCGGGGCCAGGCGGGTACTGGTTGCCCCGGCCGTGCCGGATGGCGTCAGCGGCCGCCTCGGCGATCTGGGCCGGCCCGTCGACGTCGGGGAAGCCCTGCCCGAGGTTGACCGATCCGGTGGCGACGGCGAGCGCCGACATCTCCGCGAAGATCGTCGTGCCCATTCCGGCCAGCCGGCTGTTTCCTAGCGGTCGGTTCATCCCGCCATCAGATCACGCCGGGCCGCGGCGCGGAATCCCCGTTGGCCCGCCCGGCCCGCCCGGAGTAGCGTCAAACTTATGTGCCTGCAGATCACCATATTTCTGGGCAATCCGCTCCAGCCGCTGATCATGGCCGCCAACCGGGACGAGCGCTACACCCGGGCCGCCACCGCCCTGACCGTGCTGCGCGAATCGAGCCCCCGGATACTAGGCGGCCGCGACGAGCAGGCCGGCGGCACCTGGCTGGCGGTGAACGAGCGCGGCCTGGTCGTGGGCCTGAACAACCTGCCCTCGCCCTCCGGCCACGACCCGGCCAAGCGGACCCGCGGCGAGATCCCGATCGCCCTGGCCTCCAAGCCCGACGCGGCCGCCGCAGTGGACTGGCTGGCCGGCCACCTGGACCCGGCGGACTACAACCCGTGCTTGCTGATGGTCGGTGACCGCGAGTCCTTGTTCTACGTGGAAGTAGCCGGCGGGCCTCGGGCGGTGGTCCGCCAGTTGCCCGCCGGCGTCTATGTGCTGGAGAACGTGCCGCTGCAGCAGCCGTCGGCCAAGGCCCGTCACACCATTGGCCTAATCGAAGCGGCCGGGGTGCTCCGGGCCCCTGACCCGGCCGTCCCGCTGGCCGCCGTGCTCCGCGACCATTCGCCCGTCCCCGCCTCCGCGGCCGTGGGCACTGTTCTCGCCGGGTCGTCCGGGTCCGCCGGTTCTGCCGGGTCGGGCGGTCAGGCCGAGGGCGCTGTTCTCGCCGCGTCCGTTGGCTCTGCCGGGCCGGCTGGTTCCGCCGGGCCGGCTGTTCCTGCCGGGGGTACCGTTCTCGCCGCGTCCGCCGGTCCCTTCGAGGGCGCCAACGGCGCGGCGGCCAGCGCCGTCTCCGCGGCCGGGCGCACTCCGAACCTGTCCGCGGCCTGCGTGCACGCTGAGGAGTACGGGACCCGCTCCGCCCTGATCGTCACCGTCCCCCCGTCCGGCCTGCCGCGCGTCCAGGTGGCCGACGGCCCGCCCTGCACGGCCCCGTTCCTGGATGCGGGCCCGCTCTGGACTCGATAGCCGCCGGGCTGGCGGTCAGCGCTCGCGGGGGCTGCTGGCCCGGCTCAAGGTGTCAGCTTTTCAGCGCTCAGCGCTGAGAACTTGTCAAGATCATCGGGAGCTGGCTCGGTCCGACGGGCCGGGCGGCGGTAAATGGCTTCGGGAGCCGATGGCGCGCTCGGTATGCTGTTGACTATGGAGGTCACTATTACCACTGCCGCGGTCGCGCGAGCTATCAGCTCGCCGGTCGCCGCCGCCTGACCTTCTCCATCGTCGGCGACCGGAAACGGCTCGCCGGCGCGGTCCTGTCATCGCTGTCTCCTGTTCCGTGCTCGCGGTCGTTTCCGGTGCCATAACCCGGAAGGACCCGACCCATGAACACCACCAAGACCGTCGAGACATTTATCGAGTTCTTCCGCGAACGCGGGCATGAGCTCATCACCGGGAGCACGCTGATCCCTCCGCCTGGGGACCCGGTGCTGTTCACCACCTCGGGCATGCACCCGCTCACCCCGTACCTCGAGGGCCGGCCCACCCGCTCGGCCGCCGCCTGGTCAACCTGCAGCGCTGCCTGCGCACCACCGACCTGGACGAGGCGGGCGACCCGTGGCACCTGACCGTGTTCGAGATGCTGGGTACCTGGTCGCTGGGCGACTACGGCGGGCCGCAAAGCCTGCGCTGGGGCTATCAGCTGATCACCGACGGCTACGGCATCCGGCCTGACCTGCTGCACGCGACCGTCTTCGGCGGCGATGAGCAGGTCGGCCCCGACGAGGAGTCGATCAGCACCTGGGGTGAGCTGGGCGTGCCCGTCGAGCTGACCAGGGAGGAGAACTGGTGGTCGAACGGCCCGTCCGGTCCCTGCGGGCCGGACTCGGAGCTGTTCTTCTGGACCGGGCCGGGCCAGCCGCACGGCACCCCGGTCACGGACGAGCGCTGGGTCGAGCTGTGCAACCACGTCCGGATGCGGTACCGGCGGCTGGACGACGGCAGCCTGCAGCCGCTGACCCAGCCGAACGTGGACACCGGCATGGGCCTGGAGCGGCTGGCGGCCGTCCTGCAGGGCTGCGACTCGGTGTTCGGCACGGACCTGTTCGAGCCGTGGCTGACCGGGCTTCGCGGTCTGTGGCAGCCCGGTGAGCAGCAACTCCGGCTGGTCAGTGACCATTTGCGGGCCAGCATCGTGGTCATCGGCGACGGGGTCAGGCCGTCCAACACCAGCCGGGGCTACGTACCGCGCAGGCTCATCCGCCGGGCGCTGACCACGCTGTGGCGCGATGACCCCGAGCGCTCGCTCGGCGACCTGCCCGCCGGGCTGATCGAGACGACGCTTGCGCACTTCGGCCAGAACGCTAGCCCCCGGCTGGTCACCGGGCTGCTGCTGGACGAGCAGCAGCGGTTCCGCGAGCTACTGTCGCGCGGACGGGCCGTGCTGTCGCGGCGGGGCCAGGACGGGCCGCCGACCGAGGCGGAATTGCGCTACCTGCACGACACCCACGGCCTGCCGTCCGAGCTGGTCACCGGGCTGCTGTCCGAGCCGGGCTAGGCCGGGCGCACTGCGGCGAGGGCCTGGTCCTGGTTCGGGAGGACCAGGACCCGGCCGTAGTTCTGGCGCTCCTTGAGCATCTGCAGGGCCGCCGCGGTCTCCTCCAGCGGGAAGGTCGCGGCGATGGTCGGCCGCAGCCGCCCATCGCACAGCATGCCCAGCACGCAGCGCACGTCGGCCTGGGTGGCCCCGTTCGAGCCGATGATGGTCAGCTCCTTGCGGAAGAACGGGATCACGTCGAACTCGGAAAGCTCGCCGCCGTGGCCGCCGCAGGTGAGCACCCGGCCGCCCTCGCGCACGCACTCCAGGCTGCGGCGCAGCACATCCCCGCCGACGTGCTCGTAGACCATGTCGACGCCGGCCCCGCCGGTGAGGTCCATGACCTCCTCGACGAACGTGTCGCTGCTGTAGTCGGCCACCCCGTCCGCACCGTCAGCGGCCAGCTTGCGGCGCCGCTCCGGCGACGCGCTCACCGCGATCACCCGGGCGCCGGCCAGCTTGGCCAGCTGCACCGCGGCCTGACCGATCGAGCCGGCCGCGCCGTTCACCAGCACCCACTCGCCGAGCTGCAGATGCCCTCGGTCGATCAGCATGTGCCAGGCGGTGCCGAAGCTGACCTGCACGGCGGCCGCGTCCTCGAACGAGACATGGTCGGGCAGCCGGTACGCGCCGCGGGCCGGGGCGATCATGTACTCGGAGTACGCGCCGGGGTGCGTCCAGCCCGGCCGGTAGGCGTCCCGGCACAGGTTGTCCCGCCCTTCCAGGCAGTACCGGCAGGACCGGCAGACGATATCGGTGGCGATCATTACCCGGTCCCCGGGAGCGAAATCAGCCACGTCAGGAGCGGTTTCGGTGATCACTCCCGCGGCTTCGAATCCGAGCGTGTGCGGCAGCGGCAGGTCGAACCGGGAAGTGCCCGCCAGCATGTCCAGGTCCAGGTGGTTAACGGCAGCGGCCTCGACCCTGATGAGCACCTCGCCGGGTCCGGGAGCCGGGGTGTCGACCTTCTCTACGTACAGCTGATCAAGGTCGCCAAGCTGGGCGAACGACACCCGCCGATGCACGGCCACTGCCAACTCCTCACGTTGAGGCGCTCGTCCGCTGCGCTCGGCCGGTCCACGTCGTGAGCCATTCGGGCCGGCCGCAGGGGGATCAGGGAAAGCCAGCGGGCACCGCTGCTGTCCGAAGACCTAGATATCGCGAAAGGCGAACCGGGATGGCGGATAGCTTAGCCGCGCTAAGGGCGGCGGCCGGCCGGAATGGCGGAATCCACTGGGCGATGGTGGACCGGTTCGCCGCGTTCGTCCGGGACACCGCCGTCGGCCCGTGATATCTGCGATGTATCTCACCCGGTCAGCGGCGCTCTTGACCATCGTGGGCCTAGTCCCGCGGACTAGAAATCAGCGGCCCGCGGGCAGAGGATGAGGTGACATGGCGAATGGGGAGCCTGGCATGAGGTACTTCTTCGAGCCGCGCCGCCAGGACCGGGGGGACCGGCCGCGCGACGATGATCCAGGGCGCGGGGACGGTTCAGGGCGCGGGGACGGCTCAGGGCGCGGGGACGGCTTAGGCCGCGGGGATGACCCCGGGCCCGGGCTGGCCGGCTGGACCGCCGCGCTGCTGGACCGGCACGGCGCGCGGGTGCTGACATCGGGCGCGGCCCAGGTGCCCGGCTGGCCCGCGCCGCGATCGACGGTTTACCGGGCCAGGACCTTGCTGGTACCCGGCGACCTGCTGCAGGAACCGGCGCTGGGCGCCATCCGGCGGGCGCTGGCCCGGGTCGGGCTGAGCCTGGCCCCGGTGCCGGAGACGGCCCAGGCCCAGGACCGGGACCAGACCCAGGACCAGGGCCAGGGCCAGCGGGCCGAAGACAGCGCTGATCCCGCGGGCCACGACGCCGGGGGCCAGCGGCCCGGTGGCGAGGAGTTGCGGCGGCTGCCCCGGACCGCGGTGCTCGGCCAGGCCGCCCCGGCCGGCGGCCAGGCTGCCGTGCCGACAGTGGTCGATGCCTGGGTCGCGCTGCAAGCCGTGCGCGCGACCGCCAGCACGGGGACCGAGCCGGCCCTGGACCGCGCGGCGGCCCGGCGGATCTCGCTGGAGCACCTGCTGGTCAGCTCGGCGATCACCGGCAGCCCGATCTGGAACAGCAGCGGCGTGGCGGGCAGCCCGATCTGGAACAGCAGCGGGGTGAGCGGGCCCGGCTCTTACCTCTTCGGCGGCGGTGACGCGCGGACCCCGGTGGCCATCTGCCTGGACGCGCCCGAGCGCGCGGACGCGTCCGAATGCCGGCGGCGCTTCGGCCGGCGCCCGGTGATCGCGGTGCTGGACACCGGCGTCCGGGCGCATCCCTGGCTGGGCGTGCGGCCCGATGGCGCGCCGGGCGGCTACGTCACCGTGGCGAACAGCTTCGTCGAGATCGATCAGGCCCTGCAGGACATCGTCTACGCCGGGAGCGAGCAGGCCGCCACGGCCGGCGATCAGCCCCGCCAGCTGATCAGGTGGCCCTGGGACACGCCGGTGACGGCCGACCCGCTGATCGGCGAGCTGGACACCGACACCGGGCACGGCACGTTCATCGCGGGCCTCGTGCGCCAGGTCGCGCCGGACGCCCAGGTCCTGTCGATCCGGATCACGCACAGCGACGGGGTGGTCTACGAGGGCGACCTGACCTGCGCACTGGGCCAGCTGGCGGCCCGGATCGCGGCCGCCGCGGAGCACGACCTGGTCGCGCTGGTGGACGTGATCTCGCTGTCGCTGGGTTATTTCAGCGAGACCGCGGCCGACGCGGCCTACAGCGGCGGGCTGTGGGACACCATCGACCTGCTGCTGGGGCTGGGCGTGGTCGTCGTGGCGGCGGCCGGGAACTTCGCCACCTGCCGCAGGTTCTACCCGGCCGCGTTCGCCGACCGGCCGACCCCGGCCGGGCACGCGCCGCTGATCAGCGTGGGCGCGCTCAACCCGAACGGCTCGAAGGCCTTGTTCAGCGACGGTGGCTCGTGGATAACGGCCTGGGCCACCGGCGCCGCGCTGGTCAGCACGTTCCCGGCTGACATCAACGGCAGCCGCGAGCCTGAGATCAGGCCGGATCAGCCCGCGCCCGGCCCGGCCCCGGCCACGGATCCGGCGGCGCTAGGACGGCAGGCGCTCGACCGCGATGACTACTCCGGCGGGTTCGCCATCTGGAGCGGCACGTCGTTCTCGGCCCCGCTGCTGGCCGCCCGGGTGGCCGCGGAGCTGATGGCCGTCGCGCGAGCTGATCCGCAGCTGCGCCTTGATCAGCCGGGCGGGCCCGCCGCGGCCGGCCGGGCCACCCAGGCGCTGCGGAACCTGGGCTGGCAGCCATGGTAAAGGCCGTCGATGACCGTGGCGGGGCGCCGGCCCAGGCGGCCGGGCGGCCCGATCGGGCGGGCCGGATCGGCGCCCTGGTGCGGGCCGCCCAGCAGGGCGACGAGGCCGCGATCGGCGCGATCGTGACCGAGCTAAGCCCGCTGTTGTGGCAGGTGGCCCGGGCGGCCGGGCTCAGCGGCGGCGACGCCGAAGACGTGGTGCAGACAACGTGGGTGCGGCTGCTCTCGCACCTGGCTGGCATCCACACCTCGGCCGCGCTGACCACGTGGCTGGTCACCACCACGAAGCGGGAAGCCTGGCGGGTCCGGGCCGCGGGCCGCAGGCAGCTACCCGCCGAGCAGCACTGGCTCGCGGTGATACCCGATCCCGGGCCCAGCTGCGAAGACCTGGCCGTCGTCGATGACCAGCGCCGCGAGCTGTGGACGGCGCTGGCGCAGTTGTCGCCGCGCTGCCAGGAGCTGCTGCGGATCGTCGCGTTCGTGCCCCGCCCTGACTACGGCGCGGTCGCGGCCGCGCTCGGCCTCCCCCGCGGCAGCATCGGGCCGACCCGGGGCCGCTGCCTGGCCAAACTCCAGGCGATTCTGGCCGCAGGCCCGGACGGGAGTACAACATGAAACCCCTGGACGCGGGCGGCCCGCCCGCCGACGGCCCGCTGGATGAGGCGGACCTGGCCATCCTGGACCGCATCCGGGCTGGCTGACGCCGCCGCCGACCCGATGCCGGCCGACCTGGTCGACCGGATCAAGTTCCGGATCACGCTGCGCGACCTGGAGGTCGAGGTGGCCCGCCTCAGCGCGGCCGAGGACCGGCCGGTGCTGGCCGCCCGGGGGGAAGAGCAGAGCCGGACGATCACCTTCGACAGCGAGAGCCTCACCATCATGATCCGGGTCGACGCGAACGCCGACGGGACGGCCCGGATTGACGGCTGGCTGGCCCCGCCGCAGGATCGCACGATCGAGATGAAGACCCCGGCCGGCTCGCCCTGGCCCAGTCCGACCAGCAGGGACGTTTTGCCTTCAGCCAGGTGCCGCGCGGGAGCGCCCAGCTGGTGGTGCGGCCCGCCGGGCCGGCCGGCGGCTCCGGCCGGTCCGTGGTGACGCCGGCCCTGATGCTCTGACCGCGGACGGGGAGGCACTGGCCGAATGCGCCGAGCTGAGCAAGGCTCAGCCCCGCCTGCCGGGTCCGCCGCGCAGGCGCGGCGGCAGGCCCGTGCGGCGCATGCGCGCGGCCTGCGGGCCGGCAACGCGGGCCGCCCCGCGACCGGCGCCCGGCAGCTGCGGGCCGGCCTGCGCCAGCTGGGCTGGGCCGATGACGACGGGCAGGCCGGCCCGGGCGGCTGCTGCCTGGCGCGCAGCACGCGCTCGCGGCCCGGCTGCTGATGACCCTGGCCGCCTTCGAGGCCGAGCAGGGGCACACCGGGTACGGGCTGCGCCTGCTGGACCAGGCCGAGGAGCTGGCCAGCCGGCCCGACCTGGGGGTCTTGCTGGCCCAGCGGGGGCTGCTGCTGATGCGGGCCTGGCGCGGCGCGGACGCGCTGCGTGCGCTCGACGCGGCGGTCGCCACCCTGGACGGGGATCCGGCGCAGGTGCCCTCACTCGGCAACGCGCTGCTCAACCGCAGCTTCCTGTACCTCAACGCGGGCCAGGTCCGCCAGGCCCGGGCGGACCTGGCCTGGTGCCGGCAGGTCGCGGCGCAGGCCGGCCTGGACCTGCTGGCGGCCAAGGCGGACCACAACCAGGGCTACTGCGAGCTGCTGGCCGGTGACATCCCGGCCGCGCTGCAGCGCTTTGACGTGGCCGCGGGCATCTACCGGGGCAGCGCGCCGGGCAACTTGCCTGTGCTGGCCATGGACAAGGCCAGGGCGCTGCTCGCGGCCGGCCTGGCCGCCGAGGCGGCGGTCGAGCTGGACAGCGCGATCAGCGCGTTCCGGCGGCAGCGGCTGGACCAGGATCACGCCGAAGCCGAGCTGGCCAGGTCCCAGGCCGCGCTGGCCGCGGGCGAGGTGGCCGCGGCCAGCCGGTGGGCCGCCGCCGCGCGGCGGCGGTTCCGTCGTCGCGGCAACGAAGCGTGCGCGGGCCTGGCCGAGCTGACCAGGCTGCGCGCCCAGGCGGCCGGCCCGGGCCGCCGCCCGGGCCAGATCGCGGCGCAGGCGCTGCTGCTCTCGGGCCGGCTGCGCGACTGCGGGCTGCCCGGCGACGCGGACCTAGCGGAGCTGATCGCGGCCCGGGCGCTGGTCGCGGCGGGCCAGCGGGCCGCTGCGGCGACCGCGATCGCGGCGGTCCGCGGCCGGGGCCAGGCCGCCACCCTGGACGTTCGCCTGACCCGGCGGCTGGCCCAGGCCGAGCTGGCCGAACGGGAAGGCAACCCCGGCGCGGCGCTCGGGCACTTGCGGGCGGGCCTGGCCCTGGTGCACGACCGGCGGGGCCGGCTGGGCAGCCTGGATCTGCAGACCGCCAGCGCGGCGCTCGGCGCCGAACTGGCTGCCGCGGGGGTGCGGCTGGCCTTGAGCCGGGGCGCGGCGCCGCTGGTGTTCGCCTGGCTGGAGCGGTCCAGGGCGCAGGCGTTCCGGCTCACCGCGGTGCGCCCGCCCGCCGACCCGCAGGACGCGGCCATCCTGGCTGAGCTGCGCCAGCTCAGCCTGCTGATCAGGACCGCGGAGCTGAACGGCCAGCGGGACCCGGCCGCCGCGGCCCGGCGGGCCGAGTTGCAGCGCGGGATCAGGGAGCGGACGTGGCAGGCCGGGGGACTGGGCGAGACCGCCGCGCTGGCCGGCCTGGGCGAGGTGAACGCGGCCCTGAGTGAGAGCGGGCAGAGCCTGGTCAGCATGCTGGCCGCGGAAGGCCGCCTGGTCGCGCTGGTGGCCGCGCGTGGCGCGGTGCGGCTGGTCGAGCTGGGTGACGTCGAGGTCGCCGCCGAGGCGGCCCGGCGGCTGACCGCCGACCTCGACACCCTGGCCGGGCGGCGGCTGCCGGCCCGGCTGGAGGCGGTGATCAGCGCCTCGATCCGGCAGCAGCGGGACGTGCTCACCGCCGAGCTGCTGGCGCCGCTGCGGCCCTGGCTGGGCCCGGGCGGCGTGGTGCTGATCCCGGCGGGCCTGCTGGCGGGCATCCCCTGGCAGCTGCTGCCCGACCTGCGCGGCCGCCCGGTCACCGTCTGCCCGTCGGCCTCCTCGTGGCTGGCAGCGCGGCGCCGGGCGCAAGCCGCGGCCGGCCCCGGCCCGGCCCGCCGGTCCTGGTAGCGGGCCCCGACCTGGTCCACGCGGACCAGGAGATCAGCCAGATCGCCCAGATCTACCCCGGCTGCCGGCAGCTGCCCGCCGCCGCGGCCACCGTGGCGGCGACCTTGCGCGCGCTGGACGGCGCGCCGCTCGCGCACCTGGCCGCGCACGGCTACCACGATCGGGAGAACGTGCTGTTCTCCCGGCTGCACCTCACCGACGGGCCGCTGATGGGTTACGACATCCAGCTTCTGAGCGCCGCGCCCGGCCAGGTCATCCTGTCCGCCTGTGACGTCGGCCGGACCGTCGTGCGGCCCGGCGAGGAGCTGCTCGGCTTCACCGCCGCCCTGCTCTACATCGGCACCGCCACGGTCATCGCCAGCGTCACCCGGGTGCCAGATGATCAGGCGGTCGGCGTGATGACCGCCTACCACCGGGCCCTGGCCGGAGGCACCAGGCCCGCCGAAGCGCTGGCCGGAGCGGCGGCCGAGGCGCCGTTCAGCTCCTTCGTCTGCTTCGGCTCCGGCTGACCCGGCCGGCGCGCAGGCCCGGCCGCCACTGGCCGACGGCCGGCCGCTGCCACATCACGCCCCGCACCCTGGCCTGGCCTGGCAAACCGGCCGTTGTCCCGAAGATCTGGCCATCGGAGCCTGGCCCTCCCGGCCGGCCGAATTCTGCCGCCCGCTGACCTAGGCCGGGCCGGCGGTTCGTGATAGATGTGCGGGAATGAGCGTTCTGCGGGTGCGCGGATTCCGGCTGCCCGACGGCGAGCCTGCTGACCTGTTCGCGGACGGGGACCGGTGGACTGATGAGCCGGTCGCGGCGGCGGAACTGGTCGCCGAGGGCTGGCTGCTGCCGGGCCTGGTCGACGCGCACACTCATCCCGGCGCGCAGCGGCCCGGCCAGCCGCTTGACGAGCAGCTGCTTCGCGATGACCTGCACGAGCAGGTCGCCGCGGGGGTCACCCTGATCCGGTCTCCGGGGCTGGCCGGTGACCCGCCCGCCTGGTTCGGCCACGACAGCGACGTGCCGCGGGCGGTGCACGCCGGGCCGTGGATCGCCCAGCACGGGCAGTTCTTCGATGGCTGGGGCCGGCGGGCCAGCCACGCGCAGCTGCCTGCGCTGGCCGCCGCGCAGGCGGCCAGGACCGGCTGGGCCAAGATCATCGCGGACTGGCATTCCGACGACGAGGTGATCCCCGCGGACGTGCTGCGCGCGGTGACCGAGGCGGTGCATGCGGCCGGCGGCCGGATCGCGGTGCACTCCCAGCACGCGGCCGGCGGCGCGGCGGCGGTCGCGGCCGGGGTGGACTCGCTCGAGCACGGCGTGGGCCTGGACCCGGCTCTGCTGACCCAGATGGCCGCGCAGGGTACCGCGCTCACACCCACGCTCACGGTCATCGTGGCCCGTATCCCGTACTACCAGAAGCGGCCCGGCAACCCGGCTGCGGCCTGGTACCTGGCCAGGGCGAGCAGGCATGGCCAGCTGGCCGCCGCTGCGGCCGAAGCCGGGGTGCGGCTCCTAGCCGGGACCGACTCCCGGCCGCACGGCCGGATCAGCGCCGAGATCCGGGAGCTGGCCGGGGCGGGAGTCAGGCCGCAGGAGGCCCTGGCGGCGGGCTCCTGGGCGGCCCGGGACTACCTGGGCCTGGCCGGGCTGGTGCCCGGCGCGCCCGCCGACGCCGTGGTCTACGACGCTGATCCCCGGGCCGACCTGGCCCAGCTCGACCAGCCCCGGGCGGTCATCCTGCGCGGTCAGGTCCGCTACTGGCGTCGATGAGGGCCTGCACGATTTCGGCCAGGCTGGCCCGGAAGGCGGGATCGGCCACCAGCCCGTCCGGCCCGGCCGCGCCCGGGGCCAGCGGCAGGTCCCGGCAGGCCGGCTCGATGACCGCCGCGCCCACATAACCCAGCACCGTGGCCAGCGCCTGCAGCGCGCCGGTGCCGCGGCCCGGGGTGGCCACGTTGACCCAGGCGGCCGGGCGGCCGGACATCTCCACGCCGCCGACCGTCCAGTCGAGCAGGTTCTTCAGGCTGCCCGGCAGCCCGCCCGCGTACTCGGGGGTGCAGAACACCACGGCGTCCGCCGCGCCGATCTGCTGGCGCAGGTCGGCCACGGCGGGCGGCAGCGGCTCGTGGTCGTCGTCCGGGTTGAAGGCCGGCAGGCTGGCCAGGCCCGGATACAGCCCGGCCGCGACCGTGGCGGGCGCGATGGCCTGCAGCGTCCGCAGCGCCGCGGTGTTACCCGATCCGGCCCGGGTGCTGCCCGAGATCAGCAGCAGCCGCCGCGCCTGCCCTGTCATGACGATTCCTCCCGGCCTTTCCTCGGCGCCTGCCGCCCAGCTTTCCTGGTGTTCCTGCGGCCATTGTGGGCGCCCGGTCCTCCTGCTGAAACTCCAGCCGTGCTGGCCGCCCAGTCTGGCTGGCGTCACCCCGGCGGCTGGCCGCCCAGTCTGGCTGGCGTCACCCCGGCGGCTGGCCGCCCAGTCTGGCTGGCGTCACCCCGGCGGCTGGCCGCCCAGTCTGGCTGGCGTCACCCCGGCGGCTGGCCGCCCAGTCTGGCTGGCGTCACCCCGGCGGCTGGCCGCCCAGTCTGGCTGGCGTCACCCCGGCGGCTGGCCGCCCAGTCTGGCTGGCGTCACCCCGGCGGCTGGCCGCCCAGTCTGGCTGGCGTCACCCCGGCGGCTGGCCGCCCCGCTAGATGACCCGGTCGTTGCCCCCGTCCACCGGCACCTGGGCCCCGGTCACCTTAGCGAACAGCGGCCCGCACATGGCGGTGACCAGCCCGGCCACGTCCTCGCTGGTCACTTCGGTGCCCAGGATATTGCGGCGGCGGTAGTCGGCCGGGCTCAGGCCGTACTCGGCGGCCCGGGCCGCGATCACTTCCTCGGTCCACAAGCCCGTGTCGAACACCGCGTTCGGGTGCAGGATGTTGACCCGGATCCGCTGCCGCCCCCATTCCAGCGCGGCGACCCGGGCCAGCTGGGTCAGCGCGGCCTTGGACGCGGAGTAGGCGGCGGCGCCGGGACCAGGGGCGGGCACGTTCTTGGAGGCGATGACCACGACCCGCCCGCCGCCGGGCGCCAGGCACAGGTAAGGGTAGGCGCCGCGGAGCAGGGTCAGGTCAGCGTCGGTGTTGACGGCGAACGCCTGCTTCCAGTCCGCGCTGCTCAGCGCCTCGATCCGGGTGGAGGACGGGAAGATCCCGGCGCACAGGATCAGCATGTCGATCCCGCCGAACCGCTGGGCGGCCTGGTCGATGGCCGCGCTGACCGCGGCCTCCCGGCGCAGGTCGCAGGGCAGCCCGAGATAGCCGGGGCCGGGCAGGACGGCGGTGACGCCCGGATCGATGTCCAGCCCGCAGACCGCCGCCCCGGCCCGGGCCAGCGCCACCACGCAGGCCCGGCCGATGCCGGACGCCGCCCCGGTGACCAGGGCCACCTCGCCGGCGAACGGCGGCGGCTGGCCTGCCAGCCGCAGCTTGGCCTGTTCCAGGTCCCAGTATTCGACCGCGAAGATGTCGGCCGCCGGGAGCGCCTGCCAGCGTTCCAGTGCGGTGGCCCGCAGGATCACCTCGATGGTGTGGTGATAGATCCGGCCCGCGGCGACCGTGTCGACCGGCCTGCGGCCCGCCGTGCACAGGCCCAGTTCCCGGTCCAGGACGACGCGAGGCGCGGGATCCAGCATCCACAGGCCGGCTCCGCCCGGGTGCCGGGCGGCGTGCTGCGCGAAGTAGTCCCGGTAGGCGTCGGCGTAGCCGGCCGGATCCCGGCCGAGCAGGGGCAGCTGCTTGGTGCGGATGACATGGTCGGGAGTGGCCGGGCCTTGCTGGGACAAGGCGGCGACGTCGGGCCGCCGGGCGAATGCCGCGGCTAGCGGGTCGTCGTGGCGCTGCAGCAGCAGCGGGAAACCGGCCAGCCCGGACAGCTCGGCCCGCAGCCGGGCCATAGCGATCCCGGCCGCGCCGCCCGGTCGGGGCGGCTCGCCCTGCTCGCCCTGCTCGCCGGGTCCGGCCGCGCTGGCCTGGTCGCCGGGCCTGGGCTCGGGTAGGTCGCCCGGGTCGCCGGGCTCGCCCGGGTCGCCGGGTCCGGCTGCGCTGGCCGGGTCGCCGGGCTCGGGCTCAGGTAGGTCGCCCGGGTCGCCGGGCTCGCCCGGGTCGCCGGGTCCGGCTGCGCTGGCCGGGTCGCCGGGCTCGGTCGCGCTGGCCGGGCCGGCCGGGTCTGGCTGGCCCGGCCGCAGGTCCAGGCTCGCCGGGGCGGGGCGGGCGCAGCGGGCCGGGACCACCGGGACCGGGACTGGGATTGGGGCCGGGACTGGGATTGGGGCCGGGACTGGGATTGGGACCGGGACTGGGACCCGGACCGGGGCCGCCGAGGTCCCAGGCGTCGTGGGCCTGCAGGTAGTCCTCGGCGATGGTGACCAGCTCGATCAGCCGGTCGTAGGACTCCCGGGCGGTGTCCCCGAAGGCGAACAGCCCGTGCCCGAGCAGGATCAGGCCCTGGGTCCGCGGGCCGAGTTCGGCGGCCACCAGCTGGGCCACGGCCCGGGACAGCTCGAACCCCGGCATGACGTAAGGCACGACTAGGACCTGGCCGCCGTACGCGGCCCGGACATGCCCGGCCCCCGACGGGGTGTTGGTCAGCGCGATCACCGCGTCGGCATGCGCGTGATCGGCGTACCGGTAGGGGAGCACGGCGTGCAGGATGGCCTCGACAGACGGCGCCGGCGCGGCCGGGTCGACCGTGGCCAGCCGGAGCTGGCGGGCCATCTCCAGGTCAGACAGCTGCTCCAGCCGGGCCAGCGCGGCCAGCTGGCCGGTGCGGACCGGGGCGAACCCGGCCGGGACGATGTCTTGCAGGTCGAAGCCGCTGCCCTTGACGTACAGCAGGTCCTGCGGCGCGCCGAAGACGTCGGGCTCGGTGACCTTGACCGAGGTGTTGCCGCCGCCGTAGAGGACCAGCGCCGGGTCCAGCCCGATCAGCCGCGAGCTGTAGACCCGCTGGCCGAGGTCGCCCGGATGACGGGCGGCCTCGGCAGCGTCCCAGCGGTTGTCCATCAACCCTCCCGTCGCGCGCGGCCCGGCCGGCCTGAGAAATCATGATCGCGGTTGTTTGCATGGGTTCCAACCCAGGTGATTAACCGTGATCATCGAAATCGGCCCCATAGGGCGGGGCTGATGGGGGCAAAGTGACTGACAGGGCGGGTGGGGTCGGGTGGCAGGCCTCCGGCGGCCCGGCTCCGCAGCCTGCGTGTTGCGGCCCGGCTAGTGTTGCGGCCCGGCTAGTTGAGCGTGGAATCGGTCACGATCGGATGGGTACCCACGCCCAGGTAGAAAATGCCCGGGTAACCCGCGGTCTGGAAGCCCGCATTGGGGTTGTGGTGCAAGGTGGAATGCAGGATGTGCAGCGTCCCGGTGTGGTTATTGCTGACGTAGAAGATGGCGCCGCCACCCTCCTTGGCGTCGTTGAAGGCGATGTAGCTGCCGTTGACCGTGACGGTGTACTGGTCGCCGTCGGTGTAGATGGCCGCGCCGCTGCCCCCGCCCGGGGTACCGCCGCGGGCCGGGTTGGCGCCCCAGCCGATGGCCCGGTTACTCATCATGAGGCTGTTCAGAACGTCCCAGGAGACGCCGATGCTGCTGAGCGCGCCGCCGTTCGAGCAGACGCCGTGCCGGAAGGTGTCGTGCACGATGTAGACCGGGTCGTTTTGGTACTGGCTCAGCGCCCTGATGGCCGCGCCGCCCAGGTCCGGGCCAGTGCTGTCGCAATGGTTGCTGATGAACCGCGAGTTGACGACCTTCAGCCGGCCGCCGCGGTCGAAGATGGCGCCGCCGCCCCCGCCGTCGAACTTCTGGCCGGTGGAGTTGCCGTCGGCGAGCGTGATGTTCTGCACGATCAGCTGCGGGTCGGCTTGGTCCTGGCAGTGCGAGGTGGTCCAGGTCTGGTTGGGATCGCAGGTGTCCTGGTACAGGATCCGGCGCTTGCCGCCCCCGCTGAGCGTGACCTTGCCGCCGCCGTCGATCACCACCCGGCGGCTGGTGTTCTTGACTTTGGCCGTCGCGGTCAGCGTGATGGTCACTGGCTTCGGGCCGCAGGAGAAGGTGATGACGCCGCCCTCGGCGACCGCCTTGACCACCGCGCTTGACGTGCAGCTGGCCGCCGTCCCTTGGCCCACGACGTGCGCGGGATGCGCGGTGCTGACGGCCCGGCCGGCCGACGGCACGTAGGCGTGGCCGCTCGGGTTGCCCGCGGCCGGCTGGGCGATGGCCGCGGGCCGCGCGGCCGGGGGGCTGGCCGGCGTAGCCGGGCCCGGCGCTGTTGAGGCCGGGGCGGTCGCGACGGCCGACGCCGCGTCAGCCAATGGCGGGGCCGCGCTGGCCGCGGGGGCGGGCTGCGCGGCGGCCTTCGGTGCGGCCAGCGAGGCGGGCTGGGAGTGGGCCACGGACGCATATATCGGCACGGCCAGGCCCACCGCGAGCGCGGTCACAGCCACCCCAACGCCAATCGCGAGTCGCATGGGGCCACATGCTAGCGGCCGGGAAATGGCACCCAGGGCCGCTTCGGCCTATTCCGGTCGAAATCACCATTGACCGGCCTTAATGACCCCTAGGGGGTGTCTTGGCCGACCGCCAGGGAGCGATCTGCGGCTGCTCGGGAGGCGGCTTGCGACTGCCAGGGGGCGGCTTGCGACTGCCAGGGGGCGGCTTGCGACTGCCGGGGGGCGGGCTGCGACTGCCGGGGGCTGCGGCCGCCAGGGGGCGGCCTGTGATCGTCAGGGGGCTGCGACTGCCGGGGTCGGGCTGCGGCCGTCAGGGGGCGGCCTGTGATCGTCAGGGGGCTGCGACTGCCGGGGGCGGGGGGCGGCGACTGCCGGGGTCGGGCTGCGGCCGCCAGGGAGGTGGGGTGCGGGGGCCCGCCAGAGGGCAAGCTTGTGACCGCCAGGGAGGTGGTGTGCGGTGACCGCCAGGGGGCAAGCTTGTGGCCGGCAGGGGGCGGCTTGTGGCCGCCTGGGAGGCGGCGCGGGACCGGCGCGGCTCGCGGGCCCGGGGCACCAGAGGGCGCGCAGCGCGCCAGAGGGCGTGCTGGGCGGGAGCTGGCCGGGCGGTGCGGATCAGCCGTTGCGCAGCGAGATCTGGTCGAACTCGGCGATGCTGTCGGCGTCGATGCCGCGCAGCCCCTCGCCGAGCCGCTCCCTGGCCTGGCGCAGCAGCGTCAGCGAGTTGGTGGAGGTACTGCGCGCGGCGTCGCGATCAGGATCCGCCCCGTGCTCTTCGACCAGGTGCGCCTGCAGCGCGGCGGCTACTTCATCGGCGGCCTTCAGTGCCTGGTAAATGGCCCGGTCCCGGGCGGCGTCGTTAACCATGGGGCCGATTATCTCGCACCTCGGGGCGCGGCCCGGGGACCGGGCCGCGAGCCGCCGGTCCTGGCCCGCGGGTGACCGCGGGCCTGCTGAGCTGCTCGGCGGCCGCCGCGGCGGGCTCAACCAGGTGCGCTTCCATGCCCTGCAGCATCTCCAGGTGCTGGCTCGCCCACAGCACCAGGAGCGCGGTGTGCAGGTCGGCGGCCTGGCCGGTGGCGCTGGAGTCCCGCAGGTACTGCAGCAGGTCACGCTGATGCCGCGGGTCGGGCGGCTGCGGGGCCGGCACCGACGTGCCGTTGACCAGCGCGTCGCCGAGCGTGACGAACCAGGAGCGGACGGCCAGCACCTGGCCGTCCAGCTGGTCGCCGTACTGGTCGCCGTACTGGTCGCCGTACGGTGGCAGGCTGGCCGCCCCGTGGCCGTCGGCGAGCATCGTGCTCAGCGCGGCCATCGACCGCCCGGCCCGCATGACCCGGCTCGCCCCGACGACCAGCCGGGCCACGCTCTCCGGCGACTCCCGCTTCGCCGACCGCTCGCCCAGGTACTGCCGGTAGGCGTCATCGAGCTGGTGCAAGGCCACCGCGCCGGCCTGCTCCGCCTGGCCCGCCGCGTCCCGGCGGGCCGGGTCGTCGTCACTGGTCAGCTGGCTCGCGGTGACCGCGACGTAGTCGGCGCCGCGGGAGTAGGCGCGGCCCAGGCTCTGCCGCAGCACGGCCGCGGCGCCGCGCGGCCAGAACACCAGGCCCACGCCCAGGCTGACCGCGAACCCGATCGCGACGTCCTCGATCCGGACCAGCCCGACCTTCCAGCCCACCGGCTGGATGATGTTGAACAGCACCACCAGCACCACGGTGAAGGCGGCCTGCCCAGCCGCGAACGAGATCACCCGGGGCGCGTACGCGGCGATCAGCACGGCCACAGGGAGCACGCCCCACAGCACCGGCACCCGGTCGCCCACCGCGAGCACCAGGGCCGCGCCGACCACGATCCCGGCCGCCGTCCCGGCCAGCGCGCTCAGCACCGACTTGCCGGTGCCCAGCGCGTTGGAGCGCAGCACCGACAGCGTGCCGAGCACGACCCAGAAGGAATGCTGGAGCCCTGAGCGCTGCGCGATGAACACCGCGATGCCCAGCCCGACCGCGGCCCGGACGCTGTTGCGGAACCAGACCGAGCCGCCGCCGGCGTGCTCGAACGCGAACTCGCGCAGCGCGCCGAGCCGGGCGGGCAGCCCGCGCAGCCAGGCCGTCCCGGCCCCGGCCGGCCTGGCCAGCGGTCCGGGCTGGCCCGCCAGGATGTCCGCCGCACCGGCCGGGGCGCCGGTGGTGGCCAGCGCGTACCCGGCGATCTGCCGGACGGCGTAGGCGATGGCCCGGGTCCGGAACAGCCGCCCGAGCAGCGCCTCGATGGTCTGGTCGTCCGGCTCGGGCGGCAGCTGCGCGATCGTGGCGGTCAGCGACCGCACCACGGCGGCCTGGGCCCGTTCCACCCGGCCCGCGTCCGGCAGCTCATCCCGCCCGGCCAGCCGCTTGCCGCTGGCCCGCAGGGCGGCCGCGGCCGCGGCCATCGACTCGCTCTGCTCGCTCTCGCACAGCTGCGCCCGGGGCAGCCCGGCCATCGCGCTGAGCAAGCGCAGCAGCCAGCCCAGCTCGTCGGCCAGCGAGGACAGCGCGGCGGCCTGCCGGGTCGGCCCGGTGGACTGGTGCGGCAGCGCCGACAGCCGCTGGCGGAGCTGGCTGACCGCGTCGGCCGCCGCCGCCGTGGCGGCCTGGCTGCCGCGCTGGCCCGCCGCCGAGGTCGTGCTCTCGGCCAGGTCCGCGAGCGCGTCACAAGCCCGCTGGGCCGCCTTGCGCAAGGTGACGGAGCGCCGGGGCGGCCACAGCAGCATGACCGCGCCGACCGACACCACGGAGGCCAGGCCCCACCCGGCCAGCCGCCAGCCGATGGCCGCGGGCGGGGCGGGGATAGCGACCGGCAGGATGAACGCCAGCAGGGCGCCGGTGGCGGCCGCCCCGATATATGCGTTCAGGATGCCCGAGAACAAGATCGCGAACCCGGCTACCGCCATCGCGCCCGCGGCCAGCCAGGCGTTGCGCGAGCAGAGCGTGCCGACGGTGACCAGCACGGCACCGCCGGCGGCCAGGCACAGGTAGGCGGTCAGGCGGCTGCGGGGCGGGCCGCCGAAATCGGTCAGCACCAGCAGGGCGAACGCGCCGAACGAGGCGAAGATCGCGGCCTGCGGCTGCTTGATCAGCTCCGAGGCCACCGCGAAGACCGCGGGCATCACGATCGCCGCCCGCACGGCGGTCTTCAGCGAGGTCAGGCCGGGGTCGCTGAGCTGCGGGCGGGGCAGGTGCATGCGGGTGCCGTCAGCGGTCCAGGCGGGCGCGGCGCTCAGTCAGCGGAGTCGTCCTCCACGTGCACCGCTGCCTCCTCGGCCGTCGCGGCGCCGCCGTCGATCCCGACATCGCGGGCGACCAGGTCGGGCTCCTCATCCTGGTGGGCTCCCTCGTCCTCGGCGACCAGCCGGCCAGCGCGCGGCTCCTGCCTATAATCGCCCAGCGGCGCGTCCCCTGGAAGGTCGTCCTCAGCGTACGGGTCGGGCTCGGGTTCCTCCTCGGCCAGCAACTGGTCGAGTGACTCGCCTTCGCGTTCCTCGGCCAGCGTGCTGCCGTAGCTCTCCCCGGCTGACCACCGGTCCGCGGGCACGATGCCGGCATCCAGCGGATCGTCGCCCGGGTCGCCGTCGAGCGTGTCGGACGCGTCCAGCGTGCCGTCGTCCGCGACGTCGTAATCATCCGGGTCGTAGTCGTCAGGATCGGCGGACCGATCGTAGGTCTCGTCGTCCGGCATGACCTGACCTCCTCCTGCGCGGCGGGCTGACGATGCGCTGACATGGGGTGTTTAACGCCTGATGCGGACGTCGGGCCCCTCTTGTGGCCACCCTAGCGAGGCCGGCCGCCGGCCTCGCGGTCAGTCCACCTCAGCCGAGCCCGACACCCGCAGCTTGCGCTGGGCCCGCTGGTAGAACGTGGTGAGCCCGAGCCGGACCACCTGGGCGGCTGCGGGCAGCAAGGTGAGCTCCACGACATCGCCGGGGCTGACGTGGCCGACGACCATGCCGTCGGCCTCCACGGCCAGGGTGCCGCTGGCGGCCAGCACGCTCAGCGCGAGCTTCTCCCCGCTGGACAGGAAAAGCGCGCGATTGAACGCAGAATGCGGGGCTACCGGCGTGACCAGCAGGCCCTCGGCGCGGGGCGAAACGATGGGCCCGCCGGCCGAGAAGCTATAGGCGGTCGATCCGGTGGGAGTGGCCACGATCACCGCGTCGGCCGCGTAACGCACGAACGAGTGCCCCTCGACGGTCAGCTCCACCGCGGCCGACGCGTTCTGGCCGGGGATGCGGACCAGCGCGATGTCGTTGAAGGCGGTGGTGTCGTGGCCGGTGAACGCGGCCCGGACGCCGCTGCGCGGCTCGACCGTGAACCGGTGCTCGTCGATGGCCGACAGCGCCCCGGCCAGCTCCGGGGTGTCGATCTCGGCCAGGAAGCCGAGCCGGCCGAGGTTCACGCCCAGGACGGGGGAGCGGCTGCCGCGCGACAGCCGCATGGCCCGCAGCATGGTCCCGTCCCCGCCCAGGCTGACGATCAGGTCGGCCCGCTCGGCCAGGTAGGCGGCGTCCACCGCGACGGCGGCCGCGCTGATCCGCTCGACCTCGCCGACCAGGCCGAGTACCTCGACGCCGCGGCCGCTGGCCCAGTCGGTGATGGTGGCGATGACGCCGTCACAGTTGCGCGCCGGATGCAGGACCAGGCCTACCGTACTGATCATCCCCATGACGGTGACCCGCCTCCGCTGCCCAGCCGGACGCCGGTCGATCGGCGCCCCGTCCGCCAGACTAGCGAGAACCGGGCCGGTTCAGGGTGATCGAAGCCCTCCGGCCAGGCCGCTGCCGACGTGGGCGCCGCTGTGCCGGTTGATGGCGGCGACCCCGGACTCGGCGGTCACCGCGCGGGTGTAGATCCCGCCGTAGCCGCCGCCGAGCGTGAACACGCCCCAGGTCACGACCCAGGGGACCAGCCCGCCGTCGGCGTCGGGGAACAGCTCGGGCTCGGGCTGGACCCGCCGCTGGATCACGTAAGGCTCGCGGACCGCCCGGGCCAGGTGGTCCCGCCAGGCCCGGGGGTCGCAGCCGGGCTCGCTGCCCAGCACCACGCCGCGGCCGCCGCCCAGCAGGGCCGGCTTGAGCACCAGGTCCCGCTGGTGCTCTACGGCGTAGCCAAGCAGGTCCGCGCGCTGGCCGCCCGGCAGCGTGACCGGCCCAGGCGCGACAGTGCGGGTCCAGGGCAGGATCCGGTCCAGGCTGGCCAGCTCGGCCGCCGTGCACTGCTGCCGGGCCCGCTCCTCGCCGAGCATGGCCAGCGCGCTCTTGCCGCCGAACAGCTCGGTGTCCAGCGGGGTGAACATCGCGACGTGGCCGGCCGCGGCCGCGTCGAGCAGCGGGCCGATCAGTTCCGGGCCGTCCGGCTCCAGCAGGTGCTCGATCAGGAACAGCCGGAAGATGATGTCCACGGGCTGGCCGTGCAGCCGGACCCGGCCGCCGCCGGTCTTCAGCTCGCCGAGGTGGCAGGGCCTGGCGTCCAGTCCGAGGTCGCGCCAGCGGGCGGCCAGCTGATGCAGGTACGGGCTGAACCCGGGGTAGTGGCCCGGCCAGTCGGCCAGCGCGACGACCGGAAAGGAATCGGCCGCGGTGCCGGTCTCGGCCAGGATGGTGGCCACCTGCTCGCGCATGGTGTCCACATAGCCCAGGCCGTGCTCGGCGGCGAACCTCTTCAGGGCCGGATGCCCGAGTAAGCCCCGGCACAGCTCGGCGTTGTCGATGCCGCCCACCGCGCTGCCCATGTTGAACTCCAGCGCCCGGAACCCGCCGGTGTCGGTGTACAGGTCGGCCCGGGTCAGCCGGGTGGGCGGACCGGTGCTGCGCAGGACCGCGCTGACCTGGACGTCGGTCAGGCCAGCCGCGCGGGCGAACGCGGTCAGGTCGCCGTCGTAGAGCCGGTCGGGCAGGCTGATCAGCGCGGTCCGCAGGTGCTCCAGGTCGGCGTGCAGCCCGGCCCGCTCGCGGTCACCAAGAAAGACCGGGCGGGTCAGGAAGCGCTGCTGGTAGAGAGAGTTCAGCAGGTCAGACCGGGGCAGCGGGCCGAGCAGCTCGCGGGCCGGTATCTGGTGCCGGCTCACCTCGTCGAGATAGCAGGCGGTCAGCTCGGCGCGGTCCGTCATGCTCTCCTCAGCTGGCTCGTTGCCTGGCTGGACGTAAATCCGGCGGTTGCGGCCCGGACGGTTTGCGGCCCTGGACGGTTGAGGCCTTGGGCGGCTCAAGCTTTGGACGGCTCAAGCTTTGGACGGCTCAAGCTTTGGACAGGTTGAAGCACAGGATGAATGATATAGCAGTAATTACCACATATTAGTATAATGCGTGTCGACTAATGGCAATTTTACGGCGTCGCCCCGGCTTCCCATCAAAGGGGCTCGCGGGCCACGATGATTACCGGGAAGGGAGTCTGAATGCCGCTGCGGGCCGGTCCGCCGGGTTCCGGTCCGCCGGATTCCGGGCCGTCGGCCTCACTGCGCGGGCATTCTGACTTCAACAAGCTCTGGTTCGGCCAGGCGGTTTCCTCGGTCGGCAGTCAGGTCACCTTGCTCGCGCTGCCGCTGACCGCGGTGCTTTACCTGCACGCCAGCGCCGGCCAGGTCGGGCTGATGAGCGCGGCCGGGCTGGCCGCCTACTGCGGTCCCAGCCTGCTCTTCGGGGTCATGGCCGACCGGATGCGCAGGCGGCCGCTGATGATAGCCGCCGACATCGGCCGGACCGCCGTGGTCGGGCTGGTTCCCGTGCTGGCCTGGACCGGCACGCTGCGCATGCCCATCCTGTACGCGGTGGCCCTGATCCAGGGCGGGCTGACCATTATCTTCGAGGTGGCCTACCGGTCCTACCTGCCCAGCCTGGTCGGCCCGCAGACGCTGCTGGCGGGCAACAGCAGGCTCCAGTCGACGGCGTCGGTGGCCCAGATCGGCGGCCCGGGCCTGGCCGGGCTCCCTGGTGGCGCTGATCGGCGCGCCGTTCGCGCTGCTGGTCGATGCGGGCTCGTTCGTGGTCTCGGTGCTGTCGCTGCTGTGGATCAGGGCCGGTGAGCCCGCCCCGCAGCCGCGCGGCCCGGGTGCGCCGGCCGGCCTGGCGGGCGTGCTCGGGGAGGTCAGGGAGGGGCTGCGGTTCATCTACCGGCATCCGGTGCTGCGCTCACTGGCCACATCGGCGGGCGTGTTCAACTTTTTCTCCCAGCTTCAGCTGACCCTGTTCGTCGTCTACGCCGCGCGGAAGATGCACCTGTCGCCCGGCGCGATCGGGGGCGTGCTCGCCTGCTTCGGGATCGGCGGGCTGGCCGCGGCGGCCACCCTCGGCCGCGCGCTCGCGCTGATCGGCTACGGCCGGATGCTGCTGGCCGGGTACGCGATCGCGGCGCTGGCCATCCTGGGCATCCCGCTGGTGCCCGGCCCGCCCGCGCTGAGCACGGCGCTGCTCGTCGTGGTGTATTTCGTGGCCGGTTACGGCATCGTCGCGACCAACGTGGCCACCATGACGCTGCGCCAGGTGGCGACCCCGGCCGAGCTGCACGGCCGGGTGAACGCCAGCTTCCGGTTCGCGATCGGCGCGCTGATGCCGTTCTCGGCCGCGCTGGCGGGCCTGCTCGGCGAGCGGCTGGGGCTGCGCGTCACGCTGTTCATCTGCGCGGGCGGCATGCCGATCTCGGTGCTGCTGGTCGCGTTCTCGCCGACCCGCCGGGTCGGCACCGCGCACGACATCGCCGCGCAAGACGCTGCCCCGGCCGGCGCTGCCGGCGATGACGCCGCTGCGGCCGATGCCGCGGCCGGCGCTTAGCCGGTCAGGCAGCAGCCGACGTGCAGGCCGGTGCCCTGGCGCGCGATCGCGAGCCCGGAGTCCTCAGGGAAGCCGCGCGCGAACACCCCGCCGTACCCCTCGGCGAAGGTGAACACCCCCCAGGTCACGTTCCAGGGCTCCGGCTGGCCCGGCTGGCCCGGGCACAGCTCGGGCTGAGCGCGGACCCGGCGCTGCAGGACGCAAGGGCTGTTCAGGGCCTCGCTCAGCCCGCGCCGCCAGGACTGCGGTGTGGTGCTGGAGTGCCACCCGGGCAGTATGCCGATCCCGCCGTGCAGCAGCGCGGGCTTGAGCACCAGGTCGGCCCGGTGGCTGGCGGCGTAGTCGAGCAGGTCGACCCGGCGGCCGTCCTCCAGGGTGACCGGCCCGGGCCGGACCGGCCGGGTCCAGGGCAGGACCCGGTCGAAGGCGGCCTGCTGGGCCGGGCTGAACAGGTGCCGGTGAGCGTCGTCGGAGAGCATCGTGAGCAGGATCTTGCTGCCGTACATCTCGGTGTCCAGCGGCGAGTACAGCCCGAGCTGGCCCTCGGCCGCGGCGTCGAGCACCGGGTCGATCAGGTCCGGGCCGCCGGGTTCCAGCAGGTGTTCCAGGACGAAAACCCGGAATACGATGTCGATCCGGCGGCCGCGCAGGGTGAGCCCGCCGGGGCCGGCCTTGAGCTGCCCGATATGGCAGGCGTGCGCGTCCAGGCCCAGGGCCCGCCAGCGCCGCGCGACCTTGTGGAAGAACAGCCCGTTCCGCTGGAACATGTCCGGCCAGGCCACCAGCGCCATCATCGGGTATGACCCAGGCTCGAAGCCGGTCTCGGCGAAGATCTGCCGGACCTGGGCCCGCATCGTGTCGGGGAAACCCAGCTGGTGGGCGCGGGCGAAGTCGTTGAGCACCGGGTGGCGCAGCATGGCCCGGCAGATATCGGCGTTGTCGATGCCGCCCGCGGCGCTGCCCGTGTTGAGCTCCAGCAGGCGCAGGCCGGCTGGCTCGGCGTACATGTCGGCCCGGGCCAGCTGCGACGCCGGCCCGGCCGGGTGCCGCAGCACCGCCTTCATCTGCACCTCGGACAGCCCGCAGGCCCGGGCGAACGCGGCCAGGTCACCGCCGAACAGCAGGCCGGGCAGGCTGAGCAGCGCGGCCCGCACGTGCTGGAGATCGTCGTTTAGCTGGTCCCGCTCGGCCCGGCCCAGGAACAGCGGCCGGGACAGATACCGCTGCTGGTAGCGGGCGGGCAGGGCGCCGGTGGTCGGCATGACGGCGAGCAGGCTAGCCCGGTCCGCGCCGCTGCGCGCCACCGCGTCCAGATACCCGGCCGTGAGGGCCGCGCGGCCGCTCATGGCGTCATGATCGGGGCGGCGCTGCCCCCGGTGTACAGGCAACAGCCGATATGCGCGCCGCTGCTCACGTTGAGCACCGCGAGCCCGGACGCTACGGTGCCGGCCCGGGTGATGATGCCGCCGAAGCCGCTGGTCCCGGTGTAGACGCCCCAGGCGACGATCCAGGGCACCGGCTCGCCGTCCGCGCCGGGGAACAGCTCGGGCTCCGGCTCGATCCGGCGCTGGAGCACGAACGGGCCGTTCATGGCCTGGCTGAGCTGATCCCGCCAGAGCTGGGGGGTGGTCTGCGCCTGCCAGCCCGGCAGCACGTCCTGGCCGCCGTAGCGCAGATTGGGCTTGAGTACCAGCTTCTCGCGGTGGCCCACGGCGTAGTCGAACAGGTCCGCCATCCGGCCGTCCGGCCCGGTGACCGGGCCGGGCCGGACCATCCGGGTCCAGGGCACCAGCCGCTGCACCAAGGCCAGCTCGGCGGCGCTGAAGTCCGGCCGGTTCCGCTCGTCGCTGACCATGGCCAGCGCCGCCTTGCTGCCGAGCAGCTCGCTGTCCAGCGGGGTGAACATCACCACCTCGCCCCGGCGGGCCGCGCCCAGCACCGGGTCCATCAGCTCCGCCGCCCCTGGCTCCTGCAGGAAGTCCAGCAAGAACATGCGGGAGATGACGTCCACCGCCCGCCCGCCCAGCCAGACCCGGCCGCCGCGCATCTCCAGCTGGCCGATGTGGCAGCCGTGCGCGTCCAGGCCGAATTCGCGCCAGCGCTCGGCCAGCTGGTGCATGTAAGGGCCCAGCCTGCTGGCGTAGCTGCTGGGCCAGTCGGTCACCGCGACCACCGGGGCGGTCCCTGGTCCGAACCCGGTCGCGGCCCGCAGGTTGGTCACCTGCTCCCGCATGGTGTCGACGTAGCCGAGGCCGTGCGCCTCGGCGAAGTTGGCCAGCACCGGATGGGCCAGCATGGCCCGGCAGATGTCGGCGTTCTCCATGCCGCCCAGGGCGCTGCCCATGTTGTACTCCATGACCGAGAACCCGCCGGCCTGCGGGTACAGGTCGGCCCGGGTCTGCGGGCTCACCGAGTCGCTGCGGCTGGCCACGATGGCCTCCAGCTCGTAGCCGCTTGCGCCCGCCGCGCGGGCGAACCGGGCCAGGTCACCCCCGTACAGCCGGTCGGGCAGGCTGACCAGCAGGGTCCGCAGGGCCTCTACGTCGGCGTAAAGCTGCCCGATCTCGGCCTGGCCGCACAGCAGCGGCCGGGACAGGTAGGGCATGCCCGGGTAGAACAGGTTCAGCAGTACCGTCGCGGACTGTGCGATGTCCCCGGTCAGCTCGGCGGCCGTCGCCCCCTGGCGGCGGACCTCATCGAGGTAGGCAGCGGTGAGCGCGGCTCGGTCCATGTCCTGGCTCCCGGTATCGCAGTCCCGCGGTTGGCAAGCGGGTTATCCGAATAGGTCCCTGAGCTCCCGCCTGAGCACCTTGCCCTGGGCGTTTCTCGGCAGCTCGGTCATGATCTCCAGCCGGTCGGGCCAGTCCCTGGCCGACACCTGCTGCCCGTCCAGGTACTGCCTGAGCTCCTCCAGCGTGGGCTCCTGCTGCGCCGGGACGACCACCGCGCAGGCCAGCTCCGCGCCGGGTACGGCCGGATTCGGGTAGCCGATCAGCACCACATCGCTCACGTCGGGGTGCGCGACGAGCAGCGCCTCGACCTCCAGGGTCGGCACCATGAGGCCGGAGTCCCTGATGATCAGGTCTACCCGGCGGCCGGTGATCCTGATGCCGCCCCGGCCGTCCGGCCGGGCCGTATCGCCGGTGTCGAACCATCCGTCGGGGTCCAGGCTGGCCAGGAACGCCGCCCGCTGGTTCAGGTAGCCCAGGGTCAGCGACGCGCCGCGGATCAGCAGCCGGCCGACCTCCTCGCCTGGCTGGGCGTCGATGCGGACTTCCATCCAGTCCACCGGCGAGCCGTCGCTGCGAGCGGCCCAGCCTTCCGGGTCGTCGCTGCGGGTGATCGTGATCGCGCCGCACTCGCTCATGCCGAAGTTCGAGTCCAGCCGGACCCCGAGGACCTCGCGGGCCTGTGCCACCAGCGGCGGCGGTACCGGCGCCGAGCCGGTGTTCAGGGCGCGCAGCGTGGACAGGTCACGGGGCCTTTCGAGCTGTGCGGCGATCATGCCCAGCTGGTAGACCGGGGCGCCGAACACCATCGTCACCCCGTGCGCGGCCACCAGGTCGAGCAGCAGGCCCATGTCGGTGGTGTCCTGCATGACGCAGGTCCCGTTCAGCGTCAGCGACATCCAGATGCTGTAGCAGGACGCGGCCAGGTGAGTGAGATATTGCGGGATGAGCATCGCGTCGTCCGGGCCCAGCTCATAGATGTCGGAGAACGCGCGGGTGGCGGCCCACATCGTGTTGAAGCTGTGCGCGACGCCTTTGGGCAGGCCGGTCGTGCCCGAGGTGTAGACCAGCTGGAGCACATCGTCGGCGCCCCGGCGCGGGTAGCTGGCGGCCGGATGCCGCTCCTCCCACGGGGTGTTGACGAAGAACTCGGTGAAGTCGACCGCGCCGGTGGCGGCCGCGTCGCCGACCACCACGCGGTGCTGCAGCGTATCCGGGGCCACCTTGAGCAGCCGCTCGCCGAAATCGGTGCCGTTAAAGGCGTCGGCCACCACGCAGATTTTGGCTTTGGTGTCGCGCAGCAAATGGCTGAGCTCCCGCCCGCCGAAGGGCGGGATGACCGAGGCGACCACGGCGCCGATCCGGGCGCAGGCCAGGTACAGCGGATTCAGCATCCACCAGTTGGGCAAGTGCACGACGACGATGTCGTCCTGGCGCACGCCCAGCTCGGTCAGGGCGGCGGCGAATCGCTCGACGGTCTGCGCCAGGTCGCGGTAGCTGAGGGTCTTGACCAGGGCGCCGCCCTGATAGGCGATCACGGCCGGCGCGTCGGGCTTGTCCCGGACGCCCCGCCACAGATCGTCAAGGAATGTCTCGCTCCGCCACCAGCCTCGGTGGTAAAACTCGGCGCGGCGTGACGGTCCGACAGGAACAAGCGTGTCCCACATCACCGGTCCTTTCGGTCGTACGTCGGATGATATAACGGGCAATTGCTCCGGGCAGGCCGGCGGTAAATGGCGCGCGGCGGCCAGCCGGGGCCGGTAGAACGGGGGCATGAGCCAGGAGCTTGCGGCACTGCAGGAACAGACCTTCGCCCGGGCGACCAAGTCCACGGCGGACTCGTTCCCGCCGCGGCGGCGGCTAACCGGCCCGCAGCTGGCCGGGTACCTGGACCGTCGCGCGTTCGCCGTGGTCGGGACCACCCGGCCCGACGGCCGGCCGCACGCCGCGATGTCGTCCTACGTCCGGCGCGGGGCCACGTTCTGGCTCCCGGCTGTCACCGGCTCGGTCCGGGGCCGCAACGTGGGCGGCCAGCCCTGGGCCACGCTCGTGGTCACCGAAGGCGACCGTGACCACCACGTGCTGGTCTGCGTCGAGGGCCCGGCCGCGCTGCTGACCCCCGCTGAGGTGCCCGCGGACATCCGGGCGCAGGTCACCGGGGACTGGGTCGGCGCGTGGCTGCGGATCCAGGCCGAGCGGCTGCTGTCGTACGCGGCCGAAGGCGCCCTGGCGGCCGGCCCCGGCTAGCCCTTCGGCTAGCCCGCGCTGATCAGCTTCCTGATCAGGGCGGGGAGCTCACTGGGCCAGATGGTCTCGGTGGTCGAGTCCAGCTCCGGCAGCGCCCACCAGCGCCACCCGGCGATCCCGTCGGAGGTGTGCATGGCCTCCACGCCGCGGATTTCCCGGCCCGGATCACTGGTCCTGGCCAGGAAGAATCGCTCGTGCTGGTGGACCGGCTCGCCGAAGTACTCCATCCGCTGCGTCCGGCGGTACACCTGCGCGCCCAGCGCGATATCGAGCCACCCGGTTTCCTCAGCCAGTTCGCGGGCCGCACCGGCCCGGTAGCTCTCGCCCCAGCTCAGGCCGCCGCCGGGGGTCGACCAGTGGGATCCGTTGGGCGGGTGGCCCTCGTACCGCATCAGCAGCACCCGGTCGGCTGGATCGAGCAGGATGACCCGGCCGGCCCGGCGCTGGCGCGGCCGGGGCGGCCGCGCCAGCCGGGCCCGCAGGGCGCGCGACAGGGCGGGAAAGTCAGGCATGCCCCTATTCTGCGGGGCCGGACGCGGTGGGCGGGCGGTGCCGGACCCGCGGCCGGTGCCGGACCCGCGGGCGGAGCCGGACGGGCCGCCCGGCTAGGCCGGATCCGGGGCCTGGATCAGCTGGCGGGCGGCAGCGGCGATGTGGCCGGCGCTCAGGCCGGCCGCGTCCAGCAGCTCCTCGGTGGTGCCCGACCCGGGCATCTCGGTCACCGCCAGGTGCGCCACGGCCAGCCCGGCCCGCTGGCCGGCCAGCGCTTCGAGAACGGCCTCACCCAGGCCGCCCTCGGGGTGATGGTCCTCGGCCACGACCAGCCGGCCGGTGTCCGCGGCCGCGGCAATGAGGGTGGCCGCGTCGACCGGCTTGACCGAATACAGGTCGATGACCCGCGCCGCGATGCCGTCGGCCCGCAGTTCGTCGGCGGCGGCGAGGCAGTTATGCAGGGTGACCCCGGCCCCGACCAGGGTGACCTGGTCCGCCGGGCTCGACCGGAGCACCTTGGCCCCGCCGACTGCGAATTCCTCGCCTTCGGGGTACAGCACCGGGTAGGCGCCCCTGGTGGTCCGCAGGTACTTGACGCCCGGACGCTCCGCCATGGCCGCCACCAGCGCGGTGGTGCTGGTGGCGTCGCTCGGGTACAGCACCGTGGAGCCGTGCACCGAGCGCATCATGGCCAGGTCTTCCAGCGCCATCTGGGACGGGCCGTCGGCGCCGATCTCCACCCCGGCGTGCGAGCCCATCAGGCTGATGCTGGCCTGGGAGATGGCCGCCATCCGGATGAAGTCATGGGCCCGGGTCAGGAAAGCGGCGAACGTCGAGGCAAACGGCAGGTAGCCGCGGACGCTGAAGCCGACCGCCGCCGCGACCATCTGCTGCTCGGCGATAAACATCTCGAAGTACCGCTCCGGGTAGGCCTGGGCGAACTGGTCGGCGAAGGTGGAGTTGCTGACCTCGCCGTCCAGGCCGATCACGTCCAGCCGGGCGCCCAGCGCGGCCAGCGCCTCGCCGTAGGCCTTCCTGGTGGCCACCTTGGCGCCGACGGCGAAGGTGGGCAGCTTGACCACGGCGTCGCCGGGCTCCGGGCGCTCTGGGCGCCCGGACGGCTCGGGCCGCAGGCCGCTGATCCGCAGGTGCCGCTCACCGCCCAGCTCAGTGATCGCGCGCTCGGCCATGTCCGCGGGCAGCGGCTTGCCGTGCCAGTTCTCCCGGTCCTGCACTTCGCTGAAGCCCCGGCCCTTCTCGGTCCGGGCCAGGATCACCGTGGGCTGGTCGCCATCCGCGCGGCCCGCCTGCGCCAGCACCCGGTCGATGGCGGCCACGTCATGGCCGTCAACCTGGAGCGCCCGGGCCCCGAATGCCTCGACCCGCCTGGCGTACGCGTCCAGATCCCATGACAGCTCGGTCGGCCCGCGCTGGCCGAGCCGGTTCACGTCCACGATCGCTATCAGGTTGGACAGGTGGTAGTAGCCGGCCTTGTCCAGCGCCTCCCACATGGAGCCCTCGGCCATCTCGCTGTCCCCGCACAGCACCCACACCCGGTACGGAAGATGGTCGGCGTACTTGCCGGCCAGCGCCACCCCGACGCCATCGGGCAGCCCCTGGCCGAGCGAGCCGGTGGCCACGTCCACCCAGGGCAGGACCGGCGTGGGATGTCCTTCCAGCCGCGAGCCGAACCGCCGGTAGCCGGTCATCAGCTCCTCGTCGGAGACCACGCCGACCGCCTTGTAGACCGAGTAAAGCAGCGGCGAGGCGTGTCCTTTGGAGAAGATCAGGTGATCGTTGGCCGCCTCGCCGGGATTGTCCCAGTCGTAGCGCAGGTGCCGCCCGATGAGCACGGCCAGCAGGTCAGCCGCGGACATGCTGGAGGTCGGATGCCCGGACCCGGCCGAGGTGCTGGACCGGATCGAGTCGACGCGCAGCTGCTGCCCGAGTTCGCGCAGCTCGTCGAGGCTCACAGCAGGCGCGTTCAGCGTGGTCAGGTCGGAGCTCATGCGGCACCCCATCCAGTTCCTGCCGGTGACTGCGTACTCATCCGCCCTAGTTTCTCAGGGACCCGGGCGCCGGACCGCGCGGGCCGGCCCGGGCGGCTTCACTTGCTCAGGTATCCCTCAGCCTGGAGCGTAAACAGTTCCGCGTACAGGCCCTGGCGGCGCATCAGGCTGGCGTGGTCGCCCAGCTCGACGATCCGGCCGTGCTCCATCACGACGATCAGGTCGGCCATGTGCACCGTGGAGAACCGGTGTGAGACCAGCACCGTGATGGTCCCGCTGGCCGAGCCGAGCCGGCCAGCCGCCTCCTGGTAGCGGGCGAACAGCGCCGCCTCGCTCGGTGCGTCGAGGCTGGCGGTCGGCTCGTCCAGGACGACCAGGAGCGGGGCCTGGCGCATCAGCCCGCGGGCGAGCGCGACTCGCTGCCACTGGCCGCCGGACAGGGACCGCCCGCCGACCCACAGGCCGAGCAGCGTGTCCAGGCCGTCGGGCAGCTCGGCCACCATGGTGGCGCCTCCAGCCCGGCTCAGCGCGCCGGTTACCGCGGCCTGGTCATCGATATGGGGCAGGTCGCCGGCGCCGACGCTGTCGCCCAGGGTGGTCTGGAACCGGACGTAATCCTGGAACGCGCCGGCCACCCCGGCGCGCCAGCTAACCGGGTCGATGACGTTGAGGCTGGTGTCGTCGACCATGATCTGGCCGCTGTCGGGCAGGTACATGCCGGTCAGGAGCTTGACCAGGGTGCTCTTGCCGGCCCCGTTCTCGCCGACCAGCGCGATCGTGGCGCCGGCCGGCACCGCCAGGCTGACGTCGCGCAGGGCCGGCGCGTCCTGGCCGGGGTAGGTGAAGCTGACGTGCTCAAGCCGCAGGCCCGAGGTCAGCCGGGCCGGGGCTGGATCGGTGCCCGGTGCGGTCGTGGCGGCGACGTAGTCCTCCAGCCAGAGCAGCCGGTCCGCGGTGCCGGACGCCGAAGCGAAGGTGCCCGCGCTGGAGCTGGCTCCGGTGACCTGACGCTGGGCCCGGCGCAGCAGGCTGACCGTCTCGACCACCGCGCCCGCCGAGATGCTGCCGTGGGCCGCGCGCAGGACCAGCACCACGGTGGCGCCGGCGAACCCGATCGCGTACAGGACCCACCCGGCCGCCTCCCAGAAGGCGGCCCGGAGTGCGGCGCGCCAGGCCAGCCGGTTGATCTCGTCGCCCAGGCGGGCGTGGCGCCGCAGCAGCGCGTCAGCGGCCCCGAAGGTGCGCAGCTCCCGGGCTGGACCTGCGGTGGACGCCAGGGCGAACAGCTCGCCGAGCAGCCGCCGGGAATCGGCCAGGTCGTTCTCGCTGCGCTTCTCGATGGCCCCCGCCCGCCGGTCAGCCAGCGCGGGCGCGGCGGCCAGTAGCGGCACGACCAGCAGCGGCGGCCAGATCAGCGCGAGCAGCACGGCCGCGCCGACGAACTGCAGCCCGGTCCGGAGCAGCCCGAGGCTCTGCATCGACGCCGAGGCCAGGGTCCGGCGGTTCTCCCGCAGGGTGTCGATCTCGGCCAGGTGACCGGGGTGCTCGAAGTGCTCCAGGTAGGGCGCGGTGTTGACCAGGCGGCCCAGCTGCACGCCCAGGCGGAGCATGGTCTTGTCGGTCAGCTTGCTGCCGAGCGTGCCGCCGACCAGCCGGAGCACCCAGGTCGCGGAGAAGGCGATCGCGACGACAATCACCCCGGCCGTGATCAGGCCGGCCCGGTGCCTGAGCGCCCCGTCCACGATGGCGCGAAAGCCCAGCGGGTAGGCCAGGCCGAGCACCGACGTTCCGAGCGCGGCGAGAATGCTGGCCAGCATCAGCCTCGGATCGGCCCGCCACGCGGTGCCGAACAGGACCCGCAGCCGGCGCAGGGCGCGCGGCCGCCGCAGCGCCATCCGCCGGCTGGCCGGGCCGGGCTGCCTGGACTGGCCGGACTGGCCGGACTGGCCGGACTGGCCGGACTGGCCGGACTGGCCGGACTGGCCGGACTGGCCGGAGTGGCCGGACTGGCCGGAGTGGCCGGAGTGGCCGGGCCCGCGGCGCCGGAGCCAGGCCCAGGGCCAGGCCCGTGGCCCCCCGAGCCCGGTCTCAGCCTCAGCCATGGCCGGCCTGCGCCCGGCCGGTGGACGGGCCGGGCTCCGGTCGGCCAGCGGCGGCGAAGTTGCTCGCCTGGAGCCCGAACATCTGCGCGTAGGAACCCCCCGCGGCCAGTAGCTCGTCGTGACTGCCGAGCTCGGTGATGCGGCCCTCGGCCAGCACGGCGATGCGCTCGGCCCGGCGCACGGTGGCGAAGCGGTGCGAGATGACCAGCGTGGTCACCCCGGCGGTGAGGGCCAGGAAGCGGTCGTAGAAGGCCGCCTCGGCCCGGATGTCGAGCTGAGCGGTCGGCTCGTCGAGCACCAGCACCTTCGCCCCCCTGGCTACCGAGTACAGCGCGCGGGCCAGGGCGATTCGCTGCCACTGGCCGCCGGACAGGTCGGCGCCGCCGGCGTAGCCCGGCGCGCACACGGTGTCCCAGCCGCTGGCCAGCCCGTCGATCACGCTGGTCGCGCCGGCCTGCGCCGCGGCCTGTTCGAGCGCGGCGGCGTCGATCTCGCCGTCCAGGTCACAGAACGCGACGTTCTCCCGCGCGGTCAGCGGGTACCGGGTGAAGTCCTGGTAGACCACCGCCACCTGGCGCTGCCAGGCCCGGGCGTCAAGATCGCGGAGGTCGGTCCCGTCCGCGGTCAGCCGCCCGGCGGTCGGGTCGCGCAGCCGGGCGAGCAGCGTGACCAGCGTGGTCTTGCCGGCCCCGTTCAGGCCGACCAGGCCGAGGGAGCGGCAGGCCGGCAGATCGAGGTCCAGTCCGTCGAGCACCGCGCGGTCGCCATGCCGGTACTGGTAGCTGACCCCCTCCAGCCGGATGCTGCTGGCCGCGACCCCCTGTGCCGCGAGCCCTGGCGCCGCGGGCCCCCGTGCGGCTAGCTGCTGGGCTGCGGATCCCTGGGCTGCGGATCCCTGGGCTGCGAATCCCTGTGCTGCCAGTCCCGGGGCCGCGGGGGCCTGGGCCGCAGCCTCCTGGGCCTGCGCAGGGGGTCGCTGGGCCGGGATGAGGGCCGCACGCGGGCGCGGGGCCGGCCCGCTGAGGCGGCTGACGATATCGTCCAGATCGGGTACCGCGGCCAGCATCTGCTCCAGCGTCACGTCGGCTCCGGCCACCCCGCCGGCCTGCATGGTCAGCGGCAGCATGGGCAGCATGACGGCCAGCGTGCCCAGGCTGACCTGGTGCTGGTAGGCGGCCAGGCCGAGGGTCCCGGCGCCGATGGCGTACATGGCCGCGATCAGGCCGCCGTACGCTGTCACCTTCCTGTTCAGCCGGCTGCAACGCGGCCCAGGGCGCGGTCATCCCCTGGACCCAGGACCGTTCATAGCGGCCGAGCACCCAGTCACCCAGGCCGAAGACGCGCAGCTCCTTGGCGAACTGCGGCCGGTAGGAGCAGCCCAGGTAGTACCAGCTCTGCCGGAGCACCGGCGTGGCCTGGCGGGCCAGCGTGGCGCGCTGGGCCAGCACCCGGCGCAGCGGCGGGCGCATCAGGCCCCAGCCGGCCAGGAACAGCAGGCCCAGCCACCAGCGGAAGGTGGCCAGGGTGACACATGCGATCAGGCCGCCGAGCCGGTCGCCCAGCGCGTCGGCCAAGGTAGCGGGCGCGTCGGCGGGGCGGGCCGACGACAGCTCCCCGCTCGCCGCGCTGAGCTGATCCAGCACGCCGGGGTCCTCCAGGTGCTCGATCCCGGCGGGCGCGCACACCGCCTGGGCCAGGCGGCGCTGCATCCCGGCCGCCATGACCGCCGAGCAGTGCGCGCTGAGCAAGTCACCCACCGGCGTGCGGACCAGCGACAGCGCATAGGCCAGCGCGCCGATGGCCAGCGCCACCAGCAGGGCCCGCCCGGCGGGCGAGCCGAGCCCGGCGCTCACCGCGGCCGGGATCCGGCCGGTCGCCCGGCCTAGCGCCACTAAGGCCAGGTTGGGCAGGATGCCGTCGGACAGGACGAACACCGCCAGCGCGACCGCCGTGCCCGGGCTCACCTCCCACAGCAGCCGCACCACGCGCAGCCGGGCCGAGCCGGAAACCCGGCCCCGGGCCGCGAACTGCCGCAGCCGGGCCGAGCCGGCAACCGGGCCCCGGGCCGCGAACTGCCGCAGCCGCCCGGGCCGGCCGCCTGACTGTCGTGCTGGATCCGGGGAAACCATAATTGATCCGAATCAGTATCAGCTCTAATATCGGGCTCGTGCATCCTACTAACCGGCCGGGCCTGAGGTAAATGAGTTATGCCCCGCCCGGGCCGCACCGGGCGCCGCGCCAGCGCCGCGCCGTCGCCACCCGGCGGCGGCTCTACGAGGCGGCAATGGCCGAGTACCGGCGGGTCGGGCTGGACGCCGCCCGGGTGGAGGACATCGTGGCCGCCGCCGGGGTGAGCTGGGGTACCTTCTTCCACTATTTCCCGACCAAGGAGGACGTACTACTGGAGGCGGGCGCCGTGGTGTGCCAGGCGTTCGCGGCGGCGGCGGAGGCCGGGCTGGCGGCGGGCCAGGACACCCAGGCCGTGCTGGCCCAGGCGTTCCAGGCGCTGTTCGCGGCGTCCGGGCAGGTCATCGGGTCGCGACCGCTGGCCGGCGCGATGCTGCGCCAGGTGCTCAATCACCCGGGGCGGCTGACCGCCTACCTCGGCGATGAAATCCTGGCGCCGGTGCCCGCGACCACCCAGGTCCTGGCGGTCGGCCAGCAGCGCGGCGAGGTCCGGGCCGACGAGCCCGCCGAGGCCCTGGCGGTCATCGTGCTCTACTCGGTCCTGTTCAGCGCCCAGCGGGCGGTCCGGGATCGGCCGGCCGCCGGGCTCGTCCCCGCTGAGCAGCCTCGCGCTGCAGATCGTGCTGCGGGGCATGCGCCCCGGCCAGGCCGGCGCCGAGACCGGCGGGAGCGGAGCACCGGCCTGCCGATAGCGTTCCGGGGGCGATAGGCGGCCGATAACGGGAAAGATCGAGGGCAGCAGAGCGAGCACCGGCGCCCGGGGAGCGCGCCACCACGGACCCGGCGGGCCGCCCGCGATGAACCAGCCGGGCGATGAACCAGCGGACACAGGGGAGCGTACAAGTGAGCATGGAGCGCAGCCGAGGCCAGAGCCTGACAAGCACCCAACGATTCATCCTGCGGCTGGTGGCCGCCGGACTGCTGGCCGCGACCGGGGCGATCCACCTGGACCTGTACCTGACCGGCTACCGGACCATCCCGACGATCGGCTGGCTGTTCCTGCTCCAGGTGATCGCCGCGTTCCTGCTCGCGGCCGCGGTCCTGATCTCGGGCAGCAGGCTGGTGGCGCTGGCCGCGGCCGGGTTCGCGATCGCGACGCTGGCCGGGTACTTGCTCTCGATCTGGTTCGGCCTGTTCGGGTTCAAGGAGGTCAGGACCACCTCCGGGATCGTCGCCGGGGTGATCGAGATCGTGGCCTTCGCCACGGCGGCCTACCTGGCCGTGACCCCCGCGCCCGCGGCGGCCCGGACGGGCGCGGCAGGCCGGGACCGGGGGACAGGCGGGCCGCTGCTGGCCCGGCTGCAGGCCGGCCTCCCCGCCGCGGCCCCGGCGGTCGCCGCGCTGTCCGTGCTCGCGGCGGTGCTGCTGGTCGTGGCGGTGGCCGGCGCGGGCAGCGGCAGCACGGCCACCGCCGCCCCGTCCGGCAGCGCGCTGAAGTCAGCCAGCATCGGCGGCGAGAAAGTGCTGACCAACGCCAAGGGGTTCACCCTGTACTGGTTCGCCCCCGACACCTCGACCAAGTCGGTCTGCAATGGGGGCTGCGCGGTCTACTGGCCGCCGGTGGCCGGCCAGCCGACCGCGGGCGCGGGCGTCACCGGCACGATCGGCACGATCAAGCGGGCCAACGGCGCGGTCCAGGCCACCTACGACGGCCACCCGCTGTACACCTACATCGGTGATGGCGCCCCGGGCAAGGCGACCGGCAACAACCTGAACCTCAACGGCGGACTGTGGCACGTGGTGCCGGTGTCCGGCTGATCCGCCGACCGCGCGCCGAAACCGTGCGCCTGAGCGCCCGCGCCCCCGGCGCTCGCAGGCAGGAAAGGTGGCCGTCCATGTCGCCGCGCCACAGCGGGTTCTGCCGCCTGGCCGTCATGCGCTGGGCACGTAGCTGCCGGTGCAGATGTCCTCATAACGGCCAGCATCGAAGGCCTGCCCGTGTTGCGGGAAGTACCACTCGACGGCCTGGTACATGCGTTTTCCGTCGCAGGTTCCCAGCTTGAACGCGACGATGGTGGCGGTCTGCGCCGAGCCGGTGGCGACCGACTGGCTGGGCCCGACGTACTCAGCCGTGCCGGTGCCGGTCGCGCGGGCACTGCCCCAGTTCTGCCAGACGATGTGCGTGACCAGCCCGGTCGGGTCGCCGCCGTTGAACACCTTGGCCGGCTCGACCTGCCCGAACCCGGACCCGTGCGCGAACACCCCGGCCAGCTGGCCCAGGGTCACCGGGGCCTGACTGGGCGCCGCGCTGGAGGCCGGCGGCGAGGCCGGCTGACTCGGCGCCGTCGCGGTGACGGTCGGGGAACTCACCGTCGTCGGGCTGACCGTCGAGCCCGGTGCGGCCGCCGGAGCGCTCGACGAGCAGCCACTGAGCGCGGCCACGGCGATAACGGCGATCGCCGCCGGGGTGCTGACCCTGATGTGCATGCCCTGCTCCTTTTCACGACCTTTTCGCGACCTGGCCTCCAGCCCCCGAAGCGGCTGGCCTTGCGCGCCTGCGGCCACGCCGAAGGCGCGGCCCTGACAGTGATTAGAGTCGCGAGAACCCGGCCGGCTGAACAACTTCGGCGAAGATTTTTAAAAGCCGGATCAGGAACGGCCGGCCGGGCGGCATGCCACACTCTCGTGATGCCCGCCCCGACGCTGAAGGCGGCCCAGCTCAGCCGGGCCACCCTGGCCCGCCAGCTGCTGCTGGAACGCGCGCCGCTGGATCCGGCCGCCGCCATCAGCCGCCTGTGCGCACTGCAGGCCCAGGAGCCCAGGCCGCCTTACCTGGCGCTATGGAGCCGGGTCGCCGGTTTCGCGGCCGGCGATCTGCGCGCCGCCGCCGCCGCGCGGTCGGTGCTCCGGGTGACCTTGATGCGCGCCACCCTGCACCTGGTGACAGCGGCCGACTACGGGGCGCTCAGGGCGCCGCTGCAGCCGGTCCTGGCCGAGTCGTTCACCGGCCTGGGGGACCGGGCCGCGGGCATCGAGCTCGGCCAGGTGCTGCCCGCCGCCCGCCGCGCCTACGCCAGCGGGCCGATGACGTTCGAGGAGCTGCGGGACCGGCTGGCGCCGGGCTTTCCCGGCCTGGACATCCGGGTCCTGGCGTACGCGGTCCGGACCAACCTGCCGCTGGCCTGCGAGCCGACGCCGGATCAGTGGGGGTATCCGCGGGTGCCGGAGTTCGGCCTGACCGAGCCGTTCGGTGCCGACCCCGGGCCGGACGAGCTGCTGCGGCGCTACCTGGCCGCGTTCGGCCCGGCCACCGCCGCTGACGCGCAGTGGTTCCTGGGACTGCCCAGGCTCGGACCGGTCCTGGACCGGCTGGGCGGCCAGCTGGTCACGTTCCGGAACGAGCGCGGGCGCACGCTGTATGACCTGCCTGACGGCCCCCGGCCTGACCCTGATATCGCGGCGCCGCCCCGGTTCCTGCCCGAGTTCGACAACGTGGTGCTGGGGTATGCCGACCGGACCAGGTTCCTGGCCGATGAGTTCAAGGGCCAGGTGACGACCCGCAACCTGCGGGTGCGGCCGGTCTTCCTGCACGGCGGGGTGATCCGCGGCACCTGGGCCATGACCAGGAAGGCCAAGGCCGCCACGCTGACCATGAGCCCGTTCGAGCCGCTGACCCGGCCGGCGGTCGCGGAGCTGGAAGCCGAGGCGCAGGCGCTGCTGCGGTTCGCCGAGCCGGACGTGCCCGCGCGGCACGTGGTGCTGGCTGACTCCTGAGCCGGCCGCCTTGACTCCTGGGCGGCGGGCTGATTCCTGGGCGGCGGCCTGGTTCCTGAGCGGGGGCCTGGTTCCTGAGCGGGGCCTGGTTCCTGAGCGGGGCCTGGTTCCTGAGCGTCGGCGGCCAGGTGGCGGGATGCCAGGATGGCGGGATGGCTAGCGGACCGGGCGAGTACCGGCTCTATCAGGACCTCGCGCCGTGGTGGCCGCTGATCTCGCCGCCGCAGGAGTACGCCGATGAGGCCCGGTACCTGGCTGGCCTCCTCGCCGCGGCGCCGGGCGGGCCGGTGCCGGAAGTCCTTGACCTGGGCAGCGGCGGCGGGCACATCGCGGTGCACCTGAAAGGGCCGCTGAGCCTGACCCTGGTCGACCGGTCCGAGCCGATGCTCGCGATGTCCCGGCGGCTCAATCCGGAGTGCGCTCACGTCCGCGGCGACATGCGGACGATCCGGCTCGGCCGGGTCTTCGACGCGGTGCTGGTCCACGACGCGATCGACTACGTGACCAGCCAGGACGAGCTGCGCCAGGTGATCGGGACGGTGTTCGCGCACTGCCGGCCGGGCGGCCTGGCGGTGTTCGTGCCCGATCACGTGGCCGAGACGTTCCAGGCCGGCACCGGCCGGGGCGGCGCGAGCGCGGATGGCCGTCAGGCCAGTTTCCGCGAGTGGACCTGGGACCCTGATCCGGCGGACGACTGGGTCCAGGCCGAGTATGAGTTCGTCCTGCGCGAGGCCGACGGGAGCACTCAGGTCGTGCACGAGGCGCACCGGCTGGGCGCGTTCGGCCGCCCGACCTGGGCCCGGCTGCTGGCCGAGGCGGGCTTCCAGGCTGACCCCCTGGCCCATACCGGCGGGCCGGGGCCCCGCAACCTGTTCACGGGCCGCCGGCCGCTGTGACCGATCGGGCCCGCGCCGGTCAGAGCGGGACCAGCGTGATGGTCATGGTGTGGCCGTGCTCGCTGGACGCCCCGCCGTGCACGATGACGCGGACCTTGCCCTCCTTGGTCACGCCGACTTCCATGCTCACCATGGCCTCGGTCAGGTCGAACGCGGGCGGGCTGTCCGCGGCGGCCCAGCTGGCCGCGGCCGTGGCCAGGATCGCCTCGACCAGCTCCTGCGACGGGGCGGCCATCAGCTGCACCCCGCGCTTGGACGGCACCAGGGTCAGGGTCAGGGTATTGGTGTCGGACCTGGTGTAGTCACCATCGATCTCCAGCACGCTGATCGTGACCCCGCCGCCCGCGGTCTTCTCGATCATCGTGCTCAGCTCCAGCACGACCTGGGTGATCTTGAGCTCGCTCTTGCGGAGCTCGTCGTCGGCCCGGGCGATGGCCGCTTTCATTTCCCTGACGAGCGCGACCGCGCTGCTGCTGAGGTTCATGGCCTGGTCTTTCGGTCTCGGCGGGCGGCCCGGCTCAGGCGACCCGGCAGATGCTCAGCCGCTGGCCCGTCCGGTAGATGTCGGTGAAGGTCTCGACCCGGGGGCGGGACCAGACCGGCCCCAGGCGGGTGTCCAGGCCGGCCAGGACGCCGGGGCCGCAGGTCTCGATCGCGTCGGGGGCCAGCACCTGCAGCAGCCTGCTCGGGGTCAGGCCCTCGCTGAAGCGTCGCGCCGAGCCGGGGGAGACCAGCCCGGCGCCGACGACCCAGGGCTCGCCCGGAACAGGTTCTGCCATCAGCGGCAGTGCCCGGCGCAGCGTCTGGACCGTCACCGGGGCGCGGGACAGGCCCAGGGCCCGGGCTACTTCCCGGCACCAGGCCCGCTCCTCATCGGTGTGCCGCAGCTGGATGTGCGTCCAGCCGTTTTCGTGCGCGCGCCGCCGCCACGGGCCCATCTCGTCGATCGCGGCGAAGTCGGGGTCCAGACCGGTGTCGAGAAAGGCGATGATCGGCAGCCGCACCGGATCAGCGGCCTGGTCGCCGTTTCCGGTGGCGCAGGCGGCCAGCAGGTTGGAGCTGGTTTCGAGCACCTTGCGGACGAAGGCCAGCTGCCGGCTGACGACCGGTGCGGCGAAGCTGGTGCCCGGCTCCATAGTCGCGAACGGCCGTCTGATCGTCGGCTGCCCGCCGGGCCCGGTGTTGGTGAAGTCGACGACCATGGACACCGGGGGCCGGTAGTAGTCGGTGCCGTCGGCCACCACCGTGGGCCCGGGGACCTCCGGGCTGCCGCGGCTCGATGACGCCAGCGGCTCGCCTTCAGGTGTCGTCGCGCCGACCGAGATCACCCAGGAAGCCCGTGCCAGTTCCTGCATCGAGTCCTGATCGGGGCCCTCGTTGCCCGCCGCCACCACCAGGCAGTGGCCCGCGTCGGCGACGGCCCGGGTGGCGCGGGAGATCGGGTCGGCTTCGCTGAAGGGATGCAGGAACCCGAGGCTGCAGTTGATGACGTCGACATCCTGCGGGAGCACATGGTCGAAACCGAGCAGCAAGCTGAGCCGGTCCCGGGGAAAGCGCTCATGTACTTGCACTATGTCGGCCGCCGGGACCGGCGCCGGGTCCCCCGCGCGTACCGCGGCATAGGGGAGCACCTGACCGGCCCGCGGGTTACCGTGCGGGTCGCCCCCCGCCAGCGGCGCGGTGAGTTCGTAGAGGTCATAGACCCGCGGGTAATCGGTCACGAGGCCCGCACGGCATTACTCATGCGGGCGATTCTTATGGCTTTGCCCGCTCATCGTCAATGATAAAGCCGCATTATCGGCCTATTAAGGCTATTTATTCCGCTCAAGAATGTCACGAATCCAATCCACCTCTCGTCCAGCCTCAGCTAGCCAAGCCGCACCCCGCACCCCCCCGCACCGCACCCCCGCGGCGCCGGCCCGCTGCCGTATCTCCGCAACTCCGCGCACCCCGGCGGTCGCGCCCCGCACCCCGCACCCCGCACCTCGCGCCCCCGGCCCGCGGCCGTACCCCGCAACCCCGCGCACCCAGCCGGTCGCGCCCCGCGCCCAGCACCTCGCGCCCCCGCGGCGCCCGGCCCGCGGCCGTACCCCGCAATCCCGCGCACCCAGCCGGTCGCGCCCCGCGCCCTGCGCCCCGCACCCTGCGCCCCGCACCTCGCGCACCCGCGGCGCCCTGCCCGCGGCCGTACCCCGCAACCCCGCGCACCCCGGCGGTCGCGCCCCGCGCCCCGCGTCCCGCGCGCCGCGCCGAGCACCTTGCACCTCGCGCACCCGCGGCGCCCGGCCGTACCCCGCAACCCCGCGCACCCCGGCGGTCGCGCCCCGCGCCCCGCGTCCCGCGCGCCGCGCCGAGCACCTTGCACCTCGCGTACCCGCGGCGCCCGGCCCGCGGCCGTACCCCGCAACCCCGCGCACCCCGGCGGTCGCGCCCCGGCGCCCCGCGTCCCGCACGCCGCGCCGAGCACCCCGGCGCCCGGCCCGCGGCCGTACCCCGTAATCCCGCGCACCCCGCCGGTCGCGCCCTGCGCCTCGCGCCCTGCGCCTCGCGCCCCGCGCCCCCGCGGCGCCGGCCTGCGGCCGTACCCCGCAACCCTGCGCACCCCGGCGGTTGCCCCCCGCGCCCCGTAGCCCGCGGCCTCTGCTCACGGTCCTCAGCGGCCCCGGGTGTCTCATCTGCAACGCGGCCATGGCTGGTACTCCCCGGCTTCCGGGCACTTATACCGGATTTGGTACGTTCGTGGTGAGTAAATGTCCCGCTTTGTCCGCACCAAATCCGGTATAAGTGGAGCGGGCCACGACGGCTGCGGGCGAGGCCGCGGATGGGGCCTGGGTGCAGAACAGGTCGGCCAGCTCGACACTGTTCTACGGGTTCAGTGCATGACAAGCGCCTACGCGATGCTGGTAGTGATCCCCGATGACGCTGGTGGCCTGTTTGGTGATGGGACAGGAGGTGGTGATGGAACAGGAGTCCGGCATCCAGGCGATGCTGCGCCGGCTAGATGGCCTGGCGACCCGGGCCCAGTGAGCCGAGGCGGGCAAGCCCGCGAGCTGGCCCGCCCTTGGCCCCGCGGCTGGCTCGCCGGTCCGTGGCCGCCGAAGTCGAGGCAACCAGCGGCTCCGCCAGCTGGCCCGCCCCTTGCCTTCGGCTGGCTCGCCGGCCCGCCGGATCGGGCCCCCGCGCTCGGCGGGGATGCCCCTGCCGAGCCCGGCCGAGCCACGGTCGGCCCCGAGCCGTGGCGTGGCGTGGCTTCGCCGGGCTGCGCGCGATCGACCTCAGCGACCATTTTGTTGGTGTCGATGGGCCCGCCGGTTTCTGTTTGAACAGCTACGGCACTCTCACACCATTAACTCGCTTCGCTCAGCTCCTAATGCGTCCTGGCCGTGGCGGCAAATTGGTCTAATACGGGCCGCCTTTTAGCTTGGCGGGCGGCTGGTACGCGGGAGGCGGTCGCGCGGCGCGCGTCCGGTGGCCGCGATCGGCGTCAGCGGCCTGCGGAAGCGGTTCAGGCTGGCCGTAGCCATCGCCGTGGCCCCCCGGGCGGTCCCTAGAACAGCGCTGGCCATCGCCGCTGATGGGCGTGGTCGTGTCGTGGGGTGAGATCACGGGGCGGTGCGCGAGCGCATGCGCTCGGCGCTCACGAGCAGGCCCCCCGGGACCCGGTCGGGCTGGCCGGGAGCGGGGGTTCGCTGGGCAGGGCCGGAGTCGGAGGGCAGCGGGCGGCCGTGCGCGCTGAGTACCTCGCGGGCACTGGTGATCTGTGCGGACCAGCCGTGAATGGCCAGCCAGCCGACCGGATCAGCCGGAGCGCTTGAGTAGCGCGCCGTCCGGCTCGGCCAGGACTGGTGCCCTCCCGTGTCCGCCACCGGGCGGCGCGGGTCCAGGTCGGGTTGCTGGGCTGGGTGGACCTGGTCCGGACTGGCGTGCTGGGCTGGATGGGACGGATCTGGGCTGGGCTTATGGGCTGGGCGGGGCTGGTCCTGGGCTGGGCGGGGCGGATCTTGGGCGGGGTTGAGGGCGGGGCGGGGGCCGGTGTAGGTCAGGCCCAGGCGGCTGCCGGGGACCGACAGCCGGGTCAGGTTGGTCAGGACGTGGTCGACATGGGCCGGGGTCAGGTAGACCAGAAGCCCTTCGGCAAGCCAGGCGGTGGGCTGCCCGGGGCGGAGCCCGGCGGCCAGGAGAGCGGCGGGCCAGTCCGCGCGCAGGTCGCACGCCACCGCGATGCGCTCGCAGCGGGGCACGGCCGCCTCGGCGGCGAGTACCGCTTCCTTGTGGCCGAGCACATCGGCGGTATCGACCTCGAAGAGCCTGGTCCACGGCGGCCACGGCAGCCGGAAGGCCCGGGCGTCGAAACCAGCGCCCAGCACGACGACCTGCCAGGCATCCGGCCTGGCCGGCGGCGGCCAGGAACTCGTCGAAGAATACCGTCCGGGCCACCACCCAGTTGACCAGCGCGCGCCGGCGCCACCCGTCGGCCCCCTCCAGGCCGGGTGGTTGGTCGGGTTGCTGGTCTGGGGGTGGGCTTGTTTTCTGCGCGGCGGGTGGCTGGTTGTCGGCGTGCTGGTGGCCGGGTGGTTGGTCGGGTTGCTGGTCGGGGGGTGGGCTTGTTTTCTGCGCGGCGGGTTGCTGGTTGTCGGCGTGCTGGTGGCCGGGTGGCTGGTCTGGGGGTGGGCTTGCTTTCTGCGCGGCGGGTTGCTGGTTGTCGGCGTGCTGGTGGCCGGGTGGTTGGTCGGGTTGCTGGTCGGGCGGTGGGCTCTCTCGTCGCCCGCTCGATTGGGTGCCGCCAGGGGTCAGGCCGTCGGTAGTAAGTCCGTTAGGTGGGGGGCCAGCTGGCTGCTCGCCGGGCCGCTGGTCAGCCGCCGGGTTGGTCAGCGGCCGTCCGGCCGCGGCCACGAAAGCCGCTGCGAGCGGGTCGGCGAACAGCCGGTCGGGCCGCGCGGTCTCCGCCGCGCGGATCGCCGCCACGGTCAGCCCGGTACCGCCCACGCCAGCCAGCGGCGCGGAGCCGGGATTTTCCTGCCCAGGCACATCTGCCCCTGTCCTGAAGGTGCCGTCTCGATTCGCAACCTAGCTGATTCCTGTCGCGCACAGCCCGCGACGCTCGGGCCCGCGCCGGGCGTACTCGCCGGCGCTGACGACGCGCTGCCCCGGCGCCCTCAGTGAGCCCGGCGCCCTCAGTGAAGCCAGCGCCCTCAATAAAACCGGCGCCCTCAATAGAACCGGCGCGCCAGGCGCCCATGGCGGCCCGGCGCAGTGCCACGGAGTGACGCCGCTACGGCGTGAAAATGTGGGCAGCTGACCCGCCGGGTACCGGGCGCCCGGCGCCCGCCGCGCTCGCGGTGCCCGCCAGTGCTCCCGGCGGGGCTGGCCGCGACCCTCTCGGGCGCGGGCAAAGCGGTGGCGCAGCCCAGCTGGTTAACTTGACAGCTAATTAACTACATGGTGAAGTGATGTAAGAAGAAGCCGACGCAGGGGAGACCGGCATGACCGTGGCTGCCGACCAGCTCGATGCCACGTTTACCGCGCTGGCGGATCCGACCCGGCGGGCGATCGTGGCCCGGCTGGCCAGGGGGGACGCCACGGTGAACGAGCTGGCCGCGCCGTTCGCTATGTCCCTGCCCGGCATCTCCAAGCATCTCAAGGTGCTCGAACGCTGCGGGCTCATCTCGCGGAGCCGGCACGCCCAGTACCGGCCCTGTCATCTGGAGGGCGACGCCCTGGACGCGGCCGTGAGCTGGATCGAGGAGAGCCGGCGGATCTGGACCGAGCGGTTCGACCAGCTCGACGAGCACCTGCGCGATATCCAGCGCCCACCGGCCCGGGGGAAAGAAGGAAATGATCATGAGTGACCAGGAACCGGCCGCGGCCGAGCTCACCTTCACCCGCGTCTTCGACGCGCCCAGGGAACTCGTCTTCCGCTGCATGATCGAGCCGGAGCACCTCGCCCGCTTCTGGGGCCCGGCTGGAATGAGCACCCCGCTGGCGGGCATCACCGTCGATCCGCGGCCCGGCGGCGCGTTCGAGACGACCATGGTGAACGACGCTGACGGCAGCGAGTACCGGATGCGGGCGGTCTACCTAGAGATAGTCGAGCCGGAGCGGATCGTGTGGTCCGAGCCCGAATCCGGGATGACCACGACATCGACATTCCAGGACCTGGGCGGGGCCCGGACCGAGGTCCGGATCCACCAGGTGAACGTGCCCGAGCCGTACCGCAGCCCGCAGGCGCAGGCCGGGTTCCGCAGCTCACTCGATGCCTTCGCGGGCTATCTCGCCCAGCTCACCGCACAGGCGAACGGATAGGAGGCCCAGTGGTGCACACCGTTACTGCTCAGGACGGCACCCGGATCGGCTACGACCGGCAAGGCGCCGGGCCGGCCCTGATCCTGATCGACGGCGCGATGTGCCATCGCGCCAGCGGGTCCAAGCCGGAACTGGTCAGCCTGCTCGCGCCGCACTTCACGGTCTACAGCTACGACCGGCGGGGCCGGGGTGACAGCGGGGATACCTTCCCCTACGCGGTCAGCCGGGAGATCGAGGACATCGCGGCGCTGATCGAGCAGGCCGGCGGGAGCGCCGGGCTGTACGGTCACTCCTCGGGGGCCGCCCTGGCCCTGGAAGCGACGCTCCAGCTGGGCGGCCAGGTCACGAAGCTGGCCATGTACGAGGCGCCCTACAACGATGACCCGGCCGTCCGGCAGGCCTGGGGCCAGTACCTGGAGCAGCTCAGCGAAGCGCTGGCCGACGGCCGACGGGGCGACGCGGTGGCGCTGTTCATGCGTTACGTCGGGCGGCCGGAGGCGCTGATCGAGGGGATGCGCCAGTCGCCCTGGTGGCCCGCGGCCGAGGCGATCGCGCCGACGCTGGCCTACGACCACGCCGGCGTGCTGGGCGCGGACGTGTCGGTACCGGCCGGCCGGGCGGCGCGGGTCAGCGTGCCGGCCCTGATCATGGCGGGCGCGACGAGCTATCCGTTCATGCGCGACAGCGCGGCGGCCCTGGGCCAGGCGATACCGCAGGCCCAGACCGTGACCCTGGCCGGCCAGGACCACGACGTGAGCCCGGCAGCGCTAGCTCCCGTCCTGATCGAATTCTTCACCGGGTAGGCCAATCCCGGGTCCGCGCCGCATCGAATCGGAGCACCTCACCATTCGAAACGCAGCCAAGTACCGGCACAGCCCAGCGCGCGACGTTCCAGTGAACGCCTCAGTCGTCCGGGTGAGCCTCAGGGCGTGACGTAGGTTCCACGGCCGGGGACGGTGACGACCAGCCCGGCATCTCGCAGGACCTCCAGGCATGTCTCACGCCGCCGCGAGACGCCGTAGGTTTCCGGGGCCGGGAGTGTTAACTTCTTGTAGTCTCGCCGTTACTAATTGACGCGGGTGTCGGGGAGGGTCAATGACAGCTGGGAGGTTGACGTGCGCCCGTTAACGGTCATCACCGCTGGGCTGGTCGCTTGCGCGCTGGCGGGCTGCAGTTCGATTGCCACGTCGAGAGCCGCGTCCACCGCGACCAGCCCCGGCAGCACCGCATCGTCGAGCCCGACGGGAGCCGCCTCGCCGACCGGGACGGCCACCGCGGCCGGATCGATCACCGTCTTCGCCGCGGCCTCGCTGCAAGAGGCGTTCACCAAGCTCGGCAAGAAGTTCGAGGCGGCTCATCCGGGCGACAAAGTGACCTTCAGCTTCGGGCCCAGCTCCGGGCTGGCCACCCAGATCGTGAACGGGGCTCCGGCCGACGTGTTCGCCTCGGCGGCCCCGGCCAACATGGAGCAGGTCGTGAAGGCCGGCGACGCGTCCAGCCCGTCCAACTTCGCCAAGAACGTCATGGAGGTGGCGGTCCCGCCGGCCAACCCGGCCAGCGTCACGTCGGTCAAGAACCTGGCCAAGTCCGCGGTCAAGGTCGCGCTGTGCCAGCCGCAAGTGCCGTGCGGGGTCACCGCGGCCAAGGTGTTCAGGAAGGCCAAGATCGCGGTCAAGCCGGTCACCTTGCAGCCGGACGTCAAGTCGGTGCTGACCCAGGTCGAGCTGGGCGACGTGGACGCGGGCATGGTCTACGTGACCGACGTGAAAGCCGCGGGCAGCAAGGTCAAAGGGATCAAGGTCCCCCATGACATCAACGCCTCGACGACCTATCCGATCGCCATGATCAGCAAGTCCGGCCATGCGGCCACCGCCTCGGCGTTCGTGGCCTATGTCATGTCCCCGGCCGGGCAGAAGGTCCTGGCCGCGCACGGGTTCAAGAAGCCCTGACCCCAGCTCAGGCGCGGCGGCCGGGGCGCGGCGGCCCGCCGGCCCGGCTGAGCGCCAGTGAGCGGGCCCGGCGGGCCGCGCATGGCGGGTCCTCGCGGTCGGTGCCGGGGCCGCTGCTGGTACCCGCCCTGATCGCGGTGGGCTTCCTGGTGCTGCCGCTGGCCGGGCTGATGGTCCGCGCGCCGTGGCGGCACATGGGCGCGGTCCTGGGCGGGTCTGACGCAGTCCAGGCGCTGACCCTGTCGCTGTGGACCGCGACCACCGCCACCGCGGTCAGCCTGATCATCGGGGTGCCGCTGGCCTGGCTGCTGGCCCGCGGCAGCTTCCCTGGCCAGCGGCTGCTGCGAGCCCTGGTCACGCTGCCGCTGGTGCTGCCCCCGGTGGTGGGCGGGGTCGCGCTGCTGCTGGCCTTCGGCCGCACCGGATTCGTCGGCACCTACCTGAACTCCTGGTTCGGCCTGACCATCCCGTTCACGCCCGCGGCCGTGGTGCTGGCCGAGACATTCGTGGCCATGCCGTTCCTGATCATCACCGTCGAGGGCGCGCTGCGCTCGGCCGACCAGGGCTTCGAGGAGGCGGCGGCCACCCTGGGCGCGAGCCGGATGACCGTGTTCGGCCGGGTCACCCTGCCGCTCATCGCGCCGTCGCTGGGCGCGGGCGCGGTGTTGTGCTGGGCTCGGGCGCTGGGCGAGTTCGGGGCGACCATCACGTTCGCCGGGAGCTTCCCCGGCCAGACCGAGACCATGCCCATCGCCGTGTACTACGCGCTGGAGACTGACCCGGACGCGGCGATCGCGCTCAGCCTGGTCCTGCTGGTGGTCTCGGTCGCGGTGCTGGTCTCGCTGCGGGACCGCTGGCTGCGCGGCGGCTCGGCAACATGAGCAGGCCCGATGGCCCCGGCCTGGTCGTCGACTGCGCGGTCAGCCGCGGCGCGTTCACCCTGACCGCGGCCTTCGCTGTGGCGCCAGGTGAGGTCGTCGGGGTGCTCGGCCCGAACGGCGCGGGCAAGTCCACCCTGCTGGGCGCGCTGGCCGGGCTGACCCCGGTGGCCAGCGGCCGGATCGAACTGGCCGGGCAGGTCATCGACGACGCGGGCACCGGGGTGTTCGTCGAGGCCGCGGCCCGGCCGGTCGGCTTCGTGTTCCAGAACTACCGGCTGTTCCCGCATCTGAGCGTGGCCGACAACGTCGCGTTCGGGCCGCGGGCCCGGGGCGCGGGACGGCGGGCCGCGGCCGGGGCGGCGCAGTACTGGCTGGACCGGCTCGGCCTGGCCGGGCTGGCCGAGCGCAAGCCGAAACAGCTTTCAGGCGGCCAGGCCCAGCGGGTCGCCCTGGCCCGGGCGCTGGCCGCCGAACCCGCGTTGCTGCTGCTCGATGAGCCGCTGTCCGCCCTGGACGCCGGCACCCGGCTCGACGTGCAGGCGGAACTTCGGAGGCATCTGGCCGAGTTCACCGGGCCGTGCCTGCTGGTCACCCACGATGCGCTGGAAGCGCTGGTACTGGCCGACCGGCTGCTGGTGCTGGAAGCCGGGCGGATCGTCCAGGCGGGCACGCCCGCGCAGGTCGCCCGGCAGCCCGCCACCGACTACGTGGCCAAGCTGGTCGGGCTCAACCTGTACGCCGGCCAGAGCGAGGGCGGGGCGGTGCGGCTGGACGCCGGAGGCTCGTTCACCGTCCCCGAGCTCGCCCGGCCGGGCGAGGTGTTCGTCGCGGTCCGGCCCTCCGCCGTGGTGGTCAGCGCCGAGCGCCCCCGCGACAGCAGCGCCCGCAACGCCTGGCCGGCCCGCATCGCGGGGCTGACCCTGCTGGCCGACCGGGTCCGGCTCGACCTGGAGGGCAAGCCGCCCGCCCTGGTCGATGTCACCCCCGCGGCGGTCGCGGAACTGGCGCTGCGCCCTGGCCACCAGGTGTGGCTGTCGGTCAAGGCCACCGACCTGGAGGTCTACTCCCGGGCGGCGGTCAGCGGCCGGTAACTCCGTCGATGCTCTCCCTGAGCAGGTCGGCGTGGCCGTTGTGGCGCGAGTACTCGCCGATCATGTGCACGTAGACCATACGCAGCGAGAAGTCCTCGCCGTCCACGTCGAAGGTGTCATCGAAGGCCAGGTCCGCGACCGCCTCGTCAGCCAGCCGCCACTCGGCCTGCAGCCGTTGCAGGTCCGATTTGGCCGCGGCCGGGTCGCCGTCGTTGAAGTCGGCATCCCGGCCCAGCTTCGCGTCGTACATGGCCTCGACCTGCTGCCCGGCGGCCCGCTGCCGGAACCAGATCCGCTCGACCTTGGCCAGGTGCCGGATCAGCCCGAGCAGAGAGAGGTTAGAGGACGGGATCGGCCGCAGCGACAGCTGCTCGCCGGTCAGCCCGGCGCAGATGTTCAGCAGGGTGGTGCGCTCCCAGTTCAGGAAGGCTTCCAGGATTGGCCGGTCCGGGCCGGTGAGCGGTCCGTCGACAGATTCGCTGGCGGGTACGGTCCAGGGCATCGCACCAGCTTGGCATGCTGGAGGCGGTGCGCGCTCCCGGTTTTACCGGCCGCGGCAGGCGGCGGGTCTACCCAGGCGGGGTCAGGTCGGACGGGCGCAGCCGGTATTGCTGAAGGCGCAGGTTGTGGTATTTCTCGGTCTCGCCGACCCACTCCATGCCGATCCGGCGCACCGTGGCCGCGGCGCGCTCGTTGGTCGGCCTGACCACCGCGATGACCTGTTCGATGCCCTGGTCGAAGGCCCAGCGGGCCAGTGCGCGCCCAGTCTCGGCGGCGTAGCCGTGACCCCAGGCCCGCGGGTGCAGCTGCCAGCCCACCTCGTACTCCTCGTCGGGCAGCAGCGGGAGCAGCGTCGCCCCGCCGATCAGGTGGCCGTCAGCACGCAGCTCGACGGCCCAGCGCCCGGCGGGCGTCAGCAGGCGCGAGTCCTCGGCCACCCATTGCTGCAGGACTAGCCGCATGGCCGCCGCGTCGCTGACCTGATCCATCGCCGGGGCCAGCCAGCGGGCGACCTCGTGGGCGCCGTAGGCGCCCAGGGCGGCTTCGGCGTCATCCACGCTCCAGGGCCGCAGCACCAGGCGCTCGGTAGTCAGTCGGGGGGCCATGGGCTTCACGATAACGCCGCGCGGGCCGGGCGGCCGAGCTTAACCGGTGGCCACAAAGATGCAGAACAGGTGCCCGGCCGGATCGGCGTAAACGCGCAGCGGCTCCTGCGGGTCATCGGAGCGGTCGAAGCGCATCCGGGCGCCCAGGGCCAGCGCCCGCTCGTGCTGGACGGCAAAGTCAGCCGCCGTCGGCACGGTCAGGTCCAGATGCAGCTGCTGCGGCACGTCGCTGCGCGGCCACGTCGTCTCCGGCAGCTCATCTACCTGCTGGAACGCCATCTGGGGCGAGCCGGACGCAGTCCGCAGGACCAGCCAGTCCCGGCCGCGCGGGTCCGCCTCGCCGGGCGCCGGGGCCTCGTCGCCTGGCCGGTACCGCAAGCCCAGCAGCTGCCGGTAGAACTCCGCGAGCCCGCGCGCGTCGGTGGTGTCCAGGACGACCTGCCGCAGCTGCGGGTACTGCTGTCCTGGCTCCATGAGTCCGCCTCCCCGGGGTCTACAGCCAGCTGCGCCGCTTGAAGACAAGGTAGAGGGTGACCGAGGTCACCACCATCAGGGCCAGTGCGAGCGGGTAGCCCAGCGGCCAGTGCAGCTCGGGCATGTGGTTGAAGTTCATCCCGTAAACCGTCCCGACCAGGGTCGGCGCGAACAAGATGGCGGCCCAGGCCGAGATCTTCTTGACCTCCTCGTTCTGGGCCAGGCCGACCAGCGTGCTATTGACGGTCAGCGCGTTCTGCAGCAGGGCGCGGAAGGACGCGGCCCGCTCCACCACGCGGATCGCGTGGTCCTGGACGTCGCGCAGGCTGCGCTGCAACTCCACGTCCACCCGGTACTTCTCGAACCCGCCTTCGAGCGAGGTCAGCATGTCCAGCAGCGGGGTGGTAGCGCGCTGGAACTCGATCACTTCGCGCGATAGCTCGTAGATCCGCCTGGACACCGCCGGGTCGCCTTTGAACAGCTGATCCTCGATCTCGTCGATGTCGTTCTCCAGGCCCGCGACGACCGGGGCGTAACCGTCGACCACCAGGTCCAAGATGGCGTAGAGCACGGCCTCGGGACCCAGGCGAAGCAGGTCAGGCGTCCGCTCCAGCCGGTCGCGGACCCGGCCGAGGTCGGGCGACTCGGCGTGCCGGATGGTGACCACGAAGTCATGACCGGTGAATACGTGCAGCTCACCGAACTCCACCCGCTCCTCGGCGTCGATGTAGCGGGCCGGCCGCAGGACCGTGAACAGCGTTGTCCCGTAGCGTTCCAGCTTGGCGCGCTGGTGGGCCGCGATGGCGTCTTCCACGGCCAGCGGGTGCAGGTCAAATTCCCGCGCTACGGACCGGATTTCCCCGATGTCGGGGCGATACAACCCGATCCAGGCCATTCCGTGCCGGTCGCGCAGCAGCTCGTAGGTTTCCTCCAGGCTGCCGGGATCGGCGCTGCGCTGCCCGTCCACGTAGACAGCGTTGTCGACTAGTGCCATGTCCCGTATTCTCGCTCCCCTAGCTGGACTCAGTGAGGGGGGATTAGATCATGAGCGTGCTGGTCACAGGAAAATTTCAGGGCGACACCGCGATGTTCCGCCAGGCGATGACGGACCGGGGGCAGGAGTTCGTTCAGATCGCCGACCGGGCCAAGACGCACGGTGCGATCAGCCACCGGTTCGGCGTTGGCGACGGCTTCGTGCTGATCGTCGACGAGTGGGAGTCGGTCGATGACTTCCAGGTGTTCTTCTCTGAGCCGAGCCTGCAGGCGTTCATCGGGTCGGTCGGCGGCGATCCGGTGCCGCCGGAGATCACCATTACCGAGGCGATCAGGTCGCCGGACCAGTTCTGAGGGCTGAGCCGGGCTGACCCGGAGTCTGCTCCGGGTCAGCCAGCCCGGTGGGCCGGGCCGCTAGGCGACGTGAGCCGCGCCGGTCACCAGGGTGATGGCGAATACCAGGTAGGCGGCGATGATCAGGGTGCCGCTTATCCGGCTGATCCCGCGGCCGGCGAAGGCCAGGGCCAGCGCGGCCAGCGTCAGCGCGCCGTACCAGCTGGCCACGCGGAGCCCGCCGCCAAGGCCGGGATGGCTGATGATCACGGCCGGGATGAGCAGGCCGGCCAGCACGTTGAGCGTGTTGCTGTTGAGGGCCTCGCTCAGGGTGGCCGCCCCCCGGCCGCGGCGGGCCAGGAACACGGCCGCGACCGCGTTGGGCAGGCTGGTCACGGCGGCCAGCACGACGGCCCCGGTGATCAGGCCGGGCACCGCGAAGCGAGTGCCGAGCGTGGTGGCGATGCGTTCCATGGCCACGCTGGCCGTGACGACCACGGCCAGGGCCAGGACGGCCACGATGGCGTCCGTCCTGCCGCCCTTGGCCTGCCGCACCGCCTCGGCCAGCTCTTCCTCTTCCTCGGTGACCGCCTCGGCCAGCCAGGCGCGCAGCCGGGCCGGCAGCGGCAGGCGGGAGCGGCCGGAGGGGTGCACGGCCGATACATAGCCGTACGGCACCAGCACGGCCAGGGCCAGGGCCAGGGCGGCGGCCGGGCTGAGCCGTCCGGCCACCGCCGCGATGCTGACCGCCGCGATCCACAGGGCGACCGCGCCTTCGAAGATGACCACCCGGCGGTGCAGGGCGATGCCCCCGGCGATGACCGCGCTGAGCCCGATCAGCGCGGCCAGGTTGAAGACGTTGGAGCCGAGGATGACGCCCGCGCCGACATCCTGCTGGCCGTGCGCCAGCGCGGTGACCGCCGATGTCACTTCGGGCGTGTCCGCGGCCAGCGCCGCGACCAGGCCCAGGAGCGCCTCGGACAGGCCCAGCCGGGCGCCGAGCCGCTCCAGCCGCACCACCAGCACGGCGCTGGTGCCCAGGCTGACGGCCGCGGCCGCCACGAAGGCGGCCGCGGCCAGCGCCGGCGGCAGCGTCACCGGCGGCTGCGCCGGGCGGCGGGGTCGCCCGGGTGCCGGGCGACAGGGCCACTTGCCCGGCGGGCGGCGGGGTCACGCGCCCGGCGGGCGGCCGGGTCACTCGCCTGGCCGTAGGCCGGGCCGCTCGGATGGCGGGCAGCGGTCAGTAGACCTGCCGGATCGTGCTCTCGCCCGCGCCCGCTACCGCGAGGAACCGCTTCGTCCACTCGATCGCCTCGTCCTTGTCTCTGACTTCCATCAGCGCCCAGCCGCCGACCAGCTCCTTGGCCTCGGTGAACGGCCCGTCTAGCACGGTGAACTTACCGTCGGCGTAGCTGACCCGGGTGGCTTCCGCGGCCGGCCCGAGGCCGCCGGCGGCCACCAGCACCCCGGCCTTGGTGGCTTCCTCGACGAACTCGCCCATCTCGGCCATCAGCTCGGGGGTCGGCGGCGGCATCGGGACCGTCGGGTCGCCCATGGTGTATCCGAGGAATCGCATGATCTTGTCCCCTTCTGCTCAGGCCGGCCGGCCTCCGGCGGGCGGCCGGTGCGGTCCGGGCTGGTGGTCCAGCACCGGTCGCTTTCTTGTCCATGCGTCGAAGGCCCCGGCCCCAGATCGACATCGGGCCGGAAAAACTTTCCGGGTCTTTCCGGCTGCCCGTCGGCCCCGTCGGCCCCGGTTACTTCGGCTCCTGGCGTCCTGGTCCTGGCGTCCCCGGCCGGTCCGGCTCGGCTCGGGCGGGCTCAGCCGGTGCGGCCGGGGCCCCGGCCGACGCCCCCGGTGCTGCCTCGACTGCCTGTCCCGGGGCCGGTGGCTGTCCCGGGGCCGGTGGCTGTCCCCCGGCCCGAGGCTGTCCCGCGGCCTGAGCCGCCGCGGCGGCCCGCTCAGCGGACAGTACCCGTTCCTGGGCGTTGCTGGTCAGCGCGGCGGCCCGCTCGAACTCAGCCCGGGCCTGCGCCGGGCGGCCCAGCTTCATCAGCAGGTCACCGCGCACGCTGGGCAGCAGATGGTAGTCGCGCAACGCAGGCTCGGCGGCCAGCGCGTCCACCAGATCCAGGCCGGCCTGCGGCCCGTACACCATCGACAACGCCACCGCCCGGTTCAGCTCGATCACCGGGGAGGGCAGCACCCCGGCCAGGATGGCGTACAGGCCGGCGATCCGCTCCCAGTCGGTCTCCTCCGGCCGGAACGCCCGCGCATGGCAAGCGGCGATCGCGGCCTGCAGCGCATAAGGGCCGCTGGCCCCGCCGAGTTGCTCGGCCCGGGCCAGCGCGGCCAGCCCGCGGTTGATCAGCAGCCGGTCCCAGCGGCGCCGGTCCTGGTCCATCAGCAGGACTGGCTCACCGCCGGGGCCGGTGCGGGCCCGGACCCGGGAGGCCTGGATCTCCATCAGCGCGACCAGGCCCTGCACCTCCGGCTCAGCGGGCATCAGCTGGGCCAGGATGCGGCCCAGCCGCACCGCCTCCTGGCACAGCGCCGGGCGCATCCAGTCCCCGCCCGAGGTGGCGGAATAGCCTTCGTTGAAGATGAGGTAGATGACCTCAAGCACGGCCGACAGCCGGGCCGGCCGGTCCGGCGCGGCGGGCACCTCGAACGGGACCTTCGCCGCGGCCAGGTGATTCTTGGCCCGGACGACCCGCTGCGCGATCGTCGGCTCGGCCACCAGGTAGGCGCGGGCGATCTCGGCGGTGGTCAGGCCGCCGAGCAGCCGCAGGGTCAGCGCCGTCCGGGCCGGGACCGACAGGACCGGGTGGCAGGCGGTGAAGATCAGCCGCAGCAGGTCGTCGTCGATGTCCTCGCCGAACGCGTGATCGAAGTCCGGCAGGACTGCGTCGCCTTCGGCTTCCAGCGCCCGGCCGATCTGGGCGTACTTGCTGCGCAGCTCCCGGTTCCTGCGGAACTGGTCCACGGCCCGGCGCTTGGCCACCGTCATCAGCCAGGCCCCGGCATTACCCGGCACGCCGTCCTGCGGCCACTGCTCCAGGGCGGCGACCACGGCGTCCTGGGCCAGTTCCTCGGCCAGGCCGACATCGCCGGCATAGCGGGCGAGCCCGGCGATCAGCCGGGCCGACTCCATCCGGACCACCGCCTCGATCGCGGCGTGCGCGTCGCCCGCCGTCACGGCAGCAGGGCCGGCGCCGGGGCGGCGAACACCCCGGCCCGGGCGGCGGCTAGCGCGGCGGCGGCGGCCAGGTCAGCATCCTGCTCGGTCAGCGGGTCGCCGGTGACCAGCAGCCGGTAGAACAACGGCGCGGCCAGGGCCTGCATGACCCCGGCCGGCCGCGTCCGCTCGGGCAGCTCGCCGCGGCCCACGGCCCGATCGACGATCGCGGCGGTGGCCGCGGCCCTGGCCGCCCAGAACTGCTGCATCAGCTGGCTGATCCCGGGGGAGACGACCGCGCCGGCCAGCAGGCTGCGGGTGATCGCGCCGCCTTCCTGGCTGGCCAGGGTGGCCTGCACGGAGCGAGCCAGGATGCGCAGGTCCGAGTCGACGGCGCCGGTGTCGGGCACCTGGATCAGGGTGCTGGCGGTGGCCGCCAGCGCCTGGGTGATGAGCTCTTCCCTGGACCGCCACCGGCGGTAGACGGTGGTCTTGTGGACCCCGGCCCTGGCCGCGACGTCCTCGATGCAGAAGCCGTCGTAACCGCGGGCTGACAGCTCGTGGATGGTCGCGGCGAAGACCGCCTGGGCGATCCGGGCGGTCCGGCCACCGGGCCTGGTGGTGCCGGGTGCGGTCATGCCTTCACTCTAACGCAAAATCAAGTTGCGTTAACAGTTAGACCTGGTCATACTCACTAGTGCAACAAGATGTTGCAACAAGATGGTGCCTGACGAGAAGGTGACAGACATGGCGACCACACGCGATTCGGCTTTGCGACTGCGCGCCCCGGCTGGCCCGGGGACTGTCCCAGGGAGTGCCGCGGGCCCGCGGCCCGGCAGGCTCGGCTACCTGCCTGGCTATGCGGGGGCGGCCTACCTGGTGGCCTGGGTGGCCGGGCTGGCCGTCTGGCCGTCCAACCTGGCGCTGAACTCGCCCAGCGCTCAGATCGCGGCCAGCTACCGGGCGCACCACGGGGCCGCCGCGATTCAGTACCTGCTGGTCGAGGGGCTGGCCGGGGTGCTGTTCGGCATCGTCATCGCCGCCGCGGCGGCCCGGATCCGGCCCGGCCGCGCGGACCGCGGGGACCGGGCGGCCGGTCCCGGTGCGGGCTGGATCAGCGCCGCGGTGCTCGGCGCCGGGGCGGTCCTGATCTCGCTGACGCAGTGCGTCCTGGGCCTGGCCCTGACCGGGGCGGCGACCGGCCACCAGGTGGCCAGGGCGGGTGAGCTGTACGCCGCGGTGGACCGGCTCGACGGGGTCAAGATGCTGGCCCTGGCGGGCGTCGCGGCCTGCCTGGTCATCGCCCGGGGCCGGGGGCAGCTGCCGCGCTGGCTGCGGGTCATCGCCGCGCTGGCCGCGCTCGCGCTGGTCGCCTCCGGCGTCAGCTACCTGCTGCTGGCCCAGGGCGGGGCCGGGCTGGTGTACCTGTCCGGTCCGCTGCTGCTGGCCTGGATCGCCGGTACCGGCGGCTGGCTGGCTGCCCGGGCCCGGTCCGCGCGGGCCACCCAAGCAACCGCCTGACCCCCAGCCCATCCTGAGCGCCGGGCCTGGCTGAGCACCGGAACCTGGCTGAGCACCGGAACCTGGCGGCCACCGCCCAGCGGCGGCCTGACCAGCCGGACTCGCCGGGCCGGCCTCAGTCGCTCATGCCGGTGGTGGAGGCGGACAGTGACCGCGGGTCCCGGCGGTGCCAGGCCCCGCGGTCGACCGCCGCCAGGAACCGGTCGACCGCGTGGTTGAACTCCTCCGGCTCCTCCAGGTTGGCGGTGTGCCCGGTCTGCGGCAGCACCACCAGGCCCGATCCGGGGATGGCGCGCTTGAGCATCAGCGCGGGCTCCAGGCAGCCCTCGTCCTCGTCACCGGCCAGGACGAGCACCGGCACGCTGACCTCGGCCAGCTGCGGCCCAGCCCGTACAGCGACGGCCGGGCCGCCTGGACCCCGCGCATGGTCAGCGCCGACCCGGCCGATGAGTGCTCGCCCAGCGCGGCGGCGAACTCGGCCCAGCCGCGCTGGTCCTTGTTCTGGAACTGGACCCGGGCCGGGCCGACCGCGTACCGCTGCGCCACCCGCTCGCGCCCTCGGTCTCGAACGCCGCCGCGGTGATCTCGCACTCGCGCCGGAACTGCTCCTGCCGCTCGGGCTGCGCGCCGTACCCCACGCCGGCCACCACCGCCGACAGCAGCCGGTCCGGGTGCGGACATGGCCAGGTGCAGCGCGGTGAACCCGCCCATGGACAGCCCGACGACGTGCGCGCGCCGCACGCCCAGGGCGTCGAGCACGTAGATCGCGTCGTCGACCGCCCGCTGCTGGGAGTACGCCGACGGGTCGGCCGGGACATCGGAAGGCGGATAGCCGCGGGCCGAGTACGTGATGCACCGGAACGCGCCGGAGAAGTACTGGACCTGCGGCTCCCAGCTGCGGTGATCGCCGGCGAACTCGTGGATGAACAGCACCGGCGTGCCGCTGCCGGTGCTCTCCGCGTACAGCCGCACGCCGTCGTCGGCCTGGATCGTCGGCATAGCCAGGGCCTCCGGTCTGGATGCGCTAAGTGATCACGCCGGATCAGCATGGGCGGCTGGCTCGCTCGGCCCGGCGGTGCCAAGGTGCTGGACGCCCATGATGTGCCGGTGCGTGAGCGACGCTGCCGCGGCAGCGTCCCCGGTCCGCAGCGCATGCAGGATCTCCTCATGCTGGCGCACCGATTCGGCATGCGTGCGCAGCACCCGGGGGCCGCCGTGCAAAGACGCCCACAACAATCGCATCAGCGACATTAGCAGCGGGCTGTGCGCGTACTGGTACAGCGCGAAATGGAACTCCCGGTTCAGCTCGGCATAGCGCGCGTCATCGTCGCCCAGCTCCTGCATTCGGGCGTTCAGCAGTTCCAGCCGGGCGACCCCTTCGGCGTCGATCTTGCTGGCGGCCAGCGACGCGCCCAGCGACTCCAGGGCGGCCCGGATCTGGAAGTTCTCCTCGGTACTGCCCTCATCAGCCTCGACGACCGTGAAACCGCGGTGGGTATCCCCGATAACCAGGCCCTCGGACTCCAGCCGGCGCAGCGCCTCCCGCACCGGGGTCTGGCTGACCTGGAACCGCTGCGCGAGGTCGCGCTGGCGCAACTGCTCGCCCGCGGTCAGCTCGCCGGTGAAAATCAGCTCGCGGATCAATGCGGCCACCATGTCGGTCTTGCTGACATAACTTGATCCGGCCCCGGCCATCGCCGGGGCGATCATTGATGCAGGTCGCATGGTGCGCCTTCCGAGTTCGTCACTGGTGCCATTGTCCGCTAGCGGCTCATGCTTAGCCATTTTCCCGGCTCGCGGCAATGCCTGGACCATAGTTGTTATCCGCGCCGGGGTCAGCGGCAGCTGGCTGATGTGGCTGGCGAGCGCCCAGTGCGTCGCGTACCGCGCTGGCCAGCACCGCGCCCGCGGCGGTGATGCCGCCCTCGCCCGCCCCGCGCACCCCCAGCGGGTTGCCCGGCGCGGGTGCCTGCTCGGTGACCAGGACATCGATCGGCGGGACCTCGGCCGCGGTCGGCATCCGGTAGTCCATGAACGTGACCGACACCGGCTGGCCCGCCTCGTCATAGCACAGTTCCTCAAGGAGTGCCCCGCCGATGCCCTGGGCCGCCCCGCCGCGCAGCTGGCCTTCCACGCTGGCCGGGTTCACCGCCCGGCCCACCTCGTAGGCCACCAGGTAGCGCAGCACCTCCACCCGCCCGGTGCCCGGATCGACGTCCACCACCGCGACGTGCGCGCCGTAGGGGTAGGTCATGTGGGTCACGTCGAACCGGCGCCGCGCCGTCAGCCCGGCCTGGCTCACCGGGCCGCAGGTAGCTGCTGGCCTGCCGGTGGCCCGGGCGATCTGGGCCAGGGTGAGCGCCGCGTCCGGGTCGCCGCGCACCCCGACCACGCCGTCGCGGACCTCCAGGTCGTCCTCGGCGACCTCCAGCATCCGGGCGCCGACCTGCCGGGCCCTGGCCCGGACGGCGAGCGCGGCGGCGTGCACCGCGTTGCCGCCCACTACCGTTGAGCGCGAAGCCCAAGACCCCATGCCGAACGGCATCCGCGCGGTATCCCCGTTGACCACCCGCACCACGTCCGGGCTGACTCCCAGGCCGTCCGCCGCGATCTGGGCCAGTACCGTCTCGATGCCCTGGCCGAACGAGGTCCCGCCGGAAAACACGCTGACCGCGCCGGTCCGGCCGACGGTCACCTCCGCGGTCTCCTGCGGGCCCAGCCCGCTCTTCTCCAGGAACATGGCCAGGCCCAGGCCGCGCAGCCGCCCGGCGGCCCGGCCCCGCTGGACTTCCCCGGCGTAGTCCAGCCGGCGGGCCTGCGCGATCGCGGCGGCCAGCAGCGCCGGGTAGTCGGCGGCGTCGAGCACGACCTCGGTGCCCAGCGCGGTCATGGCCCGCCGGTGCGGCATCTCGGCCGGGCTGAGCAGGTTGCGGCGGCGCAGCTCGGCCGGGTCCAGGCCCAGCCGGGTGGCGGCCACGTCGAGCAGCTGCTCCCGCGCGGTCGTGCCCTCGAACCGGCCCGGCGCCCGGTAGGTGCCGCACGGGGTCTTGTTGGTCAGCACTACCTGGATCCGTCCCCGGTAGGCGGGTATCCGGTAGGGGCCGGGCAGCATCGTCACGGTCAGCTCGGGCACCGCGACGCCGTGGGTGCGGCAGTACGCCCCGTTGTCGTGCACGATCTCGTCGCGCAGCCCGAGTATCCGTCCGCTGCGGTCGAACGCCGCCGCGATCCGGTGCGCCTGCTGCCGGGAATGGTTGACCGCGACCAGGTGCTCGGCCCGGTCCTCGGTCCACTTCACCGGCCGCCCCAGCCGCAGGGCCAGCCACGGCACCAGGAAATCCTCCGGATAGAACTCGCCGCGCACCCCGAACCCGCCGCCCGCGTCCACGGCGTGCACGTGGATCAGGTCCTCGGGCAGGCCGAGCAGCCCGGCCAGCACGTCCCGGTTGAACACAGGGATCTTGGTCATCCCGTAGATCGACAAGGTGCCGGTGCGGGGGTCCAGGTCGGCCAGCAGCGCCCGGGGCTCCAGCGGCACGCCGGTGTGCCGCCCGATCTCGATGTCGATCTCCACCACGGTGGCCGCGGCGGCGAACGCCGCGGCCACGTCGCCGTAGCCCAGGGCGAAGTCGGCCGCGACGTGCGCCGGGCGGGCCTGGCCGGGCCCGCCGGGCTGAGCCTCGGCCCGCGCGGCGGCCGGCGCGTCCAGCACCGCCGGGGCCTCCTCGATGTCGATGTCGACCAGCTCGGCGGCGTCCTCGGCGAGGTAGGGGTCGTCGGCGATGACCACGGCGAGCGGCTCGCCGACGTACCGCACCACGTCGGCGGCCAGCACTGGCTGCAGGTAGTCGCTCAGGTCGATGTCCTGGACCGCCAGCCGGACCGGGATGACCAGTCCGGGTGGCAGATCCGCGGCGGTCACCGCGGCGACCACGCCCGGGCTCTGGCAGGCCTGCGCCACCTCGAGGTGGCGCAGCCGGCCGTGCGCCACCGGCGACCGGACGATCCGGGCCCAGACCTGGCCGCGGGCGCTGAAGTCGTCCCCGAACCGCCCGTGACCGAGCAGCATCCGCCGGTCCTCCTTGCGCGGCAGCCGCGCGCCGACGCTGCTCATGCTCCCGGCAGGCTCACGGGCCGTCGCCGTCAGCGGCGGCCGCGCGGGACCGGGCGGTGGCCAGCACGGCCTCGACGATGCCCTGGTAGCCGGTGCACCGGCACAGGTTCGACGCGACCACCTCGCGGACCTCCGCCTCGGACAGCTCCGCGCCGGGAGCGCGCGGCTCGCTCAGGTACGCCTGCGCCAGCATCAGGAAGCCCGGCGTGCAGAAACCGCACTGCAGGCCGTGGTGATCGCTGAACGCCTGCTGCAGGTCCGACAGCTGCTCGCCGTCAGCCAGCCCTTCCACGGTGGCGACCTCGCGGCCGTCGGCCTGGACGCCGAACATCAGGCAGGCCCGGGCCGGCGCGCCGTCGACCAGCACCGTGCACGCTCCGCAGATGCCGTGCTCGCAGCCCAGGTGGGTGCCGGTGTAGCCGAGGTCGTGGCGGAGCATGTCGGCCAGGGTCCGGCGCGGCTCCACGGTCAGCTCGTGCTCGCGGCCGTTCACCAGGACCCGGATGGTGTGGCGGTCAGTCACGCGGCACCTGCCCGCCTCAGCGCGTTATGCAGATCGGTCGGCCGGACCGGGATGTGATCGAAGCTGACCGGCGTATCGGCCAGCGCGTCGTTGATCGCGTTCAGCACGGCGGCCGGGGCGCCGATCATGCCGCCCTCGCCCATGCCCTTCGCGCCGGTCTCGCTGAAGGCCGACGGGGTCTGCAGGTGCACGATGTCGACCGGGCACACCTCGGCGGCGGTCGGCGCCAGGTAGTCCATCAGCGTGCTGCTGGCCGGCTGGCCGTCCGCGGTGTAGCTGATCTGCTCCAGCAGGGCCGCGGCCACGCCCTGGGTCACCCCGCCCAGTACCTGCCCGTCGACCACCATCGGGTTGATCACCACGCCGCAGTCCTCCACGACCAGGTAGCGGCGGAGCCGGATCTCGCAGGTGCCCGGGTCGATGCCGACCAGGACGGCGTGGGTGGCGTTGGAGAACGTGCCGGGCGGGTCGTAACTGGCCCGGGCCTCCAGCGTGTAGCGGACCTCCTCGGGCAGCCGGTGCGACTGGAAGTGGACGATCCGGGAGAGCTCGCTCACCGGGATCCGGGCCGATTCGTCACCCCGGACCTGGGCCGCGCCTCCGGCCAGCTCGATGTCGGCCACGCTGGCCTCCAGCAGGTGCGCGGCGACCTGCCGGAGCTGGCCGGCCACCAGGCCGGCCGCCCGCCGGGCCGCGCCGCCGCCGATCACGATCGAGCGGCTGCCGAACGTGCCCCAGCCGTAGGAGGCCAGGTCGGTGTCGCCCTGGCGCAGCCGCACCTGCGCCGGGTGCACCCCGAGCTGGTCGGCCACGATCTGCGCGAACGTCGTCTCGTGCCCCTGGCCGTGCCCGCAGGTGCCGGTGGTGACGATCACTTCGCCGGAGGGGTCCATCCGGACTTGCGCTGTGTCGTACCCGGGCGTCATCCGCATCCGCCGTTGCGACATCGTCGGCGTGCCGTAGGCGGTGCGCTCGGAGAAGCAGGAGTAGCCGATCCCGGCCCGCAGCCCGGCGGCCCGCAGCCGGTCGCGCTCCGCGGGCCAGCCCGCCGCCGCGACCCGCTCCTCGGCCAGGTCCAGGGACTCGGCGTAGCTGCCTTCGTCGTAGCTGATGCCGTTGACTCCGGTGTAGGGGAACTCGCCTGGCCCGATCAGGTTCCGGCGGCGGACCGCGAGCGGGTCCAGGCCGAGTTCCCTGGCGGCCTTCTCCATCAGCCGCTCCATCACCAGCACGATCTGCGGCCGGGACACGCCGCGGTAGGGCGCGGTGGGGGCCTTGTTGGTGGCGATGGCCCGGCCCCGGGCCCGGTAGGCCGGGACCTTGTAGACGCCCGGCAGCTCGCCCGCCGCCATCAGCGGCTCGACCGCGCAGGTGAACGCGTACGCCGAGTAGGCGCCGACGTCACATTCGATGTCCGCGGCCAGGCCCAGGATGGCGCCGTCGCGGCTGAACGCGGCCCGGACCTCATAGCGCTGCTCATGGCCGTGGAAGGAGGCGGTCAGGTTCTCGATCCGGTCCTCGACCCAGCACACCGGCCGCCGCAGCCGCAGCGCCGCCCCGGCCACGACGACCTCCTCGCGGCCGACCACGCACTTGAGCCCGAACCCGCCGCCGACGTCGGGGGCGATGACCCGGACCAGCCGCTCAGCGACGCCCAGCGCCTGCGCGATGCCCGACCGGACCTGATGCGGTACCTGAGTAGAGACCCGGGCGACCAGCTGCTCGTCCCGGTCGTCCCACTCGGCCACGCAGGCCCGCCCCTCCAGCGGCAGCGCCGCCACCCGCGCGCTGGTGAATACGCCGCGGACGGTCACCGGCGCGGCGGCGAAGATTCCCGGCAGCGCCTCGTCGTCGAACATAGTCAGGTCCAGCAGGCAGTTGCCGGCCAGCCCGGGATGGACCGGGCGGGCGCCGTCCTGGCGGGCGGCGGCCAGCCCGCTGATGGCCGGCAGCGGCGTCCAGTCGATGTCCAGCAGCTCGGCGGCGTCCTCGGCCAGGTACGGATCGTCGGCCAGGACCACCGCGACAGGCTCGCCGGCGAACCGGACCTCCTCGGCGGCCAGCAGCGGCATCCGGGTGGGCACGAACTCCTCCCGCTCCAGGACCGCGAGCAGGAACGGGTGTCCCAGGTCGGCCCCGGTGAGCACGGCGGCCACCCCGGGCTGGGCCAGCGCGGCGCGGGTATCGATCCGGCCGACCTTGGCCGCCCCGAACGGGCTGCGGGCGAACGCCGCGTGCAGCATGCCGGGCCGGGCGAAGTCACCGGTGTAGCGGCTGCGGCCCAGCAGCATCCGGCGGTCTTCCTTGCGCGGGAGCGCGGCGCCGACCCAGCGGCCCGAGCGGTCCAGGCCCGGTTCCCTGGCGGCCTGCCGCTGGTCCAGCCCGGTCATGGCCGCTCCTTGGGCCCGGCCCAGCGTGCGGTGCGGTCCAGGCTCGTTTTCCTGGCGGCCCGTCGCTGGTCCAGCCCGGTCATGGCCGCTCCTTGGGCCCGGCCCAGCGTGCGGTGCGGTCCAGGCTCGTTTTCCTGGCGGCCCGTCGCTGGTCCAGCCCGGTCACGGCCGCTCCTTGAGCCCCGGTCATAGCGCGCTCGCCTCGGCCAGCGCCCTAGACACCAGGGTGGCGGCCAGCCGCTGGCGGTACTCACCGCTGCCGTGCCCGTCGGACGGCGGATCGATCTGCGCGGCGGCCAGCTCGCCCGCCGCCTGCCAGGTCGGCGGGCCAGGCTGCCCGGCCAGCGCCCCGGCGTCGATCAGGACCGGCAGCGTGCTGACACCGCCCAGCACGATCCTGATCTGGTCGCAGACCCCGTCGCTGGCCTGCAGCGCGACGGCTGCGGCCACGATCGCGAAGTCCCCCTGCCGCTGCGCGAACTCGGTCAGCACGGCGCGGCGGGCCGGGCGCGGGAACCAGATCTCGGTGATCATCTCGGCCGGGTCCGCCGCGGTCTCGTACAGGCCGAGGAAGAACTCGGCCGCCGGGACGGTCCGCTGGCCGGGCCCTTGCAGCACGATGCGGGCCTCCAGCAGCACAGCCAGCAGGCACCATTCGGCGGCCGGGTCGGCGTGCGCGATGCTGCCCCCGAACGTGCCCCGGACCCGGATGGGGTAGTGGCCGATCCAGCGGGCTGACCTGGGCAGCACCCCGAAGCCGTCCAGCACCGCCGGGTCCCTGGTCGTCTCGACCGCCCGGTGCGTCGTGAGCGCGCCCACGTGCAGGCCGTCCTGGCCGGCCCGCAGGTAGCTCAGGCCATCGATCGCGGTGATGTCGATCAGCGCGGCCGGCCGGGCCAGCCGGAAGTTCATCATCGCGACCAGGCTCTGCCCGCCGGCCAGGATCTTGGCCTCGTCGCCCAGATCCGCGAGCAGCGCGAGCGCCTCGGCGACCTCGTGCGCCCGGTGATAGCTGAACGAGGCCGGCTTCACCCCTGCTCCTCACCCTTACAGCTTCGCTGATGTCATTTGATATACCACATGTGAGTTCGGGGCCGGGCGGTCCGGTCAGTTCGGGGCCGGGTTGTCCTGATTAGTTCCGGGCCGGGTTGTCCGGTCAGTTGGGGGCCGGGTTGTCCTGATTAGTTCCGGGCCGGGTTGTCCGGTCAGTTCCGGGCCAGTGGTTGTCCGGCCAGTTAGCCCGGCCGGGCCGGGCTAGGTGTCCATGATCGCCTTGCGCTGGGCGCCGTCGACCGGGATGTGCGCGCCGTTGACGAAGCTGGCTGCGGGGGAGGCCAGGAAGGTCACCACGGAGGCGACTTCCTGCGGCTCGCAGATCCGGCCCAGCGGGATGGAGGCGACCGCGAGTTCGTGGGCGCGCTCCTGGCTGACCTTCTTGTCCCTGGCCAGCGCCTTTTCCAGGCCATCCCAGCGGTCGGTGTTGACCGGGCCGGGGTTCACGGTGTTGATCCTGACCCCGTACCGGCCGTATTGCTCGGCGATGGAGGAGACGAAGTTGATGTCGGCGGCGTTGGCGATCCCGGCGGTGAGTTCCCAGTAGCTCGGTTTGAGCCCGTCGTTGCCCACCACGACCACGATGGACCCGCTGCCGCGCTCGCGCATGTGCGGGATGACCGCCCTGATGGTCCGGACGTAGCCCATGAACTTCAGCGACAGGCTGGAATACCACTGCTCCTCGGTCAGGTCCTCAAGCAGCCCGCCCGGCGAGCTGCCGGCGCAGGGGATCAGGATGTCGAGGTGGCCGAACTCAGCAAGCGCCTGGTCGACACAACGCTGCACGTCAGCGGGCTGGCTCATGTCACCGGGGAGCGGCAGGATCCGCTGGCCGGTCTGGTCCGCGATGACCTGGGCGGCCTGCTCCAGGCGGGCGGCGTCCCGGGCGGTGATGGCCACCGAGCAGCCCTCCTGGGCGAGCTGGAGGGCGCATTCGCGGCCGATCCCCTTGCTGCCGCCGGTGATGAACGCAGTCTGTCCCGCCAGGCGCAGGTCCAATGCGCTCGCCTCCCCAGATGGTGGATCATATGTCATCGGAATCGTAGAGACGGACTAACCGGCTGACAAGGGGCAGACCGTTTCTGAGCTGCGCAAGCACCGCTGCCGGTGACAAATGACGGCAGTGCTGCCGGGAGCAGACTAAGCCAGCGGGGCGGGCGGCCGCAGCGCGCGGCGGAGTACTTTGCCGAGATTGTTCCGGGGCAGGGACGCTACTACGAAAACCTGCTTGGGGCACTTGTAGGCGGCCAGCCGGGCCCGGGCGAAGGCGATGATGTCGGCCGGATCGGGCGGCGCCCCAGCGCTGGCCACCACCCAGGCGGTGACCTCCTCGCCCCACCGCGGCGACGGCAGCCCGGCAACCGCGGCCTCGGTGACCGCCGGGTGCTGCTCCAGCACCAGCTCGACCTCGCGCGGGGTCACGTTCAGCCCGCCGGAGATGATCAGCTCCTTGATCCGGCCGGTGATCTGCACGCCGCCCGTGGCCGGGTTGACGCGGCCGAGATCCCCGGTCCGGAACCAGCCGCCGGCCTGGAACGCCTCGCTGGTCAGCCCGGCCGGTCCCAGGTAGCCGCCGAAGACCTGCGGCCCCCGCAGCAGGATCTCGCCCGGCTGCCCGGCCGGGCGCGGGGCGCCGGTCTCGTCGGCGATCATCAGCTCGACGCCGGGCAGCGGCCGGCCCACCTCGCCGGGGATCCGGGGGCCGTCATAGGGCTGGGAGACGTCCAGGCCGGTCTCGGTGGTGCCATAACGCTCCAGCGGGAGCTGGCCTAGCGCGCCGGCCACCCTGGCGGCCAGGCCGGGGGCCAGCGGCGCCGACCCGCTGACGGCCAGCCGCAGCCGGCGCAGCGGGGCCAGCTCGGCTTCGGGCAGACCGGCCAGCCGCTCGTACATGGCCGGTACCGCGAACAAGACGGTGGCCCCGGCCTGGCCGGCCAGCCGGGCCAGCGCGGCGGGCTCGAAGCGGGACCCGATCACGGCCGCCGACCCGGTCAGCAGGCTGGCATGGACCGCGCCCAGGCCGTGCTGGTGGGTCAGCGGCAGGGCATGGACCACGACGTCGTCGGGGCGCCAGCGCCAGGCCAGCAGGGCCGACCTGATGGAGGCCAGCAGGTTGCGGTGCGACAGCGGCACGCCCTTGGGTGCCCCGGTGGTCCCCGAGGTGAACGCCAGGATGGCCGGCCCGTCCGGGTCGGCCGGCCCGGCCGGGACCGGGCGGGCACCGGTCCGGATCGCGTCCAGGGTGAGCCGCCCGCCGCCCGGCGGGCGGTCCAGCCAGACCACCGGCGGCCCGGGCCGGGGCAGCCGCCCGGCCAGCTCCTGGTCCGCGAACGCCACCGCGATCGCGGCCTGCGCGCACAGCGCGGTGAGCTCGGGCCCGGTCAGCGCCGGGCTGGCCGGCACGACGGTCGCGCCGGCCCGCAGCGCGCCGAGGTAAGCGCACCCGAATGCGACCGAGTTGCGGCCGCACAGCAGCACCCGCTGGCCGGGCCCCGCCCCCTGGCCGCGCAGCCAGCCGCCGATCCGCGCGGCCGCGTCGTCCAGGCCGGCGTGGCTGATCTGGTCGTCGTCGACCCGCAGCGCGAGCCGGCCGGCGGCCGTGACCGCGCCGTGGGCCAGCGCCTCGGGCAGCGACCCGGCGCTCAGCCCGGCCCGCAGCTCCCCGGCGCTCAGCCCGGCCCGCAGCTCCCCGGCGCTGACCGGCCCGCCCAGATGCTGCGCCCAGCTGTCCAGCACCCAGCCGTCAGGCTCGCCGCCGGGCCCCCGGCCAGCCGTGGGCCCGCCCGGGCTAGTCACGCCCGGGCTGGTCATCGTCGTCCGGGCCGGCGCCTCCGTGACGGCCGGCCGGGGCGCCGGTCCCGCCGGGCGGCCGGGACATCGAGCCGGTCCACACCGCGGCGTTCGCCTGCCGTTCCTGCGCCAGCCGGTCCAGCAGCCCGCGGTCGTTGACGGCCTGCTTGAGCCGGGCCACCGCGGCCCGGTCCAGCTCGCAGATGGCGGCCGCGGCCGCCATCGCCGACGCGGCCGGCTCGGCGGCCGGCTCGCTCACCAGCCCGGCCTGCCAGGCTTCGGCCGCGCCGATCCAGCGCATGGACAGCGTCCAGTCCAGCGCCCGGCCCCGGCCGACCAGCCCGGGCAGGGCCCAGCCGCCCAGCGCGAGCCCGTGACCGAGGCCGACGAATCTCAGCCGGGCGGCCAGGCCCGACGATCCGCAAGTCAGCGGCCAGGGTCAGCTGCGCCCCGCCGCCGACAGCGGGCCCGTCCCAGGCCGCGACGACCGGCACCGGCAGCGCGACTAGCTGCTCGTACAGCGCGTAAAGCTGGTCGCTGAGCCTGGCCCGCTCCGCGTCGCCCAGGGTCAGGTCGGCCCCGGCGCTGAACACCGCGGGGTCGGTGCTGCCCAGGATCACGACGGCCTCGCTGACCTCAGTGAAGGCCGCCCGCAGCAGCCGGACCGTCGGCGGGTCGAGCGCGTTGCGCTGGCCCGGCCGGTTGAGCCGGATCCGCCGGACGTCAGGCCGCGGCTGGTCGACGATCACCTCGGGCAATTCCGGCACCAGGCGCCACCTCAGTCTCGGGAATCTGGCCCATGATGACACGGCCGTGACCCGGCGCGGGAGCGCTGTCTAGCCCCGGCCCGGCCCAGCCGCGAGCGACCTTCGCCGCCCCTGCCAGGGGCGGCCGGCCGGGCCTGCCAACGGGGTCCGATTGCTTGACAAACCGACTATATACCATGTATCAACTCATCCATTGGTTCGTTGTACTGCGGTTGTACTGCGGTGATACCGCCGTAACGACACAGACTGCGCCACTTTCGCGGGGCGCCCGCTGGTCTAGAGCGGCAGATGGAGGCGGGGATGAGTCAGGGCACCGGACATCGAGCGCTGGTCATCGTCGACGTGCAGAACGACTTCTGCGAGGACGGGTCGCTCGCGGTGGCGGGCGGCGCGGCGGTGGCGGACCGGGTCAGCAAGCACGTCGCGCGCAAGGCCGGCCAGTACGCGGCCATCGTGGCCACCAAGGACTGGCACATCGACCCCGGCGCGCACTTCGGCAACCCGCCGGACTTCGTCGACAGCTGGCCCGCGCACTGCCACGCGAACTCACCAGGGGCGGAGTTCCACCCCAACCTGAGCAGTGCCGTTGCCATCGCGGACGTGGTCAGCGAGGTGTTCAAGAAGGGCGAGTACACCGCGTCGTACTCCGGCTTCGAAGGCGCCACCGAGTCCGGCACCAGCCTGGCTGACTGGCTGCGCAGCCACCAGATCGAGTCGGTCGACGTGGTGGGCATCGCCACCCGCGGCTGCGTCAAGGCGACCGCGATCAGCGCGGTGGAGGAAGGCTTCGCCGTCCGCGTGCTCGAGGACCTGTGCGCTGACCCGGCCGATCCGCCGGACGGGACCGCGAACGCCATTAGCGAAATGGTCGGCAAGGGCATCGAGGTGACCACCGCCGACGCGGTCGGCTGAATCCGCAGCGTCCTTGCTGGCTGGTGTGGGGCGCGCCGTAGTGAGGAGCCAGGAATGACCATTGATGTCACAGCGGACTCCAGTCGCGGGAACCCGCCGCCGCTGGCGGCCGGCGGCCGCCGCGGTGCCCGCCGTTCACCAAGGTTTCCAGCGTGGATGACCTGCTGCCTTATCTGCGCAACGTGGCTGAGCGACCCTACAGCCAGGGCCTGCACCCGGCCTGGGACCTGCAGCCCGGCGAGCGGGTCCTGGTCCAGGTGGACAACTGGCACGACCCGCTGTGCCTGGCCGCGATCGAGGCCATCTTGCAGGAGAAGGGCTGCCGCTACGTCTTCGAGACCAAGGACCGCGGGCCCATCCCCACCTTTGCCGGGCACAACGAGGTCGAGTTCTTCATCTCTTTCACCAGGGAACTGGCCGAGCTGATGGACCGCTGGGCCGAGATCGAGCGCACCGCCGAGTACGACAAGATCCTGTGGGGCTTCGGAGGGCCGATCCTGGGCGACGCCAAGATCCGGGTCCAGCGGCTGCCGTTCATCACCCCGGAGATGTGCGCCAGCCCGGCCCACCTGATGCCGATCGAGCTGCTGGAAGCGCTCGACCAGTGGACCTGGGACAAGGTCACCGCGGCCCGCCGGATCACGATCACCGACCCGGAGGGCACCAGCCTCAGCTACACCAACCACGACGAGTACTACGACGCCAACCGGGAGTTCTTCAACCCGCGTCTGATCGAGGAGTGGTTCCCGCAGAACCAGGCCTACGCCAAGCGCCCGCTGGGCGGGCACATCTGGGGCAAGCCGTGGGTGTTCCTGGACCAGTCCTTCGAGGACGGCGAGGGCGTCATCGCCGGCACGATGAACCACATCGGGCCGCACGAGGCGATCCGGATGACCGTCTCCGGCAGCCTGGTCCAGGAGATCACCGGCGGCGGCGAGTACGGCGACAAGCTGCGAGCGGTCCAGGAGCGGACCAGGAACGACCAGTTCCCCGGCCACCCCAGCCCGGGCCTGCTGCACTGGTGGGAAGCCTCGATCGGGACCAATCCCAAGATCCACCGCCCGCGCGAGGACTACATGCAGGGCTGGTGCTGCGGCCTGTACGAGCGGATGCGCAGCGGGGTCGTGCACATCGGGTTCGGCACGATCGTGTCCAGCGAGCCCGAGCGCGAGGCGATCCGGCAGGATCTGGAGGCGGGCCACTTCCACGTGCACCTGTACTTCCCCACGGTCACCGCGATCATGGCGGACGGCTCGCAGGAGCTGATCATCGACGAGGGCCACCTGTGCGCCCTGGACGACCCGCAGATCCGCGCCATCGCGGCGAAGTACGGGGACCCCGACGCGCTGCTGAGCGAGGACTGGATACCGGCCATCCCCGGCCTGAACATGGACGGCGACTACCTGGCCGACTATGCCGCCGACCCGATGGACTGGACCATGACGGAGCTGCACGTATGCCGCCGGTGGCACAACCTCTACATGAAGATGATCTCCCCTGGTGAAAGTGCCCATTCGCACCATCACTGAGGAAATCCGGCTACAGCAACCGGCGTGACCAGCGCGGCGCCGCTGACCACGCGGGGGGAGCAGTCCTTGGCCATCACCGGCTCCATTCCCGGGCTGGGCGTCCCACCGTCCCGGCCGCCCGGAGGCCTGCGCGGGATGGGTCGGCTGCGGGTGCTGGGCCAGCGGCACCGGCTGGCCCGCTACATCGGGCTGCGGGTCCTGCTGCTGGTGCCGCAGCTGCTGGGCATCACGTTCGTCACCTTCATCCTCATCCGGCTGCTGCCCGGTGATCCCGCCTACCTGCTGGCAGGCCCGACGGCGACCAAGGCCACCATCGCCCAGATCCGCCGCAGCCTGGGGCTCAACCGGCCGCTGCTGGTCCAGTTCTGGCTGTACCTGGACGGCCTGCTGCACGGCAACCTGGGCCAGTCGTTCCGCACCGGCAAGCCGGTCCTGTACGACGTGCTGCACCGGCTGCCCGCCACCCTGGAGCTGGTCGTGCCGACCCTGGCCATCGGGCTGGCCCTCGGTATCTCGCTCGGCGTCTACGCCGCGTTCCACGAGGGCTCGCGGACCGAGCGGCTGCTGTCGATCTACGCCCGGCTGGCGGGCTCGCTGCCCGAATGGTGGCTCGGGCTGATCCTCATCTTCATCTTCTACTTCAAGCTGCGCTGGGCGCCGCCGCCGCTGGGGCGGCTGGGCATCACCACCACGCCGCCGGCCTCCATCACCAACTCCTACGTGCTGGACAGCCTGTTCACCGGGAACTGGACGGTCCTGCAGTCGGCCCTGGCCCACCTCGTCCTGCCCGTGCTGACCTTCAGCGTCGCAGCCGTGGCCCCGTTCATGAAGATGACGCGGGCCACCATGATCGAGACCCTGAACTCGGACTACATCAGGAACGCGGCCGCCTTGGGCCTGCCCCGGCGGGCGATCACCCGGACCGCGCTGAAGAACTCGCTGCCACCGGTGGTGACCCTGGCCGGCTTCCTGTCCAGCTACCTCATCGGCGGCTCGGTGCTGATCGAGACGGTGTTCTCCTGGGGCGGCTTCGGGCAGTACGCGGTGCAGTCGCTGGTGAACTCCGACTACGCCGCGCTGCAGGGCTTCGTCCTGGTCAGCGCGGTGTTCACGCTGGCCGTCTACTTCGTGGTGGACCTGCTGTACCTCGCTCTCGACCCGCGAATCCAGTACTAGGGGTGAACCGGTGACGACCGTTCGCTACCTGCGCCACTACCTGCGGACCCATCCGACGGCTCTGCTGGGGGTGGTCATCTCGGTGGTGCTGGTGCTGCTCATCCCGCTGGCCCCGCTGGTGGTGCCGTTCTCGGCCACTGCGCCCAACGCCGCGCAGGGACTGCTGCCCCCCAGTGCCTCGCACTGGTTCGGCACCGACACTAACGGGACCGACATCCTGTCCCGGGTGCTCTATGCCCCGCGGATCGATTTGCTGATCGCGATGACCGGCACGGCCATATCGTTCGGCATCGGCTCGGTGCTCGGCGTGGTGGCGGGCTTCCTGTCCGGGCGCCGGGGCCCCGGCGGGTGGTTCTCCGAGACCGTGATGCGGGTCGCGGACATCGTCCAGGCGTTCCCGGTGTTCGTCCTGGCCCTGGCGCTGGTCGCGGTGCTGGGCAACTCGGCCAGGAACGTGGTGGCCGCGATCGCGTTCCTCAACATCCCCGTGTACCTGCGCCTGGTCCGGGCCCGGGCGCTGTCGGTCCGGTCCCGTACCTACATCGACGCGGCCCGCTGCGGCGGGGCCGGGGACCTGCGCACCATCGGCCGCCACCTGCTGCCCAACTGCCTGACGCCGGCGTTCGCCCAGGTCTCGGTCAACTTCGGCTGGGCCATCCTGCTTACCGCTGGGCTGAGCTTCGTCGGGGCGGGCGTGGTGCCGCCCACCCCCGAGTGGGGCCTGATGGTCAGCCAGGGCTCGCCCAACATCATCACCGGGCAGTGGTGGCCCTCGCTGTTCCCCGGGCTGGCCATCGCGGTCGCGGTGCTCGGGTTCGCGCTGCTCGGCGAGACCCTGGAGCACGTCCTGGATCCAGGCCAATGGCGGTAGCACCCGGCCGGCCGCCGCCGCCGCGCCCGCGCAGGAGCTGCTGGAGATCAAGGGCCTGTCCGTTGAGCTGTCCGGGTACCGGCAGTCGGGCACCCTGGTCAGCGACGTCGACCTGCAGGTCCGCCCGAACGAGACGGTCGGCGTGGTCGGCGAGACCGGCTCGGGCAAGTCCAGCCTGATCCTCGCGGTGCTGAACCTGCTGCCGCGCACCATGCGCACCCGCGCGGGCACGGTCCTGTACCGGGGCCAGGACCTGCTCAGCCTGCCCGTCGATGATGTGCGCAAGCTGCGCGGGGCACAGCTATCGTTCATCCCGTCCAACCCGCGCTCCAGCCTGGACCCGGTCCGCCGGGTGGGGGAGACGCTCCTGGCCGCCATCCAGGCCCACCAGCGGATCCCGCGCAACGAGGCCATGGACCGGGCCCGCGACATGCTCGGCCAGGTCGGCATCCCGGACCCGGTCGCGCGGCTGCGCAGCTACCCGTTCGAGCTCAGCGGTGGCATGGCCCAGCGGGTCGCGATCGCCCTGGCCCTGATCAACGGGCCGCGGCTGCTGCTGGCCGACGAGCCGACCAGCGGCCTGGACGTGACCATCCAGGCCCAGGTCCTGGAGCTGCTCAGCTCGCTGGAAGCCAGCTACGGCACTGGCACCCTGATGGTCACCCGCGACCTGTCGATTGTGGCCCACCACTGCGACAGCGTCGGGGTGATGTTCGCGGGCTGGCTGGTCGAGCGCTCCGACGTCGCGTCGTTCTTCGAGGCGCCGCTGCATCCCTACAGCACCAGCATCCTGGCCGCGGTCGACTACCGCAGGGAAAGAAGAAGCCTTTATGAACGCAAGGCCGCGGCGGACCCGCTGGAAGCGGCCAGCCTGACCCCGGGGGCGGCCGCCGCCGGGCCGGGCCAGTGCATTTTCGTCCGGGGCTGCGCGCTGGCGACCGGGGTGTGCCGCGAGTCGATGCCGCCGCTCACGCAGGTGGCCCCGGGCCGCTTCGTGCGCTGCCACGTGGTCGCAGCGGGCGGCCAGGCCGGATCAGGGAGCCTGGCCCCGGCCGGCCCCGCCGCCCCGGGCGGGCCTGAAGGGCCGGTCCATGGCGCTGCTTGAGGTGCGCTCGCTGCACAAGGACTTCCCGATCCGCCGGACCGGCCAGGCGGTGCACGCGGTCAACGGGGTGTCCTTCGATGTCGAGCCGGGGGAGACGCTGGGCCTGGTGGGGGAGAGCGGGTCGGGCAAGACCACGGTGGGGCGGCTGCTGGTCAAGCTGCTCGAGGTGACCAGCGGCAGCATCGTGTTCAAGGGCACGGACATCACTGGCCTGTCCGCGCGGGCCTTCCGGCCGCTGCGGGCCTCGGCGCAGATGGTGTTCCAGGATCCGGCCGACTCGCTGAACCCCCGGCTGACCGTGATGGACGCGATCCGCGGCCCGCTGGTCAGCCTGGGCCGCCACGATCATCGCGGGCAGCAGGCCCGGGTCAGGGAGCTGCTGCGGCTGGTCGAGCTGGAAGAGCGCAACCTGCCGATGTACCCGCACCAGCTGTCGGCCGGGCAGCAGCAGCGGGTCGGCATCGCCCGGGCCCTGGCCACCCGGCCTGACCTGGTCGTGCTGGACGAGCCGATCTCCAACCTGGACCCGATGGTGCGGGTCGGCGTCCTGGAGACGCTGCGCGACATCCAGCAGCAGACCGGGGTGGCCTACGTCTTCATCTCGCACGACCTGTCCACGATCGAGGAAGTGTCCCACCGGGTCGCCATCATGTACCTGGGCGAGATCGCCGAGATGGGCGCCACAAAGCTGATCTTCGCGCGGCAGATGCACCCTTACAGCCGGGCGCTGCTGTCCTCGGTGCTCTATCCCGATCCCGGCGTGGTCGTGCCGCGGTTCCCCCTGGTCGGCGAGATCCCCAGCCCCATTAACCTGCCGGCCGGCTGTTTCCTGGCGGGCCGCTGCCCGCTGGCGGACGAGCATTGCCGGACCACGCACCCCGACCTGCGCGAGTTCGAAGGAGGTCGCAGATCAGCATGTCATCACGCGGAGGACGTCGCCGCATTCGCCACACCACAAAAAGAAAAGACAGTGGATTCTCTTTGATGTCATCAGAATTCCTTGCCGCAATGCGACCGAAAGGGTTATCGCGCCATGTCAAAACGACAGCGTTATGTAGAGGGCCATGAGCTCGACTGCCCGGCAGCGAACGCGCTGCACGAACAACTGACCGGACGCCCGGTGGACCGCCGGATGGTCTTGCGCGGCGCCATGCTCGGCGCGGGCGTGCTCGCGGTGCCCGCCTTGGCCGCGTGCAGCTCATCGTCATCCTCGGGGCAGTCCGCGCCGAGCCCGTCGGGGGCGGCCAGCTTCGGCGGCATCCACAAGTCGACCAAGGACACCCTGACGATCGCGGCATCAGAGACCCCGGCCTCGATCGACTGGGACCTGTACCTGGACCCGGTGTCGTTCCAGTCCTACAACAACGTCTATAACACCCCGCTCAACTGGAAGAAGGTCCCGGTCGCCGGCACCCCGAACATGGTGACGTCGGACTTCCGCAACCTGGTGGGCCGGTTCGCCGAGGACTGGGAGTTCTCCAAGGACGGGACCAGCCTGACGCTCAAGTTCAAGAAGGGCGTCATGAGCCACGCCGGCAATGAGCTGGGGGCGAAGGACTTCTACTACACCAGGGCCCGCTCACTGGGCATCGGCCAGATCGGCACGTTCCTGCTGCACACCGCGGGCATCCTGGCCCTCAAGGACATGAAGATCGTGGACAAGTACACGATCAAGTGGACCTCAGCGACCGGGCCCAACCCGCTGATGGCCGCGGCTAACACCAACGTGTTCTTCAACCTGTTCGACTCCACCGAGATGAAGAAGCACGCCACCAGCGCCGACCCCTGGTCGGAGAACTGGCTCAAGACGCACTCGGCCGGGTTCGGGCCCTACAAGCTGGTCAGCATCGCCTCGGGCACCGGCATGACCTGGGCCCGCCACGACCAGTACTTCGGCGGCGCGGCTCCGATCGAGACGATCATCTACAAGGAAGTGCCCGAGGCCTCGAACCGGCTGGCCCTGGTCTCGACCGGCGCGGTGGACCTGGCCCAGGATCTGTCGCCGCGGCAGCTCAACAGCCTCAAGGGCAACAGCGCGGTGACGGTCTACAACTCGCCGGACACCACGTTCAACTTCATCTCGCTGAACGAGGCGCACGCGCCGCTGGACAACGTGAAGGTCAGGCAGGCGCTGTCCTACGCCTACCCCTACGACAAGGTCGTCAGCGACGTCTACTTCGGGCTGCAGTCCCGGTGCACGGCGCCGGTGCCCTCGCTGGTGCCCGGCTATGGCGACGTGACGCCCTACAACACCAACCTGGCCAAGGCCAAGTCACTGCTGCAGTCGGCCGGCCAGGGCAGCGGCCTGACCCTGTCGTTGCTGTATGACCTGGCCGACGCGGACGTCGAGCAGTCCGCCATCTTGTACCAGCAGAACCTCAAGCAGATCGGCGTGACGCTGACCTTCGACCGGCAGCCCACGGCGGTCGTGGCCGAGCGCTACACCAAGAAGCAGTTCCAGCTGGTCCAGCGCTCCGACGGCCCGATCCAGGCCGACCTCAACTACGGTCTTGGCCTGTTCTACCTGAGCGCCACCGCCCAGCGGCAGTGCTGCAACTACGTCGGCTTCAAGTCGGACCACATCGACGAGCTCATCCTCAAGGGCGCCCAGATCTTCGACCCGGCCAAGCGGCTGGCCTTCAACAAGGCCATCATGCCGCTGCTCATGGACCAGGCACCTTTTATCTACGTCACCAACGTCGGCTTCCACGTGGCGACCGCGGCCAACCTGCGCGGGATGAACTACGAGAGCCCCGACTCGATCCTGTACCAGAACCTCTACTTCACCTGAGCGCATGCGGCCGGGCGCGGTGCCCGGCCCGGGAAAGAGACAAGCTATGGCTCTGTCACTGGAAGAGCGAGTCGCCCGGCTGGAGCACACCGAGGCGATCAAGCGGCTGCAGGCCGAGTACGCCGCGGTGTGCGACGACCACTACAACCCCGACGACATGATCCAGCTGTTCACCGAGGACGGCGTGTGGGACGGGACCAAGCTGGGGCTGGCCCGGGTCGAGGGCCGCGAAGCGCTGCGGGCGCACTTCGCCGCGGCCGGGGACTACTTCAAGTGGGCGTTCCATCTGATGATCGCGCCCGACATCACGGTCGCGGACGACGGGCAGACCGCCCGAGGTTCCTGGTATCTGCTCGAGCCAGCGTCGCTGGCCGAAAAGGACGGCCCGCAGGCTTTCTGGCTGGGCTCGGTCTACGACATCAGCTACGCCAACACCGGCGGCCGGTGGCTGTTCCAGGTCATGGCGATCGAGAGCCGCCTGTGGGCGCCGCACTCGACCGGCTGGAACGCTGAAGGCAAATAGCAGACGGCAGGGGTGCCAGGCGGGCTGGCTCAGGGCCCGGCCTGGCCCGCCGGGTCCGGCCGGAGCCGGAAGTACGCGGCCGGGGTCAGGCCCGTCTCGCGGCGGAACGCGGCGACGAAGGCGCTCGTCGTCTCGTAGCCGACCCGCCGGGCGACATTGCTGACCGGCTCGCCGGCCGCCAGCGCAGGCAGCGCGGCCTGCAGCCTGAGCATCGTGCGCCACCGGCCGAACGGGACGCCGGTCTCGGCCAGGAACGAGCGGGCCAGCGTCCGCTCGCCCGCTCCGATGTGCCGGCCCCACTCACTCAGCGTGCGCGGGTTAGCCGGATCGTCGGCCAGGCCCTGGGCCACGTCCCTGGCCCGCTCGTCGGCCGGCAGGCGGACCTCGATGGTGGTCATCGGGACCGGTTCGAGCAGGTCGATGAGTACCGCTTCGGCCCGGGCCCGGCGCGGCTGATCCAGGCTCTCGCGGTCCAGGTAGTTGATGAGCCCGGCCAGCAGCTGGGGGGCGCCCACCGCGGTGGGGTCGGACCAGGTGATCGGGCAGCGGGCAGGCCTGACGTAGAGCGCCCGCATGGTGGCCAGGCCCGATGCCAGCGTCTCGTGCTCCAGCCCGGCCGGGATCCATAGGGCGCGGGTGGGCGGCAGCACCCAGGTGGCGGCCCGGGTGACGACGGTCAGCACGCCGGTCGAGGCCCAGGCCAGCTGGTGATCGGCGTGCGTATGCCAGTCGAAGCGGGTGCCGGCGACATGGCGAAGGTCGCGACGATCATCGCCGCGTCCGGGTCAGGCTCCCGGCAATGTCCGGTTGGCGACATACGGTGGCAGCGTACCCGCTGGGCCGGGGCCGGGGCCGTCCGTAGGTTCGGAGCATGAACGAAAACCATGAAGTGCTGTGCTCCAGCCCGCACTGGGCCAAGTACCTGCACGAGGAACTGCTGCCGTCGCTGACCGCGGGCCTGGGCCTGGGCCAGCGCATGCTGGAGATCGGGCCGGGACCGGGGGCGGCGACGCAATGGCTGCGGCACCGGGTGCCGGAACTGACCGCGCTGGAAGCCGACCCCGGCGTGGCCGCCCGGCTGCGCGCCGCCTGCGCCGGGACCAACGTGGCCGTCGTGCACGGCGACGCGGCGGCCATGGAGTTCGCTGGCGCGTCGTTCGACGCGGTGGGCACGTTCACCATGCTGCATCACGTGCCCACGGTGGCCTTGCAGGACCGGGTGCTGGCCGAGGCGTTCCGGGTGCTGCGTCCCGGCGGGGTGCTGATCGGCTCGGACAGCCTGCCCAGCACCGAGCTGCACGACTTCCATGCCGGCGACATCTACAACCCGGTTGATCCGGGCTCGATCCTGGCCCGGCTGCGGACGGTCGGCTTCAGCCAGATCACCGTGTCGGCCGGCCAGGCCCTGACGTTCATCGCGTACAAGGCCGCGCCAGACGGCGCCGCGGCCGGCCAGGCAGCGGCCTGCGCAGGCCGTGCTGAGCCAGGAAGCGGGGGCCGCGTCATGACCGGCGTGCCGGAGCTGCGGTCCGCGATCGTCGGGCTGGTGGGGTTCGCCAGCCTGGAAGAGGAACTGCTGGTGGCGGCGGGCCTGGCGGCCGACGAAGAACCGGGCCGCCCGCAATGCTGGGCAGCCAGGCCGCTGCTGGCACATAACGCCGAGTTCAAGAGCCAGCAAGCGCAGCGGCTGGTGGCGGTGCGCAGCGCAGCGGTGCCCCCCGTGTTCACCGAGATCGACCACCGGTCCCCGGACGTCTACCGGCGCTACGCGAGCCAGCCGGTCAGCGAGGTCGTCCGGCTCAGCCGGGCGGCGACCGTGGCCCTGCTCGACGGGCTGGCCGCCATTTCCGACGACGACCTGCTGGATCCGGGCCGTAACCCCTGGCTGGAGGGCCGCCAGCTGTGGCTGCAGATCATCGTGCGCGGGTTCTGGCATCCGACCGGGCACCTGGGCGAGTACTACCTAGGCCACGGGCAGCCGGACCGGGCCGTGGCGCTGCAGGCGCACGCGGCCGCCACCGCCGACTACCTGCGGGCCCCGGCGCCCGCGCGCGGGATGGCCCGGTACAACCTGGCCTGCGCCCAGGCCCGGTCGGGCCGGGCCGAGGCCGCGCTCGCGCAGTTGCGGCAGGCGGTGGAGCTGAATCCGGCCCTGCGGGCTAATGTCAGCCGGGATGCTGATCTGGCGGACCTGCGTGACGCCGGGCAGCTGTCCGGGCTGCTCGGCTCCTGACGGGGAAGGGGATAGGCCGGATGTATGAGGAAGCAGCTGACCTGGAGACCATGCAAGCACTGCTGGACCGCTCGCGCGAGCGGGCCAGCGAGCACCTGCGCTCGATCATCAGCCCGGACCGGGCGCCAGGCGCTGAGGTGCTGGCCGCGCGGCTGGACGGGATGCGGGTGCTGGCGCTGAGCACCGTGTCGGCCGGCGGCCTGCCGCGGATCAGCGCGGTCGACGGTCACCTGCTGAAAGGCCGATGGGTGTTCACCACCAGCGGCACGGCGGTGAAAGCCGCGGACTTGCGCCAGCGCCCGGCCGTCAGCGCGGCCTACCTGGAGGGCGAGCAGTTCGCGTTGTTCGTGCACGGCGACGCCGAGTTCCTCGGCCCCGGCCATCAAGATCGGCCGTGGGTAGAGGAGCGGCTGACCAGGCACTACGGCCAGTCTCCGTCGGAATGGGGCCCCGACATCGTCTACGTCAGGATCGAGCCGCGCTGGATGGTCGCATTCGCCTCCGGGCATGCCAGCTGATCCGGGCCAGCCGCCCCGGCCTGGGCCGGATCACCCCGGCGGGACTCAGCCCGGGCCGGCTCAGCCCGCATCGGCTCAGCCCGCATCGGCTCAGCCCGGGCCTGGCTGCAGCCCGCATCGGCCCGCTCCGCGTCCGCCTCGCCCGCGCTGAGCCTGGGCACGATCGTTCGCGAGTGGGGCCGGATCGGATGTATCGGGTTCGGCGGCCCGCCGACCCACATCAAGCTGCTGCGTGAGCTGTGCGTGGTGCGGCGGCAGTGGCTGGAAGCGGCCGAGTTCGAGGACGCCCTGGCCGCCTGCAACCTGCTGCCCGGGCCGGCCTCGACCCAGCTGGCGATCTTCTGCGCCTGGCGGCTGCGCGGCCGCGCGGGCGCGCTGACCGGCGGGCTCGCGTTCATCATGCCCGGCCTGGTGGTCATCCTGGCCCTGGCCGCGCTGTTCCTGACCGGCTCGCCGCCCGGATGGGTGAAAGGCGCCGGGGCCGGCGCTGGGGCGGCCGTCGCCGCGGTCGCCGTGCAGGCCGGCGCGAGCTTGCTGGGCGCCAGCTGGGAGCGCGCCCGCCAGGCCAGCCAGGTCCGCTGGGCGGGTTACCTGGCCGCGGGGGCGGCCGCGGCCGCCACGGTCGGCCCGTGGCTGGTCCTGGTCCTGCTCGGCTGCGGCCTGGCGGAACTGGCCGTCCGCCGCCACCGACCAGCCGCCAGCACGACCAGCCCAGGCCCGCCCGGTGACCAGCAGGAACCTGGGGACCCGGCAGCCGGCGGCCGCGCTGGCGTGGCGGGCGGCGGACCTGCGGGTCAGGTCGACCGGGAACCGGGCAGTGCGGGTCCGGCTGGCGGGGGACCGGGCGGCGGGGGACCGGGCGGTGCGGGTCCGGCTGGCGGGGGACCGGGCGGTGCGGGTCCGGCTGGCGGGGGACCGGGCGGCGGGGGACCGGGCGGTGCGGGTCCGGCTGGCGGGGGTCCGGGCGGCGGGGGACCGGCGGTGCGGGTCCGGCTGGCGGGGGACCGGGCGGTGCGGGGGAGGCGGAGGAGCCGGGCGGCCGGAGGCGGGCGGGCGTCGCGCCGGTGCCGCTGCTGGCGGCGGCCAGTGCGATCGGCGGCGGGGTCACGCTGTCGCTGGCCTGGGTGGCCATCAAGGTCGGCGCGCTGTCCTATGGCGGCGGCTTCGTGATCATTCCGCTGATGCAGGCGGACGCGGTCGGCCGGTATCACTGGATGACCGGCGGGCAGTTCCTCAACGCGGTCGCGCTGGGCCAGATCACCCCGGGGCCGGTGGTCCAGACGGTCGCCGCCGTCGGCTACGCGGCGGCGGGCCTGGCCGGCGGGTTGCTGGCCGCCGTGGTCGCGTTCGCCCCCTCGTTCGCGTTCATCCTGCTCGGCGCTCGGCACTTCGGCCGGCTGCGCGGTGACCGGCGGGCCGCCGCGTTCCTGGGCGGAGCGGGCCCGGCCGCCATCGGCGCCATCCTGGGCTCGGCCATCCCGCTCGCCCGGGCGCTGACCGAACCCTGGCAGTACGCGATCCTGGCCGGCGCCGCCGCGGTCTTGCTGGCCCTGCGCCGGGGCGTCGTCCTGACCCTGCTGGCGGCCGGCGCCGCCGGGCTGCTCATCGCCCTGGCCGGCGCCCCGCTCCCCACCTGACCAGGCCGCCCAGACGGAGGCGGCGACGTTACGGGCGGGGAGGTTACGGCCCCGCCCGTCCCGGCGGCGGGGTAGGGGGTAGCAGGAGGCAGGCCGGGCCGCATGGCTGGGCGGAGCCGGGCCAGCCTTGCTGGCGCAATATCTCGCTGATTTCCGCGGCCACCTGGCAGGGCCTGCCGGTGATGTCGCTCCAGTTGTAGCGCAAGGTGATGATGCCGTACCGGGCGAAGAAGTTGTCCCGGTAGATGTCGGCCCAGCGGGCATGTACCGGGTGGGCGGCGCGGCCGTCGAGTTCCACGGCCACGCGCTGATCTTCGTACAGGTTGTCCAGGTACTGCGAGCGTGATCCGCGGCGCATTGGGGCCTGGCGCCGGGCGGCGGGCAGCTGGTGGGCGTGCTCCACGTCGAGGACGTAGCGGCGCTCCAGATTGGAGTGGACTCCGCCGCCGATCTCGGCCAGCGCGGCCAGGATGTCCTGGCGCCAGCGCATCCGGGTGCGGGCCAGCACCGCCGAGCGCAGTCGGGCGGTGGTGGTCATCCGCTGCCCGGTCGCCCGGCACAGCCAGCCGAAGGCAGCATCGAAATCGCTGGCCACGCTGATCAGGTCGAGCGTGGTCTCTTCGATCCGGGTCCGGGGCGGCGTCAAGGCAGGATGGCGGGCCACCTCAATACGCGATGACCGGTGAATCATCAGGCCGGGTATGGCCCCGGGACGGCTCGCCAGCGGGACGGTGACATGTATGAGCGCGTTCTGGTCTGCGGTGAGCCCGAAGACCTCCGCGGCGCTGTGATAGCTGAGCGCCGCGCCGGGTCCCGCGCGCAGTAACGCCGCGTTCAGCTGGGCCGCGCGGGGCAGCGGCCCGGTGAACGTGGCGTATACGCCCTGGTGAAGTCGTTGCCACCGGCCGGAACGCAGCTGGTTGTCGATGACCATGCCGTCGATTCGGCAGCTCATGGCCTGCCGGCGGGTGATAATCCCGCACTGGACGCTCAGGAGGTCTCGGCCCTCGGCAGGCAAGGTGAATAGCATGCCATCCAGCATGAAATCCCCGCCACCCGCAGCCGGGGCCGCGACCCAGGCAGTGGATAACCTCGCCGCGCTGGGCCCGGCTGTGGACTACTTCCGAACCCGCCACATCACGGTGTCAAGTTCTCCGCAAATAGGGCTGAGAACTTGACAAGATCATGAGGAAACAGGCGCCCGTTCCGGGGTGCGGGCCAGCGCCAGGGCGCTGGCCCGCTGCGCGGACTGCGGGTCAGCCAGCGAGCCGGCCCTGGAAGCGCCAGGACCTGCCGTTCCAGTGCTCGATCAGCGCCTTGAGGGTGCTGCCGTTGTCGTAGAAGCCCACGGCCCAGGCGCCCCCGCCGGGGATGAGGGCCACGCCCTGCAGGCCGTCAACATGCGGGCTCGGACCCGGGTTCGAGCTGGCGGCCGGCTTCCATGACGTGCCGTTCCATCGCTCGGCCAGCGTCTGCTCCGGGTTGCTGGCAGTCGCATGGAAACCGACAGCCCAGGGGGTCCGGCCGGGGCGGGCCGTTACCGCGCTCAGCCCTTCGCCGCTGCGGTCCTGGGCTGGTGACCGCGTCCATGACTTGCCGTTCCAGTGGAATATCAGGGGCTCGCTCGAGCTAAGCGAGCCCGTCGCGGCCAGGCCTGCCGCCCAGGCATTAGTCGCCGAGGTGGCCGCCACGCCGGCCAGGCCGGTATCGGCGTCGATCGGATCGGGACAGGGCACCTGGGTCCAGGACTTGCCGTTCCAGTGGACAATCAGCGGCAGCATCGGGCCGCCATCGAAGTAGAAGCCCACGGCCCAGGCATCGCGGGCGGAGGTGGCTGTTACCCCGCGCAGGTAGTTGTCGTGGAACAGGCCCGGGTCGGGACTGGTCACCTCGTGCCAGGACGTGCCGTTCCAGTGGAAAATCACGGTGATCTTGTCGCCGAAGACACAGCTGGTCGCGGAGCCGACGGCCCAGGCGTTGGTGCTGGACGTAGCGGTCACGCTGTAGAGCCCGTCATTGTCTTTGAGGCAGCCGGGGGAATGGCTCGGCTGCTGCCGCCAGGACCGGCCGTTCCAGTGCAGGATCAGCATCCGGGATCTAGTGCCGTCGGACCAGGAGCCCACGGCCCAGGCGTTGCGCGCGGACGTGGCGGCTGCGCCGTTCAACTGGTTGCTCGCTCCCTGGGCGGATCCGCCCGGATCCGGGCTGATCACCTGATGCCAGGACATGCCGTTCCAGCGCTCGATCAGGGTCTGGTCCGATCTCCCGTCGTAGTGAAAGCCCACGGCCCAGGCGTTGCTGGCCGATGTGGCGGCCACGGCGCTCAAGTCGCTGGGCCGCGGGAGTGCGGGCGCCTGCGCGGCGGATCGGGTCCCGGCCGAATGCGGGGTCGCGCCGGTCAGGGGCGACGGCAGGGCCATCTGGGCCAGGGGCGACGGCAGGGCCATCTGGGCCAGGGGCGACGGCAGGGCCGCGCCGGCGACGGGCGAGACGGCGGACCGGGCCGGGGCGGCCACTGCCGGGCTGGCGGCGGCGGCGATGAGGCCCGCCGCACCGACGGCTGCGAGCGCTCGACTGGGCCAGAGCAAGGCTCGGCGGTTCATGCTGACCTCCCGGAGGTTCGGTGACGCTGGCTGTCTCCCGCAACCTTGGGTCAGGAGCCAAACGGGCCGCATCAGCGCAACTGCCGATTCCGGGGCCCGATCCCGGCGGCGAAATGCGCAAAGTCGCCCGCCGCCCGCCCGGCCTGGCCGCCCGCGGCCGCGGCACTACCGGCGCCTGAACGCCGTTACCAGCGCATCCGGCGTACGGCATCGTCGAGGGTGCGGGCATCAATACTCTGCGCCCCTGACCGGCCACAGGTGAAGGCCGCGCTGGCGCTCGCTCTTTCCAGGATGCGGCGGATTGCCTCGGCCGGGATCCGCCGCAGCGCGTCCGGCCAGGTTCCGGCTGGCATTTCGCCCGCCAGCCCGTCCAGGAGCGCGCTGGCAAAGGCATCCCCGGCCCCGACGGTATCCACGACTTCAACCGGAACCGCCGGAACTGTCAGCTCATGACCCTGGGGGTCTAGCGCGTAAGCGCCTTTAGCTCCCAGCGTTACGATGACAAACCCGGCGGTCACGCGGTGCCACGCGGCCGCGACCTCCTGCCAGTCTGCGCCGGGATAGAGCAGGGCTATGTCGTGTTCGCTGGCTTTGACGACGTGCGCCAGCGCCACCTGCCGTTCCACCCGGGTGCGCTCAAGGGCGGGGGTGGACCCGGCTCCGCCGCGCACGTTGGGGTCCAGGAAGACCAGTACCCGGCCGTCCCGCCGGGCCTGCCGCATGAGCTTTTCCAGCAGCGCCGCGCCGGGCGGAAATCGCAGCGATAGCCCGCCTGCGTACAGGGCGCGGGTGTCAGCAGGCAACGCCAGGGGAACCTCGGACTCGGTCCATTGCCAGTCGGCGGTCCCGCTGGCATAAAAGCTATAGTCGGCATTGCCGTGAGCGTCGAGAAGCGTGACCCCCAGCGTGCTCGCCTGCGGGGCGGAAACGACCATTGACAGGTCCACTCCGGCGTCTTCCAGATTCTTCCTGAGCAGCTGGCCGAATGGGTCGGTGCTAATACGGCCCAGAAAGGCGGTCCTGCGGCCTAGACGGGCCAGGCCGACCGCGACATTGAACGGGGCTCCGCCGGGCCGGGCGTCGAAACGGTGCAGCTGCCCTGGCACCGGAAGAAAGTCAATTAGCGCCTCTCCGGTCACGAGGATCACGGCGCGATCTCCCCGGAACCGCGGGCGACAAGCTTTGTCCGCAGGTAAATGCGCTGGGTCGGACCTTCATCGCCGCCCAGCCGGCGAAACAGGAGTTCAGCCGCCGTGCGGCCCATGCTGGCCGCGTCCTGGGATACCACGCTGATCCCGGGGGTCAGCATGTCGGCGAGCTCGAAGTCGTCGAAAGCGACCAGGGCCGGCATGGCCAGTTGCCGGCTGCGGACAGCGCGCAGGAACATCATCGTGATGCGGCTGTTGCCGGTGAAAAAGGCAGTCACCGGCGGCGACTGCTGCAGCATGCGGCCCAGCGCGGCGGCGACGCTGGCCTCCGACGGCGTTGCCAGCTCAACCAGGCCCGGATCAAATGCGACGCCCCCTTCAGCCAGGAGTGCCACTACTGCCGGCTGGGGCGCACCAACTTGTGCGAACGGTGGAACGCGATCGGGGTGAGCGTGCCCGGCGGAGCCGCGCAGTACGTCGCGGCCCCCGTCGGCAACTGCGTGCGGCTGCCGGACCACATCCGGCTGGAAGACGCCGCGCTGATTGAGCCGCCGTCTTGCGCCGTACATGGTTACGACGTCCTCGCCTCGCAGCTCGGCTCGCACGTGCTCATCTACGGATCGGGGACCATGGGGCTGATGATGCTGGAGCTGGCCAAGCGGACAGGCGTGGCCTCGGTCGACGTCATAGACATTAACCCGCAGCGCCTGGCCACGGCGGAAATCCTGGGCAGCTCGGCCACCGCCGCCTCCGCGGACGAGCTTGACCGCCCGCGCGGGTGGGACCTGGTGGTCGATGCCACCGGTGTCGCCAGCGCCATTCAGGACGGGCTGGCCCGGGTAGCGCCAGGCGGTACCTTCCTGCAATTCGGAGTGTCCCCGGCCGGTACCAAGGTCACCATTGATCCGTACCGGATTTATAACAAGGAAATCACCATCACCGGGTCCATGGCGGTCCTGCATAGTTTCGAGCGCGCGGCCGAGCTGTTCGCGACGGGCATCCTTGATCCCGACGTCTTCATCAGCGACCGGCTTCCGCTGGCCCGCTATGCCGAGGCGCTCACCAGGTTCAAGCGCGGCGAAGGACGTAAGATCCAGGTCCTGCCATGACGCGCCGGGATGGCGCCGCCGCGACCTGACCGTCGAGTCGCTGGCCAGTGTCAGTGCCGTTGAGTGTCAGTGTCCGGCGGCTTGGGCGCCAGCGCGCTCAGCACTTCGTAGATGACGTGCGCAGCGGCGATCCCGGTCACCTCGGCGTGATCGTAGGGCGGGGACACCTCGACCACGTCGACGCCCACCAGGTCGAGCGTCCGCATCGTGCGCAGCAGCGCGAGCAGCTCGCGGGAGCTGAGCCCGCCGGCGTTCCGGGGTGCCCGTCCCCGGCGCGAACGCCGGGTCGAGCACGTCGATGTCGATGGACAGGTAGGCGCGGCCCGCGGTCCTGGCCACGATCTGCTCGGCCACCCCGCTCACGCCGAGCACGTCGAAGGCGGTCGATGGAATGATCTCGAAGCCCAGCTCGCGGTCGTCGGCCAGGTCCAGTGACGCGTAGAGCGGGCCGCGGATGCCCACGTGCACGCTGGCCGACCGGTCGATCAGCCCCTCCTCCGACGCCCGCCGGAACTGCGTCCCGTGGGTGTAAGGGGCGCCGAAATAGGTGTCCCAGGTGTCCAGGTGCGCGTCGAAGTGGATCACCGCGACCGGCCCGTGCCGCTGGCTGACCGCGCGCAGCATGCCCAGCGCGATGGTGTGGTCGCCGCCCAGCGTGATCAGCCGCCGGGCGCGTTCCAGCAGGCTCAGCGCCCCGGCCTGGATCGACCCCATGGCCTCCTCGATGTCGAACGGGTTGCAGGCGATGTCGCCCGCGTCCACCACCTGCTGGGCGCCGAACGGCTCGACGTCCTGGGCCGGGTTGTAGGGGCGCAGCAGCTTGGAGGACTGGCGGATATGGGCCGGGCCGAACCGGGCTCCTGGCCGGTAGCTGACCCCGGCGTCGAACGGGACGCCGACGATCGCGACATCGACATCGCTCACCTCGTCGGGCCGGGGCAGCCGCGCGAAGGTGTCCGGCCCGGCGAACCGCGGGACGGCCAGCCCGTCCACCGGCCCCCGGGCGGGCCCGCGGCCCGCCGCGTTCAGCTCACTCATGCGGTGCTTCCTTCCAGCCCGGCGCTGACAGCGTCCGCTTGCACCTCGACCAGCCAGTCCCGGTCGCCCAGCCGGCTTACTTCCACCAGGGCCGAGGCGGGCGGGTCCGAGCCGAGGTAGGCCGGCGCGATCTCGCGCTCGGCTTCGAGGTAGCGTCCATGCAAGCTCATCGGCCCATCATCCACCCAGGCCTGCTGATGTCAGACGTCGTTGACGAGCTTGACTTGCAGGCCAGTAACGCTCGCCACATTCAGGAAATCGCGGTCGTCACATAGGACGGCGAGTCGCTCGCGTTCCGCAGTCGCGGCAATCAGCAGATCAACTGGTCCGGCAGACCGGTGGGTTCCGGCCTCGGTCAGCAACTGCTGGATTTCCCCAGCGCGCTCGTATGCGCGGTCAGGCACCGGTACCCAGCCAAAAAGTTCGCGCAACAGTCGTTGCTTTTCCAGCCGGTCGGCGAGCGACCGGGCAGAGTAAAGGAACTCCAGCTCAACGAGGGGGCAAATCGCGATGGTGCCTGCCGCGAGCTGATCTGTCCATGCCTTCCGCAGTTCGCCCTGCAGGATACGGAAAAGTCCCGAAGTGTCGATCAGATAGATGCCAGGGCTCACCTTCGGTATGCTGCCTTGTCGCCGAGGAATTCATCGAAGTCGCCGCGATCAGCCATCTCGCCCAGTTCCGCTAGCGCTCGCAGCCGCGTCAGCCGTTGACCTACCTCGCGCAGGGCGGCGTTCACGGTGTCCTTCTTGGTCTTAGTCCCGAGGACTTCAGCGGCAATCGCCAGAGCCTCTTGGTCTATCTCGATGGGCGTCTTCAACATCGTCACAGTCCCGCCGCCTTACCAGTCAGCCACGTTTGGATACCTAGGACATCTTACCTAGATATCTTGTATATCCAAACCTGGCATGCGCGGCCCGTGCGGCTGCAGCACCGTATTGCTCATATGGCTACTATCCCGGCCCGCCGGGCCGGACGGAAGCCAAGATCAGGTTCGCCGCCCCGGCGGCCGGTTCAGGTCACCGACGCCCGCGACCTGGCCCGCCTGGTCGCGGGAGCTGGTCGCGGGCGACCGCCCGGGGCGAGCCTGCGCTGCGGCGGGGCTTGTGCGCCGAGGCGGAGCAAGCGCTGCTGGACTGGCACTATGGCCGGTATTGACCCGGCCGGGCTGAGCGAGCGGGGCGCGGCGAGCCATTCCGATTAGCGGGCGGTGCTCGCGATGGCCGTGGGATTGACCGCTGACGCGTGAACGACCAGCCGGTATTGCGTCGCAAGGGCGCTGTACGATGGAATCGCGACGAAGCGGTAACAGCGGTAACATTGGATACTGGCCGCGAATCGTGTCGCACAGTCATATTCAGGGGGTGCGCAATATGAGGCGTACAGCCCGCGACATCACCCGACTGTGCCGCTGACCGTCGGAGAGGTCCACACGGGCCTGCTGCTCACGTCCGCCGCGGTGTCGGCCAGCACCGCGGCGACGCTGCTGGCCGTCTTGCCCGGCAGCTCGGTGCGGACCCGGCAGCGCCCGGTCCGGTACGCGTGGTCGCCGGAGGTGCTCACCGGAGTCGACTGCTTAGCGCCCCTCGCGGGGCGCCGGGAGGTCCGGCTCGTCGGGACGCCGGCCACCCAGTTGTCCCTGACCGACGGCCATATCATCCAGGCCGGGACCCATGCCACCTTCCGGTCTGAGCCGGCCGGCCGGCGCCGGCCCTGGGCGCACTATCTGGCCCAGCCAGGAATGCTCGAGGTACTCGGCACCGCGTCGGAAGAGAACCTGGTCACGGGCTTTCTCAGCGGCCCGGCGACCATGACGGCCCTGGATCTCGGCGCGGTGAACATCCGGGCGCTGGCCGCGGTCCAGCGCAGCACCCAGCTGGACCACAACCCGCCGTTCCGCAGCCGCCGGACCCGGCTGCGCTGGTCAGCGGAGGCGCCGGCGGGCTCGGCGCAGGAACTGGTCTTCACCCTGGGCGAGGACGGGCTGCGGACCGTCCGGCTGCGCACTGACGAGCGCGATCCGCGGGCGCTCGCGGACTTCTGCGCCGACCTCGCCCTGCACGACTGGCTGCTGTCGGCTCTGCTCGACCTGGTGGACCGAGCCGTGGCCCGCAGCCGCCCGGCCGCCGAGCTGATCGGCATGCTCCGGCCCGGCATCGATCATCTCGTTCACGCCTGGATGCCGGCCGCCCACGTCAAAAGGACCCTGATCGAGATCTGGCAGGACTTCGACCGCAGGTCGGGATTTTCCCTGCAATGGCAGAAAACGGTCCAGCGGATACGGGACCAGTTGTCGGTGGGCATCATAGAGTCGCTGCAACCGCTCATCGAGCCAAGGAAATCGGAGCCCGTATGACCCCCGGCGGAATGCGGCGGAATATCGTCCTGGGCCTCCTCACCAAGATCGGGTTCCCGCTGCTGCTCGGGCTGATCACGATCGTGTCGGCGAAGGCCGGCGGGGTGTCCGGTCGCAGCGCTCTTGAGCTGGCCGCGGTGGTCGCGCTGGGGTCCATGCTCATGCTGTTCCTGGTCGACTTCGAGATCCGGCTCTCGGGCCTGCACGAGCAAGTGGCGGCGGGTTTCCAGAAGATCGACGGAGCCGCTGAGCTGTCGAACCTGATGGAACGGTCGGTCCTGGATACCGCGCTGCTGAAAGATTTCCTGGAAGCGGCCAGCGGAGCGGATGCCAGCGTCAGCCGGATGCTGCAGAGCCTCGCGCAGCGGGAGATCAAGCGGGCGACCTGGTTCGTGCGACAGCTGCCGGCGGGTAGCGAGATCGCCTATGACGGCGAGGACCGGGAATGGCTGCTGGCCCTGACCGAAGAGGCTCAGCACTCGATCGACGCGATCTCGCTGTCTACCGTGGACGCCGGCATGCGCGGCTTCGATGGCGGGCTATGGACCAGCGACCTGGGCACTCGCTATCTGGAATCTCAGCGTGAGGCGATCGACCGGAACGTCACGATCCGGCGCATCTTCGTGTTCGAGAGTGAGGACCTGGCCCGGGACGAGACATTCATGAAGATCACTCAGATGCAGCGCAACGTCGGGGTCGACGTCCGGATGCTCGATCATCAGCTCATCCCGGAATGGATCAGGGCGATGATCTTCGACTTCATCCTCTTCGACGGGGCGGTCAGCTACGAGACGACTCCCGCGACCACGTTCAACGCCGGGGGAACCGGCCGGCCATCGTCCGCACGCTGCTCGCGCCGATGCCGGCCCGGATCCGTGACCTGGAGAACCAGTTCGAGCAAATGTGGGAGGCCGCCAACCCCGAACGGCAGATCGAGGATTGAGACCTCGCGGCCGACTCAGGCCGGGTCGGTCTCGCCCAGGGCCGTGAACACATACCGGATCCGGTCGACCAGCTCAACCGGCAACTGCATCCCGTCCCGCACGGCCCGGGCCTGGGCCTGGGCCAAGACGGGGCCTTCAGGCAGGAACTGGCCCAGGATGGTGCGCACCGCCAGCTCGACCGGCAGGAAGCGCGGCGACAAGGCCGATAGCGTCGTGTAGGCCGCGAAGGCCGCCGCCCCCGGGTTGAGCCGGGTGATCGGCGGCATCTCATCCCAGCTGTCCGGCCACGGGTCGGTCCAGTCCTGCGGAACCAGGACCGGCCGCCCATGGTCGCGCAGCAGTCCCAGCCGGATGACCTGCCAGACGGCCGCCAGCATCGGGCAGGACCAGGTCCGGTGGCCCTCGTGCTCGTCCCACAGCTCGACGTCGACGAAGATCGAGTGCCGTCGGCGCGCGCTCTCGCGGGGCGGCTGCCACGGGCTGCGCTTGGCCATCGCCTCGCCGCGCGAGGTGCTAGGAGATCGCTGCCCGTTCGTCAGCCAGCCGGTCTCAGTGAGCGGCGGACGCCCGCCAGTGGTCCCCGTCACCGGCTCGGTCACCAGGCGGCCCAGGACGAGCTGGGCTGGCGAACTGTCCCGGACCTGGGCACAGGCCGACTCCCGGGCCAGGTAGTCGATCCGCAGGCCCTCGCTCTCGGCCGCGGACATCACCATCGGGATGATCTCGGCCGGCGGGACGAACTGGCTGAAGTAGTCGTCGATCAGGAAGCACGTACTGATCCGGACGGGCCGCTTGCCGCAGCCGATCGCCCGGGGGGTTTCCGCCGCCCGGACCCACGGCGCCACTGCCGCGAACGTGTCGCGCAGGGCGGCCTGCCCGCCGGGCAGATCCTCCATGTACAGGTGACCTAGCTCGACCGAGACATGGGAGAGCGGCAGCGACTCCACCTTCAGGTCGGCGCTGCTCTCCAGGAACTCGGTCTGGACGTCGGTCACAATCGTTCCCAGGCCTGCTCATCGACCATGCTCTTGGCGATCGCGTCGAAGGCCTCGACAGTGGCCTGGTTCGCTACGTGCCGGGCCCAGACATCACTGTCAGTGATCAGTTGTTCGCGCCACTGCAGTACCGGGTCCAGCGGAACCGCGCCGATCATCGCGGACCGGCCGACGTACTCTTCAGCGGCCAGTTTCTGCAGTTCCCGGTTGGCCTCGCGCAGCCAGGCCAGCTGCGGCGGCCGCAGGCCGGCCAGATCCGGGGCGTTGGGATCGACCAGCGCCGTCCGGACGAAGCGGATGTTCTCGATGAACTTCTCGCGTTCCCGGCCGTGCATCTCGCCGATGTCGAGCAGGCCGCGCTCGCCGTAGACGAGCCCGGCGGCGGCCATGATGTGCTGGCGGGTCCAGCGGTGGAAGACCAGCCACCGGGTGGTCACGCCGGACAGTTCCGGCGTCGTGGTAGCGGCGATCACGATTTCCGCGGCGTACGAGCGGCCGGCGCTCAGGTCGATCAGCACGACCTCGAACTCACTGTGCAGCCGGAGAAACAGATCAACGCAGCGCTCGACCGTGTCGTCGTCGAAGGAGAATTCACCCCCGGCGGCGTCACCGGGTACCAGCGCCAGCCGGCCGGTCCCTGGCGGCCGCTGCCGGAGGCTGTTGCGATCGGAGTGCTGCCAGACGTCCCAGACCTCCTCCGCGTGCGACCGGCCCTGCAGATAGGAGTGGGTACCGCTGCCGGTGGTGGTGCCGCGGGACAGCGCACTGATCCCGAAGATCGCCCCCGACGTGGGCGAACCGAAGTCGAAATCGACGTAGCACACGTCACCGCCCTGCAGCGCCCGCCGGTACACCACGTTGCTGCCGGTAACTGAGCGGCCGGTACCACCCTTGTCTGAGGTAGCGAATGAGCAGCATCGCTAGGTCATCCGGGAGGTGTCCTGGCGGGCCGCGTCCACCGTGTCGAGCTCCCGGAGCACGTCTCCGGCCAGGATGCTCGCGGTGCCGGGCCGGTTCCGGAGCAGTTCCCTGGCTCGCCGCAGTTTCGCGCCCACGACCTGGAAGCTTTCCCGCATCTGCTCCCCGGTGTCGCTCGTGCCGCGTAGCCGCTCCTGGTCGAACAGGTGCTCCGCCTCGGCCAGCAGTTGCTGGGCGTTCCCGACCAGGCTGGAAACCCCCGTGGGCAGGGACTGGGTCACGCTGGCCGCGGCGACCAGGACCTCGATGACACGTTCGGTGTGATACCAGGAAGGCACATCGTAAGCCGGGTACGAGGTGTTGGTGAAAATCTGGGTCGGCTCGTCCCAGAGCCCGCGGCCCGCCCCCGAGTTCATCCGGCGGCGCTCGATGTGGTTCCAGATCAGGTCGGCCAGATCAAGGAACCGGATCCGGGCGGCGGTGTCGTCGAGCAGCTCGGCCACCCGCAGCAGCCGCTTCAGGACCAGCAGCGTGAAGCTGGATACGGTCCACTGCAGCCGGGGACCCTCGGACACCTTCTCGCTTCCGATCAGCCGCAGTCTCATGCCGGGCAAGTGCAGGTCGACCGCCCGGTCCTCCTGCATCGGCCTGCGGGTGACCCGGCCCCGGTTGGCCAGCTCCTCCAGCAGGCGCCCGATTCGCTCGACCTCGACGTCAGGGATCCGCTCACTGCCGACGCCCTCGATGACGATCGAGCTGAGCAGCGCCGAGTAGTAGTCCGATTCGCGGCCGTCGGTGGTGATCCAGGGCAGGTCTTCGAGCGGCCAGCGCCCGCCGCCGAAGGTGGCCACCTTAGCCCAGAACTGCCGGGTCAGGTCCGAGCGCAGCTGCAGCGCCCGGGCCAGCCGCTGCTGCTCCTCGTTCAGCAGTCCGAGAATCCGGGTCCGCTCGCTGAACAGGTCCTGGATGCCGTCGAGGGCCACCACGGTGAAATACAGGTACGGGCGCGCTTCGGCCACGCCGACGGGCTGCGGGCCGATGTTGGTCACATAGGGGATCTCGGGCGCGCCGTCGACGACCCCCCAGGACCAGCCGCATTCGAACAGGCGGCCGCGGTTGTCCAGCTCCTCGGCCACCTGGCCCAGCCCGATCGTCAGCTCCTGGCGCAGGCCCGCGCGGATCTCGGCCAGCTCCTCCAGCAGGCCGCGGACCAGGACCTCGGTGGCGACGCCGGTCTGGTTGATCATCTGGCACATCACCTGACCCTGCGGCTCACTGGGGTCGAAGGTGTTCACGATGAAGCTGCGCAGCAGGCCCACCATGGCCGCGGTCAGGCGCTGCGACGCGAGTCCCTCGATTCTTTGGATCTCCTGCAGCATCCGGGCGCTGCGCAGGCCCTGCCGGTAGATCCGCAGGAAGCCCAGCGTGGCCAGGCACAAGGTGACGGACATCGAATAGGAGTCGACCACGTGCAGCTTGCGCTGATCGCCCTGAATGACCTCCGCTTCTTCTTCCTCCAGCTCGAAATAGGTGTCGCCGGAGAAATCCGGCACCTCGCCGTCCAGGTAAGTGCTCATGTAGTCACCGACGAAGCCGACCAGCCGCCGCGGGATGTCCAGCGCGTTGCCCAGCCCGTGCAGGTACTCCAGCACGTCGTCCGCGGTCTGGTCGACGCTGTCTACCTTCAGTGACTCGACGGCGGTGGCCGGATACAGGATGGTCAGCAGCTGCTCGGCATCACTGATGGAATTTCGTCCGCTCCGCCCGCCCCAGGTCCATTTCCCGTCGCGGAGTGCGTAGCCAACAGTCGCGCGCCAGATCTCGAGGATCTGCCGCCGCGTCTGGATCTCCATAGTCCCCAGCCCTCGTCACTGGCGGCCGGCGAAGCCGGTAGCCACGATCATCCCCTCATACCCGTCCCGCACTAGGTAGGGCGTCTGAGTAAGCTCCACGTTCAGATCGCTCGTGCCCAGTTCGGTAAAACGCAGCATGACGTCATCCCTGGTGATCCGCAGGGCCGGAAACGGGGTGTCGGCCACTGGGTATCCGTCCGAGCCGGCCATGAAGGCCGCGGCGAACGGGGCGCCGGGCTCAAGCGCACCGACGAAGCACTCGATCGCCGCCCTGAACTCTTCCGGGTCCTCGGTGATGGACTCGGCGACGAAGAACATGGTGCCGAGCTCCCACTGGGCCCTGGGCAGGTCAAACACGCTGTGCTGCCAGATTCCCGCGCGCTCGGCGTGGCCGGCGCACGCCTCCTGGAGTTGCTTGCGCGGCTCGCTGATCCGGTTGTAGCCATCGAGCTCATGCAGTTCCCGCCAGAAGGGCTGCCAGGTCCACGAGGCGTTCTCGTCCCCGATGTGCTGGCCCAGCCAGCGGACGTTGCTCGGCGAATGATCAGTGAGCAGGATCTGCTCGGTCCAGGGCAGCATCAGCAGGGCGGGATACAGATTCGTGCCCGATCCGACGTCGATCGCTCGTCGCGCGCGACGGCGGCCGGCGAACGCCTGGATTAAGAAGGAACTGACCCGGCGAATGATTTCCTGGTCGACCGGCTGCATCTTCTCGTAGTTAACCCGCCAGTAGTCGTCGGACGAGAAGTCGCTCCACGGTGCCTCGGCGTTGCGGACGCGCATTGCTGCATCAACCATGGACCGCAACGCTACTCGATTCGCCGGGCGGGAATGAGCAGGATCTCCGGTATCGCGGCCTAACACTCTGCTGTCGCTCGGCGTTAGGTGTCTCATCTCGACCTCAGGTCCGCGAGTCGCATAATCCAGGCCAAAGACCACTCGAAATAATAGTCTAACACCTGGTGGGGGGCGCCGACAGCCCCGGCTCGGGATCGCTAAGGCCCCGGGCAGGCGGCACCGTTCGCGCTGGCCACCCGGCCGTTATCGGGCCGATTCAGTCCCGGGCGATCATCCATCACATACCATGTAACTATGAGTGTAATGTGCTAACCAACTGTGAGCACGCGGGCGAACGAGGCACAGTCGCGGGCCGGGGAGGTCGAAGATGCTGAGGCGGCAGCGGTCCTGGCGGGCGGCCGCCCGCCGCCGAGGGCCCGCGGCGCGCCCTGGCCCAGGCCCGGCCGGGCAGCAGTTCCAGGAATGGCGGCCGGGCCCATTCGCCTGGTGGCCGCGGGCCCGATTGTCGCTGGGTCAGCCCGGTTATTGCGCTAATACCGGCTGGCGTCGAAGTCCGGCTCCAGTGCGGCGCCGTTCCGGTCGCTGGGCTCGCGGTCCGGGCTTGAAATTCTCCTTAACTGGGACAGAAGCCGGCAGATAGGCCTGAAGCGTTGCCGCCGGGCCGAGCGGTGACGGATAATACCCAGTTGGGGATGTGAAACCGGGGTGATGTGCGTGCTGGACGGCCAGCATCGTATTGCGGCGCACGAGGTTCCGCCTTCGCGCGCCGTTTCGGCGCAGCGTCAGCCTGAGAACCACCGGCCCTGGTCGCGGGGTCAGGTCCGGGTCGCTGACTCGTGGCCGACCCGGCGGGGCCAGCCGGTCAGCGTCGCCTTGGCGCCGACGGCGGACCGCCTGGCCGTGTCGGTGGGCCAGCGGCTGAACGTCTCGGAAATCTCCGATCGTTCCTGCGGCGAGCCGCTGTTTCAGCTGGCTTGTGCGCTGGCTCCCGGCCTGGCCTGGTCCCCGGGCGGTGACCAGCTGGCCTTCAGGGACGAGGACGGCAAGGGCCGGGTCCTCGACCTGTCCGGCCCGGCCCCGGCCCCGTGCGGGGAGCCCAGGCTGGAGACGTTCGGCCCGACGAGCGCGATGGCGTTCGCCCCTGATGGCTATCAGCTCGCGGTGCTGGCACCCTCGTTACCTGGCCGGATGACGCTGACCCTGCTCGGGCCGGGCCGCGAGCCCATCTGGGAATCCGTGCTGACCAGGAACCGGATGTCCAGCTACCGCTCCGAGGGAGTGAACCTGGCCTGGTCGCCGGACGGCAGGTTCCTGGCCTGTACCACGGGAACGTCGACGATCTGGCTGATCAGCGCCGCCGGCGGGCGCACGGCCGGGCAGTTCGACCACCATTCGCTGACCGTTACCGGGCTGAGCTGGATCGACGACGACTGGATCGTGTCGGCGTCCGAGGATGCGACGCTGCAGTTGTGGCGCCCGGACGGCGCGGCGCCCGCCACGGTGGTGGAGACCATTCCCGCGGCCGGGATGGTGTTCGTGCGCGAGCCAGGCACTGCGCTGATCTGGTCGGCTGACGGCGAGCTGTTCGCCTGGTCGTTAACGGACCCCCCGGCCCAGTTGTGGCACCGGAATCCGTCCTCGCGCAGCGTCGCCGCGCATTTCACCCGGCTGGCCGTCAGCGCGGTGAACGGCCAGCTGGCGCTGGTCGACGCGGGGGCGACGGACCTGGTCCTGATCAGCGACTGGCACCGGACGGTCACCGCCCCGGCCACCGCCGCCACCACCTATGCCAATGCGAAGGTGCTGCTGCTGGGCGACTCAGGGGTCGGCAAGTCGGGCCTGGCCATGGTGCTGGCCGGGGAGGAATTCCGGGCCACCGAGTCAACCCACGGACGCCGGATCTGGCGGCTGCCGGTGCCCGAGGAACGCGACGGCGGCGACCGGGAGGTGCTGATCTGGGACCTGGCCGGCCAGCCGGGCTACCGGATCGTGCATCAGCTGCACCTGGGGGGCGCGGCCCTGGCCCTGGTCGTCTTCGACTCCAGGAGCGAGACCGCGCCGCTGGCCGGCGTGCAGCACTGGGCCCGGGCGGTCCGGCATGCCCATCCCGTCGCGGGCGGGGGGCTGACCACCTTCCTGGTCGCCGCCCGGACCGACCGGGGCGGCATCGGGGTCTCAGCCGAGCGGATCCAGCAGGTGATGGCGGATTTCGCGCTCGACAAATACTTCGAGACCAGCGCGATGGAGGGATCGAACACCGACCTGCTGCGCGCCCAGCTGCTGGCGGCGATCGACTGGGAGCGGATTCCCAAGATCACCTCGACCGCGCTGTTCGCCGCGGTGAAGCGGTTCGTCGTCGAGCAGAAGACGGCAGGCAACCTGCTGACCCCGCTGGATGAGCTGAGCCGGGCCTTCCAGACGGCCGTGCCCAGCGGCCTGCAGCTGCTGAACGCTGATGAGCCGGTCCTGGATCTCACCGAAGCCGAGGCCCAGGAGGCCGCATCGGCCGGGCTGACGGCGGTCTTCGAGGGCTGCGTGGCCCGGCTGGAATCCGCGGGCCTGGTGAAGCGGCTGAAGTTCTGGGACTACGTGCTGCTGCAGCCGGAGCTGCTCGACGCCTACGCTAGCGCGATCGTGAACGCGGCCAGGAACGAGCCGGACGGCCTGGGCAGCATCCTGGAGATCAAGGTCATCGAGGTCGACTTCCCGATCCCGTCCGCCGACCGGGTACCAGTGGAGCGGCAGGAACGGCTGCTGGTCCTGGCCACGCTCGAGGAGCTCATCCAGTTCGAGCTGGTGCTGCGCGAGCCCACGGAGGACGGTGTCCAGCTGGTCTTCCCCTCGGCCTACCGGCGGGACCTGCCGGCCTCCGAGGCACCCAAGGGCGATGGCGTGGTATTCCGGTTCGAGGGCCCGGTCGCCAATGTCTACGCGACCCTGATCGTCCGGCTGACCCGCAGCAACCGGTTCACCCGGGTCGTGACCTGGCAGTCGGCGGCCCGGTTCGCCGCCGATGTCGGCGAGTGCACGGTCTTCCTGAGGTCCGACGGCGAGGGCAAGGCCGAGCTGTGGATCGGCTATGACGGGGTGCCCGACCTGCTCCGGACCCAGTTCGAGCGGTTCGTCCACGCCCACCTCGACCGCCGGGCCACGTCCGGCACCGTGGTCAGGGAACGCCGCTACAGCTGCCCGGAAGACAACACCGCTTTCACCCCTGAGCAGGTGGAGCAGGTCCGCCGCCGCGGCCGGCAGAGCATCCTGTGCCCGGTCTGCGAGCAGCGGGTCTCACTGCACGACGACTACGACTCGCTGACCGGCACCGATCACTCGACGGCGGCGATGGATGCCTCGGCTGATGCCGGCCGGCAGAGCGAGGCGGCCTCCGCGGTGCTGCGCGGCAAGGAGCAGGTCGCCGAGTTCGATGTCTTCTTGTGCCACAACTGGGAGGACAAGCCCGCCGTCCGTGAGCTCGCGCAGCGGCTGCGCGAACGCGGCCTGCGTCCGTGGCTGGACGAGCACGAGCTGCGGCCCGGGCTCCCCTGGCAGCGGGTGCTGGAGGACCAGATCCAGCACATCCCGGCCGCGGTGGTGGTCGTCGGCCGGCAGGTGGGCCCCTGGCAGGATCATGAGCTGGCCGCGTTCCTGCGCCAGTTCGTGAAGCGCCGCTGCCCGGTGATCCCGGTGCTCCTGCCCGGAGCCGAGCGCCCCGAGCTGCCGACCCTGCTGGACGGCATGACCTGGGTGGACCTCGCCGCGACCGAGCCGGACCCGCTCGACCAGCTGGAATGGGGGATCACCGGCAGGCACCCGGACCGCTAGGCGCTCCAGCCGGACGCGAACTGGCTCGCTGCCCGGCCCGGCCCGGTCATGTCCCCGGACGCCGGGTCAGCCTGCTACGGGCGAGGCCCTGCTCGACCGCCTCGATGATCCGCGGCCGCAGCTCGGCGCAGCTGATGATCGCGTCCACCGAGCCGACGTCGACCGCCCGCTGGATGCTGTGCACGCGGTCGAACTCGGTGGCCACCTCGGTGAGCTTCTCGGCCCGCACGGACGACCGCAGCTCGGCCAGCTCGGCGGTCAGCGCGGCGCGCGAGGCGGCCGGCGCGCCCGCGACCCGGGCGGCGAGCGCGAGCACGCGGGGGTCGTTGCCGGTCCGCTTGTCGACGTCGCGCGCGAAGACGACCGCGGCGGCCGGAGCGCCGCCGAGCACCGAGGCGAACGAGCCCTCGACCGCGAGCACGGTCATGTTCGGGTTGAGCGCCTTGGAGAACACCACGAACGCGCCGCCGTGGTAGCGCGAGATCACGCAGAACACGATGGGGCCGCTTGAAGTTCACGATCGCGCGGCCGATCTCCGCGCCGTACTCCAGCTGCAGCTTGCGCATCGACTCCGGCGACCCGTCGAACCCGGACAGGTTGGCCAGCACGACCAGCGGCCGGTTCCCGCTGGCGGCGTTGATGGCCCGGGCGGCCTTCTTCGACGACCGCGGGAACAGCGTGCCCGCGGTGTAGGTGTCCGGGCCGTCGGTGGGCGGGAACCCGCGACGCGGCACCGGACCGGGACTCGATGCCCAGCAGGCACACCGGCCGGCCGCCGAGGTGGACGTCCTGGACCGCGGCGGTGTCCGCGTCGGCCATGCCCGCCCACCGTTCCAGCACCGGGTGGTCCTGGTCGGACAGCGCGCGCATGACGGTGCGGATGTCGAACGGCTTCTTGCGGTCCGGGTTGGACTCGGCGGAGAAGATCTGGCCCACCGTCGTGAAGTCGCTGTCCGGCGCGGCGTGCGGGAACGCTCGACACGTCGCGGTCCACCGGGTCGCTGGTGACCGTCTTGCGCGGCCCGCTTTCCCCGGGCGCGACGTAGCTGTGGTCGTAGTGCGACATCAGGACTTCGCGCGCCCCGCGGATGTCCGGCGCCCAGTACTGCGCCTGGCCGTTCGGGCCCATGATCCGGTCGTAGCCGCCGATGCCGTGGTTGTCCTCGGCGGACACGCCGCCGGAGAAGTCGAGCGACTGCTTGCCGGTCAGCACCATCGCCGAGTCCGGCGTCATCACCAGGATGCCCTTGGTGTGCATGAGCATCGTGGCCTCGGCGTTCCAGTACGGCTGAGCGCCGACGTTGATGCCCGCGACCACGATGTTGATCTCGCCGCCGTCCTGGGTGAAGTTCACGATCCGCTTCAGCGCGGCCGCCACCCAGTCCATGTTCTCGGTGCCGGACGACATCGAGATCCGGGCGCCCGCGGACAGCGCGAACCACTCCAGCGGCACCCGCATCCGCTCGGCCAGGTCGAGCGCGGCGATCACCCGCGCGCACTCGGGCTCGGACAGCGCGCCGAGCGCCTTCGTCGGGTCGCCCAGCAGCACGACCCGGGTCATGCCCCTCCGGGTGGCGCGGCGGTGGGCGTGCTGACGACGCCCGCGACGAGCGCGGCGGTGTTGCGCCCCTTGGGCCGGTCGACCGGCACCAGCTTCGAGTGCTCGTCCAGGTCGTACTCGGTGAACGAGCCGTCCGGCCCGGCGAGCATGCCGGTCAGCTCGTACGGGTAGTGCGTGCCGCGGCTGTGCGCGCGCAGCACTTCCTGGCGGTAGTCGTCCAGCGGCTCGATGGGCTCGGTCGGCGGCGCCATGACGGACAGCTGCACGCCGGAGCCCACGTCGTAGCCGATCCGGACGGCGATGTCGACGAGCTCGCCGGTGGCGCTGTCCCGGCGCCTGCCGAGGAACAGCACCTCCTCCAGGCCCGCGCCCGCCGTGGTCGGCAGCACGCGCTTCGCCACGTTGTTCAGGTCGTCCGGCGAGAGGTCCGTCGGCGGCCACACGTAGATGACGATCCGGTTCGTGGCGGACGGCTTCGCGCCCGGCTTCTTGGCCCGGCGGATCGCGTCGAGGCAGGTGGCCAGGATGTCCTCGGCCGCGGGCAAGCGCGACGAGCCTGCCCTCGTCGTCGCGCAGCGGGGTCAGGTCGCGGACCTGGCCCAGGGCGACGAGGCGCTCGTCGGACGGGTTCTGCCGGGCCGCGGCCCGGAAGAGGTAGACCTCCTCGTCGGGCGAGGGCAGCCGGGTGAGGTCGAAGTCGCGCAGCCGCTCCAGCTGCATGCGCTCGGCGATGCGCGGGTGCAGACCGCGCAGCAGCCGTTCCTCCGCGAAGCCGTCCGCGGACGGCCGGAAGGTGAAGTGGTGGTGCATCACGGCGCCCCTGTTGCCCGCGACGGTCGTGGTGATGCGGCCGACCCGGTCCGACGGCTGCTGCGCGACCACGACCTCGCGCAGGCGCGCGGCCATCTCGTCGGGGTCGCTCGGGCCGTCCGACCAGGTCAGGTAGACGTCCGCCACCAGCTCGCCGTCACCGGCGAGCTCGTTGACCGCCTTGACCGCCTCGGCCAGCGCGGGGAAGTCGACCGCGGTGGTGACGACGCGGCCGTTGCCGGTCGCGGTGCGGTGGTCGGCGACGACGAACGTGCAGCCCGCCACCTTGCTCACCCGGATGTCGCTGAGCGCGCGGTTGCCGTAGTAGCGGCGGGTCAGCACCTCCAGCAGCGGAACCGGGTCCGCGCCCTCGCGGCCGATCCGCTGGCCGACCAGCCGGACGAGCGGCTCGGCGCTGGCGACCATCGCGGAGATCCGCTCGGCGCGGTCGGGCGCGTCCGGGTGCCTGGTCGAGGTGGCGCAGGTGCTTGCGCACGGTCGTGTAGACCGTTGGCGCGGGTGCGGCGCAGCAGCGGCTGGGCGAACCAGGCGAACACGACGCCGCGCGCCAGGTCGGCGACGGCCGGGAACCGGACCTGGGTGGCGGCGATCAGGTGCTCCAGCGCCAGGCCGACGGTGACGCGGTCCGCCTCGGTCGGGCGGGGCCTCGTTCACCCACTGGCGCAGCAGGGTCGTCACCACGGCGACGTCGGCGGACGCGCGCTGCTGGGCCAGGAAGATCCGGAAGACCGCGTCCTCCAGCTCCGGCGTGCGGTCCAGGTCTTCGACGCCATAGCGGGACAGCACGTGCGCGAGCCGCTGCTGGAAGCTCTCCGACAGCCCGGACCGGTCCGGGTCGAGGAACTGCAGGTAGGTGTGGAAGTACTCGCGGGGGCTGTGCACCGCGGAGTCGGACTTCGACTCCTCGCCGGCGGGCCGGTTGCGGCTCAGCTCGCTCAGGTCGGCGAACAGGCGCAGCAGCTCGACCTCACCGGCCAGGTCGTGCTGGCCCTCCGCGACGAGCTCGGCGCGCGCGGCCAGGTAGCCGGCGAGCAGGCGCTTCTCGTCGGCGGAGTCGATGTCGAAGCCCAGCAGGAGGCTGCGCAGGTCCTGCAGACCACGCGCGGCCCGCTCGGCCGCGGGCACGTCCACCGGCTCGGGCGGCAGGTCCAGCTCGACTTCCTGGGCCGCGGCCGCGGGACCGGCCGCCTCGTCGCCGTCACCCAGCGGCTCCAGCCGGAGCAGGCGGGCGCCTGCCTCCACCTGGCTGCCGACTGACACCGCGAGCTCCCGCACCCGGCTGCGGAACGGCGCGCGCAGCACGGTCTCCATCTTCATGCTCTCGACCACGATCAGCGGCGCACCGGCCTCGACCTCGTCGCCCGCCTGCAGCGGCGTGGCCACCACGAGCGCGGGCACCGGCGAGCGCACGATGCCGCCCTCGTCGCGGCTGATCCGGTGCGTGATGCCGTCGACCTCGACCAGGTGGATCGGGCCGTGCGTGCCCGTGACGATCTTGAAGCGGACGCCGTTCACGGTGATCTGGCCGCTGTGCTCGTCGAAGCGCTCGATGTCGACGTCGGCCGCGTGCTCGGGGCCGCCCGCCGAGATGCCGATGCGGAACCGGTGGCCGCCGGTGCGGGCGACCTGGACCCGGTAGCCGACATCGCGGAGCTTGAGCTCCAGCGCGCGGCCGCTCTCGTGCTGCGACTGCGGACGGCCGCCGTGCGCGGTGGACAGGAAGCGCTGCCGCGTCACGGCCTCCTCGTCCTCGTAGGCCTCGATGGCGGCGGCGATCAGCGCGATCGCGGAGTGCTGGTGCGACACGAGGCCGCCCTGGGCGCGCACGCGGTCGATCCAGCCGGTGTCGGCGGACCCGTCGATCACCGCGGGCTCGTCGAGCAGCATGCGGACGAAGCCCTTGTTCGTCACGCCGCCCTCGATGATGACGGTCGTCTCGGTCATCGCGCGGCGCAGGCGGGCCAGCGCCTCCGCCCGGTCCCGGCCGTGCGCGATGATCTTGGCGATCATCGAGTCGAAGTCGGCCGGGATCGTGTCGCCCTCGCTGAACCCGGTGTCGACCCGGATGCCGGGGCCGCTGGGCAGCGCCAGCCGGGTGATCCGGCCGGGTGAGGGTGCGAAGTCGCGGTCGGGGTCCTCGGCGTTCAGGCGTGCCTCAACGGCGTGGCCCCACTCCGCGGGCGCGTCACCCTCGAGCTTGCCGCCCGCCGCGACGTGCAGCTGGGCCTTCACCAGGTCGACGCCGGTGGTGATCTCGGTGATCGGGTGCTCGACCTGCAGCCGCGTGTTGACCTCCAGGAACGAGAACAACCGCTCACCGGGGTGGTAGAGGAACTCGACGGTGCCCGCGCCCTGGTAGTCCACCGCGAGCACGAGCCGCTCGGCGGACGCCTTCAGGTCGGCGACCTGCCTGGCGTTCAGGACCGGGGAGGCGGACTCCTCGATGATCTTCTGGTTGCGCCGCTGCACCGAGCAGTCCCGCACGCCCAGCGCCCACGCGTTGCCCTGCCCGTCCGCGATGACCTGCACCTCGACGTGCCGGGCGCCCGTCACCAGACGCTCCAGGAACACCACGCCGCTGCCGAACGCGCGCGCGGCCTCCTGGCGGGTCAGCTCGTAGGCCTGGGTCAGATCGTCGGCGTTGGAGACCATCCGGATGCCCCGGCCGCCGCCGCCCGCGGTCGCCTTCAGCATCAGCGGGTAGCCGATCCGGTCCGCCGCCGTCTTCGCGTCCTCCAGCGTCGGCACCGGACCGCGGCTCCACGGCGCGACCGGCACGCCGACCTCTTCGGCGATCAGCTTCGAGCCGATCTTGTCGCCCAGCTTGCGCATCGCCTCGGCGCTCGGGCCGACGAACGTCACGCCGATCTCGGCGCACAAGCTGGCGAACGCCGGGTCCTCCGCCACGAAGCCCCAGCCGACCCAGGCCGCGTCCGCGCCGGTCTCGACCAGGGCTTTCCTGAGGACCTCGTGGTCGAGATAGGGCCGGTTCGCGGCCAGCCCCAGGTCGTAGGCGATGTCCGCCTCGCGGACGAACGTGGCCGTCCGCTCGGAGTCCGTGTACAGGGCGACGGTCTCGATCCGTGTTCCCCGTCTGCGCGGCTAGGTCCCGGACGGCGTGGATGAGCCGCATGGCGGCTTCACCGCGGTTGACGATGGCGACACGACTGAACACTGCGGGCCTTTCGAAGCCGGTGAACACGGCGGCCGTCCCGACCCCAACCGGGATACATGCTTCCGGGTGTCCCCGGATACCGGAATGGCGGGAACTAAGTGTATTTCGCGGCCAGAGTTGTCAGAATCTCACAAAATGCGCCGGTCGGGGCCGCGGGACCCGCGTCCTCGGGCAGTGGCCCGCCGCGTCGCCGAGCTATCAGGCCGGCTATGCGGGGATCGGTCGGCCTTCTCGGCCGGCCGGTCGGCCTTCCCCTTCCACGCCAGGTCCGCCGCCGCGCCGATCCGCCGGTGCAGGCGGGCCCGGCGCAGCCGCCCGGTGGTTTCGTAGAGTGCCTCGGCGGTCAGGGCGTGGGTGAAGCGGAACCAGCCCAGTCGCTTCTGGTCTTCCACGATCAGGCCCGCCGCGACCGCGGTGTCGAGATCCTCCAGCGCGGCGTCGATCTCGACCGAGGCGGCCTCGGCGACGACGTCGATGTCGAAATTCCGGCCGGCGATGGCGGCCACTGATAACACCTCGACCGCGGTCTCGGGCAGCCGGGCGATGCGTCTGAGCACCACTTCGCGCACCGGCGCGGGAACCGGTGCCGTGTCGGGCTGGTCCAGGTGCTGCTCGCTGGTCAGCGCCTTGATGAGCTCGCGCAGGAAGAACGGGTTGCCCTCGGTGCGGGCACACAGGCCGGCCGCGGTCGGCTCGCTGACCTTCCGGTGCAGCATGGCACTCGCCAGCGCCTGGGTGTCCTCGATATTCAGGCCATTCAGCTCTATCCGCGTCTGGCCCGCGCGGGCCAGCGCGGCTGATGTCTCGGCCAGGGCTTCTGTCTCGCCCGGCCGGTAGGACGCAGCCACCAGTAGCCGGCTCGCTGGCACCGACTCAGCCAGGTGGGCCAGCAGCCTTAGTGAGCTCAGGTCCGCTCGATGCAGGTGATCAAGCACCACCACCAGCGGTGCACTGCGGGACGCGCCGGTCAGGTAACCGACGATCGCCTCGAATCGCCGCAACGTGGCCATGGCCGCGTCTACGCCGTCCGCCAGTTCCTGGGTATCGTCGTCCAGAAGCTCAGCGACAGGTCCCGGTACGGAACGCTGCGGGCAGCAGGTGCCTGCCTCCCGCAGCACCTGCCCCCAGAGCCACAATGGTGGTGCGGCGACGTGCTCGGGGCAGGCGCCCCAGAGTACTGGCACCCCCGCCTGCTCGGCGAAATGCCGCAGCAGGCTGGTCTTGCCGATTCCCGGTTCCCCGGACACCGTCACCACCCGCCCCTGGCCGGCCGCCGCCGCGGCCAGGGACTCGACCAGCTGCCGCAGCGCCACTTCGCGACCGACAAAGACCTCTCCGTCCGCAACCGGACCAGGTAGCGGACCAGCCGGGCGGGCCTGCGGTGCGGCCACGGGCCTGCCCGGCGCGGTCACGCCCGGGCCGGCCGGGGCTGGGCGGGAGTCCAGATCCGGCGCCTGGTTCAGGATCTCGCGCTCGAGGTGGCGTAACGCCGGCCGGGGATCGATGCCTAGTTCCTCGGCCAGCCGCTGCTGGTTGGCCCGCAGCACGCTGAGCGCGTCGGCCTGCCGCCCGGCCCGGTACAACGCGAGGCTCAACAGCTCACAGCCGGATTCACGGAGCGGATGAGCCTGCATGAAGGCCTCCAGCTCGGCTACTGCCACCTCATGCAGGCCCACCGCGAGCAGCGCGGCGCAGCGCCCCTCAACCGCCGATAGCCGCAGCTCCTCCAGTCGCGCTACCTCCGGCAGCACGCAGGTCGCCTCGGCCACCTCCGGGTAGGCCTGCCCTCGCCACAACGCCAGCCCCGCCTCGAACTCACTCAGCGCCTGCTTCGGCTCACCCTGCTCCCACGCCTGCCACCCGGCCGTGGCGCGTTCTTCGAACCGCCGGACATCGACGTCGGCCACCCGGCTGTCCAGTAGATAGCCGCGGCCGTGCGTGAGCAGCACCGTCGCCGGGGTCCGTGGCGCCCGGTCCGGTTCCAGCACCCGCCGCAGATTGGCGACATACGCCTGCAGCGAGGTCATCGCCGATGGCGGCGGATGCCCCGCCCACAACTCTTCCAGCAGCATGTCAACCGTCACCGGCTCGCCCGCCCGGCTCACCAGCAGCGTCAGCAGCGCGCGCTGCTTAGGCGCTCCCAGATCAACTTGCCGGCCACCGACGATTGCCTCTATTGGACCCAACGCCCGGAATTCCACCATGGCCGGCGGACTACCCTCCAACCGCGGCGATATTGCCGTCCATCGGATGGATTTCGGCGGCGTGCGGCGCACGGCCGCGGCGACTTCTGCGTTAGTCATATCGTTAGTTCCTCCACGTCAACTGCAGGAAGATGTAGCGATAAGCCAGGCCGATGATCATGTCTCCTGTCACACCGGACGAATTTGAGGTGTTATCTGTATGACACTTCGCGGCGGAGGAATGTGACCGATGAGTGAGTCTGACTGGCTGGCGGAGGGTTTCGAGAAAGACCGGACCCGCCTGCGGGCGGTGGCCTACCGGATGCTCGGCTCGCTGGCTGAGGCCGACGACGCCGTCCAGGAAGCCTGGCTGCGCCTGAGCCGGTCAGACGTCAGCGAGATCGACAACCTCGGTGGCTGGCTGACCACGGTCGTCGCCCGGATCTGCCTGAACGCGCTGCGTTCGCGTAACGCGCGGCGCGAGGAGCTGATGGGCGTGCACGTGCCCGACCCGGTGATCAGCCGCACGGACGGCCTCAGCCCGGAGGATGAGGCGCTGCTGGCCGACTCGGTCGGGCTCGCGCTGCAGGTAGTGCTGGACACGCTGGCTCCGGCCGAGCGGCTGGCGTTCGTCCTGCACGACATGTTCAGCGTGCCTTTCGACGAGATCGCCCCGATAGTGGGGCGTCCCGCGGCCGCGGCGAGGCAGCTGGCCAGCCGGGCCCGGCGCCGGGTGCGGGGAGCCGAGGTCCCAGCTCCCGAACCGGCCATCGGCCGTCAGCGGGAAGTAGTCGACGCCTTCTTCGCCGCGGCCCGCGGCGGCGATCTCGGCGCACTCGTCGCGGTCCTGGACCCCGATGTCGTGCTGCGATCCGACGCGGGGGCGGAGCACCCGGAGGCATCCGTGCTGCTGCGCGGTGCGCCGGCCATCGCCGGCCGGGCGCTGATGTTCGCGCAGCCCTCCGCCCGGGTGTGGCCGGCCCTGGTGAACGGGGCGGCCGGCGTTGTCGTCGCGGTGGGCGGCCGCCCGGTCTCGGTCATGGGGTTCACGATCTCCGGCGGCAGGATCACGGAAATCGACGTGATGGCCGACCCTGAGCGCCTGCACCGGGTCGACCTGGCCGCCCTCGACTGACGACTCGGTCCCGGTGCTCCGCGCCGCATCGGCCCTGACCAGTTACCTGGCCTGCTGCCGCCAAGCCGGCGCCAACTCGCTGGATAGTCCCGGCCAAGTCCGGTGGCCGATGCTGGTGCACGCAGCTGCGGGAAAGGGCCCGCGGCGCGGATAAAGCTCTGGGACGACATCCTCGGGAAGATTCTCGAGCGCGCGAGCTGAACCATCCGCTAAGCCGGGAAAGGAGCTGCCCTCGATGATGGGCCTCAGGACGCACCGTTCGATACAGGAGCGCGGTCTCTATCTTGGCATCGTGCCGGAAACGGCCGCGGCCAAGAACAGTTCGACGTTGCTCACTCTTGATCACGACATGGATGTCCTGCCCGAGCAGGGACGGCGCCTGACGGTCGCCGAGCTCGCCGACCACGTGGACGACCTGGCCGGCCGGCTGTGGGCAGCCGGGGTCCGGCCCGGGGAACGCGCCGCGGTCTACAAGGCCGCCAACTTCGATGTCTGGATCCTCGCTACCGCGGTGGCGCGGATCGGCGCGGTGCCGGTCATGCTGTCGCCCGCCCTGGACGGCGCGACCGTCGGCGCCCTGCTCGGCCGGCTCGGCCGCCCGCACCTGCTCACTGACGCGGGCAAGCTCGACGCGCTGGCCGACCTGCCGGTGGCGGACCTCACCAGAGCGGTCATCCTGGTGTCCGGCAGCAGGCCAGGCACGGTATCGCTGACCGAGCTGGCCGGGTCGCCGCGGGTTCAGCCGGTATTCCAGCCGCTCGACGAGCCCATCCTGATCACGCACACGTCCGGCACCACCGGGCTGCCCAAGCTCGTCGTGCACACGCCGCGGCGGATCCGCATCAGGCTGCGGCCGCAGGTGTTCCTCCTGGCACTGATCAGGAAGCGGGAGACCATCGCGATCCACGTCCCCTTCGTGCATTCGCGGATGTACGCGGCGATGGCGCTGAGCCTTTTCAGCGCCTGGCCGGTCCTGCTCGTGAACAACGCCGATCCTGACCAGGTGGCCAGGTTCTTCGCCAGGCACCGGCCCGGATTCATCGAGGCCCTGCCCAACTCGTTCATGGAATGGGAAGGGCTGGCCGACGACCCGCGCCAGCCGTTCGCGGCAGTGAAGTACTTCAGCAGCACGTTCGATGCCATCCACCCCCGGACGATCAGCCGGCTTCTGTTCTCCTCTGCCCGGCGAGCACCGCTGTTCTTCCAGCTCTACGGGCAGAGCGAGATCGGCCCGGCCATCGGCCGGCCGTACTTCCGCAGGTCCGCGCACAAGACGGACGGGCGCTGCATCGGCTACCCGGTGCCGGGCGGCCCGAGGATCCGGGTGGTGAGCCGGGACGGCCAGCGGCCATCCGAGCAGCATCCCGGCTTCATCGAGGTCAGGTGGAAGGGCGTGGCCAAGACCTACTTCGGCGAGCAGGAGCGGTACGACGCCAACCTGAACGATGGCTGGTGGCGGACCGGGGACGTCGGTTTCCGCACCAGGCTGGGCTGCCTGCACATGCTCGACCGGGAGGTCGACATGATCCCCGGGGTGACCAGCAGCCTGGAGATCGAGGATCTGGTGATGAGCAGGCTGGGCGAGCTGAGCGAGCTGGTCGTGGTGGCGGGCCCGGAGTCTGAGCCCGTCCCGGTGGTCTGCACCACCGGGAATCAGCCGCTGGACCGGGACCGCTGGCGCGCGGCCGCGGCCGACTTCCCCCAGCTGGCCGACCCGATCCAGGTCCCGTGGGCCGAGCTGCCCCGGACCGCCACGATGAAGGTCCGGCGGATCGAGCTGGCCCGCCAGCTCCGCGAGCAGCTGGTGACGCGCGGAGCGTGACCTGGGCTCAGCCGGGGCCAGGCTCAGCCGAGGCCGGCCCGGCCGCATCCGGCCGGCCCGCGGTGGCGGGATAACCAACCCGAAGGGATGACGACAATGACCCCGGAAGCGACACTCGCGCGGCTGCGCGAGTACATGGTGGGACCCGCGCGATTCATGAACCTGCTGTCCTGCTTCGAGCTCGGCATCATCGATGCGCTCAGGGAAACTCCCGGGATGACCGCGGCTCAGCTCGGTGCCGCCGTCGGCGCCAAGCCTGATGCGGTGGAGCAGCTCCTGCAACTGCTGGTCAAGGAGGAATTCGTGGCCTGCGACGAGGGCTCAGGCAGCTACTGCCTGGACGCGCTGGCCGGCCTCGACCCGGCTGGCCTCCGGCGACCGCTCGCCCTCATGAACATGATCAAGGTCGTTACGCTCCGGCAGCTGTTCTACCTGACCGCAGAGCGCGCGGACCGGCACGGTCGTGGGCCTCAAGCAGCTCTACGGATTCGACGGAAACCTGTACGCCGCCGTGGCCGAGCATCAGGACCTGCGTGAGTCCTGGGCCACGCTGATGGACATCGTCACCGACCGCATCGATCCGTGGTTCTTCGACAACGTCGACGTGCCGTCCGGTGCACAGGTGCTCGACCTGGCCGGGAACACCGGTCTCGGCGCCATCCATACCTACCAGCGGAAGGCCTCGCCCGGGCTCCGGGTGACCACCTTCGATCTGCCCGAAAAGGAAGATGAATGCCTGGCGAACTTCAACGAAAATGGCGTTGAGGAGCACTGCTCATTCATCGGCGGTGACGTCTTCGACAGCGTCCCTCAAGGCTTCGATGTCGTGCTGATCAGGCACTTCCTCGACATGTTCGACAAGAATGAGGTGCACCAGATCCTCGGCAACGTCAATAAGTCGCTGGAGGTCGGCGGGCAGGTCAGCATCATGGTTCCCATCTACCCCGAAGACGTCAAGGACCCGGCCTCGGCCGTCATTGACTTCTTCGCGAGCTTCTTCGTCGGCTGCGCCATGGGCCAGGGCGGGCCGCAGAAGCTGTCGACGTACCGCAGCTGGGTGGAAGAGTGCGGGTTCAAGGTCACCAAGGCGGTAGCCAAGGACCCCGCCGACATACCTCCGGACGCCATCCCCGTGCAGGCCATCCTGTGCGCGACGAAGATCGCGTGATCAGGGGACCGAAGAGAAAGGGACGCAACGTGTCCGACCCAGTGAAACTCAGCATCATCTATTACTCCGCGACCGGGACCCTCACCGAACTCGCCAGGACCATGTCCGACGAGGCGGAGAAGGCCGGTGCCGAGGTGCGGCTGCGCAAGGTCGCCGAGCTCGTTCCTGATGCCGCCATCGACGCCAATCCCGGGTGGCGAGCCAACGTGACCGCTACCCAGGACATCACCGAGGTCAGCCCGCAGGACGTGGTGTGGGCCGACGCGGTGCTGTTCGGCAGCCCCACCCGGTACGGCAACGTATCCGCGCAGCTCAAGCTGTTCATCGACAGCCTGGGGCCGTACTGGCAGCGGGGCATGCTGCAGGACAAGGTTTACAGCGGCTTCACCGCCAGTTCCACGCTGCACGGCGGGCAGGAATCCACCCTGCTGGCGCTGTACAACACCGTCCACCACTTCGGCGGCATCGTGGTGGCCCCCGGCTACAGCGATCCGGCCAAGTTCGTCGACGGCAACCCGTACGGCACCAGCCATGCGAGCGCCCGGGGGGCCAACCCGGTCGACGACACCGCCAGGACGGCCGCGACGGTGCAGGCCAAGCGGGTGGTCAGGGTGGCCGGGGCGCTGCGGGACGGCCTGGCCCGGGCCTGATACCCGGGCCGGCCCGGCTGCGGTCTGGCTCACGGCTGCGGCCGGTCAGCTCACGGCTGCGGCCGGTCAGCTCATGGCTGCAGCCGGGCCGCCCGCCAGCCGTCCGGCTCCCGGTCGTAGCGCAGCCTGCGGTGCAGCCGGTCCGGGCTGGCGCACCAGAACTCCACGGCGGCCGGCTCCAGCAGGTACCCGCAGAACCGGGCCGGTCGGGGCAAGCTCACGCCGAGCGCCTCCAGGCGGCGGGCCCGCGCGCGGAGCGCGGCCACGTCAGGCAGCGGCTCGCTCTGCCGGGATGCCGCCGACATCGCGTGCAGGGGAACCGGGCGCGCGTGCCACAGCGCGTCGGACTCGGCGCTGGCCAGCTTCCGCACCGGGCCGGAGATGATGACCTGCTGGCCGGTCTCCCGCCAGTACAAGACGCCCGAGGCCCAGCCGGTGGCCGCCAGTTCCCGGCCCTTCTGGCTGCAGTCGTGGCTGAGAAATACCAGCCCGGCCTCGGTCAGGCTGGTGATCGCGATGATGCGGGTCGAGGCCCGGCCGCGCACGTCGGCGGTGGCCAGCGCGAGCGCATACGGCTCCCTGACCCCGCGGGCCTGCGCCTGCGCGAGCCAGCCGCGCAGCAAGCTGACGGGTTCGCCGGGCGGATTGTCGTACTCGGGGAAGTCGAGCTCAGCCTGCGCGGTGAGCGACTCGAGCTTGCTGGCGCCCATGTGCCTCCTTCAGACGTTGATGGTGCCGCGGGCCAGCACGGCGCCGTGGCCGCGGACGTGCACGGACTCCACGGCCCCCGCGGCCTGCCGCACGGCGGCGATCATCAGCGAGGGGCGGCCCAGCTCTACGCCCTGCGTGATCTGCAGGGCCGCCCCGTACCGGGCCAGGCCGTGCCGGGCCAGGTGGATGGCGAGCGGGCCGGCCGCCGAGCCGGTGGCGGCGTCCTCCACCACGCCATAGGCCGGGGAGAACATCCGGGTCCGCCAGTGCGTCCCCGCGCCGGCGAAGCAGTTGGCCGCCATGTCGGGGAAAGCCGTCAGCGCGCGGTGGTCCGGGCGCAGCCCCGACAGGGCCGCCACGCTGCCCAGGCCCACGAACACATGCCGGGGCCCGTTCCGGTAGGCCTCGACCGGCAGGGTGGAGGCGGCGACGCCCAGTGCCGCCAGCAGCTCCGCCGCGTGATCGTAGGGTTCCCAGACCGGGACCGGGTGCTGCATGCTGACCGTCACGGCGCCGTCAGCCCAGCCGATCTCCGCCGGGATGATGCCCATGGCGGTCTCCAGCCGCAGGCGGGCGGCGGCCCAGCGCCTGGCTGAGCGCGACCGCGGTGCCGAGGATCGGGTGCCCGGCGAAAGGCAGTTCATTGACCGGGGTGAAAATCCGGATCCAGGCGTCGCCGCCGTCGCGGGCGGGCAGCACGAAGGTGACCTCGGACAGTCTCATCTCCGCGGCGATGAGCTGCATGGTCCTGGTGGTCAGGTCACCGGCGTCGAAGAAGACGGCGACCGGGTTTCCGGCCAGGGGCTGGCGGGCGAAGGCATCGACCACCGTGTACGGATGCATGGCTCGCTCCCGTCGGCATCAGGGGAATAGGGTCCGGACCAGCCCAGGTCCCGCCAGGCGATGTCGATTCTCATCAGCCCAGCGCCTGCAGCGCGGCCTCGGCCAGGATCCGCGGCCCGTCGACGGTGAGCACCGACTCCGCGTGGAACTGCATCGAGGCGAAGCCGGGGCCGCGCAGCGCGTGCACCTCACCGCTGCGGGGGTCCCGGCAGATCTCCACCAGGCCGACGTCGTCAACCTCCCGCTTGTCCTGCGCGCTGCGGGCCGCGAAGGTGTTGTAGAACCCGACTCGCTCGCGCGCGCCGAACAAGCAGATCTCCCGCTGGACGCCCTGGTTGGGGATCTCTCGCCGGGCGAGCTTGAGCCCGAGCCGCAGGCTCAGCACCTGGTGGCTCAGGCAGACGGCCAGGAACGGCCGGCGGGCGGCCAGCAGGCCGTCGACCGCGGCCCGCAGGTGGGCCATCTTGGGGTCCGCGGGCGCGCGGGGATCACCCGGCCCTGGACCCAGCACGATGAGGTCAGGCCGGCCGGGCGGGTAGGGCTCGTCGAAGCGGCGGAGCGTCACCGCGAGCCCGAGCGAGCGGAGCTGGCTGCCCAGCATGGCGGTGAAGGTGTCCTCGGCATCGATGACCAGCACGCTGCGCCCGGCCAGGGCGGATGCCCGGGCCGCGGGCGCGTCGCCTCGGCGCAGCCAGAAGCCCGCGATCCCCGCGTTGCGCCGCCGCAGCGCCGCCCGGACATCGGGATGCGCGCCGAGCCGCCGGCCCGGCCCCGCCTCGAGCGCGCTGAGCAGGCCGGCTGCCTTCGCGCGGGTCTCGGCGACCTCGGCCTCCGGATCGGAGTGCCGGACCAGGGTGGCGCCCACGCCGATCTCGATCCGGCCGCCCGGGTCGATGTCGGCGGTACGGATGAGGATCGCGGAATCGAGCGTGCGCTCGCCGTTCGCGTCGCGGCCGATCAAGGCGGTGACCCCGCTGTAGTACCCGCGGCCGTGCGGCTCGTAGCGGCTGATGACCCGCGCCGCGCTCTCCAGCGGGCTGCCGGTGACGGTCGGCGCGAACATCGTCTCGCGCAGGACCTCGCGGACATCGCGGGTGGTCTGGCCCTCGATGAAGTACTCGGTATGGGCGAGGCAGGCCATCTCCTTGAGGTAGGGCCCGACGACCCGGCCGCCGGCCGGGCAGACCCGCGCCATCATCTTCAGTTCCTCGTCGAGGACCATGTACAGCTCGTCGGTCTCCTTGGGATCGGCGAGGAACTCGGTGACGCCCTGCAGGGTCGGGCCGCCGGGCGGGTACCGGTACGTGCCGCTGATCGGGTTCATCACCGCCGCTGCGCCGTTCAGCGTGATATGGCGCTCCGGTGAGGCGCCGACCAGGGTGCGGTGCCCGGCATGGATGATGAACGTCCAGTAGGCGCCGTGCTCCCGCTCCAGCAGGCGGCAGAAGAACGACAGGGCGCTGCGCACCGAGTAGCCGCTGATGTTCGCCGTGAAGGAGCGCTTGATCACGAAGTTGGCGCCCTCGCCGGTGCCTATCTCATCGGCGACGATCCGGCGGACGGTCCTGGCGTAGGCCGCGTCGCCGGGGTCGAACCCGCCGCCGGCCGGCGTCGTCGCCGTGGCGGGCACCCGGGACAGCACCTCCGCCACCGGCAGCCGCTCCTGCTCGGTGATGGTGAGCAGCAGCAGTGCGGCGCCGTCGTCCGGCGCGGCGAACCCGCGCTCAGCCAGCTGCCGGTAGGGGATGACGGCCAGCGCCTCGTGCCGCCCGCCGCCGCCGCCTGGCTGGCCCGCCAGCGGGACGTCTGCCAGCGGGATGTCCGCCAGCGTGGCGGGCATGCTCAGCTGGCCCGCCAGGACGTCCAGGACCCCGGGGGACCCGCTGTCCGGCCGGTGCAGCAGCGCGAACGCGGGCGGATCGGGCTCCATGATCCGCGTCAGCAGGTCCCGGCGTTCCGGCGCGTTCACGGCCGGACATCCGCGACGGTGACGACCATGGCGCAGCGCTGCGCGGCGTAATTCAGTGCGAGCTGGTGATAGTCAGCGGAGAAGTCCCCGAGCGCATCGGCGACCAGGAACGGCTGGATGTCGTGGGTGAAGGCGTCCAGCGCGGTCATCAGCACGCCGACGTGAGCGTAGAGGCCGCACACGATGAGCTGGTCGCGGCCGGCCCTGACCATGCGGTCGAGCAGGTCTGAGCGGAAGAAGGCGCTGTAGCGCCACTTGGTGATCACCCAGTCCTGCCCCGCTGGCGTCAGCCCCGCCGCGATGGCCCGGTCGGCCTCGTCGGTCCGCATGCCGGGACCCCAGAAGTCCTTGAGCAGCCCCCGGTCCGCGTCGGCCATCCGGCCGGGCTGCGCGGTGTAGGCCACCGGCACGCCCGCGGCGGCGCAGCGCCCGCGCAGCGCGGCCACGTTGCGCACCAGCTCGGACCGGAATGCGGCCGGGAAGGGCGCGAGGAAGTAGCTCTGCAGGTCATGAATGAGCAGCACGGCACGTTCGGCGCTCAGGGCCCAGCGGGCCACGTTCTGCGGCAGCCGTTCGGCTGTCGGCAGGGGGTACGCCGCGATAGCGGGCAGGCCGGCCATCGGTACTCCTTTCCTGCGGCCATCTGGGTCCGCAGCCATCTGACGGATGCGGCGCTGGCCGCCTACCTGGTGTCGGACCAGGCGGAGACCACCGAGATGGCCTGCGCGGCATTGAGCCGCGGATCGCACAGGCTCGTGCTCCGCCGCTCGGTGCGGCCCAGGGCCGAAGCATCGGCGACGCACTCGGTCACGTCCTCCGGGGTGGTCTCCAGGTGCAGGCCGCCGGCCACCCCGCGGCCCGCGGCCACCGCGCGGCGGAACCCGCGGACCTCCCGCGTCATCGTGTCCACCAGGCGGATCTTCGTTCCGTCGGGACCGGCGATCGTATTTCCGTGCATCGGGTCGCACAGCCAGATCACCGGGTGCCCGGCGCGGCGGACCGCCTCGACCAGCGGGGGCAGGCGGTCGGCGACCAGGTCCGCGCCTATCCGGGCGATCAGGGTGAGCGCGCCTGGCTCGTACTGCGGGTCAAGCCGGTCGCACAGCGCGACGATCTCGGCGGTGCCGATGCTGGGACCGATCTTGCACGCGACCGGGTTGACCACGCCGGCCAGCATGGCGACGTGCGCGCCGTCCAGCTGACGGGTGCGCTCGCCGACCCACGGCCAGTGCGTCGAGCTGAGCCAGCGCTGCCCGCCGCCCGGATCACGGATCATCGGCAGCTCGTAGTCCGGGAGCAGCGCCTCGTGGCTGGTCCAGACCGGCGGCTCGATCCTGGGCCCGGCGCCGCGGGCCGGGCCGTGCCAGCCGAGCTGCTCGATGACCTCCCTCGCGGCCAGGTAGCAGCCCAGGATGCGCAGCGGGTCGGCGATGCGGGCGGCGGGGTCGGGGTCAGGGCCGTTGACCATGTGCCCGCGGAAGACCGGCAGCTGACGGCCGCCGATCTGCTCCATGAGGGAAGAACGGGGCTTGGCATACTGGCCCGCGATCCGCCCGACCCGCAGCACCGGCGTGTGCGTCGTCATCTTGAGTGTGCCGGCCAGCAGGTCGAGCAGCGCGCCCTTGCGGCTGATGTGCTCGGGGGTGCAGTCGTCGGGGTCTTCCGCGCAGTCCCCGGCCTGGATGACGTGGGCTTCGCCCGCGGCGACGTGGGCGAGAAGTAATCGCAGCAGGCCCACGTCTTCCAGCCCGACGAGCGGCGGCCTGGCGGCCAGGATGGCCCGGACGCGCTGGACCTGGGCCCCGTCACTCCACTCTGGCTGCTGGGCCGCTCGCGGGCGCCGGACGGTCGCGGTGGTGGTGGCTGCTGGATCTTTCATGGCTGGCTCCACGCTGGCAGGGGGATGAGGCCGGTAAGGGGAAGCGGAGTCCGGCAACGGCCGGGGTGCCGTTCTCAGGTGGGAATCCCTTCCCGCTTGACCGCTGGCACGGCGATGCCCAGGGCGCGGAACTGCTGGCACGGGTTCATGAACTCGCGCTGCTGATGAATCTTCCCGTCCCGGAACCGGAAGGAATGCAGGAAATGGTTCCGGTAGTGCCCGTCGGGATATCCCGGGTAGCTGATCTTGCCTTCCCCGTCACATTCAGCCCAGAACCAGTCCGGATCCTGGGTGTCGAAAATCTGCACGTTGGTCCAGGCCCAGTCAGGGAAGCAGCGCAGGGACCAGACGGCGTGCTCGCCCAGCCGGGCCCGGCCGCGGATGACGATGGGCTCGCCGGTGTCGGTCGTCCACAGCCCTCCGATCCCGTCCTCAGTGAACAGCAGGTGCCGCTTCAGCCGGTCCTGGCCCCTGGTGTTCAGGTATTGCTCGACGATCTTGCGGTTGGCGGCCCGGCGGGTGTCTTGGTCCAGCCCGGCCCGCTGCGCGGTCTTGTTCATGGCGTCTCTCCGGTGCGATGAGGGTTCGGTCGGAAGGGGCTCAGCGCGGGTGCGCCCGCAGCGCGGCCCGCAGGGCTGCTGCGACCCGTTCGACCTGGTTCATGCTGAGTTCGGCGTGCATGGGGATGGCGAGCTGGCGCTGGAACAGATCCGCCGAGACCGGGCACACCTGCCTGGTGTCGTAGGCCGGCTGCTGGTGGCACGCCCACGTACCATGGCCGCAGCCGATGCCCTGAGCGCGCAGGTCGGCGGCGACCGCCGCCCGGTCCACCCGCGGATCGAACTTCACCAGGTAGGACTGCCAGGAGTGGGTGCGGTCCGGCGGCACGTACGGCGCCGTGACCAGTTCCTGGCCGGCCAGCAATTCGGCGTAGCGCGCGGCGAGCGCGCGCCGCCGCTCCAGCAGCTCGCCCATCCGGCCCAGCTGCACCTGCAAGATCGCGGCGCCGATGTCGGACAGCTTGTAGTTGTAGCCGATTTCGGTGAACACCGGGATCGGCAGGCCGACGACCTGTGCCTGATCGAAGATGGGCTCGATGCCGAAGGACGAACGCAGCCGCACGTCCGCCGCCAGGGCCGGATCGGCGGTGAGCACCGCACCGCCCTCGCCGCTGGTGATGCCCTTGCGCCCGTGGAAGGACAGGCACCCGACCGGGGCCAGCGCACCCGCCGGGCGCCCCTGGTAGGTCGCGCCCACCGCGCACGCGGCGTCCTCGATGAGAAACAGTCCGTGGCGATCGGTGATCGCCGTCAGCTCCGCGTAGTCAGCGGGCAGGCCGATCGTGTCCACCGCGATCACGCCCACGGTGCGCGGGCCGACCAGGTCGGCCACCGCCCGCGGGTCGACGGTACCGGTATCGGCCCGCACGTCGGCGAAGACGGGGACCGCGCCGACGTAGCGCACCGCATGAGCCGGGGCCGGGAACGTGTAGTCGGCGACGATCACCTCGTCGCCCGGCTTGACACCGAGGGCGAGCAGGCTCAGGTGGAGCGAGGCGCCGCAGCTGCTCGTCGCGACCGCGCCGCCGACGCCGTAACGTTCGGTCAGTTCCGCTTCCAGGGCCTTGGTCCTCGGGCCCTGACCGGCGGTCCAGTCCGAGGAGAACACCTCCGCGACGGCGGCCAGTTCCCTTTCCCCCAGACTTGCATGAACCACGGGAATCGTTTCCATCTTTTGTCACCTCCGGCTGTGCTTGATATGCGGTCATGTTCAGGAAAGAGGCGGCCCGTAGCGAAGCGGCGTGATCTGGCTGAGGCCATAACGGCCGCGCAGTTTCTGCACGGCCTGAGAATCCACGGCCGCGCCCTGCGCGAAAATCTCGCATATTTCCTCGAAGTACCGTTCGTGATCGGGGGATGGGGAGCTTTGGAACAGCATCCGCGCTGGCTCGCCGGCCGGATTCATGAACGCGTGCGGGCATCCGGCCGGAACGAACATGCAGCTGCCGGCGCCGGCCCGGACGACGCGATCGCCCTCCGGAGATTCCCAGTCTTGCCAGTGTTCTTCGCTGCGCTTGACCGGCTCGAACGCGAAGACGTCGAGCTCCCCTTCCAGGACGTAGAAGAACTCTTCCGAGCGGCCGTGGGCATGCGCCCCCACATCAAAGCCGGGCGGCACTACCACCTCGAAACACGAGGCCGCGGAGCCATCCGCTCCGGTGACCTTGAAGGTAACTTCCTGCGCCTTCGTCACCAGCTTCCGGCCCTGACCGGGCGGGACGACCAGGCCGTTCATGCCGCTCGCCCGCTAGCCGCCGAGGCGAAATCTCGCTTCAGGCCGGGTGCCGATGCGCGCGGCCGGTGACGTCCGGTGTCCTTCGGCGCGTCGACGACCCAGCTGCCCACCGCCATCTCGGCGGTTATGCCCGGGCCGAAACCCGCGATCACGCCGGTCGCACCGGACCTCGCGGTGTCTTCATCGAATAGCCTGCGCAGCGCGTCGAGTACGACTGCGCTGGCAATATTGCCGTATTCGGTCAGGGTCTCCCGGCTATGGCGGAACATGTGATAGTCGACGTCCAGGAACTTGCCCAGGTCGTCCAGAATCCGCGGGCCGCCTGCGTGGATGATGTAAAAGTCGAGGTCGCCGATATCCCAGCCGTGGTCGTTGGCCAGCTCACGCAGCACGGGAGCGAGTGGCTCCATCGTCGTGGGCACCCGGCGGTCCAGCTGGAAGTGGAAGCCGGTCTCCCGCACGGCATAGGAAATCCAGTCCTCGGTGTTCGGGATGAGATACGAGGCGTTGCGCTCCAGCGCCATGCCGGTGCCACCGCTGCCCCGCACGGCCACCGCCGCGACCGCGTCGCCGAACAGCCCGTCAGACAACAGCGAGCCGACACCGTCGTCGCCGGGCTGGTAACACAGCGAGCACAGCTCGCAAGAGACGATCAGGACGTTGTCATGGGGGTAAGCCTGGCAGAAATCATGGGCGCGATTGATCGCCGCGCCGCCCGCCGCGCAGCCCAGCTGCGCGATAGGTATCTGACGGGTATCAGACCGGAATCCCATGTGGTTGATCAGCCATGCGGTCAGCGAGGGCATCAGGAATCCGGTGCATGACACGTAGATGATCGCGTCAATATCGGCGGGCCCCAGGCTGGCGTTCTGCAGGGCCTGTTCAATGACTTCGGGGCACCTGTTCTTGGATTCCCGCTCATAGATGCGGTTGCGTTCCTCCAGGCCGGGGTGCCGGAGGGTCTCCTCGATTGGCTGCACGATATGTCGCTTTCGTACGCCGGTGTTCTCGATCAGCCGCAGCGCTAGCGGGAGCTGCGGCTTTCCCGCGTGTGCTCGCTCGGCAAATTCCAGGGTCTCTTCCATCGTGATGACGTATTCCGGCGCACTCACCGATGGCTTGCATAGCGTTGACATGCCTGGCATCCACCTTCTGTACGTATAGATCTTCCTGGTAGGCGCCGGGCGCGGCCGCTGGTGCACGGAAAGGTCAGCTGCAACGCCGCTGCCACCGCGCCTCCAGGGACGGCCCGGGGTACGCCCAGTACCGTCGTTCATGCCGCTTGCCACTGGCTTGGCGTCCGGTTGGCGTCATCGTGGCCGCTCAGGGTGGCGGGCAGGCTGGCGCTGGCTGGTGCGGCCCGCGAGCGCGGCGCGGCGCGGCGATATGCCGGGATCGCGACGGCGGCCGGGATTATCGCGCCTGCGAGGTTAATACCGCGGCCGGCCTGGCCACCGGTCACATACTTCCGCCGCGGCGGGTCATATAGGTGACACCAAAATCCGTCTGATGTGACGGGAGGCAATCATGGCCGCACGAACGGCCCGCTCAGCGCCGAGCGCTCCCGATGCGCTCGACGCCGCCGCGGCGCTCGGGACTGCCGCCGGGCCAGACGGACTGCCGCGGGTCACTGCCGGGCTGGTCCACCTGCGAGCCAGCCAGCTCACCGGCTGCCGTGCCTGCGTCCAGCTGCAGGCGCGCGACCTGAAGAATGCTGGCGAGAGCGATGAGCGGATCTGGGCCGTCGCGGCCTGGCGAGACGCCCCGTTCTTCACCGCCGCGGAGCGCGCCGCCCTGGCGCTGACCGAGGCCGTCACCCGGCTCGGCGGCCCCGGGGACCCGGTACCCGATGATGCTTTTGCCGAGGCCGGCCGGCATTTCGAGGAGCCGGCCCTCGCCACCCTGACTCTCCACATCACCTTGATCAAGGCCTGGAATCGCCTGAGTGTCACGAATAGGCAAGTGGCGGGCGGGTAATCAATGGCACCGGATCCTGCTGACAGTGAAGGAAGGGATCATGAACATGCGCAAGTGGCTGCCACTCGTCGCGGTCTGCGCCGGCACCTTCATGCTGCTGCTCGACGTCACGATCGTGACCGTGGCCCTGCCCGACATGGCCCGCGGCCTGCACACCTCGTTGCCAGACCTGCAGTGGGTGCTCGACCTGTACGCGCTCGTGCTGGCCTCGCTGGTGCTGACCGCGGGTTCGATCGCGGACCGGATCGGCCGCCGGGCCCTGTACCTGGGCGGCCTGGTGGTCTTCGCGGCTTCCTCGCTGACCTGCGGCCTGTCCGGGAGCGTCGGCATGCTGATCGCGGCGCGCGGGGTCCAGGGGCTGGGCGCGGCGGCCATGCTCGCCACCACGATGGCGCTGATCAGCAATTCCTACTCCGGCCGGGACCGGGGCATCGCCTTCGGGGTCTGGGCCGCGGTCAGCGGCGCGGCATCCGCGGCGGGGCCGCTGGCCGGCGGGCTGCTCACCGCCCACTTCGGCTGGCAGTCGATCTTCTTCGTGAACCTGCCGGTCAGCGTCTTCGCCGTGCTGCTCACCCTGCTGGTGGTAGGCGAGTCCCGTGACCCCCGCCCGCGGCGCATCGACCTGGCCGGCATGGCCAGCTTCACCGTCGCCGCCGCGGCCCTGGTCTACGCGCTGATCAGGGGTTCCTGGGGGTCGGACGGCACCCTCGGCCTGCTTGCCATCGCCGCTGCCGCCCTGATCGTGTTCGTCTTCGTCGAGCGCCGGCAGCGCGACCCCATGCTGGACCTCTCGCTGCTGCGCAACCCCTCGTTCACGACGCTGATGTTCGCGGTGGCGATGCTGCCGGCAGCGGCCTGGGCGGCCATGGCCTACCAGTCGCTCTGGCTGCAGTCAGTGCTCGGCCTCAGCCCGGTCCAGGCCGGGCTGCTGTTCCTGCCGTGCAGCCTCACGACGTTCTGCGTGTCCGTCGCGATCGGCCGGGTGCTGCACAAGACCTCGCCCCGGCTGCTGATCGGGACCGGGCTCCTGCTCATCGCCGCGGGCGCGCTCGCCCAGGCCGTGATCAGGACCGGATCAGGGTGGGCCGTCGAGGTGCCCGGGCTGATACTGGTCGGCCTGGGCGCCGGGCTGGTGCTGGCGCCATTGTCGGCCACTGCGATGTCGGCAGTTCCCGCGCCGCGCGCGGGCATGGCCGCTGGCGCGGTCAACACCTTCCGCCAGCTTGGCTACGCCTTCGGGATCGCTGTGCTCGGTGAGGTCTTCCGCGGCGGGCTGCAGCATGTCGCCGGCCAGGGCCTGGCCGGCCCGCTCAGCGGCGGCGATGCGGCTGCGGTGATCGCCCGGGGGAGCGGCGTGGCTGACCTGGTGCACCGGGCGTTCGCCGATAGCCTGGACCTGACGTTCGTGGTGGCGGCGGGCTTGGGCCTGGTCGCGGGGATCGCGGTGCTCTTGTTCGTGCGGCCCCGCAGCCCCGCGCCCGCGCCCGACCAGAAGCAGTCGCTGGCCGGTGCCCGCCAGCCCACGTAGTACCGGCGTCGCCGCGACAGCTCCGATGAACCGCAATCACATTCACCTGGAGACACTCATGTCGGCCGTCCTCTTCCTCACTCCCGGCGACCCGGGATGGGACGACGCCCGCCAGGCCTGGAACCTGACCGTGGACCAGCATCCGGCCGCGGTCGCGCTGCCCGCCTGCGTGCAGGACGTCGTAGACACCGTCCGTTTCGCCAGCGAGCACGGCCTGCGGGTCGCCGCGCAGGGCACCGGGCACAACGCCGGGCCGCTCGGCTCGCTGGCCGGCACGATCTTGATCAAGACCACCTCGATGCGGCAGGTCAGCATCGATCCCGGCGCGAAGATCGCCCGGGCCGAGGCCGGCGCGGTATGGCGGGACGTCGTGGGGGCCGCCGCCAAACACGGCCTGGCGGCGCTGGCCGGCACCTCGCCCGACGTGGGCGTGACGGGCTACACGACCGGCGGCGGGATCAGCTGGCTGGGCCGCGCCCACGGGCTGGCGGCCAACAACGTCGAGGCGATTGAGGTGGTCACCGCCGACGGCCGGCTGGTGCGCGCCGACGCCGGCACCGAGACCGACCTGTTCTGGGCGCTGCGCGGCGGCGGCGGCAGCTTCGGCGTGGTCACCGCGATCGAGCTGCGGCTGTTCCCGGTCACCGAGGTCTACGCCGGGCAGCTGTGGTGGCCCGCTGACGCGGCTTCGCCGGTGCTGCAGGCCTGGCGCGAGCTGACCCAGGGCGGCCCGCCGGAGGAGTTCACGTCGGCGGCCCGGCTGGCGAATTTCCCCGATGTCCCCGCCATCCCCGAGCACCTGCGCGGACGGTCCGTCGTCGTCGTCTTCGTGAGCCACCTGGGCAGGCCGGCCGAGGCCGACGCGCTGCTGGCCCCGCTGCGGGCGCTCCGGCCGGCCACCGACACGATCCAGATCATGCCTGCCAAGGACCTCGGCCACCTGCACATGGACCCGGAGCAGCCGACGCCCAGCGTCGGCGACGCGCTGATGCTCGCCAGCTTGCCCGCCGAGGCGATCGAGGCGTTCGCCCGGGTGGCCGGGCCCGGGCCGGACACCAGGATCGTCTGGGCCGAAGTGCTCCATATCGGCGGCGAGATGAAGCGCGCCCGGCCGGTCAGCGGCGCCCTGGCCGCCCTCGATGCCGAGTACCAGGTGTCCGCCGGGGGCAGTGCCCCGTCCCCGCAGGACGTGCCGGCGGTGGAGCGCAGCGTGGCCGCCGTGGCGGCCGCCCTGCGGCCCTGGGCGGCCCGGCAGATGTACCTCAACCTCGCCGACACCAGCCGTGATCCGGCCAGCTTCTGGACCCCCGAGGCCTACGACCGGCTCCGCCGGATCAAGGCCGCGATCGACCCGGACGACCTGATCCGCTCCAACCACCCCGTCCCGCCCGCCAGGGACGTTAAGTAAGCTCGTCCGCGGCCCGCGGCCCGCGGCCCGCGGCCCGCGGCCCGCGACCGCGACTGTGATCTGATTATCAGATATGGTGGTGGGGTGCGAACGATGACGGCGACCGAGGCCTCGCGGAACTTCTCAGAGCTGCTCGACGCGATCGAGCGGGGCGAGACCATCACGATTACCCGAGGTCACCACGCGGTGGCCGAGATCATGCCCGCCCGGCGCCGAACGGGGGCAGACCTGCGGGCCGCCCTCGAGCAGATCCCGCCGCCCGATGACCGGTTCGCGGCGGAAATCGCGGCTGGGCTGGCGCTGATCTCCGCTGAAGGAGAGGATCCGTGGGCCGGCGCCTGATCCTCGATACCAATGTCCTGATCGCCTACGAGCGCGGGACAATCGACCGGGCGGCCCTCGACGAGGACGAGCTGGCCATGGCCGCCGTATCGATCGCTGAGTACCGGGTCGGCATCGAGCTGGCCGACACTCCTGCCCGGGCTGCTGACCGAGCGCGGGCGCTGGTGGCGATTACCTCGGCGGTTGAGGTGCTCGACTATAGCGAGGCCACGGCCACCTGCCACGCCAGGCTGATCGCTCATGTCCGGCGCTCCGGAACTCCGCGCGGCGCACACGACCTGATCATCGCCGCTCACGCCATGCAGACGGACCGGACGATCTTGACCTTCGACGCGAAGGCCCGCTTCGCTGATCTCCCCGGCGTCAGGGGCACCGCGCCATAGCTGGTACACCGACGACCTGCTCGGCATCGACCTGCGGCCCGCGATCTCCGCGTCCCGGCGCCGGGAGCTGAAGCGGCAGCCGGCCGGTCCGGGTCAGGCCTGGGTCAGCTGCCCCAAGGTCTTCTTCAGGGCCAGCCAGATGTGCTCCGTGTGCGCGGTGCGGCCGTGCCTGGCGCGGAGCTGATGCACGAAGGACGAGGCGTCATCGAGGGCCCAGCGGATCCGGTAGAACTCCAGCGCGGCCGGGTCCACGGGCCGTCCGGTGGCGTGGGTATAGCGGCGCGCTTCGTCGCCGGTGCTGGTGACGATCATCCACAGGTCGCGTTCGGGCGGGGCCAGGCCTACGGTGTCCCAGTCGATGAGCATCCGGCCGGAGCCCGCCCGGATGATGTTGCCGGAGTGCGGTTCACCGTGGGTGATGACACGCTCCTGTGCTGCTGCCACCTGCCCGGCGAGCTGGTCGAAGGTCTCCAGCCGGTGCCGGATCTGCCTGGCGGCGCTGGCCAGCAGGGCCCGGGCCTGCTCGGAGAACGGCCCGCCGCTCCAGGGCTGGCTCAGCTCACTGAGTGCTGCCTCCAGGACGCCGCGCCGGGGCAGCCCGATCTGGGCCATAACCGCCCCAGCGGGTACCGGCGTGGCCTGGTGCAGTGCGGCCAGCATGTCCGCGAGCTGGCCCCGCTCGCAGGCGGGCAGATCTTCCCCGAACCGGCCGGAAGCCCCGGACAGGAACGGGAACACCGCGAGCGCGTACTTCGAGCCCACCGGCCGGACCGTCTCCCCCTGAAGGGCCGGGATCGGCGCGACCACGAACCGGAGCCCGGCGTGCTGGCGTAGCGCCCAGGCGGTATCCATCGCCGCCCGCAGCCCCGCGCTCACCGCGGCCCGGGTCGCTCCGAGCCAGGGCTTGTTATCAAGGTCATCGACGGTCACGAACCAGGAGGCATCCTGCTCGTCTCGTACCACCCAGTGATAGCTCCCGCCGCCCACGGGCGCGTATCGCATGGTGGCGGCGTGAATGTGCCAGCCGTCGGCCAGGGCGAGCCCCAGTTCGCGCTCCCCGACTCCCGCGGGCCTGTCCCTCACGAAAGCTCACGCTAGAAGGCCCGTGAGCCGCGAGCCACGCATTTTTGCGGCCGGACTAGATCTCATCTGGACGCAGCGGCCAGTCGCGCAGGGACCGCCGGGCCAGCCGCGTGCCTATTCGCCACGTGACGATAAGCCCCCACATCGGGAGTAAAAGGACAAACAACGCATCTCGGCGGCGATAGGAGGCGCGCGGAGCCAGCACCGCGATGAGCACCGCTCCTGGCAGGAGGGAGACCGGCCCTCCGTATTGAAAGCCATCCCAGGTCAGCGAACTGAGCGGGGAGTAAAAATACGTTGCGAAGACAGCGGCAGTCAGAGCCAGGCCGACTGCCCGTTCCCGCCTTTTCCTGGACGGATGCTGAGGGCCAGAAGACTCAGTTGTATCTGCCAGCACGCCCGGAGACTAGCTCCTTCCAGACAAGTGATCAAGTACGGCCGCAATGTCCGATTGCACAAGCTAGACAGCCCAATCCGGGCCCGCTCGGATGCCGGTCGGACGGCCTCCCTGGCAGGGGCGGCACCGTCGTCAGCGATCACCACGGGGAAGTTGACATCTCGGCGTCGTCGCCTTAGTGTCTTAATAGTATAAGACATTGAAGGGATGGATGAGCTGCTGTGATCACTTTCCGGGTTGACGGCCGCTCGGTGGTGCCGCCGTATCTGCAGATCGTCCAGCAGGTCCGGCAGGCACTGCGGATGGGCTTGCTGGATGTGGGGGACCGGCTGCCCGCGGTGCGTGAGGTCGTCGGGGCGACGGCGGTTAACCCCAACACGGTGCTGAAGGCCTACCGGGATCTGGAGCGTGAGGGCTTGATTGCGGCCAGGCCCGGCCATGGCACGTTCGTGCTGAAGCGCCCGCCAGGGCCGCCGCCCGGCACGCACGCCCGGCTGGGGCGGACCCTGGCCCGCTGGGTGCGGGAGGCCCGGGATGCCGGGCTTGACGATGAATCGATCGAGTCGCTGCTGCGGGTAACGCTGCGCGCGGCCGCCGAGGAGGAGATCGCATGACTCCGGCAATCCAGACCCGCGGGCTGTGGAAGCGATACCGGCGGGTCACCGCGCTGAGCGACTGCACCATCACCGTGCCCGAGGGACGGATATCCGCGCTGGTCGGCCCGAACGGCGCCGGCAAGACCACGCTGCTACGGGTGCTAGCCGGGCTGGCCACATCGACCGCGGGCGAGGCGATGGTGCTCGGCGGACCGCCCCGCCAGGATCCGGCGTTCCTGGCCGAGATCGGTTTCCTCGCCCAGGAGATTCCCTTGTACCGGGGGTTCACCGCCGAAGATCACATCAGTGCCGGCGCGCACCTGAACCCGCGCTGGGACGCTGCCTCGGCCCGGGACCGGCTGCGGTCACGGAATGTCCCCCTGGACCGGGCGGCGGGCTCGTTGTCGGGTGGACAGCGCGCCCAGCTGGCCCTGGCGCTGACCCTGGCCAAGAAACCCCGGGTGCTGCTGCTCGACGAGCCGGTGGCGGCGCTGGATCCGCTGGCCCGGCGGCACTTCCTGGCCACCATGGCCGAGGCGGTCGCGGCTGGCGGCCTGACTGTCGTGCTGTCCTCGCATCTGATCGCCGACATGGAGCGGGTCACCGACCACCTCGTCTTGCTGGCCGCATCGAAGGTCCAGCTGTGCGGCGACATCGATGAGCTGCTAGCTGAGCACCAGGTGCTGGTTGGCCCGCGCAAGGCTACGGCGGCAATTGAACGGACCCGCACCGTCGTGCAGGCGGTGCACACCCCCCGCCAGACCACGCTGCTGGTCCGCGGGACCGCCCCGGTGATCGACCCGGACTTCGAGGCCGCCGAGGTCGGGCTGGAAGAAATGGTGCTCGGCTACATGGGCCAGGATGCCGCCCCGGCGCTCTCGCCCCTTTCCATGGTTGGAGAAGAACAATGACGTGGCTTACCTGGCGCCAGCACCGCATTCAGGCCGGTATCGGCGCCGCGGTGCTCGCCGCCTTCGCCGTCCTGATGGTGATCACCGGCCTGCAGGCGGCCGCGCAGTACCACTCCGCCATCGCGGCCTGCGCCGCCACCCACAGCTGCGCGGACCTGGGAGGGCTCTTCCTCGGCAGCCATGCGATCGGCTTTCTGGTCATCATGACCCTTGGCGCGCCGGTCCTGGCCGGGCTGTTCTTGGGCGCGCCGCTGATCGCGGCCGAGATGGAGACCGGCACCACCAGGTTCGCCTGGGTGCAATCTGTCACCCGCAAGCGCTGGCTCGCGGTCAAGGCCGGCTGGGGGCTGGCCGCCGCCGCGGTCTGGGTTGGTGTCATCTCCGGCCTGGTGACCTGGTGGTCCGGCCCAGACAACGCCCTGCAGCATGATGCGTTTAAATTTGGCCGGTTCGACATCATGAACATCACGCCGGTGGGCTACGCGTTGTTCGCGATGGCGCTGGGCATCTGCGCGGGCGTCCTGCTCCGCCGCGTCCTGCCCGCGATGGCGGTCACCCTCGCCGGATTCATCGGGGTGCGCGCTGCCATCGCGCTCTGGCTCCGCCCGCATTACCTGCACGCGGTCACCGCCACCTACAACGTGCTCGGCGGCTACACCCCGGCCGGGTCCTCCTGGCAGATCGCCCAGGGCATCCTCGGCCCCAGCGGACAGGTGCTCCCGCAGCCGAACGGTGCGGAGGCCTTCGGCATCCCAGCCGGATCGCTTCCGTCATCTTGCGCGCCGGTGGCCCACGGCGCACATGTCACCCCGGCCTGCAGCCAGGCGCTCACTGCCTTCCGAGGATTCATCACCTACCAGCCCGCCAGCCGCTACTGGGCCTTCCAGGGCATCGAAACAGGCATATTCATCCTCCTCGCCGCCATCCTGCTCACCATCGCCGCCGCCGTGCTGCTCCGCCGCGACGCCTGACATCGGGGCCGATGACGGCGAAGTCCATTGCGGTCTGTCACCAGCCAGGGTGCCGGCCGGCAGCGATACTCACTTTCCCGGCGAAGCGGTTGTCCTGGTGAGACTGGGTGGCGCCTGGCCCGTCGCTGACGGCGGCCGGTAGGGGGCGCCTTCGGGCGGAGCGGGCTCGGTGCCCCCCTTGGCGCCCAGGTTGCTGGCGAGCGCGACGGCGGCGATCACCACGGCGGCCAGGCCGCCCGCCGCCGCGTAGATGCCCCGCCGCTCAGGTAGCGGTTTAGGTCTGTGCGGCACGAAATGACCGAGATCGCAGCGTTTAGGGGTTGCCGGTCAGCTCTGCCGCGTCGAGTTCCCGTAGCTTGGCGCGGACCTGGCCGGCGTCGGGGTGGTGCAGGTCGTCGAGGATGTCTAGGGCCTGCTGCCAGGAATCCCGGGCCCCCTGCAGCTCGCCGGCTGTCTGATAAGCGTCGCCGAGGTGGGTGAGCGTTCCGGCTTCGTAGTAGCGGTCGCCGAAATCCCGGAGGATGCGAAGGGCGTGCTGATAGCAGGAGGTGGCCTGGGCATGGTGGCCGAGGTGGTGCTCGGCGTAGCCGAGGCTGTCCCAGGTGGCGGCCTCAGCATTGCGGTCGCCGACCTCGCGCCACAGCTTGAGGGCTTGCTGGCAGGATGACCGAGCCTGCTGGTAGTTGCTGAGCTGGGCCTGGCAGTAGCCAACATTGTTAAGGGCACGGGCCTGTCCCGCCTGGTGGCCGAGGACCTGGTACAGGCTGAGGGCCTGCTCGGCATGGCCGAGCGCGGCGACAATGCGGTCCTGGCGCTCGTTTATCCAGGCCAGGGACTGGTGGGCGCGGGCCTCCCCGGTGCGGTCGCCGAGCTGCTGGTAAAGCTGCAGGCATGCCGCCAGGTGGGTGCGGGCTCCGTCGTATTCGCCGAGCCTGGCGTGAGTCTTGGCCAGGAGGCGGCGGGATTCGGCTTGCCCGGCCGGATCACCTAGGCGTGCGGTGGCCGCGACCGCGATGCGCTGGATGATGGCGGTCTGGTTCCAGTACGCGCGCCCGTCGAGGAAATCTGCCATTGACCAGGCGATCTGCCAGGCGTGGACGTCCAGCCCCGAGTCGGCCGCGAGGTTGACGGCGGCCTGCAGCACGTGGCGTTCGGCCTCGAGCCAAGCCACTGCCTGCTGGTGACCGGCGGGCTGCTCGGGCATGACGCCGGGCCGGGGCGGTTCGAGGATGATCGTCTCACGTGACGAGCGGACCAGGCCGGCGGCGGTGTGGGCGGTGTGCAGGTAGTGGTCGAGGAGCCGGCCGATTGCGGCTTCGCGCTCGGGCCCGCCGTCGGTAGCGCGGGCCTGGTCGGCGGCATAAGCGCGGAGCAGGTCGTGGCAGGCGTACCGGCCAGGGGTGTGTTCGATGAGCAGGTGGGCGCGGGACAGCTCGCCGAGGTCCTGGCGGGCCTCGGCGAGCGTGACCCCGGCCAGGCTGGCTGCGGCCGGGGCGGTGATGTCGGGTCCAGGGTGCAGGCCCAGCAGGCGGAACATCCGCGCTGCGGCGGGGCTGAGCTGGCGGTACGACCAGGAGAACACCGTCCGGACTGCTGGCGCCGGGTCGCCCGGCGTCGAGGGCGTCGAGCCGGCCGGTGGTGTCGCGTAGCTCGGCGGCCAGCGCGGCGAGCGGGAGGCGGGGACGGGCAGCGGCGCGGGCGGCGGCGATGGCCAGCGCCAGCGGCAGCCGCGCGCACAGACAGGTGATCTCGGTGACCGCCTCCGGCTCGGCGGCAGCGCGGCCAGCATCCGAGCCGGGCGGCTGAGCAGCTCGCGGGCCTCGGCGGCAGTGAGCACGTCCAGGGTGACCAGGCGGGCGCCGTCGGCTGGCGGCCAGGCCGGTCAGCTGGCTGCGGCTGGTCACCACGACCAGGCAGCCCGGGCTGCGCCAGGCAGCAGCGGGCGGACCTGCTGCGCGTCGCGGGCGTTGTCCAGCACGATCAGCATCCGCCTGCCCGCGAGCAGGCTGCGGTACAGCCCGGCCTGGGCGTCCAGGCCCGGCGGGATCCGCTCGGCGCGGCACGCCCAGCGCATCCAGGAACCCGCGGAGCGCCTCGGCCGGGCGTCGCCGGGCTCCCGGTGGGGTCGAAGCCGCGCAGGTTCGACATACAGCTGCCCGTCGGGAAACGCTCGCGCCACCTGATGCGCCCAGTGCACGGCCAGCGCGGTCTTGCCGACCCCGGCGGTCCCGCCGATCGCGCTGATCACCACCGTCCCCGGCGCGTCGCCGTCGCCCCCGGCCTGGTCCAGCATCCGGGCGAGCGCAGCCAGCTGCGCCTGTCCGGCCGGTGAAGTACGCCACCGTGGCGGGCAGCTGCCGCGGGACGACCCGCCCAGCAGCCGGCTGACCGGCCGCGCCGTTCGGTTGCCCGGCACCGGCGGCGGACACGTTCGCGGCCAGCCGCCGGTCAGCGGCAGCGATAAACTCGGTCCTCGCCGCCTCGCGCAACCGCAGGGCATCGGCCAGCCGGTGCAGCGAATCCGGGTGGGGCCACCGGGTACGCCCGCGTTCCAGGCCACCGATAGCACGGACGCTGAGACCGGACCGTTCAGCTAGTTCTTGCTGAGATAGGCCGACCGATAGCCGGCAGGCACGCAGCCGTGCCCCAAACGATCCACCACCACCACCGTCGGTCATTCCAGGCCTTCTCGTCACGACAGGCAGTTGACAACGGGAGGACAACGGGAGGGACAACGATACCGCTGGGTACCTGCCTCAGCTGGGAATCGGGGGACAGCATGATCTTCGGACTCCAGCAAGACCGGATTGTAGCAGTGAGTGCTGCCGGGGATTTTCCGCCGCCGACTTGACAGTGGCCCGGGCTGGGCAGTCAGAGAAGGTCGGATTCCATGAAGTGCCGGGCGGCAAGGGAAGCCACCGCAAGCTCACTGTCGCCTCGTGGGTGCTGCCTGTTCTTCTTCACGCCCGGGCTGTGGCTCAAGCTCGGCATCTTCATCACGCTGGTCTACTCGATCTATGCCAACCTTGCGACTGACCACGGCGCCATGTCAGCGGCCGAGGCAGCGTTCGGGCAGCCGCAGCCGCCGCCGATCCCACTTGAGCCGCCGACGCTGCCTCTGCCGCCGATGTGAGGCGGCGCGAGCGCGCCGGTGGGTGCAGACCCGCGGTGTGAAACCCGCTGGTCAGCGGGGTCTGGGCTGGCTATCGGTCGACCAGCAGTCCGAAAGGTGCGCGATTTCGGCCCGCTCCTGAACGTATGGCAGTCACACCCATCCATGTCCTGGTGCCGATTGTCATCGTGGACGAGCTTTGACGGGTTGAAGCGGAACGGCAAAGACCACACTCGGTGGCGGGCTGTCTACGACGTTATCCGGCGGCTTGCGGCTAGCCCGGTTATGCGGCGGGCTTGCGGGCCAGCCAGACCGTACGGCTGGTGCGGACCGTCAGGTCGTCGCGGGCGGACAGGGCCGGGGCCAGGGCATCGAGCTCCGCGATGTCACCGGCACTGAGCTTGCCCTCCAGGCTGTGCCGGGCGCGGCTGAAGGTGGCCATGGCGTAGCGGGTCACGGAGGCGGCCAGCGGCGAGTCCGGCGGCGGCTGCAACGCGATCACGAAGCGGCGTTCGGACACGACCGCGAACCCGGCTTCGGCGAAACGGGCAGGCCAGTCCTCATGCATGTGCAGGCCGGCCTCGTCACGACCCCGCGCCATGGCGGTGTGGATCCGCTCCTCGAGCGCCGCGCCCGCCGGGTCGGTGAGAAAACGCGGGAACGACTCCGGCTCCGTGACCGCGAGCAGTCCCCCTGGGCGCAGCATCTGGTAGATCTGCGCGGCGGCATGTGCGGGATCGCCTATGTGGTGCAGGGAGTTGGCGGCCCACACCAGGTCAGCGGTCTTCAGGCCGTCAGGCCAGGCCTGATCGAGGTCGGCCTGGACGGTGCGGATCCGGTCGGCGAGCCCGGACGCGCGGGCCTTGTCCTGGATGTGCTTGAGCATCTGTTCGTCGACGTCCAGCGCGATCACCTCGGCGTCCGGCAGCTGCCTGGCCAGCGCCAGGGTGCCGGTGCCCGTGCCGGCACCCACGTCGACGACGCGGGCTCGTCCGGTGAGGCTTGCCGAGACCCATTCGGCTACCTCCCGGTGGTACTCGCTGAGCACCTCCGCGTCGAGGTCGAGCAGGTCAGCCAGGTGTTCGTGGGCCATGTCCTCGACAGTACCGCCGGTTTGCCGTTATGGCATATTGTCTTGCGCATGAAGCAAGACGCCGATCTGGACGTTCTTGTCCGGCAGCGCATCCGGGGTCTGCGCACGTCGCTGGGCTGGTCGCTGGACGAGCTGGCGGCCCGGAGCTACCTGAGCCCGTCCACGCTGAGCCGGATCGAGACCGGTCACCGGCGGATTGCCCTGGATCAGCTCACGCCGATCGCGAGGGCACTCGGCACCACGCTTGACCAGCTGGTGGAGTCCGACGACGACGCCGACGTGGTGATCAGGCCGCTCCGGGACGAGGCACGGGGCATGACGACCTGGCTGCTGTCGCGGACCGGTGCGCCGCGGGGCATGACGATCGCGAAGCTGCGGGTGACCAGGAAGGTGCCTGCCAGGCTCCGCGTCCACCCGGGCCGGGACTGGTTCACCGTCTTGTCCGGCACCATCGTGCTGCGGCTGGGCGAGCGGACCATCCTCGTCCGGGCCGGCGAGGCGGCCGAGTTCTCCACGATGGAGCCGCATGCGTTCGGCGCGCGGGAGGAAGCCGCGGAGATCCTGTGCATCCTCGACCACGACGGCACCCGCACCCACCTGGGGCCGGGCGGCCCCTTCCCCGAGACCGGCGCCGAGGAAATCTGACCGGCCGGGAGCGCCGCCGGGACTGGGCGACGAAGAAGTCGCTGCGCGGTACCCGCCATCGCGGCTACCGGCCGGGCTCATTGATCAGGAACGAAGGCCCGGATCGGCCCGGTGTGCTGAGCTGATGACCCCAGTTTCCGGCCATGAAACTGGTCGGCCTGCGGTTCGGGCCTGTGAGACCATGCCGCGATGGATCCAGCGAGTGCACCTTCTTCTCGCAGCCGCCTTGACGCAGGGACGAGTCGAGCGGTGATCGACGTAACGAAGCACCAGGGGCTTGCCTCGCTGCCGGGCTTCCCGTTTGAGGTTCGCACTAGCGCCTCGACCCGCGGGCAAGCCGGGCGGCTGGCCGACCGCTGTGCTAGGGCCTACTCCTACCTAGGCGAAATGCTTGCGTTCCGTCCCCGGTGCGCACTCGTAGTGCTCAACCGAGCCGACTGGTCCGAGCGCGCGTCGAACCCTTCGTACGTCATGCCGTACTACGACGCTGGCAATCTCTTCCTCACCGGCGAGCCCTCAGACCTCACCGCCTGGCTGGAGGAAGTGGCTAGTTCTGCTCCACCGGCAGCAGCCCGGGAGCTCGATCAGGTCTACGGGACTGGCGCCGACCGCCTGGAGCCCTTCGCCGACATGCTCGTCGTCCACGAGCTGGCGCACGCCTTCCACGACGGCGTTCCCTTTGTCTTCCCGCGGTCGTGGCTGATGGAACTCTTCGCCGACATGGCGCTCTACACGTTCGTGGCCGCCGAAGAACCCGATCGGCGCTTGCATTTCGAAACGCTTCCGCGGGTTGCGCTGGAGCACCGCCTGCTCAAACCGGTGGCACGTGACCTACGCTACTTCGAGGCGTTCTATCCCGATATGGAGCCGCTCACCTACGTCTGGTACCAGTTCCGCTTCACGATGATGGCCAAGGGTCTCATCGACGCGGCAGGCCCGGACGTGCTCCGCCGTCTCTGGGACGCGTTCGCCCTTACGGACGAGCAACTCGCCGGCCTGCTCGGCGGCCGGGTCCACCCAGCGGCGGGCCAGTGGCTGGCCTCATGGGAAGAACTGCCGCGATGACGATCTCGCCAATCCCAGCCACCTGCCCAGATCCCTTGGCCACCTGAATCAGCGGAGGGGTGCGCGACAACGGTTGCCGTCCGTCGACCTAACGGTTATATTGCCTAACCTAACGGTTAGGTTAGGAGGTGGCGATGCAGCAGGAAGTCGTGTTGGCGATCTTGGCGAAGGAGCCCGCCCAGGGCTCCCAGCTGCGCGCCCGCCTGGATCGCGCGCTGGGCGCGCTGGGCGAGGCGATCAACGACGGCCAGATCTACGTCACGCTCAGCCGGTTGGAGAAGGCGGGCCTCGTCACCCGCGGGGCGGCGGGGTCGAACGACCGCAAGGTCTACCAGCTCACGCCGGCGGGCCATGCGCGCATCGCCGAGTGGCTGTCCGAGGTCAGCTGGCCCCGGCCCGACCTGGCCGAGTTCCACCTGAAGCTGATCGCCGCGGCGCAGGCCGGGCTCGCCGATCCCCTGGACATCGTCGACGCGCAGCGTCGCGAGCTGCTGCGGCGGCTGCGCGACGCGCAGCGGTTGGCGATGGCCGAGCCCGACGGCTCGGAGGCCGGGCTCCTGCTCGAAGGCATCGTGCTTCGTCTCCAGGCGGATCTGCGGTGGCTTGAGGCATGTGAACGATCCTGGACGACACGGAGAAGCTCATGACGAATGACTCGGCCGACGTGCTCCTGCGCGCCCGGGGCCTCCGCAAGCAGTACGGCCGAGGCGAAGGCCTGGTCCGGGCCGTCGACGGCGTCGACGTGGAGGTGCCACGCGGCGAGACCGTGGCGGTGATGGGACCGAGCGGTTGCGGCAAGTCGACGCTGCTGCACCTGCTCGGCGGGCTCGACCGGCCGGACGCCGGCGAGATCTGGCTGGCCGACCGGCGGCTCGACACGCTGTCCGAGCGGGCGCTGGCGCAGGTGCGCCGCCACGACGTCGGGTTCGTCTTCCAGGCGTTCCACCTCATGGACGAGCTGACCGCGCAGGAAAACGTCGAGTTCCCCGCGCTGCTGGCCGGCTGCCCGCCCCGGCAGGCCCGGCGGCGCGCTGCAGCAGCTCCTGGACCAGGTCGGGCTCGCCGACCGGGCCGGGCACCTGCCCACCGCCCTGTCCGGCGGGCAGCGCCAGCGCGTGGCGATCGCCCGCGCGCTGGCCAACGAGCCGCAGATCCTGCTGGCCGACGAGCCGACCGGCAACCTGGACAGCGCCGCCACGTTGGACGTGTTGCGGCTGCTCGAATCCCTCAACGCCGACGGCCTCACCCTCGTCATCGCCACGCACGACGAGCGGATCGCCGCGACCGCCGACCGGCTGATCTCGATGCGCGACGGCGCGTTCGTCGACCAGACCCGGCTGACCGGCGGGACGCGCGGCAACCTCGCCGACCTCGCCGGGCTGGGCGGCTGATCGCGATGGGCAAGCTCCTGCTCGTCTACCGGCTCGGACTCAAAGACCTCCGCCACCGGCCGGCCCAGGCGCTTCTCCTGCTGCTCGCGATCGCGGCGGGGGCGGCGACGCTGACCCTCGGCATCGCGCTGCACGGCACCACGGACAACCCGTACGCGCGGACCCGCACGGCAACGAACGGGCCGGACGTGGTCGCCACCGTCCTCACCGGCGGCGCGAATCCGGCGGGGCCGGACACCGTCGCCAAACCGGGCGGCACCGGAGGGCAACGACCAAGCCGACGCGGCCGGTCTCGCACCGCTGGCAAGCGCCCCCGGCGTGGCGGCGCACAGTGGACCGTTCCCGGTCACCTGGACGGTGCTCCGCAACGGGCACACCACCGGAAGCGCCGAGGTCGAAGGCCGAGACGCCACACCCTCGCCCGTCGATCAACCCAAGCTGCTGCACGGCAGCTGGGTCCGTCCGGGCGGGGTGGTCGTCGAAGCCGGGTTCGCCAGCAACCTCGGCATCCACGTCGGTGACCGGCTCACCCTCGGCGGCATCAACGTCGACGTGGTGGGCACCGCGGTCACCGCCGCCATCCCGGCCTACCCGAACACCTGCACCGCCGAAGGCTGCTTCCTCGCCAACGCGGTGGCCAACCACAATCCCGGCCTGATCTGGGCCACCCAAGCCGACACCACGCAGATCGCCGGGACGGACGGACCCGATGCGTACTACCTGAACCTGAAACTCGACGACCCCGCGACCGCTGCCGCGTTCGCCGCCCGGTACAACACCGACACCTCCCCGACCGCGCCGTACCTGCTCACCTGGCAGCAGATCCGCGACGGGGACGCACAGACACTCGCCCGGGTGCGGCAGGTACTCCTGCTCGGTAGCTGGCTGCTGGCGCTCTTGGCGCTCGCCAGCGTGGCCGTGCTGGTCGGCGGTCGGATGGCCGAGCAGACCCGCCGCGTCGGCCTGATCAAGGCGGTGGGCGGCACGCCATGGCTGGTCGCCGTCGTGCTGATGTTCGAACACATCCTGGTCGGCCTCGGCGCCGCCGCGGTGGGGCTGGGCGCCGGATGGCTGGCCGCGCCGCTGATCGACAGCCCGGGTGCCGGCCTGCTCGGTGCCGCGGGCGCACCATCGCTGACCGGCGCCACGGTCGCATCCGTGGTCGCCTTCGCGCTGGCCGTGGCGATCGTCGCGACGCTCGTGCCCGCGATTCGTGCCGCACGGCAAAGCACCGTCGCGGCACTCAACGACTCGGCCCGCACCCCACGCCGTCGAGAACTAGCGATCAGACTCACCGCACACCTACCGGCACCGCTCCTGCTCGGCGTGCGGCTGGCGGTCCGTCGACCACGCCGGCTGCTGCTCAACGCGCTCAGCATCGCCGTCACCACCAGCGGACTCGTCACCGTGATGACCTACCACGCAACATCGGGCAAGTGGCTCGCCGACCCCGGCATGACCCAGGCGACCACCATCATCTCGGCGATGCTCATCATCCTGGCCGCCGTCAACGCCACCTTCATCGCCTGGACCACGGCACTCGACGCCCGACACACCGCCGCGCTCGCCCGTGCCCTCGGCGCCACCCCGAACCAGATCACCACCGGCCTGGCCGCGGCCCAACTGATCCCGGCCCTGATCGGAGCGCTGCTCGGCATCCCCGGCGGCATCGCCCTCTACGAGATACCCAAGACCGAGCGGCACGACCACACTTCCCTCCCCACTATTGCTGCTGGCGATGGTGGTGGCGATCCTTCTCGTCATCGCGATACTCAGCCTCGTACCAACCCGGATCGGCATCCGCCGACCCGTCGCCGAGGCCCTTCAGACGGAGATCACGTGAACCTTGTATGAACGGGTGCCTGGCACACGGCGACATGGGCGAGGCGGGTACGCCGCCCTACGGCGCTGACCTGGCCAAAGGGTTTCGCCAGGGGTAGTCACACATATGGTCGTTCCGTACATGTTCCGGGTCTTCGTCTCCCCTGTCCGGGGCATGATGAGGAACGCCTGTCAGGCGGGCCTTCGGCCCGTCACTACTGCAGCGGATCACCGAAGTCGAGGCTCTTGAAGGCTGCACCCATGCGGAACTGCTCAGTGGCTCGCCTTTTCGCGGCCTCGTCTTCGATGCCTGACCGCCGGACTGCCTCCACGGTGCCGAACGCATACACGCGTTCAAGGAAGAGGACCAGGGTAATCAGCTCATCGTGCGTCAGGCTTTCAGCCAGCTCGCGGGCCAGGCCATCCTCACCGCTGATGAGGTGAGCTGCCATCGCGTCGCGTGGCTGGCCGATCTTCTTCTCGATCTCCAAGAAATCGTTGGCATCCAACGGGAGCCCCGCCCTTCGCCTTGTGGTCCTTCTTGAAGCGTAAGCCAGGGACCAGTACGGGGGTAACTAAGCGCCCGGAGCCTGGGTGGGGCCGTGATCTGTTAGGACGCGCTCACTGGTGCACCATCTCTCTATCCGAGCCACTCGCTTGTTCATTGAGTGGGAGGGTTCGGGTGCACACTTCCGTAGGCGGCTCCCGGAAGCGAGCCGACAGAATGGCCTGATCGGCGCCGCTGGCCTCACGGACAGATCGCCCACAACCAACACACCCAGCGACGGCGATGTGCTAATGGCCGGCAAGCGGCAGGTGTTACGGAGCGAGCCGTCCTGGACCGGCCTGTGCTGCGGATGGGTGATGAGCGCCGCCCGAAGCTGATGCGCTTGCTGGGCCAGCGCTGCCTAAGGCATGCTGTCGGCCGTGCCTAGGCCCGGCTGGGAGGAGCCGCTGCAGCGCGGTACGGAAAGCGTCTTCGAGGGCGGGCTGCCGGATTTCGCGGGCTTTGACGACGAGCCAGGTTGCGGTGAGCGCGGCGACGCCGTGCAGGATGGCATGGTCGTGGTCGCTGAGCTGGCGGCCGTAGCCGGCCAGGAATGCCTCTTTCAGGTCGGGCCGGTCTGGCCAGATTCCCAGGTGCAGCCGCGCCAGGTCGGCCAGCCACACGTCCGGGCGCGCATGTTCGAAGTCGATGACGTATTGAACGTCACCTTTGACGAGCCAGTTGCGCGGCGTGTAGTCGCGATGGCAGGGGACCTGGCCAGGACAAGGCAGGCCGCTGAGCGTGTCGACCTGCGCCCGCGCGAGTGCCAGGTCCCGCTTGCTCAGCAACTGCGATGCCATCGGCTTGAGGGTGTCGAACTCGGCGAGCTTGGCGGCGCCCCAGTCGTCCCACGGCACCGGCGGCTGGGCGTGGTGAAACCTGCGCAGCAGTACTCCGGCCTCGCGGTGCAGCGCCTGTTCGGCCAGGCGATCGGTGTCAGGCAGCGCGCAGAGATCCGCGGCGGGCCACGGCGCCGGCTCGCCGGGGATTGCCGACAAGATAATCACGGACCGCACGTCGTCGGCGGCATGCAACCGGGGCGCGTGGCCGTTGAGGGCTGGGACCCACTGGCGGTAGGCAGTGACCTCTGCTTCATGCCGGTCACGCTCGCGGTGCCGCTTGGCGAACCAGGTGACCCCGCGCGCATCCCGCAGCCGCAGCACGGCCGACATGCCATGCGCCCAGGAGTAGTTTTGCTCCAGCTCGCACGGGCCGAGCACCTGCCTGGCGAATTCAAGCACGTCGGCGTACTCAAGCAGGTCCGCGCGCAGCGACATGTCAGCTCCTGGGAGGTGGGGATTTCGGGAGGGTGGCCAGAGGCGGGCCAGCAAGGCCAGGGCGATGGGTTACCGGCGCGGAGGCGCTCGGGATCGGCGCCAAGATGGCGTGATCAGCAGTCCCTCGGTCCCCCTGGCACATTCATGAGGCACTGGCCCTGCAACCCTGGCTGCGATCTTACCGCCGGGCGGACTGTTCTCGTTGCTACCGAGCTGCGGCGAACTAGCTTGCTGTTGTGCGGTACGACTCTCTCGGTTCCCAGGCCATGGTCCTTCGTACGGTGTGCCGCGCTGGTCGCGGGTCCGCACGGACCGCTGACTACGGATCCGGAGCCTCACAGTCGGACCACTGAGTTGGCACTCGCAGAACATCCAGTTCAGCGCACGGCGCAGCGTCATCGATGAGGTTGCAGACTTGGCTTGTGGATCGCCTACCGCCCGACCCGGAGCCTGAGTGCTGGCTGCACGCGGACGTGCAGACCGGGCCGTCCCCGAGTGCCCATGTCGGTCTGTTCGCCTGCGCCGATATTCCCCTGGACGCGATCGTGTCTCGCCTGGGCGGCCGCCTGGTGACGGGCAGAGAACTGCAGCAGATCTTCACCGATGCCGCGCAGCGCCCCGATCACCCGTACGTGGACACGATCACCGTCGGCGAGGACCTTCACCTGGTCCTGCCGGCCGGCCAGCCCAACCACTACGGCAATCACAGCGGCGGCGTCATCGCGCAGGTAGCTGATGAGCGCGCGACGGGCGTGAGCACCGCCGTACTGTTGTCCAGCTGAGCGAGCAGCTTCACGGTCTGCCGCGCCCTGGCCACGTCGGCCAGGCCGACAGCACGGCCCTGGCGTGGTGGTGCGGGCGGGGCAGGTTCGGGCTGGCCGACGAGCCAGCTCAGTGCGGCGTCATTCCACGCGGCGGGGTCGAGCGGAGCGGACAGCAAGGCCTCTTGGTCGTGAGGGCGTGGGTGACGTGGTTCAGGCGGGTGCCTGGGCGTCGGTTGCGCTGTTGAGGCTGGTGCTGATTGTGGCCAGGCGGGAGCGGGCGGCCTGGCCGAGTTCGGCTGCCTGGGTCATGGTGGTGAATAGCCGGAGGTAGGTTGCGATGTCGCGCGGGTCGGTCACGGTGACGACGGCGTGCTCCAGTTCGATGCTAGCCAGGTGGTTGTCGAAGATCTGGTATCCGTGCAGGGGGATGTCGCCTGCGGGGGCGCCGAGGGGGATCACTCCGATTTCGACGTTGGCCAGCGTGGCGAGGGAGGCGATGTGGCTGGCCTGGGCGGCCATCACGCTGGCAGGGCAGAATCCCCAGCGCAGCGCCGTCTCGGTGATGATGAACGTGAATGACCTGGTGGCGTCGTAGAGGATCTGCTGGCGTTCTTGCCGGGCGGTGATAGTGCGGGCTAGTTCGGTGCCCGATAGCTCGAGGGAGAAGACGCGGCGCATGTACTCGGCGGTCTGGAGCAGGCCGGGGAGGACGACGGGGGAGAAGTACCGCAGCGTGGTGGCCTGGTGTTCGAGTTCGCTGAGCCTGGCCTGCGTGCGGGCGGCGCCACGGCGCAAGATGATGCGGTTGCTCTCGATGGCCGCGTGCAGCCGCGGCCAGTTCCAGCAGTTCCTCCCGCAGGGGCGGCGCTGCCTGGTAGAGGGCGAGGAGGGACTGGACGTCCTTGAGTGATGGCAGGAGGCGGCCGGTTTCGAGCTTGGAGATCTTGGGTTGTGACATGCGGGCGCCGCGCGCGGCTTCCGTCCCGGTCATCCCTGCGCCCTGGCGCAGGTCCCGAAGCGCCGCGGCGAGCCGCTCGCGGTCAGTGAGGTAGCGTTCTGGGTCCATTGACCCCCGGATTCTAGGGCCGCCCGCGATCATGCCCGGATTCAGAGCCAGTTCTCGCGCCAGTATTGCGGGTGCGCGGCCCAGTACTCGGGGAACGGGACCGCGGCGGCCAGGGCCGCGTCGCGGTACCGGCGATGGTCGGCTAGCTCAGCTGGGTCTTCAAGCGGATCAGCGCCAAGAAAGGCGCCATCGGTGTCGTAGTGGAAGCGCAGGACTACCCGTTCATCCAGCATCCACCAGTCGTAGCCCGGCAGCTTTGGCGGATCGGCGGTATCGGCCAGGTCCAGCACGAAGGTGTGGTGGCCGGACTCGTCGCTTGACCGTGTAGCCCCACTCGCACTGCCACCGTTCGTAGTCACTGAGCGGCCCGCGGACCACGCGAACGCGGTGCCAAGTCACTCCCGCTTCCACCTGGCTCCGGACGTATTCGTTGAAGGCCTGCCCTGCCTGGCTCTTCTGGAATGGCTCGCCGGCCAGGTAGGCGCGCAACCCCGCCGATTCCGCCGGTACGGCGTAGGCGGGCAGCGCCTCAAGCCGGAACGCCTCATGCCGGATGGCATCGAAATACGGGTCGAGCCCGGCCTCGTTCAGCATGCCTGGAGCACCCCGGTCAGAAGCCCGGCCGACACTTCGACGGCCCGCTCGCCGGGCGGCATGCCCAGCAGCCTCAGGGCCTCGGGGTCAGACACTGCGACACCAGGCACGAATACCGTGCCGTGACCGGTCCGCCGCAGGGCCGGCCAGCTGTCGAGCACCTCCGCCAGCAGCGTGGCTGGTACCTCCACGGCCTGCTGGCCGTCGCGCAGGCCCAGCTGACCTAGCAGTCCGGCATCGGTGACCTCCCATCCCTGGACTACGACCGTGTCGCGGTCGGTCTTGTGCAGGGCAGGGCACGTCTTGCCGTCGGAGCAATCGCCACGGATGAGATCCAGTAACATCGCAGTCCTCTTTCATGTGAATATGCTTCTAGATTCTTCTATAATAGGAATACAGCCTAGAGCGCAACACATTCCTTTGCCTGGATCCCGACCCTTCCGGCCTAGGGTCGGAGGTCGAACTGCCCGGCCTTCGCGCACGTCAGGAAGCGATTCCAGGTGTGAGGGGCGACGGCGAGCGCCGACCCGCAGGGGGTCCTTAGAGTCACGAACGCGCACCTGGCGGCCCTGGCGTAGTCCTTGGTCTGCAGCAGTCCGTGCACGAGCTGGGGTTGGTACGCCCGGACTGAGGCGACGGCCTCCATCCCCGGCGTAGGTGTCGAACCCAGACGGCAACCACGACCCGAACTCCACCCCCCCAGCCGCGCTGTCGCGAATCGCGGGCCAGGCTGAGGAGGCGCTCATGCTGCTGATCGTCACTGACTCCGTAGAGGCGGAGCAAATCCCTGACATCACGGACGCTTACGGGGGACTTGCCAGTCTCAACCCGACTGATCTTCGACTGCGGCAGCCGAGCCTCGGCTGCTCGCTGGGAGTTCAGGCCTGCGGCCTCGCGCAACGCACGCAACTCCATGCCTAGCCGCCGAAGTCGGACAGTCGGTCCCTCGCTGCCGCTGGGCATTGCTGCGCTCCTCCCGTACCAGATGGATCCGTCGTGCCTGGTCAGTGCGCCGGCATGCACCGACTTGAGCTGCGAGCCGGATTCAGGGAACATGGACTATGCATATTCGTAGTGAATATTACATGTTATGGTCGCCATGACTTGGAGGACTGTAGCGGCGGGTAGAGGGAGGACGGATGCTGACTGCCAGCGGAGCCGACGGGCGGGGCAGGGATACCAGCAATCCGCTGACGTCCTTAGAGCCGGACTTGCGTTGGCGGCGGGTATTCGCGGGCCACGAGCGGGAGATGTCGGCGCTGCGGCAGTGGCTGACGTTGCTGTTGCCGGATTGTCCGGCGCGTGACGATGTGCTCAGCGTGGCAACAGAACTGGGCACGAACGCGATATGTCATACCGCGAGCGGGCGGGGCGGATGGTTTGTGGTGGAGATCGTCTGGTCCCAGCTGATGGTGCGGGTGGCGGTCACTGACGATGGGGCTCCGGACGGGCCGAGGCTGATCGATGACCCGGCGGGTGAGCATGGCCGAGGGCTGGTGGTGGTCGCGGCCCTGTCTGCGCGCACGGGGGTATGCGGCGATCACCGAGGGCGGCTGGTGTGGGCCGATGTTCCCTGGGGTCCTGCTGTCCGCCTGCCCGGTGTGCGCGCTGCGCGAGTGGCCTGCCCGTGCGGCCCGGCGGGATGGGAAGGCGCCATCACATGCTGAGCCCCTTCGTGGACATCGCGAGCGAGTTCGCCGAGGAGTGGAACCGCGAGGCATAGCGCTGGCGGGCTGGATCGTGTGGGCGCTGCCCTGACCTGGCCCGACCGCAGCGGGAAGCACCCGGTGAGCGACTACGAAGGTGCTGCTGAGGCGATCGAGGCAATGCTGCGCAGCCTGCCGGAACTAGCTGGCACCCGGCTGCGCTACCGCATGGATTACATGGGCCAGACCTTCGAGCAGGAAGACCAGGAAACCCTGGAGGCTGCCTACGATCACCGCGCGGTGATCATGAAAAGGCCCGGACCTGCTGGTCAGCAGGTGTTCGGGCCGGTTTTCGGTGGGCGCCCCCAGCAGGATTCGAACCTGCGCACACGGCTCCGGAGAGCACTGACGGTCATGCTTGTGACCTGCCCAAACGCACGAAAGTTCGAATCCTTGGGGTGCGTGTGGGGTGCGGGGGAGGGGTCGAACCGCCGAACTTCCGCTTTCAGGGAACCGAGCTACCCCGACCTGAGCAGGCAAGACGCCGCGCGGTGGCCTGACCTGGGCGCGTATCGGGCATGAGCAAGCACTCAGAGCCAATCTGGCGGGCGGGCCTGCCGCCGCGCGGCCCGTCATATCTATAACGCCAACGCCCGAACGCGCCGCTACGACTGTCTCTGCCGCCCACGCCACAGCAGACAGAAGCTGTACAGCCCCGCGGGCGCGGACCAAAGATTATCGACTGATCCCCTCGATGCGAACTCCTGGCAGCGAGGTCGATCCGAGGTCGTTAGGGCAGCAACGAGGTCGCTAACCTAATGTCGACAAACCGCAACGGTCCACCCGGACCTACCGTCGTCCAGACTCGTTGGTGTCGGATGCGGGTGTCAGACTCGTCTATGTGTCGTCAGATTCACTAGTGCCCTGGGGTCTGCTATGACTGACTTGCGGAAACGCCCGGCGGCCGTGATCCGTCGATGTCGGCGATCACGTTATTGAGCAGGGGTGTTGCTCACGTAATTGACCAGGTCCTGGCCTGTTCCTGTTCTACTGGGCGGGCTCCTTGTCTGTCGTGGTGACACGCTGGCCGGGGCGTTTCCTTGGCCGGTAGCTGGGTCCGTTCATGAAGACCTGGTGGCTGTTGTTGATGACGCGGTCCAGGAGGGACTCGGCGACGACGGGATTGGGGAACAGCGGGTACCAGTCCTGGGGTGCCCGGTTCGAGGTGAGCACCAGCGACCGGCCGGCCCGCTCGGTGATGAGCTCGTAGAGGTCGTCGGCCTGGGCGGGGGTGAGTTCCCTCATCGCGAAGTCGTCGAGGATCAGGACGGCAGGGCGGGCGAGCTCGCCGAGCCGCTTGTGCCAGGTGTGGTCGGCGTGGCCGCCGGCGAGGTGGGCCAGTGCGCGGCTGGTCTTGAGGAACCGGGCGTCGGCGCCGTGCCGGATGGCCAGGTGCCCCAGGGCCTGGGCGATATGGCTTTTCCCGACGCCGACCGGGCCGTAGAGGATCACCGACTCCCCGGCCTGCAGCCACCGCAGGGCGGCCAGGTCGCGGATCTGGGCGGCGGGCAGCTTCGGGCGAGGCCTGGAAGTCGAAGCCTTCCAGGGTGGCCTGCTCCTCGAAGCGGGCCTTGCGGAGCCGCCGGTGCATGGACGTGGTCTCGCGGCGGGAGATCTCGTCCTCGCACAGGACCTGGAGGAACTCGATGTGGCCGAGTTCCCCGGCGCGGGCCTGGGCCAGGCGGGCCTCGATGGTCGCGAGCATCCCCGACAGCTTCAGCGTGCGCAGCGCCTTGTCCAGGGAGCTGGTCTCGATCGTGGTGGTCATGATGGTCCGTCCTTGTCGCGTCATGGTCAGCCCGGTGGCGGGCTGTCGTGGCGGGCAGGGTCGCGGCGGCGGGCGCGCTCGCGGTGAGGGTGGTCACGACGCCGCCTCCGTGCCGGGGGGACCGGGGTGCAGCGGGACCACGTTGCCCGCGGCGGCGGGCCCGGCGGCGAACAGCGCGCCGGGGCCGTGCAGGAACGCCGGCGGCGCCGCCGTCCCCGGCCGGCGCGGTGATGGGCGAGGCCTCGGTGCCGGCCGCGAGGATGCCCTTGACGGTCCGGTAGGACGGGTCGCCGGCCGCGGTGGCCTTCGCGCAGGCGGCCTCGAGCCGGCCGGGCTGGTGGCGGTCGGCCAGGTGCAGCACGCCCTGCGCGGCGCGGAGCCGGTAGAGCGCGTTGTCTTCCAGTAGCCCGCCGATCAGCGCGGCGCAGGCCGGGCCGATCCCGGCGGCCTTCTTCCGGCACCAGGCCGGGGTGCGCATATGGAACGCGATCTTCTCCGGCGGGTAGTCGCCCAGGTCGGTCTGCTTGCCCCGCGGCTTGCGCACGTGCGTCTTGACCAGGTCCCCGCCGGAGAACAGCTGCACCATCGTGGCCGTGGACCGCGCATCCAGGGTCTGGCCGATGTGCTTCCACGGCACCGAGTACAGGCTCTGCCCGACCTTGACATGGATGTCGGGGCCGACCTTGCACCGCGACCATGCCGCGAGGACGAACGGGGTCTTCGGCAGCGGCGCCAGCGCGCCGGCCTCGGCGGCGGCGAACACCGCGGCCGGCGCGGCGCCCTCCAGCGGCCTGCACGGCCGCTGCCCGGCGACATCAGCGGACCAGCGCACCGCCTCGGCCTGCATCTGCTCCAGGCTGGTGAACTCCCGGCCCCGCCAGAACGAGTCGCGGATATAGGGCATCGGCCGCTCGACCTGCGCCTTGCCCCGCATCGTCAACTACACCCGATCCGCACGATCGGTACCGTCGCGTCCGGGTGACGCACCCGTTCCACCCGCTGTGCCGGCCGGGACTTCGAGTTCGTCGCCTACCGCCAGAACTGGGGCGAGGACCGGGTCCACCTGCACGACGAGAACGGGCAGCTGTTCTCGCTGCCGGCAGCATGGACCGACGCGGTAGCGGCGGACCCGTTCGTGGTGATCGCGGCGGGCAGGTGCGCCGTTCAGCACGGCTGGTCTGCTGGCACTCGCTGACCTGGCAGACCGGCTCCGCGCGCAGCGGGACGGCGCCGGGGCCGTAAAGAAGATTACGCCGTGAATGTCAAGAAGATTATGCCGCCTTCCTGGCAGCACTGGTCACGCTCCCGGTCATGACTGGAGCCGATCGCCTTACTTTCCTGCGAAATGTCGCGACACGCTGGCAGCGGTGCATGCTTCCGGCTGGCAAGCTACGGCAAAATCATCCTGACAGCGATCAGGATGAGGAGGCGGCATGGCCAGGCGGCAGAGCGGACCAGATCCCAAGGAGGCCGCGCTGGCCGCGGCGCGCTGCCTGAACCCGCACCCGGAGCAGGTGACCGACCCGGAGTTCCTGGCCAGCGACTTCTTCGACGCCCGGGACGCGGTGCAGGTCAAGTACGAGATGGTGCGCAAGGTCAAGGCCGGCGGCGCCCCGGTCACCGAGGCCGCCGCGGCGTTCGGGTACTCCCGCCCGGCGTACTACGACGCGGCCGCCGCGCTGGAGTCGCTCCGGGCTGGAGGGGCTGGTGCCCGCCCGGCCCGGGCCGCGCGGCGCCACAAGCTCACCGAGGAGATCCTCGCCTGGGCCGAGGAGCAGCTGGCCGCCGACCCGCGCGCTGCGCCCGGCGCAGCTGCCGGGCCCGATCGAGGAGGCCTTCGGCGTGCGCGTGCACCCCCGCTCGGTCGAGCGAGCGCTGGCCCGCCGCCGGGAGCGCCACTCCAAAAGCCGCTGACCTGCCCGCCCGCGAGACGCGGAAGGAGGATCACCCGTCCCTGTCCCTGCTCACATCACCTGGCCACGCGGCTGCTGAACCAGGCGCCCGCCTGGATGCCGGCCAGGACACCGCTCCCGGCGGCGGGCTCGACGCCCGCTACGAGCAACTGCGCCATGCCGCCCTGCACGCGCGCGGCGAGGCGTTCCCGCTCGGCCTCGGCGTGCTGACCCGCGAGCGGCGTCACCGCCTGGCGGCACGCCCTGGCCGGCCTGGCCCCCGCCGCCGGCCCGCGGCGCGGCATCCAGGCCCGCACCCAGCCCGGGCCGCCGGGCTCCCGCGTCCCGCTGGCCGCCGAGCTCATCAGCGCCCTGGCGGCCGTCGCGCTCGCCGGCGCCGCCCGGCGCGCCCCCGTAACCGCTCATGCCTGAAGGAGGCCCTCATGCTCCCCGATACCGCGGCGTCGAAGGTGACCGCCGCCCACCTGTCCCGCCGGGCGCTGCTCTACATCCGCCAGTCCAGCCTCAAGCAGGTCATCCACAACACCGAGTCCGCGATCCGCCAGTACGACCTGCGCGGCAAGGCGATCGCGCTGGGCTGGGCGGCGGACCAGATCACCGTGATCGACATCGACCAGGGCCAGTCCGGCGCATCGGCCGCCGGACCGGGAAGGGCTTCCAGCAGATGGTCGCCGAGGTGTCGCTGGGCCGGGCCGGGATCGTGCTCGGCCTGGAATGCTCCCGGCTGGCCCGCAACAACGCCGACTGGCATCAGCTCCTGGAGATCTGCGCCATGACCGGCACCCTGATCTGCGACGAGGACGGCCTCTATGACCCGCGCAACTTCAACGACCGGCTGGTCCTGGGCATGAAAGGGCAGATCTCGCGAGGCTGAGCTCCATTTCATCCGGGCCCGGCTGCGCGGCGGGCAGCTGTCCAAGGCCCGCCGCGGCGAGCTGATCATGCCGCTGCCCATCGGGCTGGTCTACGACGCCGCCGGGCACGTCATCCTCGACCCCGACACCGCCATCCAGGGCGCGCTGCGGCACCTGCTCGCCACGTTCGAGGCCACCGGGTCGGCCACCGCCGTGGTCAAGGCGTTCCGCGCCGCCGGGCTGACCTTCCCCTGGCGGCACCACAAAGGCCCCCGCAAGGGCGAGGTCGACTGGCAGCCGCTGCGGCACTCCACCGTGCTGCACGTGCTGCACAACCCCCGCTACGCCGGCGCGTTCACCTACGGCCGGCACCGCGAGCAGCTGCTGCCCGGCGGGAAGCGGGCCAGCATCACAGTGCCCCGCCAGGAATGGATCTCCTTCATCCCCGGCGCCCACCCCGGATACATCACCCTGGACCAGTGGGAGGCCAACATCGCCAGGCTCGCGGCCAACGCCGCCGCGCACGGCCGCGACCGCGCCGCCGGGCCGCCCCGCGAAGGCCCCGCCCTGCTGCAGGGCATCATCATCTGCGGCCGCTGCGGCGGGCGGATGACCATCCGCTACCACGCCCGCGGCGGGAAAGACCTGCCCACCTACCTCTGCCAGCGCGACGGCATCGACAACGCCCGCCCGATCTGCGCCGCCATCCCCGGCCACACCCTCGACGAGCACGTCGGCCAGCTGCTCATCGACACCCTCACCCCGCTGGCCGTCGAGGCCGCCCTCCAGGTCTCCGCCGAACTCGAGCACCGAGCCGCCGAGGCCGACGCGCTGCGCGCCGCCCACGTCGAGCGCGCCCGCTACCACGCCGACCTGGCCCGCCGCCGCTACCTCGCCGTCGACCCCGCCAACCGGCTCGTCGCCGACACCCTCGAAGCCGACTGGAACACCGCCCTGCGCGCGCTCAACGACGCCCAGGCCGCCTACGACAAGGCCCGCGAGCAGCACGACGGGCAGCTCACCGACGCCCAGAAGGACCGGATCGCCCAGCTGGTCACCGACCTGCCCGGCATCTGGAACGACCCCGCCACCCCGATGCGCGAACGCAAGCGCATCGCCCGGCTGCTGCTCACCGACGTCACCGTCACCCGCACCAGCGACACCATCACCGCCCACGTCCGCCTGGCCGGCGGCCAGCACCGCACCCTCACCCTGCCAGTCCCCGAGCCGGCCTGGAAGATCCGGCAGACCAAAGCCAGCACCATCACCGAGATCGACAAGCTGCTGGACCACCACACCTGCGCCGAGATCGCCGCCATCCTCCGCCGCCGCGGCCTGCCCAACGGCGAGGGACGCCAGTTCAACCCCACCATGGTGCAGCGCGTCATCCGCACCTACCAGCTACCCAGCCGCCGCCAGCGGCTGCTCGACGCCGGGCTGATCCCGCTCAGCCAGATGGCCGGACTGCTCGGCGTGTCCACCGGCACCGTCAAGATCTGGTACCACGCCGGAATTGTCAGCGGGCAGCGGTATAACGACAAAGGCGAAGTCCTCTACGACCCGCCCGGCCCCAACCCGCCGGCCCGCCACCAAGGACGCCGGCACGACACCGTGCGACCTGCATGAACGCCACCTAGCCGCCAATCGCTCCGAAGAGGTGCAGTATGCAACCCGAGGTTTGTCGGTCGGGGTGTCCGGGTGCGCGGGGGCCAGGCTGATGCCCAGGGACCGGCAGGCCGACCGGAACGTCGCGGACAGGTAGGCCTTGCCGTGGTCGCACACGATCGTCTCCGGGACGATCACCGGCCGGGCCGCGGCGTGCTGCCAGCCGCTCGTCGATCGCGGTCAGGCCCTGGTGCGGCAGCACCGAGCGGGTCAGCCGCAGCGCGTCGGTCCAGCCCGGGCGCATCGGCTCGGGCGTCAGCGCCCGGGCCAGCAGCAGCGCGGCGTCCACGGCCTTGGTGGTCGGCCGCAGCACCGCCGCGGCGATCGTGCGGGTGGCCTGGTCGACCAGGCCGGTCAGCTCGACCCGGTCCACGGTCCCGTCGTCGTGCACCACCCGCACGTCCAGCGGGGTGGAATCGATCTGCGTCCACTCACCCGGCCGGGCCGCGGTCACCGCGCCGAACGGCCCGGCGGGCTGCTTAGCCAGCGAGCGGCGCGTGCGGGCCGAGCCGAAGGTGTGCCTGCCCGAGGCCAGGCGTCCCGCCAGCCGGTAGAAGGTCCGCTCGGGCGGCATCACCGGCCCCTCGCCGGCCTGGGCGGTTCCGGCCAGGATCTGCTCGACCCGGCGGCGCAGCCGGCCCACCGTGCCGGTCGACCGGTCGGTCTCCTCGGCGATGGCCTGCCGGGTGGCCGCCACCACCCGGGGATCCACGTAGCCTGCCGGAGCCGTCCGGCGGGCGGCGCGGTGATCGATCACCCCCCACAGGCCCTCACGCTCATAACGGACACGAAGCCGCTTCAGCGTGCTCAACCCGACCCGGTGCCCCGCCCGGGTCAGCTCGTCATGCTTGGCCAGCTCCCGCTGCCGCAGCGACCGCCGGGCCGGGTCGTATTCCGGGCGGGGCCGGGTGCCCGGCGGGCTGTCCGGCGGCACCCCGGTGATCACCTCGATCAGGTGCCGCTCCCACCAGCGCGCGTTCTCCACCGTCTCCGCCGGCAGGCGCTCCAAGGCCGGCTGCGGCGCTATCGGCACCCGGGAGCCGGTGACGAGCTCCAGGCTGGGATCGGCGAGCAGCCCGGCGGTGGGCATCTCGCGTGACCGCCCCGGTGACGTCGGCCAGCCGCACCGTGGCGCCATCCAGCCCGGCCACCGTGCGGGTTTCACCGCCCAGCCGCAGCGTGTCGCCGGGACGCAGCACCGGATGCCGGGTCATCAGCTCCCGCACCCCCCGGTCGCCCGCACCGTCGAGGCCGAATCCAGCACCCGGGTGTCCAGATCGGCGGCCAGCCGGCCGCGCCACAACATGGCGAACAGCACCGGCAGCACCGCCACCGGGTCCCCGACCTGGGCCGCCCCGGCCCGCAGCGGGCCCGGCTCGGCGAATACCTCCTCCAGCGCGGCCATCACCGCCGCGCGGGCATACCGGGGATGGCGGTAGCCCGCCAGCCAGCGCAAGTTCGCCGCGCGGACCGCGGGCAGCTCACCGAGCCGGTCATAGGCCCAGCCGGCCTGCCCGGCCATCACGGCCGTCGCCGCGAACACCGCGCTGTCCGCCGCACGGACCAGGTGATCGGGCCGGACATCGACCAGCACGCCGGTGCCGTCGGCGCGGCGGACGAAGAAGTCCGGGGCATGGCGCCTGGCCTTCCCGGACTCGCTGACCCAGTGCAGCCACATCGGCTGGGACGCGACCGCCTCCACGCCCGGGTCGGCGTCCAGCGCCATCAGCACGTCGCGCTCCACCCACGACTCATAGCCGACGTGCTCGCCGGTGCGGGAGAACCACCACCAGCCCGGCCAGTTCCGCTGCCCCCGGAAGGACGCAAAGCCCCGCACCGGGCTCACCCGCTCGAACCGCGCCGACCAGCAGGCCGCCAGCGGCCTGCGCTCCCGCCCCCGGTCAGGATCGACGTACTCCACCTCAACGCCGGCACACTCCGCCGGACCCCCGGCCCGGGCCGCCAGCTCCGCCGTCATCCGCGTGACCCTTCGACGGGACGAACCCCTCGATAGCTCAACTTAGATGGCGAAACCTCGCAAATGGCTCAGACACGCTGGCAATGGCTCAGATTCGTTGGCAACGGACACTTAACCCGCTAAGCCTCTCGTTTCTGATCTTGATCGGCCGTTTTGTCACCCTTGAGCTTGCATGGCTTCAGTCGCAGCGTCACACCCATGCACCATCAGATGAGCATGGTCAGTTCTGCTACGCCCGCGCCAAGGAGGCGCCGGGCTTAGTGGCAGTTGTCGCGACGCTGAGCAAGGGCTATGACCTGGACTACATCTGGAAGCAGGTCGACCGCGGCCCGGCCAAGGACGCGGCCAGCTACTACATCCAGGCCAGCGAGAGCGGCGGAGAGCCGCCCGGCCGCTGGTGGGGCCCCGGCGCGAAGGCCCTCGGCCTCGAGCCCGGCCAGCGGATCGAGCGCGAGCCGTACGACCTGCTGTTCGGCGAGCGCAAAGCCCCTGACGGCACCCAGCTGGGCAGGCCTCCGGGTGACGGCCGCAAAGCCGCCGACCTGTACGCCCAGCTGCTGGCCGCCGAGCCGCACGCCACCGCCGAGCGCAAGCGCGAGCTGCGGACCGAGGCCGTCAAGCAGGCCCGGCAGAGCCCGCTGTTCTTCGACCTGACGATCTCGCTGTCCAAGTCGATCTCGATCTTCCACGCCTCCCTCGGCGAGAACGCCCGCCTGGCCCGCCAGGCCGGCGACGCAAGACGGCGACGCGTACTGGTCCGCCCTGGTCGGCGAGGTCGACGACATGATCTGGCAGGCCGTGCACGCCGGGTTCGGCTACTTCCAGCGCGAGGCCGGGCTACACCCGCACCGGCTCCCACAACACCCGGGTCCACGGCCGGGAGACCGGCCAGTGGCACGAAGCCGACCTGGCGGTGGCGCACTGGCTGCAGCACACCTCCCGGGACGGCGACATGCAGCTGCACGTCCACTCCCAGATCGCCCACGTCGCCAAGACAGCGACCGACGGGAAGTGGCGGGCGCCGGACTCCCTGGGTTACAACGAGCACATCGGCGCGGTCGCCGCGATCGTCTCCCAGCACCTGGAGGAAGCCCTCACCGCCCGGTTCGGCCTGGAATGGGTCGCGCGCGATGACGGGCACGGGTTCGAGATCAAGGGCATCTCCGGGGAGATGATGCGCGTGTTCTCCTCGCGCCGCGAATCCATCACCGCGGACCTGCGCGGCCGCGCGGCGCGGTTCGAGCAGCGGTATGGCCGCGCGCCGTCCCAGCGCGAGCTCGCGCACCTCGCGCAGGCGTCGAACTTCACGACGCGCAACCCCAAGCACGGCACGCTGGATCTCGCGCAGGCGCACGCGGGCTGGGCGGACAAGCTCGCGCGCACGCTCGGCGTCTCCCTGGCGTCGGTCGCGCCGTCGGTCTGGCACGGCGGCGCGGGTCACGCGGCCGCGCACGCGCGCGGCCCCGGCTCACCGGCACCGGTTCCCGCCGAGCTCGAGCTGGCCCGCGCCGCGCAGAAAGCGGTCGCGCTCGCGCAGCAGGACAAGAGCGCGTGGACCCGCGCGGATGTGATCAAGTACCTGGGCCGGGTCCTGCCCCGCACCGGCATGGACCCGGCCGCGGCCGCCGCGCTGCTGGAGGACCTGGCCGACCGGGCGCTGCGCTCGGAGTTCGAGCCGGTCACCTGCCTGGAGGCACCCGAGCCGGCCGAGGTGCCGCGCAGCTTGCTGCGCGCGGACGGGCGCAGCGTCTACCAGCGGCACGGCGGCACCCGGTACGCCACCCGCGCGCAGCTGGCCATGGAAGAACGCATGGTCGCGCAAGCCCGCGCGGACGGCGCGCCGCGCCTGGCCCGCGCGCAGGCCGCGCACGCGCTCGGCGCGGACCCGGCGCGGCTCGAGGACGCGCTGGCCGGACGCGCGCAGACGCGCGCGACGCGCAGGACGCGCGCACGGGCAGCGGGCTGCGCGAGGACCAGGCCGCCGCCGCGCTCGCCGTCGCTGACCGACGGCCGGCTCGTCTCGGTGCATCAACGCGCCCGCCGGGTCCGGGAAGACCCGCGTGCTGGCCGAGGCCGCGCGGATCTGGGCCGCGGCCGGGCTGGGCCCGGTGATCGGGATCACCCCGTCCCAGTCGGCCCGCAACACCCTGGCCGCCGGGGTCCCGGTGTCCTACAACGCCGCGCAGTTCCTGGGCCACCTGCCCGGCCGCCGCGGTGCCCGCGGCCCGGTCCGGATCGGCCCGGGCACCCTGCTGGTCATCGATGAGGCCTCGATGCTGTCCGGCCCGGACCTGGCCGACCTGATCGCCTACGCCAAGAGCCGCGGCGCCAAGATCATCCTGGCCGGGGACATCAGCCAGCTGCAGGCGGTGGAGAACGGCGGCGGCATGTCCCTGCTCGCCAGCCGCGCTCGGCTACGCCCGCCTCGCCGAACCCGTCCGGTTCCGCCACGCCTGGGAACAGGCCGCCAGCCTGCGGCTGCGCGACGGGGACACCAGCGTGCTGGCCGAGTATGACCAGCACGCCCGGATCATCGGCGGCGAGCCGGAGCAGATGATGGACGCCGCCGCGGCCGCCTACGTCGCCCTGTCCACCGGCGGCACCGACACGCTGCTGATGGCGGCGGATCACGCGCTGCGCCGCGAGCTGAACCGCCGCATCCGCGAGGACCTCATCACCGTGGGCATCGTCTCCGGCGGCCCCGCCGTCACCATCGCCGACGGCGCCCGGGCCAGTCCCGGTGACCTGATCATCTGCACCCGCAACGACCACCGCGTCGAGGCCGGCGAGCCCGGCCGGACCCTGGCCAACGGCGACCTGCTCCGCATCGAGGCCATCACCCGGCGCGGCCTGCTGGTCCGCCGCGCCCTGGACGCCGACCCGGTAACCGGGCAGCGCCGCTGGACCGACCGACACTTCGTGTTCAATTCCTACAAGGATGCCGAACTGGGATATGCGGTCACCGACCACGCCGCCCAGGGCCGCACCGTGCACACCGGCCTGGCCGTGATCACCGGGACCGAGGACCGCCAGCACGCCTATGTCGCGCTGAGCCGCGGCACCGACGTCAACCTCGCCTACGTGTTCACCGCCTCGCCCAAGACCGCCGACCCGGCGCCCGGGCCCGCGCCCGGCCCCCGAGCTCGCCCGCTATGACCGCCGCGCGGCCACCCCCGGCGGCCCGGCCGGGCCCGCAGCGCCGGGGAGGCGCTGGCCGTGCTGGCCGGGGTGCTGGACCGCGACGGCCAGCAGCGCTCGGCCACCCAGACCCGCAACCAGGCCCTGGCCGACGCGGACCACCTGGCGATCTTGCACGCGATCTGGGCCGCCGAGACCACCCCCGCCCGGGAGCAGGCCTACCGCGCCCTGCTCGCGAACAGCCTGCCGCCCGGCTACCGC
>CAWBJA010000018.1:0-109183 GCA_963788895.1 uncultured Actinomycetota bacterium | reverse complement strand
GTTGCCCGCTGGGCGTGCTCGAAGGAAGTCAGGTTTCCTGACGTGGAAACCGAGATGTCGAAGTAGCCCGTCGTCTCATCGGTGCCGTAGGCGCGGTCAAAGGAGCCAACGACCAAGGTGCCGTCCGGCGTGAACCTCATGCCCTGAAAGTACTGGTCGGAGGTTCGCTGGCCGACTGTGCTCTCGGCCACGGGGAGGGTGCGCACGTCCTGGCTGCCGCCGGTGAACGTGCTCCCGCCGTCGGTGGAGACCGAAAGGACGATCGCGTTGTGGCAGGCGCCCGCGGTCTTGACGCCTGTGTACAGGTTCAGCCCGGTGGTGGCGCTGAGTCCGGCGGGCGTGCAGCCGTTTGCTTCGTTCGAGTTGCGGTTGATGTAGGAGCCATACGTCACCGCGATAGTGTCCGGCTGGCGGGGGTCCACCGCACCATAGGGGTAGTCGGCGGCGCGGAAGATCGACGCGGCTGTGGCGCCCTTCTCCGGTACGCACGCGCTGAAGGCGTCGGCGCCGCCCTGGTAGGTCGCGCAGTCCGGCAGGTCGTTGAAGTCGCCCGCCTTAACCGGTGCGGAGAAGGTCGCGCCGCCGTCAGTGGACTTGGCCAGCAGCACCTGGCTGTGGTTGTCGCCGCCCCCGCTGACCGCGTTGTTGAAGTTAGCCCAGACCACGTAGAGAGTCCCGTCCGGTGCGGTGAACGGGTCGGAGAACTGGTTGCTGTCGCAGCGGCCGCCCGGGTGGGTGGCAGTCGCCGGCTTCGCGCACAGGCTGCTGTCGGTGCTGACCACCACCGGGGCGCTGAAGTGCTCACCATAATCGGCCGAGCTGGCCTCGTTGATGTAGGCGGTGCCATCGGCGGCGAACGTCGTCCAGGTGACATAGACGCGGTCGCGGAATGGGCTGTGCATGCCGTCGTCGACCGTTATCAGGGGCTTGTCGAGCAGGAAGTCGCCGGCGCCCGCGACATCGTCGTGCTCGGCCGCCGGGCGCGCGGTGAAGTTCCACGACGCGCCGTTCGTCGCGGTGGACCGGTAGACGTAGATACCGCTGGACTGGTCGGGATCCTCCGTCACGCCGGATCCGCGCTTGAATTGCAGGCAGGCGTAGTAAGCGTTCCCGCGGGTGTCCCACTCCACCGAGGGGTCACCGCTGCCCTGCATGTACTCGCGTGCCGTACCGCCATAGGCGGCGCCGCTGACGAAGCTGTTCGGCATCGTGGCGTCGGCCCAGTTCCGGCCGCCGGTAGTGGAGTAGGAGACGCCGCACGCCGAGTCGCCGCGGCGGTAGTCGTTGTAGACGGCCACGATGTTGCGCCGATTGAGCGGGTCCGCGGCGGCCCAGGTCTCGTTCTGCGCCTGGCCGCGCCCGCTCTGGGCGGGGTCGGCCAGGTTGAGGCAGTTCTGGTTGACCTTGATGTCGGTGCCCAGGTTGACGTCGCAGCCCGGCGGGGTCACCGGGTTCGGCGACGTCCCCGCGCGGCCGGCGTACGGAGGTCGGCGCCGCCCAGTTCAAGGGCCAGCAGGCCGGAAACGTGCTTCTGCTGATTCGGCGTGAGCATTTTGTAGCCGAACGGCTGCGCGCTGACACTTGCCGCGACAGCGAACTGGCTCACCCCGAGCAGGAGCGCGCCGGTGACAAGGATAGGTAAGGGCCGGCGAATACGCATCGTGCCTCCAGGCAACGTTGCACGGGCAGAACGTGAGACCGTGACCTGCCAGCCACAGGCGCACACGTACCACGGACGCTAAACTTCTAGCCCCCGGCGCACAAGCCCCGAGATGATGCGTCATATCGCATCACGTTCCGCGCATGCCGAGCGGGTGGCCTGGCGCAGCCGGTCGGCGCGGTGCCCGGTCCGGCCCGATCTGGCCGCTACCGCGCCCGCACCCAGGCCCTAGGCAGCCTCGGCCTGCTGATCGGCTCCCCGCCCCTGCAGGGCCGCTCCGCATCCCGGCGTCGGCTTGTGACTGCGGGCCCGGGGGTCAGGCCGCCGGCTGCCAGCGGGCACGATGCGCAGATTTCTAACCGCTGGACCGCCGCGGACGGGCGGGTCGTCGACGTCTGCGTCGTAGTCGGGCCACTTCTCCACCTGTACCGCGCCCGAATTCAACACATCGGCGTTGAGTTGCTGTTGCTGCCGATTAGGTGAAGCCGACGTTCAGGAAGAAGTGTCCGAGCCGCAGATTCAGGACTGCGCCGCCGGCCCAGTGCACGATGAACGCCAGCAGGATGATGGCCAGGATGACGACCACCAACCAGATGAAGAACACAACGATTCCGGGGATGGCGTACCCCGCTACTGTTCTCGCTCTAGCCACGGCCTCCAGCTACCCGGCGCGGCCCGACTTATCCGCAACGGGGGTTAATTCCACGACGGCGTGCTTGTTGTGCTCGTGCGTGGCGACGCGGTCGCCGCTGACGCCAGCACAACTGCCTGTGCCGTGCCAAAATTCGCACATGGTCGCTGAGCTGGGGCTTCTGTGGTGGCTTAGGCGACTCTTCGGTACTCGCTGATCAGTCCGCCGACGGCCAGCTTGCGCTCGATCTGTGCGGTGAGATCGATGATCTGGCCGAGTTCACGCGGGGGAGGCCGCTGCTCAAGTGCCTGATGAGGCCTCCGGTTCCATCCGCTGTGGGGCCGGGACTTTGAGTTCGTCGCGCATCGTCAGAACTGGGGCGAGGACCGGGTTCACCTGCACGATGAGGACGGCGTGCTGTTCTCGCTGCCTGCCGGGTGGACTGATGTCGCGGGCCGCCCGGACATCCGCGGGCGCGCCCGCATGACGGCCCTGACCGCTCACCACCCCCGCCAGGAAAGGACCGGCCGCGGCGGCGGGCCACGCCGGCCTCGCAGGCCGCGTGGCCTGTGCCTGGTGATCACGGACGACCTGGCAGACCTGGCGCTACCCGGCGCAGCGGTCGCCGGCCTGGTAGCCGAGACGTGAAGTGCCTGCAGGCTGGGTTCGTCGCGGCCATGTCCGTGTCCGGGACCCTCATCCGAACGATCTTCCACCCTGAAGTACTCGCGCCTCTATTACTCCGGCCACACCGCGGGCATCAACCGCACGGCACGGCGGCACGCGTGGGCCTCGTTCCACTCGGCGCCATGATCATCGCAACATCAGCCGATCTCGTCTTCGCCCCCGCCGGATGGCACAGCAAATTCCGCACCCCGGCGCCCCTGGGGCTGACCCGGCGTGACAAGGGGGCCGGGCGAGGTACCGGGCCGCCACACCCGCAAGGCTGACGGAGTCCGGCTGCTGGGCAACAAGCGGGCGGCGCAAGACCGGGACAGCCTCCAGGGCCGCCGGCTTGCCCCGGGCCGAGCCGGGAGCCTTCCGCATCGCCGCAGAAGCCGCCGCGGCCAGGAGGCCAGGAGGCCCGGTGGGCTGGATCGGAACCGCGCATACTGGCTAGCGGGAGGCGAACGGTCGGTGAAAGGCTCCCGCGAGCGAGGCAGGACTGCCCTGGACGCGGCTGCAGCGTCGATAGCGCGGGGCGCATCCGGGGCCTGGCTGCGCGCGGGCTCGCGCCTCGGCCTGGCCTGCCGCGGTACCGTCTATCTCCTGGTCGGCTACCTAGCCTTCCGCGTGGCGCTCGCCGCGCACGAGCGGGCGGGCGAGCCAGCGAGCAGCGCCGGGGCCGTGCAGGCGGCCATCGCTCCCGCGTGGGGACGCGTCCCGCTGGTGCTGCTCGTCGCCGGGCTCGCCGCGTACGCGCTCACCCAGCTGCTGGAGGCCGTGTTCCGGCCGGACCACGCCACCGGCACGCTGGGTAGGTGGCGGCAGCGCGCGGTGTCGTCGTGGGGATTCGTGCTGTACTCGATCTTCTGCCTGACCACCGCCAGGCTCCTGGCGGGAACCCGGGCGCAGCAGACGGCCCAGTCCGAGCAGCGCCAGGACACGGACATGGCGGCCGACTTGCTGCGAACGGGCGGGGGACGCCTGCTGCTTCTCCTGGCCGGGATCCTGGCCGTAGCGGCCGGGCTGGAGGCGGGACGCCGGGCGATCCGGCTCAACTTCCGGGAGCGATTCGCCGCCGGGCCGATGCCCCGGGCCCTCGCCATGGCCACGCGGGCCCTGGGCGCGTTCGGCTCGGCCGGGCGCGCTGTTGTGTTCGTCCTGGTCGGTGTCTTCCTGGTGAAGGCCGCGGTGCTGTCCAGCGCGGAGCAGGCGAAGGGCCTGGACGCAGTCTTCCGCTCGGTGGCCGGCTCCCCCTACGGTTCCTGGCTGCTGGCGCTGCTCGCCTCCGGCCTGTTCTGCTACGGCCTTTACTGCCTGGTTGAGGCCCGGTACCGCGACCTGACACCAGGACGATAAGGCGCGTCTCGGGACTGGCCTGCCGCTCTGCAAGTAGCGGAGCGAAGGTGCGTAATGGTCGAGCCCAGGCAAGAGGCGCCACCTCGTGCGGTGATACCGATCCCGGGCTCTTTAATCAGTGACCTGTCTGGGATGCGCGAAGGCTGGTGCAGTGGGCATGTGCAGCGACAGGTTAGAGCCTTCGCAGGAACAGCACAATAAGAACAATGAGCTAGAGAGCCATGCTGGTGCACTGCCGAATCCAACTGTGTCGTATTCGCCTTCGCAACTCTGAGGGCTTCCGGCAGGTGGCGGTTCCTTGGTCCTCAAGCTACTGCGCTATGCCAGGCGAGCTCGATTGCCGGGCTCGGGGCTGGGATCAAGGTTTGGGTTCGTTAGCCAGCGCTCAGGCTGGTGCGCCGGACCAGCCACCACACGACGGCGACGGCGATCGCGCCGAGGGCGAAATAGCCGCAGGCCAGGATGAGGTGGAAGTCGGGAATCCGGCTCCCCGGCTGATAGCGCAGGGCTTCCATAAGGTGGTGTTGCGCCGGGCAGTCGCTGTTCCCTGACGGGCATAGCGACTGCACGGAGGCGCGGTTCATGGCGTGGCCGGACGCGTCGTAGATCGTGTCCATGCCCTGGTGGACGACCAGGATGCTGGCGCCCAGCCGGGAGGTGAAGTCCTGGTTGCCGCTGATGGGGACCAGGGCTGTCAGCGGCGTCATGAGGGACGGATACTGCCACACGACAAGGAAGAGGACGGCGATGTACCCGGTGAGCGCGGTGAAGATGGCGGGCAGGGTGCGGCGGTACGCGGCGCCCAGCGCCACACCGATGGCGAGCCACGCCACGGTCTGCACCACCAGCGGCAGCATGCCGGTGACCAGGAACCCGGCGCCGGAGAACAGGGAGAACAAGCTCCGCCCGGTCGCGATGCTCACCATGTGGGCCAGGTGCCCGGCAGCGGCGGACACCGCCGCTCCCGCCGCTGCGGTCAGGACGCCGAGCAGCGCGAACTTGGTCCACAGCCAGCGCTGCGGGGTGATGTCCTGGCTCCAGGCCAGCAGCAGGGTGCGCTGCTCGTGTTCGCGGGCCAGCAGCGGGGCGCCGAGGAACACGCCGGTCAGCAACGGCAGGAACAACACGATGATGGTGAGGTAGATCGACAGATTGGTGAGTCCGAAGAGGCCTGTGAGGGACGCGGCCTGGGCCGAGCCGGGCGGGCAGGCCGTGTTCTTGCACTCCTGGTTGATCGTCGCGATGCGCGCAGCGACGTAGAGCATGGAACCGGTGACCACCCCGGCGACTGCCAGGCCCGCGACGATGACCGCGCGGTGTTGACGCCAGGTGAGCCAGACCAGGTCGGCCAGGCGCGCGCCGCCGCGTCCCCGGCCGCGATACGCCGCAGGGGTGGTAGAACCGGGTGTGCTCAGTGCGCTCATACGGCGGCCTCCAGGACTCGGGGCGGCTTCGCGGACGTCTTGAGGTAGGTGATGGTCAGTTGCTCGAGGGTCACCGGCCCGCTGCTCCACCCCGGGGCGACAGCGGAGGGCACGGCCTGGCTGGGTAGCCGGACGATGAAGGTGGACTGGCGCTCGGTGTGCTGGGCCCGGACGATCTCGCCGGGGCACGGTGGCAGGTCCGCGCGGGGGCCAGCCAGCCGCACATGGCCGGTGAGCAGTTCCTCGATGTCACCGGCCAGCACCGGCCGGCCAGCAGCCAGCAGCAGCAGGTACTCAGCTACCCCGGCGAGCTCGGCCACGATGTGGGTCGAGATCGTCACGGTCATGCCGCTGTCGGCGACCTCGGCTATCAGCTCCCCGGTGACCTCGCTGCGGGCGACGGGGTCCAGATTCGCCAGCGGCTCATCCAGCAGCAGCACATCGGGGCAGCCGCCGAGCGCGACCGCGAGGGCGACCTGGGCGCGCTGCCCGCCGGACAGCCGGCCGCAGCGCCGCTGGAGCGGCACCTCGAAGCGATCCAGCCAGTTCACCGCCCGCCGCTGGTCCCAGACGCGGTTGGTGTGCTGCCCGAACTTCAGCATGTCGGCGACGGTGAAGTCGCGGTAGAGCGGCTTGTCCTGGGCGAGGATGGCGACCCGGTGCGCGGTGTCGGCCGGGCGGGGCCGGCGGTGCGGGTCAACGCGTTGCCCGCCGGCCAGGACCTCACCGCTGGTGGCCGGCAGCAGCCCGGCGGCGATGCTCATCAGCGTGGACTTGCCCGCGCCGTTGGCCCCGACCAGCGCGATGATGCGGTGCGCGGGCAGCTGGAAGCTGCACTCGCTCAGCGCCACCACGTCGCGGTAGCGCTTGGTCAGGCCCCTGGCCTCCAGGGCGCTCGGCTCCTCGCTCACGCCGCACCTCCGATCCCGGCGGCACGCGGTGCCACTTCTGCACCGGCGGCCCGCCGTGCCGGACCGGGATCTCCGGCTCGTGGCGCGCCCGCTGCCTGCTGGGCGAGCACGGAGGCCACAAGCGCCTGGACGTCCTCGTCTTCGAGTCCTGCCTCGCGCGCCTGATCCAGCCAGCGTGACAAGCCGCCCCTCAGCCGGGCCATGACGTGGGGATCAGCAGATCCCAGAGTGCCGGTGACGAACGTCCCAGAACCCTGCCGGGACTCGGCGAGCCCGGACATCTCCAGCTCGCGATACGCCTTGAGCACGGTGGCCGCATTCACTGTGCACGAGGTGACGACCTCTCGCACGGTTGGCAGCCGGTCACCGGGATGCAGCAGACCCAGCCGCATCGCCTCCCGCACCTGGCGCACCAGCTGCGCATAGACGGGCACGCTGCCCGCCTTATCGACATGGAAGTCGATCACACTGCACGTCCCTTCCCGGACTGGACCGGCCGAAAGATTGTTATGGTTATGTATAACACTGAATGATTTGCGGGCGCAAGCCGATCACTCGCGATACGGCACAGCAGCCAGGTAAGGACGAATTCAGGCGGGCCGCGGACCACCTGTAGACGGAGCCTGTGCCTGCGGGACAGCCGTTGCTCAGAGAAGTCCGGTGCTGGATGCAGCCCAAGCCGTGGCATACTGCACGGCCGAGGCCCAGCGAACCCGATCACTGCGTGTGATGGTGAGCTGGGCTGCCTCACCGGCGGGCAGGCCGTCAGCGGCCGCGCGGAGCACAGCGGTCAGACGGCTGGTCAAGGCGCCCCTCCCCGGCTGGGGTGCAGAGGCGCCAGGGTGCTGTCCCTGCGCGCGGCCGGGTAGCGGTTCCAGGTGCCGCCTGCTGCGATGGCGTGTTCGGTGGCGGTGCCGTAGTCGAAGCCGAGGGAGCGGGCGACGACCGGAGGCGGGGCCTGGAGCACGAGCTGGCGGAACGCTGCTGTCCTTGCCTGGGTGAGCGGGATGCCGAGTTCGTGGAGCTGTCGGCGGAGCCCGATGGGCATGAGGGGCTGGCCGGCGCGCTGGCCGGGGAACAGCCACTGGCAGCCAGGATTGGCGGCGGTGTTCATGTTCACGCGGTTGGCGGCCAGTTCGGTGAGCATCGCGGCGAACGGTTCGGGGACTGGAGTCGGCGGGTCGCTGGCCTATTCCTTCCGCAACCCGGCGAACCAGCGCCGCCGCGTCCGGACCGCATGCACCCGAACCGCCCGGCGGTCACCGGCCGTCACACCACGGCGATCACATCTAACGGGACGCCAACCCGACCCGGGCTAGCTTCCGAAGACCCGTAAAGCTGCCACGCCAGGAGGCGGCAAGATCGACTTGTCGCGGCCGGCCCGGTTTCGCGGCGACGGCAAAGAATCTGCCGACGCTGCGACTGGCCCTGCGTCGCCTGCCCGGCCGCTGGCCGAGGCAGACCTGGCATCTGTCGCGCCGATGGCGGCCCGCAAGCTCGTGGTGAGGTTTGCGCGATCACCGGCGTCGATGTCCTCGCCGGATTCGGGACCAGCTTCCTCCTGGCCTCGCCCGGTTACCCCTCTTTATCAGATCGCCTTGGACGGGCGCCGGAGCTGAGCTCGCGCCCGTCAGACCGCGCCGGCCGGTTCTGGCGCGCATGCGGCACAACCGCCCGGGCTCTGGCGACTGTTTTGACGGGCTGTTGCTGCCGGTCTCTAATTGCCATGTGCAGCCCACACGGCCAGCTGACGTAATCACCGCTGACCCGCGGACGTTCTCGCGCCGGGTCGCCTGGCCGACGGCGCTGGTGCTGGTCGCGGCGGCACTGACCGGGGCGATCCTCGCCGCCGTGCATTACCGCGGTGAGGCGGCATCACTGCATCGGCAGCTGCGCACAAACCGCGCGCTTGCTCCCCCCGGCCCCGCACTGGCACTCTCCAGCAGCACTGAGGCACTCCCGTCACCCGGGCCGCTGGCAGGCCAGGTGACCGTGTTCGCGGTCCGCTCGTCTGCCGGGCCGGCGCAGGTCATCGTGACCGCCCAGATCACCGGCGGGCAGCCGCATTCCAGGTACGAGTTGTTCGGGGCCGACTGCGCCGGCAACGCCGCCGTCCATACCTGGGCAGCCGGCATGACCGACGCGCGCGGGTCCGCTGACCTGACCGGTCACGCCTGGACGGTCTCCGCGAGCCATGAGTACTACATCGTGCTCGGCGCTCCGGGCATATCAAGATCATCCTGGCCCCGCACTGCACGGCTATCTCGGAATAGCTCGTGGCCTGTCCGCCGTGCGTGACGAGATCGCGCCGTGCGCCCCGTGATGCGGCTACCTGAGGAGCGCCACCGCAGTGCCATGCAAGGGGACTGAGCACCGCCGCGGCCGGCCCCCCATCCCCAGCCGCCCGGCTGGTCGTGGACTTGTTCCATCCGTGCAGCTCGCTGCCGATATGACCAGGGACGTCCAGCAGCGCGTCGTGCGGGCCAGGTACGGCCGCCGCGACCGCTTCGGCGACGCCGGGTACGGGCTCAAGCGATCACATCTGGTAACCGGACGGCAACCTGGCCCCGGCTAACTTCGAAGACCCCGATAAACATCGGTAGCTCCTGTCTTTATTGCACCGACCCGCAGGACGGGTGGCTGGTCTGGCTATCTGGGGAGAAATCGCGGGCGGCGGATGCATTCATTGGCGGGTGGTCAGGGTGCGCGGGTGATGTCTTCGAGGCGGTTCCAGAACGTGCGGTAGTGCTGGAGCGCGACGCGCAGGTCTTCGGTGCTGGCGTCGTCGTGCTGCCAGGCTGAGAGCAGTGTGTGCTGTTGTTCCTGGATGGATGCGGTGAGCGCTTCGGCGCTGTCGCCGGTGACCTGGGCGGCCAGTTCAAGGCAGGCGCGCGGATCGTCGACGAACGTGGCCTGGATCTCGGGCCAGCGCACCGCGGGACCTGTGCCGTCACTGGCGCCAGGTGATCCGGGACTGGGCTCAGGCGCCGCATCTGGCGCCGCAGCGTCCGGGGAGGTCTCAGCTTCCGCTTCGCCGCAGGCACCCGGCTCTTCGGCAGGGCTGCCGGGTGCGGTGACGTCCTGGTATTCCCAGACTGCGGGACTGGACAGCTGAGACTCATCGGCGGCTATCACCACGGCCGGGCCCGGGGACTCGGCCGGCGCGATCGGGGCGTTTGCGGTGAACATCTGGTCTTCGGCGGTGGTCTCACTAAGTGAGGTCATCTGGTCATCTCCCTGACGTCTGATTCATCGAGTGACTGGTTCGCGCGGTCAGCGACGGGGTCGCTGGCGGCCAGGCCGGGCTGAGATTCAGTAACCTGCGTGTCACTGGTGCCCGGCGCTGTGTCATCTGGGACGGCCAGGCGGCGCAAGTTCGGCGGTGGCTGGCCCGGAGTCTGCATCAGCCGCGCCGCCGAGCAGGTCAGCGAAGAGCACCCGGTAGTTGATCATGGCTTGCCGCAGGTCCTCGGTGGAAGCCGTGCCTGAATCGGCCCTGCGGCTGACTTCCTCGGCCGCCCGGTAGCTGTCCAGGACGCTGGCGTGCCCGACGGACAGGTCCGCCAGAACCTGATCAGGCTCCTGCACCGGGTAGCCCCGTTCGGTCATCACCGCCGCCACCAGCAACTGCGAGCCTGCGACAGCGTCGGCCGGGGCGTCGACGAACCGCTCCTGGATGCCAGCCCACTGATCGGCATAACCCGCGCGCGCGGCGTCGGTGAGCGGGCGGATGTCAAGACCCCGCACTCGCCGCTCGCGCTGTGTCAGCTCAGCTTCGGCCTTGCGCTTGCTGTCGCGTTCGCCGGCCAGCCGGCCGTATTCCGCGCCGAAGCGCTGCTGAAGCCGCCGGCGCCGCATGACGGCCAGTACGCCGGCGACCAGGGCACCGGCCACGATGACGGCGGCCACGATGGCCGCGATGGTCATGGTTGACACAATTCTCGCCTGCTTTCTGATGGAGGACTGCGCGCCCGGGCCGCGGCGGAAGACCCCGCCGGTGGCCGGTCTTAGCGGTGCGCGAACCAGCGGGACCGGCGGGACCGGCCCGTCTGCCCGGTGACCAGGTGGTAGGCGAACAGCAAGATGGCCGCCCCGGCGATAGCCGTCAGCCAGGTGGACAGGTTGAAGAACCCCTGCAGGCTGTGGATGTGGAACAGCCGGGTGGCAGCCCAGCCGCCCAGCAGCGCACCTGCGACACCGATCGCGCACGTAAGGATGAGGCCCTGTGATCTGCGGCCGGGGACCAGCATGCTGGCGAGCAGCCCGGCGGCCAGGCCCAGAACGATCCAGGCGATGATTCCCATAACCGACTCCCTTTGGTCAGCGACGAGTTGACGCACGCGGTAGTCAGTCATGCCGGGTAGATCGCTGTAGGAGAAGTAATTCTCCCGAGGGTTGCTCACGTCCCTTGGCTTGTGGCGTCTTGCCTGCACCGTTCCGTGCACGAAAAAAAATCCGGGCCCTGCCGCGCAACCACGATTTTAAAAATGCGGTTACAGCTGCCTGGGTCCAGAGCGTTACCTTTATACTACTCTGTTTTCGTCCCAGCGAATAGGGCATTCCGTGGCCAGTAACGGGCTCCAATGATCTGCCCGGCGCTGGAGTTTGCTGGACAGGAATTCTGTACGGCCTGCCAGGCACCCGCCGGGTTCCGCGACGCCAGGAAGATGCCTGTGGGGTGTCAATAGTCGGCCAGCGGCTGTGACCTGCACTTCGGGGAGCGATCTTGTGCCGCTCGAAAATAGGATTATGGCTTTGACCTGGGCCTTCACGGTCTTTAGGCGGCCCGCTCGTATTCGTTGATCAGGCCGTTCAGGACGGGTTTTCGGCGGATCTGCCACGTTTCGGGGTCTGCGTTGGCGATGCGGGGATCGTGGTGTTCTGCGTCCGGGATGCGCTGGCCGATGCCCTGGTGTGGCCGGGCGGTGTTGTGATGCTCCTGGTATTCGGCCAGGACGGCTTGCAGGTGCGCCTGGCCCGGGATCAGGGTCCGGTCCAGGACCTCACGGCGCAAGGTGCCGGCCAGGCGCTCGCAGATCGTGTTCATCCGCGGCGCCTGCACAGCAAGTGCGCAAGATCGTGGCACCCGCGGCCTGGAAGACCGCATCGGGGGAGCGGGTGAAATTCGAACCGCGATCACGGACCAGGAAACCGGAAATCCCCGGACCGCTCGGCCAGGCTGTCCATGGCCGTGAGAAAGTCCCCGTGTGTGGCCGGGTCGAGGTCGCCGCTGGTGGCCAGTTAAAAGTCCCCATCCCTCGTTCGTCGTGTCGTCCCGGAGGTTGAGGCCCGGGCGGTGACGGTGGCGGTGTCAGCCAGTCACCGCACCGCCCGGGGAGCTTCCATTGAAGTCTGCGAGGGAACGGATGGACATCATTTCGGCCTACCGGGAGGTGGGCACGTACCGTGGCGCCGCTGTGATCAGCGGCACGACGCACAAGACCGTGAAGCGGGTGATCGCGCGGCATGAGGCCGGCGGTGGTGCTCCCGGGCGGGCCAGCCGTGGCCATAACTATGACGCCGTCGCGGAGCTGGTTGCCGGGCGGGTGAAGGCGACGGCGGGGCGGATCTCGGCGAAGCGGCTGCTGCCGGCTGCGCAGGCGGCCGGCTATGCGGGGTCGGCGCGGAACTTGCGGCGGCTGGTCGCGGAGTGCAAGCAGGCGTGGCGCGGTGAGCATCACCGCGGCCGGCGGCCGGCGGTGTGGTCGCCGGGTGAGCATCTGGTGATCGACTGGGGCGCCGAGGGCGGGCTGCACGTGTTCTGCGCGGTGCTGGCGTGGTCGCGGGTCCGGTTCGTGCGGTTCGCCGCTGATGAGAAGTCGGAGACGACGCTGGCGATGCTGGCGGAGTGCTTCGAGGTCCTCGGCGGGGTGCCGGGCAAGGTGCTGGCCGACCGGATGGGCTGCCTGAAGGGCGGCGTGGTCGCCAATGTCGTGGTGCCCACGGCGGAGTACGTCCGGTTCGCCAGTCATTACGGGTTCCGGCCTGATTTCTGCGAGGCGGCGGATCCGGAATCGAAAGGAATTGTTGAGAACCTGGTCGGCTATGCCAAGGCCGACCTGATGGCGGCGCAGGCGCCGTTCGGTGACCTGGCCGCGGCGAACGATGCCGCGGCGGCGTGGTGTGCCGAGGTCAACGGCGCGGTGCATAGCGAGATCTGCGCGGTTCCGGCGGAGCGGCTGGTGGCCGAGCGGGAGCTGCTGGGCACGCTGCCGTCGCTGCGGGCCAGCGCCGGCAAGATGATCAGCCGCAAGGTCGACCGGCTGTCCTGCGTCCGGTTCGGATCGGCTCGCTACTCCGTGCCCGTCCGCCTGATCGGCACCGAAGTCAGGCTGCGCGCCGGCGACGGCCGGCTGCTGGCGATCAGCGACGGCGCCGGGGAGGTTGTGGCTGAGCACCTGCTGGTCGCGCCCGGTGAGGCATCGGTCCGTGATGAGCACTACGGCGGGCCGCGGGCCGCGCCCCGTCGTGCGGCGCGGCCGAAGACCGCGGCGGAGAAGGAGTTCTGCTCGCTCGGCCCGGTCGCCGAGGCGTTCATCACAGGTGCCGCCGCAGCCGGCAGCACCCGGCTCGGCACCGACCTGGCCGAGCTGAACACGCTGCGCGCGGCGCACGGCGATCAGGACTTCCTCGCCGCGCTGGACCGGGCGGTCGCGTTCTGCCGGTGGCGGCCCGCCGACGTGCGGTCGATCCTGGCCGCCGGGGCGGGCGTGCCTGAGCCCCGCTTCCCCGGTGACACGCTGAACCTGGACCTGCCCGCCGTCCCGGTCCGCCCGCTGGCCGACTACGCGATCGGCGGGCTGTCATGATCGCGGCGCCGCCGCCGCTGGCACCCGACATCGCCGCCGGGCTGCGGCGGCTCAAGCTGTCCGCCATCCGGCAGCTCGCCCCCGAACTGCTGATCACCGCCAGGACCCAGCGGTGGGCGCCGGAGGAACTGCTCCGCACGCTGATCGACGCCGAGATCACCGCCCGCGAGGCGTCCAGCGCCCGGACCCGGATGAAGACGGCCGCGTTCCCGGTGATCAAGACCCTCGATGAGCTGGACCGGTCCGCGTGCTCCATCCCCGGCCCGACCCTGGACTACCTCGCCACCCTGGAATGGATCCGGGCCAAAGAGAATCTGTGCCTGGTCGGGCCGGCCGGCACGGGCAAGAGCCACGTCCTGGTCTCCCTCGGCGCCGCCGCCGTCCACGCCGGGCACAAGGTCCGCTACTTCACCGCCGCCGAGCTGACTGAGACCCTCTACCGCGGCCTGGCCGACAACTCCGCCGGCCGCATCATCGAGAACCTGCTCCGCAACGACCTGATCCTGGTCGACGAAGTCGGCTTCGCCCCGCTCGACGACACCGGCGCCCAGCTGCTGTTCCGGTTCGTCTCCGCCGCCTACGAACGCCGCGCCCTCGGCATCGCCAGCCACTGGCCATTCGAGTCCTGGGGCCGGTTCCTGCCCGAGCACACCACCGCCGTCAGCCTCCTGGACCGCCTGCTCCATCACGCGAACGTCGTGGTCACAGACGGCGATTCGTACCGGATGCGCCAGGCCCGAGCCCGAGGAGGAACCGCCCTGAACAAGAAATGATCAACCCGAGGGATGGGGACTTTTATCTGGCCACCAGCGGGGACCGCAACGGCTCTGGCTCAATTGTCGTGACGGGCTCAGTTGGCGAGCAGGACGCGTTTTCGGAGCAGGTCGGGTTTCGCCCGGCCGTACATCTGTCTTTTGATCATCTTGATGCGGTTGACGTGGCCTTCTACCGGGCCCGAGCTGTAGGGGACGGTGAGCCCGGCGGTGACGGCGGCCCAGTCTTTGCGGAGTCCTTTGCTGAAGCTGCGCAGCTCGCTGACCGGGCTGCTTTCGGCCTGCGCAGCCCAGGCTTCCAGGCACTCGCCGTGGCGGTGGCAGAGCATGTCCGCGAAGTCGCGGACCAGTTCCCGGGTGGCGCTGAGTTCGGGGCAGCGGGCGGTGATCTGCGCGAGCGCGGCGCGGTCAGCGTCGGCGAGCTTGCCGGGCGGGGTGAGGATCCAGCTGGCCACTTTCCTGGCCGCAGGCGCTGGCGGCGGCGCCGGGATGGCAGTGTGCTGGCGCAGTTGGGCGGTGAGCCGGCGCAGGGTGCGCAGGCTGCCGCGGTAGCCGCGTTCGCGCAGTTCGGCGTGCAGCCGTTCGGTGCTCCGGATGCCTTCGTCCCAGCGCTGGCGCAGGTAGGCCTGGTGGGGGCCGAGCAGCCCCGGCCGGGTCAGGCGGGTGCCGGAGATCAGCTGGTCTGGGGTGGCGGCGGTGGCGTAGCGGCGCACGGTCTTGCGTTCCAGTCCTAGGGTGCGGCTGATCTGGGTGATGGTCAGCCCGCGGCCCAGCGCGGCGTGAACCTCGCCATGGCGGGCCCGCGTCCGCGCGGCCAGTCCTGCCTCAGCAGCCCGCGGGGCAGCCGGGGCCGGCTCGGGGCCGGGGTGGGCAGGTGGTGATTCTTGCAGGCAGGGGCGGTGGCGGCCGGCGGCACGCTCGACCGCTTCGGCCAGGTTGTGCCACAGATGCCACCGGTCGGCGACCTGGATGGCCAGCGGCGCGCCCGCGGTGGCGCCTTCTAATGGCACAGTCAGGTATTGAAACACTCTGAATGCCTCAGCCTGGACGGGCTATCCCCAGAAGATCGCGACTGGATCGCCGTCGATCTCGTCCAGCAGGTCACCAACTTCCGGTGACGGCTCGAGCTGGGCATAGAGGTGGAAGCGCAGGTTACGGTCGCGCCAGTACAAGGTCCAGGTCCTGGTGGCCTGGGTGTAGCGGAGCCGGGCGATGGGGAACCGTGTCCATTCCGGGCCGGTGCCCTGGCGCCACGGCGGACGGCACTCGACGATCGTCAGGTGCCGCGGGGCGATGTCGCATTCCACCCGGACCTGGTCGCGGGCATGCTCAGGGACGCGTTGCCCGCACCAGCGGCGGACGCGGGCGATGTCGAGTTCAGGCAGACCTGGCATCTGGTCAGTGTTCCAGGCGGCTGCCGACGTCGGCGGCGTAGGCGGCCCAGTCCCCGCCGGAGATCTTCTGCCACTGGATGGCCGCCTTGATGTGGATGCCGAGCGTCTTGGCCAGGATCGCGGCCGGGACGTCGGCGGCCAGGGTGAACAGGGCTGTGTTACGGCTCTGGCGCGGGCTGATCCCGAGGGCATGGAGCCGCTGGGCGAGCGCGTCTTCGGTCAGCGAGCTTCCTGGCCGGCGTCCCGGGAACAGCCAGGAGGAAGGGACGTCGAGCAGGCTGGTGCCCGGTGCCTTGCGGCCGGCCGCAAGCGCACCGACGAGGGCGTCCAGCGGGGCGGGCAGCACGATGGGCCTGCTGCCCAGGCGCAGGAGCGTGCGGCCGTCCTGGTGCAGGACATGCTGGATCGTCAGCGCCGTGATGACGTTGAGTTTCTGTGCGTAGAGCAGGATCAGCAGCCCGGCGACCCGGTCGGCGGCCGGGCAGGTGTCGTCGTGCAGGAGCCGGCGCGCGTCTGCCCACCGGCGGTCCTGGTCAAGCGGCCCGGCTGGGCCGGTCCAGCGTGATGACGGGGCAGTGAGGCGGGAGGCGTGGCGGCGGGCCACGGCCCATCGCACGAAGTTCGCCGACCGGGCCAGGTAGCTAGAGTTCCCGGCCAGCCACCGGTCCAGCTCGGCCTGGGTGCAGGCGGCCAGGGTCAGCCCGCGCGCCTCTAGCCAGTCCAGGAACGCTGCGGCGGCGGTGACCTGGTCACGGACGTTTTTCACCTGCTGGCGGGAGGCGGGCTGGGCCTGGAGCCGGCTGCGCAGCCGGCGCAGCTGGTGCCAGACGGCGTATCCGTGCAGGGCGCGCCGGTGCTCGGGAGACGTGCGCTCGGCGATGACCTGGCCGATCCAGCGTTCCAGCGCGACCAGGCGCTCGTCCCGGGCGGGGAGCGCGCCCGTGGCGACCAGCATCGACCGCAGGTGGACCAGGGTGCGGCCCGGCGGCAGCGTGTCGAGCGCCTCGTGCGTTATGGCGCGGTGGGCTGCGACAGCCTGGAGGGCGCAGCGGACGCCGGCCGTCTTCAGCCAGTCGAGCATGAGGTCGGGACGGTCGACGCGGACAAGGGCCTCGCGCAGCCGGTCCAGCTCCGGTGCGGCGGTGCCGCCGGGCGGGGTGCAGATCTGCTTCAGTTTCCGGTCCAGGGAACAGCGCGTGCACTCAGCTGCCGACAGCTGCCAGGTCACCTGGCAGACCGCGCACCGTTTCCAGAAGGCAGGGTCGGGGTTGAGGCAGTGCGCACACAACGGCTCGCCCAGCGTGCCTCCCTTCAGCGGCGCCCCGCTGCCGCAGCGCGAGCAGGTGATCCAGCGCTTGCGGCACCGCTCACATACCGGCGTGCCGGTCGCCCGTGACATGCCGATCCGGCTGCCGGCTAACCCGCAGATGCTGCAGGCAACAGCGGGACCCGGCCGACAACTCTGGCAGACCGGCCCGGCCCCGGTGATCGCGGCGACGCGCCGGCAGTTCCCGCACCTGGCGCAAGGTTTCCAGCTGCGCGGGTCCCGGCGCCAGCAGTTCTGGCAGATGGCCTGCCCGTTGTCGTTGCGGCGAGCCGGGGACCTCACCGCGCCGCACCGGCCGCAGCGCAGTGCCCGCGCCTTCTTGACGCACCCGGCACAAAGGCGCAGTCCGTCGACCAGGGCGCTGAGCTGCATGTGCCTGCCGCAGCGCGGACACGGCGGCTCGATCACGGCGACAGCGCCAGCCTTGACCAGGGCGCTGATGAACCGCAAGACGCCCGGGAACTCGGCGCGAGCGCCCTGGCCGGTGAGCAGGCTGGGCCGGTCCGCTACGGACCGGGCGATGCGGCGCCGCCCGTCGGGGCGGGCAGCCGCCTGCCCCAGGGCCTCCAAGACCACCTCCGGGCTCAGGACCGGTTCCAGCTCCGACAGCAAGGTGAGCAGGCCATCGACCGGATCACCCGAAGCTGGCCTGCCGGAGCTGCCTGTCACGGCGGCGTCCCGGTGACCCGCGCCCGCTTCGGGCGCAGGGCACCGACGCCCGCGGCGTCCGCCGTTCCGCCGGCCGCGGCCTTCCTAGGCCGCTGGGCGGCGCCAGGTGCGGCGACGGGTTCGATGAGGTCATCCATCGTGCAGTCCAGGATGTCCAGCAGCGCCATGAGGATCTTCAGGCCCAATCGCTCGGGCCGCTCCACGACCAGGCGGTAGACCTGGCTCGAAGACAAGGTGATCCCGCGGTCGGCCAGCAGCGGGATCAGGTCGGTCGTGGAGAACATCCCGCGGTCCGCCATGACCTTGCGCAGGTGCCAGCGGTAATCCAGCTTGCCGCCCATCCAGGCTCGCCTCCTCACACGCCGGCGAATGCCGGAGCCAGTGCCCTGCTCAGGGCCGTATTCATGAAGTCATCGCTGACGTGGGTATAGACGGCGGTGGAACTGTCGCACTCGTGGCCGACCTGCTGCTGGATGAAGCGCCGGTCAACGCCGTCCTCGGTCAGGTGCGTGACGTAGGCGTGCCGCTCAGAGTGCACCGTCAGCGCGGCGGGCAGCCCTAGCGCGTCCCGGTAGGCCACGAACCGGGCGTTGATCTCCGACGGCCTGACCCGGCTGCCCCGCTCGGTGACCCACAGCGCCGGATGATCGGCGTAACCGAACCGGGGACGGACGTTCTCGGCATAGTCAGCGACGGCCTCCACCGCCCAGCCCATCACCGACAGCACGTTCCGGCGCCGCGGAGGCTGGCCCTTCTTCGCCTTGCCATAGCGGACGTTGAGCGTGCCGTACCGGCCGAACTGCGGCGCCCGCGGGTTGCGGCCGAAGTCGGCCACATCCAGCCTGGCCGTCTCGTTCCGGCGCAGCCCCCACCCGTAGATGACCTTGAAAATGGTGGCATCCCGGTAGGCGGCCAGGGCGCCCTTGCGCCCGGACCGCACCGCCCGCTCGACCTGCTCGTCGGCGTAGTCAAAGAAACGCTGCAGCTCCTCGCGGGTGAACGGCCTGGCCTCCGGGCTGCCCTCATAGTCGTTGAGATGAGCCAGGGTGTTCCACTCATGACAGATCGCCACCGGGTAGGTGCCGAAGGCCTCCTCGCATGCCGGTCCCCAGCCATAGCGGGCGTCGATGAGGAACTCGGTGAACAACCGCACATCGCCCTGGTAAGCGCGGATAGTGGACGGTGCCAGGTGCCGCTCGCCCGTCAGGTACGCCGACCACTCATCCACGTGACCGGCCGTCCAGCGCCACGGATACTCGTTGGTGAACTCGCAGAACCGGCGGACCAGCCGTTCCCGGTCGCCGGCCGTCTCATCTCGCATCCCCCGCGACTTCTGCTGCGCCCGCCAGCCCCGCAGCATCGCGTCGAGCATCGCATCCTCGGGCCGCAGCTGAGCCACCCCGGACACCAGCTCCAGGCGCGCCGCGCCAGCCAGCTCGTCTCGCCCCAACCCGCCCTCCAGCCCCTCAAATCTCTTCCGTTTGAAGGCAGGATCATTCACCAGACGGGATCATCACGCAACCGGCGAGGTCAGACAGCATCGCTCACCAGCGGCCCGCGGCTATTGCGGAACGCCCCTCATCAGGCGACCAGCGAAAACACGCCCGTCAGATGCAATTCCCGAGGGTTGGCGTAGCAGCCACCGCGGTCCCGGCAGATGATCTCCGTGCCCGGGTGGGCGTCCAGCCATGACCGGAAGGACTCCGCGGACCGCTCCGGGAGGATGTCCACCGGCCGCCGGGTCTCGATATCGACCAGCACGGTGCCGTAGACATGCCCCCTGCGCAGGGCAAAGTCATCAACGCCCAGCACCAGCACGGTCCCGCTATCAGGGTCAGGCGCGGCACGGATCAGACGCAGCAGCGTGGACCGGCTCGCTGAGCAGGCCAGCCGGCCAGTGAGCCGGGCACCGGCCCGGCCGCCCAGGGCCAGCGCGACCGCCTGCAGCACGCCATCCAGGCCGCGGGTGCGCCGGCCATAGCGGGTGGTCAGGCCCGGTACCTGCTCCGCGAACGTAGCCTTCACGCACGCGTCGTTACCGCAGAAGAACCGGCGGGCCTGCAAGCAGATGAGCACCTCCTGGCCGCCGCTCGCGGTATCGGCCAGCCTCCGCTCATATCGGCTGTGCACCCGCCGCGACACCACGCCGCAGCCCGGGCAGGCTGCCCCGCTGGCACAGGCCCGGGCCAGCACATGCACCGACCTGCCCGCAGTGACGGCACCCTCGAACGCCAGGCCGGCCAGGTGCGGGAGCAGGACGGTGAGAACCTCAAGATCGCACGCCCCGCATGATCACAAACATGATGATCACGACGCCACCGGACACGCCGGGCAGACCGCCTCACGACAATTGAGCCAGAGCCACCGCAACTTGGCCGTTGACAGTCGTCCCGTCATCGGGAGCGATGAAACCAAAGCCCTTGTCGGCGTTGAACCACTTCACGGTTCCTGTTGCCATCAGTTCAAGTCCTCTATCCGTCATGTCACGACGCGACCTCGCCGCGCCGACCGCGAGCCTACCGGCCCTCGTTCACAAACCGGAGTCCCCGGTCGTCGTTTTGTCCCGCCGATCTGGCGCTGGGTCGGACCGGCCGGAATGGCGAGCTACGCGGTCCCGGATGGTCATTCTGAGTCCGCTGGCGGGCGGGTTTCCCGGGCGGCTGTCAGCGGCAGCGTGGTTGCTGCTGTGCTGCGACTGTGTGTGAGGGCAGCGGCCAAGACGATGGCATCGAGTGATCTTGGCAGCCCGCGGCCGGGCGGGATGACGGTGCCTCTCGTCCGGCTGCATCTTCCCGGACCGTCGCCGCACATCGCGGGTGCCCGAAGATGGCCGTCGCCGGATCCGGCCTGCGTGATCCGGCGCGGTTTATGGCCGGCGCCAGGCCCTGAGCGGGCTGGTGCCCGGCGCCCGGGAGATCCTATTCTTCGATGGCTCCGCCGATGCCGCGCAGATGCCGCCGGAAAGTGTATGACGGGTCAGTGGCGCGCCGGGCCAGGTAGTCACCGAAACCGGTCTGCTCGCGCAGTGTCTGCCCTTCCCGGATCCAGCGGGCCTGGTCCCGCTCGGTCTGCCAGATCTGGTGCGCGGCGGCCAGCACCTGCCCGGCGTGCTGTGCCGCGACGAACAACGCGCCGTCGTCATCGGCGAAGACGGTGTCCCCGGCGCTGACCAGGTGCGACCCGAACCGCGCGGTGACCAGCGCCTCGGGCTCCCGCTCGTCCAGCCGCACCGGCCCGGCCGGGTAACTGCCGTAGCTGAAGACCGGAAGGCCGATCGCGGCGAGTTCCGGGGTGTCGCGGTGCAGGCCCCACACGACCAGGCCCCCCACCCCGGCGGCCCGGGCCTCCAGCACCGCCAGGTCGCCGACACAGGCCTCGTCCAGGCGGCCGCCGTTGTCGATGACCAGCACGTCGCCGGCTTCGGCCCGGCCGAAAGCCTCCAGGAACACGTCCACGCTGCCGTAGTGCCGCACCGGCAGGACCCGCCCAGCGATCCGCTGGCCGGCCACGACCGCCCCGATTCCCGGATGGGCGGCCCGCAGCGGAATACCACAGCGCACGCACGCATCAGCCACCAGCGCAGTGGACAGATCCGCGAACTCCTCCAGCATGGCGACCTCCCCAGTCCAGTATCCGGCACCGCGGACAGCGCGCGGCGCGGGGAACGATCCCACTGCCGCCCGGGACAACGGCTACCTGCGCCACCCGACGGCCAGAGACCACTCCATGTGACTACCCGATCAGGAAAGCGCGACGAACTATCCGCCGTTCGGCGCGGCGATCTTGAAGCCGGGATGGGCTTTCAGGCGGTGCCCGAGGGTCATTATGTCCGCCGGGCGCCTAGCCTCGGGTGCATGACCTTTTCGTGGGACAACTCCTGCACGGCGTTCGCCGATGCCGCGGGGTGGTTCGTGCGGACGGCGGCCCTTGCAGGTGACCGGTGGGACCGGCCGGGCCTGGGCGAGTGGGATGTGCGCTCCCTGGTCGGCCACACCAGTCGCGCGTTGCTGACGGTCGAGAGCTACCTTGCTCGCCCTGCTCCAGCCGCTGAGGTCGCTTCCGCCGCCGATTATTTCCGGGCGACGCGCGCGGCGGCCGCCCAGCCCGCTGTCGCAGCCCGTGGACGCGACGCCGGGACCGCGTTGGGCAGCGATCCCGCTGCCGCGGTGGCGCAGATCGCCGCACGCGTTGTGGCGCTGGTAGATACCCAGGACGGCGGAACACTGGTGATGACGATCGCCGGCGGCATGAGGCTGGCGGACTATCTTCCCACGCGGACGTTCGAACTGGCCGTCCATACCGCCGATCTCGCCATAGTGCTCGGCGTGCCCCCGAAAGTCCCCGCAGCCGCCGCCGCGCAGGCGCTGACCATCGTTGCCGACCTCGCCGTCGCTGATGGCCTGGCCGGCCCGCTGCTGCTTGCTGTCACCGGCCGGCCGGGCCTGCCCGCGGGCTTCTCGGTGCTCTGACATCACTCCACGGCCATCCCGGCGGATCGTCAGCAGCGTTGCTGATCGTGGAGTTACGAGCTAAAGATCTTTAATGGTGGTGGTTACAAGGCGTGAGATCGTTACCACGAAGTACCTGGCGAGGCGAGGTTGCCGACGCGACCGGGCCTCGAATATGGTGGCCGCCACCAGATGCCGGGCCGGCCGTGTCCGGTGCTAGCCGAGCTGCCAGGTCAGCAGGGCGCCGCCCGGGTTGCAGGGCTGGAGCCAGACAGCGCTCGAATCGCCTGAGACGTTGTGCACGGCCAGGCAATATCCGGGCGACGTCAGGATGGTCAGCTCGAACTGGCCGCCGATTCCGGAAATGATCCGCCAGCGCTCATCCTGCAACCCGTCGCAGTAGTACTGCCAGACCGGCGGAACCCCGAACACGAAGGCTTCCAGGCACAGCTGGCTGTTCACGTTCTGGATCTGGTACGTGCCGTCACCGTTCGGCCAGAACTTCCAGCGCTGGTTGGCGCCGCTGGAATCGTAGCCATGACAGTGATACGCCTGTACGGCCTGATAGGGCTGAACGGACGCGTACGGCACATCCAGGCACTGGTAGAAGCTGGAGTGGTTGATCAGCGGTGCATAGATCTCGTACCAGGCGCCCGTGGAACCAGGGCTTGGCGACACCAGGTCGGCCGTCGCCGCCTGTGCCGTCCCGCCGGTGCCGGCGCTCATCCCGGCCGCCAGCACACCGGCCGCCAGCACAAGCGCCAGTCTGCGCAGTCTCATCGCCATCCCCTTCGTCCTTGCCGCCCGCCGGGCCGCCGGCTGTCACGCCGATCGCGGCGCCAGCTTCGGTAGTGCCTGATGACGCTGCACGCTAGAACACAGCGCTGAAACGACGCTGAAACGACGCTGGAACCGGGGGCGGGTGTCCAGCTGCGGGGCGGACATGCCCGGCGAGCCGGGCCGCGCGGGCGGTGCCGTGCCGTGCCGGGCCGCGTGTGACCTGTACTGCACGTAACTCGTACGCCGGCTAGCCAGAATCGTGGTGCAAAGACTTCCGGCGGCCTTGAGTCGCGTGCAGCACTTCAACGACACGATCCGCACGCGATCGTCTGCCGGGTGCGAGGACAGCGATGAACCTGCGTCGGTCTGCCTTAGGTTTCTGACCACCGATGGACGCTCAACTCCGTCACAGGTATCAAGCCAGCGCATCCGGTTCAACTCACGATCGGCCACGCGACAGGAGGTGACGAGCGGCTGGTGCCCGATGCGGGAGACTGCTGCCCTGACCGTTAACGACGGCACGCGGCTGACGACGGGCAGCCGGATCTGCCCAGCGGCGGCCATGCCGAGCTGCCCGGTGGCGGCCAGCGCGATTACCTGGTATGAGGGCGTTCCATGGTGGAGGCGCGCACGTAGCCGCCGTTATGGGCGGTTCCTTGTCTGGAAGGCGTGATCGCTGCCGGGCACCAGAGTGGGCGATCTGCGCACGCCTGGCGATCGATGCCCCCGTTCCGTTCCCGGTGTGCCTAGGTCGCCCGTCGTCGGACCAGCCAGATGGCCGAGGCGCCGAGGAGCACGGAGAGCACTAGCAGCCATGTGCCCTCGATCCACTGGAAGGGCCAGAACCAGCTGCCGGGCTGGTAGCGCGCGACCAGGCTGAAGCCGTGCGCCAGGAGGTAGTGAACGGGATCGAAGTTGGCCGGTGTGGACGGGCCGGGCTGGAAGACTCCCGAGGTCACCACGCGCACATCGACCGGTCTGAGGGCGGTGCTGAGCGCGGGCAGGCCGGCGGGGTTGCCGTGCAGTGTCCACCACTGGCTGATGACCTGAGCGGGCGGCCCGATGTCCGGGTTGGTGGTCTGGAGCGCTCCCCGGTAGTGCGGGCGAAGGAGCAGCGCCGTCGCGAGCACGAGTCCCGACCACGCGGCAAGCGTGGCAAACATCGCGGGCAGGACCCGGCGGATCAGCACGCCCGCGAGCGCGCCGATGGCGAATGCGGCGAGCGTCCAGGCGGCGAGCGCGATGCCCCGCAGGTCGAAGAACAGCGGGTAGAGCGAGCTGTAGCCGTAGCCCTTCATGCCCAGGAGCGGTCCGTAGGCCCACGAGAACACCAGGCTGAACGCCCCGGCCGCGACCGCCACTACCACGCCGAGCGACACGAGTTTCGCCGTAGCCCACCGGGTGCGGCCGAAGCCCTGGGTGAACACGTAGCGGAACGTGCCGCTCTCGAACACGCCCGCGAGCAACGGTGCCCCCGCGAACGCGCCGATCAGCGCCGGCACCGACTGGAGCAAAGCCGCAGCGATTCCCGCAGTGGCGGAGTAGTCGTCGGAGAAGTTGCTCACTGCCTGCTGGCAGGCTCCCGAGCCCGCCGGTCGGCAGGCGGTGACCGCAGCGTACGCGTGATGGAGCTGGACGCCTTCGACGACCACAACCAGTGCCGCCGCGGCGAACAGCGCGAGCACACCGGCGATCGCGAGCCGGTGCTGGCGGCAGATCACCCACGCCATCCGCCGCCACGGAACCCGCCGTGCACGGGCCTCCTCCCGGCGGGGCACGGAAGACGTTGCAGCCGTCGTCACTTCGCTGCCTCCTTCGCGTCGGGCGACTGTGTGCGCGCTGGGCCGGGCAGCGCCGCGGCGTCCGGCTCGCGCAGGTAGGCAAGGGTCAGCTCCTCGAGGGTGAGCGAATGGGCCTGCCATCCGGGCGGCATCGGCTCGCAGGCGACATGACCGCGGACGAGCACCTCGGCGAGCGGGGCGGCCCGGCTGGCGTGCACGACGTCCCAGTGGTGCACATGCCGCCCGGCCTGTGCTGCCGGGCCGGTGAGCACACGATGGGTGGCGAGAAGATCGTTCACCTCCCCCGCGACCTGAACGCGCCCGCGTGAGACGAGCACGAGATAGTCAGCGACCCGCTCGAGTTCCGCGAGGACGTGGGACGACAGCACCACCGAGACGCCGTCGTCCGCGACTGCCGTCATCACCGTGGCCATGAAGTCATGCCGGGCGAGCGGATCGAGCATCGCCATCGGCTCATCAAGCACGAGCAGCTGCGGGCGGCGGGCCAGCGCCAGTGTCAGCGCGAGCTGGGCCTGCTGGCCGCCCGACATCTTCCCCGCCTTCTGCCGCAGGCCGATGCCGAGCTCGCCCAGGCGATGCTCGGCGTATCCCTGGTCGAAACGGAGATTGAGGTTGCGGGTCATGTGGATCAGGTCAGCCGCCGACAGGTTCTTGAACAGCGGCGTGTCCTGCGCCACGAACGCGATCCCGTCGAGGGCCGGCGGCGAACCGGCGGCGAGCCCGCCGAGCACCGTCACCTCGCCAGCGCTCGGCGTGGCCAGCCCGACCGCGAGATTCAGCAAGGTCGACTTCCCGGCGCCGTTCGGCCCGACGAGCGCGACCACATGCCCCTCGGGGATCGCCAGCGTGCAGTCGCGCAGTGCCCGGGTCGAGCCGTAGGACTTGGCGAGGGCACGGGTCTCGATGACGTTCATGCCGCCCCCTCCGCCTCGCCGCGCGCCGCGCCACGCCGGCCGGCAGTACCCTCCCGGCGGTCACGGACCTCCCGCAGCACGCTCGCGACGAGCGCTGCGATCGCGTCGTCGTCGAGCCCCGCTGCATCCGCGGCTGCCACCCAGGAGATAAGAGCGCGCCGGAGCTCGGTGAGCTCGGGCAGCGCCACCTGACTGAGCGTGGCCTCGATGAACGTCCCCTGGCCGGGACGCCCGACCGCGAGGCCCTTGGTCTCCAGCTCCCGGTACGCCTTCGACACGGTATTCGGATTCCTCGCCTCGGTCGGATGCACCACCTGCTGGGACGCCCAGGTAACGTCGAGTGGCATAAACGTCCAATCCGCCGCTCTGATCGGCCCAGAGTGCCACTTGCCTGCGGTCCTGGCCACGCAGAATGGCGAATCTGGGCGATGCCGATGATTGCGGCATTCAGCGACCCGCGCATGGTCGGTGCGGGCCCGGACGTCGTTGGCGTCGCCGCTCGCTACGGAAGCTTCGGCGGGTTCGGTGATGCCATCGGCCTCGCTGCTGGGGCGCTTGAGTTGCCGGGCGAGTCTGCCGTGCCCTTCGGTTGCATCAGGTAGCATCGGCAACTAAAGTTAAGCTGTGCCTTGAATTCAGGAGGGTTGCTTGGCTTGGGCGGTGAAGGTCACTGACGAGTATGCCGAGTGGTTCACCTTGCTGATCAAGGAGGATCTCGGGTCGGCGGTCCAGGTGGCCCAGGCGGTCGCGGCCCTGCGCGAGGAGGGGCCGACGCTCGGCCGTCCCCTTGTAGACCGGCTCAAGAGCGCCAGGATTCACCACCTGAAGGAACTGCGTCCCGGATCGCGAGGCCGGTCCGAGATAAGGATCATCTTCGCGTTCGACCCCGCCCGGTCGGCGCTGCTGCTGCTCGGCGGCGACAAGGCCGGCAACTGGCAGCGGTGGTACCGCGAGAACATCCCGCTCGCCGAGCAGTTGTACCTCGACTACACCGCCGAAGACCAGGAGTAAGGAATATGCCGAAGCGCACCCCGCAGGACTGGGAAACCCTAGAGCGGGAACTTCACGCGGCCGGCGTCTCCCCCGGCGAGATCGAGGCAGGGGCACGCCAGCTGCTCGCCCTGGCCCGCGGGCACCAGCTCGCCGAGACCCGCAAGCACCTGGGCCTGGCGCAAAGAAGCATCGCCAGCGCGATGGGCGTGAGCGTAGCCCGCGTGTCCCAGATCGAGCACGGCGAGGTGACCTCCTTTGAGGTCATCGCCCGGTACGTAGAGGCCCTGGGAGGGCGTCTAGACCTAGTCGCCGACTTCGGCGACCGAACCGTACGACTGCCTGTCAGCGACACCACCCCGAGCGCCGCCGCATAACAGTGCTTCCGGGAAACCGGTGTGGTGCCCTGGCGGGCGAGTTCCACGGCACGCTGCCGGAACTCCGGGGGGTGTGGTGCAGGCATCAGGACATCCTTCCTGGTGATCGGTGGTCACGTCAGGTCGGGTGTCGTGCTACGGGGGGAAGCTCACCAGCTCACCCCTGCCAGCCCCTGACCAGCACGAACACCAGCACCTAGTACTCCAGCAGGAGATTGTGATGTCGCTCAGCTTGGTGGTCTGCGGCACGGTGGAGTCCGTCGCGGTAGTGGTCTGGGTTGCGGCGCGCTGGGGTGCCGCCAGTCAGTATCTTGGCACTCCGGGAGTTGGTTCTCCTTGCCCGAACCAGGGGCCGAATAGCTTCCTCAGTTGCTCCTGGTAGCTCCATGCTCTGCTCAAGATCTCTCCGGGTGATCTTGAATGGTCTGCTTCGGTGAGCATCTGGGTGAAGATGAACCACAGTTTCCCGGCGAGGCGGCGCGGGATCGCGGGTGAGCCTCCGAGTTCCCTGATCAGGTCGTCGACAAGCATGTTCAGGTTGTCGAGTGCAAGGTGGTCGACGTGCTTTGACGCTCGCACGGGCGGCAGGATCACGGTAGTCAGCGTGTCCAGCCGTGCCTCAAGTTCCTCGATCCGGCTCACCATGGCTTCCCTTTTCTGGACCGCCGCCGCGCGTTACCGGCCAGCGTCCACGGCATGCACATTCATGATCTTGCGGCGTGGCGGTGCTGGACGTGACGCGGCCACCGCTTGATCAACCTGGTTTGTGACAACTCATGAAGATCTCGCGATGGCCGCGTGCCATAGCGTAGATCCTGCTCGCTGGCAGAGGCTGCTCGATGATCTGATGGGCCGGATCGCGGGCCGGTTCGGCCGGGTGGAGCCAAGGCGGCGGGCGGCGGCGTTCGTGCGGGGGCTGCTGGCTGACCTGCCGGAAGAACTGCTGGACGATCGCCGAGCACGCCGGGGACCTGGCTGGCAACAGCGGCCGCAAGTGGCATGCTGGGTCAGATGTCTGACTCGCTGGCCGGCCTGCTCGCTGACGCTGAGCTAGCGGCCTTTGTGGAAGGCCTGCGCGAAACACCAGGGCCGTCCGCCCGGCAGCTGGGGCCGGCCGCACTGCGGGAAGCCCAGCGCAAACGAGTCGAAGCCAGACCCCGTGGCCCCGAGCTGGCCGCAGTGCAGGACCTGGTGGTTCCGGGCGGCGTTGTGGTGCGGCTCTACCGGCCGGCGTCCGGGCCCCGCCCGCTGGTGGTATTCGTGCATGGCGGCATGTGGACAATCGGCGATCTGGACTCCCATGACCGAGCCTGCCGCCGGCTTTCGGCCAGCACACAGGCAGCCGTACTCGCGGTGGACGTCCGGCGAGCCCCCGAGCACCCGTGGCCAGCAGCCGTCGAGGACGTCACCCATACCGTCCGGTGGGCCTTCGAGCACCAGGCGAAGCTGACCGGGACCGATCGCCCCCTCGTCATCGCCGGTGACAGCTCCGGCGCGAACCTGGCCGCGCTGTCTTGCCTGCGACTGCGTGACGAAGGCGCCCCCCTGCCCGCAGCCCAGGTCCTGGCCTTCCCCAACACCGACCTGACCTTGTCGCAGCCCAGCGTCACCGAGAAGGCGACCGGCTGGGGCCTGTCCGCCGACGATGTCGCCTGGGGCGCGGAGCTATGGGTCCCCGACCCGGCCCTGCGAGCAGACCCCAACGTCAGCCCGTTGCACGCCACCGACCTCAGCGGGCTGCCCCCCGCCGTCATCATCACCGCCGAGCACGACCCACTGCGCGACGAAGGCGACCTGTACGCCGCCCGCCTGGCCGCCGCGGGAGTGCCCGTCCAGCACCGCTGCGAGCCCAAGATGATCCACGGCTTCCTCACCCTCGACACCGTCTCACCTGCCGCGGCACAAGCCGCCGAACGGCTCTTCGCCGACATTACCCGGCTCCTGTGATGACGGCCCCGAACTGGCCGCACCAGTACTGATGCACCCGCTCAAGAAAGGCACGGGCGGCAGTGGTGAGCCCGAGGCCGGCCGCGGCCTGCGGGTCGCCGCGCCCATGAGCCACGGGCGGGTGGCCGTAGCAAGCGGCGGCGGCCCGGCCGGCCGGCGACGATCCGGAGCATCGCCCGGCTCGCCATCCGCCTGGCGCACGAGAACCCCTTCTGCGGCTACCGGCGTATTCACGGCGAGCTGACCAAGCTTGGCGCCGCGGTCGCGGCGTCCACCGCCTATGAGATCCTCGCGCGGCGGGCATCGACCCGGCGCCGCGCCGGGACGGACCGACCTGGCGGCAGTTCCTGCAGGCCGCCGGGGTCCTCGCCGTCGACTTCCTGCACGTCGACACCGTGATGCTGACCAGGCTGTACGTCCTGGTGTTCATCGAGCACGGCACTCGCCGGATGTACATCGGCGGCGTCACCGCCCACCCAACCGGCGCCTGGACGGTGCAACAGGCCCGCAACCTGGCCCTTGAACTCGGCGGACGGTTCGGGGACTTCCGGTTCCTGATCCGCGACCGCGGCTCGAACTTCACTGCCTCCTTCGACGCCGTCTTCCAGGCCACCGGCACCACCATCGTGCGCACCGCCGTCCAGTCGCCACGGATGACGCGATCTGCGAGCGCCTCATCGGCACCCTGCGCCGTGAGCTCCTCGACCGGACCCTGATCCTCAACCGGGCACACCTGCGGTTCGTCCTGGCCGAATACCAGAAGCATTACAACACCGCTCGTCCCCATCAGGGCATCGGCCAGCGCGTCCCGGACATTGACCCCGCTCCCATCACCGCAGCAGACCTCGGCACCTGTCGGATCCGCCCAAAACCGGTCCTGGGCGGCCTGATCAACGAGTACGAGCGAGCCGCCTGAAGACCGAAAAGACCCAGGTCAAGGCCAGAATCCTAGTTACGAGCGGCACAGGTTCGGGGGGAGGCTGCCTGGGTTCATCCAGCATGAACTCGGGACCTCGCCGGGCAGTCCACCCCACGCTGGATTGCCTGAATCCCAGTTTCCAGAAGGTGCGGATGACACCCGCCGGAAAGACGCCTGAAACCGGCGTCGGCCCCTGCGCAGAGTGTGGTTCGCATGGGTGGCGGGCTGTGAGCGGCCCGCCATGTTCTTGTTCTTTTCGCCTGCTTTTCCCGCGTGGCGGGGCGCGCTGGCTGGTGCGGTGGTGCCGGGTGAGGTGGTGCGGGCACTGCTGCGGCTTATCGTACGGGGAACATCGACCGGTTGAGGTCGAGGCTGAGAATGCCCGTGCGCAGGCCGACGACGATGGTTGCCCCGTTGGCGGTGCGCTGGCGGGAGCGGTGGTCAAGGGGTTGCTGGAGCAGAGCATGGACCGGCACGCCGAGCGGGATGGCGTGGATGGCCTGGCCGGTGACGGGGTGCCAGAGCCGGATCGTGCCGTCGTGGCCGCCCGACAGCAGGAGCGTGCTGCCGTCTGCGGCCACGGCGAGGGTGAGGGCTCGGACTTGGCCGGTGTGGCCGGTCAACGGCGGCATGGCGGCTTCGCCGGTGCGGGGATCCCAAATCCGTATCGTCGCGTCGGCGCCCGCGGACGCGAGCAGGGTGGTGTCCGGGCTGGTGGCGGGAATGGCGGTTAGTGCCCAGATCCAGCCGTCGTGACCGGTCAGCGGCCCTCCGATGGCGGTTCTGCCGCTGGGATCCCAGAGCCGGATGGCGGCGTCGTGTCCAGCGGAGGCGAGGATGGCAGGGCTATTAGGGGTGGTCAGCAAGCACAGGGTGCGCACAGGACCGTCATGGCCGGTCAGCGGCGGCCCGGCCGGGCGCAGGGTGTCGGCGTGCAGGAGAGCGATGGTCCCGTTGCGGCTGGCGCAGGCAAGCTGGGGTGGCTGGCCGGGGATGGACAGCAGGCTAAGAATGGTGTCGCCGAGGCGGGTAGTGCGGGACGGGGCGCCCCGGGTAGGCGTGATGAGGGTCAGCAGGCCGCTGGGATCGGCGACGATCCACACGCGGGGGGAGTTGGTCTTGGTGGTGAGTTCGGCGAACGCTGACACGTGCGGGGTCGGGGTCGCTGCGGGGGTCAGCGTGCCGGTGGCGGGCTTCCATAGGTGCAGGTATCCGGCCGAGCGCACGACTGCGCAGGCCGCGTCTGTGATTCTGAGTGGCTGCAGCGCTGCCACGGGAGCCTGCGAAGTGGTCAGTGGTTCACCGACCGGGCGGCTGGTGACCGGATCCCAGACCCGCACCGCCCCGTCATCCCCGGCGGAGGCGATCCAGGTCCGCCCGCCCGGCCCGCCAGTCCCCGGCACCGCGCACACGCCGAGCACAGGCCCGGCGTGACCGGTCAGCGGCCCGCCGACCAGCCGGCCGGTGACCGGATCCCAGACCCGCACCGTCCCATCGGTCCCGGCGGAGGCGATCCAGGTCCGCCCGCCCGGCCCGCCGGTCCCCGGCACCGCGCACACCCCGAGCACAGGCCCGGTATGACCGGTAAGCGGCCCGCCGACCAGCCGGCCGGTGACCGGCTCCCAGACCCGCACCGCCCCGTCATCCCCGGCGGAGGCAATCCAGGTCCGCCCGCCCGGCCCGCCAGTCCCCGGCACCGCGCACACCCCGAGCACAGGCCCGGTATGACCGGTAAGCGGCCCGCCGACCAGCCGCCGGTGACCGGCTCCCAGACCCGCACCGCCCCGTCATCCCCGGCGGAGGCAATCCAGGTCCGCCCGCCCGGCCCGCCAGTCCCCGGCACCGCGCACACGCTGCGCACGCCGCCGGCGTGACTAGTCAGCGGCCCGCCGACCAGCCGGCCGGTGACCGGATCCCAGACCCGCACCGCCCCGTCATCCCCGGCGGAGGCAATCCAGGTCCGCCCGCCCGGCCCGCCAGTCCCCGGCACCGCGCACACGCTGCGCACGCCGCCGGCGTGGCCGGTCAGCGGCCCGCCGACCAGCCGGCCGGTGACCGGATCCCAGACCCGCACCGTCCCGTCATCCCCGGCGGAGGCGATCCAGGTCCGCCCGCCCGGCCCGCCAGCTGCCGGGACCGCGCACACCCCGAGCACAGTCCCGGCGTGACCGGTCAGCGGCCCGCCGACCAGCCGGCCGGTGACCGGATCCCAGACCCGCACCGTCCCGTCGGCTCTGGCGGAGGCGATCCAGGTCCGCCCGCCCGGCCCGCCAGCCGCCGGGACCGCGCACACGCTGCGCACGGCGCCGACGTGATTGGATACCAAGGGCCTTGTGACCGGCCGGCCGGTGACCGGATCCCAGACCCGCACCGTCCCGTCGGCTCCGGCGGAGGCGATCCAGGTCCGCCCGCCCGGCCCGCCAGCCGCCGGGACCGCGCACACCCCGAGCACAGTCCCGGCGTGACCGGTCAGCGGCCCGCCGACCAGCCGGCCGGTGACCGGATCCCAGACCCGCACCGTCCCATCGGTCCCGGCGGAGGCGATCCAGGTCCGCCCGCCCGGCCCGCCAGCCGCCGGGCACCGCGCACACCCCGAGCACAGTCCCGGCGTGACCGGTCAGCGGCCCGCCGACCAGCCGGCCGGTGACCGGATCCCAGACCCGCACCGTCCCATCGGTCCCGGCGGAGGCGATCCAGGTCCGCCCGCCCGGCCCGCCAGTCCCGGGCACCGCGCACACCCCGAGCACAGGCCCGGCGTGACCGGTCAGCGGCCCGCCGACCAGCCGGCCGGTGACCGGCTCCCAGACCCGCACCGCCCCGTCATCCCCGGCGGAGGCGATCCAGGTCCGCCCGCCCGGCCCGCCAGTCCCCGGCACCGCGCACACGCTGGCCACGATCCCGGCGTGACCGGTCAGCGGCCCGCCGACCAGCCGGCCGGTGACCGGATCCCAGACCCGCACCGTCCCATCGGTCCCGGCGGAGGCGATCCAGGTCCGCCCGCCCGGCCCGCCAGTCCCCGGCACCGCGCACACCCCGAGCACAGGCCCGGCGTGACCGGTAAGCGGCCCGCCGACCGGCCGGCCGGTGACCGGATCCCAGACCCGCACCGTCCCATCGCTGCTGGCTGAGGCCAGCACCGTGCTCTGGTCCGGGAGCGAAATGGCGCAGATACCCTCGACGGTGCCGGTGTGGCCGGTCAGCGGTGCTCCGATGGGCGCACCAGTCTGAGGGTCCCACAGCCGGATGGTGCCATCGTCGCTGGCGGAGGCGACCGAGGTGCGCCCGCCGGGCAGCGGCAGGACGCACACACCGGCGACGGGAGCGGTGTGGCCGGTGAGCCGGATGTGCATACTGACCTGCCCGGCCTGAGCGGCTGCGATCCCCCACTGGTGGCAAGGCTCGCCGGGAACGCGCCGGGGGCTATGGGTGGTGCTGGCGAGTTGCCGCAGGCCGCGCGGTCTGCGGGTGAGGCGGTGAGCAGGTCGTCGCGGGCGCCGATGATCCCGGCGATGGGCGCGGGGATGGCCCGGCGGCCGAATAGAGTGCGCAGGGCATCAGTGGTCACCGCGGCGGGATGGAGGCCGTCCAGGACGCGGGGGGTAGCGGCCAGGCTGTCCCAGAGCCTGGCATCGCCGATGTGCCCAGTCAGATGCCGGGCTAGATAGGCAGGCATGCCGCCGGGATCGGCAGCCGCGATCTGACGCGCTCGGTCTAGCAATGCCTTGGCCGCGTGGCGTTGCCGGTCCCGGTGGGCGGTGCTGGCCTGCCGGGTCCTGGTGAAGTACTCCACGAAGGTGCGGTGTGCCAGCCGGTAGACCGTTGCGCGCTGCCCCTCGTCTGCGGTATCGACCACGAGGTAGGCGGCGGCATGGCTGAGCAGGCCTTGGATGGCGCGCGCCCACGCCCGGGGTGCCAGGCCATTGGTGCTGGGATCCCCGGGGGGTCTGGGGTGCCCGGGCGTTGTCGTGAAGGCGGCGGCGATGGTGGCCCAGATGCCATCGGCCTCGGGGATGCCGCGGCCGCGGGCCAGGGCGAGGGCCTGGATCAGCGGCTCGTAGTGGTCATCGAGGCGGGCGAGGCGGTCCAGGGCCTTGGCGAACAGGTCCTGGTGATCGCCGCGCAGGAGCTGATCCAAGGAAGCGGCCCGACCGGGCAGCAGGAACGTGGGATCCTCGATCAGCTCGTAGACCGCCAAGCGGGCGAACAGGAATTCCCGGTCCCGGGCGGCGATGGCCCCAGCGGCCCGGTCAATGTCGGCATCACGCACGTGAGTCATGGCGGGAATGGCGCCCCCGCCCAGGCCGTAGTCGCGGGCGTGCCGCAGACGGCGGGCCGCATAGCGGCTGATCGCCTGGCTGTCGCGGCCAACCCGCACCAGTCCCGGGCCGCCCTGCGCACCTGGCGAGGGGAGATCGGCGCTCAAAGCGCGCAGTAGATCGTTATCGCCTGCGGGGGTGTCAGGGGTTTCGCTGGTGGAGGCCCGGGTTCCCACCAGCACCCGCACCTGGGGCAGAGCCGCGAGCCGGGCTAGCAGCGCCCGGGCGGTATCCAGCGGGTCGATGGCCTCATCGAGGGCATCGGCCAGGATCGTCAGCGGTCGGCCCCGGCCCTCCAGCATCGCCGGCAAGCGGTCGGTTAGCCAGTCCAGGTCGTTGGCCACCCCCAGGGCAGAGTCGGTCTGCGACGGCAGCCGACCCAGGCCTGCGGCGGCGGCCACCCGGCCGGTGGCCTGCTGCAGGGTCAGGCCGCTGAGATGAATAACAGCGTCGAACACTCCGTCGGGGGGCAGGCTGGCGGGCCCGGGCATGGTGATCAGCCCGCGGCGGGCCAGCGCGTCGCGCAGGCCGGGCAGCGAGTGCACCAGCACGCTGCCGAGCAGCGCGGACTTGCCTGATCCGGCGCGTCCGGTGACCACCAGCATGCCGGAGAGGGCCTGGTGCAGCCAGGTGCTGATCTGCCCGGCTTCCTGCTGGCGGCCTTCGAAGAACCAGCACAACTCGCCCTGTTCGGCACCCTGCGCCTTGCCCACGAAATGGCTGCGCTCATCGGCGGGCAGGCTCGCCAGGACCTCTTCGAGGTGGCGGATGGTATCCACCGGCGCTGACATCCACGACGCCACAGGCGGGTAGGTCCGCACCAGCGCCGCCTCACCCAAGCCCCGCTGATACACGTTGCCCGGGCCCAGCACCCGTTCCAGCTGGCTGGCCAGGTCACGCAGCAGGATCTGGCGCTCGGCCCGGTACGTGCTGGCCAGTAGAGCCGCCAGCACGTCGCCGAACCCGGCCGCTGGCGCGGCGTCGTCATGCGGGACGGCGACCAGCAGCAGCCGCCCCGGGGCGTCCGGGCCATGCAACGCCGCCATGACGGCGTCGGCGACCTGGGTGGCGTGGCTGGTGTCCAGCACCACCAGCGCCCAGCCTCCTGCCCCCGCCCCCTGCCAACCAGCCGGGATCGCCGCCTGCCGCGCGCGGATGGCCTGCGCCAGTTGCTGTGGTTCCAGCCCCCACCCGCCAACCGTCGCCGGGCTTTCGGCGTGCGCCAGCACCGCCCGGAAGCCATCCGACCAGCCATGCCCCACCCAGTACAGCACCGACCCAGGTGGCGGGCTAAGCCCAAGACCAGCCCGCCGGCCCGTATCAGTTGCCGCAGCGGGAGGCCGCGACCAGTCCCGCAGCCGACGCTGGACAGCGCTGGCCCCCCGCTCCCTGGCCGGCTGCGCCCAGGGCCGGTGCCGGCCACCGAACACGGCCAGCAGGTCCACCAGCCGCCCCACCCGCGCCTCGACGCCTCCCAGATCTGCCATGCCCGGATCGGTGTAATGGCCGATCGCCACCGGGAATACCTCCACCACGGGCTCATAGCACGCCGCTGACCCTAGATCCTCGTCACCGGCTGCCCCCGAACGCGTCAACCGTGCCAGATGCCCGTGCCCGTCACCGGCTGGGACAGGCAGGGAATGCCACGTCCATGGCTGGCGACCTGCCCCGGGCGGTGCGCTGTGCGTGCGCAGATAGCGCTTCAGCTCCTGGACTTGCTCAGCCATCCGGTGCGCCTTGGCGGCTTCCTCAGCGCCAGCACCCAGCGCGCGGGCTATCGCGTCGGCGGCTTGAGGGCTCGGCGTCTTCCACCCCCGCAGCACCTCACTAACATGACTAGGCGACAAGCTGGTCGCGACCGCGATCTGGCCGACCGACAGCGGCCGCTGGCGCCGCAGTCGCCGGAACAGATCGGCAAGCTCCCGGACCGGACCCGGCGGCAGGTCAGCCTGTCCCCGCTCGGACCGCATAACGTCACCTCCCAGCAACCCGCCGCTCAGCAACCCGCTTCCCTGCTCCCCTGACGAATGCGGCGGCATGTCGGTTCACCGGTGGCGGGCCAGCCATTCGCCGCTCTTCGCTCCGCGAGCCACAATCTGCCAGCGAAAGACCAGCTCAAACCCCCAAAGACAACAACTCTTCGCTGTGGTTCGCCAGGGAACCACAGCGACCCCAGCCAGAGCTGGAATAAGACCTCGGCTATGGCCGCGATGAAGGGACACCATCATGCGTATCGGGCTGACTTTAACTGCTGCTCTGAGTGCGGTTCTGGTGGCGGGCAGCGTCTTGGCCGCCGCTCCCGCGAACGCCGCCGCTGCGACCGCGTTTGTCCGGAGCGATGTCAAAACGCAGTACAACGTGACCTGCGCATCAGCGAGCACCTGCAACACGATCACAACGGGCACTATGAACATAGCGTTCGGGCGGACCGGTTCGACTGCTTCGTCGCTCGGCATCTTCTACAACGTCGTCAACGGCACCGCCGTCAACGGCGTGGACTTCAGCACCCCGGCGACAGGTGAGGAAGTCATCGCGGCCGGCCAGACCACCGCAACCCTGTCGATACCGCTGCTCGACGCCGGGCTGTTCGGCGCCACCAGGTCCTTCACCGTCGTGATCACCGGCACCACGACGCCGATCACGATTACGAATAGCACGGGCACGGGCTTGATCGAGCCCGGGAACATCCCGTCCGACTGCTCGTTCACCTGGCTGGGCGGCTTGAGCCTGGCGCTGGGCTGCACCGGCAGGCCCGCCACCCAGGTGTGGCACCTGAAGGTCGTATGCGGCGACTTCGGCAAGGCGTTCGGCAACCTGGTAACCGGCGACGGCACCTCGACGGCCAACTGCGGCGATACCATCGACGCCGGAATCCTCTACATCGAGGAATAAGGCCAGCCGTCCGCTGAGCCAGGCCTTGGTCACCACTTCCGCAACCGCCCGGAGGTGGTGACTAAGGTGGTCAGTGCCGGGCACGCAGGACCGCTCGCCCACAGCCGCACCGGCCTGATCCAGGCCACACGATATGGCATCACCGCCACCGACCCTTTGCCCGGCGACTTCCGCCTGGCACCGACCTGGCATGTACCCGCGATGGACCTGGCGTGTACCAGGCTGGCGATCCAGGCATAGCAGCCGCCCGAGCGCAGAGACCATGACGGCCAGCTGGGCACTCGGTCGCTCCCGCGAGCCGCGTCAGCAGCGGCCCCCCGCCGCGCAGGACCATGACGGCCAGCTGGGCACCCGGTCGCTCCCGCGAGCCGCGTCAGCAGCGAGCCCTCTACCTGTGCCTTCTCGCCAGATGTCACGCTGTGTATAACCATCGACAGGGGGCCTCACCGGGCGTCCGGCCACCATGATCAACTAATTCCCGGACTGACGAGCTGTCAAGTTCGGGTACCCGGGCGACAGGTGAGTTCCGGTAGCTGGGCGACAGTGGTACCGCCGCAGGCGGGGGCTGGTGGTGAGCCGCGGAGCGGCCTTGGAGGTTTCTGGCATCAGCCGACGGGGCGGGGAGCTGGGGCGGGCGGGCGCGTGCTGGGCCCGGGCCGGGCTGCTGCCCGGCCGCCGGATGCCTGCCCGGAGGGGCCGCGGAGGCTCGCTTGTCCAGGGCGGCCGCAGGCCGTCGCGCAGCGATGCGCAGCACCCTGGACGAGGGAGGGGCGGCCCCGTATGCTGCCGCGGCCGCCCGCCCTGGCGGCACCGGGCAGCTGACCCGCACCGGTCAGGCGGTGCTGCCGGTCAGGCGGTGTTGCCGAGGGCGGAGTTCTTGCGCCGGGGGCGGCCTTTGGGGTTAGCGAAGGCGCCGAGCTCGCGGGAACGGTCGTGGCGGATCGGGTGCACCCGGATGACCTTGCCGTCCTTGGACAGCTGCACCGAGGCGGCCACGATCGACACGTCGATGGCGGTACGGGCCCACCGCCTGCCGCACGCGTAGGACGCGCCGGCGAAGCAGACCACCCCGGCGCCGTCAGCCAGCCGGGTCACCGTGATCCCGGCGGTGGCGTCCCGGGCGCGGCGGGCCACCGGGGCGCGGGGCAGCCGGTCAGCCTGGTCCTCGCGGATCCGCTGCGCGTGGGTGGCGGCCACCACCCCGGCGTGCAGGATGTCCACCAGGCCGCCAGCCACCACGACCTCGACCGGCTCCCCGGCATAGGCCGCGCCGACATGGCAGGAGAACCCGGCCAGGGAGATCTTGCCGTTCGCGTTCACCCACCGCGACACCCCCGCCGGGCGCTTGCCCGCCGTCCGGCCGGCAGCAGCCGGCGCGGGCGCTGACGCCGCGGCAGAGTCATCAGCGGTGACAGCCGCAAGGCCATCTCCCCGACCAGCGGCTGCCTCCACGAATCCGGCCACGAGACAGCACTGCCATCAGCTAGCTCAGGCAGCGCCCGGTCCAAGCTCACCAGCGCATCGGCCTCACGGACCCGTTCAGCATCCGTCAGCCCCTTCAGCCGTCCAGCTAAATCCGCCCGGGACGTCAGCCCGCCATGATGCCCAGCCACCGCCATTGCGAACGCAGCCAGCCCGCGGTCCTGCGCTAGGCGCGCACCCAGCAGTTTGTGATCAAGCCCGACCGGCCGGTCCGTACCTGCCACTCCACGCAGCCGGTCCTGCCATCCGCAGGACGCCTTCCCGGCGTCATGCAACAGCCCCAGCCACCACGCTGCAGCCGGTCCGGGCGGGCTGCCTCGGTACCGCGCCCGTAGAGAGTGATCAGCGCGGTCTCGGGCACCCCGAAGACCGAGATCGGGCCCGCTGGCGCTGGCTGGTCCGTCAAAACCTGGCCTGGAACGGCTCTAGGAGCTGCTCGGCGAAAAGCAGCGGCACCGGCCGGGCCGCCGCGTCCTGCTCGACGGGGACTGGCCGGCCGTTCAGGCCGGTGTGCCCGGCGGCGCTGGCCCGGTTCGGGAACCGGGCGCGGCCGGCCAGCACGTCCCAGACGGTGAGCACGACACCGAGGTTGTCCCCCTGGACGTCCGGTGCGTGATGGAACCGGTGGTAGGCCGGGCTCACGATCACCTTGCCGACCGGGCCGAAGGCCCAGCGGAGGTTGGCGTGCTGCAAGGTGCCGATGCAGATGTAGATGGTGATCAGCACCGGGGCGATCGGGCGGGCCGGCATCAGGACCACGACCGGGACCGTCGCCAGCAGGAACCCGGTGGTGTGCATGAGCGGGTGGGCGCGGAAGGACGTGAAGACGCTCAGCTCTTCCTGGCTGTGATGCAGGGCGTGGAAGCGCCACAGGGCGTCGAGCCGATGATCGGCATAATGCGCCAGCCAGTTGGCCGCGTCCATGGCCACGATAGTGAGCGGGAACAGCAGCCAGGCTGGCCAGTCCTGCGTCGCGCGCAGCTCAAACCACGGCGCATGCTGCTCCAGCAGCGTCGCCGCGCCGACGCTGAGCAGGGTCATCAGCGGGATGACGACGACCGCGTGCAGGGCCAGGAACGCCACGTCTTGGACGTGGCCGCCGGCCAGCACCGGCCGACGCTCAGCTGGCCAGATCCGCTCGCAGATCCCGGTCCCGACCACCAGGCCGATCAGCAGCGGAGCGGCCAGCTCGGCCCGGCCTGCCGACAGCACCTGGGAAAGGCGGCCTTGCCGGAGCAGCGTGTCGACGGCGATCCACACAATCAGAGCGGTGACCGCGGCCACGCCCAGGGAGGGCAGGCACACCCGCCCCCGCCGCCGGGCCCGGATCAGCGATGCGGACACGGGAACTCCTCGCGAGGCTACTGGCCTCGGCTAGCAATTAGCTTCCAGCGGCGAATTGCCATGGCGCTGCTCGCGGCGATCGTCGCATTCGTTTGCCGGGCCGAGCTTGGACCGGAGCCTTGCCGCGTCCGGGTGGCGCAGCTCGTCCAGGATAGCCAGGCCCTCGGCCCAGGCGTCACGGGCCGCCCGCGGGTCGGCGAACGCCTCGTGCGCGTCGCCGAGCCGGGCCAGCGTGACCGCCTGGCTGAACCGGTGGCCGAGCTCGCGCCGCAAGCCAAGCGCCCGCTGGTAGCAGTGAATCGCCCGGGCGGCGTGGCCGAGGTGGTGATGAGCGAAGCCGAGGCTGTCCCAGGTCTCAGCTTCGCCGACCCGGTGGCCAAGCTCTTGCTGGATGGCCAGCGCCTGCCGGCACAGCTCTAGGGCTTGCGCGTGCTCGCCCAGCTGTGCCTGATACCAGCCGGCCGCGTTGAGCGCGCCGGCCTGGCCGGCCCGGTCACCCGCGGCCGTGAACGCCGCCAGCGACTGGCGGGCATGACACTCCCTGTGTCAACCTCAGGCCGCGATTTGCTTAGTCGGTTGTTCGGCGAGTGCGGCGGCGGCTCCGTGCCTGGATGGGTCGTAGGGGACGCCGTCGAGCCAGCAGCGGTAGATGATGCGGATCCAGGCGCGGGCGAGGATGCGGGTGGCGTGGGGGTGGTCTTTGCCGGCGGCGCGGGCGTCGTTGTAGATCTTGGCGGCCCAGGGGCTGGCGTGGCGGCTGTTGTCGGCGAAGGTGGTGATCGCGGCGCGGAACCGCTTGTTGCAGGCCCAGCGGAAGCTCACGGAGCGGTGCTTGCCGGATTGCCTGGTGACGGGGGTGACCCCGGCGAGGGCGGCGACGGAGTCGGGGTGCTCGTAGGCTGGGCGGGCATCGCCCCACTCGGCGAGCACCTGGGCGGCGTTGACCTGACCCGACCTTGGCAGCGACGTGAAGATCGCGCCGTCCGGGTGCTCTCCGAGGTGGGCGGCGACGGAGCGGTCGAGGTTCTTCACCGAGGCGTTCAGGGCTGCCAGCACGCCGGCGGCGGCGAGCACGGCGTCGCGCAGCGCCTCGCCGAGTGCCTGCAGGCCGGTGCCCGCCGGTGCGGCACGCAGCCGGGCGAGCAGCTCAGCGGGGGTGCGGCGGCCGCAGTAACCGTGCTTGATCAAGAACGCGGCCATCCGCTTCTCGCCCAGGTGCGCGGCGGCGGCCGGGGTCGGGTAGCGGGTGAGGAACTCCAGGCTGATCGGCGACTCGACGTCAGCGAAGATGGCCTTAGCGCCGGGCCAGTGCGCGTCCAGCAGCGCCGGCAGCTGGCTGGTGGCCGCGACCCGCATCTCGACCAGGTCGCCGCGGGTGCGCACAACGGTGCGCAGCGCCCGGGTCTCATCGGAGTAAGGCGGCACGACCCGCAGCTTGTGCGCGCGCAGCCGCAGGTACTCGGCTATCACCACGGCGTCCCCGGCGTCGGACTTGGCGCCGGACAGAACCTCGCCTTCCCGCCAGGTCTTGATCGCATTGGGGCTGACCGGCACGACCGGGTGCCCGGCCTCCAGCAGCAGGTCCGCCAGGCGGCCATCCGGGCGCTCGATCGCGGCCGGCATGCAGGCGGCCTCGCCATACCTTGCCAGCCGGCGGATCAGCAGCGCGATCCCGTCCGCCGAGTGCTCGATGGAGAAACTCGCCGCGATCTTCCCTGCGGCGTCCATCACGCACACGGCATGGACCTCCGCGGCCCAGTCGATCCCAGTGAAAAACAGCGCATCAGGCAGCGCAAACGACACAGAAGCTCCTCAGGGTGGCAGCGACGGCAACTCGGCGAGGAGGACAGCTACCGGGCGGTCACTAACCGGCGCTCTGCGGCGCGTCTCCCTGTTGCCAGTCCGTGTCCCCGGAGAAACCGGGGGCGGTGGTGTCATGCAGGCCGTCTACCGGCGACCGCAACAGACCGTCACCCCGGCTCCCGCCGAGTCCCTACAACGAGCACCGTAGTGGTGCCCTTGAGAAAGAGGGTGCCCTAGTGACCGAGTGCGCCGCCGTGCTGGCCCTGCCGCACCCGCACCCTGGCGACGCTGAGGTGGGCGCTGCCCTGGCCGGCACTGTCACCGAGCCGCTGGCAGGGCCATCTCACCGAGAACGCCAGCCATGCGCTCACCGGCCCCCGGCAAGCATCAAACCCGATCGGCGCCATGGCACGCGCGCCTGCTCGCGCCCCCGCGCCCTTGACAGGCGCCACCGGCACGCCGCCTTAGCGCCGCAGCGCATCCTTGAGCCCACCGCGGCCACGGGCGGCGCATCCCGGCGCGGCGCCGGCGCCGCCGGCTAGACCCCGCGCGCAGGTGCGCCTTCAGCACCCGCGCATGCCACCCCCCGGGGTAGACGGCGGAGCCTGGCACTGCCGGACCCGCCGGGCCGAGGACCCCGGAATGAACCAGTTCTGCCATTGCAAACCCGGCAACAGTCAACGGCACCAATCCTGGCTCCGGCCGGGTCAGCCAAGCCAGGCATCCGCAGCAGGGCAAGGGTCACACAGCGGCTAGAACAGGCATTGTTCCTGGCCAGAGGACCGTAGTTCTCCACAGTGTCCAGCGCGGGCACGCCGTGCCAGCAGCCATCGCAGGCGGAAGGAAAGCGCAGCTCGAAACGATGTATGGCGCTTGAGGCAATCGCGTTGCGGTACTTTGCTGCTGTACGCCGCCTCAGGGCCTGGCTTAGCTGTTCGAATAATGCCTCTGACCTGTGTGGAGCTACGGAGATTCGAACTCCAGACCTCTTGCATGCCATGCAAGCGCTCTACCAACTGAGCTATAGCCCCTCGGGGAGCCGTGGCGTACGGACCGCGGCGCCTCGCTAGTGTACAAGAAACCAGTTAGTCCCCGTGTCCGGGAGGCCGGTCCGGCACCGGCTCCGGCAGAGTTCCCACGTTGTGCTCCAGCAGGCGCCAGCGGCCAGCCTGGCGGCCGAGCACGGACCAGGCGCAGTTACCCAGAACGCCAAGTACGCGGGCGTCCTGCGGCAAACCGAGCAACCGCGACATTCCCATATTGAGCGCCCCGCCGTGGCTGGCCACGATGGCGCATGCGCCCCCGGCCAGGGAGTCGGCGATGCGCTCGATGGTTTCGGCCACCCGGTCGGCGACCAGGCTGAGGGACTCGCCGTCGGACGGGAACCTGGCCGCCCAATCCTGCGGGTACCGAGCCTGGATCTCGGCGCCGGTGAGACCTTCCCAGGAGCCGCCGCCGCGCTCCCTGAGGGATTTGTCCAGCTGGACGGGCAGGCCGGTTACCCGGGCCAGTTGCCCGGCCGTGTCGGAGGCTCGGTGCAGGTCCGAGGCGTAGATCGCGGCCGGCTGGAGCGCGGCGAGCAGCCGGGCGGCGTGCCGCGCCTGCTGCTCGCCGAGCGGGGACAGGCTGGGGTCGCTCTGGCCCTGCCAGCGGCCCTCGGCGTTCCAGATGGACTGGCCATGCCGCCAGAGCACGATGTACACAGCGTCCTGGCCCGGCCCGCGGGCCGCGTTACGTTCCCCGGCGCCGGGGCTCTGATCCGCCTGAGCCATCGGTTAGCGAGGTCCGGCCCGGTTCGCTCCCGGGCCGCCAGGACCGGGCGGGCCAGCGCTGACCGGCTCGGGCAGGGCGATCAGCGGGCAGTCCTTCCACAACCGCTCCAGGGCGTAGAAGACCCGCTCCTCGGCGTGCTGCACGTGGATGACGACGTCAAGGTAGTCGAGCAGGACCCAGCGGCCTTCCCGCTCGCCCTCACGCCGGACCGGCTTCGCGCCGACCCGTTTCAGCTTCTCCTCGATCTCGTCAACGATCGACTTCACCTGGCGATCGTTGGATGCCGAGCAGAGCAGGAACGCATCGGTGATGACAAGCTGCTCGCTCACGTCATAGGCGATGATGTCTGAGGCCAGCTTGTCGGCTGCCGCCCCCGCGGCGATCCCAACGAGCTCGACGGCCCGATCCGTGGCTGTCACGTGTGCTGCTTGTCCTCCTCGGCTGAGCATCTCGGCTGAGCCCTATGTCCTACACTCTCACGTCCCCGCTGGCAGCAGGACGAAGCCAATTCAGGGTAACCTGCCCCACCGACCTTTTGCGGCGTCCTGGCCGGAGCCTCACTCGCCACTCGCGACCCGCCCTGGCTCCGGCTCCCGGAATGCGCTCGGCTCCCGGTCCATGGACCCGCCCGTACCCAGCCCTCCGGACCCGCCCGCATCCAGCCCCAGGGACCCGCCCGCATCCAGCCCTAGGGACCCGCCCGTGCCCAGTCCCGTGGACCCGCCCAGCCCAGGCCGCCGAGGCTGGCCCGGGTCCGGCCTGGCCTGGTAGAGCCGGCGTTTCGCGATGTACTGGACGACCCCGTCCGGAACCAGGTACCAGATCGGCTGGCCGGCCCTGACCCGGTCGCGGCAGGCCGTCGAGGAGATCGCCAGCGCCGGGATCTCGATCAGGCTGACCTGCTCCAGCGGCAGACCGTCTCCGGTCAGCTGGTGCCCGGGCCTGGTGCACCCGACGAAATGCGCGAGTTTGAACAATTCGTCAGCATCTTGCCAGGACATCAGCTGACGCAGCGCGTCGGCGCCGGTGATGAAAAAGAACTCAGCCGGCCCTCGGGCGGCGTGCAGGTCGCGCAGCGTGTCGATGGTGTAGGTATCCCCCGGCCGGTCGATATCTACCCGGCTGACCGCAAAGCGGGGATTAGACGCAGTGGCGATCACCGTCATCAAGTACCGGTCCTCGGCCTCGGAGACCTTACGTGCCCCCTTCTGCCACGGCTGGCCGGTGGGTACGAAGATCACCTCATCGAGCTCGAAAAAGTGCCCGACCTCGCTGGCCGCCACCAGGTGGCCATGGTGGATCGGGTCGAACGTCCCGCCCATCACGCCGATCCGCATCTGCGCCCCCGGTCGTGGCCTGTCCGATTGCCCAATTCTAGCGGTCCGGGCCCCGCGACCAGCCGGGCTAGCCGGTCAGGCCGGGCAGCGGCGGCTCGCCGTCCGACCAGCGGACGACCCGGACCGCCTTGCCGACTTCGCTGCGCGGAACCGTCCCCGCCGCCAGCACCCGCACCAGCACGCCCAGTCCCAGCGCGTCCCGCAGCCGGGCCTGGATCTCCTCTTCCGCCGGGAGCCGCCCGATGATGCCCGTGCGGTACTCACAGCACGCGATCAGCCGGGCCTGGGGCTCCCGCTGGTCAACGACCAGCAGGTAGTCAGGCGCCAGCGTCGAGTCGGCCAGCAGCACCCGCTCGACCTCGCTCGGGTAGACGTTGACGCCCCGGATGACCAGCATGTCGTCACGCCGCCCGGTGATCCGGCTCATCTTGGCCAGGGTCCGGCCGCACGGGCAGCTGCCCCGGCTCAGCGCGGCGATGTCGCCGGTGCGGTAGCGCAGCAGCGGCAGCGCCTCCTTGGTCACGGTGGTGAACACCAGCTCCCCCGGCGTGCCGTCGGGCACGCCCGCGCCGGTCACCGGGTCCACCGCCTCGACGATGAAGTGATCCTCGTTCACGTGCAGCCCGTCCGCTGCTACCAGGCATTCCGCCGCCACGCCGGGTCCGATGACCTCGGACAGGCCGTAGATGTCCAGCGCCCGCAGGCCCAGCAGTTCCTCGATCCTGGCCCGCAGCGAGTCGGTCCACGGCTCCGCGCCGAACACGCCCGCCCGCAGCCTCAGGCCTGCGCCCGGCCGCAGCCCGGCCGCGCGCAGCGCCTCGCCCAGCCGCACCGCGTAGGACGGCGTGCAGGTCAGGATGTCCGGCCGGAGATCGGAAATGAGGGTCACCTGCCGCGGCGTCATCCCGCCCGACACCGGGATGACGGTAGCGCCGAGCTCGACCGCGCCCTGGTGGATGCCCATGCCGCCGGTGAACAGGCCGTAACCGTAGGCGTTGTGCACGATGCTGTTCCTGGTGGCCCCGGCGGCGGCCAGCGCCCGAGCGCACATCCGGGCCCACAGCCGCAGGTCGTTACGGGTGTAGCCGACCAGCGTCGGACGGCCGCCGGTCCCGCTGGAGCCGTGCACCGCGACCACATCGGAACGCGGCACCGACAGCATCCCGAACGGGTAGCCATCCCACAGGTCCTGCTTGCTCGTCGTGGGCAGCCGCGGCAGGTCGGCCAGCGTGACGTCGTCGCCGCTGCGCAGGCCGGCCTCGGCCAGCCGGCTCCCCTGCACGCCGCCCACCGTGATCAGCCGGTCGATCATGGCCTGCAACCGCTGCTGCTGCAGCGCGGCGAGCTTGTCCGGCGGAATTGATTCCGCCTCCGGCTCGAAAATGCCGGGCCCCTGCTCTTGCGGCATCTGGTTCGGCCTCTCCCGGGTACGCTTACGATGACGGTATGACAACTGTGCCCGAACGCTCCCGAGTGCGTCTGCCCGGCATCAGCTCCCGGGCTTACGAGCATCCTGCCGACCGCTCAGCTTTGGTGGCGATGCGCAAACTTACCGGTTTCGACGTGCTTCTGCGCCGCCTGGCCGGACTGTTCAACGACCGGAGCCTGCGGCTGATGTTCCTGGCGAGCTCGGTACGCGCCTCCGAGACGCAGTTCCCGCAGCTCTACAAGGCCCTCAGGGACGGCGCATACGTACTTGACCTGCCCACGGTGCCGGAACTCTACATCTGGCAAATGCCCATAGTGAACGCTATGGCGCTGGGATCCGATAAGCCATTCGTAGTCATTACGACGGGGATGGTAGACCTTTTCGACGAAGAGGAGATGCGCTGGGCCGTCGGGCACGAGCTCGGTCATATCCTTTCCGGCCACACCGTGTACCGCACGATGCTCTTCCACCTGATCAACCTGGCCCGCAGGGTGGCCTGGATGCCGATCGGCTACCTGGGGCTGCGGGCCATCATCTGGGCGCTGGAGGAGTGGTATCGCAAGAGCGAGCTGTCCTGCGACCGGGCCGGGCTGCTGGCCGGCCAGGACGTCGAGGCGGGCCGCCGGGGGCTGATGAAGCTGGCCGGAGGCTCCCGGATGGGCGAGCTGAGCCACGACGACTTCCACCAGCAGGCGCAGGAGTACGACGCGGTGCCTGACGTGCGGGAAGGGCTGCTCAAGCTGCTTCAACTGGAGGGCACGACGCACCCGTTCACTGTGGTGCGCTTCGCTGAGCTGGACCGGTGGGCCGACAGCGGCGACTATGCCGACATCCTGGCCCGCCAGTACCTGCGCCGGGAGGACGACTCGACGGCGTCGGTCAGCGATGAGGTCAAGGCCGCGGCCCGGGCCTACCAGGAGTCCTGGAGCCGCAGCAGCGACCCGTTCATCGGCGCGGTGCGCGGTGTGGCCGAGACGGCGGTCGGGGCCGGGGAGCGGCTGTTCAGCCGGTTCACCCGGCACGACGACGGCGAAGACGACTAGCACTAGCCAGTCCGGCCGGCTCGCGGATCGCGTTCTAGGCCCTGACCTGGGGCCCCTGTGCACAGCTCTGTGGATAGTCCCGTGGATAACTGACCTTAACGGGGGATAACAACCCGGTGGCCTGTGCATGGCCAAAGAATCATGAATTTGCTGCGCTTGAGGGGTTGTGCGCGCTGGCCGCGAGGCAGTAGAACTGCATGACCACCACAGGTGGGGATCGGTCCGGAGGCGACTTCGGGGCCACCGATCACCACCACGGTGACCGGCCCCGGGGGTGACTCCGGGTTCGATCAGCGGCGCGGTGACTGGCCCTGGGGGCAACTCCGGGATCGATCAGCGCAGGAGGCCATCAGTCCCGGGGACGTCACCGGGAACGCGGGAAGGGCTGGGCGCCCGGCAATTCTCGCTCGTGGCTGGTAGTGGTGGCGGGCGCTGCGACGCGCAGCAGCCGAGCAATCGGCCGCTAAAACGCCGCTGAGCCTGGCGAGGCCCCTCCATCTCATACATGGAGGGGCCTCGTCGTATTTTGCCCGATGCTGACCCGCTCCAACCGGAGCGACACGCCCAATCTGAACGCGAAGATTAGCTAGCGGCTCAGCCGAGAGTCGGTGCCGCGCGGCCCGAACCCGGCACCAGCGGGCAGCTCCGGATCCCAGTCGAATACCACGGCGTTGTCGTCCGCGCCGATCAGCACCTCAGCCCCGGACTGCGCGCCCACGCCGGCCAGCGCTTCCTCGATGCCGATCCGGGCCAGCCGGTCGGCCAGGTAGCCGACCGCCTCGTCGTTGCTGAAGTCGGTCTGCAGGATCCAGCGGCGCGGTTTCTCGCCCCGGATCGTGTACTGGTTCTCGCCGGTCTGGACGACCTCGAATTCCGGGCCCGCCACCGGCTCGGGCCGGATCACCAGCCGGGTCGGCTCGGGCACGGGCGCGGCTTCGCGCGCGGCGGCGATAACGGCGGCCATGGTGAAGGCCAGATCGCGCAGGCCTTCCCGGGTGGCGGCCGACACCTGGCAGACGGTCAGGCCGCGCTCGGCCAGGTCGGGCGCGACCAGCTCGGCCAGCTCGCGCGCGGCCGGCACGTCAAGCTTGTTGAGCACCACGATCCTGGGCCGGTCCTGCAAGTTCGCGCCGGTCGCGGCGCCGTAGGCGGCGAGTTCGTCCTCGATCACGTCCAGGTCGGTGAGCGGATCGCGGCCCGGCTCCTCAGTGGCGCAGTCGAGCACGTGCACCAGCACCGAACAGCGCTCCACGTGCCGGAGGAAATCCAGGCCCAGGCCCTTGCCCTGGCTGGCCCCGGGAATCAGGCCGGGCACGTCGGCCACCACGAACTGGACCTCGCCCGCCTCGACCACGCCCAGGTTGGGGATCAGCGTGGTGAACGGGTAGTCCGCGATCTTGGGCCGGGCCGCGGACATGGCCGAGATGAGCGAGGACTTCCCGGCGTTGGGGAATCCCACCAGCCCGGCGTCGGCCACGGTCTTGAGCTCCAGGGTCAGCTGCAGCTCGACGCCGGGCTCGCCGCGCAGCGCGAACCCGGGGGCCTTGCGCCGGGCTGAGGCGAGCGCCGCGTTGCCCAGGCCGCCACGGCCGCCCTGAGCCGCTACCAGGCGCGTCCCGGCGCCGATCAGGTCGGCTAGCTCGGTCCCGTCTTCGGTCTTCACCACGGTCCCGTCCGGGACGCGCAGGATCAGGTCAGCGCCTTCGGCCCCGCTCCGGTTCGAGCCCGAGCCCGGTTTGCCGTTACCGGCCCGGCGGACCGGCCGCCGGTGAAAGTCCAGCAGCGTGGCCACGCTGGGGTCGACCTCGATGATGACGTCGCCGCCGCGCCCGCCATTGCCGCCGTCGGGCCCGCCGAGCGGCTTGAACTTCTCCCGGTGGATGGAGGCGCAGCCGTGCCCGCCGTCACCGGCTCGCACGCGCAGCTGAGTCTGGTCGGCGAACTCAGCCACGGCACGCTCCTTCCTCAATAGCGATGGCTCTTCACACGACAGCGGCAGGGCGGACCGGAGCGCCGGTCTGCCCTGCCGCTGCCTGAGTATCCGCGGCGGGCTTAGCCCGCCTGGGCGGGCTCCGGCTCGGCCGCGATGACGCTCACGGCCCGGCGGCCGCGCCGGGTGCCGAACTGGACCTTCCCGCTCACCAGCGCGTACAGGGTGTCATCCCCGCCACGCCCGACCCCGAGGCCGGGGTGGAAGTGGGTGCCGTGCTGGCGCACGATGATCTCGCCCGCGCCGACCAGCTGACCGCCGAAGCGCTTGACGCCTAGCCGCTGGGCGTTGGAGTCGCGGCCGTTCCGGCTGGACGACGCGCCTTTCTTGTGTGCCATCTCAGCCCTTCTTCCTTGAGCTGGCCCGGGCCTTGCCGCCGCTGATGCCGGTGATCTTCACCTGCGAGTACTTCTGCCGGTGACCCTTCCGGCGCCGGTAACCGGTCTTGTTCTTGTAGTGGATCATGTTGATCTTGGGGCCGCTGGCCGCCCCCACTATCTCGGCAGTGACCTCGTACCGGCCCACTTCGGCCGGGTCACTGATGACCTGGCCGTCGTCGACCACGAGAACGGCGGCCAGCTTGATGCTGGACCCGACCTCACCAGTGAGCTTGTCCACGGTCAGGACATCGTCAACCGACGCCTTCTCCTGCCTGCCGCCGCAGCGCACGATCGCGTACACCGAGTACTCTCTCTCCCTTATGCGGGCCCGCCGCGAGATCCGCGGAGTCGTTCCACCATGGCGCGAACGGGCTCGCCTGCGTTTAGCTGGCGATCATCGCGTGATTTGACCGTGAGGATTCGCCTGATGCGCCGACCACAAAGAGTATCAGACCGAACGGACCGCGACCGCGGCATGTTCCTCGACCTTAGCCTGCCCGTCATCGCCCGGTCGCCCGTCACCTTCGCCGGGCCCGGCGCCGGCCTCAGCCCGGGCCGCGGCGGTACCGGCCGCCCCGTCATCCGAGCCGGTGCCGCGGCCGGCTGAGCCGCCGCCGGTTCCTGGTCCTGAAGTGTCGGCCGAGCGGTCCACGGTGTACTCGGGCGCGGGCGGGGCCTGCTCGCGCCGGGCCGCTGGCCTGCGCCGACGGCCACCCGAGGCCGGCTGCTCGGCCTGGTTGCCGTTGGCTGAGCCGCCGGCGAGCGAACCGTCGCGCCGGGAGTCCGGGCCGGCCTGCTCAGCCGTCCCTGTGCCGCCGCCTGGGCCGCGGCCGTCCGGCCCGGTGCCGTCGCCAGGCCCGCCGTCCCCCAGCCCGCCCTGAGCGTGCTCCGGCTGCCCTTGATCGCCCTGCGCCCGGTCACCCTGAGGCCCGTCGCCGTGGCGCTGGCCGCCCTGCGTTCGGTCGCCCTGGCGCTGGTCGTGCGGCGCCTGATCGCCCTCGGCTTGATCACCCTCGGCTTGATCACCCTTGGCTTGATCGCTCTTGGCTTGATCGCTCTTGGCCTTGGCTGAGCCGGACCGGGACCGCTTGCGCGGGCTGGCCGTCTCCGCCGGGCCGGTGTCCTCGCCGCCGCCCCGGGCCTCGCCACCGCGAGCGTCACCGTCACGGCCGTCCCCGCCCCGGGCCTCATCACCCCGGGCCTCGCCGCCGCGAGCGTCACCGCCACGAACATCCCCGCCACGAGCATCCCCGCCACGAGCGTCACTGCCACGACCGTCGCCGCCGCGGGACCGTTTGCCGCCGCGGTCCTCGCGGCCCCGCTCGTCCCGGCCCGACGGCGCGTGCGCGTGATCGACCGGCTCCAGCGAGACCAGGACGCCCCGGCCGTTGCAGTGCTCACACGACACGGAGAACGCTTCCAGCAGCCCCGAACCGACCCGCTTCCTGGTCATCTGGACCAGGCCCAGCGAAGTGACCTCGGCCACCTGATGCTTGGTCCGGTCCCGGGCCAGGCACTCCAGCAGCCGCCGCAGCACCAGGTCCCTGTTGCTCTCCAGGACCATGTCGATGAAGTCGATCACGATGATGCCGCCGACGTCCCTGACCCGCAGCTGCCGGACGATCTCCTCGGCGGCCTCCAGGTTGTTCCTGGTGACGGTCTGCTCCAGGTTGCCGCCCTGGCCGGTGAACTTGCCGGTGTTGACGTCGATGACGGTCATCGCCTCGGTGGTGTCGATGACCAGCGAGCCGCCGCTGGGCAGCCAGACCTTGCGCTCCAGCGCCTTGCCGATCTGCTCGTCGATCCGGTAGTGCGCGAACACGTCGCCGTCGTCGTCCTGCCAGCGCTCCAGCCGGTCGGCCAGGTGCGGGGCCACGTACCTGATGTACTCATCGACGATGTCCCACTCGCCGTCGCTGGCGATGACGAGCTTGCTGAAGTCCTCGTTGAAGATGTCCCTGACCACCCGGATGGTCAGGTCCGGCTCGCTGTAGAGCAGCTCGGGCGCGGTCGCCGACTTGGCCCGGCGCTCGATCGCCTCCCACTGGGCGGCCAGCCGGGCCACGTCCCTGGCCAGCTCCTCTTCCGCGGCCCCCTCGGCGGCGGTCCGCACGATGACGCCCGCGTGCTCGGGCATGACCTGCTTGAGTATGTGCTTGAGCCGGGTGCGCTCGGTGTCGGGGAGCTTACGGCTGATCCCGGTCATCGAGGCGCCTGGCACGTACACCAGGTACCGGCCGGGCAGGCTGACCTGGCTGGTCAGCCGGGCGCCCTTGTGGCCGATCGGGTCCTTGGTGGCCTGGACCAGGATCGATTGCCCGGACTTCAGCGCGGACTCGATCCGCTTCGACTCCCCTTCCAGCCCGCTGGCGTCGAAGTTGACCTCGCCGGCGTACAGGACCGCGTTGCGGCCCTTGCCGATGTCGACGAAGGCGGCCTCCATCGAGGGCAGCACGTTCTGCACCTTGCCCAGGTACACGTTGCCGACGTAGGACTGGCTGCTGGCCTTGTCCACGTAGTGCTCGACGAGAACGTCGTCCTCCAGCACCGCGATCTGGGTCCGGTCGCCGGTCTGCCGGACCACCATGACCCGTTCCACCGCCTCCCGGCGGGCCAGGAACTCCGACTCGGTGATGATCGGCGGCCTGCGCCGGCCCGACTCCCTGCCCTCGCGGCGGCGCTGCCGCTTGGCCTCCAGCCGGGTCGAGCCCTTCACCGACCTGACGTCGCTCGAGGCGTCTTCGGCCGTCCGGGGCGCCCGGACGTGCACGACCGTGTTGGGCGGGTCGTCGGACGCGGCCTGGTCCGGCTCGCCGGCCGTTCCGCTGCGCCGCCGCCGCCTGCGCCGCCGGCCGGCCGCGCCCTCGCCGGACTCGCCGTCCTGGCTGGCCCCGCCATCAGCGCCGCCGCCGGACTCGGCCGCGTCGGGCTCGCCGTCGCGGGCCGAGCCGGCCGCACCGTGGCCGTCGGCCGCGCCGTTGTCGGCGCCGTCCTCGGCCCGGCCCTTGGCGTGGCTACGGCCACCCCGGCGCCTGCGCCGGCTCGACGGACCGCCGGACTCGCCGTCGCCATCCGGGCCAGAACCGCCTGAGCCAGAACCGCCTGAGCCTGCACCGCCCGAGCCGGCACCAGCCGGGCCGGCACCGTCACCGGACCCGGCGGTCGCGGTCTCCGCCTGCCCGCCGCCGCCCGACCCGCCGGAGCCGCCCGCCGCGCTGGACCCGCGCGCGGACCTGGTCCGGCGCCGGGCCGGGCTGGCCTCGTCGCTGTCCTCCGGCCGGGCCGCGCTGGCCGCGGCCAGGTCCGGCGGCTGGAAGATGACCAGCGGGGGCTGGAACACCGCCGCCGGCGCGCTCGGCGCGGAGCCACTGCCCGTCCCTGAGCCACTGCCCGTCCCTGAGCCACTGCCCGTCCGTGAGCCACTGCCCGACGTAGAGCCGCCGCCCGACGCGGAACCGCTGGCCTTCGCGGAACCGCTGCCCGTCTCTGAGCTGCCGCCTGGCGCGGAGCCGCTCGCCTTCGCGGAACCGCTGCCCGATGCTGGGCCAGCGGCCTGCGGCGCGGGCGCCGTCGCGGGGCCGGCTGACTCGGCCAGGCTCAGCGGCGACCTCGGCCGACGCGCTGGCGGTCCGCCGGCGCCGCGTGGTCTTCGCGGGCGGCTGGTCCGCCTGCTCAGGGCCCGCCGCACCGGCGGGGCCAGACGGCTCCTCGGCTGGGGCGCCCGCGGGCCGGACGGCCGCCTTCCGGGTCCGCCGGACCCGGCGGCCTGGGGCCTGCGCTGGGTCACCGCCAGCCGACTCGCCGCTCGCTGGCCCGCTACTCGCCGACCGGCTGCTGGCTGGCCCGCTGCTGGCTGACCCGGTGCTGGCTGACCCGGTGCTGGCTGGCCCCGTGCTCGCTGGCTGAGGGCTGGCTGGCGCCGGGCTGCTTACCGCAGCTGGCTGGCTGGCGCTCGCAGACCCGTCATGGTCTCGTTCCTCGTTGTGTCGCTCGTTGTCGAGCATCCGGGCAATCTCTCCCGTCAGGCTCCCGGGCGCTGGGGCCGGGTTTCCGGCCCGCCGCGCCGCGCGAGAGCTGTCCATACGCGCTCACTGGTGCGGTGCTCGCCATCCGGCGTCCTCCGCTTCCAGGCGCGTTGCCTTTTCCTGTCCCTGTCCTGCGCTCGGCGCGGGCGGATGGGGCAGTGCCGCAGCGGACGGCGTGGACCCAGCGGGTCCAGCCAGCCCGGAGGAGCCGGGCGGCCCGGTGGTACCAGGCGCCCCGGTCCTCGCGGCAGCAGCCACCATTCCGGTCGGCCCCTGCGCCAGCCGCGTCACCAATGCGGGTGACGTCGGCGCGAGGGCCGCCACATGGCCAAGCGCGGCCAGGATGTCGTCGGGTCGGACGGCAGGTGTCATGTGCCGAACAACCATTCGAAGTATCGCACATCCGGTGTCCGGGCCTTCACCGGCACGCCGGTCTAGCTCCAGCGTGAGCACGGCTGAACGGGCGTCCAGCCGCCTGGTCCCCTTACTGGTGAGGCGATCCACCTCAATCCGGTCCGCGGCGAGAAACACCTCGATGGCCCGGGCCGTCTCATCGGCCCCGACCCCAGGGAGTTCCACCCGCCACAGCGACGCCTCCAGCTGGAGCGGGCCCGCGGTCGCCGTCTCGGCGCCCGCTGGCCTGGTGGATGACCCGCCCCGCTCGGCACGGTCCCCCGCCACCAGCTCATATACCTCGACCACGTCGATACCGTGGGGCAGGGCGGCGTCCAGCCGGTCCCGCACCTCCGGTGCCGCGCACGCGCCGGTCAGCGCGATCTCCAGGTATTCAGCCTCGCTGGCGACGCCGGTCTGCGCGCCGCCGGAGTACGAAATCTTCGGGTGCGGCGAGAAGCCGGCCGAGTACGCGACGGGCAGGCCCGCCATCCGCACGCCCCGCTCGACCGCCCGAGCGATATCCCGGTGGCTCGCGAAGCGCATCTTGCCGCGCTTGGCGTACCGGATCACCATTCGCTGGGCCACCGGCGCGGGGGGCGGGCCGGACGGCGCAGGACGCTGCATCTACGCCCCGCTTCCTCTCGCTTTACTTATAACGGGAACGTCTCCCGTGGCCTGTCTCATTCCCTAGTCCCGCCCGGGGTTGGCCCGGACCCGGGGCTGGCGGCCCGCCCGCCACCGGCGCAAGGCCGGTCCGGCCGCTCGCTGGCCCGCCCGCCACCGGCGCCGGCTCGGTCCGGCCGGCCGCTGGCCCGCCCGCCACGCTCAGCGGGAGCAGCCTGGCCCCGGTCGGCCCGGTCTCGATCTCGGTGCCCATCGCCGGGCAGACGCCGCACTCGAAGCAGGGGGTCCACCGGCAGTCCTCGACCTCGGCCGCGCCGCTGGTGTCGATGGCGGCCAGCCAGTCCTGCCACAGCCAGTCCCGGTCCAGCCCGGAGTCCAGGTGATCCCAGGGCAGCAGCTCGCGGTAGCCCCGCTCCCTGGTGGTGTACCAGGCCAGGTCGACGCCGTCGGCGGCCAGCGCTTCCTCCGCGCACGTGGCCCACCGGTCGTAGCTGAAGTACTCGCTCCACCCGTCGAACCTGGCGCCGGCCAGCCATGCCGCCTTGATCACCTTGGCCACCCGCCGGTCACCGCGGGACAGCAGGCCCTCGATGATCGACGGCTGGCCCTCGTGGTAGCGCAAGCCGATGGCCTTGCCGTAGTTCCGGTCCGCGCGCAGCGCCTGGCCCAGCGCCCGCAGCCGGGCGTCGACCGTCTGGTGATCGCACTGGGCGACCCACTGGAACGGGGTGTGCGGCTTGGGCACGAACGCGCCGATCGATACGGTGCAGCGGATATCACGCCGACCGGTCGCGGCCCGGCCCGCCTCGATGACCCGCCGGGCCACCCGAGCGATGGCCAGCACGTCCTCGTCGGTCTCGGTGGGCAGCCCGCACATGAAGTACAGCTTCACCTGCCGCCAGCCGCTGGCATAGGCGGTGGTCACCGTCTGGATCAGGTCGTCCTCGGTGACCATCTTGTTGATCACCTTGCGGATCCGGTCGGTGCCGCCTTCCGGGGCGAAGGTCAGCCCGGACCGGCGCCCGTTGCGGCTCAGCTCGTCGGCCAGCGTCACATTGAACGCGTCCACCCGGGTGGAGGGCAGCGAGAGCCCGGTGTTGGTGCCCTGGTACCGGTCGGCCAGGCCGGTGGCGATCTCGTTGATCTCGCTGTGGTCGGCACTGGACAGCGACAGCAGCCCTACCTCGCTGAACCCGCTGGCGCCCAGCCCGGCCTGCACCATCTCGCCCACGGTCGTCACCGACCGCTCCCGGACCGGCCGGGTGATCATGCCCGCCTGGCAGAACCGGCAGCCCCTGGTGCAGCCGCGGAAGATCTCCACGCTGAACCGCTCGTGCACCGACTCGGCCACCGGCACCAGCGGCTTGCGCGGGTAAGGCCAGGAGTCCAGGTCCATCACGGTGTGCTTGGCCACCGTCCGCGGTACGCCGGGCCGGTTCGGGCTGACCTGCTCGATCTGGCCATCGGCGGCGTAGCTGACGTCGTAGAACCGCGGCACGTACACCCCGCCGTCGGCGGCCAGCCGCAGCAGCAGGCCGGTGCGCCCGCCGGGCCGCCCGGCTCGCTTCCAGGCCCTGATCAGCTCGGTGATGGCCAGTACGGCCTGCTCGCCGTCGCCCAGCACGGCCCCGTCGATGAACTCCGCGATCGGCTCGGGGTTGAACGCCGCGTGCCCGCCGGCCAGCACCAGCGGGTGGTCATCGCCGCGGCTGGCCGCGCTGAGCGGGATCCCGGCCAGGTCGAGCGCGGTCAGCAGGTTGGTGTAGCCCAGTTCGGTGGCGAAACTCACCCCGAGCACGTCGAAAGCGCCGACTGGCCGGTGCGCGTCCACGGTGAACTGCGGGATCTGGTGCGCCCGCATCAGTGCCTCCAGGTCCGGCCAGACGCTGTAGGTCCGCTCGGCCAGTACGTCGGGGCAGCCGTTGAGCACCTCGTAGAGGATCTGCACGCCCTGGTTCGGCACCCCGACCTCGTACGCGTCCGGATACATCAGCGCCCACCGCACCTGCGCCGCGTCCCAGTCCTTGACGACCGAGTTCAGCTCACCGCCCACGTACTGCACGGGCTTGCGGACTCGCGGCAGCAGCGGCTCAAGCTCGGGGTACACCGAACGCACTGGCATCGTCACAGCCTACCGAGCCGGCGCGCGGGTCACGCCGCGGCCAGTCCGGGCATATCGGTTTCCTAGCTATCAGATCGTGATAGAAGGGGAGTGAAATTCAGACCGTCACGGCCGCCCGCCGTGCGGCTCCCGCGCCGGTCAGGCCCAGGCCGCGCGCCAGCGCCTCCGGAGGTGCGGATTGCACGTCGATCCTTACATCGTGATCGGCAGCGCGGTCGTCGGGCTGCTGGTCGGCCTGACCGGGGCGGGCGGCGGAGCGCTGATGACCCCGATGCTGATCCTGCTGTTCGGGGTGAAGCCGTCCACCGCGATCTCCAGCGACCTGGTCGCCGCGGTCGTGATGCGGCCGGTCGGCGCGGCGGTGCACCTGCGCAAGGGCACGGTCAACCTGCGGCTGGTCGGCTGGATGGTGCTGGGCTCGGTGCCGATGGCGTTCTTCGGCTCCTATCTGCTCCACCTGATCGGCAATGCCGCCGCCGCCCAGGACCGGGTGGAGCAGGTGCTCGGCGCGGCGCTGCTGGTCGGCGCGGGCGCCATGGTGCTGCGCTACGGCCTGGACCTGCGCGGCGGGCACCGGCGCCAGGGGGTGGTGGCCGACGTGGCCAGCCGGCCGCTGCTCACCGTGGCCATCGGCATGGCCGGCGGGATCATCGTCGGGATGACCTCGGTGGGCTCAGGCTCGCTGATGATCGTGCTGCTGCTGTTCCTGTACCCGGTGCTCGGCGCTAACCAGCTGGTCGGGACCGACCTGACCCAGGCGGTGCCGCTGACCCTGGCCGCCGCGCTGGGCGCGCTGGCCTTCGGCCACGTGGAGTTCGCGGTCACTACCTCGATCATCATCGGGAGCGTCCCGGCCGTCCTGGTGGGCTCGTTCCTGTCGTCCTACGCCCCGGACCGCTACATCAGGCCCGCGATCACGTTCGTGATCTTCGCGTCGGGGCTGAAGTACGTCGGGGTGGGCACCACGGCCCTGGGCTGGGTGCTGTGCGCGGTGCTGCTGGCCGCCGCGCTGACCTGGCTGAGCCTGGCCAAACCATGGCAGAACGGGAAGTCCGGGGCTGGCCGGGCCCGCTCAGCGGGCCCGGCTGACGCGCCCGGCCCCGAGCCAAGCGTTGCCCCGGACCTGACGCCCAGCCCGGACGCTCCGCAGCCCAGAGGTGAACACCGGCCAGGCTGAACCCGGCCATCTGAACCCCGGCGGAGTGAACCTGGCTAGGTGAAGACCGTGTGGCGGCGGTGCACCGCCATCAGCGCCCCGACCGCGATCATGTCGGCGAAGATGGCTGACCCGCCGTAGGACACGAACGGCAGCGGCAGCCCGGTCACCGGCATGATGCCGACCGTCATGCCGATGTTGATAAACGACTGGACCGCGAACCAGATCGCGATCCCGGCTGCGACCAGCATCCCGAACTGGTCGTCGGCCCGGGCCGCGATCCGCAGCGCGCGCAGCAGCAGCACGGCCAGCAGGGCGATGATCAGGACCGTGCCGGCGAAACCAAGCTCCTCCCCCGCCACCGCGAAGATGAAGTCGGTGTGCTGCTCGGGCACGAAGTTCCCGGCCACCAGCTGGCCGTGGAACAGGCCCTGCCCGAACAGCCCGCCCGAGCCGATCGCGATCTTGGCCTGGGCGGCGCTGTAGCCAGTGCCGCGCGGGTCGGCGGACGGGTTGGCGAACGCGGTCAGCCGGTCGAGCTGGTAGGCCTTGAGCAGGTGCAGCTGGAGCGCGGAGATGGCCACCAGCGTGCCCCCGGCCAGCAGGCCGAGCCAGCCACCACAGCCGGATGCCGGACAGCGCGATCAGGCCGATCACCAGCGCCAGCATCAAGATCACTACGCCGAGGTCGGGTTCGAGCACGACCAGCCCGATGGGCAGCGCGGCGACGCCCGCGGCCAGTCCCACCGTCCGCAGCCGCGGCCTGGTCTCGCCCTGGCGCAGCTCGCCCAGGATGATCGCGGTGGTCAGGATGATGGCCAGCTTGGCGAACTCCGACGGCTCGATCTGGAAGCCGCCGGGCAGCGAGATCCAGGAATGGGCGCCGTTGACGATGCTGCCTAGCGGGGTGAGCACCACCGCCAGGCCCAGGGCCGACACCGCGTAGAGGAACGGCGCGTACAGCCGCAACTGGCGGAAGTCGAGCAGGCTGACCGCGCCCAGGAAGATCAGGCCGATCGCGATGTTCAGCAGTTGCTTGTACAGGTAGGTGCGCGGGTCGGCGTGCGAGTGCACCAGGGCGGGCGTGGTGGCCGACCAGACCAGCAGGGTCCCGACCAGGCTCAGGGCCAGCATCGCGGCCAGCAGGATGTAGTCCAGGTGGCGCAGCGGCGAGTCGCGGCCCAGCGCCCGGCGCAGCGGCGACTTGCGCGGGGCGATCTGGCCCAGCGGCGAGCCGGGCGAGTGCCCGGCGGGCCGGACCGGGGGCAGCTTGCCCAGCCCGCGCCGGGTGCCCGGCCGGGCCTTGGGCAGCTTGTAGCTCGTCGCGCCGCGCCAGGCGCTCGGCCGGACCGGGGGCAGCTTGCCGTAGCCGCCCGGCCGCCCGGGCGCGGCGCCTGGCCTGGACCGCCGCCGGGAGTCCCGCAGCAGGCTCATGGCTTCCTCCCGGGCCCGGCTGGCCCGGCAGCGCCCGGCACATTCTGCGCGCCGGGCCCAGACCGCCGCCGGATATCCCGCAGCAGGCTCATGGCTTCCTCCCGGGCCCGGCTGGCCCGGCAGCGCCCGGCACATTCTGCGCGCCGGGCCCAGACCGCCGCCGGATATCCCGCAGCAGGCTCATGGCTTCCTCCCGGGCCCGGCTGGCCCGGCAGCGCCCGGCACATTCTGCGCGCCGGGGCTGGGCGAGGCGGCCGGGGGCGGCGACCCGCCCGGGCCAGCCGGGCCGGCCGGGCGGGCGGCACCGGACTTGTGGCCGCGGGCGGCCTTACCCGGCGGCGAGCCGGTGGTGACGACCTGGCCCGCCTGGTTGATGTGCGGCAGCGGCGGCGTGACCCCGCCGGGCAGCGCGGCCCGGTGGCCCTCCAGGCCGAAGATCCCGTCCCAGATCTGCCGGACCGCCGGGGCGGACACGTCGGCGCCGTAACCCGACTTGGGGATCATCATGACCACGACGTACTTGGGGTTATGGCAGGGGGCGAACGAGGCGAACACCGAGGTCGCCAGCCCGCCGAGGACCTGCGCGGTACCGGTCTTGCCCGCCACGCAGACCTTGCCCAGCGGGAAGCCGCCGAACGCCCCGGCCGCGGTACCCGAGGTCACCACGCCGCTCAGCGCGCTCCTGATGTAGCCCAGCGTGCCCTTGGACACCGGAATGTGCCCGACCACCGGCGGCGTGATTGTCCGCACCTTCTTGCCGTCCGGGCTGAGCAGCGCCCGGCCGATCCGCGGGCTGTACACGGTGCCGCCGTTGGCCAGCGCCGCGTAGGCCCGGGCCAGCTGCAGCGGGGTGACCGTCACGTAGCCCTGGCCGATCGAGGCGATCACGGCCTGGCCCGGGGTCCACACGTTGGCGCTGTGACAGTCGTCGTACTCGATCTGCTGGATGTAGGACCCGTTGGCCTTGCCGTACTTGCACCAGTTCTGGCCGGTGTGGGCGTTGTCCTTCCAGAAGTAGTAGAGCCATTCGCGGGTGGGCACGGTGCCGGGATCTCGGCCGGCAGGTCGACGCCGGTGTTCTTACCGAAGCCCCAGTCCAGCTCCATTTTCTGCATTTTCTGCACCGGCGCCTTGGCTGACTTGACGTTGTCGGCCTTGACGTTGTCGCGCCGCCACATCTGGTAGGCCAGGTTGTAGAACACGGTGTCGCAGGAAACGACCAGCGCCTGCCGCAGGCTCATCTGGCCCAGGCCGGGGCTCCCGTCGTTGGCGTAACGATGGCCGTCGATGTTCACCGTGGCCGGGCAGCTGTAGTCGGAGTTCAGCGAGTACCCGTCGGCCACGGCGGCGGCCGTGGTGGTGACCTTCCAGGTCGAGCCGGGCGCGTACTGGCCCTGGGTAGCCCGGTTGAGCACCGGCTCGGAGTTCCTGGTCCCGAATAGCGCGGTGAACTCCTTGCCGGAGATGCCGCCGGCCCACACGCTCGGGTTGTAGGTCGGGTAGCTGGCCATCGCGACCACCCGGCCCTTGGTCGTCATGACCACCGCGGCGCCGCTGTCGGCGCCGCCGTTGCCCTGGCCTTCGGTCCGGTGGATCGCGGCCGCCAGCGCGGTCTGCGTGTCCTGCTGGACCCGGGTGTTGATGCTGGTGACCAGGTCGTCGCCGGGCCGGGCCGCGGTCTGCTTGATGGTCCCTGTGACTTCGCCCGCCGCGTTGACCGAGACTTGCCTTTCCCCGGTGCGGCCGCGCAGCTGCCGGTCGTACTGCTGCTCAAGGCCGGACTGGCCGACCAGGTCGACGCCGGAGAAGCCGGTCACCGGCAGGCCGAACTGCTTGACCTCCTGCGAGGTGATCGGCTGCAGGTAGCCGAGCACCTGGGCCGCGTCCGTGCCGACCGGCTGCGGGTAGTGCACCACCGGCTGCACCTGGGCCGTCACGCCGGGGAACTCGACGCTGGCTCTCCAGCACCTGCACGGCGACCTGGTCGGAGACGTGCTCGGCCACCGGGATCGGCTGGTAGGGCGACCCCGGCCAGCAGGGCTGCTTCACCCCGGCCGTGCACAGCCGCACCTTCAGCCGCATGGTCTGGTCCGGGATGTGCAGCAGGGCGGCCAGCCGGCTCAGCTCGGCCGCGCCACCGTCGGGCTGCTGGGACACCTCGGCCATGTCGACCGCGACCACCAGGGTGGACTGGTTGTCGACCAGCGGATGACCGCTGTCGTCCAGGATCTCGCCCCGGACGGCCGGCACGATCACGCTCCTGACCTGGTCCTGGCTGGCCAGGCTGCGGTAGGAGGCGCCGGAGGCGATCTGCACGTTCCAGATCCGCCAGCCCAGGCCGATCAGCAGCGCGGCGACCACGATATGCAGGACGGCCAGCCGCCGTCGTGAAGCCGGGATCATGACGGTCTCCCTGTCCGCCTGGTGTTACCGATCCGCCAGACCGCCGACCGGGAGCCCAGCCGGCCGCCGGTCCACGCCGACAGCATGGACCGGTGACTGGAGCGGAACCTGAGCTGCTTGCCTCAGCTCACCCCGAGCCGCCGGCCGGGCAGCGCCATCCGGCCGCCGAACCCGGCCCGGAACCGGGGCGCGGCCCGCCGGGTGGACCGGCGCAGCTGACCAGGGGCCAGCCCGCCGACGGTGCCGTCCCGGCGGCGCATGCTGCCCAGCCGGAGCCGCACCGGCCTGCTCGCGGGCCTTTGGCCCCCAGGCCCGCGGCGGGCCAGGCTGCCGCCCAGGGTGCCGCCCACAGTGCCATCCCGGCGGCGCATGCTGCCCAGCCGCAGCCGCACCGGCCTGCTCGCGGGCCTGCGGCCCCCAGGCCCGCGGCGGGCCAGGCTGCCGCCCAGGGTGCCGCCCACAGTGCCATCCCGGCGGCGCATGCTGCCCAGCCGCAGCCGCACCGGCCTGCTCGCGGGCCTGCGGCCCCCAGGCCCGCGGCGGGCCAGGCTGCCGCCCAGAGTGCCGCCCACAGTGCCGCCCACGGTGCCATCCCGGCGGCGCATGCTGCCCAGCCGGAGCCGGACCGGCCTGCTCGCGGGCCTGCGGCCCCCAGGCCCGCGGCGGGCCAGGCTGCCGCCCACAGTGCCGTCCCGGCGGCGCGGGGCGCGCAGCCGCCGGCTGGCCGGCTGACCGGGCCTGGCCCGACGCAGCGGCGAGCTGAACGCCGATCCCCCGGGCTTGCGGGTATCCAGCCGGAACTTGGGCGCCTTGGCCCGGGTGCCGGAGCCGGCCAGCGGCGGCCGGGCCCCCGGGCCCCGGAACGCCGACCCGCCCCGGCCGGGGCCCGCGGTCCGGAACGCCGACCCGCGCGGGCGGCGGATCGCCGTCCGGCTCGGGCGCGGGCGCGGGCCGCGGAACGCCGCGCCAGGAGGTGCCCTGGGCGCGCCGGCGGTAACCGGCACCGCGCGGGTGGCCCGCACCGCGCAGGTAACCGGCACCGCGCAGGTAACCGGCACCCCGCAGGCCGGCCCCGGCGGACCGGGGCCCTCGGGCCGCGGAACGCCGACCCGGCTGGGCCGGAACTGCCGGCCCGGCTGCGTCCGGCCAGGCCTGCGGACTGACCTGCGGACTGGCCTGCGGGCCAGGCCGGGCGGCGGCGGCCGGGCGGGCGGCGGCCCGGGCCCAGCCGGAGCTTGACCGGGCGCCGGGGTGGTGCCTGGCGCATCTTGACGGCGGCGGCCGACCCGGCCTGACCGCGCCCGGGCCGCAGCCGCCGGGTCCGGCCCGCCGGGCGCCGCGCGGGCGTCCGCCAGGACGACGGCCCGAACCCGATCCAGCCGTCGCCGGACCGGGCCGCGGCTTCACGCAGCCGGGGCACCCGCCGGGCCGGGCCGCTGCGTCCGTCCGGGCCCCGGCCCGCCGTGACCGAGCTGGGCCCGGCCAGCCACGGCCCCGCCCAGCAGCCCGGCTCCGGGCGGCACCGCGGTGGCCGCCCTGGCCTGTTCCGGGGAAACCGTCTGGGCCAGCTGGGCGGCGGGCCCCAGCTCGTCGGCCCAGGCCAGCACGCGCATGACCAGGTAAAGCACGAACGGGCTGAGGATCGCGTCGGCCAGAACCGCCGACGGCAGGACCCGCTCCATGGCCGGCCAGGTGACCTGCGGGTCTCCGACCAGCCGGCCGAGGCCCGCCTGCAGCGCCTCGCCGGCCGCAGCCGCGGCCACCGCGCAGCCGACCGGCCGCCACACCGAGTCTTTCCGCGGCCCGGGCAGGCGCCCGCACCCATACCCGACCAGGCAGAACACCAGCGCGTACGCGCCGATCAGGTAGCTGCCAGGCGGCGCGATGTCCAGGCTGAGGCCGGCCAGGAAGCCGGTCAGCGCGCCGACCCCCGGGCTGGCGCACAGGCTGAGTGCGACCACCACCAGCAGCACCAGGTCGGGCGGGCCGCCCCCGGGCCAGGGCAGCGCGTTGACCACGGTGAGCTGCAGCACCAGAGCGGCGACCACCGCGGCCGCCGACAGCACGATCCGCCGCACCTCAGCCTCCCGGCCCCGGGGTCGGGCCGGCCGGAGTCTGACCGGGCTGGCCTGGTCGCGCTGACGCCCTGGGCGTCACGGTGACGGTCACGGTCGGGGTCGGCCGGGCTCGCGGGCTGGGCGGCAGGACCGAGTCCCGGGGGTCGCGGCGCGGCGGCACGATCACGATGCCGACCACGCTCAGCGAGCTGAACTGGGCGTACGGCCGGACCAGGGCCACCGCGGTGAGCGCGCCCGCCCGGTTCAGCACCTGGCTGATCACCCCGACGGGCACCCCGGGCACATACGGCCGGTCATGCACCGACGCGGACGTGACCAGCTGCTGCCCCGGCTTCAGCCCGGTGCTCGCGTTCAGGACCTGCAGTTTCAACTCGGGTCCGCCGGACTTGGCCGCGCCCTGCCCGCTGACCCAGCCGATCTGGCCGCTGGCGGCCAGCCGCACCCCGGCCACGGAGGTCGCGTCGGTCGCCAGCACCACCGTGCAGGTCTGCGGGCTGACCGAGGTCACCGTCCCGACCAGGCCCTGGCCGTTGAGCACAGTCTCCTGGGCGCGCACCCCGTCCTGGCTGCCCGCGTCCAGCGTCACGGTCTGCCCGTAGCCCTGCCCGATCGCGATCACGCTGGCCGCCACGATCCGGTAGCCGCCCCGCCCGGCCAGCTGGAGCAGCTGGGTGAGCTGGCGGTAATCGGCCTGGCTCAGCTGGGCCTGGCTCAGCTCGGACCGGAGCCTGAGCACCTGATCCTGCAGCGCGGCGACCTGGCCGCGGCCGCCGGAACTGCCCGACCGCCACAGGCCAGCGACCGGGCTGGACACCGTGGAGACCGCGCGCTCGGCGCCGCCGAACACCGAGCCGCCGAAGCTGCGCAGGCCGTGCAGCCCGGACCCGCCGCCGGGGTAGTCGAGGGTGATCAGCAGCAGCGCGGTGGCCAGGAGCCCGCCGAGGACCAGGCGGGTCCGCCGGGTGTCGTGCACAAGATCACCTCGTCCACCCCGGGCCGCATCGCCCGGCTGGTCAGTTGCTCAGGGTGGTCAGCGCCGGGACTCGGGCACGAGCACCTGGCGGAGCGTCTCGAAGTCCTCGACGCACTTGCCGGTGCCCAGCGCGACCGAGTCGAGCGGGTTGTCGGCCAGGTGGACCGGCATGCCGGTCTCCTCCCTGATCCGCTCGTCCAGCCCGCGCAGCAGCGCCCCGCCGCCGGTGAGCACGATCCCGCGGTCCATCACGTCGCCCGCCAGCTCGGGCGGGCACTTGTCCAAGGTGGTCTTGACCGCGTCCACGATGACGCGACAGCGGCTCTTCGATGGCCCGCCGGATCTCCTCCGCGGAGATCACCACCGTCTTAGGCAGCCCGCTGACCAGGTCCCGGCCCCTGATCTCCGCGTTCGGCTCGTCCACCGACGGGAACGCGGAGCCCAGCGCCATCTTGATCTCCTCGGCGGTGCGCTCGCCCAGCATGAGCGAGTACTCCTTCTTGCCGAAGGTGATGATCGCCTGGTCCAGCTCGTCGCCGCCGACCCGGATCGACTGGGAGGTCACGATGCCGCCGAGCGAGATCACCGCTACCTCGGTGGTCCCGCCGCCGATGTCGACCACCATGTTGCCGGTGGGCTCGTTGACCGGCAGGCCCGCGCCGATCGCCGCGGCCATCGGTTCCTCGATGATGTAGACCCGGCGCGCCCCCGCCTGGTGGCCGGCTTCCTTGACCGCGCTCTGCTCGACCCCGGTGATGCCGCTGGGCACCGCCACGACGATCCGCGGCTTGGCCAGGTGACTGCGCCGGTGCACCTTCTGGATGAAATACCGCAGCATCCGCTCGGTGACGTCGAAGTCCGCGATGACGCCGTCCTTGAGCGGCCGGACGGCCACGATATTGCCGGGGGTCCGGCCGATCATCCGTTTAGCCTCGACCCCGACCGCGACAATCTGCCCGGTGTTGGTGTTCAGGGCCACCACCGACGGCTCGTTGAGTACGATCCCCCGGCCCCGGACGTACACCAGGGTGTTGGCCGTACCGAGATCGACGGCCATGTCACGGCCCAGAAACGCCATCGCGTTACTCATGTGGAACGAGAACCTTCCGGAATGTCTTGCCAGATGATCTTGCTGCTCAGATGATCTTGCTACGCTGTGCGGCCGGCGCCCAGCCCCCCGAGTCCGACTCAGTGTCATTCATCGGCCAGGGGGGAGCTTCCTAAACAAGGTCAGGAAACAAGATCTTGATGTCGCCGCTGGCCACGCGGGGCGGCCGATCCGAATGCTGCCTTTATCCGCACTTTTAACGCGCGAGCATTGCCGATGGTGCCCGCTTTTGCCGCTGGCACCGCGGCTTTCCCCGCGGGCGGCGCAACAGGATGGGCAGGACTGGTGTTGGTGGCAGGCACCGGTCGATCTCCTTACCAGCAGCGACTTTCCGCTAGCTCGCAGTTACGGCCTTCGCTGAAGCTGGTCCCCTGCGGGCAAGCCTACCGGTACTCGCCGGAGCCAGCAGGTGACGGCACGCCGTCAGCCGCGGGCGGCCGACCCTAGCGGGTCCAGACCTGCTCCGCCCGGTACCCGAGCACGATGCCGATAACCCACAATGCCGCGAAAATGGCGCCGAGAAAGTACATCACGACCACGACTGAGCCGGCCGCGATCACCAGGAGCTGCAGCACGCTGCCGCCGATCAGGGTCCACCTGAGCTTGCGCGCGGCCAGCGCGGCCAGCACCACCGCCGCCACCGCCGCGATCCCGCCGGCCAGCCCGGCCGACCTGGCCGAGGCGTGCTGGATGGTCAGGGCGACCGGGATGGCCAGCCCGATCACGACCGCCTCCATGATCAGCACCGTGGCGCAGAGCCGCTTCATGACCGGGCCTGGCCCCCGGCCGGCCCGGCCAGCAACTGCCGGGCGTCTCCGGCGGTGATCACCGAGCCGGTGACCAGGACGGTCGCGCTGCCCGGCAGGCCCGCGCCGCGGCCGCGGCCGGCGTCCCATTCGTCGGCCAGCCCGACCGCGATCTCGATCGCCTCGTCCAGCCGGGCCGCCTCGGTGACCCGCTCCGGGCCGAACACGGCCGCGGCCAGCTCGGCCAGCTTGGCCGGCGCCAGCGACCGGGACGAGGAGTTGCCGGTCACGATCAGCTCGGCGGCGACCGGCTCCAGCTCGTCGAGTATCCCCGGCACGTCCTTGTCCTCGCTCACCGCGAGCACCGCGATCAGCCGGGAGAACGTGAACGACTCGGTCAGGCCCTCGACCGTGGCGGCCATGCCGGCCGGGTTGTGGGCCGCGTCCGCGATCACCACCGGGCTGCGCCTGATCACCTCGAGCCGCCCTGGCGAGGACATCGCCGCGAACGCCTGCCGCACCAGCCCGGGGTCGAGCGCCCCCTGTTCCTGGCCCGGCCCGGCGGCCAGGTCAGTGCCGTCCGCGCCGTCCGGGCCGTCGGGCCCGGCCGGCCCGCCGCCGGCTCCGAGGCTGACCGCGGACCCGCCGCCGAACGCCTCCACCGCGGCCAGCGCGCAGGCCGCGTTGCCCGCCTGGTGCGCCCCGTACAGCGGCAGGAACAGCTCGTCGTAGTCACCCAGCAGGCTGTGCAGCGAAAGCAGCTGGCCGCCGACGGCCAGCTCCCGCCCGGTGACGCCGAACTCCAGGCCTTCCCTGGCCACCACCGCGCCCACCTGCGCGGCCCGGCGCAGCAGCTCCTGCGCCGCCTCTACCGGCTGCTGGGCCAGCACCGCGACCGCGCCGGGCTTGATGATGCCTGCCTTGTCCGCCGCGATGGCCGGGATCGTGCTGCCCAGGTACCGCACATGGTCGATGGAGATCGGGGTGATCACGGCCACCGCGCCGTCGGCGACGTTGGTGCAGTCCCAGGTGCCGCCGACGCCGACTTCGAGCACCGCGACGTCCACCGGTGCGTCGGCGAAGACGCTGACCGCCATCGCGGTGAGCACCTCGAAGAACGACAGCCGGGCCGGCTGGCGGGAATCGACCAGGTCCAGGTAGGGGACCAGCTCGTCGTAGGCGTCAGCGAACCGCTCCGGGCTGAGCATCTGGCCGTCGACCAGGATCCGCTCCCGCATCGTGGCCAGGTGCGGGCTGGTGAACAGGCCGGTGCGCAGCCCGCGGGTGCGCAGCAGGGTCTCGATCATCCGGGCGGTGGAGGTCTTGCCGTTCGTCCCGGTGATGTGGATCACCGGGTAGGCCCGCTGCGGGTCACCGAGCAGCCCGGTCAGCGCGGTGATCCGGTCCAGCGACGGCTCGATGGCGTGCTCAGGCCGCCGCTCCAGGATCTCCTGCTCGGCCTGGGCCAGCCGGTCTAGCGGATCGGTGCTCATCGCGTCCTAACGCTGCTGACGATCATTCACGCAGCCTATGCGGGCAGCGCCGCTAGGCGGGATTCCAGGTCGGCGATCGCCGTCTGGGCGGCGGCCAGCCGGTCCCGGTTCTTGGTCACCACCGCGGCCGGCGCCCGCTCGACGAAGGACGGGGTGGCCAGCTTGCGTTCCGCGGCCTCCACCTCTGCCCGCGCGGCGGCCAGGTCCTTCTCCAGCCTGCGCCGCTCCGCGCCGACGTCAATGGCCGCCGCGGTGTCCAGCCGGACCGTCACCCCCTCGGCCTGCACGGTGGCGGTGGGGGTGAACCCGTCCGCCGGGGCGGCCAGCCGCAGCAGCGCCCTGATCCGGGCCTCGTGGCCGGCCAGCACGGTGGCCTCCAGGCCCGTCAGCTCGGCGGGCACCGGTGCGGTCGGGCGCAGCCCCTGGTCGGAGCGGAACCGGCGGACCTGGGTGACCAGCCGCATCAGCGCGGCGATCTCGGCCTCGGCGGCAGGATCGGCCCAGCCCGCCGCCAACGCCTGGCCCCCGGTCACCCGCTCCCCCGGCCAGGTCGCGGTCATCACGGTGTCAGCGCCGGTCAGGGCGGTCCACAGCTCGTCGGTGACGAACGGCATGACCGGGTGCAGCAGCCGCAGCAGCACGTCGAGGACGGCGCCCAGCACCGCCCGGGTCACGTTCGCGGCCTGCTGGTCGGCCCCGGTCAGGGCCGGCTTGGCCAGCTCCAGGTACCAGTCACAGAACTCGTCCCAGGCGAAGTGGTAGAGCGCGTCGCAGGCCTTGCCGAACTCGAACCGCTCGAACAGCTCGTCCACCTCGGCGGTGACGGCCGTGCAGCCGGGACAGGATCCACCGGTCCGGGGCCGACAGGGTGGCGGGCTCGGGCCGGCCTCGATCGGCGGTCGCGCCGTTCAGCAGGGCGAACCGGGTCGCGTTCCACAGCTTGTTGCAGAAGTTCCGCGCCCCGGCGGCCCACTCATCGCTGATCGCGACGTCGCCGCCCGGGGTGGCCCCGCGGGCCAGGATGAACCGGGTCGCGTCCGCGCCGAACCGGTCGATCCAGTCCAGCGGGTCCACGGTGTTGCCCCGTGATTTGGACATCTTGCGCCCGTGGGCGTCCCTGACCAGGCCGTGCAGCGCCACCGTGCGGAACGGGACCGCGTCGGAGGGCCCCCGGCCTGCCATCGCGTACAGGCCGAACAGCATCATCCTGGCCACCCAGAAGAACAAGATGTCGTACCCGGTGACCAGCACGCTGGTCGGGTAGAAGGTACGCAGATCCGGGGTGTCGGCGGGCCAGCCCAGGGTCGAGAACGGCCACAGCGCCGAGGAGAACCAGGTGTCCAGGACGTCGGGGTCCTGGTGCCAGCCGGGCCCGGCGGGCGGCTGGTCGTCGGGGCCGACGCAGATGACCTCGCCGCCGGGGCCGTACCAGACCGGGATCCGGTGCCCCCACCACAGCTGGCGGCTGATGCACCAGTCGTGCATGTCATCGACCCAGTCGAAGTAGCGCGCGGCCAGCTGGGCCGGGTGGATCTTGACCCGGCCGTCGCGGACCGCGTCCCCGGCCGCCTTGGCCAGCGGCTCGACCTTGACGAACCACTGCAGCGACAGCCGGGGCTCGACCGTGGTGCCGCACCGGCCGCAGTGCCCGACCGCGTGCAGGTAGGGGCGGCGCTCGGCCACGATCCGGCCCTGTTCGCGCAGCGCGGCCAGCACCGCGGGCCTGGCCTCGAACCGGTCCAGGCCCAGGAACGGCCCGTGCGCGGTGATCACGCCCCGCTCGTCCATGATGGTCAGGCTGGGCAGGTCGTGACGGCGGCCGATCTCGAAGTCGTCCGGGTCGTGCGCGGGGGTCACCTTCACCGCGCCGGTGCCGAACTCCGGGTCGACGTGCGGGTCGGCCACCACCGGGATGCTCCGGCCCGACAGCGGCAGCTGAACCTGACGGCCGACCAGCCCGGCGTACCGCGGGTCGTCCGGGTGCACCGCCACCGCGGTGTCGCCGAGCATCGTCTCGACCCGGGTGGTGGCCACCACCACCGAGTCCGCGCCGTCCCCGTACCGGACGCTGACCAGCTCGCCTTCGTCCTCGTCGTGGTCGACCTCGATGTCAGAAAGCGCCGTCAGGCAGCGCGGGCACCAGTTGATGATCCGCTCGGCCCGGTAGATCAGCCCGTCGTCGAAGAGCCGCTTGAAGATCGTCTGGACCGCCTGGGACAGGCCCGCGTCCATGGTGAACCGCTCGCGGGACCAGTCCACGCTGTCGCCCAGCCGCCGCATCTGGCCCAGGATCCGCCCGCCGGAGGTAGCCTTCCAGGCCCAGACCCGCTGCACGAACGCTTCGCGGCCGCAGGTCGTGCCGGCTGAGGCCCTCGGCGGCCAGTTCGCGCTCCACCACGTTCTGGGTGGCGATGCCGGCGTGATCCATCCCGGGCAGCCACAGCGCGTTGTAGCCCTGCATCCGGCGCCGCCGGATCAGCGCGTCGATCAGGGTGTGGTCAAGCGCGTGGCCGATGTGCAGCGAGCCCGTCACGTTCGGCGGGGGGATCACGATCGCAAAGGCCGGGGCGTCCGAGGCCGCGTCGGCGGTGAACCGCCCGGCTGCTTCCCAGCCCGCATACCGGCGCCCCTCGACTTCGCCGGGCGAGTACTGGGCCGGCAGGCTGGGGCGCGACGGGGCCGCCGCGGGCGGGCTAGAGGGCTGCTGCGTGTCAGTCACGTCAGGTGAGTCTAGGAGACGCGCGGACCGGCTCGCGCGGGCATTGCGCCCCGCGCGGACCGGCGGGACCTGTCCAGCCGCCCGCAGGGGTCAGGCCGACTTCTCCCGCGGCGTCCTGCGGGCCACGTCGCGCGGCACCAGGGTCGGGTTGACGTGCTCAAGCACCGACTCGGCGGTGATCACGACCCGCTCGACATCCTTGCGGCTGGGCACCTCGTACATGACCGACAGCAGGACCTCTTCCAGGATCGCCCGCAGCCCGCGGGCGCCGGTGCCGCGCAGGATGGCCTGGTCGGCCACGGCTTCGAGGGCATCGTCGGTGAACTCCAGGTCGACCCCGTCCAGCTCGAACAGCCGCCGGTACTGGCGGACCAGGGCGTTGCGCGGCTCGGTCAGGATCTTGATCAGGGCCTCGCGGTCCAGGTTGTGCACGCTGGTGATGACCGGGCAGCCGGCCGACGAACTCGGGGATCATCCCGAACTTGAGCAGGTCCTCGGGCATGACGTCGGCGAACTGGTCGGCGGTGATCCGGTCGGTCTTCACCCGCAGTACCGCGCCGAACCCCATGCCGCTGCGGCCGATGCGATGCTCGATGATCTTCTCCAGGCCAGCGAACGCGCCGCCGCAGATGAACAGCACATTGGTGGTGTCGATCTGGATGAACTCCTGGTGCGGGTGCTTGCGGCCGCCTTGCGGCGGGACCGAGGCGGTGGTGCCCTCCAGGATCTTCAGCAGCGCCTGCTGGACGCCCTCACCGGATACATCCCTGGTGATCGACGGGTTCTCGCTCTTGCGGGCGATCTTGTCGATCTCGTCGATGTAGATGATGCCGGTTTCGGCCTTCTTGACGTCGTAGTCGGCCGCCTGGATCAGCTTGAGCAGGATGTTCTCGACGTCCTCGCCGACGTACCCGGCCTCGGTCAGCGCGGTGGCATCGGCGATCGCGAACGGCACGTTCAGCAGCCGGGCCAGGGTCTGGGCCAGCAGCGTCTTGCCTGACCCGGTCGGGCCGAGCAGCAGGATGTTCGACTTGGCCAGCTCGACGCCGTCCTCGCCGGCCCGCTCGCCACCGGACTGGACCCGCTTGTAGTGGTTATAGACCGCTACCGACAGGCCCTTCTTGGCCTTCTCCTGGCCGATCACGTAGGAGTCGAGGAACTCGTAGATCTCGCGGGGCTTGGGCAGGCTGTCCCATTTCAGTTCGGGCGGCTCCGCCAGCTCTTCCTCGATGATCTCGTTGCACAGGTCGATGCACTCGTCGCAGATGTACACGCCGGGGCCCGCGATGAGCTTCTTGACTTGCTTCTGGCTCTTTCCGCAGAACGAGCACTTCAGCAGGTCACCACCATCGCCCATGCGTGCCACCCAGCTACTCCTTTGCCTGAGGCCGCCGATGGCGGCCGCACCGCTTCCGGCTAGCGTCCGCCGGGCCTTCGTTGGCCTGAACCTAGACGGTACCGCGTCAGCGGCTCAAGTTGTGGCGCGAGGACCCAGCCGCCTCGGCGCGCCGTGGGCGTCCGGGCCCTCCCTGGTTACGACGACCTTACCTCGGTCCTGCGCTTCAGGGTCGTCAGAACCTCATCGACCAGACCGTATTCCTTGGCTTCCTCGGCGGTGAAGAACTTGTCCCGCTCGACATCGCGGCGGACCTGGTCCTCGTCCCGGCCGGTGTGATGGGCGATGACGTGCTCCATCGCCGACCGCATCCGCAGGATCTCCCTGGCCTGGATCTCCAGGTCACTGGACTGCCCGTAGCCGCTTTCCACGGCCGGCTGGTGGATCAGGATCCGCGAGTTGGGCAGCGCCATCCGCTTGCCCTTGGTCCCCGCAGCCAGCAGCACCGCCGCCGCCGAAGCCGCCTGCCCCAGGCAGAACGTCTGGATTTCGGGCTGGATGTACTGCATGGTGTCGTAGATCGCCATCATCGAGGTCATCGACCCGCCCGGCGAGTTGATGTACATCAGGATGTCGCGGTCCGGATCGATCGACTCCAGCGTGATCAGCTGGGCCATCACGTCGTTCGCCGACGCATCGTCGATCTGCACGCCCAGGAAGATGATCCGCTCCTCGAAGAGCTTGTTGTACGGGTTCATCTCCTTGATCCCGTACGAGGTCCGCTCGACGAAGGAGGGCAGGACGTACCGGCTGGCCGGCTGACTTGCAGTGCTCACGATCAGTTCCTCCGCTCCCGGTAGCGATCTCACGAGACCGGCCCTTCGGATGGCACCTCGGTGGCGCTGTGCACCACCCGGTCGACGAAGCCGTAAGTCTTGGCCTCATCGGCGGTGAACCAGCGGTCCCGGTCGGAGTCGGCTTCGATCTGCTCGACGGTCTGGCCGGTGTGCAAGGCGGTGCGCTCGGCCAGCGTGCGCTTCAGGAAGAGGATCTGCTCGGCCTGGATCCTGATGTCGGAGGCGGTGCCGCCGATGCCGCCGTGCGGCTGGTGCATCAGGATCTGCGCGTGCGGCAGCGCGTAGCGCTTGCCCGCCGCGCCCGCGCAGAGCAGGAACTGGCCCATCGACGCGGCCATGCCGATGGCATAGGTCGCGACGTCGTTCGGCACGTACTGCATGACGTCGTAGATCGCCAGGCCGGAGCTGACCGACCCGCCCGGGGAGTTGATGTAGATGCTGATGTCGCGCCGGGGGTCCTCGGCGGCCAGCAGCACCAGCTCCGAGCAGATCCGGTTGGCCAGGTCGTCGTCGACCTGCTGGCCCAGCAGGATGATCCGGTGTCGCAGCAGCCGCTGGAAGAGCTGGTCACCCTGCCCTAGCGGGGGAGCTTCGGCCACCCGGGCGAGCACGCCCGGCATCTCGCTGTCCACGGCGGGCGTCGTCACAGTGCCCTCCTCAATTCTCATCTGGCCGCCTCATGTGTCGTTGACAGTGACCATAACCCGAGGCCTGGGCCGGGAAGTCCGCCGTCACGGTGTGTTCGCTGTAGGCGCAGGCTGCGGTGCCTGCCGCGGCCCAGGCGGGCCGGGGCCCGCGGGCAGACCGGCGGCGGGCAGACCGGGCCGTACACAGGCCGGCCGTACGCAGACCGGGCGGAACGCAGACCGGCGGAACGCAGACCGGCCGTACGCAGGCCGGGCGGAACGCGGACCGGGCCACAGGCGGCCCAGTGTGCCCGGGCCGAGCCCGCCCGGCTAACGGTCGCGGCTGACCCTGGCGGCCAGCCGGCCTGGCCAGCCCGCCGGGCTACTGCTCGGCGCTGGTCTCCTCGTCGGTGCCCGCCTCAGCCGCGCCGGCCTCAGCCCCGCTCGCCTCAGCTGCCATTGGCTCGCCGGTGTCCTCGTCGCCCTGACCCGCTGCGACCGCCGCGCTGAACTCTTCCGCGATGGCCTTGAGGTCGACGCTGCGGCCCGACTCGTCGCTGACCTTGACCCGGTCCGCGATCAGGGCCAGCGCCTTGCCGCGCAGCACGTCGGCCGCCACCGAGGCCAGCTGGCCGCGGTCGGCGAGCTCCTGGGCCAGCCGGTCCGGCGCCACGCCCATCTGCACCGCCTGCTGGGTGACGTATGCGCTCAGCTCGGCCGGCTCCACCCCGAGCTTCTCGTCGGCGGCCAGCTTGTCCAGCACGAACCCGGCCTTCACGCTGCGCCGGGCGTCCTCGGTGAACTGCTCGTCCAGCTGGGCGGGTGTCTGCCCGATCGCGTCCAGGTAGGCCTCCAGCGAGGAACCGACCCGGTCCAGCCGGTCCTCCAGCGACCGCCGCCGGTTCTCGGTCTCATACTCGACCAGGTCGTCGGGCAGCGGGATGTCGACCCGCTCCAGGACCGCCTCCAGCGCCCGGTCCCTAGCCTGGCCGACCTGGCCGGCCCGGCGGGCCCGCTCCAGCTGCTCCCTGGTCCCGGCCCTGAACTCACCGACGGTGTCGAATTCGCTGGCCGCCTGGGCGAAGTCGTCGTCCAGCTCAGGCAGCTCCTTGACTTTGACGCTCTGCACCGTGACCGTCACGTTGGCCGCGCTGCCCTCCATCGCCCCGCCGCCTAGCTCGGCCTCGAAGTCCTTGGACTCGCCGGCGCTCATCCCGGCCAGCGCCTCGTCCAGGCCGTCCAGCATCGATTCCGTGCCGACCTCATAAGAGATGCCGCTGGCCTGTGCGTCCTCCACCGGCTTGCCGTCCACGGCGGCGGACAGGTCGATCGAGACGAAGTCACCGGTCTGGGCCGGCCGCTCGACCCCCTTGAGCGAGGCGAACCGGTCCCGCAGCTTTCCGATTTCCTCCTCCACCTGGTCGGGCCCGACCTCGGCGTCATCCACGGTCACCGACAGGCCGGCCAGCTCGGGCAGCTCGAACTTGGGCCGCACGTCCACCTCGGCGGTGAACGTCAGCTCCTTGCCGTCGTCCAGCCGGGTGATCTCGACGCTGGGCTGGCCTAGCGCGTACACCTCGTTCTCCTGCAGCGCCTGGCCGTACAGCTGCGGGACCGCGTCGTTGACCGCCTGCTCCAGCACCGCGCTGCGGCCGATCCGCTGGTCGATCACCCGCGGCGGGACCCGCCCTGGCCGGAACCCGGGGATCCGCACCTGCCGGGCCACCTCACGGTAGGCCTGGTCGAGGCTGGGCTTGAGCTCGGAAAACGGAACCTCGATGGTGAGCCGCACGCGGGTCGGGCTCAGCTCTTCGACATCGGTCTTCACGACGGGGTCTCTCCTGAACTTCCGCCCGGGCAGGCGCACGTCAACGCACCTGGGCATGGCTGGTCACTCGCGGCGACGGCCGCCAAGTCTAGGGCGCCAAGTCTAGGGCAGGCCAGGGCCGGATCACCCGGTGCGGGTGGTGATCGAAGGCTCCCCCTGCTTCCACTATGGCCTCACGGCGGGCCGGCCGCACGCTAGCCGCGGCCGCCCGGACCGGGCCCGGCCCCAGGGAGGCCAGATGACCGCATCGCGCCAGGACGCTGCCCCGCCGAAGTCGCGCTATCCCATTCCGCCCATGCTGCCAGGCGCGAGCGCCTGGCCGGTTCTGCTGGCAGCCGCCGTGGCGATCCTGGCCGTCGGCATCATCCTGCTGGTCTGGCCCAAGGCCACCTTGACCATCGTGGCCATCCTGGTCGGCGCCGCGCTGATCGTGACCGGGCTGATCCGGCTGTTCGACGGTTTCACCGCGAACGAGGAGGGCGGCGGGCGCCGGGTGGCGGACGTCCTGATCGGCGCGCTCGCCGTGCTGGTCGGGCTGTACTGCCTGCGCCACCACGCGCTCAGCATCGCCGTCGTGGCCTTCGTGGTAGGCGCGTTCTGGGTGCTGCACGGGATCGCGGAGCTGGCCGTGGCGGCCACCGCACCGGCCCTGCCCGGCCGCGGGTTCCGGGCCATCTCCGGCCTGATCAGCCTGGCCGCGGGGCTGCTCGTACTGTTCTGGCCCAGCATCACAGTGATCTTGCTGGTCCGGATCCTTGGCATCTGGCTGATCGTCTACGCGGTGCTCCTGGCCGCCCTAGGCCTCCAGCTCCGCCCCCGCCACTCCGGCCGGCCCTCCCCGCCCGCGGCCCCCGCCAGCCAGGGCCGCGCCTGACCGTCAGGGCCGCGGCGGGCCGCCCGGGCCGCGGCAGGCCGACGGGCCCGCGTTAGCCCAGCCGGTATTCCCAGCCCTCCTGCCAGGCAAAATCCTCCGTTACCAGCTCATCGAGCGCCGCGCCACCGAGGACCTGTTCCAGGCCCCAGCGTGTGGCCACGTGGCCAATGACCAGCACCCGCCGCCCGCTCCAGCGCAGCGGCAGATCCCCGAGAAACCGGGCCACCCGGGCCGTGGCCTGCCGCCAGCTCTCCCCGCCCGGATACGCCCGGTCCAGGTAGTCACCCCGGCTCGCGTGCAGCTGCGCCACGGGCATCCCGTTGAGCTGCCCGTAGTCGCACTCCCGCAGCCGCCAGTCGTGCAGCACAGGGACCGCGGAGTCCGCGAACGCGACCGATGCCGTCTCCACCGCCCGGCCCAGATCAGAGCAGAACACCGCGCAGATCCCGTCGGCACGCCGCCGCTCGCCCAGCGCCCTGGCCTGCCCCCGACCCGTCTGCGACAGTCGCCCGGCTGCCACCCAGTGGCCCGACCCTGCTCGTTGTCCTCGCTCGTCGCGTGGGTCTCAAACACCACCTCGATAGCCACTCCCCCAGCCTACGAGCGCCCGCACCACCCGTCCGATCCCGACTAGGCCCCCGCCCGCCAACGACACAGGCCCCCCGGCCCGCCCCATCCCCCGCGCGCCCGCCAGCCGCGCCCATCCGTCCGCGCCCCGCCAGCCGCGCCCCGCCAGCCGCGCCCCGTCCGCCCGCGCCCCGCCAACCGCGCCCCGTCCATCCGCACCCCGGTCGGTCCGCCTCGCCCGGCCCGGCTGGCCACACCCGCCAGCCAGCGTCCTGCCAGCCCACCCCTGCTACCGCACCCAAACCAACCACCCCCGGCAACCGCAAACCCAGCAACCCACCCAGCCAGCGCCCTGTCCGGCCGCGCCCCGGCCAGTCCGCGCTCACGACGGCCCGCCCCTTTAGCCCCGACCGCAACTCTCGGCACTCCAGATGCTCTAACCCTCTAGGCGGTTGACCACTTATACCGGATTCAGTACGATTTGCTGGGCGGTATGCCCGTTTCATCCGCACCAAATCCGGTATAAGTGCGAGCCGCACCGGCGCGGGGCTGAGCCGGCCACGCAGATGCCGGCGGGTGGGACCGCGCAGGTGCCGCCTGGCGGGCTGCGCAGCGGCCCGGTGCGGGCTGATGGCGCAGGTTCCGCTGACAGAGCCGGCAGATGGTGGCGCAGTTTCGTGGATAGCCGCGACGCGGTGCGCTAGCAGCCCGCGTCTGACGGGGTCAGACGAGGTCGAGGCGCTTGCCGCGGGCGATGGCCTCGCGCCGGGAGGCGACGCCGAGCTTGCGGTAGACCGACCGGAGGTGGGTCTTGACCGTGTTGATCGACAAGAACAGCGCCTCAGCGATCTCCTGATTGGTCATGTGCGAGGGCAGGAACCTCAGCACCGCCAGCTCGCTCTCGGTCAGCGGCACCTGCGCCTGGGCCTGCGCGCTGTCGCCCCGGGGCAGCTGGGTGTCGAACCGTTCCAGGATCCGCCCGGCGAAGGCGGCGCTACGGCTGGTCGGCGGGATCAGCACGGTGATCGCGGAGCGGACCGGCTGCCCGGCGTCCAGGAAGATCCGGCAGTTGTCGGCCGGCTCGGCCAGGGCCAGCGCCTGGTCCAGCGCGTCGGCCGCGTTCTCGGTCAGCCCCAGCCGCCGGTGGGCGACGGCGCTGACCAGCAGCGCCGCTATCTTGTCGCGCAGCGTCACCGCCTCGGCGGTGCCGTCCAGGCAGGGCGCCACGGCCTCCAGCGCGCCCTTGAAGTCCCCGTCGGCGAGCAGCAGCCTGCCTTGCGCGAGCCGGCCGTCGGACCGGTCGAAGTACTGCCCGTCGTCGGTCCGCGCGAGCAGCATCCTGGCCCGGCCGAGGTCAGCGCTGCGCAGCGCGATCTCGCCGTCGATAACTGTCAGCACCCCGTCCAGGGCGGGGTCCTGCGCGTGCAGTTCGCGCAGGCTGAGCACCAGGCCCCGGGCTCCGGCGGTGTCCCCGTCAGCCAGCAGCACCCGGGCGGTGATCAGCCCGGCCAGGGCCCCGAACCCGGGCTCGCCGGGCAGCTGCTCGGCGGCCTCCCGCTCGGCCTGGTCCAGCAGCAGCCGCGCGCCCGCCACGTCGTCGCGAGCCAGCCGGACCAGCGCGGCGGCCAGGGCGGCCAGGCAGCGCGCCGCCGGAGCGGCCGGGTCAGCTGAATCGGCCCGGCTCGCGGACCCAGCCTCGCTCGCTGAATCAGCCCGGCTGACTGAGCCGTCCTCGCGGGCGGGGCCGGCCCGGTGGGCAGAGCTGGCCCGGTGGGCAGAGCTGGCCCGGTATTCAGAGCTGGCCCGGTGGGCAGAGCTGGCCGGGCTGGCTGGGCCGGCCTGCGGAGCAGAGCTGGCCTGGTGAGCAGAGCTGGACTGGTGAGCAGAGCTGGACTGGTGAGCAGAGCTGGCCTGATGAGCAGAGCTGGACTGGTGAGCAGAGCTGGCCGGACCGGCCTGGCCCGCTGAACCAGCCGGGCCGGCTCGGTGGGTGATGTCGCTGCCGAGCAGCTGGGCGGCGGCTCGCTCGGCGGGGGCCAGGTCGCCGTACCAGGCGTCGACGAGCGCGCCCCAGCCTGCCGCCCTGGTCCGCAGCACCGGCAGGTCGCCCGCGGCCAGCTGGCGGTCCGCCCGGTCCAGCGCATACCGGGCGGCCTTGATCTGCCAGCCGCGCAGCCGGGCCATGCCCAGCGCGAACCAGAGCAACCCCAGCGCCCGATGCTCGGGCAGTGTCCCGGCACTCCCCTGGGCCTGCTCGGCCAGGGTCCAGCCCCGGGCGATCAGGCCAGGGTCGGTGTCCGCGGTGCTGGCCGAGGCCAGCACCGCGGTGGCGGTCAGCCAGGGTTCGATCACCCGCCGGTCCGGCGGCGCGCACCGGTCCAGGCCGCGGCGGGCCGCCGCCAGGTGATGTGCCGCGCCGTCGGCGTCCCCGTGCCACAGGCGCACCGTGGCCAGCGCGGCCGCCACCGCGGCGTCATCGGCGCAGCGATCGGCCGGGAACAGCGCCAGCGCCGACTCCAGCTCGGCCGCGCCCCCCTCCAGCAGGGCCGCGATGCCGGCCTCGGCCAGCACGTGGGCGGCGTAGTCCCAGTCTCCGGCCTGGGCCGCGGTCCGCACCGCGGTGACCGGCTGGCCGTGCCCGGCGTGCCAGCGGGCCGCCCGGCGCAGCAGGATCGGGATCTCGTTCGGGATCTGACGCCGCAGCTCGGCCCGCAGCACGTCGCGCAGCAGCGGGTGATAGCGGTACTCGGTCCGCTGCTCACCGACCGCGTCCACCAGGCTGTTCTCCCGGCTCAGCCGGTCCAGCGTCAGCGCGCCGCCGCCTTCGCCGGTCAGTTCGTCAGCCAGCCCGCCTGATACTCGCTCGGTGACGCTGGTGCGCAGCTGGAACAGGCGGATCTCGGGCGGCTGCTTGGCCAGCACCTCATCCCACAGGTAGTCGGTGACGATCGGCTCGTCCCCGGCGATGTCGGCCAGCGCGGAAGCTGGCCAGCCTGGCGCCCAGGCCCGCATCGCAGCCAGGCGCAGCCCGGCCATCCAGCCTTCGGTCCGGCGCAACAGCGCAGACCGGCCGGCCGCGTCAAGGTCCAGGCCGAGCATCGAGAAGTACGCCCCGGCCTCGTCGGGCGTGCAAGCCAGGTCCGCGGCGCTGATGTCGGCGAGCTCGCCGCATACCCGCAGCCGGGCCAGCTGCAGCCCGGGCGCGCAGCGGCCGGACAGGATCAGCCGCAACGTCTCTGGCGCATGCCTGATCAGCACGTCAAGGCCGGGAAGGACGGCGGTATCGGCCAGTTCGTGCAGGTCGTCAAGGATCAGCACCACCGGCTCGGCGAACTGCTGGGCCGCCTCGACCAGCCGCCGCGCGATCGCCTCGGGCGGCCCGCCCGCCAGCGAGCGCAGCGCCTCGGCGGGCAGCGGCCCGACCCGGGCCAGGGCGGCCAGCAGGTACTGCCAGAACCGGGCCGGATCGCCGTCCGCGGCGTCCAGGGACAGCCAGGTCACCCGGCGGGAAGCCGGGGTGGTGACGGCCCATTGCGCGCAGGCGATGGTCTTGCCGGCCCCGGCCGGGCCCGACACCAGAGTGACCCGGTGCCGGGCGGCCTGCTCGATCTGGTCGGTGAGCCGGCGACGGCGCAGCAGGGGCAGGCTCGGCTGCGGGATCTGCAGCTTGTCCTCCAGCAGCCGCGGCCCGCCGGCCGCGCCTGCCAGGCCGGCCTCGGAGCCTGCCCGGCCCGCGTCGGAATCGCGGCCCGCCCGGCCCGCGTCGGCACCCGACCGGCCCGAATCGGAGTCGCGGCCCGCCCGGCCCGCGTCGGCACCCGACCGGCCCGAATCGGAGTCGGGGCCCGCCCGGCCCGCGTCGGAATCGGGGCCCGCCCGGCCCGAATCGGAATCGGCGCCCGCCCGGCCCGCGTCGGAATCGGGGCCCGCCCGGCCCGCGTCGGCACCCGCCCGGCCCGAATCGGCGCCCGCCCGGCCCGCGTCGGGGCCCGCGTCCGGGCCCCGGCCGCCGGGGCGGGCGGGATCGTCCGTCTGGCCCTGGTCAGCCGCCCGGGCAGGATCGTCCGGCCGGCGCCTATCGGCGGGCAGGCGTCGGACACCGGGTGATTCTTTGCCGGTAATCGAGGGGGTTTCCCCCCGGCTGGTGACCGGCTTGCCCTCGGCCGGGCGGTTCCCCTCCGCCGTCGGCCGGTCCTGAATCAGGCGTTTATCAGTGTTTGTCATCGACTCCCCCGCGGGGCGCTGACCGCACGTGCGAGCGAACTAACTGCCCGGCCCGGCGCTAGCCGGCCCCCGAAATGAACTGGTTGTCCCTCACCCTGCCGGGTGAAATGTGCAGCTCAGAGCCCCTCACCCCTGTACCCAGGGCTATCGGAGACCAACCCCGATGCGTCCGGGCCGCCGGTTTCGTATCACCCGGGGCGGATGATGCCCCGCTCGTCCCCGCGTCCGTAGCGTCGCCAGGGAAGGCCCCGGCTGCGCCTGGGCAAGTCAGCGTGTTGCTTGCGCACGCCGCCGGGAAAGGGAATCGCGCCTGACGCGCCGAAGCCACCGAGCGCATAGCGTGGCCGGCCTGGAAAGAGGGGGGGCTGCTTCATGAGCAGTTCACAGGAGCGAGGAACCGGTTACCAGCAGGGCAGCCAGGGCCAAGGCGACACCCCGGGGACGCCGGGTCGGACCGAGGCTGGCCGGACCGAAGGCGAGATGCAGCGCGACCAGCGCGGGGATATGGAGCGCGGCGAGATGCAGGGCGGCCGGACGTCAACCCGGACCGAGGCCCGGCGCGGCACGACCAGGCCGGACTACGACACTTACGACAGCCCGGCCGCGACCGCGGGGATGATGCTGGCTGGGACCCTGCTGGTCCTCGGCGGACTATGGGGTTTCTTCGTCGGCATCACCGGCGTCCTCAAGGGCGCGTTCTACACTACGGTGAATACGAATACCTACACCTTCGACTACAGCGTTCACTCCTGGGGGTGGACGCAGCTGGCTATCGGGTGTGTCCTGTTCGCGGTGGGCGTCTGCCTGCTGCTCGGGATGACCTGGGCGAGGTATGTGGGGGTCTTCGTCGCGGTCGTCAGCGCGATCGCGAACTTCATGTTCCTGCCGCATTACCCGATCTGGTCGATCATCGTGATCGCCATCGACCTGTTCATCATCTGGGCACTGCTGAGTTCCGGTCGGCGTCAGCCAGCCTGACCCTGAGCCGGGCCACCAGCGCCAGGCGAGCGGCCCCGTTCCCGCACCAGGGAACGGGGCCTTTCTCATGGCCTTAACCCCCGATGGCCCAGCTGCCGCCTGGGCGCCGGGGTCGGACGCCCGGGTCGGCCAGCACTAGCTGGCGATGACTCGGCTGCGGTCAGCCCGGCTGCGGTCAGCCCGGCTGCGGTCAGCCCGGCTGCGGTCAGCCCGGCTGCGGTCAGCCCGGCTGCGGTCAGCCCGGCTGCGGTCAGCCTGGCTGCCGGTGGCCCTAGCTGCCGAGGCCCGCTCCGGGCGGGCGCAGGGCCGCGGCAGCGCCCTGGTCGGGCGCGGCAAGGAGCGGTGCGGCGGCGGCCGCGGCGATGTGGCTGGCGGTCAGCGGGAAGTTGCCGGCGAAGCGGCGCCGCAGCGGGTCGTATTCCTCCGGCAGCAGGCCCACGTCGTTGCGCAGGGCAAGCAGGTCCTCGAAGGTCGCGCGGGCCAGGCCGGCCCGGCCGGTCAGCGCGTAGCACTGGGCCAGCCAGCAGCTGGCCGGCAGGTAGCCGCCCGCCCCGGGCGGCAGCCCGTCCAGGCTGTCGCCGGGATCTTGCTGACAGCGGCGCAGCACGCCGCCGGTATCCAGCTCGCGCTCGACCGCGGCGATCGTGCCCTGGATCCGCTCGTCGCCGGGCGGCAGGAACCCCAGCGGAGCGAGCCGCAGCAGGCTGGCGTCGACGCCGGAGCTGGCGTAGTGCTGGACGAACGTCGCGGCGCGCGGGTCAAAGCCCCGGTCGAGCACGTCGGCCTTGATGTCGCCGCGCAGCTTGTGCCACCGGCCGGCCGGGCCGCAGTCACCGAACCGCTCGATCATCTTCACCACGGCGTCGGCGGCGGCCCAGATCATCACCTTGGAGTGCACGAACTGCCGGGCCGGGCCGCGGACCTCCCATATCCCCGCATCTGGCCCGCGCCAGCCCGACTCCAGCAGGTCGAGCACCTCATCGGGCTCCCACGGGTCCACGACGCCGGGCATCCCGGCCATCCGGGCCCGCAGCCGCGTGGTCATTACCTCGCCGAAGGCCGCCAGCGGCCGCTGGGCCGCGGCGGCATTCCCGGCCCGAACCGGCTGAGCGCCGTCAAAGCCGGGCAGCCAGTCCAGTTCGATCTCCGGCAGCAACCGCCGGCCGTCCAGCCCGTACAGGTCCTGGACCTGGGCGGGCAGGCCGGCCACCGCCCGGGTGACGAACCGCAGCAGCGCGCCCGCCTCGCCGGTGGCCCCGTAGTGCAGCAGGACCGGCAGGGCCGCGGCGGCGTCGCGCAGCCAGCAGTAGCGGTAGTCCCAGTTGCGCGCCCCTGACGCCTGCTGCGGCAGCGATGTGGTGGGGGCTGCGAGCAGCCCGCCGGTGGGCGCGTAGGTGAGGGCCTTGATGGTGATCAGCGACCGGGTGACGGCCTCGCGCCATGGCCCGCCGACGGTCAGGCCGCCGGCCCAGCGGGCCCACCAGCGGACGGTGTCCTCGATGCACGCGGGCACCAGCGGCGGGTCGGGCGCCGCGGCCCCGGCCGGCCGCCAGACGGCGGCCAGCGGCACCTGGTCGCCCTGGCGGACCGAGAACTCAGCGACCGCCACGCCGCCGCGGTAGCGCAGGTGCACCGGGCCGAACAGCCACAGCGCCTGCGAGCCGGCCATGATGCAATGCGCCCCGTCCCGGCGCTCGATCCTCGGCTCCGCCGAGCCGTACTCGAACCGCGCCGCGAACGTCATCCTGACCTCGACACTGCCGCTGACCCCCTGCACCAGCCGGACCAGCGCCGGGTCGCCGTCCCTGGGGGGCATGCAGTCGATCAGCCGGATGGTGCCGGACGGGGCGGCGGATACCGTTTCGAGTACCAGGGTTTCTGGCCGGTAGCGGCGGCTGACCTGGCTGCCGCCGCGAGCGGGCCCGATCCGCCAGTGCCCGTGCCGGTCCGCGCCGAGCAGGGCGGCGAAGCAGGCCTGGGAATCGAACCGGGGCAGGCACAGCCAGTCGACCGAGCCGTCCCTGCTGACCAGCGCGGCGGTGTGCAAGTCGCCGATGAGCGCGTAGTCCTCGATTCTGCGTGGCATGCGCGAGCCTCCCCCGGCCAGGCGGCCGCGGGCCAGCTGCTCGCCCTGCGCCTGCGCCAGCAGGCGGCCGCCGCGGTGCGGGAAGCCGCCGGTCAGCGCTGACCGGGCGGATCCTCGCTGCTGTCGGCAGTCTGCGGCACGCGGGCCTGGCCGTCGCCACCCGGCGCGGGTGAACCGGGCTTATCTGCCGCAGTTACCGTCATCTCCTGTTTTTACTGACTTCGGAGTGTTGCCCGCCGCGACGGCCGGGTGCTACTGATCCGGCCGGGTGCTACTGATTACGCGACAGCACTTGCTCCACCTCGCCGGCCCCGTGGTCCAGCTGGTAGTCCAGGTTGATCCCGGCGTTGATCAGCGACAGGTGGCTGAAAGCCTGCGGGAAGTTGCCCAGCTGCTCGCCGGTCTGGCCGATCTCCTCGGAGTACAGGCCCAGGTGGCTGGCGTAGGTGTGCATCTTCTCGAAGGGGGGTTGTAGCGGTAGACCAGGCTGTCGGAGACCAGCTCGCGGTTCATCGCCTCCAGCGTGGACAGCCACATCGGGTCCTGCGGCGATACGAAGCCCATCAGCGGCATGAGCAGCAGCGAGGAGTCCAGCACCTCGGTCTGGTAGTGCTGGGTGAACGCGCCGAGCTTGGGATTCCAGCCGCGGTTCATGATCTGCTCGTAGATCAGGTCTCGCTCGGTGGTCCACCGGGTCACGTGCGCGGGCCGGCCGTGTCGCGTGGCCAGCCGGATCGCCCGGTCCAGGGCCACCCAGCACTGGAACCGGCCGTAGGTGAAGTCCCGGCGGCCGCCCCTGGTCTCCCAGATGCCCTCCTCGGGCTGGTCCCAGTGCTCGCAGACCCACTCGATCATGTCAGCGATGGCCATCCAGCCGCGGTGGGCCAGCTTCAGGCCATGGCTGTCGGCCAGGAACAGGGCGTCCAGGGCCTCACCGTAGATATCCAGCTGCAATTGGTCGGCGGCGCCGTTACCGACCCGGACCGGCCGGGAGCCGCGCCAGCCCTCGAAATGGTCCAGCATCTCCTCGGACAGATCGGAGGTGCCGTCCACCCGGTACATGATCCGCAGCGGGCCGGAGCCGTCGCCGGCCTGCTCGCTGGCCCGGTCCCGCATCCAGTAGCCGAAGGCGGCGGCTTCCTCCCGGTAGCCCAGCCCGAGCAGGGCGTAGATGGCGAACGAGGCGTCCCTGATCCAGGTGTAGCGGTAGTCCCAGTTGCGCTCGCCACCGACCTGCTCGGGGCGAACGATCTTCCGCGCGCGGGCCGACCGCACCGTCCCCGCCGGGTGAACCCGCGGGCGGCAGCCTGGCCGGCGGCGCGGCGGCGCGGCGCGGCGCTGAGCCGGCCCGGCGCCGAACCGGCCCGGCCGGAGGCCGCCGGGGGCCGCCGGGGGCCGCCGGGCCGCCAATCACCCTGCGCGGATGATGCCGGCCGGGGCCTGGAGGGCGAGTGTGACCAGCACCAACGAGATCAAGGAAGGTCACATGACAGGCAAGGACATGATGAACAACGGCCAGTCGACGAGCGCCGTGTTCCAGCTGAAGTCGGGTTCGCTGATCCTCGGCGCCGCGCTGATGGGCGCGAGCTGCGTGATCGGCCTGACCGGGCTGACCATCTGCACGTCGACCGTCATCGCCGCGACCCGCCGGTGGATCAGGCAGATGGACGTCCCGCCCAGTGAGCTGGCCCGGCTGAAGTGGGCCCAGGCCAAGGCCGCTACCGCAGCGGGCACCAGCGCCTGGCAGGACGGCGTCGACACCGGCTCGCGCGCCTAACTGACTGCTTCCCCTGGCCGGAAGGCCACGCCGGCGGCGGCCGTCCCGCCCTCGGCGTGGCCTTCCCTGTGCTGCTGAGCCTGCTGGCTGCTGAGCCCCGGCGCTCAGCCCGCTCGGCTGGCCCCGCGGCTAGTCCGGCCGCTGAAGGCCGGCTTCAGTCACTGGCCAGGGCCGCGGGCGGCCTCCCGGGCCACGCGGCCGGGCAGCTTCGGCGGGTGCCGGGGCTGGTGACCGGTGAGGATCTTGGCCAGTTCGGCCAGGGCCGAGCCGGACAGCACGCGGACCGTCCGGGCGGCGGGCGAGGGACGCAGGCCGTGGCCCGGCAGCAGGACCCGCAGCGCCCCGGGCAGCGACTCGAAGATCAGCGGCGGATCCATGACCAGCGCCTCGCCGTCCACGCCGATTTCGACCGGCCCGGACGAGGCGACCTCGAACCGGGACGCGCCCCATTCCAGCCAGCCGGGGAAGCGGCGGACCTGACCGGCCGCCTGCAACGCGGCGAGCCTGCGCGCCTGAGCCGCGTCGCTGACCCGGACCACGACCACCCCGAGCACGCCGAGGTCGATCCGCTCCCTGGTGCCCAGACCGCCGATGTGGTCGAGCTGGTACGGATCGTTGGAGACCAGGATCAGCTGGGCCGTCGGGAAGCTGGCCCCGTCCGGGCCGCGGAACCTCAGGTCCAGCTGGTCCGCGTCCGGGCCGAGCAGCTCAGGGAGCATGGTCCCGGCGGTGCGCACCTTGGCCTCGCGGTACTGCGGCGCCTGCACCACCTTCGCGTACAGGCCGAGCGAGGCATTGTTCACGAACACCCGGCCGTTCACCCGGGCCAGGTCGATCTCGCCGCTGCGCCCCGCCGCGGAACGCGTCCAGCGCGCCCACCACGTCGTCCCGGTTCAGGCCCAGGTCGAGGGCGAAGTGGTTGCGGGTCCCGGCCGGCACGCAGACGTGCGGCACCCCGTGCCGGGCCGCGACGGACGCGACCAGCGCCTGGGAGCCGTCACCCCCGGCCATCCCGATCGCGTCGGCGCCGCGGGCGATGGCGTCCTCGGCCAGCTGCCGCAAGTCGTCGCCGGGGCGCAGCACGACGGGCTGGATGCCGCGTTCGGCGCAGTGCTTTTCCAGCCCGGAGGTGACCGCCTTGCCGCCACCCGACTTCGGGTTCATGATCAGGACCGGGCGGGCAGGCCGGGCCGCGGGAGTGACCCGGGCCGAGGCGGCCTGCCGCTCGATGGAGCTGCGGTGCAGGGCCAGGCGGCCGGCCGCGACCGAGACCGCGCCGAGCACGAGGACATCCAGGATCCTGGCCAGCGACAGGCTCGCGAAGACCATCGCGGTGATGAGCCCGGCCACGGACGCCAGCGCCGCGCCCAGGGCCAGGTAGCGGACCAGGCCGCGGCGGGCGACCGCATACCACCCGGCACTCACGCAGACGGCCAGGCAGACCAGCGCGATCAGCGCCGTGCCCAGGTGAACGACGACGCCGACCAGCAGCAGCACAACCGCGGCGGCCACGGCCAGCAGCGCGATCGCGGCGGCCAGCCGTTCGAGCACCGTCGGTCGGTTGCTTCGGCGGTCCGGCACGTTCCCCTGTCCCCCTGCCTCTTTCCGTAGTCTTACCCAGGTCAGCGGCGTGTTAGCATGCCCGGATGGCCAGCGCGGGGGCGGCCGGCTCGCAGGCCGGCGACCAGATCGCCGCCATGGCGGCCGAGTTCGGCGCCATCGACCGGGCGGTCTACCGGGCTATCGCCCGGGCCTCCACGCCGGTTCTTGATCACCGGATGCGCCAGCTGTCCCTGGCGGCGAACCGCTCCGTGCTCTGGCTGGCTATCGCGGCCGGCCTGGCCGCGGCCGGCGGCCAGCCCGGGCGGAGGGCGGCGCTGCGCGGGACCGCTGCGCTCGCCACCACCTCGGCGCTGGTCAACATCGGGATCAAGGCGCTGTACAACCGGCCTAGGCCCGATCGCGGCGAGGCGGGCGGGCCGACCAGGCGCCAGGTTCCGATGCCGTCGTCGAGATCGTTCCCGTCCGGCCATTCAGCGTCCGGGTTCGCGTTCGCGACCGCGGCCGGGGCGGAACTGCCCTGGCTCGCGCCGCCGCTGCGGCTGCTGGCCGCGGCCGTGGCCTACTCCCGAGTCCACACCGGCGTGCACTACCCCGGCGACGCGGTGGCCGGCTCGCTCATCGGAACGGGCGTCGGGCAGGCCGTCACCGGGCTTGTCGGCCACAGGTCCCGGCTCAGATATCGGTCTCAGCGATGATCCGGCCGTCCGCGCGGGCGTTCTTCAGAGCCTGGTAGTCCGCTTCGTTCTGGTCGGCGTAGGCGACCGCGAAGTCGGCGATGGCCCGGTCGAACACGTCCTTGGCCCCCAGGTAGGCGCCGATGGCGATCCGGTCTCCGGAGCGGGCGTGCGCGCGGGCCAGCGCCCAGGCGCAGATCTGCCCGTAGAGCCGCATGCCGCGGGGCACCATGTCGCCGATCTCGAGCGACAGCTTCCAGTCGCGCAGCTGACGGACGTAGAAGTCGCGCTGCTGCCCGTCCAGCCCGATGACCCGCTGCCAGCCCAGGAAGATGTCGCTGACCGCCTGCATCAGGCGCTGACCTGAGACCACCCGCTCGCCCTGGTTGGCGAACGTGCTGGCTCCCGAGTAGGCGCACAAGACCGAATCCTGAGCCTCCTTGACCTGCAGGAACAGCGGGTCAGTCTCGTCGCGGCCGAACATCAGCACGATCCAGCAGCGGGTACCGACGCTGCCGACGCCGACGACCTTGCGGGCCATGTCCGCGAAGTCGTACTGCCGGACCAGAAACCGGCGGCTGTAGTCAAGCGTGCGGGAATATTGCGAGATCACCTTCCGGAGCTCGCCCTCGATGCCGCTGCGCTCCACCTCCCTGGGCAGCAGGTCGGAGATCGGAACGATGAGCGGCGGGTCGGCCAGGATCCGCGGCCGGCCATTCACCCTGCTGGTCAGCCTGGCCAGTTCCTGCTCGCTGGTCCGGCCCTGCGCCTTGGCGATGCCCTTGGCCAGCACCTTGCGCCGCCAGGCGGCCCAGCTGCGCCGCGATGTTCGCGCGGGCATCCTCCACGTCGGCCCGGGCGTACCAGACATCGAGGTCGCCCATCTGGGCGAACATCCGCATGGTGTCGCGGTACTGGCCGACAGCGGCCAGCACGATCTGGCGGCGCTGCTTGCCGGTGAATCCGCTGTCCCGCCCGGCGATCTCCAGGCTGGCCGCCAGCCGCTTGACGTCCCATTCCCACGGGCTGGGGAGAGTCTCGTCGAAGTCGTTGACATCGAAGACAAGCCGGCGCTCGGGCGAGGCGAAGAACCCGAAGTTGGACATGTGCGCGTCACCACAGGCCTGCACGGTGATCCCGGTCGTCGGCGTGTGCGCCAGGTCGGTCGCCATCGGCAGCGCGGCGCCGCGGAAGTAGGCGAACGGCGAGACGAGCATCCGGCCGTACCGGATCGGGATCAGGTCGGGCACCCGCGAGGCGGCCTGGCCTTCGAGCTGGGCGATCGGGTCGAGCCGGTTCGCGGGCAGGTCGAGAGCCGCGTGCTCCTCCCTGGGCACCGCGGACCTGGCCGCCTTACCCCGCGCGATGCGGTCGCTCGGGCTCAGCTGGCCCGAACTCGGCACCGGGCGGGCCCGGCGCGCGGGCCGGCTCCCGCCCGGAGCGGTCCGGGTCGCCGTCCGGGTGGTCGTCCGACTGGTCGGCCGGGTGGTCGTCCGGGCGGCTGAGCGCGCTGGTCCCGTGGTCGAGGCCGGGTGCCGGGCGGCCGCGGCAGGCGTGCCAGAGCGGGCTGGCTCGGCCGGGCGGGCTGGCTCGGCCGGGCGGGCTGGCTCGGCCGGACGGGCTGGCCTGGCCCGGGTCGCTGTGGCCGACGGCCTAGCCGAGCGAGCTGAAGTTGAGGTCGCGGGCTTCGCCGCCGCTGCTCGTCGCGTCGAGCCGGTCGACCGGGCCGCACCCGCTGGCCGCTGAGCGCCGTTAGCGGACCTGGCCGAGGCGGCCGTCTTCGGGCCGGCTGTCGGGCCTCGCCGGGCCGGACGGCCTGGCCCGGCTGACGGGCTTAGCCGAGGCGGCCGACTTGGCCCGGCTCGCAGGGCTAGCCGAAACCGACGATCTGGCCCGGCTGACGGGCTTAGCCGAGGCTGCCGCCTTGGGTCCGCTGGCGGCCTTCGCCGGGCCCGACGGCCTGCTCGCGCTGTCCGGCTTGGCCGGGCTCGGTGCCGCGGCGCGACTCGCAGGCCGGGCGGGCTGAGTCCGTCGCGGCACGGGCCTGCGGGCCGCCGGGCTCGCGGCCCGGTGGGCTGAACTGGCCGTCCGGGTGGCCGTGGCACCCGCGGCCCGGCGGGCCGTGGAACCCTCGCTCCGGCGGCCTGCTGAGCTTGCGGGCCTGCTCGGCCGCGACGCGCGCTGCGGGGCGGGCGCGCTAGTGGGCCGGCCGCGCCCGGTCGAGGTTCGCGACGCCCGCCCGCTGGCACGACTGGTTGCCTGGTCCGCCATTGATGCTCTCCCCTGGTCCGCTGATTCCCCTGGCAGGCAGCCGAGATCTAGCGCCTGCCGCAGACCAAGGATCCGCCGCGGGCCACGGCTGCGCGTCATCCGCACAGGGTGATGCGGCACGCGGCCGCCAGGCCGCACTCTGGCGCGCAGGACCGCCTGGAAAGCACCGGGACCGGGCCCCAGCTGGCGTTAAGCCGCGTGATCTTAAGGAGGCCGCGATGCGGTGGCTGGCCGGGCGACCAGCGCGCGGGGCGCCGGTTGCCCGCACCCAGCCGCGCCGATTCGGACTGCTCCTGCTGCTGCTGCTCGGGACCTACCTGATCTCGGCGTTCACCAGCGGCGCCGTGGTGAGCCTCATCCAGATCGTGCTGTACGGGCTGGCGGCCGTCGTGACCCTGGTGGGCTCCGCGGTCCGGCCGCGAACGATGCGGGTGCTGCTGATCCTTGAGCTCACCGGGACCGTCGTCGCGGCTGTGCTCGCCCTGACCGGAGTCAGCCAGATCGGCTCGGGCCTGGCCAACCTATGGGGGGGCCTGGTGCTGCTGTTCACGGTCGTGATCATTGTCCGGATGGTCCTGGGCATGTCCACCGTGACGGTGCAGAGCATCTTCGGCGCGGTCAGCGCCTATCTGATCCTGGGCCTGATGTTCGCCACGTTCTACTCGGCCATGTACCACTTCGGCGGCAATGAGTTCTTCGCCGGCGGACGCACCGGCAACACCCAGACCTTCCAGTACTTCAGCTTCACCACCCTGACCACCCTGGGTTACGGCGACTACACCGCGGCGCAGAGCAGCGGCCAGGCCGTCGCCGTCATCGAGGCGCTGGCGGGCCAGGTGTTCCTGGCCACCCTGGTCGCCCGGCTGGTCGCGTCGTTCCGCGGGCCCGCCGCGCCGGCGAGCACGCCGGCTCCGCGAGCCCGGCCGCGGCCCGGCCGGACCAACGCCGGCATCGACCGGCACGGGACCATAGCGACCCGGCGGCGCGGCACCGGCCGGACCGCCAGGGAGTCCGGGCGGTCCGGCGACGATTCCCCGCCGCCGGGCCGGCCACCGAGTGGTTCTGGGGGCGGATGAGGTATCAGAGTGGCGTGGTGAACGTCCAGGTGGTCTCGTCCGCGGCGTAGAGCTTCAGCGTGCTGCTCGAGCAGCTAGAACTGCTTCGCCGTGGCTTGCATGCCGACAGAACGTGTCTATCGGGATGGCCATCGAATGGCCGTCGATTCAGCTGGCAAAGGTCGACTAAAGGTCCCTTGGGGACCAAGAAGCGGGCCACCGCACCGTTGCCGCATTACGGGCGAAACCTGTACGATGCGACCGCCCCGGCCTGTGGAGGACGCCATTCGCTTCGGTCCGCTGTTTGCCCGCCGCTCGCTTGTCATCGGCACGGCCGCCCTGGCGGTGGCGGTCCTGACGGGTACGGCCACAGGGCTGGCGGCGGCCCATGTCGCCCCCACGGCGCATCCCCGCCGGGTGGCGCCCCCGGCCGCGGCGACGGGCCCGGCCCGCGGCACGGCCAGCGCGCCGAACGCGAGCAAGGCGGACGCCAGCTCGCCCGGCGAGTTCACCACCACGGCCAACCCGGTCACGCTGGACCCGCCGGTGCGGGTCCCGCCGACCAAGCCGGTGGTGGTCACGATCGCCGACAACGCCGCGTTCGGTAACGCGCCGCCCGCCGTCACCTCGACGGTCGCAGCTGCCGCCGGGCCAGTGGGCCGAGGTGGTGCTCGACGTGACCGGCACCGAGTCGGGCCGCCAGTACGACCGGCTGCTGCAACGATCTACGACGGGGCGACCCAGATCTTCCTCGGCGTGACGCCCGAGCCGACCCCGGCCGGGATCACCTGGCACGTGCAGAAGGACATCACCGGCTACCTGCCGATCCTGCAGCGGCACCCGGACGTTCTCCACCTTCGTGGACAACTACCTGTCCAGCATCGACACCGGTATCCCGACGATCACCGCGAAGCTGCTGTTCTACCCGGCGGCGGGCGGGTTCGCGCCGGCGCGCACCGGCGAGCCTGGCCTCGCCCGCGCTGGCCGGCGACGCCATCAACGAGACGGGCCCGGCATCGCCAGCCGCGCGCCCGGGCGTGCCGACCAGGTCGTGCCGGTGGTGCCCGCGGGCGACAGGCAACGACTTCAACACGGTCAACACCGGGCAGACGCTGTCGGCCACGGTGACGCTGCCCGCACGACATCACCACCGGCCACGCTGGACCTGTACGCGGTCGGCCAGATCAACGACGAGTTCTGGTGGGGCCTGACCCCGGGATTCCGCGAGATCGAGGTGTCGATCGACGGCCAGCCGGCCGGCGTGGTGTGGCCGTCCCGTACGTCTACACCGGCGGCGTGAACCCGCTCATCTGGCGCCCGCTCACCGGCATGCACACGATCGACATCCCGTCCTACCGGCTGGACCTGACCCCGTTCGCCGGCGCTGCTGGCCGGAACGCACACGATCAGCCTGACCGTGGTGAACAACAACGGGTTCTGGCTGGCCGGCGGCGAGCCTGATGCTCACCTCCGGCGGCGCGCCGATGACCGGCAGGCTGCCGTCCGACACGCTCTCCTTCCCGACCACCTCGCAAGTCACCACCAGCGACGCGCTCGGCGCGATCCACTCAGCCGGTCACCAGCGAGTCGGCGTCGGCCGCCTACGCCATCTCGGGCACGGTCACCCAGGGCGGCCGCACCTGGACCGACACGCTGAACCAGGCCCTGCAGTTCGGCAACGACCAGTCCGAACATCGACCCGTCCTGCACCGCGCCCTGCTATCAGTGGGTGCACCAGGAGACGACCCAGTCCGGCTCGGAGACGATCTCCGGGCCGGGCGCCGCCGTGTCACCGGCACGACAAGTCGGAGCTGGACCGATCGACGCGCCGAATGGCTTCCTGCAGAACGCGGACGGCTCCGACTTCTTCCTGCCCGCGTCGGTCAGCCAGCAGCTCACCGACGTCGCCGCGCAGAGCGGCGGGCCAGGGCCGGCTTCCGGTCCAGCCTGTCCGAGAGCATCATCGGCTACGGCGGCGCTGGAGGAGGACAACTCCGCGGCGCACGATCACTCAACGGCGAGACGACCGGCACGATCACCGTCCAGGAACCCGGCGACGGCCGGGACCTACCAGCGCACGATCGTGACCCGGGGCGGCGAGATCGTCCAGGACCTCAGCCCGTGACAGGTCGCGGCGGCGGAGCCGGATGACCGTGGCTGCGGCGATGGCCTCCTGGGTAGGCGGGGTCGCCGCTCACGGACGGTAGTCCCGTGGATGGCACCCCTGCCACCAGAAGCCTGGCGGCAGCTGGGATGCGCTGCGAATGGGCGTGTCAGCGGGCCAGGCCGAGTTCGCCGGCCCGCACCCCGGCCTGGAAGCGGGAGCCGGCCTCAAGCGCGGCCATCAGCTCGGCGACCCGCCGCCGGTAGGTGCGCAGCGAGGTGCCCAGCCGCCGGGCGGCCGCCTCGTCGCTGAGGCCCGCGCCGAGCGCCCGCAGGATCTCCCGGGCCTCGGGAGCGAGCTCGGGGACCTCGCCCCGAAAGTAGGCACCGAGGTCGGTGGCTGCCTCCCAGGCGGCGGTGAAGAGCGAATAGACCCCGCCGACCAGGACCGGGGACGTCGTCACCGTGTACTCGCGGCCGAGCGGCGACGGCTGGCCGGCCAGGATCGCCACCCTCCGGTCCAGGATGATCGTCTCGTGCGGCAGCGGCGCGGAACTGATCCGCACCTTCGCGCCCGCCGCGCCGAGCCGCCGCAAGTGCGCGCGCTGCGCCTGGTCGGCCAGCGCCAGCGGGCTCATCAGCTTGCGCACCGTGAGAGTGTCCGTGCCGCGGGAAAGCACCCGCCGGGCGACTGCGGACCGGGCCTCCTGGACCGACCAGGTGGCCAGGTCGCGGGCCGCGCAGATGAACTCCTCGTGCACCGCGTCGAACAAGTGCCCCGCCCGGGCGATGAACTCTGCGTCGCCGCGCACCGTACTGGTCTGGTGCTCAGTCACCCGCCCAGTCTGCCAGCCGTCTCCAGGCCCGGCAAAATGGCAGCAACCTGCCAGTTCCTCGCCGGGGACGCGGGGCCCAGGCAGGCTGTGAGCATGACGAAGACAACGGATACCAGCAAGCCCGCCGCCGCCTCCGGCACCTTCGCGATCGGCGGCGACCTGCCCGTCGCACGGCTCGGCTTCGGCACGATGCGGCTGCCCACCGGGACCTTCACCGGCCCGGTCCGCGAGCCGCAGGACGGGATCGCGGTGCTGCGCCGTGCCGTCGAGCTAGGCGTGAACCACATCGACACCGCGAGTTTCTACCGGCGCGGTGCCGTCGTCGCCAACGAGCTGGTCCGCCGGGCGCTGGCCCCCTATCCCGACGGCCTGGTGATCGCCACCAAGGTCGGCCCCATTCTCGGGCCGGACGGCACCCCCGCCCTGCAGGCCACCCCGGGCCAGCTGCGCGGCCTGGTGGAGGACAACCTCCGCGAGCTCGGCGTCGACCATCTCGACCTGGCCTATCTGCGGGTCGGCGGGAGGAACGCGCCCGGCGGCGAGCCAGTCGCCGAGCGGTTCGCCGCGCTGGCCAAGCTGCGCGAGGAGGGCCTGATCCGGCACCTGGGCGTCAGCAACGTCGACGCCATGCAGCTCGCCGAGGCCCGCGCCATAGCCCCGGTCGCCGCCGTGCAGAACGCGTTCCACGTGCACGCCACCGCGGACGATGGGCTGCTGGCCGAGTGCACCCGGTCCGGCACCGCGTTCGTGCCGTTCTTCCCGCTGGGCGGCGGCTTCGACCCGATCGACACGACCCGGCTGGAGAAGACCGCCGCCCGGCACGGGGCGACCGTCCAGCAGGTCGCGCTCGCCGCGCTGCTGGCCGCCTCCCCGGTGATGCTCCCCATCCCCGGCACCGGCAGCCTCGCCCACCTGGAGGAGAACGTCGCCGCAGCCAGCGTCCGGCTCACCCCGGAGGACATCGACGGCCTCGCCGGGTAACGGCGCGGACGGCCTGCCCCGTCTAGCCGGGCGCCGGGAGCCCGTCCGGCTCCGCCGGGCGCTGCCGCGCGCCACCTAGGGTTGGTGACTTTCCGGTTAGGCGGCAGTGCCGCCCGCGCGGGCGAGGATGGTGCGGATCACGGCGGCCGACAGACTTGTTTTGGGCAGGAACCCGAGGGCGGGGCTGTCGGCGATCAGGTCGGCGAAGTCGTCCCCGTCGTGCGAGGAGATGAGGATCACCCGGGGCGGCTTGGCGTCCTGATCGCTGGTGAGCTGGCGGGCGACGTCGAAGCCATTGTCATCACCGAGGTCGATGTCGACGAGGGCGATGTCGGGGTGCAGCTCGCGGCTGCGGTGGCGGGCCTGAGCTGCGCTCGACACGGTGGCCACGACGGTGATCCCCTCGCCCTGGAGCAGGTCACGGGCAACGCGGAGGAAGTCGTGGCTGTCGTCAACGATGAGGCAGTTCATAGGCATAGTCCCAGCGTGCCGCACGGAGCGCGCTGCCCGCATTGCTGGCAGCTGGAGTCTCGGGCCGCCAGCCAGCCTGCGGTCAGGCTGGGTGCTAGCAATGAGGACCGTGGCTGGCGAGCGAGGGTTTGAAGCTGACCGCTGACCGGTGCGAGCCAGGACCTGGAACGACCGTGGCTTCGGGCAGCGAAGTCGCACCCAGCGGTGGCGGGTTCAGGCGATGAGCAGGCGAGCGCCAAGCTCTGCCGCGTCGAGATCGAGGAGGTCGCGGTTGCGTTCGGCCCACCGGCCGGAGGCGAGGTCATTATGGAGGTTGTGCACTGCCCGCTGCTCTGCGTCCGGCCCGACTCTGGCCCAGATCGAGATTCCGCGGCGGACATGCTCGTCCAGGTATGCCTCGGGCCGGCGCCAGTAGGCCTCGAAGAAGCCGTCAGCGCAGTCCCACGGAATGAGCACCGGTTCTATCCGGGCACTGATCGCGCCGGCCAGCTCGGTCAGGACAGGCCGGCCGGCCCAGAGGCCGGCGTACTCGGGCAGGTAGTCGCGATTCAGCCAGAACCGATCAAGGTCACTGGCGTCTTTAGTGACCACCACCACGCGGCGAGCAACGCGCCGCATCTCCCGCAGGCCCGCGAACGGGTCCTGCCAGTGATCGATGGTGGCAAAAGCCATCGCTGCATCGAAGGACTGGTCCGCGAACGGAAGGCTCTCCGCATATCCAGCCAGGCACGGCGCCGCGCCGGCCGGACGCTGCGCACGCATGACCGCCGACGGCTCCACCGCGGTGACGTCACGGTCGGGGGGCTCGTAGGACCCGGTGCCCGCCCCGACGTTCAGCACGGTCCGCGCATCGCCGAGCGCAGCCCAGACCCGCGCGGCGATCCGCGGATCGGTGCGCCGCGTCACGGTGTAGGTGGCTCCGATGGTGTCATACAACGGCGCGCCGGACATGTCGCTGCCTCCTGGCTGTCACCTGCCCACAGGCGGAATGTCTCACTACGATGTATCGAGTCGATATATCGCTACGATATGTGGCGTTGCGCCCCAGCGCAACCCATGCGTTCCTGGCATCCCCGCGCCCGGCACGGGGCCTGGCGTCGCCGCCCTTGACCTCATCTGCCGGGCCGGGAATCCTGAATCGCGTGCCCGGCCCTGCTGCGGAGTTCTCGTCGTCGGCGATCTTGCCGACGTTGCGGGCGGCATGCGATCAGGCCGGGTTAAGCAGCGTCGGCGCCGAGCTGCTGAGATTGGGCCAGAACGCTATCTACCAGCTGGCCGCCGCACCGATCGTGGTCAGGATCGCGCGAACCGCGGACCGGCTGCCCAGGGTCGAGAACGAACTGTGCATCGCACAGTGGCTGGACGCCGCGGGCGTTCTGGCGGTCCGCGTTCTCGGCGAGATCGATCAGCCGCTGCTGGTGGACGGGCACCCGATCTCGTTCTGGCATACCGTGACCGGCCGTGCGGCGTCACCGGCCCGCCCGCCACTACCCCGGATCCTTCCGGACCGACTGGGAGCAGCCTGATGGTGACCAACCGCTCGGTTCCCGCCGGCACCGTGCTGCCGCACCTCACCTACCGGGACGTTTCCGCGGCGTCAGCCTGGCTGGCCGACGTATTCGGTTTCACCGAGTACTACCGGTACGGGCCACCCGGCGCACCCAGCGGAGCACAGATGTACCTGGGAGACGCCTGGATTATGCTCGACACCGCGGACACCGGCCAGAAGACGCCAGCCGAACTCGGATACGGCACCCAGTCGCTCACTATCTTCATCCCCGATGTCGATGCCCACTACAGCAAGGCGAAGTCGGCTGGCCCTCTCTGCCAAGCTGTCGTGAGGCACCCGCCCCTCAGTAATCACTGACTCCCCGAGGGCGGGGATGGAGACCGTTTCCGAGATGACTGTGACCGTGCTCGACCGTGCCCTAGTGGCCGGCGATGCTGGACAGGTGGCTGACGAGCGGCAGGAGCGCCCGGATCCGGAGGTGCCCGAGAAGGCCCGCCGGCGGACGTTCACCGCGCAGTACAAGCTGGACGTGGTGGCCGAGTATGACGCGGCGGCGGCAGGTGAGAAGGGCGCGGTGCTGCGCCGGGAGGGCCTGTACTCCAGCCACGTGGTCGAGTGGCGGAGGGCCCGGGACGCTGGTGCCCTGGCGGGCCAGGGCCGGTCTCGGGGCCGTCCGGCTGCTGATCCGCGGGATGCGCAGATCGCGCGGCTGCGTAAGGAGAAGGCCAAGCTGGAGCGGGAGCTGGCTAAGGCCCGCTTCGTGGTGGAAGTCCAGGCAAAACTGCAGGCGCTCTTGGAGACGATCTCCGAGGGCGCGGACACCGGGCCCGGGCCGAGCTCGTGACGGACGAGGCGATCGCCCTGCTGGCGCCGAGGATCGGCACCAGGGCGGCGTGCGCGGCGTCCGGCGTGCCGCAGGCCACCTGGTACCGGCGGCACCGGGCCAGCCCGGTACCGGCGCGCCCGGCGGCCGTGCCGCAGCGGGACCGGGTGCAGCCCCGCGCCCTGGCCGCCGCGGAGCGCCAGGCCATCCTGGACATGCTGCACTCGGCGCGGTTCGCGGACACCGCCCCGGCCGAGGCCTGGGCGACGCTGCTGGATGAGGGCACCTACCTGGGATCGGTATCCACCTATTACCGGGTCCTGCGCGAGGCCGGCGAGAGCCGCGAGCGGCGCGCCCAGGCCACCCGCCCGGCCGCCGTGAAGCCCGAGCTCGCAACTACCGGGCCGAACCAGTGCTGGAGCTGGGACATCACCAAGCTGCACGGCCCGGCGAAGTGGACCTACTACTACCTGTACGTAATCCTGGACATCTTCAGCCGGTATGCCGTCGGCTGGATGGTCGCCACCCGCGAGTCCGCCGCCCTGGCCGAGAAGCTCATCGCGGCGACATGCGCCTCCCAGGACATCACTGGCGGGCAGCTGACCATCCACGCCGACCGCGGCTCCTCGATGACCTCCAAGCCGGTGACGTTCCTGCTCGCCGACCTCGGCGTCACCCAATCCCACTCCCGGCCGCACGTATCCAACGACAACCCGTTCTCCGAAAGCCAGTTCAAGACGCTGAAGTACCGGCCGGACTTCCCCCGCCGGTTCACCTCGATCGAGGCAGCCCGCGCCCACTGCCAGCTGTTCTTCCCCTGGTACAACGAAGATCATCGTCATGGCGGGCTCGGCCTGCACACCGCCGCCGACGTCCACTACGGGCAAGCCGCAGCCGTCCGGGCCAGGCGAGCCGACGTCCTGACCGCCGCCTACCTCGCCCATCCTGAGCGCTTCGTCCGCAAGCCACCCGCCCCGCCGAAACTGCCGGCTGCATCCTGGATCAACCCGCCCGGCAAGAAAGAAGCCGCCGCTGAGTAAATCCCTGCACCGCGTGCCTCAGACAGGTTGACGGATTCCGTGGCGCCACCATCGTGGAAGACCTTCACGAGACCATCTATGGCGAGCGCCAGTATGGTGCCCGCGACCTCGACGGCCATCACTGGCTCTTCTCCACCCACGCCCGCGACATCGGTCCCGCCGAATGGGGCGCAACAATCACAAGCCAGCCGCGCAACCTATCCTCAGGCCGGGGCTGACCGCAACCCGGAACATGTCCATGACTCGCACTTCTGGTCGGGATGGCGGGACTCGAACCCGCGGCCTCCTGCTCCCAAAGCGGCGGCCACCCTGTTCAAGAGCCAGATTCAGAATCCTGATCCGCGCGGCTCTCAGTGCGGCTCTCAGTGCGGCTCTCAGTGCGTCACCCGCCATCAGATCCTGATGACCTGGACGTCGGTCATAGCGTCATAGTCAGAATCCTGGGTCACGACCGGAACACCAGGCGATCATGAGCGCCACGACGTTGGCCGTCTTGAACGTTCTGGCGCTGGGCGCCGTCGTACCAGTTGACCCGGGCCGCCGTGCGGCCAGCGGGGATGGTCCAGCCCAGCCGAATGCCTCGAAAGCAGTACCTGTAAAGGTCTAGTCCATGTAGCTTCCAAATTAAGGCCGTGAGCGATAGTTGCCTGAAACACCGTCGCCACCAGAATGGTCTCCACGAACATCCTTCCGGGGGTGAACCTCTGATGATGGATGTCCGTCAAAGCGGGTCAGGCTCACTGCTCGCGTGCGACTACAAGTGCCGGGGCGAGCACTGGCGGGTAACTGTGGGCTGGCTATCAAGCACATTGAGAGGTCCCCGGCGCGGCCTGCCGCTATCGGCCGAGGGTCTGGATGAGAGCCTGCCCGGAGCCCGCAAGCGGGCCTAGCTGGAGCACGCGACCTGCTATGAGCTGCGGCATACCTGCCTGGCCCGGCTGCGGGAGGCTGGGGTAGCCCGCCGTTCTCCTCCGTGAGGTACCCCAGTGTGGCTCCGGCGGTGCGGCTCGGGACGGCACCCAACTGGCACAGGCCGCCGAACGCGGCCACGTTGAGGGGTGTGGCCGGTCTCGTGCGAGAACAGGCTGCCGCTGACTGGGGTGGCCCGAATGGGAGCGCGGCCGGCGGTCCGGGCGTGATGAACGTGAAGTTGCTGATCCGGCGGTGCTAGAGGCCATCACGCAGATCAGCCCGTCCCGGCTGCCGCTGGCCGGCCACGGGGACTTCGCGCTGGGCAACATGCTGCTGGCAGGCCCACCAGGTCCGGCCGCCAGGCTGGTATTCATCGACGTCCACGGCCTGTGGCACCAGGGCTACCCGTAGTGGGACCCGGTGGCGGACCTCGCCATCCTCATCGGCTACAGCTGCCAGGTCGTGCCGCCCTCGCCCGCGCAGGCGAACTGCTCGCCGGAGCCGCCCGCCCGGCTCCTGCCGGCGCCACCGGCATCCTCAAGCACTGGGCACTGGCGCTGCGACCGCGAGTGCCCGCACCGGCGGCAACGGCAGGTAAAACGGCTCTGGTCCCAGTACCGCCCGGCCCTGCCGGGCCCGCCCGGCCCGCGCAACTTGGAAGGTGCGGCGGTGTTCCCGGCCTGCGACCGTTTGGGCGTGGCCGCTAGCTAGTCCGGTAATCAGTATTTCTTGTCCGTATCTACAGGTCATATGAGTATCGGATTGGTCCGCCTGGGCCTAGACAGCGGTGTGTCGAATGGAGGCGGAATGCGATACCCGAAGCGCTCGCTGCGGATTGCCCTTGGCGGGGCGTTAGCGGCGGGCTCGGCGATAGCCCTGGCCGGGGCCGGTGTTGCGGCCGGATCGCCGGCGGTGAAGCCCACGCCCGGACTGCACGGCTTTGCCAGCAGGCAGAGCGCGCGGCACCACTACCTTGTGACGCACCCGAACGCCACGCCGGATGACACCTCTTCTGGCGTGAACTCGACGCCCGACGATAACGACCTGGCCGACCAGAACGCGCAGTATGACTTCGAGCGGACCGCTCCGGAGCAGGCGATTGACGGCCCGGCGCTGGCGAGCGCTGAGCAGCAGGCCAGCCAGCTGCCGCAGACGGGCGGGAACTGGCAGCAGTTCTCCGACCAGCCTGACCAGGCGCAGCCCAGTGACTACACCGACCCGTCCTGGGGGAACGAGGGCGCGGGTTTCTCGCTCGTATCCGGTCGCGTCACCGCGCTGGTCGCCGCTCCGGACGGCGCCTGGTTCGCCGGCACCGCGGGCGGCGGCGTGTGGCGCACCTTTGATCAGGGCAAGACCTGGACGCCGGTGTTCGACTCGATGCCGACGCAGTCGATCGGCGCGCTGGCGATCGACCCGGCCGACGGCTCGCTGTGGGTGGGCACCGGCGAGTCGAACGTGAGCCAGGACTCTTACGCTGGCACCGGCGTCTATGTCTCCAGCAACGACGGCCGGACGTTCCGGAACGTGGGCGCCGTCCACGGCATCAGCCCGCTGGCGTCGCACACCACCATCCGGCTCGCGTTCGAGGGCAACGGCGTGGCGTTCGCGGCCACGGACAACGGCCTGTTCCGGTATTCGCCGGCCACCGGCTCGTGGACTGAGGTGCTGGACCCGGCCGGCCCGGTGGACAACCCGCCGTATGACCAGCAGGTAACCGACGTCGCGGTCGTGCCGCACAGCAATGGCCGGGACGTTATCGCCGCGATCGGCTGGCGCAGTCCCGGCAACACTCAGAACAACGGCTTCTATGAGTCGGTCAACCGCGGCCGCAGCTTCAGCGCGGTGGCCACAACCGGTGACATCGACGCCAGCGACCAGGGCCGGGTCACGTTCGCGTACTCGCGGGACGGGTCGAAGCTGTACGCGATCGTGCAGTCGGTATCCAAGATGGCCGACGGCGACCCGTCGGTGCTACAGGGCATCTTCGTCTCCTCGGGCAGTCCGGCGAGCGTGGCCGGACCGTGGACGGAGATCGCCGACACCACGAAGCTCGGGAACTCCGGCTCGGCCCTGAACGCCGCGGTCAGCCCGACATTCCAGCCCGGCGCGCAGGCCTGGTACAACGAGGATCTCACGGTCGACCCGCGCAACCCGGACCACGTGTATGCGGGCCTGGAGGAAGTGTTCGAGTCCACCGACGCGGGCGGCAGCTGGATCACGGCCAGCCCGTACTGGAACTACCCGTTCGCCTGTGACGCGACGAATAGCTGCCCCAACACCACCCACCCGGACCAGCACGCCATGATGATCGTGGACGGCAAGATCGTGATCGGCAACGACGGCGGTGTCTTCAGCCGACCGCTGTCGGACGACGCCGAGGACGGCCAGTGGTCTGACCTGAATGCCACGCTGCGCACCATGCAGTTCTACGACGCCAGGGCCGGAAACCTGCCCGGCGGCGGGACGCAGGCCGTTGGCGGCATGCAGGACAACGGCACCGCTGTGGTCTCCAACCTCACCACCCAGATGTCGGAAGCAGCCGCCGGTGACGGCTTCGACGTCGTCGTCGACCCGGCCAACGCCGACAACTGGGTGGGCGAGTACACCAACGGCACGATGTACTCCACCACCGACGGCGGTCACACGTTCTTCGACCCGGTCAGCCCGACCTGCGACGGCCAGGGCACGATACTCGGCGTGACCAGGCCGGACTGCGACCCGAACGCGCGGTTCGTCACGCCGCTGGTCCAGGATCAGCAGAACCCGGATGTCTGGGTGACCGGCGGCGAGTTCGTGTGGGTGACCAAGGACGGCTGGAACACCAACTGTACGCTGACCGCCTGCTCGTGGACGCCGGTGTACGACCTGGGCGCGGCCAACGCGGTCACCGCACTATCCTCCGCCAGCAACGGCAAGATCATCTACGCGGCGTGGGTCGGCGGCGGCGGTAACCCCGGCCCGGCGTTCGCCGACGGCATCGCCACCAACTACGGCGGCACCTGGCACCAGGTGAACATGACCGGGCTGCCCGCCCGCTACATCGCCGGTGTCACCGTCGACCCGGCCAACCCGGCGCACGCGTATGCCATCTTCAATGGCTACACGCGGCGCTTCGTGCCGGGCGGCGGTGTCGGCCACGTGTTCGAGACCTGGAACGGCGGGCAGTCGTGGACTGACATCTCCGGCAACCTGCCCGACATCGCCTCCGACGCGCTCGTGCTCAGTCACGGCGACCTAGCGCTGGCGACCGACGGCGGCGTGTTCACGGCCCGCGAGGGCCGCGGCGCGAACACCCGCTGGTCCGTGCTGGGTCACGGGCTGCCGAACGCGGTAGTGGACGACCTGACCCAGGGCCCGCACGGTTACTTCTACGCCGCGACGCACGGCCGCGGCATCTGGCGGATCCGCTTCTAGGATCAGCGGCGAGGGGCCCCGGTGCGATGTCGGCGCCGGGGCCCCTCGGCATGGAGGAGAAAGCTAGCCGGGTCAGCCAACGGCAGTGTTGCATTAGCTGATCGGTGCGCATGGGACAGCGCGCTGACCGGGATGACCGGCTGGACTTGCCGTCGGTACGTACCCGGCTCCCTCTTCCGGATCCGCGTCGTTGCCGGAAATTTCTCTCCCGCGCCAGTTCCGCGCCACTTCCTTGTCGGCTTCCCCCAGCTCGAATCTGTTCAACTCGATCCGCCGACGCGCCCATCCGGCGTGCCCGTGAGATCCAGTCCGTGGGGGTCAGTACCGCCGGTTGGCGTTCAAACTGACGGTCAGATGACGGTAATTCCTTTAGGCATCGGGTAGTCATACATAAGAATGCAGGCAGAGTCGGCCTAAAGTCTCTCGCCAGGTTAGCCAACATCTCACCCAGGTTAGCTCACGCCCTGCAGCCACATGAATGCCTTCACGGGCACATTCACGAGGATGTCGTCGAGTCTTTGTCCAGTCCTAGGCCGTCACGCACCATGATGATGATCAAGGGAACGAGGCCGAGAATAGATATTGCTTCCGCGAGTCCGGAACGGCCGCGCCAAGGCAGAAGTATCGCCAGCGCCACCAACACTGCTCCTATCACAATCGCGGCGCGCAATCGAATTGGGAATTCACCATAAGGCCTCCTAAACAGGTAGAAGGATGCCGCAACGATTCCCACGAAGCCAATGACCTGAATAATCCCTACCCAATGACTCATGAGCGAACCATGGTGGATTGCAAGTCCTTGATCACCACCGCTGCTCACCGCGAACAATCCCCCGATCAGCGCGGTAAGCGCTGCCCAGAACCTAACGGTAGCCCATACTGTTGCTCTTGGGACAGTGCGCGTGTCTAATTCCCGGCGCGCACTAACCCGAAGGGTCAACCGGCCATCCTGCAGCCACTTCGGTTCCTTTACGAGCCCAAGAGCGATAAGGCCATTGAAATACTTTGCATTGATTCTCTGATCCACGTTCCCGGAGGTGTTGCGGGCGCACGCTTCCACGAACGAGGCGAGAAATGTTTGGTAAGCCTCGTTCAACAGGACGGCAGGAGAGGTGTCATCTTGCTCTACGCCGGTGACCTCGAATTCTCTAGTAGTGACCGATCGAGTTTCGCCAGGTGGGTGGCAGGTCACCTTGTCGTACTTAAGCTTAGCCACTCGTTCACCCAATGGTGCGAGACCACTCGTCGGCAAGGCCGACGCCTTCTCCACTGCCCAAGCCGTCCGCGAGAGAGAAATGTGGAGCGACGGTGTAAGCCCGACCTTCTGCAGAGCCGCCTGGACAGTGTCAAGGGACTCCAACGTTGGAGGCTCAGCATCCGTTGATCCCTTCGGGAGCCATGACCACAGCGCTCTCCAAGCATCTCCAAAGTCATTCCGTCCAGCATCGACGATAATCTCGTTCTGGAGCACTTGACCCTGGCGTTCTTCCTCGGTAAGGCGTCTGAAGGTCAGCTTCTGAGATCTTCCCTCATGGCGCAGTCGCAGGTACCATCCCTTTTCGAACAAAGTATGATGGCGAGTGTCGAAATAGACATCTTCAATGGTGATCCCAGAACTAGCGCGGTTGAAATAATATCCCTTGATAAAAGTCTGTGATCCGTCAATCTGCCGGCTCAGGCTATCGTAGTCCTCCTCCGAGGAGAGCGTGACCTTGGCTTCCATCTTTTCCCGGAGGCTGGCGGTGCGCGAAAGGATGACTCCACGCTCATACTTGGACTGGCGAGTATCCCTCGCTTCAAAGCGCTGGACAGCAACATCTTTCATCTCAAGCAAATCGACTCGTCGGCCTTTGTCTATTAGCTCTATCTCAATGCGAGCTTCTTCGATGACAATATTGGTGGCAACCTGATACGTAGATTTATCAAGTGCGACCTCCGCAACAGCCTGGCCGGAACTGTCGTCGGCAATCCAAATCTCACGCTCTGTCTCAACATTGAACACTCGGCGAAGGCCGAGCCCTTGGAGTGCCTCTATGGCTCCACCATGCATCAGTCTTCGCCGGAGGTCGGACGGAACCGATGCTATTACCCCGGCATCGGACATGATCGTAGCAATGACCACTAGAGTATCCTCGATACTGCCGTCCCGCGGACTCTCTATTTCGTCACGCACCGCGAGGTCTCCGGCCTCCTCGCCGAGGGGGCGCTTAAGAGTCATGCCGAAGTGATCGCTAGTTTCACGGATGCGTAAGGACCAGCCACGTGAGTATAGTCGCTCATCGTTGTCGAAATATGAGTCTGCATGAACCTTCTTGGATTTCGGCGTAAGAGCGTAAGAGCCAAGATGACGGTCGGCATTAAAGGTGGAACTTACCAGCGGAACTTGTCGCACTCCTATCTCTAGCCGGGATTCAACTTCGCTCGGCATTACACCGCTCCTCGCTGAGATCTTCTCATCTCGCACTGCAGCTTCTGGATATGACAGCGTCAACGCGACTCTTGGTGATGATGCTGGCACACTAGATGCTAAGTACGCCAGCGTATAGATCTATAGATCGATATGCTACCAATTATCCCTTGTTGTACACCTGTCGCTTACCGATGAGCGTAAGGCCAATCGAGCGGTCGGCTAGACGATGTGCGTCCCAGCAGCGTTGATGGGTGCAACATGCATGGGTATACGCCGAGGCGCACATCTTGTGGCCAGATGGCATGCGTTCATCGGCATGTCCGGTAAAGGGTTAGGTGACGCGGTCAAAACGGTGCCCATCGCTGGTCGTCGCCTGTGCGGAGTGAGCGGATCCTGAGCTGAAGCTCGCGGTTGGCGGCTGCGTCGAGGTGGCCGTCGCGAAGGAGCGCGGAAAGAGTGGAGACCTCGCGGATCTCTCGCAGTACAGGGAACCCATCCCAGCACCGGATGTCGCCGCCGTAGGCGGCGATGAAACTGTCCTGCTGGCTCTCGGGGAGCCCGAAGCGGCCAGCCTGCAGCGTCGGAATCAGATCGACCTCCCGAGGACCAGTGCTGACCGAATCCCAGTCGGCCAGCGCACTGCGCGCACCCATGCTGGCAGGGTGGCTCGCCGCGTTCTACAACGCCCCGGAGGGCATCGCCGCCCCGTTCGCCCGTGAGCTGGGCGGCGGCGCGGTGGTGACCGGGCTGCTGCTGGCATTTCCCGCCGCGGGCTATACCCTCGGCGCGCTGGCGTTCAGCCGCTGGCGCCGGCCCGGCGGCGGGCGCGGCTGATGACGCCGCTGGCGGTGGCGTGCTGCGCCCTGCTGATCCCGGTCGCGCTGCGCCCCAGCCTGCCGGTCACGGCGAACGCCTCATTCGTCCTGGCTACGCCTAAGGGGCAGCGCGGCCAAGCGTTCGGCCTGGGAATGAGCCTGGGCCGCGGCGCGGCCATGATCCTGGCGGGCGCGAGCCAGTCCCGAATCTGTTCAACTCGATCCGCCGGCACGCCCATCCGGCGTGCCCGTGATATCCAGTCCGTGGGGGTCAGTACCGCAGGTTGGCGTTCAAACTGACGGTCAAACGACGGTCAGACGATCTTGATACTCTTTCCGGCAGCCCAGGTCATGCCTGTGACCTGGGCCTCTGGTCGGGATGGCGGGACTCGAACCCGCGGCCTCCTGCTCCCAAAGCAGGCGCGCTAGCCAAGCTGCGCCACATCCCGTTCGGCCATCACAGGGTACCGCCTGTCCGCTAAGGCCGCGCTGCACCGCGAGCCGATCCGATCCGGCTCAGCCATGTTCTTCACGCTGGCCCTGACGCGGGGGGACGCGGGCCTGGGCTCAGGAGGCGGTACGCTACGGCGTGTCGGTGTTACCGTCGCGGGCGTAGCTCAATGGTAGAGCCCCAGCCTTCCAAGCTGGTCATGAGGGTTCGATTCCCTTCGCCCGCTCCACCCCGAAAGCCCAGGTCAGAGCTGGTGTCCGTGGCGCCGGCTAGGTCTTCTGCCGCAGCACCGACCGCGTTCGTGCCACACACGTGCCACACGCGGCGGTTATGTCACGCCTCACGTTCGGCCTCTTCCGGCTGGTCGCTGTCGGCTCCTGGAGATCCTGCTGTACTTCGCGCATGAGTGCGCCGAGCGCCTTGGCGATGGCCTGATCCCGGTCCCTGGTCGCGTGCTGGTACATCATGGCTGCCCGCGCGCTGGAGTGACCGAGCCGCGCCATTAGCTCCTTGAGACTCGCGCCGGTCGCTGCCGACAGAGTGCCCGCCGGTATGCCGTAGATCGTGGAAATGCAGGTCTGGCAGACCGACCGACGTGCGTGCGGCTGTTCCAGAGCTTGCGGAAGTTCGAGCGCCGCAGCCGCCCGCCTTTCGGGCCGACGAAGACCGCGCCGCGCCTGCCGTCCTCTGCGAACCGCTCCAGATGCCACCGAAGCTCGGGCACCAGCTCGGCCGGGAAGGCCACGGTACGCCTCCCAGCCCGTGACTTCGGCGATCTCCGGCCGGAGACCGCCCTTGTCCAGCTCGGCGACCGTCTCCACGACGCGGATCTGGCAAGCATCTAGGTCGATGTTCTCGCGGCGCAGCCCGGCCAGCTCGCCCCAGCGCAGGTCGGCGAAGGTCGCCAGCAGGACCAGCGCCCGGTACCGGACAGGAACAGCCTTAGCGATCGCGAATACGACGGGCAGCGGGATGATGTCACGCTCGTTGGAGTCCTCCTTGCCCGCGCCCTCAATGCGGCACGGGTTGCGGCGCACTATCCGGTCCTCTTCCGCCGCCGTGGTGAATATCGCGTGCAGGAGGCGGTATGCCTTAGCTACCGTGACCGGCCCGAACTTCCGCCTAGCCGTCTTGCCTGCCTCCAAACGCTCCTTGCGCCAGCGCCGGACGGCACTCTCATCGATGTCTCCCATGCTCAGGTTGCCGAAAGTCGGTAATAAGTGATTGCGCAGCAGGCCCCGGTACAGCTCCTCGGTACGGACCTTGAGCACGCGATCACGCATCCAGTTCTCGGCGTATTCCGCGAAGTGGATTTTGGCCAGCTCGGGAGCGAGCCAGTCACCTTGGGTAATCTCGCTGTCTTTCAGACTGAGCCAGCGCGAAGCCTCAGACTTGCGCTCGAACGTGTGCGGCGCTGACCGCAGTCTGCCGTCCGGCCCTCGGTAACGAGCCTGGTAACGGCCAGACGACAGCTTGCGGATATTGCCGAAGTGACGGCTCTTTTCTCCGGGCATCAGGCAACTTCCCTTCTTGAGTACTTCCGTACGGTGATGGGCTCTACGAGCCCGGCTTCGATGAACTCGCGGAGCGCTGACTCTGGAATGCGTACGTGTCGACCGACGCGGACGAAGCGGATGCGGCGCTGCTCGATTAGCCGTCGCGGGAACCGCTCGGTGGTGCTGAGCACTTCGGCAGCTTCGGCGACGGTTAACAACCGGTCGGGCCGTCCCTTCCCGGCAGGCCGCGTCATGCCGCCTGCCCGGTTGCCGAAAGATCGGGTGCTGTCTGGCCGCTGGCTCGTGCTCTGGCTTGGGTGAGCGCGGCGTGCCATTTCTGCC
>CAWBJA010000017.1:0-31163 GCA_963788895.1 uncultured Actinomycetota bacterium | reverse complement strand
GCCGAGGGCTACGACGACGGGTACCGGGAAGGCCACCGCGACGGGTACCGCCAGGGCTACGCCGACGGGGTACCAGCTCGGTACCGCGAGGGCTACGCCCAGGGCTACGCCGACGGCTCCCGCGCAAGCCAAGCAGGGCGACTGACCGTGGACCTGTTCCTCATCATCGCCGCGGCGGTCGTCGTCTGGATCATCCGCGCCTACCTGGTGCCGTTCGCGCCGTGCCGCCGCTGCCAGGGCCGGGAAATGCTCAACCGGTTCAGCGGCAAGCGCCGGTACGGGCTGTGCGGCAGCTGCGGCGGCACCGGCTCCCGCCAGGTACTCGGCTCCAAGGCCGTGCACAAGGCCGTCCGCTCGATCCTCGCCTACCGCAGCAAGGAGAAATGACCATGTCCAAGATCTGTCACGAGCACTGCCCCGGCGGCGCCGGCGGAGGCCTCGGCGTCGTCGTCCTGGTCCTCATCGTCATCGGCGCCGTGATCGCCCGCCCCGCCGTCCACGCGGCGGAAACCGCGCTGCACGTCATCGCGATCGTCATGCTTATCGCGATCGGCTCGCTGGCCGCGACGGCGCTCCTGGCCGCCGTCGTCTACGCCGCCGCCGCGCTGCGTCGCTCGCGGCTGGAGCGCCGGGCAGTCCTGGCCCGGGCAGTGATCCGCCTCGCCGCTGAGCAGCCCGCAGAGGCGATCTCGGCGCCGCGGCCCCTCGCGATCGAGGCCCGGGCCGTCGTCTCAGCGGCCCAGGGCGCCGAGGTCGCCGAACGGACTCGGACTGCGCGGGCATGTAGCCGCGCCGCGAGCGTTGGGCGTCCTACTCATGCAAGCCGATATGAGCGCCAATTGGAGAGGTGCGCTGATGATCTACTTATTCCTGTTCATCGCGGTCGTGGTGATCGGCACGGTTATCAGGTGGTAAAGGCGGACAGCGGCGGGACTGCCAGTAACGCCAGGATCCGCGGCTACAAAGTGGTGGTGGACGGGGATCAGGTCAAGTCCGGTGGCCGGGTAATAGGGCCGCTGGCAGGGGCAAGAGCCGAGATCACCGGACCCCACTAGCCGCCACACGATTACCCGCATTGTGACCGTAGCCGGCGCGATGACCAAGAAAACGAAGGCCGTCGTAGTCGTCACCTGCGCCAACGGCGCATACCGGCAGAGCGTCGTCGATGGCGCGGCGTCTGTCCGGCGGGCGCAGGCCTGGGTGATCCGATTCAACGCGATAGCTGCCGCGCGGCCAGCACCCGCCGAGCCCGGCGCCAGCACCAAGCACCCATGACGCAGGTTCGGTCGTCGTAGCTTCCCCAGCCCGCGAGTTTGGCCCGGACTATGCCCCAAAGGAGGACCGGCTCGACCAGTGGCGCGCTGAGCATCCGCCTCACCATCAGCAAGGCGAGTAGTCCCGCGTCTCGATGACCGCCCATGTGGCCGAGCACGACCCGGCGCAGCGTAAGGAGAGCCGCGCCGGGTCGTAGGGGTGATCAGATGTCCCGCCAGATGACTCGCTCCTGGCCCAGCTCAGCCGCGGCCCGGGCTGCGATGTCGGCCGGGAGGCCATCGTCGGCGGCGGCATCGAGGCTGTCGTAGTCATGCAGGATGGCGGGCCAGCGGTCGTTACAGTGCGCGGTCAGGACGGCGACCCGGCCGCGGCCGGTCAAGGCAACGCCCCAATAGGCCCCGGCATCGTGGCCGGCCTTGCCCGTCCGGGTCTCATCACTGTCGGGCTCGACCAGCCAGCGGCCGGTGAACCCGACAGTCAGCTCGGGCTCGCCGACACTGACGGTGATCTTCTCCATCTCGGCGGCGCTGTTGACGATTTCCAGCCAGCCTCTCGACTGCTTGAGCGCCCAGCTCAGCTCCCCCGGACCCGGCATCCACGACGACCTGACGGCCCCCGAACCCGAGCCAGACCCGCTCCCGTGGCCGGACTGGCTGGAGCACCAGCCCCTCGCCGAACGGCTCCGCCTGATCCTCCTGGCCGCCGTAAGCTGCGCCGCCTACCACGGAGCTACCGGGACGGATCCAGGGCCGGCCTGCGCGGCCGACACCGGGCAGCAGCACCTGACCTTGCCGATGGCGGAGGCGTACCTGGGCCAGGCGCCAGGCCTGAACCGGATGACGAGCATGGTGGGCTCTGGCGCCCCTCGCTAACCGCATTGGGTATCCGGTTGTGTCGTGGTGACCTGCACAGACTCGCCGTCATGGCACACGGCTGGCACGCTCGGGCGGCCCTTGCTGCGGCCATTAGACGCTGGCCCCCCTCATCGGCCGCCGCGGCCCGTACCGGCGGTCCGTCCGGATCTTCGGCTCTGTCTCCGGGCCTTCCGGCACGCCGTACAGGCCGCGGCAGATGCCGATGGCGAACGTCGTCACCTGGCAGGCCGGCATCCCTAGCCGCTCAGCGGTGATCGCCACGCGCCGGGCCTGCCAGGCGTTCCACTCGCGCTGCCACCGGCGGTAGGCAGCGTCGAACTGGCGCCGTGCGCCGGCCTCCAGCCGGCGGCGCTCAGCTGCCTGCCGGGCCTGCGGAGCTGTCCCGCCGTGCGCCTGGCACACTGTGCCGCCGTCGATCGCGAACGCCTCGCATGGCTCGCCGTCGCCGCGGTGCGCGGAGCACGGCAGGGCCTGCCGGACACGGGCCAACGTGGTTACCTCGTTATCGGTGGATGGGGACGGTTCCATGGGTCGGCGGCCGGCCGCTGGTGTCATAGAGTCCGCGGCCGCGCCTGCGCTTGGCCGCGCGCAACTGGGCGAGCCGGCTCATCTTCGCTTCGTAGGCGTCCAGCTCGCGCCCGGCCTGGAGGGCTCTGCACAGAGCGTCGAACTGGCCAGGAGTTCCCCGCTCCTCCCCGAAGTCACGGTTAGCCGAGTACGCCGCCAGCTGGAGCTGAAGATGCGTCGCCGCGATCCGGACCTGCGGGCTGCCGCCACCATGGTGGCGGCAGACGACATGGCCGGGGATGGCGGGCGCCTGGCACGGGCCGCCGTCGCGCCGCGTGGCACTGCACCGGTCGCGGCCCTTGCGCAGCTTGCGGCGGGGGCTGGTCACGGCGTGTCCTCCGGTTCGTACGGATCCTGGCTCGTATCTGCTGGCTGACCTGCGGCGATTACGCCAGCCGCCTACGCGCGCGCACGCGCGCGTCATGGGGTCGGCACCGGCACGCTCGGCCGCGCGGTCCCACCAGCGGCAGCGGTGGAAGTCAGCGCCCATGTGCGCCGACTTCCATGTCAGCAGCCCACAATCCGATACGGCGCAGCAGCGCGGTGCCCGCTTCGCCCGGCAGGGCGGCATTCAGCAGGCCGCCAGCGATGGCCTCCAGCGCCGCGAGCACGTCCTCCGGGTCGCTGCCGTCCAGCACCTCCGCCCGGCTGATATCCGGGCTCAGGTGCTGGCGGGTCAGCAGGGCGACGGCGCGCGCGATCGACCGGCTGTCAACAACCTCACGAGTGGGGGCCATGGCGCTCCAGGTCAGCGCCCCGCCGGGCGCGCCCTCGGCCCGGGGCCGCGGGCGTGAATCGCGGCGAGCGTGGCGACGGCCGCAGCATTCAGTTCGTTGAACGCCGCTGTTTGCTCGGCCGGGGTCGCCCCGTTCCTGAACCTGCTCTTCAGCACGGCCACGGCGTCCTGCCGCGCTGCCGCCTTGGCAAGGGTCTCGCCGGCCGTGACCGGCTGGGATCTCATCGGCTGGGCACACCCCGACGAGGTTGCCCTCCTGGTCGTAGACGGGCCGGATGTCAGCATCGGCCTTTGCCTTGGCCACGCGGGTGGTGATAGCCGCGAGCTTCACCGCGCCGAGCACCCTGCCCGCCTGGTCGTAAACGATGCGCGGGAGGTGGGGAAACGGGACCGGGCCCTTGTCGACCCGACGCTGAGGGGGCGGGTTTTCCTCCATGAGCCTGGTCGCCTGCCGCCTCAGGGCGGTGGCCCTTCCCACCGTGGGCGCCCGCTCGGCCTGCTGGAGCAGGCTCTTGATGGCCCGCACGACCTCACCTTGATCCATCAGCTTGCTCTCTGGTCCGGTTCCGTCCGGTTCCGGCTGACCATCCAGGCCCACACCGAGGCGACATCCACGGCCCATGCGCTCTGTCCCGCCCGCGATGCGTGCACATCGCGCTTTCGGCAGAGACTCCGCATATGGCCCTCTGAGATGCCCGCCCAGCGAGCGGCCTCTCCTATAGTCAGCGTGACCGGCTCCTGCGAGCATGGCTGACCGGGGACGGTGCGGAGATCCGCAGCTCCGAGACCTGGTGTGACCTGCGGAAACGACGAATCTGCCCGGCGCTGCTCAACGGCCCTGGCGATGATGGCCACCTCGTTGGAGTGCTCCTCCAGGACGCGCGGCGGCAGGCTGCCGCGCGCGGTGTAGCCCAGCCGGATGGCCTCTACCAGGGCACCCCGCAGCGCGGCGCACTGCGCGCCGTCCATCATCAGCACCGGGCCGTCGAGAACCGCCACCGGGCTTACCGGGTTACCACGGTCTGACCGTTCGGGCCGCTGAGCACGGTCGTCCGCTGCTGCCCGCGTGCGGCGGCTGCCTGCTCCCCGGCGGTCCGCTCCCGCTGGGCGTCCATGATTGCGCCGAACTCCTTGCGCCTCGCGTCGGCAATCGCTTCCGGCCTGTGCGGCTGCACCCAGTTGAGGCTGCGCCGCACCTCGCCATGGAGGCAGCTGGCCTGCGTGATGGCGGCATACAGCTCCTTCTGCGGGTGAATCCCCGGCAGATGCTCCCCGGTGCCGATCTGGTCCAGCCGGGCCAGCACCGAAGCGCGATCACGGCCGAGCTTCGCTGTACGGCGGTCGATCGCCCCGGCCCGGGCCATCTGCCCGGCCGTCATGTCCAGGTCGCCGCTCTCGTCCGCCTCAGCGAGCCGGGCATCCGCCTCCCGCCGGCGGGCCGCCAGGCTCGCCACCTCGGCGGCAATCTCGCCCAGCCGGGCCGCCAGCTGCTTCCGCTCGGCCGTGAGCTGCGCCACCCGCGCGTCAGCCTGATCCGCCTGCCGGGCGTTCGCCGCCGTGCCGACATCGCAGCCGAGCACCCTGCCGAACTCGGCCAGCGTGGGGGCCTCGGCCTTGTCAGCGGCAGCCGACCTGTCCAGCGGCCTCGCGATCTCCTCGGCGGCGGCGATGATCGCCTGCGCCCGCTCGTGTGCCTCGGCACGAACCCGCGCCGCCTCGGCCTCGGCCCGGCCGGCGCGATCCCGCTTCACAGCCGCAGCCGCGATGAAGCGCTCCGCCATGGCAGTGATGTCATCGGGGGTAACGTCGCCGGTCAGCGGCGTGGTGATGTCCGGCAACTCGGCCTCGCCGGTCACTGGCTCCGGTGCCGGGGTCACGTCCTGCTTCCGGCGATGTTGTTCGGCGGCGGCAGCGAGATCGTCCGGGACCGGCTCCGGCGTGGGCGTTCCGTCCGTGGCGGCTGATGTCATTTGCAGCTTCCTTCCTAGTCCTGTGGGGCGGTTCAAAACCTTCGATTTCATAGGCCGGGGCGTGACGGATCGGGCCTAGTGCCCGGGTCACTCTGCCCGGTCAGGTCCTTCGCGAAGATCGCCCACTCCCGGTTGTTCCGGGGCTTCGCCCTCCCCCGCCGAAGGAGCCTGTCCCGCCCGGGCTGGCCCAGCGCCCGGATCTCCTTGCGGAGCTGGCCGAGATACTGACGCTTTTCGTCCGGGGTCATCTCGGCCAGTGGCTTGGAGGGCTGAGGGGCGGAGCCGCCCGGAGGATCCGCGGCCGCGGCACGCACAGCGTCCAGGCGCGCGCGGCGCAAGGGCCTTCCTGCCATTACCGCCTCCCTATCCGCCTGGCCTGATCAGCCAGTCTCATCGCGTCGGCCAGCGCCATGCCAGGTGAGCGCCCGCGCCGCGATTCCATGTACGCCGCTCGCTCGGCGGCCCGCCGGGCCCGCGTCCGGCGGCGCCGGTCGGCCAGCGCCTGGTAGTCGTTCGCCGTGACAGCACCGCGGCCGATCGTGTCGAGCTGCCGCGGGGTGGCGTTCGCGAGCACGTCCGCGACGGCCAGGGCCTCGACGCTGCCCACCAGGCCGGGGCGGCCAGATCACGCTGCCCGAGCGGGCCAGTTGTTCGGCCTGGCGCAGGCGCGGAAGGTCACCGGGGAGCAGGCCGCCGAGCATCGCCACGGCGTGGGGAGCTATGAGCGGCAGCGGTACCGGCATCCCGCGGCCAGCAGTGCCCGCTCAGCATGGCGGTTCCTGGATCGCTGCGACCACCTCGACTCGGCGATAAGCGAGTCGGCGGCGGCCTGGGCCAGCTGCTCTTCGACGGCCGCCGGGTCGTCAGGCGCAAGGCCCCAGGCGAGCCAGCCCAGGGTGGCGCAGCGCGGCCGCCGCAGGCCGCGCTCAAGCCGCGAGATGGTGGACCGGGCAATGCCCGAGCGCTTCTCCAGGTCGCGCAGGCTCATCCCCTGAGCAGCGCGCAGGCTCTTGAGCAGCGCTCCCACTCCCGAGGCGATCTGGTCTTGCTCGACCACGTCCGGCCGGCCGGTGACCGGCTGCATTGACCGGCTCCTCACCATGAACTGCGGGCCTGGCGAGGGCTGCGCCGGGGACAGCGCCTGGTGTTCGTCCGGTCGAACCGTCGCTGGCCTGCGGGAACGACTCGCGGCCTGGCTCATGGCGTATTGCCCGACGCGCGCGCACGCGCGTTTGACCTTCGGTCGCCCCCGCTCCATATTCCGCGCCCCGACGCGGGGAATACCTACAGCGTCATCCCCCGAGACGGGAGCACGGCATGGAGGAGTACGAGCGGCGCCTGGAGATGGAGCGCCATATCGCCGAGCTGAGGCGCTTACTGGCCCAGGGCGACCTGGCGCCCGATACGCGGGTGCGGGCACTGACGGCGCTGATCGAGGCGGATGCGGCAGACCGGGGCCAGGGCCTTGCCCATGCGCTCCGCAGCTTCTGCGAGGTGGCCGAGATCCTGGCGATGAGCCTCGATCGGCTGCCTCGCCCTGACCTCTGAGCGACCAGACCGGGCGGGGAAGCGTGCTCACCAGAGCCCTCCCTGCACAGCTGGCCCGGGCGGGGAAGAGGGCGTGACCACCGGAGCGTGCCGACCAGGCACGGCCAGGCGCTCGCTGATCGCTTCCCGCCAGCAGGCGTCGATCCGCTCCCAGCAATCCGGGCCGATGCCACGCTCGATCGACACCGGGTCCACGAGCGGACGGCCGCAGTTGGCGCAGAACATCAGGGTGACCAGGGCGGCATGCAGCTTGTCAGCATGCGGGTGCTCGCCGCGCGTCCGGCACTCCGCGGCCAGGCGGGCAGCCTTACGCGGCCAGTTCTCCGCATACACCTGGTCGGGGTCGGCGCCCAGGTGGCCGGCCAGCACGCGGGCGAACACGGTGGCAGGCCCGTACCGGTCCAGGAACTTGACCAGGCTGGCGCGCACCCGGTCGGGCGCGGGGTTGCTGGCGAGCCAGTCCATGCCAGGCTGGCCGCCGACTCTCCAGCGGTCCAGCCACGCCTGATCCTCAGCGGTGATCACGTGGTGCCTCCTCGACATCGCTAAGACTGGCGACCCACATCGCGGCCAGGTCATCCGCGATTCGTGCAAATTTGCTGACGTTGACGCTGCCGTTCGGCCGGGTGCAGTCCCGCGTGATCTGCCGCCGCCGGGCATCGGTGATGACGCCTTCCTCCGCCAGTACGGCCAGCTGCCGGAACGCCAGGTAGTAGCTCGCGAAGGTCCGGTCTGACCACTCTGCGAACAAGCGGCGCAGGTAAGCGCGGTGCGGATCCGGCTTGGGTCCTGGCTTGCCGCGGGTCATTCGCCCGCCCTCCGGACCACGACGGATCTCAAGGCCACCAGGTGGGCGCAATCACGACGAGCCGCGCAGTCACACCACCATCCGCGCGCCGGATGATGGCCCAGGTCGTACACCTCGCCGTCGCCGCGGCACTGGGCATGGACGTGATCGCCACGGACGGCCAGCACGGTTAGCCGCGCCGAGATGAGATAGCGGCTGGCCTTGGCCTGGATCGTCTCCCGGGTCATTGGCAGGTCCCGTGGTCGGTAAAGCCGGCGGCCACGACTGCGGGATCGAGCGGTTCGCCGCAGATCGTGCATGTAGCCCCAGAGATTGGCGGCAATTCAGCACCCGGAGCACCCGCAGAGGGGTGTCGGCGCAAGCCAGCAGGCATGCCCTCTGCGGGTGCCGCCTTGGTGCCAGCAGCCGCGCGCTCTGGCGGCGTAGGAGCGCTTTCGGGTGCTGCGGGCACTGGGTTGCCGTTGTTCTCTGCGGACGCTCCGTCGAGCAGGCAGCGGCCGACCATCGCGTCCCAGCACGTTTCGTGCTCCGGGTCGTCGGTGTGACAGGGCGGCCGCGGATCGGGGACGGACGGGTCGCGGCGGGCGAGGTAACCGAGACCTTGATCGTCCGCGCCGGTTTCGGGCCGCGCGTCAAGAGTGCCAACTATGCCAACGTCGCCTTGGGGGACGGTGTTGGCACCCTTGGCTAGGTTGCCAACCGTGCCAACGTTGGCATCCTTGGCACGGTTGGCTGTCTTTGCAGGTGGAGAGGCCACGTCGGGCTTGAGGTCGCCTTCATGCTCCGGGAGTGCGATCCACCAGCCGTCCGCGCGCTTGGCAGACATGACCTTCAGGTCTTTGCGAGCGCGGTCGAGGGTGCGCTTGGCTAATGCCGTGAGCCTGGCGGGCCTCCTCCTCGATGTCCTTGGTCGGCTGCGGCCCGCTAGCGAGGGCCTTCCTGAGGTAGTCCTCGGCGCGGGTCTTCTCGTCCTGCACGCCGCCGGCCGCTGAGGATGTCCCGGACGTGCCGCTCTGATGTGCCGTCGAGGACGAGGCGGCCGACCTTGGCGTCACCCTTCGGCGGTCGGCACGGTGGCCTCGATGATGCGGTAGGCCAGCGACGGCAGGTCGCTGAGGCCGAGGCTGTTCTTGGTCTGCGTGATGACCTTGCGAGCCGTCCTCCTCGTCGGTGGCGAACGCGAAGATGAACCGGGCCACGTCCTTGAACGCGCCCGACGCGGTGATCAGCGACGAGGCGTCGGTCCCGGCCGACTTGTTGAAGTGGGCGATGCCGGCGATCATCGCGCCGGTCTCGGTCGGCCAGGCGGGCGAGCGGGTCAAGGGCCTGCCGGACCTGCCGGTTGACGTGCGTGTCCAGGGTGTCGCTGATCGCCGACATGAGCGGGTCGAGGGCGACCAGCGCGACGCGGTGGGCGGTGATCGCCTCCTTCAGCAGCTGGTTGTCGGCGGGCAGGCTCAGGGACACCGTGTTCGCGTCGGGGACCTTGACCTCGGCCCGGTACACCAGGTCACGGTCGGCGCCGGCAGCCATAAGCCTCGGCACGATGGTGTATTTCCAGCTGTCCTCCACGGCCACGTAGATGACGCCGCGCGGCAGGCCGAAGAATGATCCGGGCAGCGCGCCCGGTGGTGATCTGGGCGGCCATCCAGATCAGGAACGAGGACTTGCCAGTGCCTTCCCGGCCGGCGAACAGTCCCATTGATCCGGCCGGTATCCGGCCCTTGCCGTCGTCCTCCCACGCCCAGACCACGGGCTCGGGGTCGATCGCCGACGCGGGGGTGAGGATCAGCCGTCGCCTGTCACTGTCAGAAGCGTCAGAACTGTCAGAATCCCTGGTCAGCGGCTGACAGTCGCAGGAGTCGGGCGTGCTGTGGCACCCGGGGCACGTCAGCTCAAGGTCGCCGGCCTTCATGAAGAACAGGGGACGGCGGCACCTGGCGCATATCGGCCGGCACTCGCAGGATCCGGGCGCCTCCTGGCATCCAGCACACGACTCGTCCCAGATGTTGTCCCCGACGATCAGTGCGCGACCGCAGCTGCACAGGTCCTGGCGGCTCACCATGGCGGCACCGTCCCGCCGGGGAAGTCGCCAGGCCGCGGGTCGGCGAAGTGCTCCCGGCCGCCGGGTCCCCAGCGTGCGACCTCCAGCTCGCCGGCGTGAACGAGGCACTTTTGCGCGCGCTTGTGGGCGATGACGCCGTCGTGATATCCGCGGTCATACTCGCCAGCCATGCTGGCCACGCCAGCCGCGTAGCCCTCCCGGTAGGCCCCGAGGATGCGGCGCTCGTGCAGCTCCTGCTCGGCGATCCGATCGAGCAGGGCGGCAACGTCGCGCGGGTCAGGCGCGGCGTCGGGAGTCGCGTGTACCGTGGTCAATGTCGTATCCCTTGGCGAGGGGCTCGGCGGCGGTTTGGTCATCAGGCGGGTCCGGAGGGTCGGGCCCGCCTTCGCCGTTAGGGCTCACTCCGAGTACGCGCCAGACATCGGCGGTCGGGACCCGGTACTGGACGCCGATGCGCAAGCAGCGGATTCCGAGGCTGCCCAGCTCGCCGTGCCTGGCCCGCTCGCGGATGCCCCATTCGCCGACGCCGAGTGCCCTGGCCAGGGTCGGCAGGTCGATCGTTGGCGGCAGGGCCAGCACCTCGCGCCGGGTGAGCTGCGGCCGGGTGGTCACGACGACACCGCCTGATCGGTATATCTGGCGTTTTCCCAGGCGATGACGTCGGCGAGCCGGTAGCGAGCGTGCCGGCCGATGCGCATATAGCGGGGGCCGGTTCCGAGCCGGTTCCACTGGTAGACAGTTGCGACCGGCACGCCTTCTCGGTCGGCGAGATCCTCCGGGCTTAGATGCCGGTCAACCTGCTCGGTGTGCATCAGCAGATCTCCTGTGTGTCTACAGAGCACGCTGGTGTGCTGGAGATGAGTCTGCCGTTGACACTGGACGTGTGTCAACCGTGCGCGTTATTGTGCTTCAGTGACACAGGAGCGGCAGCACCCGGAACCTCAACGACCCCACAAGGTGATCGCCGAGCGGGTCAAGGCGGTGCGGGCGGCCAGAGGGCTAACCGGTGCGCAGCTGGCGCAGAAGATGACAGAGACCGGCCTGAAATGGGACCGGTCCGTGGTGGCGAACCTGGAGAACGGCAGGCGCTCGACCGTGAGCGTTGAGGAGCTGCTGGCCCTGGCGTTCGTCCTTGAGGTCGCTCCGGTCCACCTGATAGTGCCCCTCGACGACGACGGCTGGCTCGCGGTCACGCCAGATGTCTCTACGACCAACCCGCTCGCAAGGGCCTGGATCAGGGGAGCGGAAGCGCTGCCCTGGACGGACGAGCGAAGGTTCTACAGCGAGGTGCCGGAAAGCGAGTTCACCCGCCGCGCCGAGCAACAGCAAGAGTGGGAGCAGCGGATGGTGGCGCTGGGCATCATGAGCAAATCTGAGATGGGCCCGGCCGATGCCGCAGAGGATGACGAGCCGTGAAGCTCCCCGAGCCCAAGCAGCTGCCCGACGGCCGCTGGGTCATGCGCTACTCGGCGCCAGCCGGGCCAGGCGGCAAGCGCCGCCAGCCGCGGGTGTACGGCCCGACCGCACCAAGCAGGAGTGCCTCGACGCGCTCATGGACGTGATCTCCAGGCCCGCAGCAGGCCATGCCGACGACCGGCGGACCAAGTTCGGCGAGCACCTCGACGCCGGCGGCTGCGGTGGTGGGAGAAGCGAAGGCGAAATCAAGCCGTCGACGCTGGCCAGCTACCGGGAGGCCATCGAGCTGTACCTTCGGCCCGGCGCTCGGCCACCTGCGGCTGATCGACCTGCGCGCCCACCACTTCCGGGATCTGGCCGCCGCGATGCGGCTGATCAACCCTCCTGAGGCCGACGGCGACCCTGCCGACCTGCTCCGCCGTCTGCTCGGCCGCGCGGGCGACGCGGGACGGCAAGCGGATCATCGACCCGGCCCCTGACCGATGCGCGGATCCGGCGCATCCTGGCCGTCGCCAGCTCGGCGCTCGGCGACCTGGTGCCGCACACGCTGCCGGTCAACCCGGCCGCCGCGGTGAAGGCCGGCAAGGTGCGCGCCGGGCCCGGCCGCTGCTCTGGACTGCCGCCGCGGGTCGAGCGCTGGCAGGAGACCGGCGAGATCCCCGCCCGGGTCATGGTCTGGAGCCGCGACCAGTGCGGGGCGTTCCTCGACGCGATCGAGGCGGAGCGGCTGTACGCGCTGTACCACCTGGCCGCCTACTACGGGCTGCGCCGCGTCCGAGCTGGCGGCCTGGCGTGGGCCGATGTGGACCTCGCGACCCGCCGCGTGCACATCCGCCAGGCCCAGGTCGAGGACGACCTCGACTCCACCAAGTAGAGGACAGCGACCGCATCATCAGGATCGATCAGGCCACCGCCGACGTCCTCAAGGCGTGGCGTAAGGCCCAGCTCGCCGAGCGGCTCGCGTGGGGCGCTGAATGGACCGACTCGGGCCGGGTGTTCACCCGCGAGGACGGGACGCAGCTACGGCCCGAGTGGATCTCCGCGCGGTTCAAGGTGCTCGCCGGGAAGGCCAGCCTGCCGCCCATCAGATTCCACGACCTGAGCCATGGCGCCGCGACGATGCTCCTCGCCGCCGGGCAGCCGCCCAAGGTCATCAGCGAGCTGCTGGGACACAGCACCGTCGCGTTCACGATGGACGTCTACGCCGAGGTCGCCGAGGAACTGGCGGAGGCGGCGGCCTCCGCGATCGCCGCATTCGTGCCCCGCAGAGCAAGATCGCCGCCGGGTGCCAAGGCTGTGCCAAACGGGGGCGGTAATGATCTCTGAGACGAACCGGGAGCCGCACCTTGGCACGGAAGTGCCTGCTCACACGCGGAGGCTCGGGGATTTGAACCCCGGAAGGGCGCGAACCCAAACCGCATTAGCAGTGCGGCGCCATAGACCGGACTAGGCGAAGCCTCCCAATGACCCGGTGGGTCCGGCCAAGCGTACCGGTTGCGCGGGATGGCCAGCAAAGCAGATCGTCATCCCGGCTGGGCCGGGCCGGCCGGGCGGCGCGAGATCCTGATCCGGCTCGTGACCCGGCCGGGTAAGTGTGCACGTGGCGTGCACAGAAAATCACTATCTGGCCGATGACGCCCGAGCCGGAGTAAGGTGCGCCTCGTGGAGCTAAAGGTCTCGACTTGGTCGCAGGGTGACCGGACCGTCATGACGGTGGCCGGTGAGATTGACTTGTACACCGCGCCGCGCCTGCATGGCGAGCTGATGGCCGTCCTGGCCGGGGAAGCGCCGGTCCGGCTGGTGATTGACATGTCCGGGGTCGAATTCTGCGACTCGACGGGCATGAACGTCCTGCTCGCGGCACACCGGCGAGCCCACGAGCAGGGCGGGGACCTGGAACTGGCCGCCCCGAGGACCACAGTCAGGAAGATCTTGCAGGTGACCGGCCTGGAGACGGTGTTCGCGGTGGTCGATGACCCGGTTGAGCCCGCCGGGACCTAGCCCCTCCGGCGGCCAGGCGCCGGACCGGGCTCGCGGCCACGGAGGTTCAGCCGCCCTGGCTGACCCGGTTTCCTGCGGGCTGGGGCTGCAGCGGGCCTGAGCCGTCTGGCCCCGCACTAGGATCACACCCATGCCATCAACCGGTGACGTCGCCGTCGTCATATCCGCCCTGAACGAGGCGGACCGGATCGCCCTGACCGTGGCCGGCGCCCAGCAGATCCCCGGGGCCGACCTCGTCGTCGTGGTGGACGACGGCTCCCGCGACGGGACCGCGGCGGCCGCCGAGCAAGCCGGGGCCGCGGTCATCAGGCACCCGCGGAACCGGGGCAAGGCCGCGGCCATGGAGACCGGGGCGGCCGCCGTCGCGCTGCTGGAACAGCAGCAAGGCCAGCCCGAGCCGCGCTGCCTGCTGTTCCTCGACGCTGACCTCGGCGAGACCGCGGCTAAGGCCGGGCCGCTCATTGAGCCAGTCCGCGACGGCACGGCGGATATGACGATCGCGGTGTTCACCGACCTGGTCCGGCTGGGCGGGCATGGCCTGGTGGTGAACCTGTCAGGGAAGGGCATCCTGCGGGCCACCGGCTGGCGGCCGGCCCAGCCGCTGAACGGCCAGCGCTGCCTGACCAGGGCCGCGTTCGAGGCGGCCTGCCCGCTGGCCGCCGGGTTCGGGGTGGAGACGGGACTCACTATCGACGTGCTGCGCCGGGGGCTGCGGATCACCGAGGTCGAGGTGCCGCTGGCGCACCGGGCCACCGGCACCGACCTGCGGTCGCAACTGCACCGGGCCCGGCAGCTAGCGGACGTCGCCCGGGCGCTGGCCGTCCGGCTGCCCGGCAGGCGGGTGGCGCAGCCCGCCCGCGGATGACCAGCCAGGCCCGCCCGGGCCCGGCGGGCCCGGCCCGGCGGGCCGGGACAGCGCGAGCCGGGACAGCGCGAGCCGGAGCGCTGCGGGCCTCGGCGGTGTGGGCCGGGACAGCGCGAGCCGGGACAGCGCGGGCCTCGGCGGTGCGGACGGGGCCTGCGTGGCTGGGGCTGGCCAGGACCGGGCCGGGGCGGCCGGGCTCGCGGCCATCGCGGCCAGCGTGGCCGCCACCTTCACCGTCGGGGTGCTCGGTCCGTCCGTGATGGAGCCGGCCCTGCCCGGCCGGCCCGGCCAGCCCCCCTGGGCAGTGACCGCGCACCCGTCCCCCTATCTGGTCGTGGCCCTGACCGCGTTCGCGATCTTGTCAGGGACCGCCGGACTGGCCCTGACCCTGCGGGCGGCCCGCCGTGGCTGGACCGTGTCCCCGAAGATCATCCTGGCGGCCGGGATCCTCGGGGCCATCGCGCTGGCGCTCCTGCCGCCGTTCGGCTCTTCCGATCACCTCAGTTACGCCGCCTACGGCCGGATGGTGGTCACCGGCCACGACCCGTTCACCACCACGCCGGCCGCGCTGGCCCGGCTGGGCGACCCGGTGGCGCGGGCGGTCCAGGACTGGCGGACCACCCCGTCGGTCTACGGCAGCCTGTCGCCATCGGCGTGCAGGCCCTGGCCTCGCTGATCGGCGGGACGTCGGTCCGGCTGACGGTGTTCGTGCTGTCGCTGCTCAACGTGGCGGCGTTCGCGGTGACCGGCCTGCTGCTGCACTGGCTGACCCGCGGCGACCGGCGCCGCCAGCTGCGGGCGGCGCTGCTCTGGACCGCCAACCCGCTGCTGCTGCAGGTGCTGGTCGCGGGCGCGCACGTGGACAGCCAGGCGATCGTCTTCGGCGTCGGCGCGGTCGCGGTCTTCTCGCTCGGCACCCGGCCAGGAACCCGGCCCGGCGCGGACGCGGCCGCCCCCGGCTCAACCGCGGCCGGCGCAGCCCGGCCCCTGGTCACCACCGCGGCCGGCGCGGGCGCGCTGATCGGGCTGGGCTTCGCGATCAAGGTGACCATGGCCCTGGTCGGCGCGGGCCTGGCGATCGGGTCCTGCTGGCCTGGCGAGCCCGGCGGCGGCCAGCACCGGCCGCCCCGGCCTGGCGCCAGCGGACGCTGGAGCTCGGCGGTCGCTCGCGGCTGGGTTCGCCTGGCCGCCGGGGCCTCGCTGGCCCTGGGGCCTGGGCGATGCTCACCCCGGCGGTGCGGGAAGGCAGTTTCGTGTCGATCGGCTCGCCGTGGCGGGCGGTGCGGTCCGCGGTGCGGCTGGCCATCGGCGAGGGTCCGGCCGAGGACCTGGTCAAGACCGGCGCGGTGATCCTCGCCCTGATCCTGCTGGCCCTGATGGTGCGGTCGATCAGCCAGGCCGGACCGGCTCCCTGGCCCGCGGCCACCGGGCCGGCGGACCGGCCGGACGCGGCCCGGCTGGCGGTGGCGGCGGCGTTCGCGGTGGTCTTCGCCTGGCTGGTGGCCTGGCCGTACGTGCTGCCGTGGTACGACGGGCTCGGCTGGGCGTTCCTCGCGCTGCTGCCGCTGTCCCGGCTGGACTGGCTGCTGCTGGCCCGCACCGCGGCGCTGGCGGTCGGGTACCTGCCGGGCCGCACCGTGGCCATGCCCGCCGACCTGAGCTGGCTGCGCACGGTGGTCAGGACCGGCGTCACCCCGGTCATCTTGCTGGCGGTGACGGTGGCCCTGGTGATCATGCTGTGGCCACGACCTGACGCGCCGCCGCCGGGCCGGGACCGGCCAGGCGGGGCCCCCGCCACCGCGGCTGGCGACGACGCCACTGCAGGTCGCGGGCGTGAGCGGCTGGCATGATGAGGCCCATGTCGCTCCGGTACGCCTACCTCGGCCCAGCGGGCACGTTCTCAGAGGCTGCGGTGCGCGCGCTAGACGTGACCGGTCAGGCCGAGGCCGTGCCGTTCCCGACCATCCAGGCCACCTTGGACGCGGTGCGCTCGGGCGCGACCGAGCAGGCCGTCGTGCCGATCGAGAACTCGGTCGAAGGTGCGGTCACCGCCACCCTGGACGATCTGGCCACCGGCCAGGAGCTGGTCATCTGCGCCGAGTTGCTGCTGAACGTGGCGTTCGCCCTGCTGGTCAGGCCCGGCACCCAGCTCGCCGATATCAAGCTGATCGGCAGCCACCCGGTTGCCCAGCCGCAATGCCGGCAGTGGCTGGCCAGGCACCTGCCGGACGCCGAATGGCGCCCCGCGCCCTCCAACGCCGAAGCGGCCCGGCTCGTGGCGGACGGGCAGCTTGACGCCGCGCTGGCCGGCGAGTTCACCGCCGATGTGTACGGGCTGGTCGCGCGGGCCACCGACATCCACGACCGGGACAGCGCAGTGACCAGGTTCGTGCTGGTGCAGCCGCCCGGCCTGCTGCCGGCGGTCACCGGGGGCGACCGGACCTCCGTCGTCGCGTTCCTGGCCGATGATCATCCCGGGGCGCTGATGGAGATCCTCAGTCAGTTCGCCGTGCGCGAGGTCAACCTGACCCGGATTGAATCCCGGCCGACCGGCCAGGGCCTGGGCCGGTACTGCTTCTTCATTGACTGCGAAGGGCATGTCAGCGAGGCCAGGGTCGGTGAGGCGCTGATGGGCTTGCGCCGGATCTGCAGCGACGTGCGTTTCCTGGGCAGCTACCCGCGCAACGACGGCGGCCGCAGCCCGCAGCGGGTCGGCACGTCCGAGGCCGCCTTCACCGAAGCCGCCGCCTGGCTGACGCGGCTGCGCAGCGGCCAGGCCGGCCGGTAGCGCGCCCCAGGATGGTGCTGCGGCTGCTCGGCCTGGGCAGCCGCCCCGGGCCTTCAGCCTGGGCAGCCGCCCGGGCCCGCCGGGCTACAGGTAGGGACCGGAGGCGCGCTGCTGGGCCTGGCCGGGCTGGAGGTCATCCTGAGCCGGGATCATCCCTGGCGGCAAAGCCCGGCGCATCTGCTCCAGCTGAGCCCGGGCGGCCATCTGCTGGGCGAACAGCGTGGTCTGGATCCCGTGGAACAGTCCTTCTAGCCAGCCCACCAGCTGAGCCTGGGCCACCCGCAGCTCGGCTTCGCTGGGCAGATCTTCGCCGAACGGGAGCGAGAGCCGCTCAAGCTCCTCGATGAGCTCGGGCGCCAGCCCGTCCTCGAGTTCCTTGATCGAGCTTTCGTGGATCTCCTTGAGCCGGGCTCGGCTCTTCTCGTCCAGCGGCGCCGCCCTGACCTCTTCCAGCAGCTGACGGATCATGCTGCCGATGCGCATCACCTTGGCCGGCTGCTCGACCATCTCGGTCACGGGGCGCTCACCAGTGGCGTCGGCCTGATCGGTCTCGACGGCCGTCCCGTCGGGCCCCACGACGACGACCCGGCCGTGACCCTCGGGCTCGGAGTTTGTCTGCTCGGTCATGTTCCTAGTCTGGCCGAGGCCCGGTAGCCGCCGCACCTCGGGTGCCAACCCCGGCCGGCCGATACCTGACCTAGGCTCGGATATAGGCATATTCCGGCTCCGGGTGGTTCGATCCCGGTCAGTGGAAGCGAGGAGGATCTGGACCGGCTCGAAAGCACTTCGCGGCCAGGTGCCGGGCCGTCAGCCGGATTCCCTACCACGCTCATCTGGAAGAAGGCGCCGAGGTCAAGCTCGAACAGCTCAACCGCGCCACCGCGGACGCCTACCTCGCGCTGGCGGCGACGATCGGCGACGGCTTCACCCAGCCGAGGAACCCGCCGCGCGCCCGAGGGTGACAGTCAGTTACATGAGGCCTGTCTGGATGTTTCTTCGCTATTCCGTGCTAAACGCTATCTTGGGGTGAGTCCAGGACCAGACTGGGACTGGATGACGCTGGACCGCAGGAGCGTAGATCTCCTGATCAGGATGATCAGACTCCGGGGACATGACCCCGGAGCCGAGACCGAGATCGAAGGCAGGGATTGTGGACGACACGTGGGGGGCGCGAGAAGTGCCGGTGCTCAGCGCGGCCGTGACACTGCTTGAGCAGAGCTACATGGTGACGGTCAGCGACATCGCCGAGCGGACCGGCCTGGAACTGAACACCGTGGCCCGCTCGCTGGACGCCCTGGGCCCCACCTACGTCGACTTCCGCAAAACCGAGACCGGCGGGGATCCCCGGTTCTGGTACGTGCACAAGGTGACGCCCGCGGCGCGCAGGGAAGTGGGCCAGTGGCCGACTCCGGAAGGGCTGGTCGACCGGCTGACGGCGGCGTTCAGCGCGGCGGCCGATCGCGAAGCGGACCCCAGTCAGCAGGACCGGCTCCGGATGGCGGCCCGGCTGCTGGGCGAGACGGCCCGCCCGGCGGCCATCGAAGTCGCCGCGGCCGTGATCGGCGAAGCTGGCCGGGCTGAGGCTCCGCCCCCGCCAGTCCCGCCCCCGCCAGTCCCGCCGCCGCCCGGTCAGTCGCCGCCCGGTCATCCTCAGTATCAGGCCCAGCCCCAGCCGCCCAGGCCCGGCGGCCCGCCGCACCACAGCCAGCCGCTCCCGCCCGTCCCAGGACCGCCGCCATTCCAGACCGCGCCCCAGCGAGCCGTGCCCGGACCGCCGCCGTACCAGACCCAGCCCCAGCCGGCCGTACCTGGCAGGCCGCCGCACCACAGCCAGCCGCTTCCGCCCGTCCCCGGCGGGCCGCCGCACCACAGCCAGCCGCTCCCACCCGTCCCAGGACCGCCGCCATTCCAGACCGCGCCGCAGCCGCCGGTCTCGGGTCAGCCGCTGCCGGGCTAGCCCGGCCTGGCTAGCTCGGGCTGGCTCGCACAAGTCGGCTAAGTGCTCCCCGCCCGCGGCTGCCGGAGCCGAGCCGATCGCAGCGGCGCCCGCCGCGCTGACCTCAACAGGTTCAGCGCGGCGGAGAACGGGCGCGGACTGGCCACCGCCGCCGTGGCTGACATCATCCGGCTGGCGTTCGCCTCGCGCCCCCGGACCCGCTCCCGGGCTTGCGGGCCGTCGACGGTCGCCCAGTAAGCCGCGATCAATTCACCCACATTGCTCATATCCGGGAGCATAAGCAGGGGCGACAGTTCCGCCCGGCGAGGCAATCCGAGGCGACCCACGCCGCCGGCGGCGGCGGACAGAGGGGAGACAGCATCGGTGTTCACCAAGGCTGGCATGACGCGCAGGCGGATGCATTCCAGCCCAGGTGGCGGCCGGGAGGCTAAGAGCGCGGCGGCTTAACTCGCAGCCGGAGACCAGCTAAGGAGGCTGCGGGAGGGCTGTTTCGCTGGTGAAATCCGGCTGGCGATCAGGTCCGGCCAGCTTGGCGCGGACCTGATCGCCGTCGGGATGGTCGATCTCGTCGAAGATGCGCAGGGCATGGGTCCAGGTCCGGCGGGCGGCCTCGGCGTCGCCGGCGCTGCGCCGGCGTCGCCGAGGTGGTCCAGCGTGTCGGCCTCGTTGAAGCGGTCGCGCGAGCTCCCGGTACAGGCCGATGGCGCGCTCGTAGCAGGTCACCGACCGCTGCGTGGTCGCCGAGCTGACGATGAATGAAGCCGAGGCTGTCCCAGGTGGCGGCCTCCCAGTTGCGCTCGCCCAGCTCGCGGGCCGCGGTCCAGGGCCTGCTCGCAGTAGGCGATGGCCTGCTGGTAGTTGCCGAGCCTGGGCGTGGCAGAAGCCGATGTCGTTGAGGACCGCAGTCAGGCCGGGCCGGTGTCCGGCCGCGCGGAACAGCTCAGGGCCGCGCATCGGCGTGGCTGAGCGCCTCGGTCGGCCGCTCGCTCCCGCTCCGCACAGCCAGGTCAGGCTGCCATGAACGTGGGCCTGGCCGACGCGGTCGCCGGTCTCCTCGAATTTGCGCAGGGCCTGCCCGAAGTACGGGCGGGCCTCGCCGAAGCGGCCGGACCTGGCGTAGCCGAGCGCGAGCCCGTACAGGCGTGGGCCTCCCCGGCGTCATCGCCGAGCCGGCGGGCGGCGTCCAGGCCGCGCTGCTGCGCCCTGGCGTTGTCCGGCCAGGAGCCGCGCCGCAGGAAGAAGGTGCTCAGGGTCCAGGCGAGCTGCCAGGCGTGGCGTGCCGATACCCGGCGTCGGCGGCGAGCTGGACGGCGGCGAGCAGCGCGGCGTGCTCGGCCGTGAACCAGGCCATCGCGTCCTGCGGCGGTGACCGGCTCGTCCGGCGATGACGCCGGGCTGCGGCGGGGCCAGGGTCGAGCGGCTCGGGAGCGGCTCGATCAGCAGCGCGGCGCGTGCGGCGGTGTGCAGGTAGTGGTCGAGCGACCCGGTGCAGCGCGGCCTCCCTGGCCTGCGGCGCCGTCGTGGCTGTGGGCCTGCTCGGTGGCGTAGGCGCGGAGCAGGTCATGGAAGGCGTACCGGCCGGGGGCGTGCTCGGCGAGCAGGTGCGCGCGGGTCAGCTCGGCCAGCGGCGCGCGGGCCTGGTCGGGCGGCATGCGCGGCCAGGCTGGCCGCGGCGGCGATCGAGAAGTCCGGGCCCGGGTGCAGGCCCAGCAGCCGGAACAGCCGGGCCGCCTCACTGCTCAGCGCCCGGTAGGACCAGGAGAACACCGCCCGGACGTCGGTGGCTGAGGTCACCGCCGTCGAACGGGTCGAGCGCGCGGGCCGCCTCGCGCAGCTCGGCGGCGATGACCGCCAGCGGGAAGCGCGGGCCTGGTCGCGGCGCGGGCCGCGGCGATGGTCAGCGCGAGCGGCAGCCGGGCGCAGCCCGCGATGATGTCGTCGACCGCGGCCGGGCTCGTCGGCCACCCGGGCCGGCCCGAGCCGGCGGGTCAGCAGGTCGCGGGCGTCGGCGGCGGACAGCAGGTCCAGGGTCAGCGGGTAGGCGCCCTCGGTGGCGACCAGGCCGGTCAGGTGGTTACGGCTGGTCACGATGGCCAGGCAGCCGGGGCGAGCCGGGCAGCAGCGGGCGGACCTGCTCGACGTCGCGCGCGTTGTCGAGGACGCACCAGCACCCGCTTGCCGGCCAGCAGGCTGCGGTACAGGCCCGGCCTGGGCGGGCAGGTCCGCCGGGATCCGCGCGGCCGGCACGCCGAACGCCTCCAGGAACCCGCGCACCGCCTCGGCCCGGTTCCAGCGCGGCCCCGCCCGGATCGAAGCCCTGCAGGTTGACGTAGAGCTGGCCGTCGGGGAACTGCGCCGAGCCACCTGGTGCGCCCAGTGCACGGCCAGCGCGGTCTTGCCGACCCCGGCGGTGCCCGAAACCGCGGAGATGACCACCGCCGCCGAGCGGCCCCGGCCGCCCGGGCCAGCCAGGTCAGCCGAGTCGGCCGGGTCAGCCGAGTCGGCCGGGACCGCAGGCGGGAGGAGCGCGTCCAGGCTGGCCAGCTCCGCGCCGCGCCCGGCGAACGCGGGCACCGCCGACGGCAACTGCGCCGGGACCGGCACCCGCGACACGGTCAGGGCCAGCGCGGCCACGGGCGCGGGAGCGTCCAGGGCCGGGTCCTGGCGGAGGATGGCCGTCTCCAGGTCCCGCAGCGCCTGGCCGGGATACGATCCCCAGCTCGTCGCCGAGCGCGCGGCGCAGCCGGTGGTAAGCGGCCAGCGCGTCAGCCTGCCGCCCGCTGCGGTACAGCGCCAGCATGAGCTGGGCCTGGATCTGCTCATCCAGCGGCCGGTCGGCCACCATCTGCTCCAGGTCAGGGATCAGGGCCGCGTGCTTCTCCCGACGCCAGCCTGGCGTCGATCAGGGCCCGCCGGACCTGCGCACCGAGCAGGTCCAGCCGCCCGGCCTGATTTTCCAGCCAGGGCAGTCCGGTCATGTCGGCCAGCGGCCGACCGCGCCACAAGGCCAGCGCGGCTCGCAGGTGCGCTACCCGCTGGGCCGGTTCTGCTGCCTGCTGGCCCTGCCGCAGCAGCCGCTCAGCGAGCTGCACGTCGGTGCCGTCCTCGCCCAGGTCCAGCAGGTAGCCGGGCGGCTGGGCCCGGATCGCGGCCTTGCTAGCCAGCAGGTGCCGCAGGTAGGACACGTGACTTTGCAGCGTGTTGACGGCCGTCGAGGGCGCATTCTGACCCCAGACGACGTCGACCAGGCGGCCGGTGCTGACCACTTCGCCGCAGTGCAGCGCCAGGGCGGCCAGCAGCGCCTTGCGCCGCAGCCCGTGCACCGGCCGGGGCGCGCCATCGACCATGACATCGACTGGCCCGAGCAGCCGCACCTGCATAACATGCCCCCACGGCGCAAAGCCTAGGTAAAAGCAAAACCATTAAAGAGTATGGCCCGCTTCGTCCGGTTGGGGGGAGGGACGGCCCCAGGTCAGGCTGGCCGCCACCGCCAGGTCGAGCATGCCGCCGGTCGCGTACGGCTCGACCAGCTGCTCGATAGCCCGGTCGAACGCGGCGGACTCCCCGGCGGGCATCCATTTCCTGGCCAATGACGACGTCGAATGGAACTGCTCGACATAGTCGGCCACCGACTGGCGGAACGGCACCGGCGGGCAGCTCGCGCTCCCGGTGATCCGCAGCAGCCCCCGCGCGGACAGCTCGTCAGCCAGCTCGAAGCTGGGATCGAAATCCGGGCTGCGCGAGTGCCGGGCGATGACCTGATTCAGCTCGTCACGCCAGGGCACGCGTTCGTGGCCGTGGTCCACGATGGCCAGGACCGCGTGCTCGGTCATCACCGTCGCCAGCCGGGCCAGCGTCGTCTCCCAGGCCATCCAGTGCAGGCTGGCCCCGGCGGTCACCAGCGCGTAGGGCCCGGCCATCTCGACCGTCTCGGCCGCGCCGAGCAGCCAGCGGAGGTTCGCCCGGTCCCCGCCCGGCCGCCGCGCCCCCGCCGCCAGCATGGCCGCCGAGACATCCAGCGCGTCAACCTGATCGACCCGCGCCGCCAGCGGCCGGGCCAGCGCCCCCTCGCCGGCCCCCAGGTCCAGCACGACGCGGGGCCGGTCGGTGATGAGCTGAGTCAAGAGGCCGAACACTTCAGGCGGGTAAGGCGGCCGGTACTGATACGCCTCGACCACCTCCGCGTCCAGGAACGACGCGGCCAGCTCAACGCGCGCAGCACCGCCAGTGTTCATCGGTTCCGCAGTGTTCATCGGTCCCGATACTCTCACCACCCGCGCCCGCCGCGAAACCAGCCGCCACCGCGCCTCGCCGCCCGCGCAGCGTGATCCAGCTTCCCGCCCCAAACCGCACGAGCACCCTGAACGCTATCCGCCCCCAGTCCCCCGCTGCCGCCGGTCACCCGCGCCCCCGACAGCAGCGGCAGCCAAGGGTGGCGGCGGCCAGGTGGCCCTCATCCAGTTCGCTGCCGTGCCCGGGCGCACCGGGCTCCGCTTGTGTACCTTGCTAGTTACGTAACTGTATTGGTACATTCAAGCCATGGAAGCCGCGCTGCGGGCCCTGGCGGACGAGAGCCGGCGGACGATGCTGGAAGCCTTGACCGGCGGTCCGGCAACCGCGGGCGAACTGGCGGCGCTGCTGCCGATTGCCCGCCCCGGGGTATCGCGGCACCTGCGGGTACTGCGGGAGGCGGGCCTGGTCGAGGTCCGCCAGGAGGCGCAGCGGCGGGTCTACAGCCTTCGCCCCGAGCCGCTCGCCGAGATCGAAGAATGGCTGGGCAGGCACCGGGCTTTGTGGGAGCAGCGGCTCGATGCCCTGCATACCGAGGTGGCCCGGGGCAAACGAGAACGAAGGAGTACCAGATGACCAGCAACGGACGTACGGGCACCCGCATCCTGGGCAGCCTGCGAACAGCAGATGGCAACGGCGTCGTGCGCATGCAGGACCGCTACGACACCGGTATCGACGACCTTTGGTCGGCATTCACCGATCCCCTGCGTCTGGCCCGCTGGCTCGGCGAGATAGAGGGCGACCTCCGCTTGGGCGGTGAGTTCCGGGCCCGCTTTTTCTCCAGCGGCTGGGAAGGCACAGGGCGCGTGGAAGCGTGCGAGCCCCCGCGGCGACTGCTGCTGCTGACCAAAGACCCGGACGTGCCGTACGAGCTTGTCATCGAGGTCACGCTGATCGCCGAGGGCGACCAGACCATCCTGGTCCTCGAGGAGCGGGGCATGCCCCTGGACCATCTCGCCGCCTACGGGGCGGGGATCCAGGTCCATGTCGAAGATCTCGCCGCCCACCTCGCCGGGCGCGAGCGCTGCGACGCCGGCGCGCGGTGGGAAGAGCTCATCCCTGCTTATCAGGACCTGGCCGCCAACGTCGGCTAGCACGCAGCCGCCGATGACCCCGGCCCGCCGGTCAGGTGATATGCCGGAATTAAGGGATTTCACCCGACAGTACGTGCCCCCGGACCAGGGCTAACCGGGAGGCATGACTGGAGTGAATGTGCCGGAGCTGTTCAAACAGTAACCGCGCAGCGCCATCGACCGTGCTGGCCAGGGCCAGCGGGCTAAGCGCTCGGGGCCGCGGGCCATTCGCTGAGCGTGATGGTGCCGCCAGGCCCCGTGACCGGCTCGACAGCGAAGACCGCGTAGCCGCCGGTCGGCAGGTCAGCGCCGGGATCGGGGCTGCCGGCGAGCAGCGGCAGGGCCGCGCGGATGCTGGCCCCGTGGGCCACGATGATCACCTGGTGACCGGGACCGGGCCGGGCCAGGCTGAGCATGACCCGCCGCAGCCGGCCAGCCAACTCCGGCAGGTTCTCCCCGGCGGGAAAGCGCGCCTGTGCCGCGCCGGCCCGCCAGGCGGCCAGGATCCCGGCATAGGCCGACCACGCCTCGTCGTCACTGCGGGCGTCGAGGGCGCCCACGTTGACCTCGCGCAAGTCCTCGAATTCGGCGGCGCGCGGCAGCCCGAGGCGAGCAGAGATGATGTCAGCGGTCTGCCGGGCCCGCCGCAGCGGCGAGCAGGCCATCTGCGCCACGGCGCCGGTCATGGCGAGCGACTGCGCCAGGTCGCGGGCCTGCTGGCGGCCATGCTCGGTCAGGTCCCTGTCGTAGCTGCGGTAAGAAAGCGTGCGGGTCAGGTTCGCCTCGTTCTGCCCATGGCGGACCCACAGGACCTGGCTCATTCAGCGCCTCGATTCGTCCCGCTTCCCATGAGGCGCCCGCCGTCTTGCGGTCACTCCTGGAAAGCAATACCGCAGTGTGCACAGTTCTGACTGTTAGCCCAGCTCCGCTCGTGCCTGGCTCTGCTGATTCGCGCCCAGCCTGATTAGATGCCTTCTGTGTCTGCGGCGCTCGAATGGACCGGGCGCCGGGTGGCTGAAGATGGCGTGGTTGAGCGGTCGTTCCAGCTTCGCTGCGCAGACAGGGCTGTTCCCGGCGTGGTGTGGCTGCCATCTTCTCCCGTATCGCCGCCTCCTTTGGTCATGCTCGGCCACGGGGGCAGCGGGCACAAGCGCAGCGAGCGGATTGTCAGTCTGGCCCGGTGGTTCGCGTCGCAGGCCGGCCTGGCCGCAATGGCGATCGATGGGCCGTACCACGGCGACCGCCTTACGTCACCGCTGACGCCCCCGGAGTATCAGGCTCGCATCGCTGCAGAAGGCATCGACGTCGTCCTCGACCGGATGGCAAGGGAATGGCGGGCAGCCCTTGACGCCGTCGGCGCCCAGGGCCTGGTGGACACCGCCAGCCTCGGGTATCTGGGAATGTCCATGGGGACACGGTTCGGCCTTCCCGTCGCCGCGGCCTTGGGCGACGAGCTCCGCTGCGTGGTCTTGGGCAAGTTCGGTCTTTGGCAAGGCCCGGCGCTCCATCAGGGCCTGGACGCACCGGAGCGCATCGCCAGCGATGCCCGGCAGGTCACCGCGCCAGCCCTGTTCCATATCCAGTGGGACGACGAGATCTTCCCCAGGGACGGCCAGCTTGCCCTGTTCGACCTGCTGGGCTCACCCGAGAAGGAACTGGCCGGCTACCTCGGCACGCACGCAGAGACCAAGCCCGCCGCTATCGCTCTCTGGCGCGGGTTCATCGCCCGCCGGCTGGTGCCATGCGCTTGAGACAGCCCTCGGGCTGTCCCGCCTCACGCTTCCCTACCTCGGCCGTGCTGGCGGGAACCGCCGCGCTCACCTGCTGGAACACGCGGCGTATCACCTGGTCACTAACGCCTGGCTCAAGAACCGCACCGCCGTCATCAACTGGCTCAAGAACCGCACCGCCGTCATCAATCTGCGCAACCTCATCAACCGCGGCCTGGCCCGCGATAACCGGGCCCGGGTATTCGCCTGACGCCCGGCGGGCACCAGGCCGCTTGCAGCCACCCCGTACCCCTGCCAAGCTGGCGGAGGCGGGAAGAGCGACCACTTTGCCGGCCCGCAAGGGCCTGGCTTACTGCCGCACAGACGGCCTTGTCGGCGCTCTTCCCGCCCCATGTTCAGGCGCTCCTAGCTGGGCCCGGGTCGCCGGGCCGTCTAGCCGGCGCAGCATCGCCTGGATGCCGGACTCCTGTCCCATCACCACCTGCGGCCCCATCACCACCTGCGGCCCGTCCGCAGCCTCGCCCGCAGCCGTGGCGGCCCGCCCTCACTTATACCGGATTTGGTGCGGACAAAGCGGGGCATTTAGTCACCGGGAGCGTAACAAATCCGGTATAAGTGTCCGGAAGCCGCGGGTACGCGCCGAGGTCGCGTTTGCGGATGAGGCATCTGGGGCGACTGAGGACCGTGAGCCGAGGCCTGCGGGCGCAAGGGCAGGGCGCGACCGCCGGGGTGCGCAGGAGTGCGGGCAGCGGGCCAGGCCGCTAAGTGCGGGCGCGGTCCGGGCCGCGGGTGCGGGGTGCGGGGTGCGGGGTGCGGGGTGCGGGGTGCGGGGTGCGGGGTGCGGGGTGCGGGGTGCGGGGTGCGGGGTGCGGGGTGCGGGGTGCGGGATGCGGGATGCGGGATGCGGGATGCGGGATGCGGGATGCTGCTGAAGGCCGCGCCGGGGCCGGGATTGCGCCAGCTTGGCCCGAGCGGCCTTTGGCGGCCCACGGCTGCGCATGGGTGATCGGGGGAGCAGCGGCCCGCGGCCGCCTGCTGACCCGCCAGCGTTCTGGCCGCGCCGTGCTCTACCAGCCCTCCGAACTCGGCCTCGCCCTGCTCACCGCATCCGCCGCGAGTGACCGGCGCAGGTGATCCTGGATCTAGGGGACCAGGACGGCGCGGCCGCGGATCTGCCCGGCGTCCAGGTCGGCCAGCGCGCTGGTGGCCTCCGCCAGCGGGTAGCTGCGGGTGTGCAGGGTGACCCGGCCGGCCTGGGCCAGCGCCATCAGCTCGGCGAGGTCGTTGTAGGTGCCCACGATGTTGCCGATGATGTTGCGCTCGGTGGAGATGATGTCGAGCGTCGGGACGTGCAGGGTGCCGCCGTAGCCGATGACGAAGTACGACCCGGCCGGGGCGGTCATCGCGAAGCCTTCGGCCTCGGCGCCCTGCTCGGCGACGAAGTCGAGCACCACCTCGGCGCCCCGGCCGCCGGTGAGGTCCTTGACTGCGGCGGCCTGGGCGCCGTCGGCGACGACGGTGTGCTGGGCGCCGAGTTCGGCGGCGAGCTTGAGCGCGTCGGGGTTGCGGTCGACCACGATGATCCGAGTGGCGGTCAGCGCGGCCAGGCACTGGATGCCGATGTGGCCCAGGCCCCCGGCCCCGATCACCACGCAGGTGGTCCCCGGGTACAGCAGCGGGATGGCCTTGCGGACCGCGTGGTAGGCGGTGATGCCGGCGTCGGCGAGCGCGGCGACGTCCTGCGGCCGGGTCTGCGGGTCCAGCTTGACGCAGGCCCGGGCGGAGGTCAGCAGGTACTCGGCCATCCCGCCGTCACGGGACAGGCCCGGAAACGTGCTGGCGGTGCAGTGCATGTCATCGCCGGCCCGGCAGGCCCGGCACAGGCCGCAGGTGGTGGTCGGGTGCAGGATGACGGTGTCGCCGGCGGCCAGGCTGGTGACCCCCGGGCCGGCCTGGTGGATCCAGCCGGCGTTCTCGTGGCCGAGGATGTAGGGCAGCGGCGTGCCCATCGCCGCATCCCACTGGCCTTCGATGATGTGCAGGTCAGTGCGGCAGACCCCGGCACCGCCGATCTTCACGATCACGTCCAGCGGATCGCTGATGACCGGCTCGGGCACCTCGTCGATGACCGGCTGGCTGCGGAACGCGTGCAGTCGGACAGCCTTCACTCCCGCTCCTCCTCGCCTTGTCCGGGGGGCTCGCCCGGTCCAGGGGGCTCGCCCGGTCCGGGGGCTCGCCCCCGGTCCGAAAGGCTCGCCCCGGTCCGAGGCTCGCCCCCCGGTCCGAAAGGCTCGCCCCCGGTCCGAAAGGCTCGCCCCCCGGTCCGGAGGGCTCGCCCGGTCCGGGCGAGTCGTATCGGTGCCGCAGCATGCCACGGCAGATGCTGCCGTTCGCCGCCAGGCTGACCCGGGTGGTCCGGGCCCGGCGCAGGTGCAGCGGGACCTGATCCGCGGCGACCGGCTGCCCGGTGGCCGGCTCGATCAGCAGCGGCGCGTCGGCGGCGGCCGGCAGCCCGAGTTCCGCCCTGCGCTCACGCAGCCGGGCCAGCCCGCGCGTCGGCGGGACCTGCCCGAGGGTCATCGACCGCAGCGCGGCCGGCTCGGTCCCGGCGGCCAGCAGCGGCCTGCATACCTGGTCGGTCCCGGCCATGACCGCCTTGCGCAGGAAATCGGCGCGCAGCTGGTGCAGCTCGCCGGCCGCCTCGCCGTCGAAGGACCGGGCGAACCCGGCCTGCGCGGCCACGCCGCCGTTGATCGGGCCGGAAGCAAAGTGATCTTCCAGGATCACCTCGGCCGAGCGCACCCCCGCCAGCCCGGCCACCGCGTCATAGGCGTCGGCGACCATGAGGTAGGCGAAGTTCGGCGCGCAGAAATAGGTGGGCAGCCGAAGCCGGACTCGCGCCTGCCCGTCCTCGCTGACCACGGCGGAGGCGACGAAGCCGAGCGCGGTGATGGGCTCGTCCAGTTCCGGGTCACGGACCGTTTCCAGCGCGGCCAGCAGCCGGGACGCGGCGCTGCCCGGCGCGCTCATTCCTCCACCAGCTGGGCGTCCTCCCGCGCCCCCGGGGTGCCCGCCTCGGGCGGCAGCCGGAATTCGGCCGGGACCTCGATGTCGTAGAGCTTGGCGGCGTTCAGGCCGAGGATCTTCTTCTTGGTCGCCGTGCTCACCCGCGGGTAGTCAGAGAATTCCTCGCCGCCCGGGTAGTCCCAGTCGACGAGACCCTCGACCTGCCACTTGGGCTCCCAGATGGCGTAGTCGCTGCCGAAGGTCATCTTGTCCTCGCCGACCCAGAACAGCAGCTCGCCCATGACCTTGGCGAAGAACCTGGGCCGCGCGTGCATCAGGGCGCCGATGACCACCGCCAGCCCCGCGTACACGTTCGGCTCCTGGGTCGCCATGAAGCAGAAGTCCTCGATCCGCGGCAGCCCGACGTGCTCGACGATGAAGTTCAGCTCCGGGTGGTCGGTCGCGGCCCGGTCCACGTCGGACACGTCGAACGCGTCCTTGTCCAGCGGCCAGATCGTCGGGCCCTTGTGCACATGCACGTTCTTGACCCCGAGCTGCTGGCAGGCCTCCAGGTACCGGTAGGCCTCCGGGTCGGTCAGCTTCCAGCCCCGCGACCCGTTCTTCCACTCGGCCGTGTAGAGCTTGACCCCCTTGGACCCGTAACGCTGCACATTGTCGCGCAGCTCCTTCAGCCCGTCGTCGCCGTCGCGCGGGTCCCACCGGGTGTTGCAAATGAACTTGCCTGGGTGCTTCTCCCCCATCGCCGCGTTGCGCTCGGTGGTGTTGAAGCCTTCCTTGTACCACTCGTACAGGTAGGTCGGCTGGAACACCGCCACGTCCACGTGCCCGTCCTCGAAGACGTCCTTCATCAGGTCGTCCTCGGAGTACTTCTGGAAGTGCTCAAGGCTCCAGTGGGTCTGCGGCGGCCCCAGGCTCTGGTATGCGTGGAAGCACTCGATCCAGCCCTTGGCGTACTGCTGCGCGCCCGGCACCCAGTTGTCCGGCGCCGCGTTCCAATAGTGCAGGTGGCTGTCGACTACGAAGTACTTCTCGCCGTCTTTCTCGTACACTGCGCCTCCTTCAGGCTGAAGCTGATTGCCCGCCCGCGGGGCAGGCTCGCCTAGGAGACCCTCGTAGCCGATGTCCATCTGCCCGGTGGAGTCGACTATGTTCATCGAGGGCAGATAGGTGATCTTCGGACTGACTTCGTGACTCTACGTTACCACCGCGTCACAAGGCCGCCCCGCCCGGATCGCTTGCACGGCAGGCGGTCCCGGTGCCTACCGCCGCATCGACCGCGCCAATCAGCCACATCACTGCCAAAGTGCCGGGCTGGTCTTGTTCCCATCCAGTCGCGCTACCGGTCAGCCGGGCTGCCGGTCAGCGTGGCAATGCCGTCCATGATGATCCGCAGGCCGAAGTCGTAGGCATGCCCGGGTTGGTAGGCGGCACGGTGCGCGGTGCCCGCGGCGGCGCCGACCCGGGCGGCGAGCGGATAGGCGGCCGGGTCGAGCACCTTGGCCAGCAGCGGCGCGCGGGCCGCCCACCATTGCTCGTCGTCCATTCCTGACTCACTGCTGCTCGCCCGGGCGTCAGCCGCGGCCCGGGCCCAGGCCTGCACGAACGTCAGCAGGTGGGTAAGCGCCGCGTCCGTCTGGATGTCGTCCAGCCGGCAGTATCGCTGAACGTCGACGACGTCGCCGCCTCCGCTCGCTTCCTGACCACCCACTTCGGCTTCACCGAGGACATGTCGGCTGATGGCTTCGTCTCACTGGGCCGCGACGACACCGGCATGCACGTGGTGTTCTTGCGCCGGGGCATGCCGATGCTGCCCGACGACCAGCGTGACGACCACGCGAACGGGCTGATCCTGGCCTTCGAGGTGGACGACCTGGAAGGCGAGCTGGCCAGGCTGCAGGCCGAGGGCGTGTCGATCACCATGCCGCTGCGCGCGGAGGAATGGGGTGAGCGCGCCTTCCAGGTGCGTGACCCCAACGGCGTGATCGTCGAGTTGCTGGACTGGAACGGCCCGAAAGCCGGGTGACGCCTGGCCGCTGAGGCGGTCGCCCGGCTCGTCGAGGAGGCGGGAGCATGACGGCCTGTCCCCACGCTGTCCCCACACCGGCCGGGCTGGCCAGGACCGCCGCGCTCACCTGTTCGGATCACGCGGCGGAACGCCTGGTCAGGGCCAGG
>CAWBJA010000016.1:0-77162 GCA_963788895.1 uncultured Actinomycetota bacterium | reverse complement strand
TGCGAAAAAAATTTTTCTTCTTCTTTTGTAAAATAAAATAAAATAAAAAAATTAATTTTTTTTTTTTTTTTTTTTTTTCGGGGGGGGGGGGGGGGGGGGGGGGGGGGGGGGGGGGGGGGGGGGGGGGGGGGCCGGCCGCGGCCGCTTTTTTTTTTTTTTTTTTTTTTTTTTTTTTTTTTTTTTTTTCTTTTCTTTCTTTTTCTTTTCTTTTTCTTTCTTTTCTTTCCTTCCCTTGCCTGTCCCTTCCCTTGTGGTTTTTGTTTGTTTGGGGGTGGTGGGTGCTGCTGCCTTCCTTTCCTGTTCTGGCCCTGCCTGCTGCCTGTGCCCCTTCCCTTGCCGTTGCTACTGTGCTCCCTCACCCCGGTCAGCGCGCAGGGCTTCGACGCCTACAACCTCAGCGACAAGGGGGACGAGGACAGCCAGTCCGCCCCGCTCGCGATCGACGGCCAGCCGGCCACCAAGTGGACCTCCCAGTTCTACTTCAGCCCGGTGTTCGGTGGCCTGAAGCCGGGCAGCGGGCTCATGCTCGACATGGGCAAGCCGGTACACCTGGACTCGATCCAGATCCAGTTCGGCCAGGTCAAGGGGGCCGATGTCCGGATCGAGATCGGGAACACCAACGTCCGCAGCCCGGCGACCGTCGCGACGCTGACCACGGTCGCGCGGGCCGCCGACGTAGGCGGGACGCGCCAGTTCGCCCTGCACGGCAACGCGACCGGCCAGTACGTGCTGATCTGGTTCACGAAACTGCCGGCCATGCCAGGCAGCAGCGGGAAGTACATGGCACAGATCTACAACATCGTCATGCGGGGCTCAGACTGAGCCTGGTGGCTGCCTAGCCGGCGACGCGGCGCGGCCGGTGCAGCCCGGGCCGGTCACCGGGCAGGCGCCTGCTCCGGCGCGGGCCGCGGCCCCGGGCCAGACAGGAGGACCGCGACGGAACAGCACGATCCGGGGGGCACCGGCCCGGTTCAGCCGCTGCCCGAGCCGCTCGCCCGGGCTGCGGCCCAGTCGCCGGATGCCGAGTTGCTGCGCGCCCACGTGGCCGGCGACCCGGACGCGTTCGGCGAGCTGTTCCTGCGCCACCGGGACCGGCTGTGGGCGGTTGCGGTCCGGACCCTGGCCGACCCCGAGGAAGCCGCGGACGCGCTGCAGGACGCGATGATCTCGGCGTTCCGCCGGGCCGACAGCTTCCGGGGCGACTCGGCGGTCACGACCTGGCTGCACCGGATCGTGGTCGAACGCGTGCCTGGACCGGCTCAGGCGCCGGGCGGCCCGGCCGACGACCAGGACGCCGACGAGCGCATCCTCGACGGGCTGGCCGCCGCGCGGGTGACTCATGATCCGTCCTCAGACAGCGACATCTCCCTCGACGTGACCACCGAACTGCGCAAACTGCCCTACGACCAGCAGGCGGCCCTGGTGCTGGTGGACATGCTGGGCTATCCGGTCGCGGAAGCCGCCGCAGATACTCGGCGTCTCCGCCGGGCACGGTGAAGAGCCGGTGCGCGCGAGGCCGGGCCCGGCTGCTGCCGCGGCTGGCGCACCTGAGCCGGGCCGCCAGGCCGGGCCGGGCCGATCCGAAACCAGACCGGACGCAGCGGAACCGAACGACCGCTGGAAACGTCCTACCTGCGCAGGAGGGGGGTGATCCGCCGTGATCAGGCGCCACGTCAGGCCCGAGACGCTGGCCCGGTACAACGAGGGCGATCTGGCCGAAGGCCGGGCCGGCCGGATCAGCTCCCACCTGGCCCGGTGCGCCCGGTGCGCCGGCGTTCGTGACGATCTGGCCCAGGTCCCTGCGCTGCTGGCGCGCACCGAGGTGCCGCCGCTGCCCGACCATCTCGCCGCCCGGATCCACACCGCGCTGGCCGCCGAGTCGGCCGCCGGGTCAGCGCCGGGGGTCGACGGCCCCGACAGTGCGGCCGATCGGCGCGGGCTGCAGCGCCGGCCTGAGCAGCACCGGGCGGGCGCGGCCGGCCTCCGCGCGTCGGCCAGGCCGGCCGCGTCGCCCGGCCGGCCGCCGCCGCCCGCCGCGCGGACGGCCGAGCCTGGCGGCACCTCGCACGGCCGGCTCGGCGGCCGCGGCGGCCGCCGCTGGTCGTGGCCGCGGGCGGCGGCGGTTACGCGATCGTCGGACCTCGGCAGCGGCCGTCGGATCGGCAAGCCGTCGGCGCAGGCCGCGGCCGTCGCGCCCGGGCGCCGCCGGGCCGCCGGGGCGGTTATCCGGCTAACGGCCCGGCCCTGCAGTACCAGCACGACGGCCAGCCCAGCCAGATCCCCCCGGTCAGCACCGGCACGAACTTCGTGCCAGGTCAGCTGGCCGCGCAGGCTAGCGCGGCACTGGCGGAGTACTCCAGAGCGAGCCGCCGTCGCCGAGGCCGCCCGGCCGCTGGGATCGCCCGCATCGGTGCAGCACTCGACCAGTACCCGCGCGGGCGGCAGCCTGGCGCGGGTCTCGCTGACCGGCCTGGCCGGCTGCGTCAGCCGGGTCGCCGCGGGGAGCCTGGTCCTGCTGGTCGATGTGGCCGCCTACCAGTCGGCGCCGGCCACGGTGATCGTGACCGCGGGCTCCGGGCAGGCCCCCCGGCAGGTCTGGGCTGGTCGGGCCAGGATGCTCGGCGAGCCCCAGTGATGTGCTGAATCAGACCGTTCTGGCGGCGGGTGGCTGACCCCGGACACGGGAATCTCCGAGCCCTAGGATGGTTGATGCCGGTGCACTGAGAGGGGCAAGCAGAAGTGACCGACGTTCGGGACGTCATCATCATCGGCTCCGGTCCGGCCGGCTATACGGCCGCGCTCTACGCCGCCCGCGCGCGGCTGAGCCCGCTGGTGTTCGAGGGCTCGGTCACCGTCCGGCGGCGCGCTGATGAACACCACCGACGTGGAGAACTTCCCCGGCTTCCCTGACGGCATCCTCGGGCCCGGACCTGATGGACGCAGCTGCGCAAGCAGGCCGAGCGGTTCGGCGCCGAGCTGGTTGCCGACGACGTCGACCGAGGTCGACCTGACGGCGACGCCGAAGGTCGTCAAGGTCGGCGAGCGACACTCTACCTGGCCAAGACCGTGATCATCGCGACCGGCTCCGGCTACCGCGAGCTCGGCGTGCCCGGCGAGAAGCGGCTGTCCGGGCACGGCGTCTCCTGGTGTGCGACCTGTGACGGGTTCTTCTTCCGCGAGCAGGACATCGCCGTGGTCGGCGGCGGCGACTCCGCGATGGAGGAGGCGACGTTCCTCACCCGGTTCGCCAAGTCGGTGACGATCGTGCACCGCCGCGACACGCTGCGCGCCTCGCAAGATCATGCAGGACCGCGCGCTCGGCAACCCGAAGATCCAGTTCGCCTGGGACAGCGAGGTGGCCGAGGTCCTGGGCGAGGACCGGGTGACGCGGCGTGCGGCTGCGGAACCTCAAGACCGGCGAGGAGAGCACGCTGGACGGTCAGCGGCATGTTCGTGGCGATCGGCCACGACCCGCGCAGCGAGCTGTTCGCCGGCCAGCTCGCCACCTGACGACGAGGGCTACCTGCTCGTCGACCAGCCGTCCACCCGGACCTCGATCGACGGCGTGTTCGCCGCTGGCGATGTCGTGGACCACACCTACCGGCAGGCGATCACCGCCGCCGGCACCGGCTGCGCGGCGGCGCTGGACGCCGAGCGCTGGCTGGCCGACCACGAGGCCTGACCAGCTAGGCCGGCCGACAGCGCAGCGCCGGACCGACCTCGCCGGCGGCCGTCGGACCGAAGAACGGGAAGGAAGTCCCGCACGTGGGTGCAACCAAGGCAGTAACCGACGCGACCTTCGAGGCCGACGTGCTGAAGAGCGACAAGCCGGTCATCGTGGACTACTGGGCCGAGTGGTGCGGCCCGTGCCGCCAGGTCAGCGCCGGTCCTGGAGGAGATCGCCGGCGAGCACGGCGACAAGATCGACATCGTCAAGCTCAACGTGGACGAGAACCCGGTCGTCGACGCAGCGGTACGGGATCATGAACATCCCGACGCTCGAGCGTCTTCAAGGACGGCGAGGTCGTCAAGGAGATCGTCGGCGCGCAGCCGAAGTCAGCGCTGCTGCGTGAGCTGGCCGAATTCATCTGAGCGGTTCAGCCGGTTAGCCGGGCGGCACATCCGCCCGCCCGGCAGCGGGCCTCGGCCCAGCCTGAGCTGTGACCAAGCAGGCGCCCCCGACCTGGGCGCCTGCTTTCGTTTCGGAGACAATTTCGATCCGTCCAGGTCTGGAATGCTCGGCGGGGAACATGATTTCGGGTCTTAGCTGACTGCGCCAGGCGCCAGGCAACTCAGGCCAGGCGCAAGGCAACTCAGGCCAGGCGCAAGGCAACTCAGGCCAGGCGCAGGGCCCGCTCGGGGGTCATCGATCCGAGCAGCCGCTCCAGCGCGACCTCGACGTCTTCGCGCCAGGACAGCGCGGTCTTCAGCTCCAGCCGGAGCCTCGGGTAGCGCAGATGCTGGCGGACGGTCTTGAACCCGACCGCGAGCAGGTAGTCGGCGGGTACCACGCAGCCGGGCTCTTTCCACTTCAGGTCGCCGAACGCCTCGATGGCCTTCACGCCCCGTCTGGTCATGTCCTTAGCCGTTCCCTGGATGAGCATCCGTCCCAGGCCGCCGCCGGCGAACTCGCCGAGCACGTGCGCGGTCATCAGCAGGACGGCATCCGCGCTGACCGGGCTGGTCGGGAAGGCCACCGACCGGGGCACCAGATGCGGCGGCGCGTAAAGCATGTAGCCGGCCGCCACGCCATCGACGTACACGATCTTGCCGCAGCTGCCCCACTCCAGCAGGATCGACGAGATCCAGGATTCCTTCTCCAGGCCCGGGTCGCCTTCTTCGTGCGCTCGGGCAAAGTTGACCGGGTCGAGTTCCCAGAAAACGCACCGGCGGCACCGGAACGGCAGGTCATCAAGATTGTCCAGCGTGATGCTCGCAAGACGGCGCGACAACTAGCACCTCTGAGATCGCTATGTATGCCTTTCCCGCCAGGGCCGGCGGGCAGGCGACCGTCCCTGGGGCGCGCGCCTGAGGCCCGGCCTGAAGCCATCGTACCTAGGTTTCGGCCGGGCCGGCCGGTCCTGCCCAAGCTGCCCGGTCAGTTCTGTCCAGTCCCGGCCTGGGCGGCCGCCTGCGGGCCAGGACGGCCCGGGCGCCTGTTCCCGGTGGCCGGGTCGCTGGCTAGGCTCGGCCAGGGCCGATTCCACCCCGGAGGAGTTACTTGTGACCCTGGTGCGCAAGAGTTTTGGCAGCGATAACCATGCGGGTGCTCATCCAGCCGTGCTGCACGCACTGACCCTGGCTAACGCCGGGGATGCGGTGGCCTACGGCGACGACGAGCTGACCCGGCGGACGGCGGCGAGGATCGCCAGTACCTTCGGCGCCGCAGGCGGCGTCTACTTCGTCTTCAACGGGTCCGGGGCGAACGTGGTCGGGCTCAGCCTGATGCTGCGCCCGTATGAGGCCGTCATCTGCCCGGCGGGCAGCCACATCAACGTAGATGAGTGCGGGGCTGCCGAGCGCCTGCTTGGCAGCAAGCTGCTGACCGTGCCCACGCCGGACGGCAAGCTGACCCCGGAACTGGCCGCCACCCGCCTGGCCGGGCGGGGTGACGAGCACCGGGCCCAGCCGTGCGTCGTGGCCATCTCGCAAGTCACCGAGGTCGGCACCTGCTATTCGCTTGGCGAGCTCGCCGCGCTGCGCGAGTTCTGCCGCTCGAACGAGTTGCTGCTGTACATCGACGGCGCGCGGCTGGCCAATGCGGCGGCCGGCCTGGGCTGCCAGCTGGCCGACCTGGCGGCCGCAGCCGACGTGCTGAGCTTCGGCGGAACCAAGAACGGGGCCGTGTGCGCCGAGGCCGTGGTGGTGATGCGAGCTGGCCTGGAGCAGACACTGCCCTTCCAGCGCAAGCAACTGCTGCAGCTGGCCTCGAAGACGCGCTTCCTGGCCGCGCAGTTCGACGCGCTGCTCGATGACCAGCTCTGGCTCCGGAACGCGCAGCACGCCAATCAGATGGCCCGGCGTCTCGCGGACGGGGTCAGCCAGATCCCCGGGGTGCGGCTCGACCAGCCGGTCGAGTCGAATGCGGTCTTCGCCGCGCTGCACCCCGACCTGATCGTGTCGCTGCGCCGAGAGTGGACGTTCAACTGCGATGACGGCCGGGTGGTCCGGTGGATGGCCGCCTTCGACACCACGGCTGCGGATGTCGATGAATTCGTGGCCAGCGTCCGGGATCATGCGGCCGCCACGATCGCCTGACTGGCTAGCTGGTCCCGCCGCGGGCTGGTTTCACGTGAAACGAGGCGAGGCTAGACGCCGCCCGGCGCCATGGCCGCCACGATCCGCTCCAGGTCCTGCAGTGAGGCGAACTCCACCACGATCTTGCCCTTGCGCTGGCCGAGCTCCACCTTCACCCGGGTCTCGAACGTGTCGGACAGCCGGTCGGCCAGTTCCTTCAGGGCCGGTGCTACCGGCTTCCTGGGTGCTGGCTGACGCACCGCCTTGGCCGGCTGGGCCCCGAGAGCCACGATCTCCTCGGTGGCCCGCACCGAGAGGCCCTCAGCCACGATGCGGTGCGCCAGGTGCTCTTGTGCGGCCACCTCGGGCACCGCGAGCAGGGCCCGGGCGTGCCCGGCACTGAGCACCCCGGCCGCGACTCGTTTCTGGACCGTGGCCGGCAGGTTAAGCAGCCGGATCGTATTGGAGATGTGCGGGCGCGAGCGCCCGACCCGCTTGGCTAGCTCGTCATGGGTAGCCGCGAAGTCCTCCAGCAGCTGCTGGTAAGCCGCCGCTTCTTCGAGCGGGTTGAGCTGCTCCCGGTGCAGGTTCTCGATCAGCGCGTCACGCAGCAGGTCATCGTCGGACGTCTCGCGCACGATGGCCGGGATGAACTCAAGCCCGGCGAGCTGGCAGGCACGCCACCGCCGCTCGCCCATCACGATCTCGTAGTGGCCGGGCATGATGGCCCGGACCACCACCGGCTGCAGCAGGCCGACCACCCGGATCGAGGCGGCTAGTTCTTCCAGGGCTTCTTCGTCGAACACCAGCCGGGGCTGGCGCGGGTTGGGCGTGAGCGTGCCGACGGGGATCTCATCGAAGTACGCTCCGGCCGGCATCTGCTCAGCCGCGCCGCCGGCCCGCGGATCGGGTACACCGTGATCGGGGACTGACGGTGCCGTCGGAATGAGCGCGCCCAGGCCCTTGCCCAGGCCTCGCTTCTGCTGCGGCATCGCCTCTCCTTGCTCCGCGGACCAGTTACCGGGCCAGCCAGAGTTACCGGCCAGCCACAGTTACCGAGCCAACCAGAATTACCTGCCCGCCAGCTAGGCCGCCGCCGCGCATGTTGCGGCGACGCCTGGCTACAGACCCTATCCTCTCTGCTAAAGCCGCAAGTCAGCGCACAGCAAAGAGCAAGGTAGAGAGCATAAACCAAACATATATTTGAACGATAAAGGGGTGTCAGACCGTTTTCTTCGGCCCGTCCTCAGCCCGTCTGTCCGGGCTTGGCATTGCGGTGCGCCATCTCCCTGGCCGCTTCCATGTACGCGACCGCGCCGCTGGAGCCAGGGTCGTAGGTCATCACGGACTGGCCGTAGCTCGGCGCCTCGGAGACCCGGACGCTGCGCGGGATCACCGAGCCCAGCACGACATCGCCGAAGTGCTCCCTGACCTCATCGGCCACCTGCGAGGCCAGCCGGGTCCGGCCGTCGAACATGGTCAGCAGGATGGTGCTGACCGCGAGGCCCGGGTTGAGGTGGCTGCGGACCAGCTCGACAGTGCGCAGCAGCTGCTCAAGGCCTTCGAGCGCGTAGTACTCGCACTGGATCGGGATCAGGACCTCAGGCGCGGCGACCAGGGCGTTGACGGTCAGCAGCCCGAGTGACGGGGGGCAGTCGATGAAGATGTAGTCCAGGCCGGAAGAGTCATAGCTCGCGACCGCCCGGGCCAGCCGGGACTCCCTGGCCACCAGCGGCACCAGCTCGATCTCCGCGCCCGCCAGGTCGATGGTGGCGGGTGCGCAGTAGAGCTGCGGGATGCCCGTCACCGGCTGCACGATAGTCCCCAGCGGCTTCCCGTCGACCAGGACGTTGTAGATGGATACCACGCCGGCGTGGTGCTCGACGTCCAGCGCGGTGGAGGCATTGCCCTGCGGGTCCAGATCCACCACCAGCACCCGCGCGCCGTGCAGGGCCAGGCCCGCCGCCAGGTTCACCGCGGTGGTGGTCTTCCCCACGCCGCCCTTCTGGTTGGCGATCGTGATGATCCGGCACGAGCTCGGCCGGGGCCAGGCCTGCCCGCCGCGGGCGGCCACCGCGGCCCGGGCCGCCCGCGCGATCGGCGTATCAAAGCCCGTGGCGGGCGCGGCCGGAGCGGCCTGGGGCTGATCACCGCCACCCTGGCCGGTCACGGATCCGGCGTGCCGCCCGGCCGGGGTCCCGGCGCCCGGGGGGCTGGCGACCGGAGGGCTGGCCACCGGTGGCACCGTAGTCGCGGGTACCGAGGTCGCGGGTACCGAGGTCGCGGGCATGGCCCAGCCTGCGACCGCGCTGGGTCCTGGAACGTGCGGATCGGCGCTCAGTAGCGCACGACCTTCAGCCATCTCGGTCTCGCTCTCCTGCTCCGTCTGATGTTCCGGCCATCCAGTTCCACGTGAAACCGGATCCCCGGACCCGGGCTGCCCCGGCTGACGCCGCACCGGCTGGTCCTGCCCAGGCCCGTGCCGCCCTGGCCCGTGCCGCCCTGGTTGATGCTGTCCTGGCTCTAGCTGCCCTGGCCCTTGCGGCACCGTACGGTCCGGGCTGACCGGATTGCCAGCCGATCGCCGTGGATCACCCCATTGCGCGGCACCGGTCCCCGAGACCGTATCGCGAGTGCCGACACCGCCGCTGGCCGCTGGCCCACTCACCCGCGTCTGGGCTCCGCCTGGCGCTGCAGCGGCCCGCGCGCCGGGCTCGCGGCGCGGCGCGGCGCCTTCCGGCAGCCCGCGGCGCCAGTCACCAGGGCGGGAAGGGACGCCGACACTGGTGCCGGGCCAGCCCAGGCCACCGCCTGAGCCCGGGCTAGCCCACGGACGACCGGCTCGGGCCGAGCTGGACGATGAGGCCGCATCGCCGGCCGGGACGGGGCCGGGAGCCGAGACAGAACCAGACGATGACGCCGCGCCCGGAACCGGGACAAGGCCCGACACCAGGGCCGCGCCAGCCACCGGGACGGAGCCGGGAGCCGAGACAGAACCAGACGATGACGCCGCGCCCGGAACCGGCACAGGGCCCGACACCAGGGCCGCGCCAGCCACCGGGACGGAGCCGGGAGCCGAGACAGAACCAGACGATGACGCCGCGCCCGGAACCGGCACAGGGCCCGACACCAGGGCCGCGCCAGCCACCGGGACGGAGCCGGGAGCCGAGACAGAACCAGACGATGACGCCGCGCCCGGAACCGGCACAGGGCCCGACACCAGGGCCGCGCCAGCCACCGGGACGGAGCCGGGAGCCGGGACAGAACCAGACGATGACGCCGCGCCCGGAACCGGGACAAGGCCCGACACCGGGGCCGCCTCAGCCGCCGGGACGGGGCCGGGAGCAGCAGTACTACTGGATGACCCAGCCCAGACCGGGCCGGGCTGGGTCGGGGCATCAGGGGGCCGTCCAGGGCGGGCGGCCTGGCCCGGCCACCCCAGGCCGGGCTTGGCGGCCTTCGTCAATCTTCTTCACCTCCACGGCGGCCAGGGCGTCTAGCCCGGTTCAGTGCGGGCTGACTCGGGTCACTGGTCAGCGCGGGCTGGGTCAGTGCGGGCTGGTTCAGTGCGGGCTGGTTCAGTGTGGCTGGTCCGCTCACTGGTTCGGTGCGAGCTGGTTCGGTGTCGCCGGGCGACAGGACATCGGCCACCGGACCATCAATAAATGAACAAACCGGGAGCTTATGAATGGCGGCAGCCATCACTTGATCCTGTCCTGGCTAAGTTAACCGCGAGCGGGCTCGTGCATCAGCCCGCTGGCGGTCTTTGCCGCGCCGCCGGGCCTGGCCGCGCTGGCGGGAACTGCCGCTCCGGCGGCCTTGGCCGGGCGGCGGCCCGGCAGTAAACCGGACGACGGTAGCGGGATCAGTGACCAGGCCGGATCCGGCCTGGATGATCTGCACGTCCCGGGCGCCCAGGCGGCGCAGCACCGGCGCGGCCCTGGTGACCTCCTGGGCCGCGCTGGCGCCCTTGATGGCCAGGATCAGGCCACCGGGCCGGGCCAGCCCCAGCGCGAGGCCGGCCAGGCGGTCCAGCGGGGCGACCGCGCGCGCGGTGACCACGTCCGCGGCGAGCTGGCCGGCCAATTCCTCGGCCCGGCCCCGGCGCACGTCCACGTGACCGAGATCAAGCTCGCTGATGCACTCGGTCAGGAAGGCAACCCGCCGGGCCATCGGCTCGACCAGCGTCACGCGGACATCAGGCAGCAGCAAGGCGAGCACCAGCCCCGGCAGCCCGGCCCCGGAGCCGAGGTCGACCACCCAGGAAGGCCGGGGGATCAGGTCCGCAACCACGGCGCAGTTGATCAGGTGCCGGTCCCATAGCCGGGCCGCCTCAGCCGGGCCGATCAGGCCCCGCTGCACGCCGGGGCCCGCGAGCAGCCGGGCGTACCGCTGGGCCGCCTCGAGGGCCGGCCCGAAGACGGCTCGCGCCTGGTCCGGCGCCGTCTGGCTGAGCCCGTCCGAGCTGAGCCCGTCCGAGCTGAGCCTGTCGGAACTGAGCCTGTCGGAACTGAGCCCGTCGGAACTGAGCCCGTCCGGGCTTTGCCCTTCGGAGCTGGGCCTGGTGGAGCGGGGCTCAGCGTTCTCAGTCGGCAGGAAGAACGACCACCCTGCGGTCGGGCTCCTCGCCCTCGGACTCGCTCTGCAGCCCGGCCTCGGCGATCGCGTCGTGCACGACCTTCCGCTCGAACCGGTTCATGGCCCACAGCTTCTTGGGCTCGCCGGTCCGCTTGACCTCTTCGGCGGCCTCCCGGCCGGTCTCGGCCAGCTCAGCGCGGCGGCGCAGCCGGTAGCCGCCGACATCGAGCATGACCCTGGTGCGCACCCCGGTCTGCCGGTGCACGGCCAGCCTGGTCAGTTCCTGCAAGGCCTCAAGGACCTCGCCACGGGGGCCGACCAGCTCATCCAGCGTGGCCCCGACGACCGAGACGAGCGCGCGGTCGCCCTCGACGTCCATGTCGATGTCGCCATCAAGGTCAGCCACGTCGAGCAGGCCCTCGACGTAGTCGGCCGCGATCTCGCCTTCTTGCTCCAGGTCGGCGGCTTCGGGCTGGCTCGCCTCAGCGCGGCCTGCCGATGCCCCGTCCGGGCCAGCGTCCGGCTCCTGGTCCTGGTCCAGCTCCTGGTCCAGCTCCTGATCCTGGTCCAGCTCCTGATCCTGGTCCAGCTCCTGGTCCGGCTCCTGGTCCGGCTCCTGATCCTGGTCCAGCTCCTGATCCGGCTCGGGCTCCTGGTCACCGGCCTGGCCGGTGGCCTCGGCGACCGATCCGCTGGTGTCCTGGGCGTCGTCTGGCGCGGCCGCCGCCGGGGCGGCATCCGCAGTGCCGGGGTCAGCCGCCGCATGGTCCCCGGCAGCAAAGTCCCCGGCAGCATGATCCCCGATCGGGGCCGCCGGATCCCCGGCGTCCTGCCCCGCGGCCAATCCGCTCGGCTCAGCGACCGCGTGTTCCCGTTGGGTCACGACCAGGCCCTCCTACGTTCCGGGGTCGAGTAAAACTGACAAGCCTATGTGGGTGATTTCCGCGAGTTCGCCGCTACCGCTTGCCAGATCGCTTGCTGCGCGACTGTCGCTGGCGCTGCTGCCTGACGAGCTTAACCTCGGGAGCCTGCGGCTCGGGCGCGGGCTCCGCACGGCTCTTGCCGAACCTGCGCAGTACGCCGCCGCTGTTGGCGGCCGGCTGCGTGCCGGAAGCGCCGGCCGGGCGGCGGGATTTGCCGCCGTCTGAGCCCGCCGGGGCCGGACCGCCCGCGGCCTGGCCGCTCTTGCCCTTGGCCGAGCCGGAACCGTTCGGCGCCGCCGACCCGTTCGAGCTGGGCGCGGCGCGGTCCGGCTTACCGGGTTTGAGCGCCGGAGCCGCCGGGCCGGGCGCGCTGGGCGCGCCGTTGCCCGCCACGACAGGCTGCGGATAGCGCCGGAACAGCACCCACTGCTGGCCCAGGGTCCACAGGTTGGTGGTCACCCAGTACAGGACCAGGCCGAACGGCCAGTACAGGCCGGACAGCGCGAACAACGGCATGATGTAGGCCATGAACTTCTGCGACTGACCCATCGGGTTGTCCGGGGTCGCCGCGGGCATCATGCCGCGCTTCATGCTCTGCCGGACCGTCAGGTACGTCGTCACCATGCTGACCAGGACGGTGGCCAGGATGACCGCCTTGGCGTGCAGCGGCACGCCGGTCGAGAACAGGAACTTGTCCGCGATGGTGACGCCCAGGATCTTCGCGTGCTGGGCGTTGTTCATCATTTCCTGGGTCATGCCGTACTTGGCCGGCTGCGGTGACTTCCATTCCGCGATCGCGCGCAGGACGCTGAACAGGGCGAAGAACATCGGCAGCTGAGCGACAACCGGGAGGCACCCCATCAGCGGGTTGACGCCCGCCTCCTGGTAGAGCTTCATCATCTCCTGGTTGAGAGTCTGCTTGTCGTTCTTGTACTTCTTGCGCAGCGCTGTCATCTGCGGCGCCAGCGCGGTCATCGCGCGCGTCGTGTGCATCTGCTTGATGAACAGCGGCACCATGATCAGCCGCATCAGGACCACGAGGAAGACGATCGTCAGCGCCCAGGTCCACCCGCTCTCGGCGCCGAAGACCGGGCTCAGCCCGGCGTAGAGCTGCTTGACCACCCAGGCGACAGCGTCGTAGACAGGGTTGAGTGGATTGCCCACCTGCTAGCTCCCTTGCGATCTGATGAAAAGCCCGCGCGCGTTCCCGTCCCGCCGCGGCCGACCCGAGCCGCGGGACGGCACCGGGTCAATACCGCCCTTATGGAACGGGTGACAGCGGCCGAGCCGGGAGGCCGCCAGCCAGGTACCGCGCACCGCACCGTGCACTCGCACCGCCTCCAGCGCATAGGCGCTGCAGGACGGGTAAAACCGGCACCGGGGGGCCAGCATCGGGCTGGCGAACCGCCGGTACCCGGTCAGCAGCGCGATGAGCACCCGGGCCCCGGCCGATGGCCGGTCCCTGGTCTGTCGCCGTGCTTTGCTGATCACCGAAGCAGCGCCTTACCTTGCCGCCGAAGCAATGCCTCGATTACCAGGTCGAGTTCGGCGGCGAGATCCGCCTGGCGTGCGGCCGCGGTCCGGGAATTCGCGCGTACCACCAACAGGCTACCTTCAGGAAGCGAGCCCAAATACCCTCGGGCCAGATGACGCAGCTGGCGGCGGACCCGGTTGCGGACCACCGCGCCGCCGACGGCCCGGCTCACGACGAATCCGACGAGGGCCGGCTCATCGTGATCGGGTCGGACCAGCAAGTGCGCCGACAGCAGGGCCCGGCCGGTCCTGCTGCCCTCGCGCAGCGCAGCGGTGAAGTCGCCGCGGCGTCGCATCCGGGCGGCAGCAGGCAGCATCGGTGCTCACCGCTGACCGCGCGCAGCCGCCCGGATCAGACACTGACCCGGGCGCGTCCCTTACGGCGGCGCGCCCCAAGGATGGCCCGCCCGGCCCGGGTGCGCATGCGCAGCCGGAACCCGTGGGTCTTCGCCCGGCGGCGGTTGTTCGGCTGGAACGTACGCTTGCTCACGAGGGACTCCAGGTACAGGGATACACGATCGGTGGGCCGCTGCGACTGGCTCGCAGCATGCAAAACTGACGCCGGGTGTGGCCGGACCTCAGAACGTTACGCGGCGGCCCGGCCCCTGGTCAAACCGGCAGGCCGTCCGGCGGGCCGGGCCGCCTCGTCACCGCGGGTGAGCCTGACGGTTTACCGAACGAGCGCGGAAGCCGACCCCTAGGCTGTGGATAGCGGTCCCGGACGCGGGCCATCTGCACCCTGACCCATCCGCACCCTGACGCCGGTGGTCTCCCGCAAACCTGGCGGCGGATAATGCGGCGGCGCACGAAACTTGCAACGTGCACAAGCTGTGGAAAAACCTGTTGATCACATGTGGGGGGCGCGAGGTGAACAGCCAGTGAGCGAAGCAGACCTCGCGAAAGTGTGGGCCCGGTCCCTCGAAGAACTCGCCGAGATGAATATCGAGCCAGCTCAGCGGGCCTGGCTGCAACTGACAAGGCCGCTGGGCCTGGTGGAGAACACCGCACTTATCGCGACCCCGAACGAGTTCGTCAAGGAACAGCTGGAGACCAGGCTCCGGGCCCTGATCACGAACGCGCTGTCCCGCGAGCTGGGCCGCAGCATCCAGCTGGCGGTGACGGTCGACCCGACCGCGGTCAGCTCGGTGCCGACCGGCTTCAGCGGTGCCGGGCCGCGCCAGGCCGGCGGGCAGCCCGGATATGCCCGGCCGGACGGCTACCCAGGCCAGGACGGATACCCAGGCCAGGACGACTACCCGGGGGCGGACAGCTATGCCGGGCCGGAGAAGTATGCCGGGCCAGGGGGGTTTGCCGGGCCGGATGCTTACCCGGGCCAGGAGACCTACACCGAACGCTCGTCCTACCCGCCCCGGGCGGCCTACCCAGGCGAGTCAGCCGGCTATCCGGGTGACCAGGGCTACCACCAGGGGCAAGAGCAGGCCCGGACGGCCTATCCGGGAGAGCAGGCCGGCTTCCCCGCTGACCAGGGCTACCCGGCCGAGCCGGGTTACCCGGCGCCGGAGGCGGCCCGGACGGCTTTCGCCGGCGAGCCGGGCTACCCGGCGAAGGCCTATCCGAGCCGGCCGCCGTTTACCGGCGAGCCCCGGCATGCCGACCGGTCCGCGGCGGAGCCGGGATTCCCGCGCCCGGACGGCGGCCTGGGCGCCCGGCAGCCCGGGGCGGCGGGCGGCGCGGCCGGCAACGGCGGCAGTGTCACGGGCACCGGGCCCGGCAGCTTCATCCCCGGCGCCGCCGCCGGGCCTGGTGCGCCCCGGCCGGCCCAGGCCCGGCTGAACCCGAAGTACACGTTCGAGACGTTCGTCATCGGCTCAAGCAACCGGTTCGCGCACGCGGCCGCGGTAGCGGTGGCCGAGGCGCCGGCCAAGGCTTACAACCCGCTGTTCGTCTACGGTGACTCGGGCCTGGGCAAAACGCACCTGCTGCACGCCATCGGCCACTACGCGCAGAGCCTCTACCAGGGCGTCAAGGTCCGCTACGTCAGCTCGGAAGAGTTCACCAACGACTTCATCAACATGATCAGGGACGGCAAGCAGGACGGGTTCCGGCGCCGTTACCGCGATGTCGATGTGCTGCTGGTTGACGACATCCAGTTCCTGGAGAACAAGGAAGGAACTCAGGAGGAGTTCTTCCACACCTTCAATACGCTGCACAACGCCAGCAAGCAGATCGTGATCTCCAGCGACCGGGCGCCCAAGCGGCTGGTGACGCTGGAAGACCGGCTGCGCAGCCGGTTCGAGTGGGGCCTGCTCACCGATGTCCAGCCGCCCGAGCTGGAGACTCGCATCGCGATCTTGCGCAAGAAGGCCGTGCAGGACCGGCTGAACGCGCCGCCGGAGGCGCTGGAGTACATCGCCAGCCGGATCTCGACCAACATCCGCGAACTCGAAGGGGCGCTGATCCGGGTCACCGCGTTCGCCAGCCTGAACCGGCAGTCGGTCGACCTGCAGCTAGCCGAGTTCGTGCTCAAGGACCTGATCCCGGAGGCGCAGGGGCCCGAGATCACCGCCGCGACCATCATGGGCCAGACCGCCTCGTACTTCGGGCTGTCCATCGACGACCTGTGCGGCACGTCCCGGTCCAGGGTCCTGGTCACGGCCCGGCAGATCGCCATGTACCTGTGCCGCGAGCTCACCGAGCTCTCGCTGCCCAAGATCGGCCAGCAGTTCGGCGGCCGGGACCACACGACGGTCATGCACGCGGACCGGAAGATCAGGTCGCTGATGGCGGAACGGCGCTCGATCTACAACCAGGTCACCGAGCTCACCAACCGGATCAAGCAGCAGGCGCTGTCCGGGTGAAGCGGCATATACCTGCGTCTGGCCCCCAAATCGGCGCACACAGGCTGTGGACAACTCTGTGGAAAGACTTGGGACAGCCGGAGGAAAACATCAGCCATCCGGGGGGTAACCGGCGGGCGACAGTCGTTAGGCCAGAAGCGTTCCACAGCGCGGTGCCCGGCGCGCGGCCCGGCACAGGGCCTGTGGACGCGCTAACCGCTGCTACCCAGCACGAACGGCAGATGTCCCCAGCATCCACCGACCCTATGACGACTACTTTTCTTTATTACAACGAGATGACAAGTAAAAAGCAGGCCCGGCGCCGCGCGGCGGCTGGTGCCCGTTCCTTAATCGCACGACAGCCCAGAACAGGAGGCGGCTTCCTGTGAAGATCCAACTTGACCGGGACGTCCTGGCCGACGCGGTGGCGTGGACGGCCCGCGCACTTCCGGCTCGCCCCACGGTCCCGGTCCTGGCCGGGATGCGGTTGCACGCCGGCGACGAGCTCACCCTGTCCAGCTTCGACTACGACGTGTCCGCCCAGGCCACCGTGCCGGTCACCACCGAAGAGGCGGGCAGCGCGCTGGTATCGGGCCGGCTGCTCGCGGAGATCAGCCGCAGCCTGCCGTCCCGGCCGGTGCAGATCAGCTCGGACGGCGGCCGCGCCGTGCTCACCTGCGGCAGCGCCACGTTCACGATGCTGACCATGCCCGAAGAGGACTATCCGGCGCTGCCGGAGATGCCGCCGGCCGCCGGGTCGGTCGGCAGCGACGCCTTCGCCTCGGCGGTCAGCCAGTCCGCGACCGCGGCGGGCCGGGATGACACCCTCCCGGCGCTGACCGGCGTCCGGATCGAGATCGAGGGCGAGACGCTCACGCTCATCTCGACCGACCGCTACCGGCTGGCCGTCCGCGAGCTGCGCTGGACCCCGGCCCGGCCGGACCTGTCCGCCGCGGTGCTGGTCCCGGCCCGGGCGCTGGCCGAGACGGCCCGCTCGCTGACCTCTGGGGCCGAGGTGTCGATCGCGCTGGCCCTGCCCGGCGAGGAAGGGGCCGGCGGCGACGGCATGATCGGCTTCGAGGGCTCCGGCCGGCGCACCACCACCCGGCTGCTCGGCGGCGAGTTCCCCCGGTACCAGGGACTGCTGCCGAGCGAGCTGAACGCATTCGCCGAGCTGCCCACCCCGGTGCTGGCCGAGGCGGTCAAGCGGGTCGCGCTGGTCGCCGAGCGCAACACCGCGGTCCGGCTGGCGTTCTCTTCCGGCCAGCTGCTGCTGGAAGCGGGCACCGGCGACGAGGCCCAGGCCGAGGAAGTGCTCGAGGCCAGCTTCGACGGCGACGACCTGTCCATCGCGTTCAACCCGCAGTACCTGCTGGACGGGCTGTCCGCGCTGGACAGCGACACCGTGCGGTTCTCGTTCACCCAGCCGGGCAAGCCCGCGCTGATCACCGGCAAGCCCGGTCCCGAGGGCCACCCTGACTACCGGTACCTGCTGATGCCGATCCGCCTGGGCGGATAGCGGGCCGCGCACCGGGGCCCGGCGACTGTGGCGCGTTGTAGCCTCACTGGCGTGCACCTGACCAGGCTCGCGCTCACCGACTTCCGCTGCTACGCGGCGGCTGACGTGCGGCTGGCCGCGGGGGTGTCCACGTTCACCGGAGCGAACGGCCAGGGCAAGACCAACCTGGTCGAGGCGGCCGCCTACGCGGCGACATTCGCCAGCCACCGGGTGGCCGCCGACGCCCCGCTGATCCGGCTCGGCGCCCAGCGGGCCATCCTGCGCGCCGCGGTGGCCGGCGCCAGCCGGGACAGCCTGATCGAGATCGAGGTCAACCCGGGCAAGGCCAACCGGGTCCGGCTGAACAAGGTGCCGGTGCCCCGGCCTCGCGAGGTACTCGGCACGCTGCGCTGCGTGCTGTTCGCGCCCGAGGACCTGACCATGGTGAAGGGCGACCCGGATCAGCGCCGGCGCTTCCTGGATGACCTGCTGGTGGCGACCAGGCCCCGGTACGCCGGCGTGCGGTCAGACTACGAGCGGGTGGTCCGGCAGCGGACCGCGCTGCTGAAGTCGGCCCGGGCCCGCGGCGGCGCGGTCCCCAGCGCACTCGAAGCCTGGGACGAGCAGCTGATCCGGGCCGGATCCGAGCTCACCGCCGGGCGGATGGCCCTGGTCAGCGCGATCGCGCCGCGGGTGACTTCGGCCTACGGCCAGGTGGCGGGAGAAGCCAACGAAACTCAGATCAGCTACCGGCTAGCGTTCAAGGTCGGCCAGCAGAACCAGGACGAGGACGGCGCAGCCGCCGTTCCCGGCGCTGACCAGCTCGCGGCCGAGCTGCGCGGCGCGCTGGCCCGGGTGCGCGGACCAGAGCTTGAGCGCGGGGTCTGCCTGGTCGGACCGCACCGGGACGAGCTTGAGCTGCGGATCGGCGAGCTGCCCGCGCGGGGTTACGCCAGCCACGGGGAGTCCTGGTCGCTGGCGCTGGCGCTCCGGCTGGCCGCGTTCGAGCTGCTGCGCGCGGACGGCGAGGATCCGGTGCTGCTGCTCGACGACGTGTTCGCCGAGCTGGACGACGGGCGCAGGGACCGGCTCGCCAGGCTGGTGGCCGGGGCCGAGCAGGTCCTCATCACCGCGGCGGTGAGCGACGATGTCCCGGCCCGGCTGGACGGCGCGAGGTTCGCGGTCCGGGATGGGGAGGTGCTGGGTGCCTGACCCGGATCGGGCCCGGCTGGCCGCCGAGGCGCTGGCCCGGGCCAGAGCTGACGCCCGGTCCAAGGGGAATTATCCGGCTCGCCCTGATCTGGCCCCGGCGCCGGCCGCGGAACCCGGCCAACCTCCGGATACCTCCGGCCAGCCCGGTCAGCACCCGGCCCGGGGCCAGGCGCATCCCGCCCCGGCCAGAGCCAGGCGCCGCCGCCGGGACGACCCGCAGCCGCTGAACTCCGCTATCGACGGCCTGCTGGACCAGCAGGGCTGGCGGCTGGCGGCGGCGACGGGTTCGGTTTTCGCCCGGTGGGCGCAGATTGTCGGGCCCGACCTGGCCGCGCACACCCGTCCGGACGGGCTGTCGGGCGGCGAGCTGACCGTTATCGCCGACTCGACCGCCTGGGCCACCCAGGTCCGGTTGCTGGCGGCGCAGCTGGTCCGCCGCCTGAACGCTGAACTGGGTGACGGCACCGTGCTGCGGGTGAAAGTCCGCGGCCCTGCCGCGCCGCGGCAGCCGGGGCAGTGGCGAGTGCGCGGCGGCCGTGGACCACGTGACACGTACGGCTGATGCGGACGGTACGCCCAGGTAAAATGGTGCTGCGCAGCAAGGGCAGGCGGCGGCGGGGGCTGCGTTGCCCCCGGGCCGGCCAGCCCCAGGAGGAGCTTCCACTTTGTCGTATGACGCACGTTCGATCACGGTCCTCGAAGGCCTGGAGGCGGTCCGCAAGCGCCCCGGAATGTACATCGGCTCTACCGGCGCGCGAGGGTTGCATCATCTGGTCCAAGAGGTAGTCGACAATGCGGTCGATGAGGCCCTGGCCGGGTACTGCGATCGCATCGAGGTGACCCTGCTGCCCGACGGCGGGGTCCGGGTCTGGGACAACGGCCGCGGCATCCCGGTTGATGAGCATCCGGTGGAAAAGCGCCCGGCGGTCGAGCTGGTGCTGACCACGCTGCACGCGGGCGGCAAGTTCGACGCCGAGTCGTACGCCGTCTCCGGCGGCCTGCACGGCGTGGGCGTGTCCGTGGTAAACGCGCTGTCCAGCCGGCTGGAAGTCGAGATCCGCCGGGACGGTTACACCTGGCGGCAGGCCTACGAGGTGCAGCCGGTCACCGAGCTCGAGCGAGGCGAGCCGACGAGCGAGACCGGCACCACGGTCACGTTCTGGCCGGACGGCGACATCTTCGAGGAAACGGTGTGGTCGTTCGAGACGCTGGCCCGGCGGCTGCAGGAGATGGCCTTCCTCAACCGCGGCCTGGCCATCACCCTGACCGACGAGCGGCCCGACCACATCAACGGCGAGCCGCACGTGGCCAGCTACCGCTATGACGGCGGCATCGCGGACTTCGTCCGCTACCTGAACGCGTCCAAGGAAGCCGCGCACGACTCGGTCATCGAGTTCGGGGACGAGGCGCCGGGCATCTCGGCCGAGATCGCCATGCAGTGGAGCGGTTCCTACGCCGAGTCGGTGCACACCTTCGCCAACACCATCAACACGGCCGAGGGCGGCACCCACGAGGAGGGCTTCCGCGCGGCGCTGACCTCGATCGTGAACAAGTACGCCCGTGAGCAGAAGCTGATCAGGGAGAAGGAAGAGAACCTGGCCGGCGAGGACATCCGCGAGGGCCTCACCGCGATCATCCACGTCAAGCTGGCCGAGCCGCAGTTCGAGGGGCAGACCAAGACCAAGCTCGGCAACACCGAAGCCAAGTCGTTTGTGCAGAAGGTGTGCAACGACCATCTGCGGGACTGGTTCGAGCGCAATCCCGGTGAGGCCAAGGCCGTCATCATCAAGGCGACCCAGGCCGCCAGGGCCCGGATCGCCGCCCGCCAGGCCCGGGACCTGACCAGGAAGAACCTGATGGGCGGGGCCGGCCTGCCCGGCAAGCTGTCCGACTGCCAGTCCGGCAACCCCGAAGAGTGCGAGATCTACGTGGTCGAGGGCGACTCGGCCGGCGGCTCGGCCAAGGGCGGCCGGGACCCCAAGTTCCAGGCCATCTTGCCGATCCGGGGCAAGATCCTGAATGTGGAGAAGGCCCGGATCGACCGGGTGCTGAAGAACAACGAGGTCCAGGCGATGATCACCGCCCTGGGCACCGGGATCCACGCCGAGTTTGACATCTCCAAGCTCAGGTATTTCAAGATCATCCTGATGGCCGACGCCGACGTGGACGGCCAGCACATCAGGACGCTGCTGCTGACCCTGCTGTTCCGGTTCATGAAGCCGCTGGTCGAGGCGGGTCACGTTTACCTGGCCCAGCCCCCGCTCTACAAGATCAAGTGGGAGGGCCGGGGGGTCGCCCCGGACTACGCCTACTCCGACAAGGAGCGGGACGCGATCATCGAGGCCGCGGTGGCCGACGGCCGCAAGGACCCGCGGCCGCGCGATGGCGTGCAGCGGTTCAAGGGCCTGGGCGAGATGAACGCGCGCGAGCTATGGGAGACCACGATGAACCCGGCGCGGCGGGTGCTGCTCCAGGTCACCCTGGACGACGCGGCGCAGGCCGACGAGCTGTTCAGCGTGCTGATGGGCGAAGATGTGGAAGCCCGCCGCGCGTTCATCCAGCGCAACGCGAAGGATGTCAGGTTCCTGGACATCTGACTGATTCCTTCAATTTCGTACTATCCGCGGCGCGCTGGCCGGTCTGGCCATGAGCCCGGGACGGGACCGCCGCGGCAGAGAGGGGATGAAAGGTGCCTGACGTGAGCACGCCTGACGCACCGGCGGAAGGCCACGATCGCACCGAGCCGGTCGACATTCAGGTCGAGATGCAGCGCAGCTACATCGACTACGCGATGTCGGTGATCGTCGGCCGCGCGCTGCCCGACGTGCGGGACGGCCTGAAGCCGGTGCACACCCGGGTCCTGTACGCGATGTACGACGGCGGCTACCGGCCCGAGCGCGGCTTCTTCAAGTGCGCGCGCGTGGTCGGCGACGTGATGGGCGTCTACCACCCGCACGGCGACTCGGCCATCTACGACGCGCTGGTGCGGATGGCCCAGCCGTGGGCCATGCGGTTGCCGCTCATCGACAGCCAGGGCAACTTCGGCTCGCGCGGCGATGACCCGGCCGCGGCCATGCGCTACACCGAGTGCCGGCTGGCCCCGCTGGCCATGGAGATGCTGCGGGACATCGACAAGGAGACCGTCGATTTCCGGCCGAACTACGACGGCCGCTCGGCCGAGCCGGTGGTACTGCCCAGCAGGTTCCCCAACCTGCTGGTCAACGGCTCGGAGGGGATCGCGGTCGGGATGGCCACCAAGATCCCGCCGCACAACCTGCGGGAGGTCGCCGAGGGCGTCCGCTGGTACCTGGATCACTTCGACGCCGCTGACGAAGACCTGCTCAACGCGCTGATCGAGCGGGTCAAGGGCCCCGACTTCCCGACCTACGGCCTGATCGTGGGCCGCCGGGGCATCGAGGAGGCCTACCGGACCGGGCGCGGGTCGATCACCATGCGGGCCGTGGTGGAGATCGAGGAAGACGTCAAGGGCCGCGCCTGCCTGGTCATCACCGAGCTGCCCTACCAGGTGAACCCCGAGAACCTGGCCAGGAAGATCGCCGAGCTGGCCAAGGACGGCCGGGTTACCGGCATCGCCGACGTCAGGGACGAGACCAGCGACCGGACCGGGCAGCGGCTGATCGTGGTGCTGAAGCGGGACGCGGTCGCCAAGGTCGTGCTGAACAACCTGTACAAGCACACTCAGCTGCAGGAGACGTTCGGCGCGAACATGCTCGCGCTGGTCGACGGGGTGCCCAGGACGCTGCGCCTGGACCAGATGATCCGGCACTGGGTCACCCACCAGATCGAGGTCATCGTCCGGCGCACCCGGTACCTGCTGCGCAAGGCGCAGGAGCGGGCCCACATCCTGATCGCGCTGCTCAAGGCCATCGACCGGATCGATGAGGTCATCGCGCTGATCAGGTCGAGTGATTCGGCGGCGACCGCGCAGCAGGGCCTGATGGACCTGCTGGAGATCGACGAGATCCAGGCCAGGGCCATCCTGGACATGCAGCTGCGCAAGCTGGCGGCGCTGGAGCGGCAGCAGCTCAACGACGAGCACGAGGAGCTGATGGCGCAGATCGCCGAGTACGAGGGGATCCTGGCCTCGCCGGAGCGGCAGCGCGAGATCGTCGGGACCGAGCTGGCCGAGATCGTGGCCAAGTACGGCGACGACCGGCGCACCGAGATCATCCCCTACGACGGTGACGTGTCCATCGCGGACCTGATCGCCGAAGAGGATGTCGTCGTCACCATCACCCGGGGCGGGTACGCCAAGCGGACTCCGGTGGACCAGTACCGGGCCCAGCGCCGGGGCGGCAAGGGCGTGCGCGGAGCCCAGCTGCGCACCGACGACATCGTCGAGCACTTCTTCGTCACCAGCACCCATCACTGGATCCTGTTCTTCACCAACAAGGGCCGGGTCTACCGGGCTAAGGCTTACGAGCTGCCCGACACCCAGCGCGACGCCCGCGGCCAGCACGTGGCGAACCTGCTGGCCTTCCAGCCGGACGAGCGCATCGCCGAGGTACTGGCCCTGAGCGACTACTCGGTGGCGCCCTACCTGGTCCTCGCGACCTCGTCCGGGCTAGTCAAGAAGTCCCGGCTGACGGACTTCGACTCGCCGCGGTCCGGCGGCATCATCGCGGTCAGCCTGCGCGAGGACGACGAGGTGATCGCGGCCCGGCTGGTGTCCGCGGACGAGGACCTGCTGCTGGTCAGCAGGCACGCTCAGTCGATCAGGTTCCACGCCACCGACGAGGCGCTGCGGCCGATGGGCCGGGCCACCTCGGGCGTGATCGGGATGCGGTTCACCAATGGTGATCAGCTGCTCGGCATGCACGTGGTCAGGGAGGGCGCCGACGTGCTGGTGGCCACCGGCGGCGGGTACGCCAAGCGGACCCCGGTCGAGCAGTACCCGGTGCAGGGCCGCGGCGGCCACGGCGTGCTGACGGCCAGGATCGTGGAGAACCGGGGCGAGCTGGTCGGCGCGCTGATGGTCCGGCCCGAGGAAGAAGTGTTCGCCATCACCTCGGCCGGCGGGGTGATCAGGACCTCCGTCGCGGAGATCAAGCAGTCCGGCCGGCAGACTATGGGCGTGCGGCTGGTGAACCTGGCCTCAGGCCAGAGCGTGGTCGGGATCGCCAGGAATGCGGAGGCCGCCGAGGGCCCCAATGGCGAGCTGAATGGCGACGGTATCGACGGCGAGGACGCTGACGACGCGGCCCAGGTGGGGCCTGACGGCGCGCGGGCGGCCGATCCGGACGGTGATGTGCTCGACGGTGACTAGGTCACGAGCCGCGTGTACGCGGTCCGTGAGCCGACTATGACTGAAGGTCCGGGGAAAGATATATCCAGAGGTGATTGATACATGGCCGCAACCGGCCGGACGCAACGTCGTACAGGTTTGCGGCGTCTTATAAGTGTTATCTCGGATGAAGTCAGACCGTGGGGGGCCGCTATCCCGGTTGGGGGATAACCTCATGGGAGGCAACGATCCGGAGGAGGACGGGGTGGATCACCGCGTTGAGCCACAAGCGTGGCTGGCCGAAGGCGCGGCCGATGGCGCTGACACCGACGGAGCGGAGGATCAGCCGAGCCCGGCGGAGCATGCGCCGGACTCAGCGGTATCCGATTACGACAGCGATCCCTTCGAAGCCCTGGATTCCCGGGCTCAGGACCAGGGCTCAGCCAAGCCGCTGGACCAGCCGTACCCGAACGGGAACTCCGCTGACACCATCTCTGCCCCGGTCGCGCCCGCACCGGCGCTCCCTGCGGCGTCCGTTTCGTCCGCCTCGTCCGGGTCGGCCTCGCCGAGCAGCGGGTACAGCGCGGCCCGGCCCAGCCCGCCGCCGCCTTACCCGGCCCAGCTGACGCCGTCGGCAACTGCGTCGCAGCGACCCCCTGCTCGCGGTCTGGCGGCTAAGATTACGGCTCCATTCCTCGGGCGAACCAGGACCGGCGCTGCCCAGCCGCAGCGGCCCCAGAAGGGCGACAGGCCGATGACAACCAGGGTCCCAGCCCCGCCAGCGACGGCGACAGGTCCAGCTCAGCCCTGGAAGAACGTCGGCGGCGGCAAGCCCACCCGCCCGCCCAGGGTCGCGGTGACCGGCCCGGCTCCGGCCGGCCCGCAGTCGACGCGCAAGGCGCAGCTGATCCTGTCCAGGATCGAGCCGTGGTCGGTGATGAAGTTCAGCTTCATGATCTCGCTGGTCGGCTGGGTCGTCCTGTTCGTGGCCGTGACAGTGCTGTACTTCGTGCTGAGCAAGCTCGGCGTGTTCCACTCCATCCAGACCACCGTCGGGAGCGTCACGTCCAGCAAGGGCTCGCCCGGCGACGACGCGAAAGGCACCTGGTTCTCGGCCTCCCGGGTACTCGGCTACACCATGCTGGCCGGCGCGGTGAACGTCATCCTGATCACCGCCCTGGCGACCGTCGGCGCGGTCATCTACAACCTGGTCACGCACATCGCCGGCGGCATCGAGGTTACGCTCAAGGAGACCGACTGACCGGACTGTCCTGGCGTACGGTAACCTTGCCCAGCGTGTCCTTGAGTGCGTACTAAGATTCCTTAGACGCGGGCCTGTAGCTCAGTCGGTTAGAGCGCTTCCCTGATAAGGAAGAGGTCGGAAGTTCAAGTCTTCCCAGGCCCACCCAGAGATTTCACACTTCAGTTCAGGTTCACATACGGTGACGCGCTCGATCTGCATCTTGAGCACGGGATCCCACCCGCGGGCGCTCGAGGGCGGCCGGCCGACCCTGAGCCACCTGGCTGCCTGCGTCACCGAGATCGTTCGGAAGGGAGTTGAGGGCTGATGGCCGGGAAGGTGTTCTTCAGCGTGACGATGTCGCTGGACGGGTTCATCGCGCCCGGGGAGCGCGGGGACGACCCGGACATGCAGCGCTGGATGGCGCAGTGGACGGAACTGCAGCAGTGGATATTCCCGCAGCGGTTCTTCCGGGAGAACCTGAAGCTCGGCGAGGGCGGCGAGGAAGGGCGCGACAACGACATCGCGCGGGAGACGTTCGAGCGCACCGGCGCGAGCGTGATGGGCAAGCGCATGTTCGACCTCGGCGAGCAGGCGTGGCCGCAGGAGGCGCCGTTCCACGCGCCGGTCTTCGTCGTGACGCACGAGAAGCGTGACCCCTGGGAGCGGCCGGGCGGGACCACCTTCCACTTCGTCAGCGACGGCATCGAGCCCGCGCTCGACCAGGCCCGCGAGGCCGCCGGTGACCGGGACGTCCGCATCGCGGGCGGCGGCGCGACGATCCTGGAGTACGTGAACGCCGGCCTGATCGACGAGTTCACGATCGCGCTCTCACCCGTGCTGTTCGGCTCCGGAATCCGCCTGTTCGAGGGCGTGGACGCGGGCCGCGTGGCCCTGGAGCCGGTCCGCGCGGAGCCGACGCAGCGGGTGACCCACCTGACCTACGCAGTCCGGGAGCGGTAACTGTCCCGGCCTCAGCGCTCCCCCGCCGAGGTCAGCAGCGCGGTGAGATCCTCGACGCGCTGAACGTCAGCAAAGGCGAGCGTTCGGGCCGCGAGCCCGGCCGCGCGCTCCTCCGGTCGTGATGACGCTCGCGTGTCCCATGATCCTCGATCCACATCGCCAGGATGACGAAGGACAGGCCGGGCCACCCGGCCGGTGACAGCGTTTCGGCCGGACCTCCGGCATGCTGCCTAGTTAGGATCTCGATCTATGGCGGTCCATTCTTTGCCGATGCCACCACCGGCGCCACGGATAGGGTCGGACCAGGCACTTGAAGTCCTGCTCAGCGAAGGCGAGACCTGGGGGGACTGCTCCGAGTGGCTCCCGGTCCTGCCCTCAGAATCGGTCGACTTGTGGTTCACAAGCCCGCCGTACGCTGATGCCCGCGCCTACAGCCGGATCCACCCGGACCGTTACGTCGAGTGGTTTCTGCCTTACGGCAAGCTGATGCTGCAGGCAACGACAGACACCGGATGGCTGGTACTCAACATCAAGAACTGCGTCGCGAAGACCGGACCACTCCAGGGCCAGCGGCATCCTTACGTCTACCAGCTCGTGATCGCTCTTCAGCAGCAAGGCTGGCGATGGCTGGAGACTTATATCTGGTCTAAGCCAAACGCCGTACCAGGCAAGTTCGGGCCGCGGACGAAGGACAGCTTTGAGTATGTTTACGCGTTCGCCAAAGGCCCCAAGCCGCACTTCGATCTCGGCGCGATCCGGGTTCCCTACAAGACGACTCCGGAGGAGATCGAGCGCCGCAAGCTCGACAAGCTCGGCCGCCGCAACACTGACGCAGGATTCGGCCGGGATCGCAGGACAACATACCGGCACGGAGGCGCCGATCCGGGCAATGTGCTCTCCGTGCCGCAAACCTACAACCAGCACAAGGGGGCGGGCGGCCACACAGCCGCCATGCCCGAGGGCCTGGCCGAGTTCTTCGTAAGGGCATGTTCCCCCGAGGGTGGCGTGGTCATCGACCCGTTTGCCGGATCGGGCACGACTGCGGTGGTCGCGCGGCGCCTGCGCCGCAGGGCTGGCGGGCTGGAGATACACCGGAGCTTTGTGGATGCCGCGCACGAGCGGTTCCGGGGCGGAGAACCTGACGACGTCCCGGTCTTTATCGACCTCGTCCGCTGACCGCCTAATGCGTCGCCGGGCGTGGCGGGCGGAGGCCTGCTACGTCGGCAGCGAGCTAGCGCAAGCCGCTAGCCTGGTCAGCCATCACCTCGTCGCGGAGCAGCGAACCCACCCACTCGTCCACCCGCACGCCGTGGCGGACCCGCCGCTTACGCAGCGTCGCCTCGATGAGGAATCCGGCCTTCTCCGCGACTCGGCGAGAAGCGATGTTGCCTGCTTCGCAGCGCCACTCGATGAGTTCGATGCCCGCCGTCGTGGCGGCCCACTGGCAGACCGCCCGGACCGCGGTGGTGGCGACGCCACGCTGGCGGGCGCGCGGATCGACCCAGTACCCAATTTCGGCCGCGCCGGGCTCTCCCCGGCGCAGGCCGACCCGGCCCAGTGGAGTGGCAGTGGCCGCATCCTCAGCCACGAACTCAACCCGGCGACCGCCATCCCCGCCAGCGATATACGCCTGCTCGACGTGGGACGCCGCATCTTCGAGCCGGTAGGGCGAGGGAATCTGCATGAAGCGCTGTAGTACCGGGTCCAGCGATACCTCGTAGACCCAGGGGATGTCGGCGGGGGTGAACGGGCGCAGCGTCAGCCACCCGGCCGCGATCGTTTGCCGGTCCATGACATCAGTCTGGCCTACCCCGCCCGGTGCTCTGCGGGCCGATCGGCAGCCCGGGAACGCATCTGGACGCCTCCGGCTGGGGCGCTCTGGCTCCGGGATAATCGGGAACGCTCCGTTGGTTCATCCTGGCGTTCGTTTCCAGATCGTGAGCTGGGGCCGGACCCCGGGGTAGGGATCGAGTGCCCGGACAGGCGCCGTGGCCACCATCGTGAAGGCTTCGTGCAGGCGGTCCAGCCTGGCGGTGCGATAACCTCCGTCCCCGATGCACGCGACGGTGTCCCCGCAGTAGTACGTCAGGCAGTCACCCAGCGACGAGAACAATGGCGGCCAGCACAGAAACAGGCCACGGTCCGCGTAACCGGACAACACGGTCTGATCGCCCTGCTCGACGTGGGTCCATGGCCGGGTACGCGAGTGGTACCTGTTGGTACGCTCCCCGTCGAGGGGCGCCTGGTCGAAGGCGACAATATCTACGCCGATCGAGCGCAGCCTATGTGCCCAGTATCCCGTGCCAGCGCCGATCTCAACTAGTGGTCCTAGCCCGGCGAGCATGGCCAGCGTGGAATCACTGGGAAAGACATACGCGTAGTGCTGAGCCAGCATCAACAGCACGTCCTCGGCATCGACTGCCGAATCAGGAAGACAGCCGTTGTCCAGCATCTCAAGCGACTGGCTGAACTGATCGTCTCGCATGTTCAAGTCTTCCCAGGCCCACCCAGGTCACAGCATTCGGTCTCTAGCACCGGGACGGTGTCCCTGCAGTCTCCAGGGACACGGACTCCTTTCAGGCCCTGAACGCACAATCTCGCCGCTATCAGCGGGGCGGCAGTACTCTCGGCACGTCGAAGGTGTCCTTCTGGGCGGTTCCCGTTCGTCGTCTGGTTGTCAGCACCAGAGCGAGGCCTGAAGGGCAGCGACATGAAGCACACCCTCCGGCCGATCAGCCGACGCCTGCAGGCGTCGGGCGAACAGGCGATCATCCGTCATGTCGACGGGAAGCGAGGCTGAAATGAAGTACCTGCTCTTCATCATTTGCGATGACGGCCTGCCGACACCGGAGGACCTGGCGGTCGTACATCGCGAGCACCCCAGCTGGGCCGAGGAGATGGACCGCCGCGGCCTGCAGTTGCTCGGCCGGGAGCTGGACCTCCCTGAGGCGGCGGTGACGGTGCGCGTGCGCGACGGCGAGACGCTGGTGACCGACGGCCCGTTCGCGGAGACCAAGGAGTTCATTGCGGGCTTCAGCCTGCTCGAATGCGCCGACCTCGACGAGGCGATTGAGGTGACGGTCAAGTGCCCGGTGTCCTGGATCCAGCCGATCGAGATCCGGCCGGTCAGGGACGGGCGGCCGGTGGGTGAGAAGGCGTTCGCGTTCGCGCGGGAGGACGACTCGGCGGGCACCCCGTACCTGCTGGCCATCTGGATGGGCGGAACCCCGGCGGCGCCGCTGGACGAAGCGGCGGTCAGGCACCAGGGCGAAGCCTGGCGGCAGGACCTGGAGGTACGCGGCCTCCACATCCTGGGGCGGGTGCTGGAGGGTTCGGACACGGCCACGACAGTCCGCGTCCGCGACGGGCAGACGCTGCTCAGCAACGGGCCGGGCATCGGGACCAAGGAGTTCATCGCCAGCATCGACATCGTCAGCTGCGCTGATCGGCAGCAGGCGATCGAGCTCGCGGCGGCGCATCCGATGGCGCGGTACCACGCGATCGAGGTGCGCCCGTTCTGGGGCAAAGCCGCCCAGGAGCAGTTCGAGTCGCGGGAGTGACCACGCCGTCTGTCCAGCTCGATCGAAGTGCAACTCACGGGCATCATAAAGGCAGGTAGCAAGTACCGCCGCCCGCACTTGCTACCTGCCTGGCCGGGTCATCCGGCCGGGCCGGCCGGGTTAGGTGGTGACGGTCGTCGGGAAGGCGACCGGGCTCCGGTTCCCGGCGTTATCGACCGCCCGCACGCCGAACTGCACGTTGTCCTTGGCGATGTCGAGCGTCACCCCGGTGACGTTGCCGACGTTGACCGCGCTGGTCCAGTCCGGCGCCGTGGTCTCCCGCATGACTACCTCGTACCCGGCCAGGCTGGACTCGGGGTTGGCGTTCCAGGAGAGCACGGTGTTGTTGATGCCGGAGAAGTTGACCGGCGGCGCCACGTGAATCAGCAGGTTCTTGGGCGTGCTGGGCGCGGTGGCCAGCGCCCACAGCACCGCCGCGTTGACCTTGGCCACCCGGGCCACGTAGTTGAAGTCAACGAAGTCGATCAGGTCACCGAGTTGCACTCCGTTGACGACCCGCGTGTTCTGGTGCTCGTGATTGAAGTTCTCCCGCGGTTCGGAGATCCTGGCCGCCGGGTAGCCGTGCCCCTGGAAGGACAGGCTGTCGGTGCCGCGCAGGTACCGGTCGCGCCGCCAGATCAGCCGGATGTTCATGCCGGTCAGCTCGAACGGCGCCACCTCCTGGGCGAACCGGCCCAGCTGGCGCGATTTCCCGTCGTTCTCACCGCCGACCGACTGCATGAGCGAGATCTGGCTGGTCGTGGCAGCGGTCGGGATGCCCTCCAGGAACATCCGCACCGTTTGCGGGTCCGGCTTGGTGCCGTCCCAGCCCTGACTCGCCCCGACGATGTCGTTGCTGAACATGCCTTGCACGTCGTTGCCGGCCGAGGCCATCTGCGCCGCCATGAAGGTCGAGCCGTACAGCCCCTGCTCTTCCCCGGCGACGGTGGCGAACACCAGGGTGCCGGGGAACTGATGGGTGGCGAACAGCCGGGCCAGCTCGAGCACGACCGCGACGCCTGAGCCGTCGTCATCGGCGCCGGGGGCGTCGTCGGTGAAGTTCAGCACGTCGGTCACCCGGGAGTCCAGGTGCCCGGTGATGACATAGAACCGCTCGGGGGACGCGGTCCCCTGCAGCGTCGCGATCACGTTGGTGATCGTGGTCGGCACCGGGATGTTGCTGGAGACGGGCTGCGTGAACTGCTGCTGCTGCACGGTCATCCGGCCACCCGAGGTGGCCGCGAAGCCCTGCATCTGCTCGAACACCCAGGCAGTGGCCGCGCCGATGCCGCGCACCGGGTCGGTCTGGCTGGATGCGGTGTGCCTGGTGCCGAACTGAGTCAGCCGCAAGATCGTGGCCCCGATCCGGGCCGGATCGATCTTGCTCAGCATGGCTCGCAGATCCGGGTCGAAGACTCCCTGGGCTGGGAGGGAGGAACGAGCGCCGGTGGCGGCACTGGCCGAGGTGGACACCGTGATGAGGGGTGCGGCGACCGCGGTAGCGGCCGACGCAGATAGGAACGCGCGGCGGTTTGGGCCCTTACGGCCCGAAACAGGGTTGTTCTCCATGGGATAAATCCTTGATGGATTCACTCAGAAGCACAAGATTCTGGCGGTTTTCAGTAAAGATCCACTCAGCGGCAGCCCAAGCCAGAAGCCCCTGGGATCTACCAGCTCGTCCTGGCCCTCCAGCAGCAGGCGGGCTCGAGTTTCACCAGGTCCTATGTCGACGAGGCCAGGGACCGGTTGCGGCGCAACCAGCCCGACGAGGTCCCGGTGGTCATCCACCTGGCCATATGACTGGGCGGGCACGGGTGCGCCGGGCCGCGCCGGCGGGCGTTCCATTACTGTGGACAAAATACTATAAAACGCCAGAACGCAAGCGGGTGGAACTGCCGTGACTGGAACCGACCAAGCTGACGGGACTCACTGGCCGGCCCTGCGCGTGGTCCGGGCGAGCTACGACGCGGTCGCGACTGAGTACGTGGCGCGTGTCTACGACGAGCTCCGGCACAAGCCGCTGGACCGCGAACTGCTCGATGCGGTGGCCGCCGACGCGGCCGGGCTGGGACCGCTGTGCGACCTGGGCTGCGGGCCCGGGCACGTCGCCAGGTACCTGCACCAGCGCGGCGCCGAGGTCCGCGGCATCGACCTGTCGCCCCAGCTGATCGCCGAGGCCAGGCGGCTCAGCCCGGACATCAGGTTCGACGTGGCTGACATGAGGTCGGTGCCGGTCGCCGACGCCACCTTCGGGGCGGTCGTGGCCTTCTACTCGCTGATCCACCTGCCCGATGATCAGCTCCGCGAGGCGGCCGCGGAGATCGGCCGGATCCTGCGTCCGGGCGGAGTCCTGCTGGCCTCCTTCCACCGCGGCACCGAAATCCGGCACCTCGATGAATGGTGGGATGTCGGCGTCGATCTCGATTTCCGGTTCTTCGAGCCGGAAACGATCGAGGCCGTGCTGACCGAAGGCGGACTGGCCACCGAGCGCGTCATTTACCGCGACCCCTATCCGGGCGTAGAGGCCGAAACGCAGCGCTTCTACGTCCGGGGCCCGCAGGCCGTAGCCGTCGGCGGGCCACTGACGCCAGCTCGGGGCGATTACTGGTCCGGCATTCCAGTTCGAGCCTCCGGCCCCATCAGCACTTCCGGCCTTTCTGCGGCCTCGCCCGCAGCGGTCGTGGCCCCGCCCCGCTTATACCGGATTTGGTACGGACAAAGCGGGCATTTGGTCACCGGGAGCGCACCAAATCCGGTATAAGTGCCTCGAAAGCCGGGGGTACCAGCCCAGGTCGCGTTGCGGATGAGGCATCTGGGGCGGCTGAGGACGGTGAGCCGAGGCCGCGAGTGCAAGGTACCGGGCGCGACCGCCAACTGCGCGGGGGTTGCTAGGTGCGGGCCGGGTTGCGGGGCGCGGGTTGGCGGGGGTGCGGGCCGGGCGGGGGCGGGTGCGGGTGCGGGGGGCCGGGTTGCGGGGCGCGGGTTGGCGGGGTTTGCGGGGCCGGCCGGAAACGGGTCGGGTAATTCCCGCCATGCCGGCCACCCGAAAACGCTGACCACGGCCGCCGGGCTGGTGCGTGTCGGCGTGCCGCGCGACCGGAATTCGACGTTCGAGCCGAAGATCGTGCCGAAAGGCCTGCGGCGGATGGGGCGTGGCATGATTCCGGAATGGCCAACCAATCAGGCGAAGTGACCCTGCGGCCGGCCCGGGAGGACGACCTGCTGCTGCTGGAGCAGCTGACCCTCGACCCGGAGTCAACCGGGGAGTTCGGGCAGTTCGGGTGGTTCGACCCGCTGCTGTGGCGGCGGAAATGGGCCGAGGACCAGCTGATCGGGCCGGACGGCGGCACCCTGCTGGTGGTGCTCGGCGAGCAGCGGCTGGGCCTGGTGAACTGGCGCCGCCACCGGAGCACGCCGGCCGCGTTTTACTGCGAGATCGGCTGCGCGCTGCTGCCGGAGGCCCGCGGGCACGGATATGGCACGCAGGCACACCGGCTGATCGCCAGGTACTTGTTCGCCCACAGCACCGTCCACCGGATCACGGCCGCCACCGAGGTCGCCAATATTGCCGAACGCCGGGCCCTGGAGAAAGCCGGCTTCACCGAGGAGGGCGTGAGCCGCGGCATAGGCTGGCGTGCGGGCGCCTGGCGGGACGGGGTGACCTACAGCCTGCTGCGGACCGACCCGCCGGTGTAACCGGAGCCGGTGTAACCGGAGCCCCGGGGACCGACCTGCCGGTGTAACCGGAGCCCCGGGGACCGACCCGCCGGTGTAACCGGAGCCCCGGGGACCGACCCGCCGGTGTAACCGGAGCCCCGGGGACCGACCCGCCGGTGTAACCGGAGCCCCGGGGACCGACCCGCCGGTGTAACCGGAGCCCCGGGGACCGACCTGCCGGTGTAACCGGAGCCCCGGGGACCGACCCGCCGGTGTAACCCCCGCCGGTATAACCGGAGCCCCGGCCATTATTCGTTCAGGGCCGAACATTGCCATCGCGATAATGAGCCTTATGACTGAAATAACTGTCCGGCGGGTCGATTTCGGATACTTCGTGCGCCCCGCCGAAGAGACCGGAACCGGTGCGCCCCGAGTCGAATCCCTGCTCGGTTACCTAGTCACGCATCCTGATGGCGTGCTGCTCTTTGACACCGGCATGGGCAGCCATCCGGATATCGACGCGCACTACCGGCCGCGCCGCCGGGCGCTGGACGAGGCGCTGCGCGAGGCCGGCGCCCGGGCCGGGGACATCACCCTGCTGGCCAACTGCCATCTGCACTTCGACCACTGCGGCGGCAACCCCGCGCTGGCCGGCCTGCCGGTGTTCACGCAGGCCACGGAGCTATCGGAGGCCCGGAACACGCAGGACTACACGCTCCCGGAGCTGATCGACGCGCCCGGCCTGCGCTACGAGGAGCTGACGGGCGAGGCCGAGGTGCTGCCCGGGGTCCTGATCATCCCCACGCCGGGGCACACCGCCGGGCACCAGTCCCTGGTGGTGCGCCGCCCCGATGGCACGGTGATTGCGGCCGGGCAGAGCCACGCCTCCGCCTCGGGCTTCAGTGCCGACGCGCTGGCCTGGCGGGCCGGCCGGGACGGGCACTCGCAGCCGCTGCCGGTCCCCCCGGCCTGGCTGGACCGGCTGCAGCAGCTCGACCCGGCGCGGGTGCTGTTCGCCCACGACCACGCCGTCTGGGAGCCCTAGCCGGGCCCGGGATAAGAGATCTCTTAATCCGCTGTCGCCGGGAACTTGCCCCGGCACCTAGAGTCAGGTTGAGGACAGCAGAACCGGCCGAAGGGTAGCGGGTGATGAACCGAGAGCCGGAAGAGGCGATCGAGGTCCTGCGCGAGGTGTGGGGCGCTCAGGGGCAGAGCAGCGCGGACCTGGATGACGCCTGCGGCACTAAGTCCTGCAAGCGGATGTCGGACGTCGGGTTCGACGGCCTGGCGGGCGAGGATGGGGACCTGCGCACCGCGTGGCGGCACCAGCTGGAACGCGAGGGGAAGCTCAGGCCAGACACTGGCACGGTCAGGGACCTGGTCCTTGGCCCGGACGAGGCGGCAGTCCGCGGTTAGCCACCAGCCGCGGCTAGCCCAGGTCGGCGGCTAGCCTGCGTCCGCAGACAACCAGGTGGCCGGGGCCGAGGAGAGCGCTGGATGGACCGTCAGGAAACCGTCGGTGAGCTCACTGATGTCCTGCGCCAGGGCGGCTACCTGGCCGACCGGGGCCTGGCCACGGCACTGTTCGTCGCGCTGTCACTGCAGCGCCCGATCTTGCTGGAAGGCGAGGTCGGGGTGGGCAAGACCGAGGTGGCGAAGGTCCTGGCGGCGGTCTTCGGCCGCCAGCTGATCCGGCTGCAGTGCTACGAGGGCATCGATACCAACCAGGCGCTGTACGAATGGGACTATGCCCGGCAGATGCTCTACATCCGGGCCCTCTCCGCGCACCAGGTCGCCGACGAGCAGGCGGTGGACAAGCTGTTCGGGCCCAAGTTCCTGCTGGAACGGCCGCTGCTGGCCGCGGTCAGGGCGGGGGAGGCGGCGGTGCTGCTGATCGACGAGGTCGACCGGGCTGACGACGAGTTCGAGGCGTTCCTGCTGGAGGTGCTGTCGGACTTCCAGATCAGCATTCCCGAGATCGGCACGATCAAGGCCGAAAGCCCGCCGCTGGTCGTGCTTACCTCGAACCGGACCCGTGAGCTGCACGACGCGCTCAAGCGCCGCTGCCTGTATCACTGGATCGGCTACCCGACCGCCGAGCGCGAAGTAGAGATCGTGCTGATCAGGGAACCTGGCGTGAGCCAGGCCCTGGCCCGCAAGGTGGTCACGGCGGTCAACCGGCTGCGCGACCTTGACCTGGCCAAGCCGCCCGGTGTGGCCGAGACGATCGACTGGGCCCGCACCCTCGATGTCCTCGGCGCGAGCGAGCTGACCCCGCAGATCGCGCAGGACACGCTCGGCGCGGTGGTCAAGGAGCGCGACGACCTGGAACTGGTCAGGGACAACCTGGAAGAGATCACCTCCGGTGGCTGACGCCGGCCGCCGCGTGATCCGCTGGTCGGGATGCTGGTGGACTTCGCCCGCGAGCTTCGCGCCGCCGGGCTGGCGGTCGGATCCGGTGACACGGCCACCTACTGCGCCGCGCTGACCGCTCTGGACCCCTCCGACCTGCTCGACCTGTACTGGGCCGGCCGGGCCACGCTGGTCACCCGGCCCGACAGCATCCCCGTCTACGACCGGGTGTTCCGGCGGTACTTCCTGGGCGGCGCCGCCGATCCGGCCCGTGAGCTGGTCACGCTCAAGGCCCGGGCCGCCCCGGAGAACCAGGCGGTACTGGAGGTCCCGGACACCGACCCGGCCGGCCAGGAACGGCCCGCCGAAACTGTCCTGGGCCTGATGGCCTCCGACGCGCAGACCCTGCGGCACAAGTCGTTCGCGGCGTGCACCCCGGAAGAGCTGGCGGCGCTGCGCCGGATCATGGCGAGGATCCGGCTGACCCCGCCGCGGCGGCGCACCCGGCGGACGGTCCGTGGGCCGGCCGCCGCTCCCCGACCTGCGCCGCACGGTCCGCGAGACGATGCGCACGCACGGCGAGCCCGGCCGACCTGTTCTGGCGGCGGCGCCGGGTCCGGCTGCGGCCGCTGATCCTGATCCTGGACGTATCGGGATCGATGGCCGACTACTCCCGCAACCTGCTGCAGTTCGCCTACTCGGCCCAGCGAGCCGCGGCCCGGGTCGAGGTGTTCTGCTTCGGCACCCGGCTGACCCGGATCACCCGCGAGCTCGAGCACCGCAAGCCGGACGAGGCGCTGGAGCGGGCCGCCCAGGCGGTCTTCGACTGGGAGGGCGGCACCCGGATCGGCGCGAGTCGCTGGACGCGTTCGTGCGCGACTGGGGCCGCCGCGGGCTGTGCCGGGGCGGGATCGTGGTGATCTGCTCGGACGGGCTCGACCGCGGCGACCCGGACGTGCTGGCCACGGCGATGGAGCGGCTGTCGCGGCTGCAGTCACCGGATCGTCTGGATGAACCCGCACAAGGGAGACAGCCCCGGACTTCCGGCCGAGCACGCTCGGCATGATGGTGGCAGCGCCGCACATCGACCTGCTGCTGTCCGGTCACGACCTGAGCAGCCTGGAGGAGCTCGCGGCGCTGCTGCCCGCCCTGAACTAGGGCCAGGCCAGGATGAGGCCGGAGCCGGGAGCGGCCGGAACAGGAGCAGTCAGGTGAGATGGAGCGTGGGCCTCGAGGCCGAGGGCGACCGGGTGCTGACCCGCGAGGAGGTCGTCGAGCTGGCCGACGCCGTCGCCGCCAGTTCACGGCATCGCCTCCGGCATCGGCACCAGCCGGTACGGCGCACAGCTGGTCGTCGAGGCGGACAGCCGGGACGAGGCGATCGAGCGGGCCACCGCGGAGTTCACCGCGCGCCGCGGCCAGGGCAGGCCTGGCCGCCGCCGCCGATCGTGCGGGTCGAGGCCGATCAGCGAGGACAGACGGACGAGGACGAGCCCGATGATCCGGCTCGGCTCGCTGGCCGGCTACCCGTTCGAGGGCCCGCGGGTGCTCGGCGGCTGGACCCCGCCGGCCGTAGCCGCCGTCTACGCGATCGTCTACAAGCCCGACCCGGACACCAAGCCCGACCGGTACGCGGTCATCTACGTCGGACCACGCGACGACCTGTCCGCCGAGCGGTTCCCGTTCCAGCACCCGCGCGCGGCCTGCTGGATCCGCCGGGCCGGCGACCGGTGGAAGGTGTACATCTGCACCTACGAGGTGCCCGGCGGCGGCCCGGTCGCACCGCGAGCAGATCGCCCGCGAGCTGGCCGCGATCTACCACCCGAGCTGCAACGACCAGCAGTACGACCCGGCCTGGAAGGACGAGTGGATCGGCGAGTACTCGGCGCCGACCACCGGGCCCGTCGCGCGCCGCGGTCCCGACCAGGCCTGAACGCATAGCCGCGGGCCTGCCGCCCCGCACGGCCAGTCCCGCGCCCGGTCAGGGGCGCGGGGCGAAGCCCACCGCGTCGTGCAGCCGCGAGCGGCGGGTCCCCGAAGCGGGCCGGGCCGGCTCGGGCACGGCCGGCGCTCGGGTGCCGGGGTGACGTCGGTCACGATCTCCTCGGCCATCCCGTACAGCAGCGGCAGCGCGCCGGCCACCACGCCGCCGGTCCGGTTGATGTGCTCGACGCCCGGCCCGATCAGCTTGGCGTGATCGACGATCGCGTCGACGATGCTCGCGCTTTCCTCCAGGTTCCCGGCGATCCGGGTCAGCAGGGTGCCCACCCAGAACAGGTAGAACGCCAGCCCGGCGATCAGCAGGACGATGTCGATGACCGTCAGGACGACCAGAGCGGTCATGACTTCACCTTTCCGAGCACCCGGCCGAGGAACAGGTGGTGCTGGAGCCCTTCAGCCAGGACGGCCTCGACACCGTCGGCGACCTGCGGGATGAGCACGGTATCCGCGGTGTTCGCCTCCGCCTGCCTGCAGCGTGTCGCGGACGTCCACGACCCGGCGGTCGATGACCTTCACGTAGTAGACGAGCAGGCTCAGCAGGGCCGCGACGGCGACCACCACGACGAAGCCGACGATGATCGCGACCACCCACAGGTTGTGCTCGGTGCTGGATATGGCCAGGGTGTGCATGGTCAGCCTCCCAGCCTGGCGCGGCCGCGTTGCAGGCCGCCGATGATGATCGTCGCGTGCTCGATCGTGGTGCGCAGGGCGGCCAGCGGCGCGGTGTTGCTTGACCGCCTGGGCCAGTCCCGCGTTGATCTTCGGTGCCTCGTTGCCGATCGAGCGCGCCAGCACCAGGATCGGCACCACCAGGGCCACGACGACTCAGCACGATCACGCCGCCGATGGTGAAGCCGATCACCCACCCGGTGGTGCTGGTGCCCGCGGCGGCTACTACATGTCCGGTCATAGCTCCTCCTTCTGTGGCCGTCCAGGCCGGCGGCGCGATGACGGGTCAGACGGTTTCACAGAAATCCCTGACCGGCTTGAGGCTCGCGTTGACGGAGGTCAGCCGCTCCGGGACCGGAGCGGTCCGGTCCGCGACGACCTGAACCCCGCCGGTGGTGGCGCGGAGCGTGGCGCGGATCGCCCGCAGGTGGAAGATGACCCGCAGCAGGCCCACCGCGGTGATCGCGATGATCAGCGCGGCGATGATGAGCGTGGCCCAGGCAGCTGCTGGCATGACGGTTCTCCTTTCAGGTCAGGGACTCAGCCCAGAAGCTTGGCGACCGAGCCGGCGTACCGGACCGCGCCGACCGAGATGTCCCTGACCGTGCGGTCTGTGGTGGCCAGCCCGTCGGGCACGCCGTCCACCTCCCCGATCAGGGCCACGCCGCCGCGCAGGATGTCGTCAGTGGCGGCGCGGATCCGTTCCAGCGCGGCCAGCACCCGGTTGAGCAGGTAGATGACCACGGGCAAGACCACTAGCAGCAAGATGGCGTTGCCGATCCACCACAAGACCATGGCTTTCCTCCTCAGCTCGTTGCCCGGTAGGGCACGAAGAACCGGCGGAAGACCCTGGTCAGAGCCATCAGCGCGGCCCGCAGGCCGATAGTGAACCCCCGTGCTTCGCTGGCCGCCGCGAGCTGCTCGGGCGAATCGCCGCGCTCGATCGCCTCGATCCGGTTCTTCATCCTGGCGGCGAAGTCCCGCATCAGCACCGAGGTGACATCGGAGATCATCCCCCGGCCGTACTGCGCCGCCGCGCCCGACAGCTGCAGATCCTGGCTGACCCCGACCCTGGTGCCGCGCCCGGCCCGGGCCAGCGTGGCCGTGATGATCATGCTGGCCTGGCCCCGGCCTTTCTCCTCGGCGCCGGCCGCGTGCACCACGACCCGCCTGGCCGCCTCGTCCCGCTCGGTGATGTCAGCGGTCCCGGCGAACTGCAGCCGCACCGGGCCCATCCGGACCGCGACCCGGCCCTTGTACTTCTCGCCGCCGAGATCTTCGGTCAGCTCGGCGCCGGGCAGGCAGGCGGCCACCTGCGGGATGTCGCCGAAGAACTGCCAGACCTTCTCGACCGGCTCAGCGACCTCGAACTCGTTCTTGATCAGCATCGGGTCTCCCTCGTCAGGTGAGCGGCGGGATCTGCGGCGAAGGCCTGACGGCAGCCGGTGCTGCAGAAGTAGTACGTGCGGCCGCCGTGCTCCAGCGGATGCCCGGACCGGTCCGCTGACATCGTCATCCCGCAGACCGGGTCGGTCGTCTCAGCCGGGCGGGCGGGCCCGGGACCGGGCGGGCGGCCGGCTGCGGCCGGCCGGGGGGCGGCCCGGCCCGGTCTGGGCCCGGGGGCGGCCCGGGCCGGTTTCGGCCCCGCTGGCCAGCAGCGCGCCGGAGGCCCGCAGCTGGACCAGCTCGGCCAGGATCGCGACGGCGATCTCCCGGTGCGAGGTGCGGCCCAGGTCGAGCCCGGCCGGGACCTTGACCAGGTCCAGCCGGTCCCGGGGCACGCCCCGCTCAGCCAGGTAGCCGAGCACCGCGGCCCCGCGCCGCTGGGAGCCGACCAGGCCCAGGTAGGCGGGCCGGGCCGCGACCGCTTCCTGGACGGCCTCCTCATCACCGTGGCCCTGGGTGGCCACCACGACCATGGACCGCTCGCTGGCGTCGGCCGCGGTGAAGTCCGGGCCGTCGATCAGCGCGATGTCCCAGTCCAGGTCGCCGGCCAGTTCGGCCAGGGTGCGGGCCATCGGGGACCGGCCGACGATGACCAGGTGCGGCACCGGCAGCACCGGCTCGATGTAGACCTCAAGCGCGCCCTCGCTCTGGCAGGCGATCGGGATGGCGGTCATTCCGTCAGGGACCGCGGTCCCGAATTGCTCCCTGGTGCCGAGCAGGAGCAGCCGGGGCTGGCCTTCGGCGATCACCTGGCGCGCTTCCCTGATCACCGCGGGCTCCGCGCAGGCGCCGCCGATCCAGCCGTGCAGTTCCCCCGCCGCGGTGATGATCGCGCGGGAACCCTGCTGTCCCGAGGACGGGCCCTGCCGCCAGACCACGGTCGCGAGCGCGAACGCCTGCCCGCTGCGGGTCAGCTCACCGGCCCGTTCCAGGACACTCCAGCCGTCCATGTCCAAGCCCCCGTTAGTCGTCCGCGCGCACCGGCGGCGCGCCGTAGACGTCGCGGCGATACGTGATCGCCTCCCAGACCCGGTCGGGCAGCAACGGCATGTCGATGTTGCGTACCCCGCTGCCGGAGATCGCGTCGAGCACGGCGTTGACGAACGCCGCGGGACCGCCGACCGCCGCGCACTCGCCGATCCCCTTGGCCCCGATCGGGTGGTGCGGGCACGGCGTGACCACCTCGCTGTGCAGCTCGAATCCCGGTGTCTCCCAGGTGGTCGGCAGCAGGTAGTCCATATAGTTCGCGCCGATGCAGTTGCCCTCGGCGTCGAACGTGATGAACTGCATGCTGGCCATCGCGTAGGCCTCGGTCAGGCCGCCCATGATCTGCCCCTCGACGATCATCGGGTTGATCCGGACGCCGCAGTCGTCCACCGCGACCATGTTCAGCACGTCCCAGACCCCGGTGTCGGGATCGACCTCCACGGTGACGATGTACACCGCGAACGGCCAGGTCAGGTTGGGCGGGTCATAGTAGGCGGTGTTCTCCAGGCCGGGCTCCATGCCGTCGGGCATGTTGCTGTAGGCGGCCATCGCGCATTCCTGGATGGTCACCCCCCGGTCCGGGGCGCTGCGGACGTAGAACCGGCCCAGCTCCCACTCGACGTCCTCCTCGGACACCTCCAGCAGGTGCGCGGCCAGCTTCCGGGCCTTGGCCCGGATCTTGCGGGACACCATCGACACCGCGGCCCCGGCCACCGGAGTGCTGCGGGAGGCGTAGGTGCCCAGGCCGAACGGCGCGGTGTCAGTGTCGCCTTCCTCGACCACGATGTCCTCGGCCGGGATGCCGAGCTCGTGGCTGACGATCTGGGCCCAGGTGGTCTCGTGCCCCTGGCCCTGGCCCTGGCCCCGGTCCGGACGATGGCCTTGCCGGTCATGTGCACCTTGAGCTCGGCCGAATCGAACATCTTGATGCCGAGAATGTCGTATTCGCGGCTGTTGCCCGCGCCCAGCGGCTCGGTCATGGTGGAGATGCCCAGGCCGAGCAGCCGGCCCCGGCTCCTCGCCTCCGCCTGCCGGGCCCGAAGTCCTCGTATCCGACCGCCTTCAGGCCGACGTCCAGGCACTTGGCGTACTGGCCTGAGTCGGTCAGGAAGCCGAACGGGGTGCGGTGCGGGAACGCATCGTCGGCGACGAAGTTCATCCGCCGGAACGCGGCCTGGTCCAGGCCCAGGTCGTCGGCGGCCGCCTGGATCATCCGCTCCTGGAAGAACATCGCCTCGGTAACCCGGAACGAGCACCGGTAGGCGACCCCGCCGGGGGCCTTGTTGCTGTAGGTGCCCCGGGCCGTGAGGTGCGCGACCGGCACGTCGTAGCAGGCGAAAGCCGAGTGCATCAGGCCGATCTTGAACTTGCTGGGCTGGGCGTCGGAGAAGAACGCGCCGTGGTCGGCGTCGGTGTGCATCCGGACGGCGAGAATCTTGCCGTCCCGGCGCAGCGCCATCTCGCCCTCCAGGTACACATCCCGGGCGAAACCGGTCGAGATCAGGTTGCCTGACTTGTCCTCGATCCACTTCACCGGCCGCTCCAGCAGGATCGAGGCCAGGATCGAGCACACGTAACCGGGATAGACGGGCACCTTGTTGCCGAAACCGCCGCCGATGTCCGGGGAGATGATCCGGATCATGTGCTCGGGCAGCTCGGCGACCAGCGCCACCGCGGCCCGGATGACGTGCGGCGCCTGGGAGGTCATGTACACGGTGAGCTTGGAGGTCGACCGGTTGAAGTCGGCGATCGAGCCGCAGCACTCGATCGGCGAGGGGTGCGAACGCGGATAGTGCAGCTTGAGCTTGGAGATCGTGTCTGCCGCCGCGAAGGCGCGATCGGTGCCTGCCGCGTCGCCCACTTCCCAGTCGTAGATGACGTTGTCGTGCTGGTTTTCCTTGTCGTCCCTGATGACCGGCGCATCCGGCGCGACCGCCTGCATCGGGTTGACGATGGCCGGCAGCGGCTCGTACTCGACGTCGATCAGCTCGCACGCGTCCTTGGCGATGTAGGGATCATCGGCGATGACGCAGGCCACTTCCTGGCCCTGGAACCGCACCTTGTCGGTGGCCAGCACCGCCTGGGTGTCATAGGACAAGGTGGGCATCCAGGCCAGGTTGCGGGTGGCCATCATGTCGCCGGTGAGCACCAGGTGGACGCCGGGTACCTGCCAGGCCTTGGTGGCGTCGATCGACTTGATCCGCGCGTGCGCCAGCGGGCTGCGCAGGATCTCCATGTGCAGCATGCCAGGCAGGGTGATGTCGTCGGTGTAGTTGCCCTTGCCCCGGATGAACCGGTTATCTTCAACGCGCTTGCGACTGGCGCCCAGCCCGCCGATCTTGATCTCGTCGAGTGCCTGTGACACGTCTAACCTCCCGTCTGGGATCAGCTGGCGGCCCGGTCAACTAGCACCGGATCTGAGCTTCTCGGCGGCCCAGAGCACGGATTTAACGATGTTCTGGTAGCCGGTGCAGCGGCACAGGTTGCCCGAAAGCGCCCAGCGCACTTCTTCCTCGGTCGGGTCCGGGTTGCGGGCCAGCAGCGCCTGGGCGGCCATCATCATCCCCGGTGTGCAGAACCCGCACTGCAGGCCGTGCTCCTCCTTGAAGCCTTCCTGCAGCGGGTGCAGCTCGCTGGCGGTGGCCAGGCCCTCGACGGTGCTGATCGCCCGGCCGTCGGCCTGGACGGCCAGCATCGTGCAGGACTTCACGGCCTGCCCGTCGACCAGCACGGTGCACGCACCGCAGTTGGTCGTGTCGCACCCCATGTGCGTACCGGTCAGCCCTAGCCCGCGGCGGATCAGGTGGGACAGCAGCAGCCTGGGCTCCACCTCGGCGATCTTCTTCTGGCCGTTGATGCTGAACTTGATCCGGCGGACCGGGACCTCGGTGGCAGCGTCGTCGCCGGGGTCGGAGTAGACGATGGTCATGGTCAGGCCGCCCTTTCCGCGCTGCCGTCGGCCCGGCTCAGGATGCGCCGCACGAACATCCCCACCATGTGCCGCTTGTATTCGGCGCTGCCGCGATGATCGGTCCGCGGCCGCGCCGCCTGGGCCGCCAGTTCGGCGGCGTCGGCGATCCGCTCGGCGGTCAGCGGCTGGCCGACCAGCGCTGCCGCCGCCTCGGTGGCCCCGATGGTGGACCCGCCCACCCCGGTCAGGGCGATCCCGGCCCTGGTCACCGCGTCGCCGGCGGTCTCGATCGCCACCGCGACCCCGACGGTCGCGAAGTCGCCGACCCGGCGCTCCAGCTTGAGGTACCCGCCGTGCCGGGTCCCCTGCGCGGCCGGTATCACCACCTCGACCGCGATCTCGTCCGGGTCGAGCACGTTCTGGAACGGCCCGGTCACGAAGTCGGCCAGCGGGATGGTGCGCCGCCCGGCGGGGCCCTGCGCCACCACCGATCCGCCCAGGGCCAGCACCACCGAGGCCCAGTCACCTTGCGGGTCCGCGTGGCAGACCGAGCCGACCAGGGTGCCCCGGTTCCGCACGATCGGGTCGGCGATCAGCGGCGCCGCGGCGGCCATGGTCGGCTGCGTGCCCTGGAGCAGGTCCGAGCGCTCCAGGTCCGCGTGCCGGCACAGGGCGCCGATCCGCAGGGTGCCGTCGGGCTCGGCCTGGTGGTAGTCCAGGCCGGGCAGGTTGTTGATGTCGACGACCAGCTCAGGCGCGGCGAAGCGGAGCTTCATGAGCGGGACCAGGCTCTGGCCGCCGGCGAGCACCTTGGCGTAGTCCCCGCCGGTGCTCAGCAGGCTGATCGCCTCGTCGAGCGAGCGCGGTGCCTCGTAGCGGAACCGAGACGGATACATCCGATCCTCCTCCTCTGCTAGCTCGACCGTGAGCTGCGGCCCGGGCCGGGCCCGGAGCTGAAGCTCACGGCCGGCCGCCGGGTCCGGTTTCCGGCTCGGGCTCCGCCGGGCCCGCCGAGCCAGCGGCGCTCGCGCGGCGGCGCGGTGGCGCCTGCGGGTCCGGCACCGCCACCGGCATCGAGTCCTCAACCGGGTCGGGCCGGGGCTCCTGATGCGGGGGCCACGGCCCGGCGACCGGCTGGCCGGCGATCTTGAGGTAATCCATCAGCTCGGGCCAGGCCCAGACAGTCGGGCTCTTGCCGGTCCTCGGTGCGTGCTCGACGAGCTCGAACAGGCGGGGATTGCCCTGGCTGTGTCCGTCAGACTCAATCCGCATACCGCGCTCCTGCCGCTAATCCCCGCCGTCAGGCGGCTGCCGCGTGACGGCACGTTCCGGCGCACGTCAACTCAGACGTGAATCATCATGTTGTGCCCCGTAAGCCCAGGTAGCAACACCCGAATAAGCTCTTGCTTAAGCCGCCGCCAAGCGCTGGCGCGGGGCCCGGCCTGACCCAGAACGCAACCCCGACGCCCAACCCGCCGGCCCGGGAGCGGGTGCATTGGCGGGAGTGACTCGCTGTACCCCCACGCGAGCCCGCGCGCGGCAACTCTCCCCGAACGCAACCCCGACGCCCAGCTTGCTGGGCCGAGGGGGTGCGTTGCGGGGGGTGTGGGGGGCGGGGTGTGCCCGCAAGAGCACCGCTGGGCCGGGGGGGTGCGTTGCGGGGGGTGTGGGGGGCGGGGTGTGCCCCCCGGCAAGAGCACCGCTGGGCCGGGGGGGTGCGTTGCGGGGGGTGTGGGGGGCGGGCTGTGCCCCCCGGCAAGAGCACCGCTGGGCCGGGGGGGTGCGTTGCAGGGGCGTCCCTCGCTCCCGGCCACCCGTCCCGCAGATCCGTCCGTCCCGTCCTCGTTCCCGTCGGCCGGTCCCGCATCGCTCGCGCCGTCCCGCAGGCCCGGCCTCGTTCCCGTCGGCCGGTCCCGCATCGCTCGCGCCGTCCCGCAGGCCCGGCCTCGTTCCCGTCGGCCGGTCCCGCCCTCGCTCGCGCCGGGCGGCTAATGCACTTGTACCGGATTTGGTGCGGTTCTTGGTCCGGAATGCCTGTTTCGTCCGCCCCAAATCCGGTATAAGCGGGTCGGCGGGTCAGGCCGGCGTGCCGTCCGCGGGGCTGGCGGGCATGGGAGCATCCGCAAATGAGCACGCTCATCGCGAACATCGGCGAGCTGGTCACCAACACGCCCCCGTGGTCCCGCCTGAGTTCGCCGCCGACCCGGCCGGCTACCTGGACCTGGTCTGCGGCGAGATGCTGGCCGCGTGCGCGCCGCACGCCCGCTGGGTCGACCTGTTCTGCGAACGGGGCGCCTTCAGCGTGGACGCGCGGCTATCCCCCGTGGCCAATGAACCCCCGTAGTCCGGCCGGAAACATCGCCTGAGCAGGCACGACTCGCACCGCTAGGACGACGAGGTCAGGCGGTCGGTTCTCCAGGCCGTCTACCGAAAACGGCGTGAGTGCCGTGGCGCCCTGGCAAGAGCTCGCCAGCGATGGCGGGCACGTATGTGAGAGCCGCCTCCGCATGCTCACCGAGACTCTCGCCTCACGCCAAGCCAATCACCAGCCCGGAGCGGTCGCGGACATCCGGTTCTGCATGAGCGGGCGCGTCGCTCTCCCGTCCGCCGAGAAAACCCGTTGCGAGTGGCCGGCATCGGATGTCTGGTTGATCGGTCACCAATCACGGGAGGAAACATGACGCGCATGTCGCTGCCCGCCCCACGCTGCACACCGCTCGCCTTCGACTGCGTCCCTTCGAGGACGCGGATGCGGACGACCTCTTCGCGCTGCACAGCAATGCCTACGTGCTGCGCTACTGGGACGCGCCGCCGTGGAGCGAACGCGTGCGCTCCGAGCGGTTCATCACGGCTGGCCGGCAGATGGCAGAGGGGGGCACCGGGGCGCGGCTGGCCGTGGATCGTGTCTGCGACGGGGCGTTCATCGGCTGGTGCAGCCTGAACCGGTGGAATCCGGACTACCGCAGTGCATCGCTGGGCTACTGCTTCGACGATGCCGCGTGGGGCCACGGCTACGCGACGGAGGCCGCGCGCGTTTTGCTGCGGTGGGCATTCGACACGCTGGACCTGAATCGCGTCCAGGCTGAGACCGATACACGCAACATGGCATCTGCCCGCGTGCTGGAGAAACTCGGGTTCGTGCGGGAAGGGACGTTGCGGGAAGACTGCGTCGTGAACGGCGAGGTCTCTGACTCGTGGGTCTACGGGCTGATCAGGCGGGAGTGGCGGCCGTCGTCCGAGCCGGTTCCCGCCCGCTGAGTCCTTGCTCCCCCGCGAGACATCGCCTCGCATCCGGTCCCAGTCAGGGCGCATTGGCTTATGGGCGCGCTCCCCCCACCTACCTCAACTCCAGAGCGTGACGTAGACGGGGGGCCGGAATCGGGATGGCGGGATCCCGGAGGCGGGTGAGCGCATCAGGTGCATGGCCTCGGGGGTCGACAGGAACCGGCGCAGCGCGCTGGCCGTGGTGCTGCGGTACTGGCGGTCCAGCAGGGTCGCGTGCCAGCAGGCGTCGACCGGCGAGCCGGGCAGGTCAACCAGCGACAGTTCGCCCCGGCGCAGCTGCTGCGCCACCAGGTGCTCCACGGCCGGCGCGACCCCGGCGCCGTCGGCGGCGGCCGCCCAGGCGGCCGTCTGGTTCGGGAACACCCCGATCTTGTTCTCCGGTATGTGCAGCGCGGCCAGCAGCCGGCCGGTGTCGCTGCCCGGGTCGGTGCCGGACGGGTCGACCAGCCAGCGCCACAGCCGCGGGTTGCCGCGCAGCCTGGACTGGCCCGCCCCCACCACGACCAGCCGGTACCGGAAGATCGGCTCGCTGACCACGGCCAGTCCGGGATCGCGGGCCAGGCCGGGGCCGATGGCCACGTCCGCCAGCCGGTTCGCGACCAGCACCGCCATCTCGTTGCTCACCGCCACGCCAGCCGACACCTCGACCGACCCGGCGAACCGCCGGGTGAAGGCCTCCATCAGCGGGCTGACCACGAACTCGGCGATCGTGGACGTCGCCACCACGCGCATCTGCTCCGGCGCGCCCTGCGCCGCCCGGACGGCCGCATGGGCTTCCGCGCCCAGCACGACGATCTGCGAGGCGGTGGCCAGCAGCCGGGAGCCGCCCGCGGTCAGCGTCATGCCGCCCGGCCCCCGGCTGACCAGCGGGTCACCGAGGTGCAGCCGGAGCGCCGACAGGGCCTGGGACACCGCGGGCTCGCTGACCCCGAGCGCGTTCGCCGCCGCGGTCACCGAGCCCAGCCGCGCCACCAGCACGAACGCGTTCAGCTGGGTAAGAGTCATGGCACTGTCCAGTATCGCGCCCCGGGCCGGCGGCTGAGCCGTGCCGCTGATTCCCGGCTCGCGGGGGTTTCACCGTGATTGTCGCCGGGCCGTCCGGCGCGAGCAAGGCCGGCCAGGGCCGGCCGCCCGGCAGCCGCGTCGTCCGGCCGGCCCGCCAGCGCCTCATAAACTGCTCACGCGTGCCAGGCCATGAGGAGGGCGCATGCAGGTTCCGGCGTACGTCGAGTACGAGAAGGCAACCAGCGTCCCGCACGCGCTGGCCCTGCTGGCCCGGTTCGGCCCCGAGGCCCGGATCCTGGCCGGCGGTCATAGCCTGATCCCGATGATGAAACTCCGGCTCGCGCAGCCGGAAACCCTGATCGACATCAACGGCCTGAGTGAGCTCTCCTACCTGAAGGTGACCAATGGCGAGCTGCGCATCGGCGCCCTGACCAGGCACGCGCAGCTGCTGGATTCGGCCGAGGCAGGGCGGCACTTCGCGATCTTGCACGATGCCGAGTCGGTCATCGCTGACCCGATCGTCCGGAACTGGGGCACCATCGGCGGCTCGCTGTGCCAGGCCGACCCGTCCGAGGACCTGTCCGCGGCGTTCGCGGCGCTCAAGGCCACCATGGTCGTGACCGGCCCGGCTGGCACCAGGCTGGTGCAGGCCCGGCAGTTCCACACCGGGCCGTACGAGACCGTCGTCGCCCCGGGCGAGCTGCTGACCGAGATCAGGATCGGGATCAGGCCCGGCGGCGGCAGCAGCTACCAGAAGGTCGGGCGCCGGGTGGGCGACTGGCCGGTCGGCGCGGCCTGCGCGGCGCTGTGGCTCGACGGCGACACGATCGCCGCGGCCGGGATCGGGCTGACCGCCGTCGGGGCCGAGCACTTCTCCGCCGCCGAGGCCGAAGACTTCCTGCACGGCGCGGTGGCCAGCGAGGACAGCTTCGCCCAGGCAGGCGAGATCGCGGCGCAGCATTGCCGGCCCAGCTCGGACCAGCGCGGCCCGGCCAGCTACAAGCGCCACCTGGCCCGGGAGCTGACCATTCGGGCGCTGCGCCGGGCGCTGCGCCGGGCCCGCGGCCAGGAGGCCTGAGATGCAGATATCGGTCAGCGTCAACGGGACCGAGTACGCCAGGGAGATCGAGCCCAGGCTGCTGCTGATCCACTTCCTGCGTGATCACCTGGGCCTGACCGGCTCGCACTGGGGCTGCGACACCTCCAACTGCGGGGCCTGCGTGGTGTGGCTGGATGACATCCCGGTGAAGTCGTGCACGGTGCTGGCGGCCATGGCCGACGGGCACTGGGTCAAGACCGTCGAGGGCCTGGCCCGCGGCGGCCAGCTGGACCCGGTCCAGCTGGGGTTCGCCGAGTGCCACGGGCTGCAGTGCGGGTTCTGCACCCCGGGCATGATGCTGACCGCCCGGTGGCTGCTTGATCACCATCCGGACCCGTCTCCGGACCAGATCAGGGAGGCGCTGTCCGGGCAGCTGTGCCGGTGCACCGGCTATGAGAACATCGTGCGCTCGGTCCGCTGGGCCGCCGAGCACGAGGCGGCCGGCCGCCAGGCCACCGGAGCCGATGCTGACCAGGAGGCGGCCTCATGACGCCCGCCAGCGCCTACGGGCCGGTCCGGCGCAAGGAGGACGCCCGGTTCATCCGCGGCCAGGGCCGGTTCGTCGACGATATCCAGCTGCCAGGGATGCTCTACGGCGCGATCTTGCGCAGCCCGCTGGCCCACGCCCGGATCGTCGCGATCGACACCGTGGCGGCTCAGGCGCACCCCCGGGTGGAGGCGGTCATCACCGGGCAGGCGCTGGCCGAGCGGGGCCTGTCCTGGATGCCGACGCTGTCCCAGGACGTGCAGGCGGTGCTGGCCACCGACAAGGTCAGGTTCCAGGGCCAGGAGGTCGCGTTCGTGGTGGCCCAGGACCGGTACGCGGCCAGGGACGCGCTGGAGCTGATCAGCGTCGAGTACGAGCAGCTGCCCGTGGTGATCGACGCGGGAAAGGCGCTCGACCCGGGGGCCCCGGTGATCAGGGACGACATCGCGGGCCAGGCCGACAATCACATCTTCGACTGGGAAGCGGGCGACCAGGCGGCCACCGACGCGGCGTTCGCCGCCGCCGACGTGGTGGTGACCCAGGACATGCTGTACCCGCGGTCGCACCCGGCGCCGCTGGAGACCTGCGGCGCCATCGCCGACTACGAGCCGGTGTCCGGCCAGCTGACCGTGTGGGCCACCACCCAGGCCCCGCACGCCCACCGGACCATGTACGCGCTCGTCGCCGGGCTGCCCGAGCACAAGATCCGGATCATCTCGCCGGACATCGGCGGCGGATTCGGCAACAAGGCGCCGATCTACCCCGGTTACATCTGCGCGGTGGTGGGATCCATGGTGACCGGCAAGCCGGTCAAATGGGTCGAGGACCGGTCCGAGAACCTGATGGCCACCTCGTTCGCCCGCGACTACCACATGCACGGCGAGATCGCCGCGACCAGGGACGGCAAGATCCTGGCCCTGCGGGCCAAGGTGCTCGCCGACCACGGGGCGTTCAACGGGGCCGCCCAGCCCACCAAGTTCCCGGCCGGGTTCTTCCACATCTTCACCGGGTCCTACGACCTGCGGGCCGCGCACTGCGAAGTCCGCGGCGTCTACACCAACAAGGCGCCCGGCGGGGTCGCCTACTCCTGCTCGTTCCGCATCACCGAGGCGGTCTACCTGGTCGAGCGGATGGTCGAGCTGCTGGCCAGGGAACTGGGCACCGACGCCGCCCAGCTCCGGATGCGCAACCTGCTGCGGCCCGAGCAGTTCCCCTACACCTGCCCCACCGGCTGGGAGTACGACTCCGGTGACTACCCGCGGGCGCTGCAGCTGGCCATGGACATCGCCGGATACGACGAGCTGCGCCGCGAGCAGGCCGAGCGGCGGGCCCGCGGCGAGTACCTGGGCATCGGCGTCAGCTTCTTCACCGAGGGGGTGGGCGCGGGCCCGCGGGCGCAGATGGACATCCTGGGCCTGGGCATGGCCGACGGCGCTGACCTGCGGGTGCACCCGACCGGCACGGCCGTGCTGGCCATCTCCGCGCAGACCCAGGGCCAGGGGCACGAGACGACCTTCGCGCAGATCGTCGCCCAGGAGCTGGGCTTGTCGCCGGACGACGTCGAGGTGGTGCACGGCGACACCGACCGGACGCCGTTCGGGCTGGGCACCTACGGGTCCCGGTCCACCCCGGTGTCCGGCGCCGCGGCCGCCGTGGTGGCCCGCAAGGTGCGCGAGCGGGCCCGGATCGTCGCGTCCGCGATGCTTGAGGTGTCCCCGGACGACCTCGAGTGGGCGGCCGGGAAATGGCAGGTCCGCGGGGACCCGGACCAGGCCAGGAGCATCGCGGAGATCGCCATGGCGGCGCACTCCGCGCTGGAGCTGCCGGCCGGGGTCGAGGGTCACCTGGACGCCGAAACGGTCTACAACCCGCCTAACCTGACCTATCCGTTCGGCGCCTACATATGCGTTACGGAGGTAGATCCGGGCACCGGGCAGGTGAAAGTCCGGCGGTTCATCGCGGTCGATGACTGCGGCGTGCGGATCAACCCGATGATCGTCGAAGGGCAGGTCCATGGCGGGCTCGCCGACGGGGTCGGCATGGCGCTCATGCAGGTCATCGCCTTTGACCAGGACGGTAACTGCCTGGGCGGGTCGTTCATGGACTATCTGCTGCCGACCGCGGTGGAATGCCCGTCCTGGGAGCTCGGCGAGACCGTCACCCCCTCGCCGCACCACCCGATCGGGGCCAAGGGGGTCGGTGAGTCCGCGACCGTGGGATCGCCGCCGGCCGTGGTCAACTCGGTGCTGGACGCGCTGGCGCCGTTCGGGGTCCGGCACGCGGACATGCCGCTGACCCCGGCTAGCGTATGGTGCGCGATCCAGGGTCACCCCGTCCGTTCTGACCTGGCCATCACATGACCGGAGCGCCGATGAGCAAGCTGGCCGAGCGGCTGCCCGACGTCGAGGCGCTGCTGGCTGCCCTGGACGGTACCGACTACCTGGCCGACCAGCCGCTGGGCACGGCGCTGTTCCTGGCCGCGCGGATGAGCCAGCCGCTGCTGCTGGAGGGCGAGCCGGGCGTGGGGAAGACCGAGGCGGCCAAGGCGCTGGCCCAGGCGCTGGACACGCCGCTGATCCGGCTGCAGTGCTACGAGGGGCTGACGTCGGCCGAGGCGCTGTACGAATGGAACTACCCGCGGCAGCTGCTGGCCATCAGGCTGGCCGAGGCCCGGGGCGAGACGCCGCGCGAGGCGGACCTGTTCGGCGCCGATTTCCTGCTGGCCCGGCCGCTGCTGGCCGCCATCGATCACCCCGGCCCGCGCCCGGCCGTGCTCCTGATCGACGAGGTGGACCGCAGCGACGACGAGTTCGAGGCGTTCCTGTTCGAGCTGCTGGCCGAGGCCGCCGTCACCATCCCCGAGCTCGGGACCAGGCGGGCCGCGCTGCCGGCCGGTGGTCGTGCTCACCTCCAACCGGACCCGCGACCTGCACGACGCGCTCAAGCGGCGCTGCCTCTACCACTGGATCGACTATCCGGACATCGAGCGGGTGGCGGCGATCATCCGCCGCCGGGTGCCCGGCGCGTCGGTCCCGCTGGCCGCGCAGGTGGCCAGGGGCGTGGCCCGGCTGCGCGCGCTGGACCTGGCCAAGCCGCCGGGCGTGGCCGAGGCCATCAGCTGGACGACGGCCCTGTCGGTGCTGGGCGCGGACCGGCTGGATGAGAAGGCCGCCGAGCAGAGCGCCGGCGCGGTGCTCAAGTACGCCGAGGATCTGCAGGCGGCCAGGGACGCCGGGTTCGCCGCGCTGGTCACCGGGGATGACTGACGACCTAGCCGAGGTCGCGGCGCGGTTCGGCGCCGCGCTGCGGCTGGCTGGCCTGCCGGTCGGGCCCGGCCGGTGCGAGCGGTTCGCCGCCGCGGTCACCCTGGCCCGGCCCCGGACGCGACGCGACCTCTACCTATGCGCACTGGCCACGCTGGTGTCCAGCCGGGACCACGCCGCCGTGCTGCGGCTGGTCTTCGCCGAGGTCTTCGGGGGGGTCGACGACCCGGCCCAGGCGGGCGGCGCGGACCTGGCCGGGCGGCGCGGCCGGGCCGCGACATCACCGGAAGACCTGCTGGCCCAGGCGGCGCGCTCGGCGCGCGGCCACGCCAGCCAGGTCCGGCGGGCGAGCATCCAGGCCGCCGATCCCGGCCCGCCGCCGGACCAGGCCAACGGCGAGCCTCGGCTTGAGCACCGGTACCTGGGCAGCGACCTGGAACGGCTGGCCGCCCAGGACTTCGCCGAGCTGTCCAGCACGGAGCTGGCCCAGCTGGCGGTGCTGATGCGCCGGATCACGCTGGCCGTGCCGGTCCGCCGGTCCCGCAGGCAGCGGCGCCGGCCCGGCGGCCGCAGGACCGACATGCGCTCGACCCTGCGCCAGGCCAGGCGCACCGGCGGAGACGTGTTCCGGATCATCTCCCGCGCGCCCGCGCCGCGCCCGCGCCGGCTCGTGGTGCTGTGCGACATCTCCGGGTCGATGGAGCCGTACGCGCGGGCCATGATCCAGCTGCTCTACTGCGCGGCGGGCGGGGCGCGGGCCGAGGTGTTCAGCTTCGCGACCCGGCTGACCCGGCTGACTCCGGCGCTGTCCAGGTCACTGCCTGGCCCGGCGCTACGGCTGGCCGGGCAGACCGCGCCGGACTGGCTGGGCGGTACCCGCATCGGTGCCTCGCTCAAGCAGTTCAACGACGCTTACGGCCGCCGCGGGGTGGCCAGGGGCGCGGTCGTGGTGATCATCTCCGACGGCTGGGACACTGGCGATCCGGCCCTGGTCGGCCAGGAGATGGAACGCCTGTCGCTGGTCGCGCACCGCATCGTCTGGGTCAACCCGCGCACCGAGAGCGCCCGGTACCAGCCGCTGGCCGGCGGCATGGCCGCGGCCTGGCCACACTGCGACGCGGTGGTCAGCGCGCACACGGTTCAGGCCCTGGACCGGCTCACCGCGGCGCTGGCCGACCCGGTCCGGCGGCGGGCCGCGATCCGGCCCGGGCCGCGCGGCCCGGAGTACCACGCGCCCCGGCCTGGCCTGGCCCGCGACGTCAGTTGAGGCGCTTGCGGTCCTTGCGGTCCTTGCGTTCCTTGTGGGTGACCTGGATGCCGCCGAAGACGCAGGCTCCCTCCAGGTGCAGCACCGGGGCGTCCGGCCGGGCCGATGCGGCGCTCTCCCCTGACACGTCCCGGCCGCCGAAGATCGCCGCGCCGGAGTCGATCACGTGCATCTCCGGCGGGACGGTGATCGACATGCCGCCGAACACCGTGATCGCCCTGATGGTGATCTGCGGCCCTGGCAGCGTCGCGTAGCGCAGGTCAAGGTCGGCCCCGCCGAACACGGCGATTACCACCGAGGTGCGCGGGACCCGCCAGACGCCCTTCCTGGTCGCGCCGCCGAAAATGGCGATGATCGGCCGGGTCTTCTCCCCGGGTACCGCCACGGCGCTGCGGTACGCCGCGGGGGCGAAGTCGGCGGCGGCGGGCAGATCCTCGATGACCGGGACGATCTCCGCGTGGGTCTTCGCCGCGTAGATCAAGTCGAGCCGGTCCGAATGCTCCTCGGCGGTCAGCCTGCCCTGCGCGAGCGCCTCGTTCAGCACCGAGGCCGCCGAGTCGCGGTCGGCGTCGGAGGCCCGCAGCAGCGGCTTGGAGTTCTGGTCATCGGATTCCATCCGCCTATTGTCAGCCGCCGGACCAGATAAGGGAAAGCCAGGCCCAGGCCGGGACGGACACGGCCTGGCCCGCGGCCCGTCATCGGCTGGATCAGCCGGCCGTCGAGGACGGCACCATCTGACCCGGGGCGCCGGGCCGCAGGCCGGCCCGGCCGAATATGAGTTGAGCTACCCCGGCCGGCCAGGTTATTGTCTGGCACGAGCCAAGCCAGCATGAGGGGGCCGGGGTGGGCCACGTCGAGGCCTCACACATTAGCCACACCTTGCCCAACGGGCGGGTGCTGCTAGATGACACCTCGTTCCGGATCGGCGAGGGCACCAAGGCCGCGCTGATCGGGCCGAACGGGCCGGCAAGACCACGCTGCTGCGGCTGATCGCCGGTGACCTCGTCCCCCAGTCAGGGTCGGTGTCGTCGCAGGGCGGCCTCGGCGTCATGCGGCAGTTCGTCGGCGGCCTGGCCGGCGCCGGTCCCAGCGACGCCGACGCCGGCACAGGGTCCGAGGCCGACGCCGGGGCGCCCGCCGGTACCGTGCATGACCTGCTGCTATCGGTCGCCCCGCGCCGGGTCCAGGAGGCCGCGGCCCGGCTGGAAGCCGCCGAGCTGGCCATGATGGAGCGGGACGACGAGCCGACCCAGCTTCGGTACGCGGCGGCCCTGGCCGAATGGGGCGACGCGGGCGGCTACGACGCGGAAGTGCACTGGGACGCCTGCTGCGTGGCCGCGCTCGGGATCAGCTATGACCGGTGCCGCTGGCGTGAAGTGCACACCCTGTCCGGCGGCGAGCGCAAGCGCCTGGTCCTGGAGTCGCTGCTGCGCGGCAAGGCCGAGGTGCTGCTGCTGGACGAGCCGGACAACTACCTGGACGTGCCGGGCAAGCTCTGGCTGGAGCAGCAGATCGCGGCCACGCCCAAGACGGTGCTGCTGGTCAGCCACGACCGGGAGCTGCTGGCCAACTGCGCGGAGCGGATCGTCACGGTCGAGGACGCAAACATCTGGGTACACGGCGGCGGGTTCGCCAGCTACGCCCAGGCCCGCAGGGACCGCATCGACCGGCTGGATGAGCTGCGCCGGCGCTGGGACGAGGAGCACGAGAAGATCAAGCAGCTGGTCCGGATGTACCGGCTGAAGGCCTCCTACAACGCCGACATGGCCTCGCGGCTGCAGGCGGCGGTGACCAGGCTGCGCCGGTTCGAGGAGGCCGGGCCGCCCGAGCTGGCGCCGCGCGAGCAGAACGTGCGGATGCGGCTGCGCGGCGGCCGCACCGGCAAGCGCGCGGTCATTTGCGAGGACCTGGAGCTGACCGGGCTGATGAATGCCTTCAACCTGGAGGTCTGGTACGGCGAGCGGGTCGCGGTGCTGGGTTCCAACGGGTCCGGCAAATCCCATTTCCTGCGGTTGCTGGCCGGGGACGACGTGGCGCATGCCGGAGTGGCGCGGCTGGGGGCCAGGGTGGTGCCCGGGATCTTCGCCCAGACGCACTTCCGCCCGGACCTGGCCGGACGTAGTCCGCGCGAGATCGTCATGACCGAGCACGCCATGTTCGTTAATGAGGCTATGTCCGCGCTAGCGCGCTACGAGCTGCAGTCCTGCGCGACGCAGCCGTTCGGCACGCTCTCGGGCGGGCAGCAGGCCAGATTGCAGATCCTGCTGCTCGAGCTAGCCGGGTCGACGCTGCTGCTGCTGGACGAGCCGACCGACAACCTCGACCTGGCCAGCGCCGAGGCGCTGCAGGAGGGCCTGGAATCCTATGCCGGCACGGTGCTGGCGGTCACCCACGACCGCTGGTTCGCCCGGTCATTCGACCGGTTCCTGGTGTTCGGCGCCACCGGGGATGTGTACGAGGCCGACGGGCCGGTGTGGGACGAGACTCGCGTAGCCCGACCGCGCTGACCGGCCGACTTGCTAGGCTGCTGGGAACTCAGGGAGCCTCGTCCGCCCCGGTGGCCGGGCTCCGCCGCTGGCCAAGCTTGAGGGGTGCGCACTGTGAAGAAGTTGGTCCTGTTGGCCCTGGTCGGGGTCGGTGTCCTGGCCGTCTGGAGGAAGGTTCAGGCCGATCGCGCCGAACTCGACCTGTGGACCGAGGCGACAACCAGCGACAACTAACCTCCAGCCGGATTGGCGATGGCATCGCGCGGAGGCGAGCAGGCGAGTGAGACCCCGCTGGTCTCACTTGTCTGCTGCGGCCTGATCGGGACGACCGTCGCCGACGACGGCATGGTCGAGCGGGCCTACTCTGAAGCCATCGCGACCCAGGGCGTGGTCACCGGCACCGCCGCTTATGCCCGCTGCATGGCCCAGGTCCACCGGGCCAGGGGCCGGGCCGTCATCGATGTCCTGCAGCTGTTGTTCCCCGAGAGCCAGGCCCGGGCCCAGGCCGCCCAGCTGGCCTTCGACCGGTCCTTCAGCGCGGCCGTCGACCGATCCGGGCTCGCGCCGGTCCCCGGCGCCGAGCAGGTCATCGACAAACTGGCCGGGATGGGCGCCAAGGTCGCCCTGACCACTGGATTCTCCCGGCGGGTGACCAGCCTGATGCTGGACACGCTGAGCTGGTGGGACCGGGTTGACCTGACTCTCTGCCCTGACGACGTCCCGCGCGGCTACCCGGCGCCCGATTTGTTCCTGGCCGCGATGCTCCGGACGGGGATCAGGGATGTCAGTGACGTCGTGGTGGTCCACGCCACGGAGAGCGGGGTGCTGGCCGGGAAGCGTTCGGGCGCGGGCATCGTCGCGGGGGTGCTGACCGGGATCCACACCAGGGACCGGCTGCGCCGGGCAGGCGCCACGCATCTGCTGCCCAGCGTGACCGGGCTGCCGGAACTGCTGAGCGCCGCGTGGGGCACGCCGGACCGGTTAGGGTCAGGGCCGGCCGGTTCGGCCGCGGCGGCGGCTGGCTCTGGTCCAGCGGCTGACCCCGGCCCGCGGGCGGCAGGGCCGGCCGACTCTCCGCCGGATGTCCCGCCGCTTGACCAGGCCCCGGTAGTATCCGCATCCGGGCCGGCCGAGGCCGCCGCGCCCAGCAGGCTAGCCAGCCCGCCGGGCCGGTAATGAGCGTCAGCCCGCCGACGGGGGCTCGCCCGCGCAGGTACCCTTAGATCGCCTGGATCACCGCCGCCCGGGGCTATAGCTCAGCTGGAAGAGCACCTGCTTTGCAAGCATTTCGACTCTTCCCCTGTAGCGTATAGGCATCTGACCTGGTCAAACGCATATCGTCGCCACCGGTAGCGTGAAAATCAGGTGCTCTTTAACTACCTATGCGGCTACTCGCGGTCCCCGGCGGGACAGGGGATCCGCAGTGCCCAGTACTCCAGACCTTCCCGGCCGGCTCGACGCTAGCCTCGCCGTGCTCGGCGTGGCCCTGGCCCAGTGGGCGGCCCGCGACGACACCAGGCCTCAGCCCGAGATCACCCGGGCCGGTAACACCGCGATGGAAGCGGTCGACCGGATGCTGGCCGACCTGCACAGCCTGCGCGGCCGGCTGGTCAGCGAGCGTCGCACCAGCCAGGAAGCCGCGATGGCCCGAAGCGGTGAGCTGCTGGCCGAGATCGAAGCTTGCCGGGCCGGTGCCCGGTGACCGGCCAGGTGCCGGTGATGGCCGTGTGCCTGATGCTGTGGGCCGCGATGATGATCGCGGCCTGGTTCCTGATCGGGGATGACTTCCCGCATCCCGCGAGGCCCCGGAAGTGGGCTTCCGCCCGGAAGTGGGCTTCCGGCCGCCTGGCCCGGGCTCAGGTGATCAGAATCTATCACCTGCGGAGAGTGACCAGGGCGGCCGTCATGTCTGCGCAGGTCAGAAAAGTGTGTGCCACCATCTTTATTACTCTCTGCTGTCACCTGCGCCCGGGCCGCGCGGCAGGTGCCCGGATGGACCTCATCGAGGCCGGCGTCCAGGAGGCCCGGGCCAAGGTCGATGACGTTTTCACGGCGCTCGCGGCCATGAACTCCGCGCCCGGGCCGCAGCCAGCGCGGCGTGCTGGGCGGCACCTGAGCCTGGTCCGCTTATTACAGGGCGCCCCGTCCCCGCGCTCACGCGGCCCTCCGGGGAGACGGCCGAAGCTGCCGCCGGGAATGCGTCCTGTCCGCTCCTAGACCAGCCTGCGCCTCACGGGCGCTCGCCATCGACATCATCGCCGCCGCCTCCGGGCGGGTCACGTTCCCGGCGGCAGCTTCACCATGCCCCGTAGCAAACCCGAAGCAAACCGCTAGCAAACCGGAAGCACTTTGCTTCCGAGACAGGAGCACCACCATGTTCACTGCACAGCTCGCCGCGTACCTGACCGCCCACCACCACGCGATGTGGGCGGCACACCTGACGACAGACTCACTGACGCGGTTCGCCCGGATCCTGATGTGGGCGGTCCGGCACGGGTTCAGGTACCAGCCGTAGAGCTGCGACGTTTCCGCAGGTCAGAGGGCTAACCTTAATATTATTAAGGTTAGCCCCAGGATCCGCTAATGGTGGCAGATCTGCCACCATTACCACTCCCCGTAGAGCACCGACTCGTCGTAGCGGGCGTGCTGGCCGCCCTGGTACTGGACCGCCCACAGCCCCTCGGTCCAGTCCGGGGCGAGCTTGTCTCCGTCCAGCGTGGCCACCCACACCAGGTAGCTCAGCCCGGCCAGGAGCTTGCGCACCGCGGGCAGGTCGGCCCGGTCGGTGTAGACCCGCGCCCGGTGCTTCATGGCGCGGCGGGCTTCGACGTAGCCGCGGAGCTTCCCCGGCTCGGCATAGACCGGGTTGCCGCGCTCGTAGTCGACGATGCCGCAGCTAGGGTCACCGTTGATGGTGATCCACCGGACGCGCCCGAACCGCTTGTCCGCGCCGGGCTGGGCCGCGTACTTGCCATCGGCGTACAGGCAGGCGTCGGCACCGGCCGGAATCAACCCGGGGGTGGTCGAGTCGTAGAAGATGTGCGGCATGGGGGGTCTCCTCATTCTGGCGGGGATATCAGCAGCCGGCCTTCGACGCGGGCCAGCCGCTCGTTCTGCGCGGCCACGGTCTTGTCCTGGTCGGCGAGATGGGTGTCGATGCGGTCGAGCCGGCCGGACAGCGCCGAGGACACCGCGGTTACCTGCGTGGTCACGAACGTCTCGGTCTTGTCCCGGTTGCGGTCCAGGCGCTTGAGGACGAACGCGATGCCGCTGCCGACCGCGACGAACACGCCGAGCAGCAGCGTGCCGACCGAGACCAGGTTGATGCCGGTGGTGTGCACGGCTGCGGTGGCGAGCATGGCGGGCGGCTCCTAGTCGAGCGGCATGTTGAAGCCGCTGCTGAATGAGTTCGCGACGTTGGCGGCCGTGAAGATCGTTACCACCCCGGCGGTGCTGATCTCGGCTCGCGGCCACGGGTCGCCGGCGGTCACGGGCCGCCCGGATTCCAGCGGGTAGCGCCGGGTCGGCCCGCTGGCCAGCGGCTGGTAAGCAGCGGGCAGCGTGTTCGCGAAGGCCACGCCCGTGCCCGCGTTCGCGCCGCCCCCGGTGACATGAAGGTCGAACTCGACTTCGTTGCGGGGGGTGAGCCGGTACCGGCCGTAGTTGACGGTGTAGCCGGCCAGCGTGCCCAGGCTGTGCCAGGTCTCCGGGCCGCCGCTCACCGGGTCGGTAGCGACCAGCACGTTCTGTATGCGCATCTCGGCGCCGCCGACGACGAACAGGCCGCCGGTCCCGGTGGGCAGGTCGGAGTTCAGCCCGTACAGCAGCCCGGCATTCTGGACTGACAGGAACAGGTCACTCGCGCCGTTGCCGGTATAGACGGAGAATCCCGCCGCGAAAGAGTCGCCGTGCGCGTCGGCGCCCGATGTGGCGGACACAGACGCGATCAGGTTCCCGGAGGCTGGCGTCCCGGAGTAGACCAGCATCTCGCCGGAAGCGCCGTGCGCGATGAACTGCGCGCCGGAAATGGTCGTGCCGTCCACGATCCCGGCGACGATCAGCCCGGCCGCCAGCTTGGCCGCGGTGATCGTGCCCGCCGCTATCTGCGTCGCGGTGATGGTCCCGGCCGCGATCTGCGCCGCCGTGATCGTGTTCGCCGCGATCAGCGAGGCCGTGATGGCGCCGCTGGCTATCGCGTTGGTGCCGTACTGGAAAGGAACCCAGATCGTGCCGTTGTACTGGTTGAGCCGGTTCCCGTTGGAGGTGTCGAACCAGAGGTCCCCGGTGTGCGCCCCGGCCGGCGCGGTGGCCTGGACGGAGACCTTGATGACCCCGCCGCCCGTGATCGAGATGTTGTTGAACTGCGCGGAGCCGTCCGCGCGGATCGTCCAGCCGGACACCCCGAGCACGTAGTTGGGTGACTGGATCGCGGGCACGCGCAGCACCGTGCCGCCGACTACCGGGTCACTGAATCCCACGGCGCACCCCGGTCACGTCAGCTCGCCCTGCTGGCGCACGTAGGCGGTTACCGCGCCGATGGTGTCGTTGATGTCCCGCAGGCTGATCACGGGCCCGGGCCGGGCCGGGCGGGTGTCGAGCAGCGCGAGGACCAGGCACGCGCTGAGCGCGCCAGAAAGCAGCAGGACGGCCAGGAGCACGCGGGCGGGCATCAGTACCACCCGTTGGCCTGCTCGTGCTTCCACGCGGCGCTAGGCGAGCCGTACCGGCCCGCGATGTAGCCCAGGCCCCAGCGGATCTGCGTCGCCGCGTCGGTTTTCCAGTCCGGCCCGGCGCTGGCCATCTTCGACCCGGGCAGCGCCTGCGGGATGCCGTACGCGCCGGACGGATTCTCGGCCAGCTCGTTCCACCCGGATTCCTGCTCCCACAGGTTCTCCAGGTCGTCCCACTCGGTCCCCGAGCTCCACCCGAACGGCTGGCAGAGCAGCCGCGCGGTGTTCTTGTTCTTCTCCACGTCGGGCGACCCGCTCTGCGCGCCGGTGCTCGACTCGTTGGCCACGGCCTGCTTGATCCGCCGGGGCACCAGGGTTTCCCCGGACGGGCCGCCACCGTCGATCGGGCCGACCTTCGTCCCCTCGGCCGGGTCGACCGCGGACACGTACTCGCTGTTGGAGATGGCCACGCCGATATGGCTCTGCCACACGCACAGATCCCCGGCCTGAATCTCGCTGCGGCTGATCGTCTTGCAGCCGGTCCAGGTGATCCATTCGACCGTGGTCGGCCCGTGGGTCTTGCCGGTGAACTGGCCGCCCTTGATCCCCGGGATGTCGAGCCGCAGGTTGTGGCACGCGCAGTAGTTCACCGCGCCCGAGCAGTCCCACCCGGTGGCCGGGTTCGCCCCGCCCCACACGTATTTGACCTTGCCCGCGTAGGACTGCAGGTTGGCGGACAGGTCCGAGCCGGTGCCGATGCTGCCGGGCGTGGCCCCGGCCGACTCCTGGGCGGCCTCGGCGCCGCCCTGGGCGATGATGCTGACGAACGATGCCGAGCGCGACGGCGCCGGGACGCCCTTTCCCTGCAAGACGTCCTTGGCCGGGTCGGACGGCCACACGGTCACCTGGTCACGCCAGTAGTGGATGCCGAACCACGCGAGGTAGCCGCCGATCATCATGATCAGCAGCGGGATGACCGGCGCGTCGCCGAGCGGGGTATGCACCTCGCCGTGGCTGACCGGGGCCGGGCTGCTCATGCCAGCTCGCCCAGCACGCCGGCGGACTTCTTCAGCCACAGCATCGCCCCGGCGATCACCAGCGCCAGGCCCAGCAGGATCCAGCCGAGCGACGCCCACATCCGCCAGTCAGCCAGGGCCTCCAGGAACGCCGTGATCGACCCCATGAATCCGGTGCTGCTGGCGATCGCGGCCTCGGTGCCCTGGTTCTCGGCGTCCCACGCCGGGTCGTGGGTGGCCAGCAGGAACCCGGGCTCCAGGGCCTGTGCGACGTCCTCCCACCAGCTCACTGGCCCCTCCTGGTGTAGTAGGTGCCTTCCACGGTCACGCTCGCCACGGTGCCGGGGATCCCGGCGGAGAACACGACGTTCAGCGTGTCGCACGGCCCGACCTTGACCAGGCCCTCGTAGGTGTCCTGGTTCCCGGACCAGCTCGCGCCGCGGCTGTTGACCCGCGACAGCGACGTGTTCACGAACACCTCCGCCGTGGGCACCGGGATGGCTGTCGGGGCCTGGCTGGTCGACACGTTGATCTGGGTGACTTCCCACCGCTGGTTCGCGTTGTAGGGAATCAGGGTGACGGTCCCGTTCCCGTTGGCGTCGAGAGTGACCGAACCGCCCTGATGCAGCTGCCCGGCGGTCTCCACCGTCAGTCCGTGCAGGTCCAGGCGAGCCCGTACACCGTGTTCGCCTGGCTGCCGGCCAGGGCCGATGCCGTCGACACGGTGAACCCGGTGGAGGTGATCGAGGTGACGGCAGGCTGCAGCGCGGCCAGCGCCGTGGTCGTCTCGGTGATCTGCACGACCGGCAGGCGGCTGGCGTCCCGCGGGGTCGCGAACGTGACCACCACGACCGCCCCGGCCGCCGGGGTGGTCCCGGACCCGAAGGTGACCGTGCCCCGGTCATCGTCAGAGTTGCCGTTCATGACCGGGGCGGGCGGGCCGGTACCCGCGTTCGCGCCCGCCGCCGCGGTCGGCACTACCCGCTTCACGCCGCTGACATCGGTGACTGGCATGGCTTACGCGCCTCCTGGGACGGTGTACTCGATGATCACGGACAGCCTCGGCGTGCTGCCGTCGGCGGACACGGCCCACATGTCGTCCTGGGTCGCGAACTCCTCGAACGACGTCATCGCCGGGGGCAGCAGGACACCGGTCTCGCTGGTCGGCCCGACGCTGACCCGCACCCCGCTCGCCGACTGGTCGAACGTCAGCGCGATCGCCGACAGCTGGTCGGCTGCATCCTCGCCGCTGACACGGATCTGCACCTGGTACCCGGCCGGGAGCACGCCCAGCGCGGGCAGCGGTTCCACGGCGTTGCCGGACGGGAAGCTCGCCTGGCTGCCGATGCCGAGCATGAACCATCCGGTGGCCGACGTCGACGCGACCACGGCCCCGGTGTCGCCGGTCTGCGCGATCGGGTTGCCCGCCGGATCCAGGATGGTCACCAGCAGGAACCTGTTCGCTACCGCGGCGCTGGCCGTCAGCGTGAACTTGACCGCCATTAGCTGCGCGGGCTGCGTCAGGACGTAGGTGAACCCGGCGCCGGGGGCAGGGTTGGACGGCTCGACCAGCATGGTCGACGTCGCCGCCTCTTCGTTCAGCAGCCGGACCCGGGTCCGCTTCAGGTCCCGGCCCGCGATCTGGACCGGCTGGGAACCGGCCGCCGGGACGGTGACGATCTTCGTGGCCATCCGGCCCAGCGGCGCCGTCCCGGACCCCACATCGACGATGTAGACGGGTACCGGGTGTTCCTTCGCCGGGGCCGCGGGCATCGGCGCGTGCTTCGTCGCCTGGCTGGCCGCGCGGTCCTCATCCTTCGGCGCTGGCCGGCCGCCGTGCACCACCGGCGCGGACACGCCGTGGGCCATCATCCCCGAGTAGTAGGGCTTGGCCGGGCCGACGTCCAGCGGGCCGTGCGGCTCCACCGGCTCGTGCGGCACGTGGGGCTGCGATCCGGGCAGCGGAGCACGCCGCGCCGGGGCCTCGGTCACATGGGACGCGTGGCCGTGCTCAGGGCCGCCCTCAGGCTTGCGGCGGCCGAGCGGGTCACGCCGCCCGGTCGACGGTGACCGGCGCTGCTTACCGGCGTCCTCCTCGGTGTGCCGGTCGAACGCCTCGTCCATCTCGTCGGAGTACGCCTCGCCGGTGGAACGGTCGACCCATTCCCGCTTGCTGACGGTGCTCACCGGCCCGCCCCTCTCATCCGTAGCGCCCGCTCGTAGACGATGACCAGGCCCAGCGCCAGCGCCACGGCCAGGGTCAGCGGGGTGTGCGTGCGCAGCAGCACGGCCATGACCGCGCCGATGCCGATGGTCAGCGCCGACCCGGCCACCTCGCCCACGCGGACATCACAGGCCATCTCCGGGTCACTGGACCGGCGGACGTCGGGCAGCGGGGGCAGCAGCTCCCGGAACAGCCCTACAGCGGCCGTGACCGCGAGGGCCCCGACCGCAGCGACGTCCGACGGCTCAGCCATGGACTCAGCCGTTCTTGCTCGCGACGCGGGACAGCAGGGACCGGACTAGGGCAACCAGCATCAGCGCGGCGATCACGCCGAGCGCTACCCAGAACCCGTACCGCGCGTCCGGCAAGTCGATCTTGCTCATGTCATCCTCCGGTTACCGTGGCCTGCGTTTTGGCAGGCGTCTTGCCGGTCTTCTTGGCCTGGGCCGCGTTGGCGATCGGCTGGATCGCGCCGTAGGCGGCGACGATCAGGAACAGCCACGCGAACCCCTTTGCGATCTCCTCGGTCTTGCCCTCGTCCAGCGACGCGATGACGACGATGGCGAACACGCCGCCGACCACCGCTCTGGCGTCGATGGCGGTCTCGCCAGCCGCCCACCGCTTGATCACGTACAGGACGACAGCCAGCGCCATCAGGTAGGAGGCGCGCATCACAGGTCCAGGCCGAGCATGCCCAGGAACTTCTTGCCCGGCCCCTTTGCAAAGGCGTCCACCTTGGCCTGCGCCTCGCGGACGATCCGCTCGATCGCGTCCAGGCGGTCCTCAAGCTTCGCCAGCCGGTCCTCAGTGGTCGCGTTCACGCCGCCGTCCTCCATCTGCTCAGGCCCTGCGGTGCCGCCGCCGCCGCGGCGGTGTTCACCACGGCCGACGCCTTGGCCGTCGTCGCCGGAACCTTGATCTTCTGGCCCGGGTGGATCAGGTTGGGATTCTTGATCGACGGGTTCAGCTTCAGGATCTCGGCCAGCGTCGTGTGCTCGTGGGCCGCGATGCCGTCGAGCGTCGAGTTCCACGGCGTGTTCGTCTTGGTCCACTTCACGACCGTGACCTCTTTGGTCGCCGGGGTCTTCGCCGGCGGCTTCGGGGCGGGCTTGGGGGCGGGCTTCGGCGCGGGCTTGGGGGCAGGGGCCGGTGCAGGCTTCGGCGCCGGTGCAGGTGTCGGCGCGGGGACTGGGGCACCGGGCGTGCCAGGCGGGCCAGCCGGCCCGGCCGGGCCCGGGGTGCCCTGCTGAGTCTGCAAATCCTGGATCTGCTGCTCGGCCGCCGCCAGTTCCGACGAGTAAAGCTCGCCGGTGTCCGGGTCCGTGCCCGCGTCCGTCGCCGCCGCGCTCGAGCTGGACGCGCCCGGGCCGTAACGCTCATACCAGAAATAGGCGCCCACCATCGCCAGGGCGATCAGCCAGATCGGGACCGGCCCGATCTTGCGGGCCAGGAACCCCAGGCTCGACTTCGATGCGACCGGAGCGTCAGCCACCACGCCTCCACTTCGCATTGCCCCGGGACGGCGCCGGGGATACGAGCACGTTCTGAACGGTGGCCGGGGTGCCCGGAGTCGCCGGGCCGCCCGTGGCCTCCGTCGTGTCGTAGAAGTTCGCCGACCACGGCGCGGGCTCGGCGAACACGGTGGGCCGGTGCCGCTGCCGCAGCCTGGCCTTCCCGTACCCGGTGCCCTGCGCCTGCAGGACCGGCGGGGCCTGGGTGAACCGGTTGCCGTCGAGCACGGCGCCGCGGACGCTGCGGAGATTGCCGGTCGTGCCGTGGCCGGTGTACGGCATGCGGCGGTCCATCGAATGCGATTCGTAGCCGCCGTTGACGCCGCCGAAGACGTACCGCGACGGGACCTCAACCTCGGTCGCTGGCCGGCCGCCCTTCGGCGGTACCTGGTAGGTCTGCGTCTCGCCCGGGCGGGCCTGGATACCGCCGTAGAACTTGGTGTTCCGCTGGTTCTGGCCGCCGGGCGTGCCCGCCGAGATGACCGGGTTCGACCGCTTCTCGGTGTCCTGGTACTGCGGGCCGACGTAGGTCGCTGACGGCGCGTCGCCGAACGGCAGGCCGCCGTGCCACTCCCCCGGGTTGTCCTGCCGATGCAGCTGCTGCGCCTCCACCGTCTGCGTCGGCAGGCCCTTCAGCCGGTTCTTGTCGGCCAGCCGCGGGTTGTACCGCGTCGAGCTGGTCGAGCCGGGGTAGCCGGTCTGGCCGGCCGGGCCGCGCGGATAGTCGTAGCCGCCGATCCCTGGCACCGGGTCAGGGTCGGCCGTCTTGGGCCCCCCGAACAGGGCAGCCAGGAACCCGGCCACGCCTCAGCCCGCCTCTGCCTGCTTGAGCGCGGACGTGAAAGTCCCGCCCGCCGCCTTCACATCCGACGCGGTGTTCTTCTTCGTCAGGACCACGGCCACCAGGGCGATGGTCAGGATCCCGCCGACGATGTCGAAAAGGTCGTTGACGCGCATATCAGCCGCCGATCGCGCCCGCGGCCTTACCGCGGACCTGGGACACGACGCTCTTGACCATGGCGGACAGGAGCACGCCGAGCGCGAACGCGATCAGCACCTGCAGCCACTCGATCTTCTCCACTGCAATCTCCCTACTTGGTCCCGGCCTCAAGCCGGATCGCGCCGAAGAAATGCCGCAGCAGCGCCAGGATGATCAGCGCGGCCAGGATGACGAACGCGAACACGACCGGGACCGGCTCGGTGGTGAACAGGCCCGCCGCGGAACTGCCCTTGCTCGACTTCATGCCGGATTCCTAACTGCCTCGATGGCCCGCAGGTTCTGGCTGCTGGCCGCGGCGATGGTCGCTGTCAGCTGCTGCCCGGCCGCGACCACCTCATCGAAGGTCGGCGGCCGGGGACCAGCGGGCAGTTGCTGAGCGGAGAACCGCGCCACCAGCTCGTTGTAGGCGTCCCGGTGCGCCTCGATCTGGTCCAGCGTGATCACCGGCTCCGGGGGCGGCTCAGTGCCGCCGTGCGCCGGGCAGTGCGGGTCGTCCTGCGGCCGGGCGGTGAACCGCCCGGACGGCCGCAGGATGTGCACCGGGCCGTCCGGGCCCTGCTCGACAACCGGGACTAGCTCCGGGTCGTCCACGGCCGCATGCGTCGGCGCGCCGCAGGACGTCTCCGGGGCCATGCCCGGCTTCGTCCGCTGATACTGCTCGGTCGCGCTGTAGCGGTACTGGCAGTAACCCATTCCCGGCCCTTTCCAAATCGGCACGCGAGGTGCCGGTTTGCTCAGTGGAAGATGTCGCCCTGCGGCAAGATCTCGTTGACCAGGGTGGTCATGGTGCCGTTGTTGCCCCAGCTGCCCCGGAAGATGTAGGCCTCGGACTCGATCGTCGGCAGGTACAGGTCGCCCAGCTCCTGGCCGACGGTGCCGTCGAATTCATGGCAGTAGTCGTAGGGGAACACGCCGTTGTCGTGACCGGACGGGCCGTCCGCCGAGGTGGTCGCCGACCCGATCGCGACCTGGCCGTAACCCCACTTCTCGTAGATGTCCTGCAGCCACTGCGACTTGTCCACGTTGTCCTTGGTGTCCTCGTCCAGGACGATCTGCATCGGGTCCGGCCAGTCCGCATCGCCGTTGGCGCGGGTCGAGCTGGACCGCCGCAGGATCGGGATGATCATGCGGATGTAGTTGCCGAGCCGCTTCAGCTGCGCGTCGAACTGGCCGGCGTTGACCGCGATCGGCTGCTCGGTCCACCGCTGCAGGGTGTTCATGTTCGGCGGGGTGGTCTGGCACTGCTGCGCCGTCCAGGTCCGCGGGCGGCTGGTCCCACGCCTCCAGGTAGCAGCGGACCCGCAGCGTCGGCGTGGTCGGCGCCCCGCCATAAACATTGGCGAGGGTATTCAAAGTCAAATACAACTTGAATGGCGCGTTCGCGTCTTTGTTCGGCAGCGCGCCGAGCGCGTCCCGGATGTTGATCTCGAACGGGATGCGGAACCGGAACGTGAAAGTCGGCGCGGTCCCGGCGCCGGTCGAGTAGGCGAAGTCGCTGAGCGCCCGCGGGTCGTTGTACCCGACATAGCCGCCGTACTTGTGGATCATCGCCGCCGAGTAGCCCGAGCTGACCTGGTACATGGTCTGGCCGTTGGGCTGCTCCACCTTGACGTTGGTCACGGCGCAGAACGGGCCGTCCTCCACGGTGGTCACGGCGGACCCGCCGCCCGGCGCCGTGGCGTTCACCACGACCAGCACCGACCGCATGTAGTCGTATGCCTTGATCGGGATCGGGCCCGAGGTCCTGCGTGTTGGTCAGCAGGGTCAGCCCGGACTTGTCGAAGAACTTGTACCGGCCGAGCCCGGATCCGCGGACGAACGGGATGACCCCGCCGCCGCTTCCCGCGCTGTCCGCCGCGTCCGGGGCCTTGGGCCTGGCCTGCGTGGTGCTACCCGCTGCAGCCGCCATCGTCGTCGTTCCTTTCAGGCCAGCAGGCCACTAACGGCCGCGGGCACCTTAAGGCCAGCGCGCCGGGTCTCGATGTTGATCAGGCAGAGGACCGCCTTGAGGATGATGTAGTACGCGGCGAAAACGATGAATTCCATCGCGCCAATGTGGAAATGCATGGCTACTTCCTCCGGCCGATCTTGCGGTAATAACCCGGGGTCCGATCGGACGGCTCCCGGTCCCCGCCGGGCGGGGCAGTCTTGGGCTTGGGCTCCGCGGTGGCCTTCCGCTGCGCGGCCAGCTCCTCGGTCAGCGCGGCGATCGCCGCGGTCTGCGCCTGCAGCGCCTGGTGGACCATGTCCGCCGAGACGGTCGCCTGGGCGGCTGACTGCTCGGCCGACGCGACCGCGCCCTCTACAGCGGCGCCGGCCTCGATGTTCGCCTCAGCGGCGGCCAGGGCAACCTCAGCGGCGGCCGTGGCCTCAGCCGCAGCCTCGCTGGCCTGCTCGGCCTGGACAGCCGAAGCGCCCTCAGCGACCGCGGCCTCATGCGCGGACTCGGCAGCGGTCGACGGCTCGGCCGTCTCGCCGCCCTCGGAGACCACGACATCAGCCATGGTCAGCTGCTGGCCTTGCCGAGCGCGGCGAGTGCGCCCGTGAACTCGATCAGCCCGGCGCACCAGAGAGTCACGACGACCAGGCCGGCAAACACCAGCAGGACGCCGGCGGCCGGCTTGGCCAGCTCTCCCGGGCCGGGGACCAGGTAGACCGGCTGCGGCTCGCTGAACTTGTCAGGCACCATGTCAGGCGCTGGCCAGGACGCTGAGCGCGGCGAGGGTCTTCGACGCGATGGCCTCGATCATGGGGGCGTAGTGCTCGCTGGCGGTGACGATCTTGACGACGTCAGCCGCGACCTGCTCGGCGACCTTGGCGGCTGCCTGCTCCAGGTGATCCATGGGCGCATGATAGCGCGCTGTTCGCTATGCGTACAAACGTACGTACAGTGAACATCAGACTTCGGGTGACGTCGTCCGGTACATGTGCCCCGATCTGGTGTTCACGTACAAGATCTGGTGCTGCTCCAGGTTCGCGACGAACGCCCGGATCGGCCCGGCTGCCAGCCAGCCGACCCCGCCCATCCTTTTCAGGTTCAGCTCGTCGTTGTCTTTCCACATCGCCAGGTGCGTGGACTGATCCCACATCTCCACCGGAACCCGGCTCGGCCGCTGCGCGCCCATCACGAACGAGATGTCGTTCGCCCGGGCCTGCTGCAGCAGGATCCGCGCCTCGTCCTCCATGTCCATGATCTGGGTCTGGTACCAGAACTCGTCCCACACGACGCACCAGCCGCCCTGCTGGTAGATGTCGCCGATGGCCTTACGGAAAATGTTCTCCTGGGCCTTGACCGCGCCGATCTGCGAAGCGTCGGGCCACAGCAGCCGCCGCGGCATGTCCGCCGCGGACACCGGCCGGCGGAACGGGCGCACGCCCTGCATCGGCGGCCAGTCGGGGATCTTGACGTACCCGCCCGACTTCGCGAACTCGTCGAGCGTGCCGTCCTTCGGCTTGGTCGCAAAGAACGTGACGTACTTCCGCATCGGCAGGATCGAGTAGATGAACGTCGACTTACCCGACCCGGTCGGGCCGACCAGCCCGAAGTGCTCGCCCTGCCGCCAGTCCAGGACGTACGTCAGGAAGTCGTCCCACTCCAGCACCGGGGCCATCTCGTCCGGCGGCAGCTCCCGCAGCTCGTGCCGGTAGCCATATTGGGAGGGCATCAGTCGGCCCCGGGCGCGCCGCACAGGCAGCAGGCACCACCATAGAAAAAGCACCCGCAATGATGCCCTTCATGGCCAGGCTCGTCACAGTCGATGTTCGGGCAATCGTCCATCACGCCGCCGAGCGCTCCGACGCCGCGCCGGGCGGCGCGACCCGGCCGCCCATGCTGGCCATCATCTGCTGCGCCATGCCCATCATCGATTTGAGGTCGTCCGGGTTCAGGGCCTCGGACTTCTCCTGGTCCGTCGCGGTCTCGTCTGGCTCGGCCATCGACTCGATCAGCTTCATGAACGGGACGTGCTTGCGGATCCCGTCCTTCATCACGATCGCCAGGAAGATCGGCATGTGCGCCATGATCAGCGCGCCCCATGCCCCGCCGCCGATGCACCGCAGCAGGAACGCCCGGATCCGCGGGTTCGTCCGGGCCAGCTCCTCCCACGCCGCGCCCACCGACTCCTCATCGTCATCCCGGGCGGACTCCAGGATCGCCACGCCGATGTCCCGGTCCATCGCCCGGACGATCTTCCCGGCCCGCCGGTACAAACGGTTCACACCCTTGGTGATCTGGCCAGGCCGGTGCTGCGGGACCGGCGCGTCGTCCTTCGGGGCCCCGGCTGTCCGGCCCGCCCTGCGAGTGCGCTTGCCCTTCGACGGCGCCCGGTCCTCCGGGGCGGGGGCGGCAGGCCCAGACGTCTCACTCTCGGCCTTGGCGGCCTTCAGGTCGTCCAGGCCCGGCGGCTTGCGCGGCCGGCCAGCGGTCTTCTTCGGCCGGTGCTCGCCGGTCTCCCGGTCGATCGTGAAGCCATAGGGCGCTTCGACGTCCGCCGGGGCCGCGGCCTGCGCCGCACCGGACATGAGCGCCGCGAAATCCCGGCCCGGGTCCTGCCCGTCCTCATCCGCCATGACCACACACTAGCCGTTTGTTCGCACAGCGAACACCTATACGCTTTGCGCATGGCCGGACGACACCCGCAAAGCCTCCGCCCGCGCGACGAACGCGCCCACCCGGTCATCAAGGACGCGCTGGCCAAGGGGTACCTGGGCACCGGCCAGCCCTATGTAGTCGACGGATTCGCCACCCAGGAAGCCGCGGACCAGGGTCGCCGGTCCATCAACAACGCAGCACGCCACCTGGGCGTTAGCTGCAGCTCCAGGAGCGCTGAGCACGTCGAACAGCTTAGCGACGGCACATGGCGGGTCTCTTTCACGATCTGGCCCAAAAACCAGGGCAGAGCCCACATCGCAAGCACCTACGGCCACGACCCCGCGTCGATGCCCTACAACCCGTTCCGCCGCGCCGAAGGCCGCATGGTCGACGATTCCGGAGCTTTCACCTGATCTTGCAAGCCGTTTGCCGCGCTAACGATCCCAGGCCATAACCCCAGGTAGGCAGGTACGGGGTGCCAGGAATCGGGTCGCGGTAATTATCCGCGAATTTTGGCCGACCCCGCATGCAAAGCGGCCTCTCGCGCGTACGCGCGCGCGAGGGAAAGATCTAGGGGGCTAGACGTTCAGGGGACCGGGCAGCCCGCGGCCCTGGCCATCTGCTGCTGCGTCGGGTCGAGCTGGCCTGTGAACGCGGCGCAGGCGCTGGGCTGCTGCGGCTGGTTCTCCAGCTGGTGGCGGACGATGAGCGCGCGGCCGAGGATCACGGCCAGGGCCATGGCCACGACGGCTGCGGCGAACGCGCGCCAGGGATGGGTGATCATGCTGTGGTCGCTTTCTCGCGCTTGTCCTGGCCCGGCCGGACCCAGGTCCCGTTCATCTTCGCCCGCAGCTCAGGCAGGCTGTAGGCCGCGACGACCCGGGACGCAGTGTCGCTTAACCGGATGTACGCGACGTAGACGGGCGGATCGGTGACCCGGGTTACGTCCCACTCGCCGCCGAAGTCGTTGATCAGCCGGACCATCTCGAACTCCTCGCTATCGGTGTACATGACGCCTAGCAGACACCTGGCGCATGACCCCGGTCTACCCCATGGGGTCCGTTGTCACCTGAAGGTAAGGCGGGTATTACCTACCCCATGGTGTCCCGCGATACCCCAGTCCCTCCCTCACGGCAGATAGCTAACGCGATCCGCGAGCAGATCACCAGCGGCGAGCTGGCGCCGGGCTCCCGCGTGCCGTCCATCCTCCAGCTCGCCGGAGCCTGGGAGGTCTCCCCGGACACCGTGAGGAAGGCGTTCCGGATCCTGAAGGCCGAGGGGCTGATCGAGATGGTGACCGGTTACGGGACGTTCGTCAGCGAAGCGCCTCCAGCTCGCGCCTGATCGTCCCGTCGTGCCAGTCGGCCGGCCGCCACAGTGCCCAGTCGCAGCCCGCGGCGAGGAGAGCCCACTTCCAGTCGGCTTGCGCCGGGGACAGCTGCCCGGCCGCCGACTTGAGTTCGCGGAACAGGACCCGGCTCCCGGCGATCGTCAGGTCCGGGCAACCCCGGCGCCGACCGGCGCGAGTCGTAGGGATGGTAGGCGCGGAGCCGCAGCCAGCGGCACAGTTCGATGACGCTGGCCTGCAGCTCCGCTTCGCTCACAGCGTGGCCGCTTCCTGTTCGGCGAGGTCGGCCCGGGCCCGGGCCAGGGATGCGGCAGCGTCGGCCCGGGCGGCCTTGAGGTCGGCATCGGACTGCCTCGCTGAGCGGCCGGATGACGGTGATGCAGGCGACGGCCAGGCCGACGTCGAGACCGAACAGGACCCACCAGGCGGTCATGACGTGACTCCCTCGGTTTGAGCGATACCGTTCAATTCATCAGGTGCTGGCCGTGCTTCGGCCAGCGATGCCAGGTGATGGGCGCACCGGGCCAGCAGTGCCGCCGATGGCGCGGTCGGTTCCATCCGCCGGTCTTGCTCTTCGTGGCGACCAGGCCGAGTTCCTCGGCTAGCTCGCGGAACCGGTCATTGTGGTAGGTGCCGCGGCGGCTGGTGTCCCTGATCCCGCGAGCGGTGCCCAGGGCATGTGCCGACTCGTGCACCAGCACCTCCAGCACATTTGCCGGGGTGCCGGTGAACAGAAGCCGCGGCACGGTGCGATGCGGCGACGGATAGCCGAACGCGATGCGGCCCTCGAAGACGCCAGCCGCGGTGACGAACCGGCCGGGGCGCCAGCACGCCACCCGGAACATGACAGCGGGGTGGGGCTCTTCGACCGTGACGAGCGCCAGCGGCAAGTCGGGGTGATCCTTCCGCAGTGCCAGGTAGATCTCGTCTAGCGCGACGACCAGGCCCGGCTCGATATCCATACGTTGAGCCGTACCGTTCAAAGCTTGCCTTGCCGAACTCACAGCAGCCTCCGCGGCCGGGTCGTGGTCTTGACCTGCTCGGCCAGCATCAGCTCCCGTACGACCCCGGCCGCCCGGCTGGAGTCGGCCGGGTCGACCACGGGCACGACACCGAGCGCCAAGAGCAGCGAGCTGGCTGCCAAGAACGCCTGTTCCCGGTGGGGCTCGTCGCTGATCTCGATGCCGCTCTCGCTGAGCGCGACCATGATCCCTGCGATCAGGTCGTCAGGTGAGTACCCGGCCGGGCTGAGGTCAGCCATGAGCACCATCCGGAGTGGCTTCGCGCTGCAAAGCGTCGGCGCAGATCTGCACCAGCACCGCCCGGGCCCGGGACAGGTTCAGCACGTCGGAGCCTCGGGCCGCCTTGTCGGCCGGCGCTACCCGGCCCGAGACGTGGCGGGGCGGGACGTACCCGTTCCACTGCTCTGGCCGGGCATAGCCCGCCTCGGTGACCAGGCGCCGGGCCAGGTCGGGATACCGCAGCACGCGCTCGCGCCGGGCTTCCCGGTCAGCCCTGGCCGTCTCGATCAGCACCCTGGCTTCGGCGGTGCGGGCAGCCAGCCGCCGCCGCTGGACCTCGGTCAGCTGGGCATCGGTGAGGTGGTCGTCCCAGATCCCGGTGTAGTCGGCCCGTTCCGGATCGGCCTGCCGGTGCCGCCTCATGCCGGGCACCCGGCGTGGGCCAGGGCTTCCGCGAGGGTCCGGGCGCATGGCCTGAGCTGCGGGACGTCGGTCCTGGACTTCGCCAGCCGGGGCCAGTTGCCGAGGATCTTGTTCTTGTCCTCGCGCGCCCGCGCACTACGGTCTGTACCTATAGAACCTGCAGTAGGTCCAACCTTCGGTTGGTCTCCCTTAATCGCGGTGTCATTTTGGCACTTTCGCAGGTCAGAGAACCGAGGGTGAAGCACGATCCTGGTGTGCCGCCAGCACAGGCGCAGCCGCCGGTGCCAGGTCACGTAGGACTCGCGGACCACGATGCGCGCGTGCTCCAGGACCCGGATGGCGCGGAAGTAGGTCCGCCTGCTGAGCCTGGCCCGCCCGGCGGCACAGCTCGCCGATGCTGAGCTTCCGCTCGACATGCCGGGGGATCGTGCCGTCCGGCAGCATCGCCCCGAGGATCGCAGCGCCGAGCGCGTTGGCCGACCCGCCGCTTTCCAGGTCGCGCAAAGCGCGCTCAGCCTGCCAGCGCGGTGCTATTGTCTTGATGTCGAGATGCTTTGCGGGGCGGCCCTTGCGAGAGGGGCCGCCCTTTTCGTCGCGGGTCACCTGCTGGCCGCCGTGTCCAGGTCGATCCCGTCGCGGCCCGCATCAGCCAGGCCGCTAGCGTCCAGCTCGCGATCGAGCGCGGCCAGCTCAGCCTTCAGCCGGCGCGCCTTGGCCGCCTTCATCGACATAGACACCATGTCGGCCCGGCGCAACAGCTCGGCCCGGCGGGTGATCTCGGCTTCGTCCTGGAGGTCGGGGACAGCCTCGCGGACACGGGCTACATACTGCTGCCAGCGGCTGTCCCGGGCAGCCCGGGTGATGGCCTGCGGGCTGGGCGCCGTGGCGGCCCGGGTCAAGCCACCTATGCGGCCGGCTTGCGCTGCGGGGTTGCTTGCATGCATCCTTGACTGGCCTCTCTACGCACCGTGGATGGGCAAAAAAGGGCGGTCCTGGCCTGAGCCGACCAAAGCACGGCCAGGGCCTCCCTTAACGCTGCCCGTTGCCATCTCTGCGACGGGCGAACGCTAGATCGAGTCTCATGTTGAACCTTGATCACGAGTCGCGCAAGTTACCACAATCCCCCGGTGACCTGTGGAAACACATTTGCATAAGTCGAGTTACCGTATCGAAATCCATGGGGTCCGGGCGCGTTCCTGCTGATCAGCGCGATAACGCTCAGTCGTGGCTATGTCCCGGACTCCGGTTGACTCCTGTGCCCTAATGTGTCCAGTGTCCGGTTTGTCGTTACCAAAATCTCAGGAAAATCTCAGAACCGGTCACCGGGTGACAGCCGGGCGTGCGCCTCGCGGGCTCGCTCAGCGGCCAGCTCGCCGGCGTACTGCTCGATCATCGCCCGGGTCTTCCAGCCGGCGATCCGCATCCCGTCGAGTCTCGCTGCCGCCGCCGTCCAGCCAGTCGTGAGCGAACGTCCGCCGGAACCAGTGCGGGGTCAGCCGGGGCATGCCGATCAGCTTGCCGCGCCGCTCCAGCATGTCCTGAATCCCGGCCGTGCCGAAGTGGCCGGTGTCCCGGCCGCTCATCCCGAGCCACAGCCACGGGCGAGGCCGCCTGCGGATGCCGGGCCCGGGTCCTGATGTAGCGGTCGAGCGCCGCGGCGGCCTTCCGGCCGAGCGGGACCAGGTGCTCGTCGCCGCCCTTCAGCATGATCCTGATGATCTTCCGGGGCAGGTTCACGTCCTCGATCCGGACGTTGCCCAGGCCGCTCACCCGGACCCCGGTGTCGATGAGGATGCGGATGATCGCCATGTCGCGCCGGGCCTCGAACGCCGTTGCCCTCGCAGGTGCGCAGCAGCGCGGCGAGCTGGTCCTCGGCGAGGATCTCCTTGACCTTCTTGGTGGTCTTCGGCTCGTCGACCCGCGGCATCGGGTCGGGCGCCTGCCGCTCGCCCTCCCGGGCCAGCCACTTGAACCAGACCCGCAGGTTCCGGTAGTGCTGGTGGGCCGAGATGGCCGAGGTGCGCGCCGTCTCGGCGGCCAGGAACGCCCGGACATGCTTCGCGTCGATACCGTCTCGGTGGTCGTCGGGCAGCTCGTTGTCGGCCAGCCAGCGCGTGAACTGGTTGCCGGTCCGCAGGTAGACCTCGACGGTCTGGGCTGACAGGTCGCGGTCTTCTAGATTGAACTCCCATGAGGGCAGAAGGCCAGCTAGTGGCACACCGGGCTGTTCTGTCATCGCGTCTCCGTAGCCCGTCCGAACGTACGCTCGGACGAAAATCAGGTGGCTTTACACCCATGCAGCACAATGCTACGGTAGCGCGAGATCAGCAAACCGCTGGTCAGACAACTAAATCGCCGGGGCTATAGCTCAGCTGGAAGAGCACCTGCTTTGCAAGCAGGGGGTCAGGGGTTCGAGTCCCCTTAGCTCCACAGGGA
>CAWBJA010000015.1:0-127353 GCA_963788895.1 uncultured Actinomycetota bacterium | reverse complement strand
GCGACCGCGGCCTCGCTGGCTTTCTGCATCGGCTTGGTGGAATGCGCCGGGGCGCGCTCCACCCAGTATTCGAGGTCGATCTTGCCTTTGTAGCCCAGTACCACCCGGTTCCAGCCGCCGGGCTCGCCGATGATGAGGGCATCGGGTGGCGGCTGTGTCCTGGCCACATGGTGGCCGCCGCGCGACAGCCGCTCCTCCTCGACCGCCCCGATCACCCGCAGCGTGCCGGGGAACGCCGGGCGCTGGGCCGCCGCGCAGATCATCGTGGCCAGCGGGCCCTTGGCGTCGACCGCGCCCCGGCCGTACAGCCGCGCCTCGTCCCGGCGCGCGGTCAGCTGCGGCCCGACCGTGTCCATGTGACTGAGCAGCATGATGACCGGCCCGTCGCCGGTGCCGATGTCGCCGATCACGTTGCCCACCTCGTCCCGGCGGACGGCGAAGCCCAGGTCGCTCAGTACGCCGGCCAGGAACAGCCCGAGCTCCTGTTCCGCGCCGGACAGCGAGGGGATCTGCAGCATCTGGAACAGCAGGTCAGCTGGCGTCATGTCGGCACCTCCACGATTGTCCCGGCCACCCCGGTGAGCGGTCGCGGTCGCCGGCCGTCGGCGATGATGACCTCCGGCACGCCGCCGCGCACGGCATCCCGCGCGGCGACGAGCTTGCGGTGCATGCCGCCGCTGGCCGCGTACGGCATCGGGCCGTTGGCCGGCAGCTCGCAGTGGCGCAGCACGCTGCCGGGATCCGCCGGGTCGCTGAGCACCCCGGGCGCGGCAGTCAGCAGTATCAGGCGGCCCGCGCCGAGCTCGGCCGCGATCGCGGCGGCCGCCCGGTCCGCGTCGACGTTCAGCGCCGTGCCGTCCTGCCCGGCCGCGGGCGGCGAGACCACCGGGGTCAGCCCGGCGGCCAGCAGCGCAAGCAGCAGCTGCGGCCGGACGGCCACGATCCGGCCGGACAGGTCATCACGGACGATGATGGTGCGGCCGTCGACGACGGCCCGCTGGGCCTGCTTGCGCCGGGCCTGGAGCAGGCCGTCGTCCAGGCCGGTCAGGCCGACCGCCCGGACCTGGTGCGCCACGAGGGCCTGCAGCAGCCGCGGCTTGGCCCGGCCGGCCAGGGCCAGCATCACCACGTCCAGCATGTCCGGGCTGGTGTGGCGGCTGGTCACCCCGCTGGGCGAGCGCAGGGTGCGCTGCGCCACGCCCATCTGCGCGGCCAGCCGGGCGATGTCAGGCGCGCCGCCATGGACCACGACGACCAGCTGCCCGCCCGCGCGCAGCCGGGCGATATCGGCGCAGGCCGCCGGGATCGACCGCGCCGCCGCATTTCACCACCGTCAGGTCAGGCATCGGCGTCAGATCGGGTGCAGGCCGGGGAACTCAAGCCCGAGCCGCTCCGGCCAGCCAAGCGCGATGTTGAGGCACTGGACCGCGGTGCCCGCCCCGCCCTTCACCAGGTTGTCGAGCGCGGCGATCGCCGTCACCCGGTCGCCGGCCACGGCGAAGCCCACGTCGCAGTAGTTGGAGCCGAGCAGGATCTTGGGATCAGGCAGCCGGAACGCGCCGTGCCGGTGGGCCACGATCCGGACGAACGGCTCATCGGCGTACCGCTGCCGGTAGGCCCGCCGCACGGCCAGCTCGTCCAGCGGCCCGCCGGGCCCGCCGGGCCTGGCGGTGGCGTGGCAGACCACCTGCACGCCGCGGACCGCCTCGATGCCGGTGGCCGTCATCCGCACCTTCAGGCCGGTCAGCGCGGATACCTCGGCCTCGTGCCGGTGCCGCACCGGCGCGAAGACCCGCATCGCCCCGCTGCGCTCGGCGTGCTGGTCATGCGGCCCGGGCGTGGCCCCCGACCCGCTGGAACCGGTCCGCCCGTCGACCTGCACGGCCGGCTCGATCAGCTCGGCCAGCGGGGCCAGGGCCAAGATGGCGGCGGTGGCCATGCAGCCGGGCACGCTGATCCGGCTGGCCCCGGCCAGATCCGCCCGGAACAGCTCGGGGCAGCCGGGGACGAAGTCGGCCAGCAGCCCGGGCGCGGTGTGCGAGGTGCCGTAGTAGTCCTGGAAGACCGCGGGGTCCTGGAGCCGGAAGTCGGCGGACAGATCGATCACGCGGGGCGCCCGCAAGGCGGGCAGCAGCCCCATCGTGGTCTTGTGCGGGGTAGCCAGGAACAGCGTGTCGCAGTCACCCAGCTGGTCGAGCGAGCAGAAGGCCAGGTCGGTCTGGGCGCGCAGGTTCGGGTGGACGGTATCCACCCGGCGCCCGGGGAACCTGGTGGAGACCGCGTAGCCGATGGTGGTCCGCGGATGGCCGATCAGCAGGCGGAGCAGCTCGCCGCCGAGGTAGCCCGCGGAGCCGATCACCCCGACCTTGATCATCGGGTGCTCGCCAGGTAGGACACGATGGCGTCGGCCACGTCCACCGTCTCGCCGTGCGCGGCCTGCAGGCCGCGGAACTCCGGGGTGTGATTCACCTCGAGCAGGTACAGCCCGTCGGGTCCTTCGACCAGGTCGACGCCGAGCATGCCGCCGCCGACCGCTGCCGCGGCGGCCAGGGCCAGCCGGGCCAGCTCGGCCGAGACCGGGCACGGCTGGGACCGCCCGCCGGTGGCCGCGCCGGTGCGCCAGCCTTCGCCGTAGCGGTAACTGGCCGCGATGACCTGCGCCCCGGCCACCAGGACCCGGATGTCGCGGTCCGGCTTCTTGATGAATTCCTGCAGGTAGATGATGTGCTGCTGGGGAGAGGTCAGGGCGGCCTTGTGCTCCAGGATCGCCTCGGCCTCCTGCCGGTCCCGCAGCACCGCGGCCAGCCGCCCCCAGGAGCCGGTCAGCGGCTTGATGACCACGGGGAAGCCGAGGCTCTCGGCGGCGGCCAGGGCCGCCTCGGGGGTGAGCGCCAGCGCCGTCCTGGGGGTGGGCAGCCCGGCTGCTTCCAGCCGCAGCGAGGTCCTGAGCTTGTCCCCGCAGACGGCGATCACCTCGGCCCGGTTGACCGTGGTTACCCCGCGGGCTTCCAGGAGCAAGGCGGCGTAGTACCCGCGGCTGTGCGAGATCTCCCGGCTGAGCGCGAGATCGAAGGGCGGGTCCGCCCCGGCTTGGCCGCCCAGCTCGGCGGTCAGCTGCCGGGTGTCGATGTGGGTGTAGGGAATCTTCCTGCGGTCGAGGGCGCCGAATATCTGCTTTTCCTCAGCGCGCACCCGGGAGGAGAGAACCGCCAGGGTCCTCACTCGCCCCAGTCTTCCTCGATCTCCGGCGCGGCCGCGAGGGTCAGCGGCTCCAGGCTGATGACCTCAAGCTCGCTGGAGCACTCGGGGCAGCTGGCCGTCTCGCTGAGCCGGGGCGACGGGGCCAGCTCGACCGACCCCTCACACTCTGGACAGGTCAGGATCATCTCGTCTTCCTCCGGTGGTCGAGCCGGCCACCAAGGCCAGCGCCGCGGCGGTGATCTCCGGGTCAGAGATCCCGTAGTAACCGGTCAGGTAGTCCTGGTCGCCCACGACCTGGGCGAAGCTGTCCGGCATGCCGATCCGGTGCACCCGGGTGGGGACGTGCTCGGCCAGGGTCTCGGCGACCGCGCTGCCCAGCCCGCCGGACCGCCAGTGCTCTTCCACCGTGATCACCCCGGCCACGCCCCGCGCGGCGGCCACGATGGCGGTGACGTCCAGCGGCTTGAGCGTGTGCAGGTTGACCACGGCGGCGTCGATCCCGTGCCGGGCCAGCTGGTCCGCGGCTCGCAGCGCGGCCAGCACCGGATGCGGGCCGCAGCTGAAGATGGCGATATCGGACCCGGCCCGCAGCTGCTGGGCCGTGCCGATCCGGGTCGGGCCGCGGCCAAGCGGCGCGGTGGCGCCCCGGCCGAGCCGCAGGTACACCGGGCCGGGCAGGTCCAGCGATTGCAGCAGCGCCTCCTGCGCGGCCGCCTCGTCGGCAGGCACGATGACGGTGAAGCCGGGCAGCGCCCGCATGATGGCCAGGTCTTCCAGGCTGTGGTGGGTGGGGCCGAGGTGGCCGGCCGCCAGGCCGCCGTGGGTGGCCACGATCCGGACCGGCAGGCCGGCGTAGGCCACGTCGATCTTCACCGCTTCCAGCGCCCTGGTCGTGGCGAAGGTGGCCATGGTGTTGACGAACGGGATCTTGCCGCTGGCGGCCAGGCCCGCCGCGGCGCCGATCAGGCTGTGCTCGGCGATGCCGAGGTTCAGGTAGCGGTCCGCGGCCGGGCCGAAGTCGGTCCCGGTAAACAGCCCGGTGTCGCTGTCGAGGCAGTACAGCCGGGGGTCGTCGGCCATCAGGCCGACCAGCAGGTCCCGGTAGGCGGCGCGGGCGGGCCTCACCGGACACCCCGTAGCCGCCGGGCCCGCAGCACGGCCAGGGCCTTTTTCTGCTCGCGTTCGCCCAGCCGCACGTAGTGGCTCTGGACCCGGCCCTGGAGGTAGGGCAGGCCCTTGCCCTTGACCGTGCGGGCCAGCAGCACAGTGGGGCGGCCGGCCTCGGTCTCCGTCAGCGCCTCGCGCAGGGCGGGCCGGTCGTGGCCGTCCAGCTCGCGAACCGCCCAGCCGAAGGCCCGCCAGCGGTCGGCCAGCGGCTCCAGCGCGACGGTGTCCTCGGTGGCCCCGGTGATCTGCAGCCCGTTCCGGTCCACCACCGCGACCAGGTTGTCCAGGCCCAGGTCACTGGCGGCCATGGCGGCCTCCCAGACCGAGCCCTCCTGCAGCTCGCCGTCGCCCAGCACGACGAAGCAGCGACGGCGCCGGTCGGCCAGCGCGAAGCCGTTGCCCAGCGCCAGCCCGTGGCCGAGCGCCCCGGTGGGCATCTCGACTCCGGGGATGGCCCGGACCGGGTGGCCCATCAGCCTGCTGCCCGGGCAGCCGTAGGTGTCCAGCTCGCTGACCGGCAGGAAGCCACGCTCGGCCAGGACCGCGTACAGGGCGATGGCGCCGTGGCCCTTGCTCAGGATGAGGATGTCGCGATCCGGATCGGCGGGCTGGCCCGGATCCACCCGCATCACGTCGAAATACAGCGTGGCGAGGATCTCGACCGCGGACATCGAGCCCCCGAGGTGCCCGCCCTCGGGTCCGGCGCACATGTTCACGATGTGCTCGCGCACGCGATCGGCTACGTCAGTCACGATGACTCCTTCGTCAGCGTCACGGGAACGGAACGGCCCGGCTGGCCGCAGCGGCGCGACTGCGCGGCGTCGGCATCGTCACACGCCCCAGGCCCGGCCGCCGTCGATGACCTGCACCGTGCCGGTGATGAAGGCGGCCCGCTCGCTGAGCAGGAACGCCGCCAGCGCCGCGACCTCGGCCGGCTGCGCCACCCGGCCGAGCGGGATGCCCGCCTCGGCCGCCACCTCGGCCTCGGGGCCGGGCAGCTCGGCCGTGGCGGTGTAGCCCGGGGCGAGCACGTTGATCGTGATGTTGCCCGGCCCCAGCTCGCGCACCAGCGTCTTGGCGTACCCGACCAGCCCCGGCCGGGCCACGTTGGACAGCCCGAACGCCGGGATCGGCTGCCGGATGGTCTCGCTCGCGACGATCAGGATCCGGCCCCAGCCGGCCCGCTTCAGGTGCGGCAGCGCGGCCTGGATCAGCCCGATGTGCGAGATCAGCGCGAGTTCCAGCGCCGCGCGGTAGTCATCCAGGCTGAATCCGGACAGCGGGCCCGCAGGCGGCCCGCTGGCGTTGGTGACCAGGATGTTGAGCGCGCCCTGCCGGGCCGCGCAGCGTTCCACCCAGTCGCGGGCCGCCGCGTGGTCGCTGATGTCGACCGGGTCCGCGGTGACCTTGCCGCCCAGCGCGGCCTCGGCGGCGGCCAGCCGGTCCCGGTCCCGCCCGCCGACCGTCACCGCCGCGCCTTCGGCGGACAGCTCACGCGCGATCGCCAGCCCGATGCCCGCCGAGCCGCCGGCCACCAGCGCGACCTTGCCGCCCAAGCCCAGGTCCATCTGCTTGTCTCCTCAGCTGACGATGGCAGCGCTGCCATCGCCGGACTGGCTGATGGCCTGCGCCGAGGCCGCCAGCGGATGCGGGTTCAGGGGCGAGGGGGCAGGCCAGCGTCGATTGGTGCCGCCATTGCCTGGCCCGCTGAGTCCCGGTGGCCCCGGCTCCCCCACCGGTATCGAATTTGACGTCTGCGCTGGCCCGCTGACCGTTAAGGAGACTCCGCTCCGGTAGCAGCGCATGCTGTATGAAACCGTCAGCGACACATGGCTCCCTGCGGACCGAAATGACCTGGCTGTTCCTGGTCAAACTACAATCAAAGGCGCTTATCTGGTACCTAAAAGAGGCCCTTTTGAAACCTCTAGACGTTGCAGAAGGCCGCGCCGGGACAGATAACCGCAGGTCAGAGCCACCCTCAGGCACTGCCAGGGCCAGAGATTAGGTCATTGCTTTCGCCACCAGGCCGCGTCCCCAACTACCCGCCACTCAAGCTGTCGCCGGTGTGGCCAGGGCGGCAATGAAGGGCTCGCGAACGGCGGGGTCGCAGTGCGCCGCCTCCAGCGCCCGCTTGTCCGCGTCGGGGTCAGGACCAGCCACCTGGTCGGTCCCTGGCCCGCAGGCGACCGGCATCGAGCTGGCCCCGTCCCAGCCTGGGCTGGACGGGAAGGTGACGTCGATGACGACCCGGTTCCCGCTCAGCGCGATGGTCAGGTACCGGTGCACGTCCCACAAGCCTTCCGCGGGAACCGCGGCCGCCGCGACCGGGCCGAAACTGCGGGCCGCGTCTTCCGGCAGGCGCCGGTAGACGCGGTGGACCAGCTGCGGTCGCGTGTGCGGCGAGTGTTCGGCCAGGACGGCCGCCAGCAGCGCATGCTTCGTCGAGCAGGTGCCCCGCCACTCGGCGAGCGCCCCCTGCGCGCTGCGGTCCGCGGGCCGCCCGTACGGCATCGAGTGCACCGCCGCCACGACATCCGCCAGCGAGGCATCCGCCGGCAATCCCGCCCGCCAGATCAGCGAATCCAGCATGCACCCATTCTCGTCCCCGCCCCAGATCGCCGAACCGCCCCCGGCCGCCAATCCAGCCTGATGATCCTGGAAGGTTCTCAGCGGTATTTGCTGAAAACTTGACCAGATCATGAGTGAGCCCGGCAGAGCCCAGTCTGGACCAGCCGCCTGGAGTGACGAGGCTGACAGATGAGGCTGATGCGCGAGCTGAGACCCTGCTAGCTATTTGGCTTGTCCCGCGACGGCTGCACGAACGTCCCGCGGCCGACGACATGCCGGACCAGTCCCTCGTCGCGCAGGAGCGCGACCGCCTTGCGCGCGGTCAGCCGCGCCACGCCGTATTGCTGCACGAGAGATTGCTCGGATGGGATCGGCCGTCCTGGGCGCAGCTCGCCAGAGGCGATCCTGGCCCTCAGGATCGCGGCTAGCTGCAGGTAGATGGGCATCTCGCCCTCGTGGTCGATCTCCACACCATCAAGTTAAGACGGCTGCAGCGGGCCTCAGATCTCCAGAGCCGGATATAGCCCGCTGTAGCCCGCTGTATAGTAATGCCTATGCAGACCGAGGCTGAGCTGGAGCGGCGGCGGCTGAGGGCGTTGCAGCTGCACTGGGACGGCGTCTACGACATCGGCGTCACCGACGACATCTGGACCGCCCGGCTCAGGACCGACCCCGCGGTCATCCTGACCGGCGACGGGCCGCGCGAGCTGAGCGAGGCCTTGCGGGAGGACTACGCCGGGCGGGCGGACCGGCAGAGCCGGATCGCCGAGAGCGGGTCCTGGTGACGCCGGATCTGGCCGGCCGGGTGCACCGGGTCTGGTGCGGCGGCTGCTGGCAGAACCCCGGCGCGGAGTGCGGGCCTGGCTGGGATCATCTGGACCGGTACCTGCGCGCCTGCCGCCGGGGCTTCATCACCCACGCCGAGCTGCAGCGGGCCGTGCACGCGTCCACGCTGCTGCCCGGCGGCGGGCAGGCCGTCCGGTTCAGCGACCGCCCGGCCGGATAAGGGCGCCGGGGCTGGACCGAAGGGTGGCGGAGGCGGACGGGAATCGAACCCGCCTGCGACGCGGTGCGCCGCACACCGGTTTTGAAGACCGGGGGGGCCACCAGGCACCCGGACGCCTCCGAGGCCGACCCTACCGGGCGATCGATTGCGTGCCCGGTGTTAACCCGAGTACAGGGTCGAGATCACGTCGCCGTACTTGGCGTGCACGACCCGGCGCCTGAGCTTGAGCGTGGGCGTCAGCTCCTCGCTTTCTGCGGTCCACTCGACCGGCAGCAGCCGCCAGCACTTGACCTGCTGGACCCGGGCCAGCTTGGCATTGGCCCGCTCCACCGCCTCGGTCACGGCGGCCAGCACGGCGGGCTGCTCGGCCAGCTCGGCCAGCGAGCCCGCCTCGATCCCCCGGGCCTTGGCCCAGGCCGGGGCGACCTCGCCGTCCAGGGTGAGCAGCGCGACCACGTACCGCTGGTTGTCGCCGTAGGCCAGGGCCTGGCCGATCAGCGGGTGCGCGACCAGCAGGTTCTCGATCGCGGCGGGCGAGACGTTCTCCCCGCCCGAGGTGATGATCAGCTCCTTCTTCCGGTCCACCACGGACAAGAAGCCGTCCGCGTCCAGCGAGCCGATGTCGCCGGTGTGCAGCCAGCCGTCGGCGTCGATGAGCTCCGCGGTCAGCTCGGGCAGCTTGAAGTACCCCGGGGTGTTCAGCGGCCCGCGGGTGAGGATCTCGCCGTCCTCGGCGACGGTGATCTCCATCCCGGCGACCGGCTGGCCCACGGTGCCGAGCCGGAACGCCGCCTCGGTGTTCGAGGTGAACGCGCCGGTGGTCTCGGTCATCCCGTACACGTCGAGGATCTTCATGCCCAGGCCGGCGAAGAACGAGCCCACCTCGGGCGGCAGCGGCGCGGCCGCGCTCATCAGGACCTGCGCGTCACCCAGGCCCAGCAGGGACCGGATCGGCCGCAGCAGGGCATCGTCCGCCGCGCGGAACTCCGCGGCCAGCTCATCAGGCGTCGTCCGGCCGAACTGGCAGCTCTCGATGTAGCGCCGCCCGGTGTCCATCGCCGCCTGCGCCGCGGCCTGCTTGGCCGGGTCGGTCTCGGCCGCGAGCAGGGCCTGGATGCCCGCCATGATCTTCTCCCAGACCCGGGGCACCCCGAAGAACGAGGACGGCTTGACCTCGCCGACCGTCGGCACCAGGTCAGTGCTCGCGGCGTGACAGAAGTAGACGTGCGCGGCGGCGTGGATGGCCAGGTAGATGGTGAACATCCGCTCCGCGATGTGCGCCAGCGGCAGGTACGAGACGGTACGGAAGCGCGGCACCATGGTGCCCGACGCAGTGCCGGTCATCAGCTCGTACAGCACGTTGTGGTGGGTGATGATCACGCCCTTGGGGTGACCCGTCGTGCCCGAGGTATACAGCAGCGTCGCCGGGCTGTCCGGGGTGATCTCGCTGACTCGCTGGTCGACCAGGCCGGGATCAGCGGCCAGCCGCTCACGGCCCAGCGCGGTGAAGTCGGCCCAGGTCAAGAACTGCGGCCCGGCCGGGCAAGCGGCCGCATCCCTGACGATGATCTTCTTCAGCCCGGGCAGCCGGGCCAGCGCCGGCTGCCACCGGGCCAGCTCGGCGGCCCCGTCGAGTACGGCGATCCTGGCGTCGCAGTTGCCGGCCATGAACGCGATCTGGTCGGCGGCCAGGGTGGCGTAGAACGTGACCGGCACCGCGCCGGCGTGCACCGCGCCGAAGTCGGCCAGGACGTGCTCTACCCGGTTGGGCAGCATCAGCGCGACCCGGTCGCCAGGGGCCAGGCCCAGCGCGGCGAACCCGGCGGCCAGCTCGAACGCGGCCTGGCGCACCTGGGCCCAGGTCACGGTCTGCCACGGCCCGCCGTCCCGGTCGGAGTAGGCCGGCTCGCCGCCCCAGTTCGCCGCGGTCTGCGCCAGCAGGCCACAGAGGGTCTGGCCGCTGATCTCTTGCTCAAGCTCGGCTCGCTGCCGCAGCACATCATCAGTCACCGCGTACCTCCGCCCAGAACGAAGCCCATCTGGTGGTTACGCCGCCAACCCGGGCCGCCTCACCGCTACCCGGCAAGCTTAAGACGCTCGCCCGGCCGGCCTGACCCGGTTCCCGGACCTGATCCGCGCGCGGCCGCCGGCCACTGGCGCGGCCGCTGGTCAGGTGCCGGGCGCGGCTGCCGGCCCGGTCGGTACATTGGCCAGCATGACGACCATCCGGCTGACCCAGTTCGCCCGGGGCGGCGGCTGCGCTTGCAAGATCCCGCCCGGCGAGCTTGAGGAGGCCGTGGCCCGGCTGATCCCCGACACGCCGCAGCCTGACCTGCTCATCGGGGTGGAGCACGGCGACGATGCCGCCGTGGTACGGATCAGTCCCGACCGCGCCGTGGTCGTCACCGCCGATTTCTTCACCCCGGTCATCGACGACGCTTACACCTTCGGCCAGATCGCCGCGGCCAACGCGCTGTCGGATGTCTACGCCGTGGGCGGCGAGCCGCTCGTCGCGCTGAACCTGCTGGGCTGGCCGCGCGACGCCCTGCCCGCTGAGCTGGCCGCCGAGGTCCTGCGGGGCGGGCTGGACGTGGCCCGCGGCGCGGGCTGCCACGTGGCCGGCGGGCACAGCATCGATGACCCGGAACCGAAATACGGCATGGCGGTCACCGGCCTGGCTGACCCGCACGCGCTGCTGCGCATCGACGCCGGGGCCGCCGGGCTGCCGCTGTCGCTGACCAAGCCGATCGGCACCGGCATACTCAACGCCCGGCACAAGGCCACCGGCGAGGTCAGTCAGGAAGCGGTCGAAATAATGATCGCCCTGAACGCCAACGCCAGCCGGGCCGCCCTCGCCGCCGGGGCTCGCTGCGCCACGGACGTGACCGGCTTCGGCTTGCTCGGTCACCTGTACAAGCTGGCCCGGGCCAGCGGGGTCAGCGCGGTGCTTGACCACGCGGCCGTGCCGGTCCTGGCCGAGGCCAGGGCCGCCCTGGCGGCCGGCATCTGCCGGGCGGGAGCCGGCGCAACCTGGACTGGGTCCGGCCGCACCTGGACGCCGGCCGCCTGAGCGACGACGAACTGGTGCTGCTCGCGGATGCGCAGACCTCCGGGGGCCTGCTGGTGGCCGGCGAGCTGCCCGGCGGTACCGTGATCGGCGAGCTGATCCCGGCCGGCCCGGCGGTCCTAACGATCAGGTAAGGACCGGCCAAACCGGCGGCCCGCCGCTCTATCCTGGCCCGCAGGCCGGCGCCGCGCGCCGGGTCCGCACGGCCCGCTGGCCCGCCGCGGTGGCGGCGGCGGGCGCCCGGGACAGGAGGATGCTGATGCCGAGGGCAAAGCCGGTCCAGCGCGGCTTAACCCGGCTCAGCTCGTTAACCCGGCTCAGCTCGCCACCCCCAGCCGGCCCAGATCCCCCAGCCGGCCCAGATCCTCTGGCGGGCACAGATCTCCCCGCACGTACAGATCTCCCCGCACCCACGGATCCGCTAGCCAGCACGGATCTCCCAGCACGCGCGGATTCCGCCGCCGCTGGGGGGCCGCGGTGCGGGCGGGTGGCGGTGGCCGTGGCCGCCGCCGGGCTGGCCATCTCGGTGGCCGGGTACGGCGCCGACGTGGCCGCGCACGCCAACGGCCTGGTGCTGAACTGGTTCGACTTGCGCGTTTACGCCCAGGCCGGCCTGCTGGCCCGGCACGACCCGGCGTCGCTCTACAGCTGGCAGCTCACCCCGCTGGTCCGGTTCACCTATCCCCCGTTCGCCGCGCTGATCTTCGCGGTCGCCTCGGTGCTTCCCGCGTTAATGCTGCACTGGCTGATGACGGCGGCTAGCGGCGCGGCGCTCGCGGTCACCGTGGGCCTGACCTTCACTGCCCTGGGCTGGCGGGGCCGGGACCGGCTGGCGGCCACGCTCGCGCTGACCGCGCTGACGCTGTGGACCGAGCCGGTGCTGCGGGCGCTGGAACTCGGCCAGATCGAGCTGCTGCTGATGACGCTGATCGTCTGGGATCTGGGCCAGCCCGACCGCCGCCACGGCAAAGGCCTGGGCATCGGCCTGGCCGCCGGGATCAAGCTGGTACCGCTGATCTTCATCCCTTACCTGCTGCTCAGCGGCCGGCTGCGGCAGGCGGTGGCGGCCGCGGCGGCGTTCGCGGCCAGCGTCGCGATCGGCTTCGTGCTGCTCCCCCAGGCCTCCGTGACCTGGTGGCTCACCGGCTACTTCCTGCGGGCCAGCAAGGTCGGCGGGGTGTCGGCCCTGGTGAACCAGTCGCTGCTGGCCATGATCGCCCGGGCGGTGGGCGGCCCAGTCCAGGCCACCCCGCTGTGGCTGGCCTGCTCCGCGTTCGTGGCGGTGGCGGGGCTGGCCGCCGCGGCGCTGCTGCACCGGGCCGGGCACCAGGTGCCGGGCTGGATCGCCTGCGCCCTGACCGGGCTGCTGGTGTCCCCGGTCAGCTGGGACCACCACTGGGTCTGGATCGTGCCGGTGCTGGTCCTGCTGACCGACCAGGGGGCCCGGGCGGGCCGCCGGGCCAGCGGGCTTCGGGCCCGCCAGCGGCTCCAGGCGGGCCCGGAGCTCCGGTCTGGCCGGCGATTCCGGCCTCGCTGGGGCGGCCTGGCCGGCCGGAAAGTGCGGTCTGGCTGGGCTTGGCGGGCGCGCTGGGGCTACCTGGCCGCGCTGGCGGCGGTCGCGGGCGTCTTCGGCGGCTGGCCCGCCAGCTGGACCGGCCGCCACGCCCTGGTCCCCCGGGGCCTGCTCGGGTTCTTCGTCGGCGCGCACACCGAGTACCAGACGTTTCACCTGCACGGATTCCAGGTAGTTGGGTGGAACCTGTTCGTCCTTTCCGGCTTGCTGATGCTCGCCGCGGCGGTCGCCACGGCCGCCAGGCTGGCCTGGCCGAGGCGGCGGCACGGACCCGGGCCGCCGCCATCCGGGCCCGGCGTGACCGCCGGCCTCGCGGGCCGATCGGGCCGCGCCGCGGACGACAACTCATATCCTGGAACGCATTGAAGCGGCGTACGGGGAGCGCTCAGTTCTGACAAATACGACATTGCCCTGATGGAAGGACGGTAATGGCCGAGGCAACGCCCGCCCCAGCCGATGGCGCGGCCCGGCGGCCGACTGACGGCCGCCTGCACCGCCGGGCGCTGGTCCTGGCCGGGGGATTGTTTGCCCTCGCTGTCGCCGGTTACGCGGCTGATGTGGCGTTTCATCCGCTCCGGATGACGCTGACCTGGTTCGACCTCAACATCTACAACGATGCGGGGCTGGTCACCAGGCACGCCACGAACACGCTCTATACCTGGCAGTTCCTGCCGGGAGTCAAATATCTGTACACGCCATTCGCGGCGCTCGGCTTCGCGGCCGGCTCGCTGTTGCCGTGGGCGGTACTGAAATGGCTGATGGCCGTGGCCAGCCTGGCCGCGATGGCGGCCACGGTCTGGCTGGCGCTGCGCCAGCTGGGCTGGCGGGGGCGGGACCGGGCCACCCTGGCCCTGGCGGTGGCGGCGGTGGGGTTGTGGAGCGAACCGGTGCTCCGCTCGGTCATGGTCGGCCAGATCGAGCTGCTGCTGATGGCGCTGATCGCCTGGGATCTGTGCCAGCCCGACAGCCGCAAGTGGAAAGGCCTGGGCATCGGCCTGGCCGCCGGGATCAAGCTGGTGCCGCTGATCTTCATCCCGTACCTGATCCTGGCCGGGAAGCTGCGCCAGGCGGCCGTGGCCACCGCCGTGTTCGCGGGCACCGTGCTGGTCGGCTTCGCCGCCCTGCCGCACGACTCGGTGAAGTGGTGGCTGACCGGGTACTTCCTGCACGCCGGCGATTTCGCCAACGTCGGCCTGGGCTCGCTGCTGAACCAGTCGGTGCTGGCCCTGGTCACCCGCACGCCGGCCGGCGCGAGCACGGTGACCGCGCTGTGGCTGAGCGCGGCCGCGCTGATCGCGGTGCTGGGGCTGCTCGCCGCCGCGCTGCTGGCCCGGGCGGGCCGCCTACGGCGGGCTGGGTCACCTGCGGGCTGACCAGCGTGCTGATCTCGCCGATCAGCTGGGACAACCACTGGGTGTGGATCGTGCCGCTGCTGGCCATCCTGGCCGACGCGGCAGTCCGGGCCAGGGGCCGGGCCCGGTGGGGCTACCTGGCGCTGGCCGCCGCGCTAGCGGCCGTGTTCGCCGACTGGCCCGCGCACTGGACCGGCCCGCACGCGCTCGTCCCGCACGGCCTGGTCGGGTTCTTCACCGGACGGCACCCCAAGATCGAGATCTTCCACCTGCACGGCTGGCAGCTGCTCGGGTGGAACCTGTACGTGCTGGCCGGCCTGGTGATCTTCATCTGCCTCGTGGTCGCCGCGTTCCGCGCCCGGCGCGCGGCGCTGCTACCCGACGTAGCCTCACTAGAGCGGGGCGCGATGGCGGGAGGTGGCGCTGGTGAGCGGACGGACCGCGCGGCGGCGGGTGCTGCGGATCTCGCTGGCCGGCGGGGCGGAGCAGCGCGCTGACCTGCTCGCCGCCGAGGAGCCGCTCGGGATCAGGGTCAACGGCGCAGCGGTCACCCTGACCATGCGCACCCCCGGCGACGACATCGACCTGGCCGCGGGGTTCCTGGCCGCCGAGGGCGTCGTGCGCCGCGCGGCCGACATCCAGACGATCAAGATCTGCACCGGCGACCGCTGCGGCCATGACGAGCACGACGGGGCGGGCAACATCGCTGATGTCACCCTCAGCCCGGACCGCCAGGCCGGGGCGGCGCTGCGCCGCAACTTCCTCACCACCAGCGCGTGCGGCGTCTGCGGCAAGGCGAGTATCGACGAGCTATTCGTTCGGCCGGAATTTGAGCTTTCCTCGGATCAGGTGAGGATCCGGCCGGCCGTCCTGGCTGAGCTGCCTGACCGGCTCCGCGCCGCGCAGCGGGTGTTCTCGGCGACCGGCGGCCTGCACGCGGCCGGGGTGTTCAGCGCCGCGGGCGAGCTGATCGTGGCGCGCGAGGACGTGGGCCGGCACAACGCGGTCGACAAGGTGGTCGGCTGGGCGCTGCGGGCGGGCCGGCTGCCGCTGTCCGGCTGCGTCCTGCTGGTCAGCGGGCGGGCCTCGTTCGAGCTGGTGCAGAAGGCAGTCATGGCCGGCCTGCCGGTCCTGGCCGCGGTCTCGGCGCCGTCGTCGCTGGCCGCCGACCTGGCCGAGCGAGCCGGGCTCACGCTGGTCGGGTTCTTGCGCGGCGGCTCGATGAACATCTACGCCGGGGCGCAGCGGATCACGGCCGGCCAGCCGGAGCCAGATCTTCCGGCCCGCTGACCCGGCCTGGCCCCGGGCCCGCGCCGCCCGCCGCGCTCCGGGTGGCCGCCTGCCGGGCCGCGCGCAGGGCGGGCAGCAAGAGACCGAACCCGCCGAGCATGCCCAGGCCGGCCACGAGGAAGGCCACCCGCGGGCCGGTCAGCGCGACCAGCGGCCCCGCGGCGGCGTAAGCGACCGCGCTCCCGGCCTGCGCCGCCGTGCTCAGTGCCCCGAAGACCCGGCCCAGGAACGGCGCCGGCACGACCTGCTGAATCAGGGTGTCGTTGCCGACCAGGTCGGCGGTGTTGCCCAGGCCCGCAGCCGCCTGGGCCAGGGCAGCCAGCCCGGCAGTGGCGGCCAGGCCGGTGCCGATGGTCCCGGCCGCCCCGGTGAGATACCCGCCGACCAGCCAGAACTGCGGCGGGCGGCGCGGCGCCAGCCAGGACAGGGCCAGCGAGGCGGCGAGCATGCCCGCACCGAAGGCGGCGACGATGAGGCCGTATTCGCTGGCCGAGCCGTGCAGGCTGCGCCGGACCAGGAAGACCAGCGCCACGTTGTCCATGGCGGCGAAGGACACGAACAGCGCGGTGGCCAGGACCAGCGCCCTGGGCACCGGCGAGCCGGCCGCGTAGCGCAGCCCGGCCCAGGTTTCGGCGAGCAGGCCGCCCCGGCCCGGCGGGCCGGGCTGACCCGGCTGGACTAGCTGACCCGGGCCAGCCTGAACTGGACCAGGCCGACCCGGACCAGGCCGACCCGGACCAGGCTGACCCGGACCAGGCTGAACGGGCGGGCCCGGCTGGACGGGCCGGGCGAGCGGGCCGGGCAGGCGGGCGGGCGGCAGCGGGCCCAGCCGGGTCAGCAGCAGGGCGGACACCGTGAACGACCCGGCGTTGACCGCGAACGCGGCGGCCGGGCCCGCCAGCCCGACCAGCGCCCCGCCGACCGCCGGGCCCGCCATGACCTGCAGGTTGAGCGCCATGCCGAGCATCGCGTTGGCCTGGGGCAGCCGGCCAGGCGGCACCAGCCTGGGCACGCTGCTCTTGCCGGCCGGGGAGAACAGCGCGGCGAGCAGGCCGGCCACCGCGACCAGCGGCAGCAGCACCGGCAGCGGCGGCCTGACCGCGGCCAGGATCGCGAAGATGATGCCCTGGCCCAGCTCACAGCCGGCCAGCAGGCGGCGCTGGTCAACCCGGTCGGCCACCGCCCCGGCCAGCGGGCCGAGCAGCTGGGGCAGGACCAGGGCGAGCAGCACCACGCTGACCATTCCGGGGCCCGCCGGGGTGACCGCCAGCACCAGCGCCACCCGGCTGGCCCCGGTCCCGGTGGCCGAGATGGTCCGGCTCAGCCACAGGTACCGGAACCGGGGCGAATCGCGCAGCAGCCCGCGTCGTCGCGCGATCCGGTGCCGGCCCATGCGCCCACGCTGCCCGGCCGGTAACCTGACCGCATTAATTTCGGTTCTGGCCGAACTGAATGGGAATGCTGAGGCGGGCGATGAGCATTGTCTTCCGGTTCCGCGCCGAGGACCTGCTGCAGTGCCGGTTCGCGATCTCGCCGCTGGGCGAGACGACGGACGCGCTGAGGTCCCTGGTCCTGCCCGGCCGGGAGGGCTATCACCTGCGCTGGCAGCGTCAGGTCCGCGGGCAGCTGCCCGAACTGGGCCTGGCGCCACTGCTGGACCTCCTGGCTATCCGCGGCTACCAGCCCGACTTCCTGAACCAGCCGCCGCCGGGGCCCTTTACCGAGATCGGCGACGAGCTGGACCGGATCAGGGCCACCGGGCCGGACCGGATCGCCGCCGAGCTGCGCCGGAGCCTGGCCGTGCGGCCTTCGGGCCGGGCCGCCCGGCTGGCCCACCCAGTCCTCGCCGGTGACCCGGCGCGGGCCAGGGACCTGCTCGCGGCCATGCTGGAGCGGGCCTGGTCGGCCCTGGTGGAGCCGTGGTGGCCGCAGCTGCGGGACGTGCTGGACGCCGACATCACATTCCGGGCCCGGCAGCTGGCCGACGCCGGGGTCTCGATGACGCTGGGCGACCTGCACCCGAAGGTCTCCTGGCGCGATGGGGTACTGGCCGTCCAGATCAGCGCGCAGGCCGAGATCGACGTGGCCGGGCGGGAACTGGTGCTGGTGCCGAGCGTGTTCGGCTGGCCGTACACCGGCGTCACCTTCGACCCGCCGACTATCACCTACCCGGCCCGGGGCATCGCCCGGGTCTGGCTGCCGCCCGCCCAGGCGGGCAGCGACCTGGCCGCCCTGATCGGCCGGACCAGGGCGGCGGTGCTCACCGCGCTGGCCGAGCCGGCCTCCACCACTGGGCTGGCCGCGCGGTGCTCGATCCCGGTCAGCAGCGCCAGCGAGCACCTGGCCGTGCTGCGGGCGACCGGCCTGGTGGCGACGGTCCGCACCGGCCGGTTCCTGGTCCATCAGCGCACGCCGCTGGGGATCGCCCTGTCCGGCGGCGCCTGACCGCGGCCCGCCGGGCCGGGCGGACCGGCCCGTCCGGCTCCGGCTACTGGGCCGACGGGTCGAGCAGGCCCCGGCGCCGCCTGACCGCCAGGTCCAGCTTGGTGAACAGCATGTCCACCGCGATGCCGAGCACCAGGATCACGATGATGATCGAGGCGGCCCCGGCGAAGTCGAAGGAGTTCTGGTCCTGGCTGAGCAGCTGGCCGATCGAGGGCTGGCCGAAGATGAGCACCAGCAGCTCACCGGCCATCAGGCTGCGCCAGGCGAAGGCCCAGCCCTGCTTGAGCCCGGCCACGTAGGCCGGGACCGAGGCGGGCAGGACCAGGAACCGGTACAGCGTGAGCCCGTGCAGCCCGATGGTCTTGCCCGCCCGCAGCAGCAGCGGCGGGGTGTAGTCCACCCCGGTGATAAGCCCGTTGGCGATCGACGGGGCGGCGCCCAGGATCATCACGAACACGATCGCCAGCGTGGTCTCGCCGAACAGGATGATCGCGAAAGGGAACCAGGCGATCGATGGCATGGTCTGCAGGCCGGTGATGATCGACCCGACCGCCGCCCGCAGCGGCGGGATCCGCGCCACCAGCACCCCGATCACGGAGCCGATGACCAGCGCCAGCGAGTACCCGATCACCGCCCGCCGCAGCGTGGTGCCGATGGCCCGCCACAGCAGCGCGTGATGCATCTGCTGCCACAGGTCGTCGAAGACCGTCACCGGGCCTTTGAGCACGTAGGACTTCCAGCCGGTGAGGTGGATCAGCTGCCAGATGATCAGGACCAGCGCGATCGCGAGCAGCTTGGGCCAGGCCGCGGCCCAGATGGAGCGGGCGGCCCGGCCGGGTCCCCGGTTGGCCTGGGCCGCGCCCAGCTCCAGGCTGTCCAGCCCGGTGATGGCCGAGCGCTGCAGGTCAGTCGCCATGTCGGCTCATTTCTTCGCGTAGCCGGTCAGTGATCTTGGCCGCCTGCTCGGCGACCTCGACCGAATCGATCCGGCGCGGGCCTTTCCTGGGCACCGGGTACTCGTCGATGACCCGGCCCGGCCTGCTGCTGAGCAGGATCACCCGGTCGCCCAGCCGGACCGCCTCGCGGACGTTGTGGGTGACGAACAGGACGGTCAGCGTCCGGTCGGCGCAGATCCGCTCCAGCTCGTCGTGCAGCAAGTCCCTGGTCATCGCGTCCAGGGCGCCGAACGGCTCGTCCATCAGCAGCACGTCCGCGTCCTGGGCCAGCGCCCGGGCCATCGCGACCCGCTGCCGCATGCCGCCCGAAAGCTCGTGCGGCCGCTTGGCGCCGAAGCCGTCCAGGTTCACCAGGTGCAGCAGCTCCGCCGCGGCCTGGCGGCGCTCGCCCTTGGGCACGCCGCGGGCCCGCAGGGCCAGCTCGACATTGCGCGCCGCGGTCAGCCAGGGGAACAGGGCGGGCTCCTGGAACATCAGCGAGACGCGCTGGCCGCCGGTGGACAGCTGGCCGGCCGTGATCGTGTCCAGGCCGGCGATCAGCGACAGGAGCGTGCTCTTGCCGCAGCCGGAGGCGCCGATCAGGCAGACGAACTCGCCCGGCGCGACGGTGAGCGACACCTTGTCCAGGGCCAGCAGCGCGCCGCGGCCGCTGCCGAAGACCTTGGACACCTCGGTGAGCCTGATCGCGGCCGGCTCGGCGGCGCAAGCGCGGTCGGGCCGGGCGGCTCCGGGAAAGGCTGGCGCCCCCGGAGCGTGCTCCGGGGGCGTGCCGCGTCGTGTTCCGATGTTCACGAGTTAACCTGTGTCTCCCCCGCTGCCTGCAGCAGCGCGTTCAGCGGACCGAGGTCGTAAATGCCGGACAGGTTGCTGACCGGCTGGAGCAGGCCGACCGAGACGGCGTGCTTGACGTCGGTGGCCAGCGCCGCGGCGATCGGGTCGTTGGTGAAGGTGATCTGGGCGAAGGAGGCGCTCAGCACCGACGGCGTCAGGTTCTTGCCCGAGTTCACCGTGGCCAGCTCGGTGTTGGCCGCCTGCTCGGCGGCGCTCTTGTCCTGGTTGATGAAGTCGTTGGCCTGGATCTGGGCCTTGAGCAGCGCCTTGATCACGGTCGGGTGGGCGGCCATGAAGGACTGGGTCGCGACCAGATTGGTGGTGGGGAACTGGCCCTGCGGCCACAGGCTGGCCTCGTCGACCAGCGCGTGCCCGCCGGCCTGAAGCATCTCGATGTCGTAGGGCGCCGGCTCCCAGCCGCCGGCGATCTGCTTGGAACCGAAGGCCAGGACCGCGGCCGAGTTGGGCGAGATGGGCTTGATGGCCACGTCGCCGCCGCCGGCCGCGGTGGTGTTCATGCCGTGCTGCTTGAGCCAGTAGCGCAGGGCGACGTCCTGGGTGTTGCCCAGCGACGGGGTGGCCAGGGACTGGCCCTTGAGCTGGGCGGCGCTGGTGATACCGGACTTGACGACCAGCTCGGCGCCGCCGGACGCGGCCCCGGAAATGATCTTGATCAGCTGGCCGCCGGAGGTCTGCCAGGCCTTGATGGCCGGATTCGGGCCGACATAGGCGGCATCCAGCTGGCCGGCCAGCAGCGCGGTGCCCTCCTCGGTGCCGCTGCTGAACGGGGTCAGCTTGAGGGTGACCCCGGAGCCGAGGTCCTTGGCGAAGAACCCTTCCTTGATGCCGACCAGGGCCGAGGCGTGGGTGATGTTGGCCAGGAAGCCCAGCCGGAGCGTGACCGGCCCGGAGGCGGGATCGCCCGAGCCCGAGGCGGACCCCGACGTGGATCCTGAACTGCAGCCGGCGGCCAGCAGGGCCGTGGCCGCTACCGCTGCCGCAATCGAGAGACGTCGCATGTCTACCTTTTCCGATTGACTTTGTAGGTTTATCGCTCGCTTACGTTACACGATCTGGTGCTGGGGGGAAATCGGGCGCTGGCTGGGCTTGGTCAGCCCGCGTCGCCCGAGTCCTCGAAGTCGATCCCGGCGACTTGAGGGAACCGCTGCAAGCACACCTGGAGCTGGGCCAGGTTGGCGTCGCTCGCATGGTCAGTGCGGTACTTCAGGGCATAGATCATATCGGCCGTGTTCTGCCTGGCCGGGAGGGCCTCCGGGTGCACGCCCGGTATGCCCGAGCAGGCGGCCCGCACCTTCAGCAGGGTCGCGACTGAGGTGTCCGGCTTGAACTGGACGGTCGCCCACTGCTGGCCGAGTGCGGCGTCGAACTTGGCGCAGCCTGCCGTGGTCGCGGCGAGCAGCACCGCGGCGGCCGCCAGGCCAGCCCGGCGGCCGGTCTGGCCGGCAAGGCGTTCAAGCACGCCTGCTAGCTTACGTGCGGGCGACCCAGACCTGGAGGGCAGGATGGCCGGACGGATCGAGGATTACGCGATGGTGGGCGGCTTCCGCTCGGCGGCCCTGATCAGCCGGGACGGCTCCGCCGACTGGCTGTGCGCGCCGCGGTTCGACTCCCCCGCCTGCTTTGCCGCGCTGCTGGGCGATGAGCGGAACGGGCACTGGCTGATCGCCCCCACCGCGTCACGCACCCCGGGGGCGCACCGGGGCGAGCCGGTCCGCCGCTACCAGGGCGACACGCTGATCCTGGAGACCGAATGGCGCACTTTCGGGGGCGTTGTCCGGGTGCTCGACTTCATGCCGTGCGCCGGGGACGCCCCGGTCCTGGTCCGCATCGTGGAGGGGGTATCGGGCGCGGTCGAGATGGAGTGCGTGCTGCGGCTGCGGTTCGGCTACGGGCAGATCGTGCCGTGGATGCGCCGGCTCGACGGCTCGGTGGTCGGGGTGGCGGGCCCCGACTCGGTCTGGCTGCGGACCCCGGTCAGGCTGGTCGGCCGGGACATGTCCCACCAGGCCAGCTTCGTGGTGCGGGCCGGCGACCGGGTGCCGTTCGCGCTGAGCTGGATCGGGTCGCACCTGGGCCCGGCGCCGGTGATCGACGTCGAGACCGCGCTCGACGATACCCGGTCATTCTGGGAGCAATGGGTCAGCCGGTGCACCTACCAGGGCGAGTACCGTGACGCCGTGGTCCGCTCGCTGATCACCTTGAAGGCGCTTACCTACGAGCCGACCGGCGGAATCGTGGCCGCCCCGACGACCTCGCTGCCCGAGGACATCGGCGGCGTGCGCAACTGGGACTACCGGTACTGCTGGCTGCGCGACGCCACCATCACCCTGGAAGCGCTGCTGCGCACCGGCTACGTGGAGGAGGCCGCGGCCTGGCGGGACTGGCTGGTCCGGGCCATCGCCGGCGACCCGAGCGACGTCCAGATCATGTACGGGGTGGGCGGCGAGCGGCGGCTGGCCGAGTGGGAAGCCGACTGGCTGCCCGGGTACGAGGGCTCGGCCCCGGTCCGGATCGGCAACGCCGCGGTCAACCAGCGGCAGCTGGACGTCTACGGCGAGGTCATCGACGCGATATCGCTCGGCACCCAGGCGGGCCTGAACTTCGACCGGCATTCCTGGGGCCTGCTGCGGGCGCTGCTGCGGTTCCTGGAGCAGCACTGGGACCAGCCGGACGAGGGCATCTGGGAAGTCCGCGGGCCGCGCCGGCACTTCGTTCATTCCAAGGTCATGGCCTGGGTCGCGTTCGACCGGGCGATCCGGATCTCCGAGCTGGGCCTGCCCGGCCGGATCGAGCAGTGGCGGGCCGTCCGCCAGCGCATCCACGACGAGGTCATCGAGCAGGGGTACGACGCCGGGCGCGGCACGTTCACGCAGTACTACGGGAGCACCGAGCTGGACGCGGCCGTGCTGCTCATCCCGGAGGTCGGCTTCCTGCCCCCGGATGACCCGCGGGTGATCTCGACGGTCGAGACCATCCAGCGCGAGCTGATGCAAGACGGCCTGCTGCTGCGCTACACCCTGCCCGAAGCCAGCGCCACGCCGGACGTCGATGGGCTGCCCGGCCGCGAAGGCGCCTTCCTGGCCTGCAGCTTCTGGCTAGCTAACGCGCTGCAGATGATCGGCCGCACCGCCGAGGCGAAGGAGCTGTTCGAGCGGCTGCTGGCGCTGCGCAACGACGTGGGGCTGCTGAGCGAGGAATATGACACCAGGTACAACCGGCTGGTCGGCAACATGCCCCAGGCGTTCAGCCACATGCCGCTGATCCAGGCCGCGCTCAACCTGGAAAGCCACGCGCCGGCCAAGAACCGCCGCCGCAAGCCGACCGTCAGGCCCCCGGCCGGGCCCGCCGCCGCCAGCCCCCCGGCCACCTCCTGCTGAAGGCCAGACGACCAGCGAAGACCGCCGGGTCTGGGCCCGCCTGCGACCCGGCAGTGTCAGACTTGTCACTTGTCATGCCAACCCGCCCGCACATCCTCGTGGTCAACGGCCGCAAGGTCCGCCAGCCGGTATTCGTCATCGGCGCCCCCTACTCGGGAGCGGACCTGCTGGCCCGTGCCCTGAGACGGTCAGCCGGCTTTCACGTCACCATGGGCCAGGGCAGCGTGCTGAGCGTCGTCTACGCGTTCGCCCGCAGCCCGTCCATCCAGCGGGGCCGGGGCGATGCGGCCGCGACGGTGCTGCGGGACGCGTTCGCGCAAGCCTGGCAGGTCAGCGCGCACAGCTGCCTGACCTGCTCGGCGGCCTGCCGGAGGCCGGCGGGGTGAAAGGCGCGGGCGCCTGCAAGACTGACCGCGACATCCTCAGGTACGGGGATGCCACCCCCGACCTGATGTACTGCGCCGACGCGCTGGTCGACGCGTTCGCCGACGCGCGGCTGCTGCAGATCGTCAGGGACGGCCGTGATGTGGTCGCCGCCATGCTCGCCGATCCCGAGGAACTGGCCTGGTTCAAGTCCGGCGTGGCCAGCGTGGAGAGCGAGTTTCCCAACCCGTTCTTCGGCATCGAGACCGACGCCGACCTGGCCGCCTGGCGGGGCCTGACGCTGGCCGGCAAGTGCGCGATGCGCTGGCGCGGCTCGGTCAGGACGATGGCCCGGCTGCGCAGCAGGCTGCTCGCCGAACAGCTCACCACGCTGCGGTATGAGCAGGTGCTGCGGCATCCGGACGCGACCGCCACGGCGGTCTCTGAGTTCATCGAGGCGGAGGTCAAGCCGGTCGCGGTCCGCGACCGGCGGGGCATCAAGGGCCAGCCGCTGGCGCTGACACCCGGCGCCTGGCGGCGCACCCTCAGCCCGCAGCAGCTGGCCGAGGTCGAAGAGGTGGCCGGCCACGACCTGCGCCGCGTCGGCTACGGCAGCTGACCCGGCTGATCAGGCTGCCCGGCCTCGCGGCCAGCGGGCCGCCCGCCGGGTGCGAGCCGCCCGGTGTGCGGCAGGATGGGCCGATGGATCTGGGTTTGCGTGATCGCGTGTTCATTGTCACCGGCGGCAGCAGCGGGCTGGGCCTGGCCACGGCCGAGGCCCTGACCGGCGAGGGCGCCCGGGTGGTGCTGGGGGCCAGGCACGCCGGGCCGCTGGCCGCGGCGGCCGGGCGGCTCGGCGCGGACCGGGCCGCGTGGGTCGCCGCGGACAACGCTGACCCCGATGCGCCGCAGCGGCTCGTCGCCGCGGCCCTGGACACCTTCGGCCGGCTGGACGGGGCGCTGATCAGCGTGGGCGGCCCGCCCGGCGGCACGGTCGCGCAGACCTCGGCGCAGGCCTGGCAGGCCGCCTTCGACAGCATCTTCATGGGCGCCATCCGGCTGGCCGTCACCGTGGCCGGCGAGCTGAGCCGGGGCGGGTCGATCGCCTTCGTGCTGTCCACCTCGGTCCGGTCGCCGCTGCCGGACCTGGCCATCTCCAACGGGCTGCGGCCCGGCCTGGCCGGGGTGGCCAAGTCGCTGGCCGACGAGCTGGGACCCGGCGGGATCCGGGTGAACGGCCTGATGCCGGGCCGGGTCGAGACGGCGCGGGTGCGCGAGATCGACGCGCGGCTGGGCGATCCGGACACGGTGGCGGCGGAGCTAGCCCAGCGCATCCCGCTGCGCCGGTACGGGACGCCGCGAGAATTCGGCCAGGTGGCCGCGTTCGTGCTGTCTCCCGCGGCCGCGTTCGTGACCGGGGCCATGATCCCGGTGGACGGCGGCGCGCTGCGGGTGATCTGAGCCGCGGCCGCGGGCCGCGGGCCCGGCTCCGTCAGGCGCGGGCGGGCTCCTGGCGGGCGAACTGGGTCTGGTACAGCTCGGCGTACAGGCCGCGGGCGGCCAGCAGGTCCTCGTGCCGGCCGCGCTCGCGGACCTGCCCGGCCTCGATGACCAGGATCTGGTCGGCTTCCCTGATGGTGGACAGCCGGTGCGCGATGACCAGGGAGGTCCGCCCGGCCAGCGCGCGCTTGAGCGCCCGCTGCACGGCCACCTCGGACTCCGAGTCCAGGTGCGCGGTGGCCTCGTCGAGCACTACCACTGACGGGGCCTTCAGCAGCAGCCGGGCCAGCGCGATCCGCTGCTTCTCGCCGCCGGACAGCCGGTAGCCGCGGTCGCCGACCACGGTGTCGAGCCCGTCGGGCAGCACCGAGATCAGGTCCCAGATCTGGGCCGCCACGCAAGCCTCGATGAGGTCCTGCTCACTCGCCTGCGGCCGGGCGTAGGCCAGGTTCGCCCGGATCGTGTCGTGGAACATGTGCGCGTCCTGGGTGACCACGCCCACCGCGTCGTGCAGCGACTCCTGGGTGACGTCCCTGACGTCGGTGCCGCCGATGCACACCCGGCCCGCGCCCGGGTCATACAGCCGCGCCACCAGCGCGGTGATGGTGGTCTTGCCGGCCCCGGACGGCCCGACCAGGGCGGTCAGCTGCCCGCCAGGGGCGTGGAAGGTCACATCCGACAGCACGTCCTGGCCGGCGTCGGTGCGCTCGGGCGCGGGCAGCGCCACCGACTCCAGCGAGGCCAGCGAGACCTCCGAAGCCAGCGGGTAGCGGAAGCTCACGTGGTCGAAGTCGACATCAGGGGCCAGCCCGGCGGCCGGGACCGCGCCGCTGGCCAGCGCGGGCAGCTGCAACTGCGCCGCGCCCGGCTTGTCCGCGATCAGCGGCTTCAGGTCGAGCACCTCAAACACCCGGTCGAAGCTGACCAGCGCCGTCATCACGTCGACCTGGACATTGGACAGCGCAGTGATGGGCCCGTACATCCGGCTCAGCAAGGCGGCCAGCGCGACCAGCGTGCCCAGCTGGAACACGCCGCTGATGACCAGGCTGCCGCCCAGCCCGTACACCAGCGCGGTGGCCATCGAGGCCAGCAGGGTCAGCGCGATGAAGAACACCCGGCCGTACATGGCGGTGACCACGCCGATGTCGCGGACCCGGGCGGCCCGCCCGGCGAACACGTCCGATTCCTCGCCGGGCCGGCCGAACAGCTTGACCAGCATCGCGCCCGCCACGTTGAAGCGCTCGGTCATGGTCGAGCCCATCTGCGCGTCGAGCTGCATGGACTCCCTGGTCAGCCGCTGCATCCTGCGGCCCAGCAGCCGGGCGGGGATGATGAACACCGGCAGCAGCACCAGCGCGACCAGCGTCACTATCCAGGACAGGTAGAACATCGCGGCCAGCACCAGGACCAGCGAAAGGAAGTTGGAAACCACGCCGGACAAGGTCGAGGTCAGGGCCTGCTGCGCGCCGATGACGTCGCTATTGAGCCTGCTGACCAGCGATCCGGTCTGGGCCCTGGTGAAGAACGCGATTGGCTGCCGCTGTACGTGCGCGAATACCTCGGTGCGCAAGTCGTAGATCAGGCCCTCGCCAATCCGGGCCGAATACCAGCGCTGGGCGACACTGAGGAACGCGTCCAGCAGGGCAATGCCCGCGACCAGGCCGGCAATGGCCAGCACGACCTCGGTATCACGCCGTTCGATCCCGTTGTCGATGAGCGCCCGCAGCAGCAGCGGGATCGCGACGATGAGGACCGCGTCCACCGACGTGCCGATGAGGAACAGGATGAGATCGCGCCGGTAAGGCCGGGCGTAGGAAGCGATCCGCCGCACGGTGCCCGGCTTCAGCCGCTGCCTGGTCACCGCGCTGTCGGTGCTGAAAGAGCGCATCGCGTGCCAGGCGGCCGGATTCATACCGGAAGCAACCTCCGGGCCGGCGCCGATCTTCCGCGATCCGCTGACGGCGAAACCCGTCCGGCCCGGACCGGGCCCGGCCGGGTATCCGGCCTAGGACCCGCCGCTACCCGCGAGCTGACCGCCACCGCGCGAGTCACCGCTACCGCGCGAGCCGGGCCCGCAGCAGCGTCGCCTGGGCCTGCCGCTCGGCCGCCGCCTGCTGGGCCAGGGTGTGGCCGGCCGCCTCGGTGAGCAGCCGCTTGGTCGCCCGGGCCGCGGCGGCGTCGGTGGCCAGCAGCGCGGACACCAGGTCGGCCACCGCGCGGTCCAGCTGGCCGGCCTGGACCACCAGCTCGGCCAGCCGCAGTTCGCTGGCCTCGCCCGCCGAGACGGTCCGCGCGGTCAGGCACAGCTCGATGGCGCGCGGCAGGCCGACGATGTCCACCAGCGGCTTGGTCCCGGTCAGGTCGGGGACCAGGCCGAGCGCGGGTTCCTTGATGCAGAGCTTGGCGTCGTCGGCCAGGATGCGCAGATCACAGGCCAGCGCCAGCTGGCAGCCGGCCCCGATGGCGTGTCCGTGCACGGCGGCGATCGAGACGATGTCGGTGCGGCGCAGCCAGAGGTACCCCTCCTGCCACTGCGCCACGTGCTCATCGAACCGCGGATCGGCCGCGCTGACCGGCGGGTCCTCGCCTGGCACGCCATCGGCGGTGAACATCCGCAGGTCGATCCCGGCGCAGAAGGACGGCCCGGCGCCGCGGATGACCACCACCCGCACCGGCGGCGGCAGCTCGCGGCCTACCGCGGCCAGCGCGAGCCACATGGCCGGGGTCATGGCGTTACGGCGCTCGGGCCGGTTCAGCGTGATCGTCGCGACCGCGTCATCGATGTCCAGCCGCAGCCCGCCTGCGGTCAGTTCGGCCGGGCTCACCGTCACTTTGTCCTCCTGGCGTCCTCAGCCCAGCGGGCCGGGGCGAGCGGGCCAGCTGAGCATCCTGGCGCCGGCCCACGTCACCCGGCGCCAGGACCGGTCCTGGCGCTGGACAGGCCACGGTCCGGCCCCGCGCCCGCGCCACGGGGCCTCGAAGCGGCCAGGGCGGTCAGGCCTTTCCCTTGCCGCGGGTAGCGCCACCGCGGCCACGCAGCGATACGCCATTCTCGGTGAGGATCCGGTGGATGAAGCCGTATGACCGGCCGGTCGAGGTGGCCAGCGAGCGGATGCTCTCCCCCGCGTTGTAGCGCTTCTTCAGATCCGATGCCAGCTTGGTGCGGTCGGCACCGGTCACTCGGGTGCCTTTTTTGAGCGTCTCGGTCACGCGTACCTCCTGGGTGAGCTGAAGTGACCGCTGCGTTACCGTTCTCCGCCATGATCACGCATCAGATCGTGCTCGGCTACCCACACGACCGTAAAAGATCTCTTCTTTTTGATATCGAGATCGGCGGTTTCAGGCCAGCGCGACCAGATCGGCGAGGTCGGCGCTCCAGGCGTCCTCCACCCCGTCAGGAAGCAAAACGACCCGCTCAGGCTGCAGCGCGTCGACCGCGCCTTCATCGTGAGTGACGAGCACAATGGCGCCCTGGAAACGGCGCAGGGCGGCCAGGATCTCGGCCCGGCTGCCAGGGTCCAGGTTGTTGGTCGGCTCGTCCAGCAGCAGCACGTTGGCCCCGGATACCACCAGCAGCGCCAGCGCGAGCCTGGTCTTCTCCCCGCCGGAGAGCACCCCGGCCGGCTTGGCCACGTCGTCGCCGGAGAACAGGAACGAGCCGAGGATCTTGCGCTGCTCGGAGTCGGTCAGCTCGGGCGCGGCCGTGCGCATGTTCTCCAGCACGGTCCTGGCCAGGTCCAGGGTCTCGTGTTCCTGCGCGTAGTAGCCGACCCGCAGCCCGTGGCCCGGGTTGACCTCGCCGGTATCGGGCTCCTCCAGGCCGGCCAGCAGCCGCAGCAGGGTGGTCTTCCCGGCACCGTTCAGCCCCAGCACCACCACCCGGCTGCCCCGGTCCACGGCCACGTCCACGTCGGCGAACACTTCCAGCGATCCGTAGGACTTGGTCAGGCCCGTAGCCGTGAGCGGGGTACGGCCGCAGTGCACCGGCTCAGGGAACCGCAGCCGGGCCACCCGCTCCGGTGCCCGGTCCGCGCTGACCCCGGCCAGCAGGCGCTCGGCCCGGCGCTGCATGCCCTGAGCCGCCTTGGCCTTGGTCGCCTTGGCGCGCATCTTGTCCGCTTGCGACTGCAGCGCGGTGGCCTGGCGCTCGGCGTTGACCCGCTCGCGCCTGCGCCGCCTGGCGTCGGTCTCCCGCTGAGCCAGGTAAGCCGTCCAGCCCAGGTTGTAGACGTCCAGCACGCACCGGTCGGCGTCCAGGTGGAAAACCTTGTTGACCACCTTCTCCAGTAGCCCCGTGTCGTGGCTGATCACCACCAGTCCGCCGCGGAACGTCCGCAGGTGGTCCCGGAGCCAGGAGACCGAATCGGCGTCCAGGTGGTTGGTGGGCTCGTCCAGCAGGAGCGTCTGCGACCCGCCGAACAGGATGCGAGCCAGTTCGACCCGGCGCCGCTGACCGCCCGACAGCGTGCGCAGCGGCTGCCTGAGCGCCCGCGGCGGCAGGCCCAGGCTGGCCGCCAGGGAGGCCGCCTCGGCCTCGGCCGCGTAGCCGCCGAGCACGGTCAGCCGCTCTTCCAGGTGGCCATAGCGGCGGACCGCCGCGTCCCTGCGGGCCGGATCCGAAGCGCTCATGTCCTGCTCGGCCTGGCGCATCCCGGCCATCAGCGCGTCCAGCCCGCGCGCGGACAGCACCCGGTCCAGGGCCAGCCCGTCCAGGTCCCCGACCCTGGTGTCCTGCGGCAGGTAGCCGACGCTCCCGCCGATACTGACGGTGCCGCCGGCCGGCAGGCCCTCGGCCGCCAGCACCCGGGCGAGCGTGGTCTTGCCCGCGCCGTTGCGGCCCACTAGGCCGATCTTGTCGCCCGGGGCGACCTGGAAAGACGTGGCCTCAAGCAGCAGGCGGGCGCCCGCGCGCAGCTCAAGCTCATGCACGGAGATCACGAGAAACGCTCCATTACCGGACAAAAGGGATATCAGGTGGCAGCCAGCGACCGCGGGCCAGCCTGTCCCGTCACGAGAGGAGCGGTTGCATGCGGCCAGTCTATCCGCACCCCGGCCGCCCCCGACAAAGCCATTTCGGGGCGGAGCCGGGCCGGTAGCCCCATCTAGGGCTGTGAGGCGGATGCGGACGGCTTAGGGCTCGGGGAGGCGGATGCGGACGGCTTAGGGCTCGGGGAGGCGGATGCGGACGGCTTAGGACTCGGGGAGGCGGATGCGGGCGGCCTAGGGCTCGGTCAGGCGGATGCGGGCGGCCTAGGGCTCGGTCAGGCGGATGCGGACGGCGCGGAACAGCCTGGGGGCGCCGCGCAGGACGACCAGGCGCGGGTCGGGCACGGTGAGGAACCGGTCGACGGCCAGGTCCAGGTACGGGCGCAGCCTGGGGTCATCGCGCAGGCCGGCCAGCGTGCGGCGGTCGCCGCCGAGCACAACCGCGTCGAGCCGGCCCGGGTAGGAGCCGAACACCGTGACCGCGGTGTCCGCCGCCGCGCCCAGGGCCTCAGTGGCCTGCTTTTCCCTGCGGCGGGCGAACCGGTGCTGCGAGCTGCCCCCGGCCGCGCTGCGGCCGTGCACCAGCCGGGAGCCGACCTTTGAGGCGGCCAGCCGGGGCGGCTGGCCGGTGAAGACCCCGGCCGCGTAGCCACCCAGCCGGACCAGGAACACCCCGACGGTCCGGTCCGCGCAGGCATGCGCGGCGATCCGGGCCGCGCTCAGGTCGGGCCCGGGCAGCGGCGGGAACGGGACGTGGCACTCGGCGATCGCGCCGTCGGCGGCCCGGATCGTGACCACGGCCGTCCCGGAGCCAGCCGTCCCGGGGCCGGCGGTCCCGGGGCCGGGGTCGGCCGGGCCGTGCCGGTCAGCGAATGATTCCAGCCAGCCCGCGAGGCGTTCGGGGGCGACCTCCACCCAGCGGCCGCTGTCACCTGATTCGTTTGTCACTACGCACCGCTCCTGATCGCCTACTATCCGTCAAATGAACTCAGGGTTCGTACCAACGCCACGTCAGCCGTCGATGACCTTGGGTCCCATGGCCGCCAGCGGCGGCCCGGACGGCAGGGAGAACCGGATGACGATCCTCATGGACGACAACACTGCCACGCCGGCCAGCGACCGTGCCGCCGATGCCGCAGTGGAGCGGGCCTTCGCCGCCGCGGTCAGCGACAGCGGGCGGATCGCCGAGCTGCTGGAGCAGTTACGGCATGGCCGGCTCTGGCTGCCGCTGGCTGACGACGGGCAGCCGGTCACCGACGGGTCGGCGGTCAACCTGCCGACCCTGACCTACCTGGGCAGCGAGTTCGTGCCCGGGTACACCTCAGCGGACCGGCTGCTGCAGTCGGCCTGGGCCGGGCCGGACCAGCCGGTGGTGCCGCACATCGTGGTGCCCGCCGGGGCGCTGGCCCGGCTGCTGCCGGACGCGATCGGGATCGCCCTCAATCCCGGGGCCGAGCAGAGCATGCCGATCTACCCCGACGGCGTGGCCTACCTGGCCGCGCCTCGGGCCACGGACGCGACGGAGCGGATCTGCGTCGGCCCGCCCCCGGCCGAGCCCGCCGGGCTGCTGGCCGCGATCAGGTTCGGGCTGCGCCAGGTGCGCGCGGCCCGGGAGGCGGCTATCGCCTGGCTGTCGGTCGAGTCGGCGGGCCAGGGGCTGGTTGTCTCGGTGGCACTCGACGACCCGGGCGATCAGGCCGCGCAGCACGCGGTCATGCAGGTGGTAGAACTGGCCGCCCGCGCCGCGCCCGCCGAGTCCGGCTTCCCGATCGACGTCACGTTCCCGGGCGAGGGCGAGCCCAACGTCGTGGACCAGTGGGTCGCGGCCGCCGCCGCGCCGTTCTACTCCCGGGCCTGACCAGCCAGGCCTGCGGCCCTGGCGGCCAGGAGCGGGCCGGTCAGACGTTGAAGCCGAGCGCGCGCAGCTGCTCGCGGCCGTCCTCGGTGATCTTGTCAGGGCCCCAGGGCGGCATCCACACCCAGTTGATCCGGAAGTCGTTGACCAGGCCGTCGAGCGCGGCCCTGGTCTGGTCCTCGATGACGTCGGTGAGCGGGCAGGCGGCGCTGGTCAAGGTCATGTCGATGGTGGCTACCCGGTCCTGGCCGAGGTTCACCCCGTAGACCAGGCCCAGGTCGACCACGTTGACGCCGAGCTCAGGGTCGACCACGTCCCTGAGCGCTTCGAGCAGGTCCTCAGTCTCCTGGCTGGGCTCGGCCAGCGGGTGCTGCTCATCCGGGGCCAGCCCGGCCGGCTGTGCCGCGTTCTCTGTCATCGTTGCTCCCTGCCGCGCCCGGAGCTATCCGGTAGCTGACTCATGTGCGCCCGGCCCCGTTCATGGCCCGCGCGGTCGCGTCCTTCCAGGCCATCCAGCCCAGCAGCGCGCACTTGATGCGGGCCGGGTACTTGGAGACGCCTTCGAACGCTACTGCGTCGCCGAGCACGTCCTCGTCTGGCTCGGCCTGGCCCTTGGACTGCATCAGCTCCAGGAAGGCGCCGCTGGTCTGCATCGCCTCACGGACAGTCTTCCCGATAATCGCCTCCGCCATCACCGAGACGCTGGCCTGGCTGATCGAGCAGCCCAGGGCGTCATAGGAGATGTCCGCCACGACCGGCTCATCGGCGCCGTCCTTTAGCGCCACCCGGAGCGTCACCTCGTCGCCGCAGAGCGGGTTCACGTGGTGCACCTCGGCGTCGTAAGGCTCCCGCAGCCCCTTGTGCTGCGGGTGCCGGTAATGATCCAGGATGATCTCCTGATACAACGACTGGAGTTCCATCACGGCGTGTTCAACAAACCGGGACGCCTGGCCTGTTCCACGGCTGAGCTCCCGGCGCGATCGTCGCGGGCCTGCTGAGCCATCCGTACCCCCCTGTCGAGCCTGGTGCTGATCATGTCGTAGCCGTCAGTCCGCGCCGAAGAACCGCTGGGCGTGGCGGATGCCCTCGGCCAGCGCGTCCACTTCGGCCCGGGTGTTGTACAGGTAGAACGAGGCCCGGGTGCTGGCCTGGACGCCGAAGCGCCGGTGCAGCGGCCAGGCGCAGTGATGCCCGGCCCGGACCGCGATGCCCAGCTCGTCGAGCACCTGGCTGACGTCGTGCGGGTGAACGCCGTCCACGGTGAAGGAGATCGCGGCGCCGCGGTCATCCGGCTCGACAGGCCCCAGGATGCGCAGCCCGTCAATCGCGCCCAGCTCGGCCAGGGCGCGGGAGATCAGCTCCCGTTCGTGCCCGGCGATCGCGTCGAACCCGATGTCGTCCAGGTAATCCAGCGCGGCGCCGAGGCCCACCGCCTCGGCGATCGGCATGGTGCCCGCCTCGAACTTGTGCGGCGGGGCGGCGAACGTGCTGTGGTCCATCCACACGGTCTCGATCATCTCGCCGCCGCCCAGGAAGGGCGGCATCGCGGCCAGCAGCTCCGGGCGGGCCCAGAGCACCCCGATGCCGGTCGGGCCGCAGGCCTTATGGCCGGTGAACGCGAAGAAGTCCGCACCCAGGGTGGCCACGTTGACGCGCATGTGCGGGACCGACTGGGCGCCGTCGACCAGCACCAGGGCGCCCACCGCGTGCGCCCGGTCCGCGATCAGCGGCACCGGGTTGATGGTGCCCAGGACGTTGGACTGATGGGCCAGGGCGACCAGCCGGGTCCGCTCGTTGATCAGCTGGTCGAGATCGGAGATGTCGAGCCGGCCTTCGTCGGTCACGCCGAACCAGCGCAGGGTCGCGCCGGTGCGCTGGCAGAGCAGCTGCCACGGGACGATGTTGGAGTGATGCTCCATCTCGGTGATCACGATCTCGTCGCCGGGACCGAGCCGGAGCCGCTCGGCCGCCCCGGGCGCGGTCGATGCGTTGCTCAGCGCGTAGGCGACCAGGTTGATCGCCTCAGAGATGTTCTTGGTGAACACGATCTCGGTCTCGCTGGCGGCGCCGATGAAGGCGGCGACCTTCACCCGGGCGCCCTCGTACGCGGCGGTCGCCTCCTCGCCGAGCTGGTGACTGGCCCGGTGGATGTTGGCGTTGTGCCGCTCGTAGTAGTCGGTCAGCGCGTCGATGACCTGCCGCGGCTTCTGCGAGGTGTTGGCGCTGTCCAGGTAGGTCAGCGGCTGCCCGCCCCTGACCTGCCGGTCCAGGATCGGGAAGTCCTTGCGGATCCGGGCCACGTCCAGGGTCATGTCAGGGCCTCCGCGCTGATGAACCGCTCGTACCCGCCGGCCTCCAGCTCGTCAGCCAGCTCGGCGCCGCCGCTGGCCACGATCCGGCCGCCCACGAACACGTGCACGAAGTCGGGCTGCACGTAGCGCAGGATCCGGGTGTAGTGAGTGATCAGCAGCACGCCGTGACCGGGCGCGGCGCGGAAGGTGTTGATGCCCTCGGACACGACCTTCAGCGCGTCGATGTCCAGCCCGGAGTCGGTCTCGTCCAGCACCGCGATCTTCGGGTTCAGCAGCTGCAGCTGAAGGATCTCGTGCCGCTTCTTCTCGCCGCCGGAGAAGCCCTCGTTCAGGTTCCGCTCGGCGAACGCCGGGTCGATGGACAGCTCGCCCATGGCCGTGCGCAGGTCCTTGACGAAGGTACGCAGCTTGGGTGCCTCGCCGCGGACCGCGGTCATCGCGGTGCGCAGGAAGTTGGACACCGAGACGCCCGGCACTTCGACCGGGTACTGCATGGCCAGGAACAGGCCGGCCCTGGCCCGCGCGTCCACGCTCATGGCCAGCACGTCGGCGCCGTCCAGGGTGACCGTGCCGCCGGTCACCTGGTACTTGGGATGCCCGGCGATGGCGTAGGCGAGCGTCGACTTGCCTGACCCGTTCGGCCCCATGATGGCGTGCGTCTGGCCGTCTGACACCGTGAGGTCGACCCCGCGCAGGATCTCCCGGCTGGCGCCGGACGCCTCTGCCACGCTCACGTGCAGGTCGCGAATGTCAAGAGTGGCCATGGTCGTTATCTCTCCTGGTCTGACTGGGCCGGTTCGGGCAGGGCGACGTAGACGTCGTCGCCGTCGATTTTCACCGGATAGGTGGCCACCGGACGGGTGGCCGGGGGGCCGGTCGGATCGCCGGTGCGCAAGTCGAAGCACGACCCGTGCAGCCAGCACTCCACCGTGTGGTCGTAGATGTCGCCCTCGGACAACGGGACTTCCTCATGCGAGCACACGTCGTGCAGGGCGAAGACGTCGCCGCCGGTCCTGATCACCGCGACCGGCACGCCGTTGACTTCGATCCCGAGCGCACCGTCGACTGGCACGTCGGCCAGCGCGCAGGCGCGGTAGAAAGTCTGCGAGATCGTCATGAGGCCACCACCTGCTCGACCGCGTCCGCCTCGGGTACTCCGTCGGGATACAGCTCGGCGTCGATCGCGGCCGTGATCCGGTCCCGCAGCTGCGGCACCTCGATCCTGGCGATCAGCTCGCCGAAGAACCCCCTGATCACCAGCCGCCGGGCGGCCTCGAAGGGGATGCCGCGAGCCATCAGGTAGAACAGGTGCTCGTCCGCCAGGCGGCCGCTGGTGCTGGCGTGGCCGGCCCCGACCACCTCGCCGGTCAGGATTTCCAGGTTCGGCACCGAGTCGACCCTGGTCCCGTCGGTGAGCACCAGGTTCCTGTTGTACTCGTAGGTGTCGGTGCCTTCCGCCTCGGCCCGGATGATCACGTCGCCGATCCAGACCGTGTGGGCGTCATCGCCCTGCAGGGCGCCCTTGTAGCTGACCCGGCTGCGGCAGCTGCGCTCGGCGTGGTCGACGAACAGCCGGTGCTCCAGGTGCTGCCCAGCGTCGGCGAAGTAGAGGCCGCGCAGTTCCGCGTCGCCGCCCGGGCGGACATACCGCACCGAAGGGGCCAGCCGGACCACGCTGCCGCCCAGGGTGACCGCGGTGTGCGTCAGCCGGGCATCCTGGCCCAGCTGGGCGTGATGATGCGACAGGTGCACGGTATCGGGCGCCCAGTCCTGCAGGCTCACGATGTCCAGCCGCGCCCCGTCCCCCACCACCAGCTCGACATTGTCCGCATAAGTCGCGCTGCCCTGATGATCAAGCACCAGCACCGCGCTGGCCTCGCGTTCGACCTTGATCAGCGTGTGCCCGAAAGCCGCCCCGGCCGCGTCCTCGCCGCGCACCGAGATCACCGTGGGCTGAGCTATCTGAGCCCCAGCCGGGACGGTGATGACGGTGGCCTCTGTGAATGCGGCGAATGCCGTCGCACTGACCCGGTCCGAGGGCACAAAGGCGGTGCCGAGCCGGGGGTCACCGCGTTCGGCGCGATCCGCGGTGACACCCGGTGCGGCATCGACGTCCGCACTGACCTTGCCCTCACCAGCGCCATGATCGTCCAGCAGCCCGCGCAGCCGCCGCAGCGGAGTGAATCGCCACTCTTCCTCGCGCCCGGTCGGGACCCCGAAGTCCGCCGGGTCGTAAGACTGCCGTTCGTGCAGCCTGGAAACGGGGGCGGCGGACTCAGCCGCCCCCTGGAGGACCGACATCAGCCGACTGCTCCTTCCATCTGCAGCTCGATCAGCCGGTTCAGCTCGAGCGCGTACTCCATCGGCAGCTCACGCGCGATCGGCTCGACGAAGCCGCGGACGATGGTGGCCATCGCCTCGTCCTCGGTCATCCCCCGGCTCATCAGGTAGAACAACTGGTCTTCGGAGATCTTCGAGACGGTCGCCTCGTGGCCCATCTCGACGTCGTCCTCGCGGACATCGACGTAGGGATAGGTGTCGGACCGGCTGACCGTGTCCACCAGCAGCGCGTCGCACCTGACGGTGGACTTGGAGTGCTCGGCGCCCTCCTGGACCTGGACCAGGCCCCGGTAGGAGGTCCGGCCGCCGCCCCGGGCCACCGACTTGGACACGATCGTGGATGAGGTGTTGGGCGCGCAGTGCACCATCTTGGCCCCGGCGTCCTGGTGCTGGCCGGCCCCGGCGAAGGCGACCGACAGGGTCTCGCCCTTGGCGTGCTCGCCCATCAGGTAGACCGCCGGGTACTTCATCGTCACCTTGGAGCCGATGTTCCCGTCGATCCACTCCATGGTCGCCCCGGCCTGGGCCACCGCCCGCTTGGTGACCAGGTTGTACACGTTGGCCGACCAGTTCTGGATGGTGGTGTACCGGCAGCGCGCGTCCTTCTTGACGATGATCTCCACGACGGCCGAGTGCAGCGAGTCGGAGGAGTAGATCGGCGCGGTGCAGCCCTCGACGTAGTGCACGGAAGCGCCCTCGTCGACGATGATCAGGGTCCGCTCGAACTGGCCCATGTTCTCGGTGTTGATCCGGAAGTAGGCCTGCAGCGGGATCTCCACGTCCACGCCCGGGGGCACGTAGATGAACGACCCGCCTGACCAGACCGCGGTGTTCAGCGCGGCGAACTTGTTGTCGCCCACCGGGATCACCGTGGCGAAGTACTCCTGGAACAGCTCCGGGTGCTCGCGCAGCGCGGTGTCGGTGTCCTTGAAGATGACACCCTTTTCCTCCAGGTCCGCCCGGATCTTGTGGTAGACCACCTCGGACTCGTACTGGGCGGCGACGCCGGCGATCAGCCGCTGCTTCTCCGCCTCGGGGATGCCGAGCCTGTCGTAGGTGTTCTTGATGTCGGCGGGCAGGTCATCCCAGCTGGCAGCCTGCTTCTCAGTCGACCGGACGAAGTACTTGATGTGATCGAAGTCGATCCCGGACAAGTCCGAGCCCCAGGTGGGCATCGGCTTGCGGCCGAAGAGCTTGAGCCCTTTCAGCCGCAGGTCGAGCATCCACTCCGGCTCGTTCTTCTTGGCCGAGATGTCCCTGACGACCTCTTCGGACAGGCCGCGGCGCGCGGCCGCGCCGGCCTTGTCGGAGTCGGCCCAGCCGAACTTGTAACGCTCCAGCCCCTCAAGCTCGGGGTGCGCGATTGTCGTCATGCGGAGATTCCTCCGGACTGGTTGGTAGTGCGGGTGTGCACAAGCGACGGCGCCGTAACGTGCGTCGTGCAGATCCCGTCGCCGCGGGAGATCGTGGCCAGCCGCTGCACCGGCGTGCCGAGCAGCCGCCCGAACGCCTCGGTCTCTGCCTCGCACAACTGCGGGAACTGCGCCGCGACGTGAGCGACCGGACAGTGATGCTGGCACAACTGCTCGCCCCCGGCTGCCGCCGGGGCGCCGCTGGCTGAAGCCGCGTAGCCGTCGGCGGACAGCGCCTCGGCCAGCGCCCTGACCCGCTGCGCGGGCGCGGCGGCCCGCACCGCGGGGCGGTATCGCTCCTCCAGGTCGGCCACCTGCCTGCGGGCAAACTCGGCGACCGCGTCCGGCCCGGCCCGCTCGGCCAGGAACCGCAGCGCGCTGCTGGCCAGGTCGTCGTAGGCGTGCTCGAACGCGCTGCGGCCCGCGTCGGTGATGGCGAACAGGCGGGCCGGGCGGCCCCGGCCCCTGCTGCCCCGCGGCCGGGCGTTCCGGGTCTCGATCAGGCCCTCGGCGAGCAGGTTGTCCAGGTGCCGCCGGATCGCGGCCGAGGTGAGACCGAGCCGGGCGGACAAGCCGGCCGCGGTGACCGGGCCGTTTTCCAGGATAAGCCGGGCAATCCGGGCCCTGGTGCCGCGCTCGGAGCCGAGCTGAGCAGCCGCCGGCTGAACCGGCTGGGCCGCCGCAACCTGCGGCTGGGCAGCCGGAACGGACGTCCCCGCAGGGGCGCCAGCAGCGGAATCACCCAGGCCCATGATTTTCACAACATCATTGTGCCGTAAATACTTCCCGGACCGCAACGCGGCCCCCCCCGCAGCGGTCCCCAGGTATGAGTACCCGCCGAATTCGGGATGCGGCCCAGATCACCACCAGCCAGACCAGCACCAGCCAGATCAGCACCAGCCAGATAACGATAATTCCCGCCGCCTCGGCCCGCGCGACCCGGGTGCCGCTGGCAGCACGCCGACGCCGGGCCGAGCCGAAGGGGTGGATATTGTGCGATCCAGCGACGAAAGGCGAGCCAGGATGGACAGCAAAGCCCCGGCGGGCACCCCGGTACCCCGGCTGATGTGGACCTTGTTCGAGCCGGTTCACATGGTGACGTACTTCAGTGCCGAAGGCAGGGCCGCGTTCGAGGCGGCCGGGCTGCGCGGCTTCTGGCGCGGCTACTTCGCGGGGCGGGCCGCGCCGCTGGGCCCGGCCGAGGCCGCGCCGGTGACCGGGTCCTTCTTCAGCTTCGCGGCCCCGATGGTGGCCCGGGCGCTGCCCGGCGTCTGGCAGCTGATCTCGCCGGCCCGGGCGCTTGAGGCCCGCCAGGCCGGGGCGGTGATCGCGCTGCGGCTGCTGGCCGGCCATCTGGGCCCGGCCGTGCCCGCCGCCGCCGACCTGCTGGCCACCGCGGCCGCCGGGGCCGACTGCGCGGGCCGGGTGCTGGCCAGCGCCAACGCGGCGCTGTCCGCGACCGGCCCGGCGGACCCGGCAGGCCCAGCGGAGGCGACAGGGCAAGCGGACACGACCGGCCCGGCGGACGCGGCCGGCCCGGCGGACGCGGCCGGCCCAGCGGAATCGGCGGGATCATCGGCGGACCCAGCGCGGTCAGAGACGGACGAGCCGTTCGCGCGGCTGTGGCAGGCCGCGACCTTGCTGCGCGAGCACCGCGGGGACGGGCATGTGGCCGCTCTGGTCGCGGCGGGTTTTGACGGCTGCGAGGCGCTGGTGCTGCGGGCCGGCCTGGACCTGTCCCGCCCGCTGCTGCAGCCGATCCGGGGCTGGACCGACCAGGAGTGGGAGCAGGCGGCGGGGCGGCTGGTCAGCCGCGGCTGGCTGGAGCCTGACGGCCGGGCAGCCCCGGCGGGCGCGGCCGCGTACCAGGCGGTGGAGGACGCGACCGACCTGGCCGCGGCCCGGCCCTGGCAGCGGCTCGGGGGGACGGGCACCGAGCGGCTGGCCGAGTTGCTGCGCCCCATCGCCCTGGCCTGCGCGGCCGAGATGCCCTACCCCAACCCGGTGGGACTTAACCCGGCGGGACTTTCGGCCCTGGCCGGGCCGGCCGCCAGTTAGGTCAGCCCGGCAGTTAGGTCAGCCCGGCAGTTAGGTCGGACCGGCAACTAGGTCAGGAACTAGATCAGGAACTAGATCAGGCCAGGAACTAGATCAGGCCAGGAACGCGCGCAGCAGCGCGGCAGTGCCCTCCAGGTGCTCGGTCACGGCTCGCCGGGCCCCGTCGGCGTCGCCGGCCAGAATCGCCACCACGATCGCGGTGTGCTGGGCGGTGGTGTGATGAATGTTGCGCCGCAGCACCGGGATCGCGTTGAGCAGGTCGTTCAGCCGCATCCTGGCCTCGGCGCAGGCCGTGGTGAGCAGGCTCGATCCGGTCAGCTCGGCGATGGACAGGTGAAACAGCGTGTCCAGCCGCCGGTAGTCCTGCGGGCCGGCCGCGTTCACCTCGCGCAGCCGGTCCTGGAGCACCGCACCCGCCCGCGGCCCGGCCAAGTCCGGCGAGCCGGGCGCCGGGCCCGGCGGCTGGCCCAGCATCGTGGCCAGCTGCTGCGCCGCGCCGGCCTCGACCGCGAGCCGGAACACCAGCGCGTCAGTGAGCTCGTCGCCGTGCTGCCGGGCCATCCGCCGCAGCTGCCTGGCATCCGGCGCGGGCGGCGTATAGATGACGAACGTCCCGCCGAACCGGCCCCGGCGGGACTCGACGTAGCCCGCCTGCTGCAGCTCGCGGATGGCCTCGCGCAAGGTCAGCCTGCTGATGCCCAGCTGGGCGGCGAGCCCGCGCTCGGCCGGGAAGCGCTCACCCGGCCCGACCACGCCGAGCTTGATCACGGTCAGCAGCCGCTCCACCGTCTCCTCGAACGCGTTGCCGGCCCGGACCGGGCGCAGCATCCCGGTCAGGTCCAGCGCCGCACTCGCCACCGGCGTGCTCCCTGGTCACCGCGCGGGTCAAGGAAAGCTGGCCGGCCGCCGGCCGGCCAGCGGCCGGGCCAGGCAGGCCGGCACGCGGGTCCCCCCCGCCCCGCGTGCCGGTGGCCTTCGGCAGCGATGCCCAACCTCATCCCCGGGTCTTGTACATCGCCAGCGATCCGCCCATCATTGGTCTGATAATAGACCATTGGCCCGGGAAGGCCAGCCCGCCGGTACGGCGGCGGCCCGGCCGGGCCGCCGGACCCCCGAGGAGCAACGGTGGCGGTCAACGAGCAAGCGGCTCCGGCGCCGCTCAGCAGTGACGAGGAGACCCTGCACAGCCTGGGCTACGCCCAGGAGCTGCGCAGGCGGATGTCAGGGTTTTCCAATTTCGCCGTCTCGTTCACGATCATTTCCATCCTGTCCGGCTGCCTGACCCTGTACGGGTTCGGGATGGCGACCGGCGGCCCGGCGGTGATCGTCTGGGGCTGGCTGGGCGTCGGCGTCATGACCTTGTTCGTCGGCCTGGCCATGGCCGAGGTCTGCTCCAGCTATCCGACCGCGGGCGGCCTGTACTACTGGTCCGCCAAGCTGGCCCCGCGCAACGGGCCAGCCTGGTCCTGGTTCACCGGCTGGTTCAACTTCCTCGGCCAGGTGGCGGTGACCGCGGGCATCGACTTCGGCGCGGCCTTCTTCATCAACGCGTTCGGCAGCCTGCAGTGGGGCTGGAGCACCAAGCACTCAGTGACGATCCTGATCTACGCCATCGTGCTTCTGGTGCACGGCCTGCTGAACCAGTTCGGCATCCGCCTGGTCGCGCTGCTCAACGACATCAGCGTCTGGTGGCACATCATCGGCGTGCTGATCATCGTCGCGGTGCTGTTCATCAAGCCCGCCCATCACCAGTCGGCGGGCTTCGTGTTCGGTCACTTCCAGAACGACACGGTGCTTCATGTCAGCCCGATCTACATCGTGCTCATCGGGCTGCTGATGGCCCAGTACACCTTCACCGGCTACGACGCGTCGGCGCACATGACCGAGGAAACCCACGAGGCCGCCCGCAGCGGCCCGCGCGGCATCGTGATGTCGATCATCGTCTCGCTGGCGGCCGGCTGGGTCCTGCTGATCGGGATCACCTTCGCGATCCAGCACTACGAGCCCGAGCGCCTGTCGGCCACCGGCGTGCCGCCGGCCCAGATCTTCATCGACGCGGCCGGCTCGGCCGTCGGCAAGCTCCTGCTGCTGATCGCCATCGGCGCGCAGCTGTTCTGCGGGATGTCATCGGTGACGGCCAACTCGCGGATGATCTACGCGTTCTCCCGGGACGGCGCGCTGCCCGGCAGCTCATTCTGGCACCGGGTGAACAAGCGCACCAGGACGCCCACCAACGCGATCTGGCTGGCCGCGGCCGGCGCGCTCATCTTGGGCCTGCCCTACCTGTGGAACTACGCCGCGTACGCCGCGGTCACCTCGATCGCGGTGATCGGCCTGTACATCGCCTACGTACTGCCGACGTTCCTGCGGCTGCGCCAGGGCGACAACTTCCAGCGCGGCCCGTGGCACCTGGGCCGGTGGAGCAAGCCGGTGGGCACCATCGCGGTGGCCTGGGTGGCGGTCATCACGATCTTGTTCATGCTGCCGCAGCTGGGCCCGATCACCTGGTCCACGTTCAACTACGCGGTGTTCGCCGTGGTCGCGGTGCTCGGCTTCGCCGGCATCTACTGGCTGGTGTCGGCCCGCAAGTGGTTCACCGGGCCGCGGGTGCAGGGCAGCGCGGCGGAGCTGGCCGCGATCGAGCGGGAACTCAGCACCTGACCGGCCCGGCCTGGACCGGCCAGCGCGGTCCGCCTAACGTAGCCCTACACCTGCGCGAACAACTGCCCGAGCAGCCGCCGAACCTGCAAGGAGGCTCATGCCGGTCCACCGGGGCCCCGGCCCTTACACCCATCAGCGCGGCATGCTGACGCTGGAGCGGCTGCGCGTCGAAGTCGGGGAAGGCGAGATCGACACGGTCGTGCTCGCCTTCACCGACATGCAAGGGCGCCTGCAGGGCAAGCGGCTGGCCGCCGACTTCTTCCTGGACGAGGTGGCCGAGCACCACGCGGAGGGGTGTAACTACCTGCTGGCGGTCGACGTGGAGATGAACACCGTCGACGGGTACGCGATGTCCTCCTGGGACAGCGGATACGGGGACTTCGTCCTCATACCCGACATGTCCACGCTGCGCAGGCTGCCCTGGCACCAGGGCACGGCGCTGGTGCTGGCCGACCTGACCTGGCTGGACGGCACCCCGGTGGTGGCCTCGCCGCGGCAGATCCTGGCGGCCCAGACCCAGCGGCTGGCCGACCGGGGCTGGGTGGCGATGACCGGCACCGAGCTGGAGTTCCTGGTGTTCAAGGACAGCTATGAGGAAGCGGGCGCCAAGTCCTACCGCGGCCTGATCCCGGCCAACCAGTACAACGTGGACTACTCGATACTCGGCACCTCCAGGATCGAGCCGCTGCTGCGCCGGATCCGGCTGGAGATGGCCGGGGCTGGCCTGTACGTCGAGTCGGCCAAAGGCGAGTGCAACCTGGGCCAGCACGAGATCGCGTTCCGCTACGACGACGCCATGACCAGCTGCGACAACCACTCGATCTACAAGACCGGGGCCAAGGAGATCGCCGCCCAGGAGGGCATGAGCATCACGTTCATGGCCAAGCCCAACGACCGGGAGGGCAACTCCTGTCACATTCACCTGTCGCTGCGCGAGACCGACGGCACCCCGGTGCTGGCCGGCGACGGCCCGCACGGCCTGTCGCCGACCGGCGAGCATTTCCTGGCCGGCCAGCTCGCCGCGATGCGTGAGCTGACCCTGTACTACGCCCCCAACATCAATTCCTATAAACGATATGTCCCCGGTAGCTTCGCGCCCACGGCGGTGCGCTGGGGGGCGGACAACCGGACCTGCGCGCTGCGCCTGGTCGGCCGCGGCTCATCGCTGCGGGCCGAGAACCGCACCCCGGGCGGCGACGTGAACCCGTACCTGGCCATCGCGGCGATGATCGCGGCCGGCCTGGACGGCATCAACCGGCAGCTGGCCCTGGAGCCGGCCTTCGAGGGCAACGCCTACGCCGACACCAGCCTGCAGGTGCCCGCCACCATGCGGGACGCGCTGGAGCTGTGGCAGGGCAGCGAACTGGCCAGGCGGGCCTTCGGCCCGGACGTGGTCGAGCACTACGCCAACTACGCCCGGGTCGAACTGGCCGCCTACGACGCGGCCGTGACCGACTGGGAGCTGCGCCGCTGTTTCGAGCGCTTGTAGGCCCCGGCCAGCTAGCAGCACCGCACCTGACCCCGGAGGAGATGCCGCATGTCCGAGTTCACCGTGCTCAACCCGGCCACCGAGGAACCTGTCGCCACCATCACCCAGCCGGGTGCCGAGCAGGCCGACGCCGCCATCGAGCGGGCCGCGGCGGCGCAGGAAACCTGGCGCGCGATCGCCCCGGGCGAGCGGGCGGCGCTGCTGCGCAGCTTCGCCGCCGCGGTGGACGCCGACGTCGGGGAACTGGCCCGGCTGGAGATCGCCGGGTCCGGCCATCCGGCCGGCCAGGCCCGCTGGGAGGCCGGGCACGTCCGGGACGTGCTGCAGTACTACGCCGCGGCGCCCGAGCGGCTGTGCGGGCGGCAGATCCCGGTCCCCGGCGGCCTCAACGTCACCTTCCACGAGCCGGTCGGGGTGGTCGGCCTGATCGTGCCGTGGAATTTCCCGATGCCGATCCTGGCCTGGGGCCTGGCGCCGGCGCTGGCGGCCGGGAACACGGTGGTGGCCAAGCCGGCCGAGGCGACGCCGCTGACCGCGATCCGGATCGGCGAGCTGGCCGCGCGGGCCGGGCTGCCCGAAGGGGTGTTCCAGGTGCTGCCGGGCCGGGGCAGCGTGGTCGGCCAGCGCCTGATCGACCACCCGGCGGTGCGGAAGATCGTCTTCACCGGCTCGACCGAGGTCGGCCGGCAGATCATGACCGGCTGCGCGCAGCAGATCAAGCGGCTGACCCTGGAGCTGGGCGGCAAGAGCGCCAACATCGTGTTCGCCGACGCTGACCTGGAGCAGGCCGCCGCGACCGCGCCCTACGCGGTGTTCGACAACGCCGGTCAGGACTGCTGTGCCCGGTCCCGGATCCTGGTCCAGCGCTCGGTGTTCGAGAAGTTCATGGAGCTGTTCGAGCCGGCCGTGGCCGGGGTCAGGGTGGGTGACCCGGCCAGCGCGCAGACCGAGATGGGCCCGCTGATCTCCGCCGCGCACCGGGCGCACGTGGCGTCCTACGTGCCGGACGGGGCCCCGGTCGCGTTCCGGGGCAGCGCGCCGGACGGGCCGGGGTTCTGGTTCCCGCCGACCGTGCTCGCGCCGGTCAGCGCGGCCGACCGGGCTTACACCGAGGAGGTGTTCGGCCCGGTGGTCACGGTGACCACGTTCGAGGACGAGGCGGACGCGATCGCGATAGCGAACGACACTCCCTACGGGCTGTCCGGGTCGATCTGGACCCGCGACGTCGGGCGGGCCATCCGGGTGGCCCGGGGGGTCGAAACCGGCAACCTGTCGGTGAACTCGCACTCCTCCGTCCGGTACTGGACTCCGTTCGGCGGGTTCAAGCAGTCCGGCCTGGGCCGCGAGCTCGGCCCGGACGCCGCCGAGCATTTCACCGAGGTCAAGAACGTATTCATCGCAACCTGAACCTGGTCAGCCAACACACCCCGCGCCGGGCCGTGAGCCCGGGCCCGCGGCCCGCGAGGAAGTGAGAGGACATGGAGCGTCTGCAGGACCGCGTCGCCGTCATCACCGGCGCCGGCAGCGGTATCGGGCTGGCCAGCGCCCGGCGGCTGGCCGCCGAAGGGGCCGTGGTGGTGGCGGTGGACATCGACGACAAGGCCGGCCAGGCCGCGGCGGCCGAGGTCGGCGGCACGTTCATCGCCGCCGACGTGGCCAGCGAGGACGATGTCAGGCGGCTGTACGCCGAGGTCGACCAGCGGCACGGGCGGATCGACATCGCGTTCCACAACGCGGGCATATCGCCGCCCGACGACGACTCGATCCTGACCACCAGCCTCCAGGCCTGGCGGCGGGTCCAGGACGTGAACCTGACCTCGGTGTACCTGTGCTGCAAGTACGTGCTGCCGTACATGCAGCGGCAGGGCCGCGGGTCGGTCATCAACACCGCGTCGTTCGTGGCCGTGCTCGGCGCGGCTACCTCGCAGATCTCCTACACCGCGTCCAAGGGCGGGGTGCTGGCGCTGAGCCGGGAGCTGGGCGTGCAGTTCGCGCGCTCGGGCATCCGGGTGAACGCGCTGTGCCCGGGCCCGGTGAACACGCCGCTGCTGCGCGAGCTGTTCGCCGCCGACCCCGGGCGGGCCGCCCGGCGGCTGGTGCACGTGCCGATGGGCCGGTTCGCCGAGGCAGACGAAATCGCGGCGGCGGTGGCCTTCCTGGCCAGCGACGACTCCTCGTTCATCACCGCGTCGTCGTTCCTCGTCGACGGCGGCATCTCCGGCGCCTATGTGACACCCTTGTAGCGGTGTCTTGGCTGGGGTTAGAGAGTGTTTTGGGCTGGGGTTAGAGAGTGTTTGGCTGGGGTTAGAGAGTGATTGGCTGGGGTTAGAGAGTGATTGGCTGGGGTTAGAGAGTGCTTTTCTGGGGGGCAGACCCCGCCCCCCAGGCCCCCCGCATGCAATCCGCTCGGGCCCGGCAAGCCAGGCCGTCGCGGATTGCATCAGGAGCCCGGGCGGCGCGGATGGCATGAAGATGGAAGGAGCTTGATGACCGGACGGGTTAATGGCGGGCCGGGCGGGTTGCCGGTGATCGGGATTAGCGCTTACTGCGAGCGGGCTCGGTGGGGTGTCTGGGAGTCTGACGCCGTCGTGCTGCCCCGGCGGTACGCCGACCGGGTCGCGCAGGCCGGGGCGATCCCGGTGCTGCTGCCGCCGGTGGCCGGCGTCGAGGACGCGCTGGCCCGGCTGGACGGCCTGGTGCTGTCGGGCGGCGGGGACATCGACCCGGCCCAGTACGGCGAATCGCCCGGGCCGCACCTGGTGTCGGTGCGGCCAGAGCGTGACCGCGCCGAGCTGGCCCTGCTGCACGCCGCGCTGACCCGCCAGCTGCCGGTCCTGGGCATCTGCCGCGGCCTGCAGCTGATCAACGTGGCGCTGGGCGGCCGCCTGCACCAGCATCTGCCGGACGTGGTCGGCCACGACGAGCACGCGCCCAAGCCGGGGGCGTTCGCGGACCACGACGTCACGGTCGCGCCGGGCAGCAGGCTCGCGACGATCGTCGGCGCGGCCGGGCCGGACCAGCCGCTGGCCGTGCCCACGCATCACCACCAGGCCATCAGCCTTCTCGCCGACGGCCTGACCGCGACCGCGTGGACCCCCGACGGCACCATCGAGGCCGTCGAGCTTGACCCGGCCCGCAGCCCCTTCGTGCTGGCCATCCAGTGGCATCCGGAGGCGGGCCAGGACCTCAGCCTGTTCAGCGCCCTGGTGGCCGCGGCCAGCGCCGGGCCCGGGGCAGCCAGCGCGCGGGCCGGGCAGGGAGCAGCGGCGGCCCGCGCCTAGACTCACGTGCGTGAGCACTCCCCCAGCTCTGGAGATCGACCAGCTGGTAAAGCGCTACGGACCCACGGTCGCGGTGGGCGGCTTGTCGCTGCGCGCGGAACGCTCACAGGTCACGGCGATCCTGGGGCCGAACGGGGCGGGCAAGACCACCACGGTGGAGATCTGCGAGGGCTACCGGCGGGCGGACTCGGGCACGGTCCGGGTGCTCGGCCTGGACCCGGCCCGCGACGCGGCCGCGCTGCGGCCCAGGGTGGGGGTGATGCTGCAGTCGGGCGGGGTCCCGACGGCGGCCAGGGCCGGCGAGTACCTGCAGGTGCTGGCCCGCTTCTACGCCCGGCCCGTCGAGCCGGCCGTGCTGCTGGACCGGCTGGGCCTGGCCGGCTGCGCGCGCACCCCGTTCAAGCGGCTGTCCGGCGGCCAGCAGCAGCGGCTGGGCCTGGCCGCCGCCGTCATCGGCCGCCCTGAGCTGGTCTTCCTGGACGAGCCCACGGCGGGCCTGGACCCCCAGGCCAGGCACGCCACCTGGGATCTCATCGCCGGGCTGCGCGCGGCCGGCACCACGGTGATCTTGACCACGCACTACATGGACGAGGCCGAGCGGCTGGCGGACCTGGTCGTCATCGTGGACCACGGCACGCAGGTGGCCACGGGCACGCCGGCCGAGCTCACCGGCACCGCGGGGCAGCTCAGGTTCCGGGCCGAGCCGGGCCTGGACACGGACATGCTGCTGACCGCGCTCCCGCCCGCCAGCGTGGTGAAGGAATCGCCGGCCGGCTACTACGTGGTGGAGGTCCACGATCAAGTGGATCCGCAGCTGGTGGCCACGGTCACCGCCTGGTGCGCCGAGCGCGGCGCGGCCCCGCAGAGCCTGCGGATCGAGAGCCGCACGCTCGAGGACGTGTTCCTGGAGCTGACCGGACGGGAGCTGCGGAAGTGACCAGCGCCGCCGCTGACTGGCCGGCCCCGGCCCCGGGCGCCGCGCCGCTGCCCGCGATGATCAGCGCCCAGGCCGGCCTGGAGCTGCGGATCCTGGTCCGCAACGGCGAGCAGCTGATGCTCACCATCATCATCCCGGTGCTGCTGCTGATCGCGTTCAGCGCTGAACCGCTGGTCAGCTTCGGGGCGGGCCGCCGGATCGCCTTCCTGGCCCCGGGCATCCTGGCCCTGGCCGTGCTGTCGACCGCCTTCACCAGCCAGGCCATCGCCACCGGCTTCGAGCGCCGGTACGGCGTGCTGAAGCGGCTCGGCGCCACGCCGCTGTCGCGGCGCGGGCTGATCGCCGCCAAGACCGTGACGGTCGCGGCGGTCGAGCTGGGCCAGGTGGTGGTGATCATCGCGGTGGGCCTGGCGCTGGGCTGGCATCCCCACCTGGGCGGGGCCGCGGTGCCCGCGGCGATCGCGCTGATGCTGGCGGGCACCGCCGCGTTCAGCGGGCTGGCCCTGCTGCTGGCGGGCACCTTGCGGGCCGAGGCCACGCTGGCCGCCGCGAACCTGATCTACCTGGTCTTGCTCGGAACCGGCGGGATCGTCTTCCCGCTGACCAAGTTCCGGCCGGCGCCCAGTCCGCGCTGAAGCTGCTGCCCTCAGGAGCGCTGTCGGACGGGCTGCACGCGGTGCTGCAGCACGGCGCCGGGCTGCCCGCCGGCGACCTGCTGGTCCTGCTGGCCTGGGCAGCGGGCGGAATCGCGCTGGCCGTGCGGTTCTTCCGGTGGGAGTAACGCCGTTACCGCCCGGCCGCCGCGGCCGCGCCGCGGCCTGCTCGGGGCGGTGCCGCCAGCGGCCCTGGTCCTGACCGGGATCCTGTCCGTCCAGGTCGGCGCCGCGCTGGCCGCGCGGCTGTTCGCCAGCGTCACCCCGGCCACGGTCACCGGGCTGCGGCTGTGGTCGGCGGCGGCGCTGCTGGCCGTGGCCGGCGCCCGGGGGGTCAGGGCCACGATCAAGACCCTGGCCCGGCAGCGGGCCTGGCGGGACGCCGCGGTGGCCGTCGCCTTCGGCGTGACGCTCGGGATCATGAACTTCTCCATTTACCAGTCGTTCGCGCGGATCCCGCTCGGCATCGCGGTGACGATCGAGTTCCTTGGCCCGCTCGCGGTGGCGGTGGCCTCGTCCCGGCGGCTGATCGACCTGCTCTGGGTCGCGCTGGCGGGCGCGGGCGTGCTGCTGCTGTCGCGCGGCGGGACGAGCGCGGCGGCGCTGGGCGACTTGCCCAGCGGCGCGGGGACCGTCGCGGCCGGCCTCGGGTTCGCGCTGGTGGCCGCGGCGTGCTGGGCGGCCTACATCCTGCTCAGCGCCGCCACCGGGCGCCGGTTCAGCGGATCATCGGGCCTGGTCATCGCCATGCTGGTGGCGGCGGTGGTGGTCACCCCGACGGCCCTGAGCAGCGCTGGAGGGGCACTGGCCCGGCCGGGCGTACTAGCCGCCGGCGCGGGCATCGGGCTGCTGTCGTCGGTCATCCCTTACCGGTTCGAGCTGGAGGCGCTGCGCCGCACCCCGGCCCGGGTGTTCGGCATCTGGATGAGCCTGGAACCGGCGGTAGCCGCCCTGGCCGGCCTGGTCCTGCTCGGCCAGTCGCTCGCGGCCAGGGAATGGGCGGCGATCGGCTGCGTCATGGTCGCCTGCGCCGGCGCCGCCCGCAGCGCCGCCCCGGCCAGCCCCCAGACTGCGGCCCAGCCGTCACCGCAGGCCCAGCAGGACCCGGTGCTCCCGCCGCCGGGGGGATGAACACGCGCCGCCCGGGCGGTGAACCACGCTGCCTGTGGTGCGGCTCATGGCCGCTGGATCCTACGATGGGATCCGTGCCCGCACAACAGCCCGCCGCGGCCCCGGCCGCGGTCCCGTCTCCCGCCTGGCGCCTGGCCGCGCGCCGGTGGGCCGCAGCGCTGCGGCAGCCCACCCCAGTCACGATGCGGCGGATCGCCCTCGCGGGCGTGCTGGCCGCGGTCGCCATCATGCTGACCGGCGCCGCGGTGCGGCTGAGCCAGTCCGGCCTGGGCTGCCCGGACTGGCCGCGCTGCACGGCCAGCGCCATCTTCCCCGACCAGAGCTCCGCCGCCGACCCGCTGCTGCACCGCTGGATCGAGTTCGGCAACCGGCTGGTCAGCGCGGCGGTATTCATCATCGCGCTGGTCATCTGGGTCGAGGTATGGCTGTACCGCCCGGCCGGGGCGCGCCGTGGCGACCTGATCTGGCTGGGCTCGGCCCAGCCCGGCGGGATCGCGGGCCAGGCCATCATCGGCGAGATCGTGGTGCGGACCAAGCTGAATCCGGTGTGGGTCTCGGTGCACTTCCTGCTCTCGATCGCGGTGCTCGCCGCGGCGGTCGCGTTCCTGGTGCGCTGCACCGAAGGCACCGCGCCGCCACGCCCGCTGGTGCGGCGCGAGGTGCGGTGGATCACGTTCGGGGTGCTGGCGGTGGTCACGGTGATGCTGGCCGCGGGCACCGTGGTCACCGGGACGGGCCCGCTGGCCGGCGCCGCGGACGTGGCCAGATACCACTTCCCGCTGTCAGCCGTCACCCAGCTGCACGCCGATATCGGCTGGCTGCTCGGCGGCCTGGTGATCGCGCTGGCTCTGGCGCTGCGGCTGACCGCGGCGCCGGCCCCGGTGATCCGGCTGGGCTGGCTGCTGGCCGGCGCGATCGGGCTGCAGGGCGTCATCGGCTACGTCCAGTACTTCAGCGGGCTGCCGGCCGGCCTGGTCTGGGTGCACGAGGCGGGGGCCACGCTGATCTGGATCATCGCCCTGCGGCTGGTGTTCGCGACCAGGGACCGGGGCCCGGCGGCCCCGGCCCCGCAGGCGGCCCGGCCGGCGGCCGCCGAGCCAGCCGCGCGGCTAGCCGCGGAGCCAGCCCGCCCCGGGGCGACCGGCGGCGCGACGGCCGGGCGGTTAGCCGCGCCCGGGGTAGGGTCCAACGGCGTAACTAGTTGAGGAGACGGTCATGACCACCAAGCCCGATGACACTCTGGGGCAGCTGTCCGCCGCTGGCGTGGCGGTCTGGCTCGACGACATCAGCCGCGAGCGCCTGTCCACCGGAAACCTGGCCGAACTGGTCAGGGACTTCGACGTCATCGGCGTGACCTCGAATCCCACCATTTTCGCGCACGCGCTGGCCAACGGGTCGGCCTACCGCGACCAGGTGGCCGACCTCGCGGTGCGCGGGGTCGGCGTGGACGAGGCGGCCCGGGCCATTACCACCTACGACATCCGCTGGGCCTGCGACGTGCTGCGGCCGGTCTACGACGCGACCGGCGGCCGGGACGGCCGGGTCTCGCTCGAGGTGGACCCGAGGCTGGCCAACGACAGCGCCAAGACCATCGCGGAGGCCAGGGCGCTGTGGTGGCAGGTGGACCGGCCGAACCTGTTCATCAAGATCCCGGCTACCCCGGCCGGGCTGCCCGCGATCACCCAGTGCCTATCAGAGGGAATCAGCGTCAATGTGACGCTCATCTTCTCGCTGGAACGCTACGGCCAGGTCATCGACGCGTACCTGGCCGGCCTGGAGCAGGCCGCCGCGGCCGGGCGGGACCTGTCCGGCATCTATTCCGTCGCCTCGTTCTTCGTCAGCCGGGTGGACACCGAAGTCGACGCCCGGCTGGACAAGATCGGCACCCCGCAGGCGCACGAGCTGCGCGGCAAGGCGGCGCTCGCGAACGCCCGGCTGGCCTACGAGCTGTTCGAGCAGCGGTTCGACGAGAACGCGCCGCGCTGGCCCGCGCTGCACGCGGCCGGCGCCCGGCTGCAGCGCCCGCTGTGGGCCTCGACGAGCGTCAAGGATCCTTCCTTCGCCGACACCATGTACGTGATCGATCTGGTCGCACCGCACACAGTGAACACGATGCCTGAAGGCACCATCCGGGCCACCGCCGATCACGGCAAGCTGCACGGCAACACCATCAGCGGTACCTACGAGGCCTCCCGGCAGGTGTTCGCCGAGCTGGAGGGCCTGGGCATCAGCTACGACGATGTGGTGGCCGTGCTGGAGCGCGAGGGCGTCGAGAAGTTCGCCGCGTCCTGGGCGGGGCTGCTGGAAAGCATCAGCACCGAGCTGGCCCGGCAGGCCCCGGATGCGGGCTGAAGTGCTGGCTAACCCGCTGCGCGACCCGCGCGATCGCCGGATCCCGCGGGTCGCCGGGCCCTGCGTGCTGATCATGTTCGGCGTGACCGGCGACCTGGCCAGCAAGAAGCTGCTGCCCGCCATCTACGACCTGGCCAACAGGGGGCTGCTCCCGCCTGGGTTCTCGCTGGTCGGCTTCGCCCGGCGGGACTGGGGCAATGCGGATTTCGCCCAGCTGACCTACGACGCGGTCAAGGCGCACGCCAGGACGCCGTTCCGGGATGCGGTCTGGCAGCAGGTCAGCGAGGGCGTCCGGTTCGTCCCCGGCGAGTTCGCCGACGACGCGGCGTTCGACCTGCTGGCCCAGACGGTGGCCGAACTGGATGCCGAGCGCGGCACCGGCGGGAACTACGCCTTCTACCTGTCCATCCCGCCCAAGGCGTTCCCCATGGTGGTGCGGCAGCTGAAACGGTCGGGCCTGTCCGATGCGCCCGAGCCGGCCGGGCCGGGCGAGCCGCAGTCCTGGCGCCGGGTGGTGATCGAGAAGCCGTTCGGCCACGACCTGGCCAGCGCGCGGGAGCTGAACGACATGCTGGCCGAGGTGTTCCCGCCGCACTCGGTCTTCCGCATCGACCACTACCTGGGCAAGGAGACCGTCCAGAACCTGCTGGCCCTGCGGTTCGCCAACACCATGTTCGAGCCGCTGTGGAACCGCGGCTACGTTGACCACGTCCAGATCACCATGGCCGAGGACATCGGCATCGGCGGCCGGGCCGGTTACTACGACGGGATCGGCGCGGCCCGGGACGTGATCCAGAATCACCTGCTCCAGCTGCTGGCCCTGACCGCGATGGAGGAGCCGCTGTCCTTCGACGCGGACTCGCTGCGGGCGGAGAAGGAGAAGGCGCTTTCGGCGGTCCGGATCCCCGAGGACCTGGCCACCGGCACCGCGCGCGGCCAGTACTCGGCCGGCTGGCAGGGCGGCGTCGAGGTACCCGGCTTCCTGGAGGAAGACGGCATCGCGGCGGACTCGGCCACCGAGACCTACGCGGCCGTGCGGCTCACCGTCGACACCAGGCGATGGGCCGGAGTCCCGTTCTACCTGCGCACCGGCAAGCGGCTGCCGAGCCGGATGACCGAGATCGCGCTGATCTTCCAGCGGGCGCCGCACCTGCCGTTCGCCGCCACCGACACCGAGGAACTCGGCCAGAACGCGCTGGTCATCCGGGTCCAGCCGGACGAGGGCATGACGGTGCGGTTCGGCTCGAAGGTGCCCGGCTCCGCCATGGAGGTCCGTGACGTGAACATGGACTTCGCCTACGGCGAGTCGTTCACCGAGTCGAGCCCGGAGGCCTACGAGCGGCTGCTGCTTGACGTGCTGATCGGCGACCCCCCGCTGTTCCCCCGGCAGGAGGAAGTCGAGCTGTCCTGGCGCATCCTGGACCCGATCGAGGAATTCTGGACCGGCTACACCAAGCCCGATCAGTACCCGGCCGGCACCCAGGGCCCGGCGAGCGCGGACGAGCTGGTCGGCCGCGACGGCCGGGCCTGGCGCCGGCTCTAGGCGGCTTCGGTGCGCGCCCGCCCGGTGCGCCCTAACCCAGAGGGATCGTCATGCTGATCGACCTGACCGAGACCACCACCCGGGCTATCCACGACGCGCTGACCCAGGCGCGGGAGCAGCTCGGCGGGCCCACCACCGGGGTGGTGCTCAACCTGATCATCATGACCGGTGAGTCGGGCCAGCACGACGCCATCCGGGCGGCCAGCCAGGCCGGCCGCGAGCACCCGTGCCGGGTCCTCGGGGTCATCACCAGGAACCCGGCCGCCCAGCCCCGGATGGACGCCGAGATCAGGACCGGGGACGGAGGCCCGGGCCAGACCGTGCTGCTGCGGCTGTACGGCTCGATGGGCGCGCACGCCGATTCGGTGGTGACGCCGCTGCTGGTGCCCGACACTCCGGTCGTCGCCTGGTGGCCCGAGGACGCACCGGTCGTGCCGGCCGCCGACCCGATCGGCCAGCTGGCCCAGCGCCGGGTCACCGACGCGGCCGCCGCCCGCGCCCCGGCCGCCGCACTGGCCACGCTCGCGGCCGGCTACCGGCCCGGTGACACCGACCTGAGCTGGACCAGGGCGACCAGCTGGCGGTCCCTGCTGGCCGCCACCCTGGACCAGCCGCACGCCGAGATCACCGGCGGGATGGTGTGCGCCGAGGCGGGCAACCCGACCGCGGACCTGATCGCGGCCTGGCTGTCGCAGCGGATCGGGGCCGCCTTCGCCCGCGACGACTCAGGCGGGCCTGGGCTGACCGAGGTCCGGTTTCGCACCACCGCCGGAGATATCGCCATCACCAGGCCGGACGGGCGGACCGCGACGCTCACCCGGCCCGGTCAGCCCGAGCGCCGGGTCGCCTTGCACCGCAGGGAAACCGCCGAGCTGATGGCTGAGGAACTGCGCCGGCTGAATCCCGACGAGGTGTACGGGGAGTCGCTGGCCGCCTTCGCGGCCGGCACCGCGGCCGGGGCGGCCTACCCGGTCCACCGGCCGGCCGGGCTCGTGAGCGCGCCCCAGGTCCTCGTCCACCACGATGGCGAGCTGCTGGCCAAAGCGGTCGCGGCCCGCCTGGTGACCCGGCTGGTCGACATCTGCTCGGCTCGCGGCCAGGCCAGCCTGGTGCTCACCGGCGGCACCATGGGCACCAGGGTGCTGGCCGAGCTGGCCGCCGCGCCGGCCAGGGACGCGGTGGACTGGCGGCACCTAGACATCTGGTGGGGAGATGAGCGGTTCCTGCCCACCGGGGATCCAGGGCGCAACGAGACCGGGGCCCGCCGCGCGCTACTTGATCACGTCGATGTGTCGCCCGCCCGGGTGCACCCGATGCCCGGCCCGGACGGCCCGGACGGCCCCGATCCTGAAGCCGCCGCGGCTCGCTACGCGGGCCTGCTGCGCCGCGCGGCCCGGCCCGAGGATCACGGCGAGGTGCCCTCGTTCGACGTGCTGCTGCTCGGCATCGGGCCGGACGCGCATGTCGCCTCGCTCTTCCCCGGCCTGCCGGCCCTGTACGAGGAGCGCGCGGTGGTGGCGGTGCACGGCGCGCCCAAGCCGCCCCCGGTCCGGCTATCGCTGACGCTGCCGGCCATCAGGGCGGCCAGGGAAGTCTGGGTCATCGCCGCGGGCCGGGAGAAGGCCAGGGCGATCCGGCTGGCCCTGTCGGGCTCGGGCCCGGTCCAGGTTCCCGCCGCCGGCACGGCCGGCCGCCAGCAGACGCTCTACCTAATAGATAAAGCTGCCGCGGAAATGGTCCCGAGGCAGCTCAGCCGGACGGCATCACCCTAGAAACCCCCCGGCCCCCGCCGGGCATCGCGCCAGCAGCCGCGGAAATGGTCCCGAGGCAGCTCAGCCGGACGGCATCACCCTGAGCACGGCTCCGCCGACATCGCGCCGGCAGCCGCGGAAATGGTCCCGAGGCAGCTCAGCCGGACGGCATCACCCTAGAAACCTCCCGGCCCCCGCCGGGCATCGCGCCAGCAGCCGCGGAAATGGTCCCGAGGCAGCTCAGCCGGACGGCATCACCCTGAGCGTGCGGGTGGGCTTGCGCCGGTTATCGTTATGAAACTCGGTACTTACCCCGCTGCCCTGATTGGCGCTTTCTGGTTAAGATCACGCCGTGGCCGCCGATCCTAGTTCTGGCTCCGGTTCGGGCTCCGGCCACCAGCACCTGGTCGTCTGCGGCGACGACGCGCTGACTTTGCGGGTCGTCGAGGAACTCACGATCAGGTACGGCGAGGACGTCACCGTCATCCTGCCGTCCGCGGCCAGCGGGCACGGCCCGCGGATCGCCAGGCTGCCGGGGGTCAGGGTCGTCGAGCACGCCGAGCTGGACCATGAGGCGTTCCTGCAGGCCGGCCTGGGCTCGGCCCGGGCCCTGGCCGTGCTGCGCCAAGATGACCTGGGCAACTTTCACGCGGCACTGCGGGCCCAGGAGCTCAACCCTGACCTGCGGCTGGTCCTGGCCATCTTCAACACCGGCCTGGGCGAGCGGATCCGGGCCTTCTTCACCGACTGCGCGGTGCTGTCGGAGTCCTCGATGGCCGCGCCGGCCTTCGTCGCCGCCGCGCTCGGCGAGCCCGCTCCCAGCCACGTCCGGCTGTCCGGCCGCACCCTGTACGTGGCCCGGCGGGCTGACATCGACGCCGAGCACCTGGTGTGCGGCCTGGCCGCGGCGGCTGAGGACGGCTCGCCGGCCCTGCTGCCCCCGGCTGACGTCCGCGCCGACCTGGTGCTCGCGGTGGCCGACGGGGTCCCGCGGGACCCGCTCGCCGGCGGCGGCATCCGCTGCGCAGCGTCCTGCGGCAGCTGCGGCGGCTGCTCTGGCACAAGATCGGCGCCGCCTTCGCGGTCATGGCCGCCGTGCTCGTGACCGGCTACCTGCTGCTCGCGCTGGCCGTCGGCTACGCGCCGGTCACCGCGCTCTACCTCACCCTGCTGGACGCTGCGGGCGCGGCCGTGAGCAATCCAGGGCTCACCGCGCCGGAGAAGGCGGCCCAGTTCCTGCTCACGTTCGACGGCCTGGCCATCTTGCCGCTGGTGACCGCGGCGGTGGTCGGGGCCAGGCTGACCGGCTCGGTGCGCGGCGCGCAGCAGCCGCTTAGCGATCACGTCATCGTGGCCGGGCTGGGCAATGTCGGCACCAGGATCGTCGGGCAGCTACACGACCTGGGTATCGGAGTGGTCTGCGTGGACCAGAGCCCCGACGCGGCAGGCGTGCCGCTGGCCCGGCGGCTCGGGCTGAAAATCGTCTTCGGGGCGACGCACCGGGAGGAGACGCTGCGGGCCGCCGGTATCGCCAGCTGCCGGGCGCTGGTCTCGGTGACCAACCGGGACATCGCGAACCTGGAGACCGCGCTGCACGCCCGCTCGCTGGCTAATGATCCGCGCCTGGTCGTGCGGCTGCTCGACGACGACCTGGCCGAGCGGGTCAGCAAGACGATCAGCAACTCGATCTCCCGCTCCGTGTCCTACCTGGCCGCCCCGGCCTTCGCCGCCGCGATGCTGGAGCACCAGGTCCTGCGGACCATCGCCGTCGGCCGGCACGTGCTGCTGATCGCCGAGCTGCCGGTCGAGGCCGGGGCCGAGCTGGCCGGACGCCGGCTCGCCGAAGTGCACCGGGCCGGTGAGCTGCGTGTTATCGCGATCCGGCACCGGGGCACCGCCGGGGTGGACTGGTCGCCGCGCCCCGGCCACGAGCTGACCCCCCAGGACAAGCTCGTCGTCCTGGCCACCCGGGCCGGGCTGGGCCGGGTCCTGGCCGCTGCCCGGGCCCGATAATTGCCTTTATATCGCGGCGAGCCGGCTAAAACTGGGTCTCCCTAAAGGGCGCTGGCAGCGTTACGCTCAGGACATATCTTCCATTTGGTTCTGCTGAGCCTGTTGTGAAGATGTGGAAGGTCCGCGTATGGCCGCTTCTGTACCGTTTTCGTGGTCGAGCGCCCAGCGGTCGCCTGAACTCGCCCTCAGGCCGGCCGCACCGGCGCAGGTAGGGCCTGCGTGTGTCCTCCGTCCATCCGAGTGCCTGCCTGAGCGGCCGGCGGCGAGCCGGCCGCCCGACAGCGCAAGTCCTTCAGGAGGAACCAGTTGACTACCATCGACACCCCCGCTCCGGCGTCAGGAATCGCCGATACCCCCGCTCCGGCGTCAGGCATCGCCGATCCGGCGCCACTAGGGCTGGCCGCGTTCGCGCTGACGACCTTCCTGCTGTCGGCCGGCAACGCGGGCTTGATGAAGAACGGCACGGGCCTGGTGTTCCTTGGCTACGCCTTCGGCTATGGCGGCTTCATCCAGTTGCTGGCGGGCATGTGGGAGTTCAGGAACAGGAATGTGTTCGGCGCCACGGCCTTCTCCAGTTATGGGGGGTTCTGGATCGGGCTGGGGCTGTGGGCGGTGCTGGTGCATCCCGTGGCCCCGCAGTTCGGCAAGGATGTGGCCTGGATCCTGCTCGCGTTCGCCATTTTCAACACCTACATGCTGGCCTGGAGCAGCATGGTCAGCGCCGCGGTGTTCGCCGTGTTCCTGACCCTGGAGCTGACCGAGATTGTCGGGTTCATTGGCGGGTTCTCCGCGAACGCCAACATCATCAAGGTCAGCGGATACGTCGGCATCCTGACCGCCCTGGTCGCCTGGTACGCCTCGGCTGGCCTGGTGGCGGCCGGCATGCGCGGCGGCCGTCAGCTGCTGCCGCTGGGCAAGCCGTTCGTCAAGGTCACGTAACGGACCATCCGTACAGCAGGAACCTGATCGGCAGTTACCACGTGATCCCGGAGGCACCCGCCTCCGGGATCACGCCTTTCCCAGGCCTGACCCACTGGCCTAGCGGTGACTGGCCTCGTACCGGGATATGACCTGCGCGGGAATGCGGCCCCGGTCGCTGACGTCGATGCCGCTGCTCTTGGCCCAGGCCCGGATGTCCGCGCTGTGCTGGCGATGCGCCGCGGTCCTGCGCTTGGGCCTGGGTACGCGATTGCTCACCTTGCGCGCTTTTTCCGCGAACCGGTACACAGCCTCGTCGAACTTCTGGCTGTGCTTCTCGCAGAGGTCGATCTCGTAGTCCCGGCCGTCGAGGCTGAACGCACGAGTCATGTGCTCGCCGTCCGGAATCTCTTTCTCGTCGTAGTCACATGCGAATGTGACGGATACTTTCTGGGCCACTTGTGGTCCCCCTTCCCCCGACGCAAATATATCCCCACGTACCAGCAGCCTCTAACGGCACCCTGGCAACGTTCCATACGAGGCGTTAACGCGCCGATCCGAGCGGTTGGTCTGGGCCAAGCTCAGCGCGGCGGTAAATCGGGGCCACCGCGGTAGCCCGCGATCGCCTCGTATCCCTCCGGCGGGCCGTAGGGGAACGATTCAGGTGGCCGGCTGTGACTGCCCGAGTACGGAAGGGCGGTGCTGTTTCCACCGGCGGAAACAGCCGCTGTTGAGCCGGTCTCAGGATCGTACCCGGACCAGGCCGGATCAGGCAGGTAATGTGACGGAGTTGGTGGCCCGGTAAAATCGGCGGAGCCGCTGCCGACAGGCTCATAGCGGCCCGTGACCGGGCCGCCCTGGTAAAGCGGATCGTCGCCGTAGTCGTCCCATTGGCTGCGGGCGGCCTCTCCGTAGCCAAAATCGGAGGGCTGCTCGCGCGGGGCCGGCCCGTCCGGGCCGCCCTTGAGGATCGATATCATCCGGTCCAGATCGCCCATGGGCAGCCGGAAAGTCCCGGTGCAGGTACCCGCCTGCCATATGCTGAAAACCGCTACGCCCGTGTCCGCGTACCAGCTCAGCCGCATGCTCCGGGCGTCGCCCCTGACATCGAAGAAAACCTCGCCCAGCCGGGGCAGCGGTGCCGCGTCCGATGCCGACATGGTGCCCATGGTGACCCTGAACCAGCGCATTTGTCTAGTTGGTCACGCCAAAGCGGTAGATCGGCGTGGCCCCGGGCGGCCCGCCAGCCCGCAGTTTTCCCGATCTGGCCGCGCAAGTGGCGGCGCGGATGGCATGATTGGCGTCGGCTCGCTGACCAAGCCGGGCTCGAAGGCTGTCGCGCCTCGCCCTGCCCCATGCAATGACCCGCGAATGCGGGAACACCACGGCGGGGTGTCGCGTTGCATAAGCGACGGGGCGAATGCCGCATCACGCGAGATTTTAGCGTCCAGCGGGCCGGACGCTCCGCTAGGCGAGGAAGTAAACCAGTGAGCTGGGTTGAGGAGAGCTGACGATGTCTGAGGTACGCCGCCAGGCCGTTGTGATGCAGCGGCCGAACTGGGGCTGGCAGGACGAGGCCGCATGCCGCGGCCAGGACGTCGTGCTCTTTTTTGGCCCAGATGGTGAGCGGCAGCCCGAACGGGACATTCGTGAGCGCAAGGCCAAAGCGGTCTGCGCTGGCTGCCCGGTGCGCACCGAGTGCCTGAGCTACGCGGTCGGCCGCCCCGAGAAGTACGGGACCTGGGGCGGGCTGAACGAGGACGAGCGTTCCGCCGAGCGGCGCCGCCGGATGCGCCGGGCCAACGCCGCCTGACCGTCTTACCCGGTTTCACCCGCTTCCGCCGATCCTGCTGCCTGCCAGTCCTGCGGCCAGGTGCGTTGCTGACGCCCCGGTCCGGGGCGCCGGGGCAGTGCCCGCGACAATGGGGGCGTGATCTGCCTGCCCTGCCGCGAGCAACGGCACGCCGACTGTCCGGGCCGGACCTGGTGTGACTGCCAGCATCAGCCCCCCGCCCAGCCGACTGAGCCGGTCGTAGGCTGGGTACGGCAAGGCTGAACCGGCCCCTGACCGGACCGCGGCGGCCGTGCCGCAGGCGGGGTGCCGGAGCCGGCCGGAGCCGGCCCGCCGGGCAGAGTCTGGCCGTACGGAGAATTGTCCGGCCCTTCACGGAATAGGCTGTCCCGATGAACGGTTGCGGACTGCCGTGAGGCGTCGCGGAAGACCTCAGGCCAGCAGGCCGCTGCGACGCCGCGACGCCGCGTCATGCTCGTGCTAGGCCCGCAGACCGCTGACAACGGCGGAACTGGACGTTCCAGCCAGCAGGGAGGCTATTGGTGAGCCCCGGTGAGACAGCGTCCGCGCGCTCAGAGGCATCCTTCGAAATGGAACGGCTCGCCGCGACAGCCGCGGTCGCCCTGGCCGGAGCGCCGGCCGACGAGGTCATCAAGTGGGCAGGCCAGACCTTCGGCAGCCGGCTGTGCATCACCTCGTCGATGACGGACGCCGTGATCATCGACCTGGCCTCCAAGACCTGCCCCGGCATCGACGTGCTGTTCCTGGATACCGGCTACCACTTCGCCGAGACCATCGGGACCAGGGACGCGGTCTCGACTGTCTACCCGGTCAACGTGATCAACGTGACGCCGACCAGGACGGTGGCCGAGCAGGACGCCGAACTGGGCGCCAAGCTCTACAGCCGAAACCCGGACCTGTGCTGCTACCTGCGCAAGGTAGTCCCGCTGGAGCAGGCGCTGGAGCCCTACGACGCCTGGATTACCGGCGTGCGGAGCCAGGAGACGCACGCCCGCAGCGACACCAAGGTGATCCAATGGGACCCCCGGCGCGAGATGGTCAAGGTGAACCCCATCGTCAGCTGGAGCCAGGACGACATCGACCGCTACATCGCCGACCATGGCGTGCTGGTCAACCCGCTGGTCCAGGACGGATACCCGTCGATCGGCTGCAAGACCTGCACGGTCCGGGTCGCGGCGGGTGCTGACCCGCGCAGCGGGCGGTGGGCCGGCACGGCCAAGACGGAGTGCGGCATCCACGTCTGAGCACGATCTCGGGCTGACCTGAGGGAGCCAGGCATGACGACCCCCACCGGGCAGGCCACCCACCAGGTCGGCAATCAGGTCCCGCCGCTGGCCGGGCACGACGTCGCCGCCGATCAGGCGCTGCTGGCCGCGGTGACCCGCGAGGGTGCCGCCTGGGCCGTTCCCGGCTTGCACGAGCTCGGCGTGGCGGCCGGCTCGGCGCAGGCTCAGGACCAGGCCCGGCTGGCCAACGAGCACCCTCCGGTGCTGCGCACCCACGACCGGTACGGGCACCGGATCGACGAGGTCGAGTTCCACCCGGCCTGGCATCAGCTGATGACCATCGCGGTCAGCCACGGGCTGCACGCCGCGCCCTGGGCGGACGCCCGGCCGGGCGCGCACGTGGCCCGGGCGGCCGGTTTCTACGTCTGGACCCAGGCCGAGGCCGGGCACGGCTGCCCGGTCTCCATGACCTACGCCGTGGTACCGGCGCTGCGCCGCGAGCCAGCCCTGGCCGACAGGTTCGAGCCGCTGCTGACCGCGACGGCCTACGACCCGGGCCTGCGCGCGCCTGCCGCCAAGGCCGGCCTGCTGGCCGGGATGGCCATGACCGAGAAGCAGGGCGGCTCCGACGTCACGGGCCGGACACCACCAGGGCCGTGCCCGCCGGCGATGGCGTACCTGCTCACCGGTCACAAGTGGTTCTGCTCCGCCCCGATGTCGCGACCTGTTCCTGGTCCTGGCCCAGGCCCCGGAGCGGCCTGTCCTGCTTCCTGCTGCCCCGGGTGCTGCCCGACGGCACCAGGAACGCGATGCTACCTCCAGCGGCTCAAGGACAAGCTGGGCAACCGGTCCAACGCCTCGGCGGAGGTGGAGTTCGACGGCGCCTTCGGCTGGCGGGTCGGCGAGCCGGGCCGCGGCGTCGCGACCATCATCGAGATGGTCAGCGCGACCCGGCTGGACTGCGTGCTGGGCAGCGCCGCGGCCATGCGCCAGGCGTGCGTCGCCAGGCGGCGCACCACGCGGCGCACCGCCAGGCGTTCGGCCGCGCCCTGATCGACCAGCCGGCCATGACGCAGCGTGCTGGCCGACCTGGCGCTGGAGTCCGAGGCCGCGACCGCGCTGGCCATGCGGCTGGCCGGCGCGGCGGACCGGGCCGTCCGGGGTGATCCCGCCGAGGCCGCGCTGCTGCGGCTGGCCCTGCCCGTCGGCCAAGTACTGGGTGTGCAAGCGGGCTCCGCCGGTGACCGGCGAGGCGCTGGAGTGCCTGGGCGGCAACGGATACGTCGAGGAGTCCGGCCTGCCCCGGCTGTATCGCGAGGCGCCGCTCAACTCGGTCTGGGAAGGCTCCGGCAACGTGACGGCACTGGACGTGCTGCGCGCGCTGCGGCGGTCGGCAGAGCCGGCTGACGCGCTGCTGGCCGAGGTGAGCCTGGCCCGGGGCGGGGACCGGCGCCTGGATCAGGCCATCACGGCCCTCCAGGAGCTGCTCAGGGACACCAGCAGCGCCGGGGCCGGGGCTGGAGCCGGGGCCGGCCCGGGGCCGGGGGCGCCGGATTCGGCCGCCACGCAATTCCAGGCCCGGCGGCTCGCCGCCACGATCGGCGTCGTGCTGGCGGCGGCGCAACTGGTGCGGCACGCCCCGGCCGCCGTGGCGGACGCCTACTGCGCGTCCAGGTTCGCCGGGTCCGCCGGGCCGGGATCCCCGTTCGGCCTGCTGCCGGACGGTCTCAGCCTGCGCCAGGTACTCGACCGGGCCCGGCCGGACAGCTGCGGGTAAGGTCTGCGAATGCGCGTTTGGCCGGGGACCGCTTACCCGCTCGGGGCGACCTGGGACGGCGCGGGCACCAATTTCGCGCTGTTCTCCGAGGCCGCCGAACGGGTCGAGCTGTGCCTGTTCGGCTCAGCCGACGGCGGCGGTCCGGGCGGCGGCGGTCCTGGCGGCGGCGGCCCGGCCGCAGATGGCCCGGAGGTCCGGATTCCGCTGACCGAGGTCGACGGCCTGGTCTGGCACGGCTACCTGCCGGACGTCGGGCCCGGCCAGCGCTACGGCTACCGGGTGCACGGCCCGTACGCGCCCGGCCAAGGCCACCGCTGCAACCCCAGCAAGCTGCTGCTCGATCCGTACGGCAAGGCCGTCAGCGGGGACGTCCGCTGGCACCCGGCCCTGTTTTCCTACCGCCGGGGTGATCCGGGCACCATCAACACCGACGACAGCGCCCCGTACATGCCGCGGAACCTGGTGATCAGCCCGCACTTCGACTGGGGTAACGACCGGCCGCCGCGCACCCCGTACCACGAGACGGTGATCTACGAGGCGCACGTGCGCGGGCTGACCCTGCGCCACCCCGACATCCCCCCGCCGCTGCGCGGCACCTACGCCGGGCTGGCCCACCCGGCCGTCCTGGACCACCTCACCCGGCTGGGCGTGACGGCCATCGAGCTGATGCCCGTGCACCAGTTCGTGTCCGAGCCCACTGTGGTCGAGCGCGGGCTGAGCAATTACTGGGGCTACAACACGATTGCGTTCCTGGCCCCGCATAACCGGTATGCGGCCGCGGGCAGCACCAACGGGCTGGTCGCTGAATTCAAGACGATGGTACGGGCCATGCACCAGGCCGGCATCGAGGTGATTCTCGACGTCGTCTACAACCACACTGCTGAGTCCGGCGCGCTCGGCCCGACGCTGTCGTTCCGCGGCATCGACAACGCCGCCTACTACCAGCTCGACGACGAAGACCCGGCCGTCTACCTGGACTACACCGGCTGCGGCAACAGCCTCAACGTGCGGCACCCGCACGCGCTGCAGCTGATCATGGATTCGCTCCGCTACTGGATCCTGGACATGCACGTGGACGGGTTCCGCTTCGACCTGGCTTCCGCGCTGGCCCGCGAACTGCACCACGTGGACCGGCTGTCGGCCTTCTTCGACCTGGTCCAGCAAGATCCGGTCGTGTCCCAGGTCAAGCTCATTGCCGAGCCGTGGGACGTCGGCGAAGGCGGCTATCAGGTCGGGAACTTCCCGCCGCTCTGGACAGAATGGAATGGCAAGTACCGCGACACAGTACGCGATCTGTGGCGCGGAAAGCACTCCACGGTGCCCGAATTCGCCTTCCGGCTCACCGGCTCAAGCGACCTTTATGAAAACAGCGCCAGGCGTCCGGTAGCGTCGATCAATTTCATCACCTGCCATGACGGCTTCACACTGCGCGACCTGGTCAGTTATAACGTCAAGCACAACGACGCGAATGGCGAAGCAGGCCGGGATGGCAGCAATGACAACCGGTCCTGGAACTGCGGCGTAGAAGGCCCTTCCAGCGACCCGGCCGTCAGCGAACTGCGGGCCCGCCAGGTAAGGAACTTCCTGGCCACGCTATTCTGCTCGCAAGGCGTCCCGATGCTGACCGCCGGCGATGAAATGGGCCGGACCCAGCTGGGCAATAACAATGCCTACTGTCAGGACAACGAGGTGTCCTGGGTGGACTGGGAGGGCTCACAAGGCTCAGCGGCCAGCCAGGCGCTGGTCGACTTCACCTGCGCGCTGTCCCAGTTGCGGCGCCAGCACCCGTTGTTCCGGCGGCGCCGGTTCTTCAGCGGCCTGTCCGCCGGCGGCGCCGCGCCCCTCGAGGACATCATCTGGCTCACCCCCTCTGGCCGGGAGATGGCCGAGGACGACTGGCACGCCGAGTACGCCAAATCCCTGGCCGTGTTCCTGAACGGCGACGCGATTACCGAGCCGGGCCCGCACGGAGAGCAGGTCCGCGACCGTGACTTCGTGCTCTTGTTCAACGCGCACAGTGAGCCGGTCACCTTCACCCTGCCCGGGGAGCGGTTCCAGGACGTCTGGGAAGTCGTGATCGACACCGCCGCGCCGCCCGGGGCGCAAGTGCCACGCGACCCGGCCGCCCGGCGCACGGCCGGCCAGCCGCCGGCCCGGGGCCTGGCCGCGGAGCCTGCGGCCACCCTGATCGTAGCGGTGCCCGGGCGGTCGATCATGGTCCTGCGCAGTGTCGGCGCCGGCCGCTAGCGCCACGCGTACCGGAGCGGGTCCGTGATCAGGTAGGCAGTCTGCCGGACAAACAGTGATTCGGGCAGCTTGCTGCCTTAGTCCGCCTTGCGAAGCCGTACGCCGAGCAGATAAAGGCCAAAACATGCGGTACCGCACCAACGATAAAGGTCACGATCTGCATAGTGCTCGCTCCGGCCGGCCGCTGCTCATTTCCGGTCTTGGCATATCCTGCACTCAATGCGCCCGCCCCGGGCCAATATGGCACCGGCCGGCCGGGCGCAGCCGGACATACGGGACCGCGAGACATTGGTACCGCGCCCGGCCCGCGGCATTTGTTATCGCCGGGCACCGTGGCGGGGCCCTGCGGCCGCGGCCGGCTGGTCTGATTGACTGCTCCCGTGCGCCAGATCCTTCCGATCGAGGCCGGCTGCCGCCAGATCAGCGTCCCGGACCGGGGCCAGCCAGGCGGCGACGGCCTAGCCGCCCTCGCGAGCCTGTACGCCTACCCGGCGGCCGGCCCGGCCCGCCGGGCCTGGGTGCGGGCCAACATGGTGGCCAGCGTGGACGGCGCCGCCTCGCTTGACGGCCGGTCCGGCGGCCTGTCCGGCCGGGCTGACCGGGCCGTCTTCGCCGTGCTGCGCAGCCTCGCGGACGTCATCGTGGTCGGCGCCTCCACCGCCAGGATCGAGAGGTACCAGCCGGTGCGGACCGAGGAGATCTGGCCTGAGCTGCGCGCCGGGCGGTCGCCGACGCCCACGGTCGCCGTGATCACCCGCCGGATGTTCGGCCTCGACCCGGACGGCCCGCTGCTCGACGCCGGGCCCGGCCAGGCCCGCACGATCATCTTCACCACCGAGGCCGCCCCGCAGGCGCTGCGCGTCGCGGCATCGGCCCGGGCCGAGGTGATCGTGGCGGGCCGGGACCTGGTCAGCCCGGAGGCGGTTGTCAGCGCGCTGGCCGAGCGCGGCCACCGGCGCGTGCTCACCGAAGGCGGGCCACATCTGCTGGAGCAACTGGTCACGGCCGGCCTGCTCGACGAGCTGTGCCTGACGGTCAGCCCGGTCCTGGCCGCCGGCCAGGCCCGCCGGATCCTGGCCGCCCCCCCGGACGACCCGGCCTCCGGCGGTGCGACCATGACCAGGGCCGCCGGAACCGCCGCGCCGGCCTGGAGCGCGGCCACCGGAACGGCCACGGCCCGGGCCCGCGGGCCAGAGCGCCCCGCGCCGCCCGTGCACCCGGACCCGACTGGCCTGCGGCTGGCGCACCTCCTGGCCGACGAGGACCAGCTGCTCTGCCGATACCTGCGAGCCGATAACTAACAGCGAACCGGAGCCCCGCATGCCACTGCACAGCAAGGTCGATGAGGCCACCGCGTCGGCCGCCGACCTCGACATCAACCCGATCTACGTCCGCGAGCAGAGGCACCTGGTCCCGCGCTACGAGCTGCCCCGGCACGGGATGCTGCCCGACACGGCCCTGCAGGTGGTGCGGGACGAGCTGATCCTGGACGGCAACGCCCGGCTGAACCTGGCCACGTTCGTGACCACCTGGATGGAGCCGCAGGCCCAGCAGCTGATGGCCGAGTGCTTCGACAAGAACATGATCGATAAGGACGAGTACCCGCAGACGGCCGAGATCGAGCAGCGCTGCGTCAACATCCTGGCCCACCTCTGGCACGCCCCCGACCGCGCCAGCGACGGCTCCGGCATCGTGGCCCCCGGCTGCTCCACCACCGGGTCCAGCGAGGCCTGCATGCTCGGCGGGATGGCGCTGCTGTGGCGGTGGCGGGCCCGCCAGGGCGCGGCCGGCCGGGCCACCACCGCGCCGAACCTGGTCATGGGGGCGAACGTGCAGGTCTGCTGGGAGAAATTCTGCCGGTACTGGCAGGTGGAGCCCCGGATGGTACCGATGGCCCCGGGCCGCCTGCACCTGACCGGTCCCGAGGCCGCCGCCCGGTGCGACGAGAACACCATCGGCGTGGTCGCCATCATGGGCTCGACGATGGACGGCAGCTACGAGCCGGTCCTGCAGATCAACTCCGAGCTGGACCAGCTCCAGGCCCGCTCGGGGGTGGATGTCCCGATCCACGTGGACGCGGCCTCGGGCGGCTTCGTCGCGCCGTTCCTGCACCCGGACCTGGACTGGGACTTCCGGGTCCCCCGGGTGGCCTCTATCAACGCCTCCGGCCACAAGTACGGGCTGGTCTACCCTGGGGTGGGCTGGGTGCTGTGGCGCGATGCCGCCGCGCTCTCCGCTGACCTGGTTTTCCGGGTCAACTACCTGGGCGGGGAGATGCCGACGTTCGCGCTGAACTTCTCCCGGCCCGGCGGGCACGTCGTGGCGCAGTACTACAACTTCCTGCGGCTGGGCTTCGAGGGCTACGCCGAGGTCCAGCGGGCCTGCCAGGACGTCGCACTGTACCTGTCCGGCCAGATCGCGGCCCTGGGCCCGTTCGAACTGCTGACCGATGGCAGCGACCTGCCGGTCTTCGCGTTCAAGCTGCGCGACCCTGGTGCCGCCGGGTACACGGTCTTCGACCTGGCCGAACGGCTGCGGATGCGCGGCTGGCTGGTGCCGGCCTACACCTTTCCCGAGGATCTGCAGGACACCGCGGTGATCCGGATCGTCGTCCGCAACGGGTTCAGCCGGGACCTGGCCGACGCGCTGCTGAGCGACCTGCGGATCCAGGTCAAGACGCTCACCGCGCACTCGCAGCAGCCGATACCGCTGATGCCTGAGTCAGGTCAGCGCCATGGGGGCTTCGCGCACTAAGCGCGCGGGGGCGGACAGGCACCTGCCCGGGCTCGCACCCGGGCGGGTACGGGGAAACGGGCGGTCAGGCGCCCTTGCGCAGCCGGTCCAGCGCCTCAGCCAGGATGGCCGCGCCGTCGCTGTCGTTGCGGCGCTCCTTCACGTAGGCCAGGTGCGTCTTGTACGGCTCGGCGTGCGGCGGAGCGGGCGGGTTGGCCTCGTCCTGGCCTGCGGGGAATCCGCACCGCGGGCAGTCCCAGGTCTCAGGAATCGCGGCATCGCTGGCGAAACTCGGCACGGTCTCGTGCCGGTTGCAGCACCAGAACGAGACCCGCACCCGCGGCGCGGCTTCGCCGCGCTCGGCCTCGCCCATCGGACCTGCCCCGACGCGGCTACCGCGGATAGCGTTGCCACTGCTCACAGCTCACCCCTTGCGTAACTGTTGATCCCGGCCCGGGTGCCCGGCGGCCGGAGTGCCTGACTTCGATTAGTGATTCAGGAGCAGGCCGAGCCCGACGATGCACACAAACCACAGGACACCAGTAAAGATCGTGATCCGGTCCAGGTTACGCTCAACCACCGAGGATGAGCCCAGTGTCGAGGTGACTCCCCCGCCGAACAGGTCGGAAAGCCCGCCGCCCTTGCCCTTGTGCAGCAAGACGAGCAGCACCATGAGCAGGCTCGTGATAATCAAGACGATCGAGATCGCGATGGTCACTGCTACTCCTCGCCCGTCCGGGCTTTACGCTTCGGCGTCGGTGGTCAGTCCACGATACCGGCAGATTCTGACGAATTCGCCAGCATCAAGGCTCGCGCCGCCGACTAGCGCGCCGTCGATGTCTTGCTGCGCCATGATCGCAGCCATGTTGTCAGGCTTTACCGAACCCCCATACAGGATACGCATACCGGCGGCCACCGCGTCGGTGTGACCGGCTGAAATCCGGCTCCTGATCGCGCCGCACATCTCCTGGGCGTCCTGCGCGGTGGCGACCTCGCCGGTGCCGATCGCCCATACCGGCTCATAGGCCACCACGACCGGGCTGAGCTGGTCAGTCTTGATTCCGCTCAGCGCCCCGTCCAGCTGGGCGAGGGTGTGACCGACGTGCTCGCCGGCCTGGCGCACTTCCAGGGTCTCGCCCACGCACAGCACCGGCGCGATGCCGTGCCGCAGCGCGGCCTGCACCTTGGCCCCGATCAGCGCGTCATCCTCGCCGTGGTAGCGGCGCCGCTCCGAATGCCCGGCCAGCACGTACTGGCAGCCCAGCTTGGCCAGCATCCGGCCGGAGACCTCGCCGGTATAGGCGCCGTCGGGGTGCGCGGAGATGTCCTGCGCGCCGTAACCGATCCGCAGCTTGTCCCCCTCGATCAGGGTCTGCACGCTGCGCAATGAGGTGAACGGGGGCAGCACGGCCACGTCGGCGGCATTCAGGTCCTGGTCGGTGAGCGTGAAGGCCAGCTTCTGCACCAGCGCGAGCGCCTCGAAATGGTTGTAGTTCATCTTCCAGTTGCCGGCCACCAGCGGCTTGCGGCCGGGCTGACCCCGGCTCACTGGGCGTCCGCCAGTGCGGCCAGGCCGGGCAGCCTGCGGCCTTCGAGGTATTCCAGGCTGGCCCCGCCGCCCGTCGAGATGTGCGAGAAGGCATGGTCAGGAAAACCAAGCCGCCGAACGGCAGCCGCGACGTCACCCCCGCCGACCACCGTCAGTCCCGCCTCCGCGCTGACGGCCTCGGCCACTGCCCTGGTCCCGGCCGCGAACGCGGGGAACTCGAACACCCCGACCGGGCCGTTCCAGAACACGGTGCCGGCGCCGGCCAGCTTCTGGGCGAACAGGGCCCGGGTCGCGGGCCCGATGTCCATGCCCTCCCGGTCCGCGGGGAACTGCGCCACTGCGAACACCTGGTGCTCGGCGTCCGGCGCGTACCGGGTGGCCGCCACCAGGTCGACCGGCAGGACCACTTCCACGCCACGCCGCTCGGCTTCCGCCAGCACCGCCTTGACCTGCGGGATCTGGTCGGCTTGCAGCAGTGACCGGCCCACCTCGTAGCCGCGGGCGGCCAGGAAGGTGTAGGACATCCCGCCGCCGATCAGCAACCGGTCCGCGGCATCCAGCAGGTTGCTGATCACGCCGAGCTTGTCCGACGGCTTGGCCCCGCCGAGCACGACCACGAACGGCCGGGCCGGGTCGGTGGTGAGCTGCCGCAGCACCGCGAGCTCGGCCAGGACCAGGTCGCCGGCCGCGTGCGGCAGCAGCCGGGCCGCGTCGTAGACGCTGGCGTGCTTGCGGTGCAGCGCGCCGAATCCGTCGCCCACATACAGCTGGGCCAGCCCGGCCAGCCGGGCCGCCAGCGCGCCCCGCTGCGCGTCATCCTGGCTGGTCTCGGCGGGCTCGAACCGGATGTTCTCCAGCAGCGCGACCTGCCCGTCGCCCAGCCCGGCCGCGACCTGCCTGGCTGACTCGCCGGTCACGTCGCTGGCCAGGGCGACCGGCTCGGCGAGCAACTCGCCCAGGCGGCGGGCCACCGGGCGCAGCGAAGGCCCGCCCGCCGCGCGCTCGGCGTAGCTGCCGCCCGCCGGGCGGCCCAGGTGCGCGACGGCCAGGACCCGGGCGCCCCGGCCGGTCAGCTTGCGGATGGTCGGCAGGCTGGCCTTGATCCGCCCGTCATCGGTGATCTGCTCACCGTCCAGCGGCACGTTGAAGTCGGCCCGCAGCAGCACGGTCTGGCCCGCGACATCGAGGTCATCAATGCTCCGCATCACCCGGCTCCCAGGCCGGTCCCGACCAGGGCGGTCAGGTCGGCCAGCCGGCTGGAGTAGCCCCACTCGTTGTCGTACCAGCCGATCACCTTGACCTGGTCACCGGCGGCCATGGTGAGCAGCGAATCGAAGGTGCAGGAGTACGGGGTGCCGACGATGTCGCTGGACACGATCGGGTCCTCGGTATAGCGCAGGTAGTTCTTCATCGGGCCGTCGGCGGCCGCCCGGTAGGCGGCGTTGACCTCATCGATGGTCACCTCACGCTCCAGCTGCACCACCAGGTCGGTGACGGAGCCGTCCACCACCGGCACCCGCATGGAGATGCCGTCCAGCTTGCCGACCAGGGCGGGCAGGACCAGCGAGGTGGCCTTGGCCGCGCCGGTCGTGGTCGGGATGATGTTCTGCGCGGCGGCCCGGGCCCGGCGCAGGTCCTTGTGCGCGAAGTCCAGGACGACCTGGTCGTTGGTGTAGGCGTGGATCGTGGTCATCAGGCCCTTGACGATGCCGAAGCTGTCCAGCAGCACCTTGGCCATCGGCGCGACGCAGTTGGTCGTGCAGGAGGCGTTGGAGATCACCTGGTGCCTGGCCGGATCGTACTGGTCGTCGTTGACGCCCAGCACGATGGTGATGTCCTCGCCCTTGGCGGGCGCCGAGATGATGACCTTCTTCGCGCCGGCCTCGATGTGCTGGCGCGCGTCGGCGGCGTTGGTGAACCGGCCAGTGGACTCGACCACGACGTCGACTCCCAGCTCGCGCCAGGGCAGCGCGGCCGGGTCCCGCTCGGCCAGTACCTTGATCGAGCTGCGCCCGACGGTGATCGTGTCGCCCTCAACGCCGACCTCGGCATCCAGAGTGCCCAGCACGGTGTCGTATTTCAGCAGGTGGGCCAGGGTTTTCTCATCAGTCAAGTCGTTCGCGGCGACGATCTCGATCCCCGCGCTGGCGCCTGCTCCGGCGTGGACGGCCCGCCAGAAGTTGCGCCCGATCCGCCCAAACCCGTTGATGCCCACCCGGACTGTCACGGCACTATCTCCCGAACTCGACGATGCGTAGCGCTGGGAACCCCCAGGCCAACATGACGTTACCGGACAGGGCCGACCGCGACGGCCCGACCTCCCCCGCCCGCATGCGAACCGCGACGCCCGGGCTTGCCCGGGCCGAGCGGTTCGCAGCGGGGGGCCTGGGGGGCGGGGTCAAGCCCCCCAGACAAGCACAGCCCCCCAGACAAGCACAGCCAAACCCCTAGGGCACGAGCATGTCGGCGGTCAGGTGTGCCTCGGTGCCCGGCACGCCCAGCTCGGCCGCGCGCTTGTCGGCCAGCGCCAGCAGCCGCCTGATCCGGCCCGCGATGGCGTCCTTGGTCAGCGGCGGCTCGGCCAGCTGACCGAGTTCCTCCAGGCTGGCCTGCCGGTGCTTGATCCGCAGCTGGCCGGCCACGATGAGGTGCTCGGGTGCCTCGGCACCGAGTATCTCCAGCGCCCGCTCGACCCGCGCGCCGGCCGCGACCGCGGCGCGGGCGCTGCGGCGCAGGTTGGCGTCGTCGAAGTTGGCCAGCCGGTTGGCGGTGGCCCGGACCTCGCGGCGCATCCGGCGCTCCTCCCAGGCCAGCACGCTGTCGTGCGCGCCCAGCCTGGTCAGCAGCGCGCTGATCGCGTCGCCGTCCTTGACCACCACCCGGTCCACCCCGCGCACCTCGCGGGCCTTGGCGTGTATCTTCAGCCGCCGGGCCGCGCCCACCATGGCCAGCGCAGCCTCTGGCCCCGGGCAGGTCACTTCCAGTGACATCGACCGGCCGGGCTCGGTCAGGGAGCCGTGCGCCAGGAAAGCGCCCCGCCAGGCCGACTCGCAGTCGCACGTGGTGCCCGAGACCACCTGCTTGGGCAGCCCGCGCACCGGCCGGCCGTTGCCGTCGACCAGGCCGGTCTGCCGGGCCAGGCTGGCCCCGTCCTTGTGCACCCGCACCACGTACCTGTTCCCCTTGCGCAGCCCGCTGGGGGCCAGCACGATCAGCTCCGAGGAGTGCCCGAACACCTCGGCCACGTCCTTGCGGAGCCTGCGGGCGGCCGCCCCGGTGTCCAGCTCGGCCTCGACCACGATCCGGCCGGCCGCCAGGTGCAGCCCGCCGGCGAATCGCAGCAGCGTCGACACTTCCGCTTTGCGGCAGCACGGCTTGAGTATGGTGACGCGGCTGAGCTCGTCCTTCACCAGCCCGGTCATCGCCATCTAGCTATTCCCCCTCGAAGATCTGCGCGAACGCGCCCGCCAGCCGCCGCGGATCGTGGCGTGGTGAGCCGTCCCTCATCGCCAGGTCGGCCAGCACGAGCTGGCCGCCCAGCAGGCCGGCCGCTTTCTCCAGGTCCGCGGCGGCGGCACTGACCGCGGTGCGGTCGGCGAGCACGACATCGACGGTCAGCCCCGGAGCATGGTCCGCGAGCACCTCCAGGTGCGTCTGCGGGGAGAACCCCTCGGTCTCCCCGGGCTGCGGCGCGAGGTTCAGCGCGACCAGCCGACGGGCCCTGGTGGTCACCAGGGCCTCCGCCAGCTGCGGTACTAGCAGGTGCGGGAGCACGCTAGTGAACCACGAGCCGGGCCCCAGCACCACCCAGTCCGCGGCCTTCACCGCGGCGATGGCCTCGGGACACGCGGGCGGGTCGGCTGGGATCAATGAAACTGACCGTACCCGCCCTGGCGTCGTCGCGCAGGCGACCTGGCCTCTAACCATGCTGATCTCGTCCGGCCTGGTCTCGTCGGCGCCCTCGACCTCGGCCATCAGGTCGAGCGGGACCGACGCCATCGGCAGCACCCGGCCGTGCGCGCCGAGCAGCCGACCCACCCAGTCCAGCCCCTGGACGGTGTCGCCGAGCAGCTCCCACAGCGCCACGATGAGCAGGTTCCCCACCGCGTGCCCGCCGAGCTCCTGGTCGCCGGTGAACCGGTGCTGCACCACCCGGCTCCAGGTCGTGCCCCAGGCATCGTCGCCGCACAGGGCCGCGAGCGCCATCCGCAGGTCCCCGGGCGGCAGCACGCCGAACTGGCGCCGCAGCATGCCGCTGGAGCCGCCGTCATCGGCCACCGTCACCACGCCAGTGAGCTGCCTGGTCACCCGGCGCAGCGCGGACAGCGAAGCGAACAGCCCGTGGCCGCCGCCGAGCGCTACCACCTTGCGGTTGCGCGGCCGCCCGGCCGCCGGCCGCGCCGCCTCGGCGCCCGCTGGCAACTGGGTCATCATTCCCGCCCGAGGTCCCGGTGCGTCACCTGGATGCCGGGCCACGTCCCGCTGAGCCGGGCCGAAATCTCCTCGGCGATGACCACGCTGCGGTGCTTGCCGCCGGTGCAGCCCACCGCCAGCAGCACGAAGTGCTTGCCCGCGTTCTGGTAGCCGCTCAGCGTCACCCGGACCGCCTCGACGTAAGCGGTCAGGAACTCGGCCGCCCCGCGCTGGTCAAGGACGTAGTCACGGACCTCGCGGTCCTGCCCGGTCAGCGGGGCTAGCTCGGGCACCCAGTGCGGGTTGGGCAGGAACCGGCAGTCCGCCACCAGGTCAGCGTCGACCGGGAGACCGTACTTGAAGCCGAATGACACGATGTTGACCCGCAGCGCCACGTCCGCGTCGCCCCCGAACGCGTCCCGCATCCTGGCCCGCAGCTCGTGGACGTTGAGGTCGGAGGTGTCGAGCACCAGGTCGGCCTGGCCGCGCGCGGCCTTGAGCAGGTCACGCTCGGCGGCGATCCCGTCGACCACCCGGCCGGCCTCCTGCAGCGGATGCGGGCGGCGCACGCTCTCGAACCTGCGCACCAGCGTGTCGTCGCTCGCCTCCAGGAACACCACGAATGGCCGGATGCCGCTGGCCTCCAGGTTCTTGACGACCGACCTCAGGTCAGTGGAGAAGGCCCGGCTGCGCACGTCCACCACGGCCGCTAGCCGCGGCACCGCCCCCTGGGCCCGCCGGGCCAGGTCGGCCATGATGGGCAGCAGGTCCGGGGGCAGGTTGTCGGCCACGAACCAGTCCAGGTCTTCCAGCGACTTCGCCGCGGTGCTGCGGCCCGCCCCGGACATCCCGGTGATGATGACGATCTCGGGTCCGGTGCTGTCCGGTGTCATGGCGCTCGTCCCCCCGTGGTCTGCACGTCCCGCGGAATTCCCGGCCCCGGGCGGCGCTGGGCCGACGGCCCGGCCGGGCCGTCATCGGGCTGCGGCCCGGGCCGCAGCGCGGCCAGGACGGCCTCGGCGATCCTCGGCCCGATCCCTGGCAGCTCGGCGATCTCTGTAACCGTAGCCCCGCTGATCCGGCGGACCGAGCCGAAATGCCGGAGCAGGGTGGCCCGGCGGGCCGGGCCGAGCCCCGGGACCGAGTCCAGCTCGCTGGTGGTCAGGGCCGCGGACCGCTTCTTACGGTGGTAGGTGATAGCGAACCGGTGCGCCTCGTCCCTGACCCGCTGCAGCAGGTACAGGCCCTCGCTGGTGCGCGGCAGGATCACCGGGCCGTCCTCGCCGGGCAGCCACACTTCCTCCAGCCGCTTGGCCAGGCCGCACACGGCCACCTCATCGATGCCCAGCTCGTCCAGAGCCCGGGTCGCGGCGGCTACCTGGGCCGGTCCGCCGTCGATGACGACCAGGTTCGGCGGGTAAGCGAACTTGCGCGGCCGCCCGTCGACGGCGGCCTGCTCGGCGGCCGCCGTCGCGGCGGTAGCGGCCGGGCTGACGGTAGCGGCGCTGACGGCAGCGGCGCTGACGGCGGGCCCGGCGGCCAGCTCGCCGGCCGGGTCGCCCAGCACGTCGAGCTCGCCGGATGCTTCACGTTCTTCCAGGTAGCGGCGGAACCGCCGGCTGATGACCTCATGCACAGAGGCCACGTCGTCGATGCCGTCCCGCCCGTGGATGCTGAACCGCCGGTACTCGGACTTGCGCGGCAGTCCGTCCTCGAACACGATCATCGACGCGACCACGTGCGTGCCCTGCAGGTTCGAGACGTCGTAGCACTCGATCCGCAGCGGCGCGTCGTCTAGTTCCAGCGCCTCCTGGATCTCAGCCATCGCCCGGCTGCGGGTGGTCAGGTCGCTGGCCCGCTTGGTCTTGTGCTGGATCAGGGATTCGGCCGCGTTCCTGGCCACCGTCTCCAGCAGGGCCTTCTTGTCGCCGCGCTGCGGCACCCGGAGCCGGACCCGGCTGCCGCGCCGGCCGGCCAGCCAGTCCTCCACCACGGCGGCGTCGGGCGGAAGCTCGGGTACGAGCACCTCCCGCGGGATGGCGCCCGGCCGGGCCGCGCTGCCGCGCCCGGCGGCCCGGCCCCCCGGCTCGTCTCCCACGCCAGCGGGCCCCGCAGGGCCGGGATCTGACCTGCCTGGTGCGGCCGCGACCTTGTCGTCACCGTAGACTTGACCCAGGAACTGCTCGACCAGCTCCCCGGTGGTGATGTCCTCGACCTTGTCGACCACCCAGCCGCGCTGCCCGCGGACCCGGCCGCCGCGCACGTAGAACACCTGGACCGCGGCTTCCAGCTGATCCTCGGCCAATGCGATGACGTCGCAGTCGGTGCCGTCGCTGAGCACGACGGCCTGCTTCTCGAGGGCCCGCTGCAAGGCCTGGATGTCGTCGCGCAGCCGGGCCGCCCGCTCGTACTCCTGCGCGGCGGCGGCCCGGCGCATCTCGGCCTCCAGCCGCCGGGTGAACTTCCCGGTCTGGCCGGCCATGAAGTCGCAGAATTCCTCGGCCAGCTCCCGGTGAGCGGCGGCGTCGATCCGGTCCACGCACGGCGCCGAGCACTTGCCGATGTAGCCCAGCAGGCAGGGCCGGCCGATCTGGCCCGCCCGCTTGAAGACCCCGGCCGAGCAGGTCCGCACCGGGAACACCCGCAGCAGGGTGTCCACCGTGTCCCTGATCGCCCAGGCGTGCGAGTAAGGCCCGAAGTAGCGGACCCCGCGCCGCTTGGCCCCCCGCATGACCATCACCCGCGGGTATTCCTCGTCCATCGTGACCGCGAGGTAGGGGTAGCTCTTGTCGTCGCGATAGCGCACGTTGAACCGGGGATCGAACTCCTTGATCCAGGAATACTCCAGCTGCAGCGCCTCGACCTCAGTGCCGACCACGGTCCAGTCCACCCCGGCCGCGGCCCGCAGCATCGACTGGGTCCGCGGGTGCAGCCCGGCGAAGTCAGCGAAGTAGGAGTTCAGCCGGGAGCGCAGGCTCTTGGCCTTCCCGACATAGATCACCCGCCGGTGCTCATCGCGGAACCGATAGACGCCCGGAGACTCAGGAATCGAGCCCGGGGCGGGACGGTATCGAGCCGGATCAGCCACCCAGTAACTCTATGCAGAATCGCCCCCCGCGCCTGACGTTCGGGCCGCAGGCCGACCGCTGTTTCACGACGGGCGGTGTGCCAGGCTAGCCCCGTGCTGTTCGCCGTTGCCGCCTGCGCCCTCGCCGCGGCCGCCTGGCTGTACCTGCTGGTCGGGCACGGCAGCTACTGGCGGACCAGCCAGCGCCTGCCCGGCGGGCCTGCCCCGCTGCCGCGGGCCGGGGCCTGGCCTAGCGTGGTCGCGGTCATCCCGGCCCGGGACGAGGCCCTGATCCTGCCGGTCACGCTGCCCACGCTGCTCGGTCAGGACTACCCCGGGTCCCTGCGCGTCGTGCTGGTGGACGACGACAGCACGGACGGCACCGCGCGGGTCGCCGCCGAGGTCGCTATCCGGGTCGCCGCCCAGGTCCCCGCGCGGCGGGCCGGTCCCGGCGACATCGGCAGTCCCGGCGACATCGGCAGTCCCGGCGACATCGGCCGCCCCGGCGACATCGGCCGCCCCGGCGACATCGACCGCCCCGACGACGTCGGCCGCCCCGACTGCCCCGGTGACATCGACCGCCCCGACGACGTCGGCCGCCCCGACTGCCCCGGTGACATCGGCGGTCCCGACGACATCGGCCGCCCCGACTGCCCCGGTGACATCGGCGGTCCCGACGACATCGGCCGCCCCGGTGACATCGGCGCCCCCACTGACATCAGCGCCGCCGCTGCGGTCGCGCCGCCACCGCCCGGATCAGGGCCCCCGGGCCTGCGGGTGATCGCCGGGGTGGCGACCCCGCCGGGCTGGGCCGGCAAGGTCTGGGCCATGGCGCAAGGGCTGCGGGCCGCCCCCGATGCCGACTATGTCTTGTTCACCGACGCCGACATCGCGTACCAGCCGGGCACCGTCACGGCGCTGGTCCGCGCGGCCCAGGACGGCGGCCAGGTGCTGGTCTCGCAGATGGCGTTGCTGCGCGCGGTATCGGGCTGGGAGCGGGTCCTGGTGCCCGCGTTTGTCTACTTCTTCGCCCAGCTGTATCCGTTCCGCCGGGTCAACCAGGCCCGCAGCAGGACCGCGGCGGCGGCCGGGGGCTGCATGCTGGTCCGCCGTCAGGCCCTGGCGGCGGCGGGCGGGCTGGATCAGATCCGCGACGCCCGGATTGACGACGTGGCCCTGGGCCAGCTCCTGAAGCGCCAGCCCGGCGGAGGCCGGTGCTGGCTCGGGCTGACCAGGGACGTCCGGAGCCTGCGTGAGTACTCCCGGCTGGAGCCGCTGTGGGACATGGTCGCCCGCAGCGCCTACACCCAGCTGCGGTACTCGCCCGTCACGCTGGCCGGGACCGTCATCGGGCTGGTCTGGCTCTACCTGCTGCCGCCCGCCGCCGCCCTGGCCGGGCTGGCCGGCCTGGCCGCCGGCGCGGGCGGCCTGACCGGCTGGCTGGCCGCCGCCGGGCTGGCGGGCTGGGCCATGATGACCATCAGCTACCTGCCCATGCTCCGGCTCTACCGGCTGTCACCGCTGCGGGCGCCGACCCTGCCGGTCATCGCGGCCCTGTACGCGGCGATGACGGTGGACTCCGCCCGGCGCCATCGCCAGGGCCGGGGCGGTGAGTGGAAAGGCCGCACCATCCCGGCCAGCCCGCCCTGACCGCGCGACTCCCCCGCCGACGCCAGCCAGCCCGACCGCGATGGGCCACCCAGCCCGGTCGGGCGACACACACTCCGCGCCACTTTCGGCCGGCTCCAGCCACACCAGCGCGAGAAGGCCACCCAGCCCGGCTAGTGCGCGCTGTTCGCGCGCGACTCCTCCGCGGGCGCGAACAAGACCAGCGCGGCGAAGTCCTCGGTGACGTCGGTGAACCGGTGCACCTCGGCCGCGGGCACGTAGATCACCGCGCCCGGGCCGACCTCGGCGTGGTGCCCGCCGGCCTCCAGCCGAGCCCGTCCCGCCGTGATCACGTAGATCTCGTCCTCGGTATGCGGGGACTGCCCGTCGGTACCACCGCGCCGGATCGAGTAGGTCCCCACCGACAGGTCGGGGACCCGGAGCTGTTCCATCCAGTGTGTGTCCGCTGCCCCGGCGGGCTCGGTAAACGCCCCGGCCCCGCTGATCACTTGCATCCGGTCCTCCTGCCTATCCGGCTGGCCGCCTACCCGCCCAGCCCGCCGACCTATTCAGCCCGCCGACCGCCGACCCGCGCGGTCAGGGTGTCGCGCCGGGCGGGGCTGGCGGGAGGGGCGGGCCGGCCGCGGCCGCGCGCAAGGTGGCGGCCACGGTCAGGGCGTAGCCGGCCGCGTCGGGACCGGGCGGCCGCGGCGTGGCCAGGCCGCGCTGCTGGTCCAGGGCGCGCTGGATGAGGGCGGCGGGTCCGCCCCTGCGCAGCGCGGTCTGGCCGCCGGCCAGCTTCGAGACGATAAGGCCGTCGGCCAGGAAGACCAGGGCCCGGCACGCGTTGAGCACGCAGTAGGCCTCCTGGCCGTGCTCCCGGCCCCAGTCCAGCTCGCTGGCCAGGTAACCGAGGATGACCTCGCGCGGGATGGCGCCGATCAGCGTCGCTGGTGGCGGGCCGACGACCGGCCAGCCGCTGCTGCGGGCGACGGCGTAATGCATGAGCAGGTCGGCGTCGCCCGGCTGCTCCGTCCCGCGCAGCACCTGCGCCGACTCCGCCCGCTGCGCTCCGGGCGGGCCAGCCCCTGGGGCCCGGGCCTGGATGTGCAGCTGGAACGGCCACGGCTCACTCGGCCGGGCGGCCTGGGCGGCGCTGACGACGCTGCATTCCAGGTCGCGGCCCGGGCACTGGCTGACGCTGGCCAGCAGGGCCGCCTCCACCCGGGCCAGCGCCTGGCCGGCCAGCTCGCCGCCAGTCACCAGCAGCAAGTCGACGTCGCTGCGCGCGGTCCAGCCGCCGAGGACCGCCGAGCCATGCAGGTAGGCCGCGCGCAGCTGGCCAGGGGCGGCCGCCGCCACCTGGCCGGCCAGCTGATCGGCGTAGCCGAGTACAACCTGCGGCGGCGTCTCCATCTGGCGGATGTTATCCGGTCAGCTCCGCCGACGCCCCACCCAGGCCCCGGGCCGGACGGGCCAGATCCGCCTGGCGCCAGTCCGGAATGGGCGGACCGGGATCCCCGTGCCCCGCCCAGGCTCCGGCCGGACGGGCCAGATCCGCCCGGCGCATGCGGGGCCGGCCGTCAGCTGGTGGTGAGCAGCTCGGTCAGGGCGCGCAAGGCGGGCCGGTAGGCGTGGCTGGCCGGGGCGGCGTAACCGACGATGACCGCCTGCGGCGGGGGCTGCGGCGGGTCGTGCCAGCACGGACCCAGAGTGTGCAGCGCGATCGACTGCCGCGTCGCGCGGGCCTGCAGCTCCTGCTCGGCCGGCCCGGATTCGGGCAGGTAGACCAGGGCGTGCAGGCCGGCCGAGATGCCGGCCAGGCGCAGCCCGGAACCCTGGCCGGCCAGCGCCTGGGCCAGCTCGTCCCGGCGGCGCCGGTAACTGGCCCGCATCCGCCTGACGTGCTGGTCGAACGCGCCGCTGGTGATCAGCTCGGCCAAGGTGAGCTGGTCGAGGATGCTGGTCCCCCGGTCAAACTGCTCTTTCACGGACATGATGGCGGCGCTGATCGGCGGCGGGGCGCTGATCCAGCCCAGCCGCAACGCCGGGGCCAGGGTCTTGCTGGCGGTCCCGACGTAGCAGACCCGGTCGGGGTCGAGTTGCTGCAACGCCCCGACCGGCTGCCGGTCGTAGCGGAACTCGCCGTCGAAGTCGTCCTCGATGATCAGGCCGGACCGGCGCCGGGCCCAGTCCACCAGGCAGCTGCGCCTGGCCGCGGACATGGTGACCCCGAGCGGGTACTGATGGGCCGGGGTGACCAGCACCGCGTCCGGGTTGACCGCCTCCAGGCAGTCGGTGCGCAGGCCGTCGTGATCGCAGGGCACCGCCACCAGCTTGAGCCCGAGCGAGCGGATCAGATCCCGGTAGCGGGGAGCGCTGGGATCCTCGACGGCCACGGTGGTGCCGCCGGTGTCCGCCAGCGCCTGGCCGATGAGCATCATGGCCTGCGAGAAGCCATTGCAGATCAGCAGCCGGTGCGGATCGGTATCCACCCCCCGGGCCCGGCCCAGGTAGTCGGCCAGGGCGCGGCGCAACCCGGCGTTGCCGCCCACGTCGCCGTAGCCGAAGACCTCGTCGGGGGCGCTGGTCAGGACCCGGCGGATGGCCCGGGCCCAGGCCTGCCGGGGAAAGCTCGCGCTCTCAGGCCGGCCGGGCCGGAAGTCCCACCGGCGAGCGTCGGCCGCGGCGACCGGCGCGGGCGGGGGCAGCTGGCGGGGGACGAAACTGACCCGGGCCGCGGCCCCGGGCCGCAGCGCGAGGTAGCCCTCGGCCGCCAGCTGGCTGTAGGCAGCGCTGACCGTGCCGCGGGCGACGCCGAGGTCCCGGGCCAGGGACCGGGAGGAAGGAATCACGCTGCCCGGGGGCAGGCCGGCCCGCATCGCCTCCCTGAGCGAACTTTCGATGCTCTGGCGCAGGCCGCCGGTCCGGTCCAGGTCGAGAAAGAGATCCAGCCCACTGGACCAGTCTGAACTCATAGAACTGGAGCATATCGTCAGGCCAGTTGCTAGTTAGCCTGGCCACCATGACCGCCGTTCAACCGTCCGCGCCGGCCGGATCCGAGCCTGCGGCCCTGGCCAGGGTGCGGCGCAAGCCCGAGCGGGCTCACTATGACCCGCTGTCGGTGCATGCCGTGCTCGACGCGGCACCGTTCTGTCATGTCGCCACTGTGCGGGCCAGGCGCCCGGTGGTCTTGCCGATGGCGCACGGCCGGATCGGGAGCACGCTCATCCTGCACGGTTCGCCCGCGGCGGGCCTGTTCCGCGACACCCGCCGGGGCAGCCCCGTGTGCGTGACCGCGACCCTGTTCGACGGCCTGGTGCTCAGCCGCTCGGCCCGTTATCACTCGATGAACTACCGGTCGGTAACCGTGCACGGCCGGGCCGCCCCGCTGACCGAAGCCGATGAGATCCTGGCCGGGCTGGAGGCGCTTGTCGAGCACCTGGTGCCCGGCCGCTGGGCCGAGGTCCGCGCGCCGACGCAGGCCGAGCTCCGCGAGACCTCGCTCTGGCGGGTCACGCTGGATGCGGCCTCGGTCAAGGTGCGCACCGGGCCGCCCCTCGACCCGCCCTGCGACCAGGGCCTGGCGGTATGGGCCGGACAGATACCGGCCCGGCTCGCCTTCGGCCGGCCCAGCCCGGCCGAAGGGCTCCCCCGCGATCTCGCCCCGCCCGCCAGCCTGGATCACCTGCCCGGGCCCGGCCCGCAACTCGGTGAATGGGGCCCGGCGGTTCAATAGCAACGGTGTCAATCTGTGACACCAGACGGTTTCGTGATCTTTTCGCTTGGCGTGCTGAGCCTGGGGCGGGGAATGGGCGCGGGTACCGTCTGGCCGACCCGGATGGCTGTCGGCGCGGGTGGCCGTCGCCACGGGCCGCGCGTCCGTCTCCGCCGCCGGGTACCAGAAGGCCCGCCCAATAGCGGCGATGGCGCAGCGCCGTTGTAAACCGGCCGGCCGGCTCCGTCGGACCTCACGCCAGGCCCGGCCGGCCCTCGCCAGCCCCGCAACGGCGGTCATGACGCCCGCAGGACGCCGCACAGACCGCACGACGGCACCATGAGGATCACCTCGCTGACCGATTTAAGAGCTTTGCCGCTTTGTGCGGGCCCACCCGCCTGTTCGGCCGGACCCGCCTATGGGGTCGATGGGCCCGAGCGGGTCAAACAGAACCCGCAACGGCACACCAACACCAATCGGCTGCCTGGCTCCGGGTCCGGACCAGCGCCGCCCGACCAATCGGCCCGCCTGAATCCGGGTCCAGACCAGCGCCGCTACCGATCGGCCCGCCTGAATCCGGGTCCGGGCCAGGCCGCTTCGAGCCGCGGCGGGGTCAGGTCTCGAAGGCTTCGGGGGGCGGGCAGGCGCACATCAGGTTGCGGTCGCCGTAGGCCGCGTCGATCCGGCGCACGGGCGGCCAGTACTTGGACCGCCGGTCGCCGGGCACCGGGTAAGCGGCCGTGTCCCGCTCGTAGCCGTGCTTCCACTCACCCGAGATCAGCATCGACGCGGTGTGCGGCGCGTTCTTCAGCGGGTTGTCCTGGCTGTCGAACTCGCCGGAGCCCACCTTGGCGATCTCGCCCGAGATCGCGATCATCGCGTCGCAGAACCGGTCCAGCTCAGCCAGGTCCTCGCTCTCGGTCGGCTCCACCATCAGCGTCCCGGCCACCGGGAAGGCCATGGTCGGCGCGTGGAAGCCGTAGTCGATCAGGCGCTTGGCCACGTCCTCGACGGTGATACCGGTCCGGCTGGTGATCGGCCGCAGGTCCAGGATGCACTCGTGGGCCACCAGGTCGCTCTGGCCGGTGTAGAGGACAGGGAAGTGCGGGCCCAGCCGCCTGGCCACGTAGTTGGCGGACAGGATCGCCGTCTGGGTGGCCAGCCGCAGCCCTTCGGGGCCCATCATCCGCAGGTAGGCCCAGGAGATCGGCAGGATGCCCGCGGACCCGTAGGGCGCCGCCGCGACCGGCCCGGCCACCACCGGCGCGGGGCTGGCGGCCCCCGTGCTGGCGGCCCCCGTGCTGGCGGCCCCCGTGCTGGCGGCCCCCGTGCTGGCGGCCCCGATGCTGGCGGCCCCGGTGCTGGGCAGCTCAGAACTGGCCGCGTCCGGCTGGCCCTGGGCCCGGCCCGCCGCCGAGGCCACCGCCAGCCCGTCGAGCATCGGATGGCCGGGCAGGAACGGCACCAGGTGCGGCCGCACGCCCACCGGGCCGACGCCGGGCCCGCCGCCCCCGTGCGGGATGCAGAAGGTCTTGTGCAGGTTAAGGTGCGACACGTCCGCGCCGAACCAGGCCGGGCGGGCCAGGCCGACCAGCGCATTGAGGTTCGCGCCGTCCACGTAGACCTGGCCGCCCGCGGCGTGGACCTGGTCGCAGACCTCGGTCACCGTCTGCTCGAACACGCCGTTGGTCGACGGGTACGTCAGCATGATCGCCGCGATGGCCGGGCCGTGCGCCTCCAGCTTGGCCGCCAGGTCACCGAGGTCGATGGCCCCGTCCGAGCCGCACTTGACCACGATCACGCGCAGCCCGGCCAGCACCGCGCTGGCCGCGTTGGTGCCGTGCGCGGACTCCGGGATCAGGCAGATGTTCCGGTCCGCCTCGCCCCGGGACAGGTGGTAGCCGCGGATGGCCAGCAGCCCGGCCAGCTCGCCCTGGGAGCCCGCGTTGGGCTGCACCGACACCGCCGCGTACCCGGTGATCTCGGCCAGCGCTTCCTCCAGGCCCGAGATCAATTCCAGGTAGCCCGGCACCTGCCCGGCCGGGGTGAACGGGTGCAGGTTGGCGAACTCCGGCCAGGTCACCGGCTCCATCTCGGCCGCCGCGTTCAGCTTCATGGTGCACGAGCCGAGCGGGATCATCGACCGGTCCAGGGCCAGGTCGCGGTCGGCCAGCCGGCGCAGGTAGCGCAGCATCGCGGTCTCGTTGCGGTAGCGGTGGAACACCGGATGGGCCAGGAACTCGCTAGCCCGGGCCAGCCCGGCCGGCAGCGCGTCCTGGTCCGGCGCGGCGGCCAGCGTCACCGGGTGGCCGGCCAGCGCCCCGGCCACCTCGGCCAGCTGCGCGTCGGTGGTGGTCTCGTCGCAGGCCAGCTGGACCAGACCGGGGCCGGCCAGGTACAGGTTGTAGCCGGCCGCCCGGGCCCGCTCGATCGCCGGGCCGGCCCCGCCGGGCACGACCAGCGCGACCGTGTCGAAGAACGCCGCGGTCGCCGTCTCGAAGCCCTGCTCTTGCATGGTCAGGGCCAGGACCTGGGCCTTGCGGTGCACCTGGCGGGCGATCGCGGTCAGCCCGTCCGGGCCGTGATAGGCCGCGTACATGGCCGCGATCACCGCCAGCAGGACCTGCGCGGTGCAGATGTTGCTGGTCGCCTTCTCCCGCCGGATGTGCTGCTCGCGGGCCTGCAGGGCGAGCCGGTAGCCGGGCTGGCCGTCGGCGTCGACCGACACCCCGACCAGCCGGCCTGGCAGCTGGCGCTTGAGGTCCTGGGCCGCGCTGATGTAGCCGGCGTGCGGGCCGCCGAAGCCCATCGGCACGCCGAACCGCTGGGTGGTGCCGACCGCGATATCGGCGCCCAGCTCGCCCGGCGGGGTGAGCAGGGTGAGGGCCAGCAGGTCGGCGGCCACCGCGGCCAGCGCGGCGCGGGCGTGCGCCGCCTCGATGGCGGGCCGGTGATCGACGATGGCGCCGCTGGCCCCGGGGTACTGCAGCAAGATCCCGAACAGCTCGCCGTCGGGCTGCGCCGCGATCAGGTCCGGGGTGATCTGCTCGATGATCAGCTCGATGCCGAGCGGCGCCGCCCTGGTCTGCAGGACGGCCAGGGTCTGCGGCAGGCAGTCGGCGTCGGCCAGGAAGATCCGGCCTTTCCCGCGGGCCCGGCGGCACAGCGTCATCGCCTCGGCCGCGGCGCTCGCCTCGTCCAGCATCGACGCCCCGGCCACCGGCAGGCCGGTCAGGTCCTCGATCATGGTCTGGAAGTTCAGCAGCGCCTCCAGGCGGCCCTGCGAGATTTCCGGCTGGTACGGCGTGTAGGCCGTGTACCAGGCCGGGTTCTCCAGCACATTCCTGCGGATCACCGCCGGTACCTCGGTGCCGTAGTAGCCCAGCCCGATCATGGAGGTGAGCAGCTGGTTGCTGGTGGCCAGGCGGCGCAGCTCGGCCAGCGCCTGGGCCTCGGACAGCGGCCCGGGCAGGTTCAGCTCCTGGCCCGCGGCCAGTCCGGCAGGAAGCGCGGCGGAGGTCAGCTCGTCCAGCGTGGCATAGCCGAGCGCGGCGAGCATCCGTTCCCGCTCGGGCGCGGCCGGCCCGACGTGACGTTGCGCGAAGTTCATGGGAGCCTCCCGGGCGGGCCCTGCGGGCCGTCGGCGCGGTATGCGGACTCCCCGTCTGTCATCTCGCTGCAGCGGATTCCAGAGATGCTTAGGCCGCCCGGTCCTTGCTGCCTGAGAGGTTCCGGGGAGGTTGCCCCTTCGGCGCTCCGCGCTGGCTGCGCGGGGTCTCTCCCGGACGGTTTTGTCAGCACCCCACAGGTTACCTGAGGGCACCGCCGGCCCGCCCGGTTAGCCGGCGGCTCAGACGTCATCCCACCGGAACACCCGGGCCGAGATCAGGGTCAGCACGGCGGTGAGGCCGAGCAGGATGGCGACGGCGGGCACCGCCGAGCCTGGTCCCTGGCCGCGCGCCATCACGTTCTGCATGCCGGTGACCAGGTAGCGCAGCGGGATGACGTAGGACACGTCGCGCAGCCAGGCGGGCGCGAAGTCCAGCGGCAGGAACGCCCCGCCCAGGAACGCCATGGGCAAGATGATCAGGTTCGCGATCGAGCTCGCCGCCTGCTGGGTCCTGGCCACCGAGCCGACCAGCAGCCCGATCGACATGAACGCCAGCGTGCCCGCGGCCACGATCGGGATTGACATCCACCAGCCCGGCGTCAGCTTCAGCCCGAAGTAGGGCAGCCTGGCGACCAGCAGGAACAGGGCCAGCTGCACCATGGCGATGGCCAGGCTGATCCCGATCCGGGCGGTGACCACCGACCAGGTGCCCACCGGGGCCAGCCGCAGCCGCCGCAGCAGCTTGTTCTGCCGCCAGGTCACCAGCGTGATCGCGGCGCCGAAGGTGGCGCCGGACGCGATCGCCCAGCCGAGCAGGCCCGGGGCCAGGTACTGGATCGGTTTCAGCCCCCGGTCCTCGACCTGCTGGGTGCTCAGCCGGTAGCCGGGCGTCCCGGCCGCGGCCTGGTCCGCGCCTTGCACGATCTCGCTGAACACGCTGTTGACCACGCCCGCGGTGACCTGGTCGGCGACCGAGTAGCGCACGATCAGGGTGTGGCCCTGCTGCTGCACCGCGGCGTCGTAGGTGCCCTTGCGGACGCCGCTGACCGCGGCGGGCAGGCTGGCGGCCCTGGTGATGTCCAGGACCTGGCCCAGCTGCCCGTGACTGCCGGCCAGCGCGGCGTCCAGCAGGCTCACCCGGCCGACCTCGGCCACGGTCAGCCTGGGGGCGGACTGGTTCTTGTAGATGGAGCCGAGCAGCACCAGGAACAGCAGCGGGATCAGGACCGAGAACACCAGGGCCACCCGGTCCCTGACGAAGCCGCGGAACATCGCCGCGGACAGGCTGCCGAACGCGCTGCGGCTCAAGCCCGGTACTCCCGTCCGGTGAGGCTGAGGAAGACGTCTTCCAGGCTGGCCCCCTGGACCCGCAGGCCCGCCAGCGCGCCCCGGCCGGCCAGCGTGGTCAGCACCGCGCCCGGATCCCTGGTGGCGATGGTCAGCGAGACCCCGTCGTCGGTCACGCTGCCGTCCGGGGCCGACCCATCCGGCGCCGCCGCGGCCAGCGCCCGGGCGTCGTCGGCGCCCAGCAGCCCGGACTGGATGCTGATCCGCAGCGGGTAGTCCAGCGTGCGGACCAGCGTGGCCGGCGGCCCGGCCTGCAGGATCTTGCCGTGGTCCATGATCGCGACCCGGTCGCACAGCGTCTCGGCCTCGTCCATGTGATGGGTGGTCAGCACCACGGTGCGGCCTTCCGCGCTGATCGCCCGCAGCAGGTCCCACAGGTTGCGCCGGGCCTGCGGGTCCAGCGCCCCGGTCGGCTCGTCCAGGAACAGCAGTTCCGGGCCCGTGCACCAGGGCGCAGGCGATGGACAGCCGCTGGGCCTGACCGCCGGAGAGCTTCTCGGCCCTGGTGCCCGCCTGCTCTTCCAGGCCCACCACGCCGAGCATCTCGTCAGCGCGCCGGGCCGGCACCCGGTACAGCGACGCGAACGTGCGCAGCTGCTCGCGGGCGGTCAGCCGCTCGAAGAACGACGAGGCCTGGAGCTGCACGCCGATCTTGGGCAGCAGCGCCGGGTTGCGCGGCCAGGCGGGCAGGCCGAGCACGGTCACCTCGCCGCCGTCGGCCTGGCGCAGCCCTTCGATGATCTCCAGCGTGGTGGTCTTGCCCGCGCCGTTCGGGCCGAGGATGCCGAAGAACTCGCCGTGCTCGACCTCGAAGCTGATGCCATCCACCGCGTGCAGGGCACCGTAGGACTTGCGCAGGTCGCGCACGGTAATCGCTGCTAACACGCGAAACAACCTAACACGACATAACGCGAAATGCGGGTTTATCCCGGACCGCTCCTGCTAGTCAGCCAGCCGACAGTCAGCCCGCGGGCTGGCTGGCCGGATCCGGCCAGCCGGTCAACCGGTCCGGCGGGCCCGCCGCCTGGCCAGCTCGTCCCGGCCGCTGGCCCGGGGCGCCGGGCGGCCCGGCCTCGTCCTCGGTCTCGGCCCGCTCGGCGGGAAGCTCGGCCAAGGTGCCCTCGACTTCCTGCCAGACCCGGCCAAGCGCGATGCCGAACACGCCCTGACCACCCTGGAGCAGATCGACCACCTCGTCGGCCGAGGTGCACTCGTACACGCTGACGCCGTCGCTCATGAGGGTGACCTGGGCCAGGTCGCCCGCCCGGTGCTCGCGCAGGTGGGTGAGCACGGCCCGGATCTGCTGCAGCGAGATCCCGGTGTCCAGCAGCCGCTTGACCACCTTCAGCACCAGGATGTCGCGGAAGCCGTACAGCCGCTGGGAGCCCGAGCCGGTCGCGGCGCGCACGCTCGGCTCGACGAGGCCGGTCCTGGCCCAGTAGTCCAGCTGGCGGTAGGTGATCCCGGCCGCGGTGCACGCCGTTGGCCCGCGATAGCCGACATCCTCGGGCCTGGCGGCGACTTCCTCGCCGAACAGCAACCCTTGCTCGTCAGCGTGGCGGGCCGCGGCACCACGCGCTCGCGGTGACTGCCCGTCACCCTTGGTTACCGCCACGCCCACCTCCGGCCCGGGAGCGATATCCCTGGGTACTCGTCTCGAACGGTAGGCCGCAGGCGGCAGCCACGTCAACGATCAGCCACGGCGCGTCGCGGACGGACTAATGAGTCATGACAAAACGGCATCCCCGGGCAGCGAACTCGCTGGCCTGCGGGTCAGGTGGCGCGCCCGAAGTCCTCCGGCGTGATGGTGTCGAGAAATTCGCGGAACTTCTCGACCTCGTCCTCTTGCTCGTCCGGGATCGCGATGCCCGCCTCGTCCAGGATCTCGTCACTGGCGAAGATCGTCGCCCCGGTGCGCAGCGCGAGCGCGATCGAGTCCGAGGGCCGGGCGCTGACTTCCTTGCCGTTGGAGAAGATCAGGTCGGCGTAGAAGATCCCGTCCCGCAATTCGGTGATATTGACCTTCTGCAGCTGAACGTCCAGGGCCTGGAGCACGTCGCGGAGCAGGTCGTGCGTCAGCGGGCGGGCAGGCACCAGGCCCTGCTGCGCGTAAGCGATGGCGGTGGCTTCCATCGGGCCGATCCAGATCGGCAAGTATCTCTCCCCCTGCGTCTCCTTCAGCAGGACGATGGGCTGGTTCGTGGGCATCTCAACGCGAACGCCAACGACCTCCATCTGCCTCACGGCGGCTCCGTCCCTCAAAAGCGCCTGACGCGCTGCCTGTACTCTGGACCCTGCTTAAAGGCATTCCCTTTGTCAACGTACACCCGCTATCGGGGAGCGCTGCCCCGCACCCTGGCGAGCATTACGCGCTGGCACCGCCAAACTCCCGGTCCGGCTGCGGCCTGGGGCTCTGCTGGCCGGCCGAGAATTCCGGGCGTCCCTGCGGGGCCTGCGGGTCGGCCAGCCCGGCACCGCCAAATCCGGCCTCGATGAGGGCCGCCTCGACCAGCGCCCGGTGCAGCCGCAGTGACAGCGCGGCGATCTCCCTGGCGGTCTGCCCGGCCTGCTGCCGGGCGCCCGGATTGCGCTGCCGCAGGGTCGGGGCCACCACCTGCTCGATCAGCGAGGTCTCGCGCTCGACCGAGGCCCGGACCGCGCGCAGGTGCCGGGCCTGGACTCCGTATCCGGCCAGCGCCGCCACTGTCCTGGCCACTTCCAGCGCGTCCTGGCCGTACTGGCGGCCGACCCGCTGCACCAAGCCGAACTCCTCCAGCTCGGCCAGCTGGCTGTCGTTGATGCCCGCCGCCTCGGTCAGCTCGCGCCTGCTGAGCATGGCCGGGCGGCCGCCCGGCGGGCCTGGCGGGCCCAGCCCTGGATGCGCGCGCCCGGTCCCTGGACCCGGCTCCCTCGCCGCCTGCCCTGCCCTGGCCTGGCCTGGGTCGGGACCGGCCGGCACCAGCCGTTCCTTGATCACCCGCAGCGGGAGGTACTGGTCGCGCTGGGCGGTCAGGATGTAGCGCAGCCGCTGCACGTCCGCGGGGCCGAACCGACGGTAACCCGACGGCGACCTGGCCGGGCCGATCAGCCCCTCGGCTTCCAGGAACCGGATCTTGGACACGCTGATGTCCGGAAATTCCGCTCGGAGCTGGGCAAGCACCTCTCCGATTCCGAAGGAGGACCGGGCAGGCTGAGCGTTCATCCCCAGACCTGCGCACCCCCGCCATGTTCCGACGCCGAGCGCGGGCCCAGCAGGAACACGAGCCTGAACTTGCCCACCTGCACCTCATCACCGCTACTGAGGTCGGTCTCCTCGATCCGCTCGCGATTCACGTAGGTGCCGTTCAGGCTGCCGACGTCGCGCACGGTGAACCGGCCGCCCTGCCGGTAGAACTCAGCGTGCCGCCGCGAGACCGTCACGTCGTCCAGGAAGATGTCGCTCTCCGGGTGCCTGCCGACCAGGGTCAGGTCGCTGTCCAGCAGGAACCGGCTACCCGCGTTCGGGCCGCGCCTGACCACCAGCAGTGCAGTACCTGGCGGGAGCGAGTCCAGGGTCGCGGCATCAGCCAGTGACTCGTCGCCGAACTCCCCTTCGGCCAGCTCGGTGCCGCCCAGCGAGATGGTCGAGGTGGTCTCAGGCCCGTGCTCGCTGGAGATCAGCGCCGCGCCGCACTGCGAGCAGTAGCGGGCCGTCTCCGGGTTCTCCTGGCCGCACCGGGTGCAGTAGACGCTGGGCATTTGCCTGCCGAGCCTTCCCTCCGGGGCCGATGCGAGCTGTGCGGTTACCAGGCCAGCCTGGACGCCGGGCGCTGAGTGCTCAGGCGGTCGGCTCCAAGGTACCCGGGCCGCAGCGCGCCGGTCCATCCGCCACACCCGGCGGACGCTGCCGGCCGTGCCCCGTGGCTGTGGCCAGCGGGCCCGCGCCCGGCGCGGCGCGCCCGCCGACGTCAGGGCGGGCCGAGCCTGGCGGCACTGAACCCGGCGGCGCGCTCCGCCGACGCCTGCGCCACATCTGACCGCACCTCCGCGCCACCCGTCACCAACAATGACGGCGATTGTCTCATGCCAATGGTCGTCCGCGCCTGGGCACTCTGCAGCTCAGCGGCCGGCCTTCTCCGGCCACCGCGGCCCATTTATCCAGCAAAGCCTGGGCCGCGTCCTCGTCGGCACCCTCCGCCCACAGGTGCGTGACCGCGTCCGAGGGGTCGGGCAGCACCAGGATCCAGCCGCCGTCTGGCTCCACCACGCGCACGCCGTCGGTGGTGTCGACGGTACTCGTCGCCGGCCGCCTCCAGCACCGTGCGCATGACGCTGCCCTTGGCCGCCCACGGGGTGGGCATGGACCGCTTGAACAGGTGCGCCGCCGGGATCCTGGCGTCGATCTGGCTCAGCGTCAGGCGGGTCCTGGCCACCAGCCCGAGCAGCCGGGTGAACGCCGCGATGCCGTCGATGGACCGGGAGAACTCGGGCACCACGAAGCCGCCGCGCCCGTCAGCGGCGAAGATCACGTCTTCCGCGGTGGTGGCCTGGTACAGGCCGTGCAGCGAGGTGGGCGTCCAGTCCACCTCGACCCCGTGGAACCGCGAGACGTCGCTCGGCCACCCGGGTCGTCGTCACCGGCAGCGCCACCCGCCCGGCCCGCCGCTCGGCCGCGACGAGGTCCAGCACGACCAGCAGCGCCCGCTCGTCGCTGACCATCGCGCCCTTGTCGTCCACCAGGGTGATCCGCTCCCCGACCGGATCGAACCGGACGCCGAACGCGGCCCGGGACGAGGACACCAGCTCAGCCAGCCGGTGCATGCCGGACCGGATCTGCGGCGAGCGACTGGGTCGGCGAGGACTCATCCAGCCGGTTGTTGACGGTCAGCACGTCCACGCCGATCCGGCCCAGCAGGACCGGCAGCACCAGCGAGGTCGTGCCGCCGGCACAGTCGGCGACCACCTTCAGGCCCGCCCCGCGCACGCCGTTCATGTCGATGCAGCGCAGCAACTCGTGCGGTGTAGGCCTCGACCACCCGCGGCGGGTAGGTCAGCTCGGCGATCTCACCGGGAAACGCCCGCCGGTACTCCTGCCGGGAGAAGACCCGCTCCAGCTTGCGCTGGGCCGCCTGGGACAGGTCGGCGCCGTCGGAGTCCATGAAGATGATGTCGATGGACTGCGGGTCGCCCGGCGTGGTACGCAGCGCGAGCCCGCCGCTGCACTCGCCCCGCGCGGTCTCGAACCTGGCCACCGGCAGCGGCACCGCCTCCAGGTCGATCACGTTGATCGCGCTGGCGTTCAGCGCGCCGTGCACGGCCCGCTTCAGCGCCCGCGCCGCCCGGGAGACGTCACGTGAGGTGGACACCACCGCGCCCTTCTTCAGCGTGGTGGCGTAGGCGCTGGCCAGCCGGACGCACAGCTCGGGGGTGATCTCCACGTTGACCAGCCCGGAGACCCCGCGCGGGCCGAACAGGGTGCGCTGGCCGCGCGATTCCCAGATCACGCTGGTGTTGACCACCGCGCCGGCCTCGATGGTCTTGAACGGGTAGACCTTCACCCCGGCCGACAGGTAGGCCTCGGGCTCGATCACGCACTCGTCCCCGACGACGGCGCCCTCCTCGATCCGGGCCGAGGCCATCACGTCGGTGTTCTTCCCGATCACGCAGCCGCGCAAGGTCGAGCCTGCGACCGACGTAGACGTTGTTGTGCACGACCGCGCGGTGCAGGAACGCGCCTTCCTTCACCACCACGTTGCTGCCGATCACGGTGAACTCGCGCAGCTGCGCGCCGGCCTCGATCTTGGCGTAGTCGCCGATGCACAGCGGCCCGGTGAGCACCGCGTCCGGGTCGACCTCGGCGCCATCGGCCACCCAGACGCCCGGCGACACCTCGAACCCGTCGATGTCCGCGTTTACCCGGCCGGTCAGCACATCGGCCTGGGCCTTCAGGTAGCTCTCGTGGGTGCCGACGTCCTCCCAGTAGCCGTCGGCGATCCAGCCGTACAGCGGGGCGCCCCGCTCCAGCAGCCTGGGGAAGACGTCAGCGGACCAGTCGACGGCCTCGCCGGCCGGGACCTCGCTGAGCACCTCCGGCTCCATCACGTAGATGCCGGTGTTGACGGTGTCGGAGAAGACCTGGCCCCAGGTCGGCTTCTCCAGGAAGCGCTGGATCCGGCCGTCGTCGTCGACGATGACGATGCCGAACTCCAGCGGGTCGGGCACCCGGGTCAGCGCCACCGTGACCAGCGCGTCGTTGTCCTTGTGAAACCGGATCAGATCGGACAGGTCGATATCGGTCAGCGCGTCACCGGAGATGACCAGGAACGGCTCGTCGCGCAGCGCGTCCTCGGCGTTCTTGACGCTGCCCGCGGTGCCCAGCGGCGTCTCCTCGGTGGCGTACTGCAGGCTCATGCCGAAGTCTTCGCCATCGCCGAAGTAGTTGCGCACCATCGAGGCCAGGAACTGCACCGTGACCACGGTCTCGGTCGAAGCCGTGCCGGCGCAGCAGCCGCAGCACGTGCTCCATGATCGGCTTATTGACCACCGGCAGCAGCGGCTTGGGCTGATTTGCGGTCATCGGGCGTAGCCGGGTGCCCTCTCCGCCTGCCATCACGACAGCCTTCACCGCTGCATGCCGCCTCCTTGGTTCGCCCTGATCAGGTTGCCGGGCCTGCACGATGTACAGCCCGGCGGCACACCAGTACAGTGCACTTCCCCAGATAGCCATGGTCCAACCGGCGATCTTCGCACGTCGCCCGCTAGGCCGGCGTGATGCGCCCAGGAACAGCAGCGGGAACGCGTACAGCAGGCACAAGGTGGCCGCCTTGCCCACGAAGCTGACCTGCAGCGGCTCCCAGCCGCGCGAGCGCAGGATCAGCAGCACGACGGCCAGCAGCAGCTCCCTGACGGCCAGCAGCGCCACCAGCCACCAGCCGATGATGGACCGGATGGCCAGCGCGATGATCGTGGCCACGATGTACAGCCGGTCGGCGGCCGGGTCCAGGGCCTGGCCCAGGCGGCTGGTCTGGTCCAGCGCGCGGGCGATCTTGCCGTCTAGCCAGTCGGACAGCGCCGGCCGCGATCAGCACGGCCACCGCCCACCGTCACCGGCCTGCGTGCGCAGGCCGAGGACCAGCCACAGGAAGACCGGGACGCCAGCCAGCCTGGCCAGGCTGATGGCGTTGGGGATGGTGACGATCCGTGACTGCGGATCGCCGCGCGGCCCGCCTTTCACGGCCCCGGCGGGCCCGCCTTGCTGCACGGTCACGGCCCCCTCATTTCGCGGGTGCACCCGCCGCTGACCTTACCTCTCGCGCCCGGCAGGCGCGGCAGCAGCACCATGTGGCCCGCTGGGTGGCGGCGCTCAGGCCGCCTGCCAGAGGGTGGCGATGCCCTGCCCGACCCCGATGCACATCGTGGCCGCGGCCCGGGTGCCGCCCCGCCGGACCAGCTCGTGCAGCAGCGTGGTGGTGATCCGCGCCCCGCTGCAGCCCAGCGGGTGACCGATGGCGATGGCGCCGCCGTTGACGTTGACCAGCCCGCCCTCCAGCTTCAGCTCGTCGATGACCGCCACCGCCTGGGCCGCGAATGCCTCGTTGACCTCGATCAGGTCCAGATCGGCGGCCTGCCAGCCGGCCCGGCCCAGCGCCTTGGTCAGGGCCGGCACCGGCCCGATGCCCATGTAGTCCGGGTGCACCCCGGCCGCGGCGGTGCCGTGATACCGGGCCATCGGCGCCGCCCCGGCCGCGGCCACGGCCCGCTCGGACATCAGCAGCAGGCCGGCCGCGCCGTCGTTCAGGGGCGAGGAGTTCCCGCCGGTCACCGTGCCGCCGGCCCGGAACGCGGGCGGCTTGGCGGCCAGCTCGGCCGCGGTCAGCTCCGGCTTGACGCTCTCGTCCGCCCGGACTTCGCCCGCGGGCCCGGTGACCGGGATGATCTCCGCGTCGAACCGGCCTGCGGCCTGCGCGCGGGCGGCCTGGCGATGGCTGCGCAGCGCGAACTCATCTTGCCGGTCCCGGCCCACGCCGCAGCGCTGCGCCACGTTCTCGGCCGTCTCCCCCAGGCTGATCGGCGGGTACAGCTCGCGCATCAGCGGGCTCACCAGCCGCCAGCCGAGCCGGGTGTCGGCCAGCCCGGCGTCCCTGGGGAACGGGTCGGCCGAGCGGGGCAGCACGAACGGCGCCCTGGTCATTGACTCCGTCCCGCCGGCCAGGCAGATATCGGCCTCGCCCGCCGCGATGGCCCGGGCCGCGGCGCTGATCGCCTCCAGGCCCGAGCCGCACAGCCGGTTGACCGTGGCCCCGGGAACCTCGACGGGCAGGCCAGCCAGCAGCACGCCCATCCGGGCCACGTTCCTGTTGTCCTCGCCCGCCTGGTTGGCCGCGCCCCAGTAGACGTCGTCGATCGACGCCGGGTCGAGCCACGGGCTGCGGGCCAGCAACGCCCTGATCACCTCGGCGGTCAGGTGATCGGGGCGGATCCCGGCCAGCCGGCCCTTGATCTTGCCCACCGGCGTCCTGCACGCGTCAACCGCGAAAACCGCACTCATTCCTGACCTCCAGCCACCTGCGATGAGACTACCCGCAGCGCCCGGCCCTGGCCTCGACGTAGCCGGCCAGCGTAGCCAGCGTGGCCAGCGCCTCGAGGTTCAGGTCCTCGGCGGCGATGTCCACGCCGAACTGATCCTTGATCCGGCGCAGCAGGAGCGTGCCGGCCAGCGAGCCGAGCCCCGCGCCCGGGCCCAGCAGCGGGCTCGCCGCGGGCAGGGCGGCCAGCTCGGGCCGGCCGGTCACCTCAGCCAGCAGCTGCCGGAGCTGATCGATGAGCGGGAGCGTCGTCATCGCTGCGGCGCGCTCACCCAGCTGGGCAGCTCGGGCAGCCCGCCGCCGGCCAGGCCCCCCTCAGCCAGCCCTGCTTCAGCCGGCACCGCCTCGGCCAGCGGCCTGGCGAAGGTGGCTGACGGCGATTCGCCCGATTCGCCCGGTTCGCCGGGTCCGGCCGCCGGGAGGCCGACCGCCCGGAAGCCGGCTCCGGCCAGGGCCAGCCGCAGCGGGACGTTGCGCGGGCTGAGCCGGCAGGGCACTGTCAGCACCGGGGCGCCGTTGGCCGCCGCCACCCGGGTCAGCCAGGCCAGCAGGGCGTCGATGACGCCCCGGCCGATGGCCCGGCAGGACATCATCAGCAGCGTGACGGTCCACTCCGGCGCCGCGCCGCCGGCTGGGCTGCCGGTGACTGGGCTGTCGGCGACTGGGCCGCCGTCTGATCTGCTGTCGGTGACCGGGCCGCCGGCGGCTGGGCCGCCGGTGGCGATGACGCACGCGCCGACCAGGCCGTCATCGCCGTACCGGTCCGACAGCCGGACGGTGATGACCCGCCGGCCCGCGGCGCCGATGAGCGCGGCCAGCGCCGCCTCGCTGACCTGGTCACCCGCGGAATTGAACTGGCGGGTACGGACCGACAGCTCGTGCAGCCTCGGCACGTCGGCCAGCTCAGCCGCTTCGATGACGATCGAGGTGCCGCAGTAGCGCAGGAAGTCGGCCCGGGACCCGCCGAACGCCGCCTCCTGCTGCTGCCGGGCCCGCCGCTGCGCATAGCTGGCGCCGCGCTGGCGCGCTTCAGCGGTGACCGCGGCCGACCCGAACTGCGGCCAGCCGGCCGCATCGGCCATGTCCTCGGGTGACAGCACCAGCAGCTCAGGCAGCGCGAACCCGACCTCGGCGCGCTCGTACGGCTCGTCATCGACGAACGCCAGCGCCGAGGTGGCCAGGCCGAGGTCATCGGCGATCTGCCGGATCGCGTCCGACTTGCGGCCCCAGCCGCACTGCGCGGCCGCGAACTGGTGACCCGCCGCCGCGGCCGCGTGCTCAGCGGCCTCCGGCGGGTTCCTGGTCGCGATGGCGTGGATGATGCCGCGGCCGCTGAGGGTGTCCAGGACCCGCGTCATGGCCGGGTCGGCCGGCGGCGGCTGGCCCGGCGACTCCAGGTACACCCCGTCCAGCAGGGTGTTGTCGAGGTCCCAGATCACGCACTTGATCATGACGGCGGGTCATCCTGCCTGGCGGGCACCCGGCGCTCCATGGTCAGGTGGGCCGCCTCGAAGCCGAACTTCCGGTACAGCATGCGCATGCCGAGGTTGGCCGCGTGGACCTTGCCGGTCAGCTGCCGCAGCCCCGCCTCGTCGGCCGCCGCCACCACCGCGGCCAGCAGCAGTTCCCCGATCAGGCCGCGATCGGGGATGTCCGCGGCGGCCAGCGACCTGAAGTTGCCGTAACGCTCGCCGGTCAGCGAGTTGGTCCGGGCCGACAGCCAGGCCCAGCCGGCCACCTCGCCGGGCCGGCCGGGCCCGCACCCGACGCCACTGCCACCAGCGTGACCTCACCGGGCTTGCCGAGCGCGCCCGAAACCCGCTTGCGGTGCAGCGCGGGATCAGTGATGGCTTCGTCGCCGAAGGAGACCACCGCGATGTCGATCTCGAATCCGACGATCGCGTCGAGGTCAGCCGCACCAGCGGCCCGGATCAGGTCAGCCGGCTCCGGCGGGCCCGGTCATCGGGGCCGGCCGGCGGGCTGGCGGCCGGGCTGGCGGCTGGCTGCAGGGCCATCGGCCGGAAGGTGGTGCCGCCGCACTGCGGGCAGCCTGCCGCCTGCAGGGCGCCGATCCGGTCCCACGTGCCGCCCGGGCCGACCTGGTGGACCGCCCGGCAGCCCGCGCACCGGTACGGCCGCAGGGCGGCCGCCCGGTAGTCGGCGGTGTACAGCGGGCCGGCGTAGCGGCCCGGGACCAGCGGCCGGGTGTCCTCGGTGCTGCGCAGGTGATACAGGTGGCTGGTACCGGCCAGGATGCCCGCGCCCAGGTAGCTGTTGAAGCCGGGGGCCAGCGACCGGATGGCCAGCCCCATCTCGGCGATCATCCGCTGGGTGGCGACGGTCTGCCCGGCCGGCGGGCGCCGAATGAGAAGAACACGTGCTGGCCAGGCTCGGGGATCAGCGCGCTGACCGCGCGGGACAGGAACAGCTCCGCGCCGGTCACCGTGTAGGGCGGGTCGGTGCAGGCCACCTCGAATCGGGCCGTCAGCTGGTCCGGCAGCGGCTCGCGCAGGTCGTGCTCGATGAACTCGGCCGCCAGCCCGGTGCCGGCCACCTGGCTCGCCGCCCAGCCGAGCACTTCGGGGTCGGCGTCGACCACGGCCAGCCGCCGGAGGGCGGCCGCCGGGCCCAGCCGGGCGGCGAACTTCGCGATCGCCACCGACACCAGGTCGTCGTCGCCGAGCAGGATGATCGCGCGCCCGGCCAGCGCGCCCGCCTGGTGCATCCGCAGCACCCGGTGGATCTTGGTGGCCACGGTGCAGTGGGTCTGGTCCAGCTCCAGCCGGGCCGCCGGGGCGCCGTCGGCGGTAGCGGCCAGCTCGTCGGCCAGCCCAGCCAGCTCGGCCGGGATGGCCAGCCCGCTGCCCGCGCATGCCGGGCAGTGCCCGGTCAGCTCGGGACGTACCGGGGCAAGCAGGGCCCGGCTGGCGGCGGTGAGCCGGACCGGGCGGCCCGGGTCGATCACGCCGCGGCGGCGCAGCTCGTTGCAGAGCGCCGCGACGATGGGGACCGGCAGCTCGGCCGCCTGGCTCAGCACCCGGACGGCGGCCGGCTCGCGCGCCGCGACCGCCCGCAGCACGTCCCGGACGCCCGACTGACCTTCCGCGAGGCCCACCGCTGCCGCGACTTCGGCAATGACTGCGTCAAGATCCATCGGCAACGTCTCTGGTTTCGCCTCCGGTGACGGCTACGGGCAAACCGGGCTGATCAGCGTGCGTACGGTATCCTCCCACATCATGCCGGGCACCCACGCGCCGAGCGGGCAGGCGGGCCCGCGAGGGATGGCGGCCGGGCCCATCCAGGAGCCTGCGCCCGCCCCGCTGCCCGCGCCCAAAGTGCTGTACGCGGTGGACGCGCGGCTGACGCCGGCCTCGCCGGTCGGCGATGTCGCCGAGCTGACCGAGCTGGCCACCGCGGCGGTCCGGGCCGGTTCCGGGCACGTGCTGGCCAGCAGCCACGTGCTGTTCCCCAACGCCGCGGTGACCCTGGTGCTGATCCTGGCCGAGTCGCATCTGAGCCTGCACACCTGGCCCGAGGAAGAGCTCATCGCCATCGACCTGTTCAGCTGCGGCGCCATCGACGGCGACGTGGTGCTGGCCGAGCTGAGCAGGCTGCTGCGGCTGGACAGCGTCCGGGTCAGGCAGCTCGACCGGTCAGCTGGGCACCGAGAGTGACAGGCCGAACCGGCCCTCGTCGTCGGTCCACCAGGACTGCAGCGCGAACCCGGCCGCCGGCCAGCTCGGCCGCCACGCCCTCACGGCGGAACTTGGCCGACACCTCGGTGCGCATCTGCTCGCCCGCCGCGAAGGTGACGGTCAGCCCGATGCCCGGCACGGCAACCCGCTGGCTGACCGTGGACCGCAGCCGCATCTCGATCCATTCGGCGTCCGGATCCCAGTGCGCTACGTGCTCGAACGTGTCCAGGTCGAAGTCCGCGCCAAGCTCGCGGTTGAGCACCGGCAGCACGTTCTTGTTGAACGCCGCGGTGACGCCGGCGCTGTCGTCGTAGGCCGCGACCAGCACCGCGGGGTCCTTGACCAGGTCGGTGCCGAGCAGCAGCGCGTCCCCGGCTGCAGCCGGGCGCGCAGCGCGGCCAGGAAATCCGCGCGCTGGGCGGGTATCAGGTTGCCGATGGTGCTGCCGAGGAACGCCAGCAGGCGCGGCCCCCGGCCGTGGGCAGGCCCAGGTACTCCTCGAAGTCGGTGACCACCGCGCGCACCATCAGGCCCGGATACTGGTCCAGCACCCGGCGGGCGCCGGCGACCAGCGCGGACTCGCTGACGTCGACCGGCACGTAGCCGCGCAGGGTGCCCGCCTCGCGCAGCGCGTCCAGCAGCAGCCGGGTCTTGTCGGACGAGCCGGAGCCCAGCTCGACCAGGGTGTCGGCCCGGGTCGCCGCGGCGATCGGCCCGGCGGCCGAGCGCAGGATGGCCCGTTCGGCCCGGGTCGGGTAGTACTCCTGCAGCCAGGTGATCTCCTCGAACAGTTCGCTGCCGCGCTCGTCGTAGAACCACTTGGGCGGCAGGGTCTTGGGCAGCGCGGTCAGCCCGGCCCGGGCGTCCTCCCGCAGCGACCGGGCCAAGAACCCGTCCGGCAGGCACCGCAGCACGCTCAGGCGGCCCGGCGACCCGGACCCGGACCCGGCGTCACCGGCCACCGCGGCGCCGGCCGGAGGCCAGGACGCGATCGGGCGGACCGAGACCGAGCCGGCGCTCGCCTCCAGGACGCTGCCGTCGGGGACACCGATCCAGCCCTCCGCGCCGCCGTCCGGCTCCGAGGCGACCAGGACCCCGCCGGGCCCGGCGTGGTAGCACAGCGTGTCGCCGGCCGCGTGGCGGCGATCGTCTCGCCGTCGGTCAGCAGGAGGTTGAATCGGCCGGGCGCCTGCGCGGCGGCCAGCAGCTCGATGGTGGCGGCCAGCGCGGCGCCCGGCGGAGTGCCCTGCCCGCAGCCGCTGCAGCACCAGTGCCCAGAGCAGCGCCGAGTCGCAGCGCGCCTCCAGGGTGAGCAGGTCGGCGGCCGGCAGCCCGGCGGCCAGCCCGGCCAGCGGGCCCGGCCAGCCCGGTACCGCGCCGTTGTGGCTGAACAGCCAGCGGCCCTCGGCGTAGGGCGCGGCCGCGGCCGGGCCCGGCTCGGTCCCCGCGGTGGCGGACCGGACCGCGGCCAGCACCGCGCCGGCTGCTGGTGACCCGGGCCAGGTCGGCGAAGGTCGGATCGGCCCAGATCGGCCCGGCCCGCCGGTACCGGGCCGGCACCGGGTCGCCGTCGGCGTACCAGCCGACCCCGAATCCGTCCGCGTTGACGGTGCCGTGCTGCTGGCGGCGCGGCGCCCAGGACTGGACGTACAGGCCGTGCGGCGGGTCGATGATCAGCGAGCTCAGCCTGACCGGCTCGCCGACGTAGGCCAGGTGACGGCACATCAGGCCAGCCCCTGGCCATCCCGGGCGGTGCGGAAGCCGGCGAAGATCTGCCGGCGGATCGGGTAGTCCCAGTTGCGGAAGGTGCCGCGGGTGGCGACCGGGTCGGCGGCGAACGAGCCGCCGCGCAGCACCTTGTACTCGGGGCCGAAGAAGACCTCGGAGTACTCCCGGTACGGGAAGGCGGCGAAGCCCGGGTAGGGCCGGAAGTCGCTGGAGGTCCACTCCCAGACGTCGCCGATCAGCTGGCGCGCGCCGCAGGGCGCGGCGCCGGCCGGGTAGGCGCCGACCGGGGCGGGCTGCAGGTGGCGCTGGCCGAGGTTGGCGTGCTCCGGCGTCGGGGTCCTCGTCGCCCCACGGGTAGCGCCGTCGAGCGGCCGGTGGCCGGGTCGTACCGGGCGGCCTTCTCCCACTCGGCCTCGGTCGGCAGGCGCTTGCCGGCCCAGCGGGCGTAGGCGTCGGCCTCGTACCAGCAGACGTGCAGCGACCGGCTCGGTCGGCGGCACGGGCTCGATCGCGCCGAACCGGCGCCGCAGCCACTGCCGCGCCGTCCCGCTCCCAGAACAGCGGGGGCGGTCAGGCCCGGCCTGCTGCCGGTGCTCCCAGCCGGCCGGGCTCCACCAGCGCGGCTCGTCGTAGCCGCCGTCGGCGATGAACTCCAGGTACGCGGCGTTGGTGACCGGCGACGGTGTCGATCCAGAAGGCGGGCACCTCGACCCGGTGTGCCGGGCGCTCGTTGTCCAGCGCCCACGGCTCGGTCGATGGTGCCCATGAGTGAACGGACCGCCGCGGGCACCAGGACCTCGGCGGGCAGGGTCGTCGCATCGGACGGCGGCGGGCCGGGCGGCGGCGCGGTCAGCACCGGCCCGCCGCGCCGGAGCTGGTGGGTGGCGAGCATGGTCTCGTCGTGCTGCTGCTCGTGCTGGGCGATCATGCCGAAGACGAAGCCGCCCGTGGAGCCAGCGGAGCCGGTGCGGAGACTGGTCCGCTCGACGCAGGTCGAGCACCCGGGCCGCGGACCTCGCGCCGATGTAGGCGCGGGCTTCGGTCGGGCTCAGCAGCGGCAGCGCGGGCCGGTGCGGCCGCGGGTGCCGGAAGGCGTCGTAGAGCGGGTCGAGTCTGCGGCTGCATCGGGTCCCGGCCGCCGACGCCGCGCAGCAGCCACAGCTCCTCCTGGTTGCCGATGTGGGCCAGGTCCCAGACCAGCGGCGACATCAGCGGCGAGTGCTGGCGGACCAGATCGTTCTCCTCGACGCATTCCGTCAGGCCCGCGGTCCGCTGCCGCGCGGCCACCAGCGGCCAGGCGATCCTGTCGCGCAGGTCGGCGGGGGGCACAGTCATCTGATTTCCTCCAGCATGTCGTCGGCCGGGCAGCGCCCTCGGGAGATGTACCTGTCGGCGAATGTGGTCACCGCGTGCCGGACCAGCGGCGGGGCGTCGGCCCGGCTCAGCGCGGCCTCGGCCGCCTCGAAGCAGGCCTGCCCGGCCCGGGCCAGCACCCGGTCGGCGGGGCCGAGCCGGGCCGCGTCCGGCCACGGAGTGCAGCTGTCCGCGGCCGAGCCGTTGCCCCAGGACCCGCGGTCCCGGCCATGCCACACCGGCTCCGCGGCGGCCATCGCGAGGTCCGCGGCGACCGGGTCGTCGAGCAGCGCGGCGACCACGGCGGCGGGCACGATCCAGCCGTCGGCGGGCTGCGCGTCGATGACCCGCAGCTCCAGGTGACCTTGCGGCCGGACCGGCGGGAACAGGGTGGACAGGTGATAGTCGAGGTCGTCACGGGTGGGCGCGCGCTCGCCCGCGCCGCGCAGCCAGTCGCGGAAGGTGAGCCCGGCCGGGGCGTTCCAGTGCTGGGAGCCGGTCCTGCGCACGCACATGACCTTGGCGTCCAGCGCGTACCTGGCCCACTGGCTGCGGGGGTCGAGGTGATCAGGGTCGCCGCCCAGGACGCCGGGTCGCGGCTCGGCGCCGGGCGGCGCCAGGGTCCTGGTCGGGTCCAGCCGGGCCCAGACCAGCTGCCTGGTGCTCTTCCACCCGGTTGGCCGGCCCGCCCGCAGCGGCGAGTTGGCGAACGCGGCGACCAGGACGGGCCCGAGGGCGTGCAGGAGCCGCCAGCGGAACCGGAATCCGGTCCGGCCCGGGGTTTCGTGGCCGGCGTCCATGCACACCTGCACGGACGCGGTGCTGCACATCATCAGCCGGCCCCAGTGCCCGCCGCGGTCGAAGAATTCCTCCATGGCCGCGTAGCGCGGCAAGTCCAGGACCCGGCAGGGGGGCCGGTAGGGATCGATGCCGTGGCCGGCCAGCGTCAGCCCGGCGGGACTCAGCGCCGCCCGCATCGCCGTCAGGTCGCGGCACGCGGCGGCGATGCAGTCACCCACCGCAGCGGCCGGCGCGGAACTCAGCTCCACCTGGCCGCCGGGCTCGACCGTCAGCCGGCCCTGGCCGGGCAGGCTGCCTGGGACGTCCAGGGCGGCTAGGTGTTTTTTCACATCTTCATACGAGACCGGCTGTACCGGATCAAACCGGTCATGGACCAGCCATTCCAACTCCACGCCCACTGCTCCGGGCGGGCCGGTCTTGAAGCAGATGCCGTGTACGCGATGCTCGGCATCCCGCTCCGATATCGGCGGGGCGGGCTGCTCGTCACTCGCACGGAGATGCATCATCGGATTCCCCGTAGGTGTCCTATCAGACCGGGCACAAACGTTGCCAACGAGCGCACCGGCGCGGGCATTCCCGGGATGTCATAGTCCTGCCGAGCAGTTCAGGATCGAGGAGGTCAGCGTGGCCCAGCACGAAGTCGACGTGATCGTCATCGGGATGGGGCCCGGTGGTGAGCACGCCGCCGGCCGGCTCGCCGAAGCCGGCCTGGCGGTGGCGGCGGTGGAAGAACGCCTGGTCGGCGGCGAATGCCCGTACTGGGGCTGCGTGCCGTCCAAGATGATGATCCGGGCCGCTGACCTGCTGACCGAAGGGCGCCGGATTCCCGGGCTGGCGGGCCAGTCGGCGGTCACCGCGCACTGGGCTCCGGTGGCCGCCCGGATCAGGTCCGAGGCCACCGACAACTGGGACGACACCGTGGCGGCCGACCGGTTCACCGGGAAGGGCGGCCGGCTGTTTCGCGGCCACGGCCAGATCACCGGGCCCGGCGAGGTCAGCGTGGGCGACGACGTGCTCAGGGCGCGGCGCGCGATCGTCATCGCGACCGGGACCGCGCCGGTGGTGCCGCCGGTTCCCGGCCTGTCCGGCACGCCGTACTGGACCAACCGGGAGGCCATCGAGACCGGGCAGGTGCCCGAGTCGCTGATCATCCTCGGGGGCGGCTCGATCGGCGCCGAGCTGGCCCAGGTGTTCTCCCGGTTCGGCGCGGCGGTCACCGTGATCGAGGCCCGTGACCAGTTGCTGCCGCTGGAAGAACCCGAGTCAGGCGCGCTGATCGCCGAGGTGTTCCAGCGCGAGGGCATCGGGGTCCGGGTCTCATGCGGGGCGCAGACCGTCGCCCACGACGGCGCGGCGTTCACCCTGACGCTGGCGGACGGGGCCGCGTTCACCGCCACGGCGCTGCTGGTGGCGACCGGCCGCCGGGCCGACCTGGGCGAGATCGGGGCCGGCGCCGTCGGCGTGGACGAGGGCGCCCGGGCCATCACGGTCGACCCGCACCTGCGGGTGTGCGAGGGAGTCTGGGCGCTGGGCGACGTGACCGGCCACGGGGCGTTCACCCACATGTCCATGTACGAGGCCGAGATCGTGATCGCCGACATCCTGGGTCAGGAGCATCACGGCGCCGAGTACCACGCGGTGCCCCGGGTCACCTTCACCGACCCCGAGATCGGTTCGGTCGGCCTGACCGAGGCTCAGGCCCGGGACCAGGGCCTGGCCGTGCGGGTCGGGCACCGCCAGTGTCCCCGAATCGGCCCGGGGCTGGATCCATAAGGCGGGAAATGCCGGTTTCATCAAGCTGGTCGAGGACGCCGGCCGCGGGATCCTGGTCGGGGCCACCTCGGCCGGCCCGTGGGGCGGCGAGGTGCTCGCCCCGCTGGTGCTGGCCGTGCACGCCCGGGTGCCGGTCAGCCGGCTGCGCGAGATGATCTACGCCTACCCGACCTTCCACCGGGCCATCGAGGACGCCCTGCGCGCCCTGGCCTGACCAGTTTCAGGGCGCCAGGCCGGACGAGGGCCCCGCCGCGGGCCCGGGCTCAGCCGCAGCCACCGCACGGCCAGGCGGGGGTCCCGCCGCGGGCGCGAGCTCAGCCGCAGCCACCGCCCGGCCAGGCGGGGGTCCCGCCGCAGGCGCGAGCTCAGCCGGAGGCACCGCCCGGCCAGGCGGGGGCGCCGCGGCGGGCCCGGCTCCGCGGGCGCGGTAGGCCAGGAAGCCGGGCAGGGCCAGGCAGACCAGGCCGACCGAGCCGACGCAGGCCAGCCCGCCGGACCAGAGCGAGATCCGGGTCGTCGTGACCGCGGCGACCGCGCCCGTCCTGAGCTGGCCGGCCGACGGCCCGACGCTGTAGCTGAGCAGTTCCACCCCGGCCAGCCGGCCGCGCAGGGCGTCCGGGATGGTCTGATTCCACAGCGTGTCGCGGAAGATCCCGCTCACCATGTCCGCGCCGCCGGCCAGCACCAGGCAGGCCAGGGCCACGCCGATGTCGGGGGCCAGGCCGAACGCCGTGATCGCTATCCCCCACCCGGCGGCCGACAGCGCGATGGCCCGGCCGTGCCGGCGCACCCGCCCGGTCCACCCGCTGGCGGCCGAGGCGGCGATGGCGCCCGCCGACGGCGCCGCGAACATCAGCCCGACCGCCCAGCTGGCGTGCAGCTGCGCGGCCAGGAACGGGAATGCCACGTTGGGATAGGCGAATCCCATGGCGGCCAGGTCAGCCAGGTAGGAACCGAGCAGGTCCTGGCGGCGCCGGGCGTAGTTCAGGCCCGCCAGCACGCCGCGCAGCCCGCCGGGGACCGGCGCGTGCGGTCCGGCCGCCGGGGCCGGCAGCGGCCGCAGCAGGCACAGGAATCCGAACGACACCGCGTAGCTGACCACGTCCAGCCCGTACACCACCTGCGGCCCGGGACCGGCGGCCAGCACGCCGCCCACCGCGGAGCCGACGATCACCCCCGTGTTGCTCGACATGGCCAGCAGCGCGGACGCGGCGGTGAGCTGATCGCGGCTGACGATCCTGGGCACCGAGGAATCTAGCGAGGGCCGCTGCAGCGCCAACAGCGCGGCCTGGGCCGCGGCGATGACGTAGAGCGGCCACACCGCGGGCCGCGGAAGCAGGGCATTGACCAGGAGGATCACCGCGGAGCCGCCCAGCCCGGCCTCACACCAGCGCAGCAGCCGGCCCCGGTCGAGCCGGTCGGCCAGTGCGCCGCCGTACAGGCCGAAGACGACCAGCGGCAGCAATTCGGCCGCGCCGAGCAGGCCGACGGCGAAGGCCGAGCCGGTGAGCTGCTTGGCCTGGACCAGCAGGGCGACCTCGGCCGCCAGCGAGCCGAGCAGGGTAACGGTCCGGCTCGTGAAGACCAGGCGAAAGTCCCGGGCGGCCCGAAGCGGGGTCAGGTCCGCCCGCAGCAGACCGCTCAGCGGGTCAGCCCCAGACGTCCGCGGCCACGTCGACGATCAGCCGCAGCTTGGCCACCTGGTCGTCGTAGCTGAGCACGTTGCCTTCGACCGTCGAGGAGAACCCGCACTGCGGCGAGAGGCACAGCTGATCCAGGGGCACGAACTTGGCCGCCTCCTCGATTCGCCGCTTCAGCGTGTCGGCGTCCTCCAGCGCGCCCCGCTTGGTGGTGACCAGGCCGAGGACGACCATCTTGCCCCGGGGAACGAACCGCAGCGGCTCGAAGCCGCCGGACCGCTCATCGTCGTACTCCAGGAAGAACCCGTCCACGGCCAGCTCGCTGAACAGCGCCTCGGCGACGAAGTCGTAACCGCCTTCGGCCGCCCAGGACGACCGGAAGTTGCCGCGGCACATGTGCGTGGTCACCGCCAGGCCCGCAGGGCGGCCGGCGATGGAGTCGTTGACCTGCCGGATGTAGCGCAGGTGCAGGTGCTCGGCGTCCTCGCCGCGCTCGGCGATCTCGGCGCGCTGGGCCGGGTCATTCAGGTAGGCCAGGCTGGTGTCGTCCAGCTGCAGGTAGCGGCAGCCCAGCGCGGCCAGCCGGGCCACCTGGTCGGCGTATGCGGCGGACAAGTCGGCCCAGAATTCCTCGATGTCGGGATAGACCGATGAGTCGATCGCGGCGGGCCCGCCCCGGTAGTGGACCATGTTGGGCGACGGGATGGTGATCTTGGGAACCGCGCTGGTCACCACCGACTGCAGGTAGCTGAAGTCGGCGCCGAAGATCGTCTCGTCCACCCGGAGCTTGCTGCTGACCTGCAGCGCGGCCGGGGTGAACTCGATGGCGCCGGACGGGTTGCGAAATCGCACAGCCAGGTGGCCCGGGGCCTTGGTGATGCCGCCGAGCTGATAAATGAAGTCCATGTGCCAGGACGCGCGCCGGAACTCGCCATCGGTCGCCGACTGCAGCCCGGCGTCCTCCTGCATGGCGACCACCGCGGCGATCGCCTCGTCCTCGATACCGCGCAGCGCGGCCGCGTCGATGCGCCCGGCGGCGAAGTCATCACGGGCCGCGAGCAGCCGCGGCGGGCGGAGCAGGCTGCCGACATGATCGGCCCGGAATGGAGGTTCGGTGCGCATAGCGGCCATCGTGGCCCGCCGCCGAGGCGCCGGTCAACCAGTTACCCGCGGCTACGCCGCCGGTCAGCCGCCGGAGCCGGCTTGGTTAACATGAAAGTGCGCAAGCCTGTGAAAACCGCAGGGAAGCACAGCCGAGCAGAACGCGAGGTACCCGTGGACGGCGACGCTAGGCCTGACCCTGGTGCGCGCCAGCCGGGGACCGGGCCGGAGCCTGATCCGGTCCCCACGCCTGGCCAGGCGTACCGCGACCCGGCCCTGTTCCGGGTGTCTGATGCTGACCGGGACCGGGTGGCCGCCGAGCTCAGCGAGCACTTCCAGGCCGGCCGGCTGACCCAGGAGGAGTTCGATGAGCGCGTCGGCCAGGCCATGGCCGCCCGGACCCAGGGCGATCTGGACCCGCTGCTAGCGGACCTGCCGGCCACCCGGCCACCCGGGCGGCTCCCGGCCAGCGGCACCGGCGGCGGGTCCCTGACGTCCTGGCTGCCGATGTGGGCGGTGCCCGCGATCGGCATGGTCGCCGCCATCGTGGTCGTCACCGCGGTCTTCGGCGGGGTCGTCGGCGGGCACGGGCACGGCGGCTGGGCGCCGTGGTGGATTATCGCAGTGCCGATTTTCTGGCTGCTGCGGCGAAACCGGCCCTGGCGGGGCTGACCGCCGCCCGGCGCTGCGCGGCGTCCCGCAGCGCGGCGAAGATCGCGTGGTCGTCGCCCGCTTCCGGGCGCCACCACAGGCCCAGGGCGAACGGGTGACTAGTCAGCTCGACCGCCACCACGACCTCGCCGGCCGCCACCTCAGCCCGCGGTGCCTGCTCAGCCCGCGGTGCCTGCTCAGCCCGCGGTGCCTGCTCAGCCCGCGGCCTGCTCAGCCCGCAGCCAGGCGACGGCCGCCAGCCCGGGGCCAAGCCGGCCCGGGATCAGGCCCCGGCCCGGCCAGACGGTCGCCGCCGGGCCCAGGGCGGCGCCGAGCTTGCTGTCCGGGCTGATCCGCACCGCGCAGGGACCGGCGCCCGGGCCCTGGGTTTGCGCCGGGGCCGGGCCGTCCGGCACCGCGGCCAGGGTCCCGCCGACGCCCGGGCCCAGGGTCTGCGCCGGGACCAGGCCGTCCGGCACCGCGACCAGGGTCCCGCCCTGGCTGACGTTGAGCAGTTCCAGGCCCCGGGCCAGGGCCAGGACCGGAACGCCGTCTGCCAGCGCCACCTGCAGCAGGGCGAACTCGAACGCGTCCGCGCCGCACAGCAGCAGGCCGTCCAGCCCGGCGCACAGCCGGCCGGCCGCGCCGGTCAGCACCGGCGGCAGCAGCACCGGCACCGCGCCGGCCCGCTCGATGGCCCGGCCGTAGGCGGCCGGCGACAGCACGGCTTCGCGAATCCGGTCCTGCCAGAGCGCCGCCCCGAGATCAGTGCTGACTCCGATCAGCGGCCGGGTCATGCTAGGTCCTCTCGCGGTCACTGGCTGTGACGGATTTCCCGCTCTTGACTAATCCGCTTCGGCCGACCTTACCAGCGATCAAAGCCTGGATTGGCGGGCCCGCCGATAAGTCAGCCGGTAACCCCTTCTTGATCAAGGCCGCCACCGGAATGGTATTACCGCTACTCTGCGTACTCCTCATACTGCTTACCTCAAATCGGTTGTATGCAGCATGTCCGGATGCGAGACTCGCAGCGTGACCAGCCCGCTTGACCGTCGCTTCCCCGAGGACGACCCACTGGGTGACTTACCAGGCCAGAAGCGTTTCCCTGGTCGGTGAATTCGATACCAGCGCCGGGCCGATTTCGATGCCGCGCTAGTGCGGGAAGCTTTTGGCCGCGTTGTGCCGCAAGCCGGCGAAGCGGTGGAATATTTCTACGCGCACCTATTTATCCAGTATCCGGAAATCCGGGCGATGTTCCCGCTGGCGATGATCGGCCTGCGCCGGCCGGGCATGAGCCGCGCACCCTGGTGCGCGCGGCCAGGCGGCTGCTCGGGCGGCGGACCGCGGCGCGGTTCATCTACCACGACCCGCCTCGATAGCATCGGAGCGTGCAGTCCGATCGCCCGGTGCGGACCGACTACCCGGTGCCGCCCGACCACCAGGGGCCAGCCGATCACCCGGCGCCGCCCGTCCGCTTGGGGCCCGCCGACCACCCGGCGGCAGCCGACCGCGCGGCGCCGCCAGGCCCGGCGCCGCCACCGCGCCCCGGCCCTGGCCTTAACGGCACGCCAGCGCTGGTCAACAGCGGCCTGTTCGACGACGCGTCCAACTTCGAGCTGCGGTTCGTCGAGCGACTACGGCCGGATCACCGAGATCGTCGGCCGCGCTGCGCGTGCTCGGCCTGAGGGTCGTGCTGACCAGCGGCACGTTCGACATCCTGCACGAGGGCCACTCGATGTACCTCGAGGCGGCCCGGCGGTTCGGCGACTTCCTGATCGTCGGGCGTCGACAGCGACGAGAAGGTGCGCCAGCGCAAGGGCCCGCGCGGCCCGCCGTGCCCGAGCTGGAGCGGCTGCGGATGGTCACCCACCAGCGCGGCGTCGGCCTGGTCACGCTCAAGCAGCCGGCGATCAGCGCTGGGCGCTGATCAAGGCGGTCCGCCCCGACGTGCTGGTCGCCACGGCCGACACCTACACCCCGGACGAGATCGCCGAGCTGGAGGCGAAGTACTGCGGCCGGGTCGAGGTGCTGGAGCGGATGGCCACGGTCTCCACCTCGGCCCGGCTGCGCCTGCTCCAGCTCGGCCTGGGCGAGCGGATGTCGAACGCGCTCTCGCGAGCGCCTGCCGCGACCTGCTGCAGGACGTGATCGACGAGATCGGTGACCGACTGAAGCAGCTCCTGCTCTACCTGCCGGTCATCCACGCCGGCTACGAGGCGCTCTTCGACCGGCATCCGGACGCGGCCGAGATCCTGCTGCTCGGCGCCGGCGTTCGCCGAGGACTCTTCCGGTGCTGCGCAAGGAGATCCGGGCGCTGACCCGGCAGCCGCGGCGCGCTACCTGCGGGTCACGGCCGGCCGCGCCCTGGTACGGGTGGTCGAGCCGGACGACCTGGCCGCGGCGCGTCACCGGCGACGCGCTGGTGCGTGCCGGACGAGCAGCTGCATGCGGGAGGTGGTCGGCCGGTACCAGCTCGGCGCGGGCGCGACGGTGCTCTGTCGAGCGGACCTTCCTGCGCTGGGACCGGACTGGAGCCCGGCCGAGCGGCCGGCCGGCTACGACGGGCCGAGATCGCCGCTCGACGAACTACCCCGGGCCCTGCTGCGCGGGGCGGGCCAGCGGCCGAGCGCAGCTCCGACTGGTGGCGCCAGGTCGGCGCGGTGGCGGTCCGGGACGGCAGGTCCTCGGCCGCGGCCACAACGAGCACCGGCCGACCGAGTACGCCCCGTACCTGGACGGCGATCCGCGCAACGAGTTCAGCCGCGGTGTCCGCATCGACCTGTCGACCGCGATCCACGCCGAGGCCGCCGTGGTCGCGCGGGCGGCCGGCGACGGGCTGACGCCTGCGGGGCGCCGACCTGTACGTGTCGACCTTCCCGTGCCCGGCCTGCGCCCGGCTGATCGCCGAGGCCGGCTTCGCGCCGGTGCTACTTCGCCGGCCCGTACGCGGTGCTGGACGGCGACGAGGTGCTGCGGGCCGCCGGGCGTCGAGCTGATCTGGGTCGATCCCGCTGATCCGGACGAGGGCTGAGCTCGGGCCGGGACGGGAGCTGAAGCGCATCCGGACCGGCTCTGGGGGTCCGGGCCGACGTCGCCGCGCAGCACGTGCACGTGGACGTGCCGGATGGTCGCGCCGGTGTACCGGCAGTCGCCGTTGCGGACGGCCAGGCCGTAGTAGCTCAGCGCGTAGCGGTCCCGGACCTCGGCCAGCGCGGTCCAGAAGTCCTGCCTGCGCCGCCTCGTCCAGGTCGAGCAGGTCGGTGACGTGCTGGCCGGGCACCAGCAGCAGGTGCAGCGCGGGTGCCCGGTAGGGATACTTCGTTCGGGCGTGACCGTCCAGTGCCGGGTCTGCGGTGCAAGATCTGCTGGCCGGCTGTGCCCGGCCGAGCCCGCCCGGGCAGAACAGGCAGACGCCGCCGGCTTCCAGGCGCGCGCATCTCGGCGAGCTGCTCGGCGGTCCGGTAGTTGCTCGAAGTAGTAATAACTCACGGCGCCGCTCGGTGATAGTCCAGGAACGAGTAGGCCAGTCCCCCGTCGGCCCCGCGGTCCTGCGTCCTGGCGGCAGCGCAGCTCGAAACCGGCCAGCCAGCCCGCGGGCAGGAACCGGTCGCCGTCGAAGTCCTGTGGACCCGGGTCAGGTAGATCCGCTCGATCAGCGGCAGCGCCTGCTGCGTAGACCTACGCGCCGCCGATCACGAAGACCTCCCGGTCTGCCGCGGCCGCGGCCAGCGGCGCCGCGACCGCCAGCGCCGCCGCCACCGACGGCTCAAACCGGACCTGCGTGCTCGCCTCGCCGCTGGCCGCCGCCCCGGGCTCCCCGGCCAGGCCAGGCAGCGGGCCCGCGCCGCCGTCGCCGGCCGCGCTGGTGACCACGACCGTCGTCCGGCCGGGCAGCGGGCGGCCGAGCCGGGCCACGATCGACTCCTGCGTGGCGCCGGCCGATGACCACCACGTGGCCCAGGGTCAGGGCCCGGAACCGGCGCAGGTCCGCGGGCAGGTACCAGGGCAGCGCGCCGCCCGCGCCGATCACGTCCTTGGTCGCCCGCGGCGACGATCGGCGAGACGATCACGGCGACACCGGGATGCCGAGAGGCCGGGTGCGGGTCGTAGTCGGTCAGCTCGAAGTGCTCGGCCCGGAAGTCGTGGATGTCGGTCACCGCCGGCCGGCGTCGGTGAGGCTGACCGTCGGCAGCCGGCGCGGCTCGCGGTCCAGCATCACCTGGACCGCGTCGAGCTGGTCGGCGTAGACGTGCGCGTCGGAGATCGTGTGGTAGTAGGTCACCGCCGGTGATCCCGGTCAGCTGTTCCAGCATCAGCAGCAGCGCCGCGTACTGCACCATGTTGGCCGGCACGCCCGACCGGCACGTCCCCGGAGCGCTGGAACATGTGCAGGTGCAGCCGTCCGTCGAGGACGCGCACGTGCACCCAGCCGTGGCACGGCGCGATCGTGGTGCGCGGCGTCTTGCCCTGGCCGCGGACCTGGTACTGCGGGATCCACGGCGAGACGAAGTGGGTGCGGTCGCCTGGCAGCTCCCGGATCTGCTCGACCAGGTGCTTGAACTGGTCGAAGCCGGCCGCCTCGCGGTCGGGAACCGCTGGAACGCCCCGCCGTAGGAGCCGGGGCCGAGGTCGCCCGGCGGCAGCCCGCGCTTGGCGGTCTTCTCCGGCGTAGCCCACGCGTCCCACCAGTCACAGCCGAACTCGGCCAGCTCGTCCAGCGTGGTCGCGCCGTTGATGAACGCGCACAGCTCGCCGATCGGCTTGCGCCAGAACGGCTTGATGCTGCGATCGGTGATCACCGGGAACCCGTTGGCCAGGTCGAACCGCATGGTCTGCTGCATCAGCGTGATCGCCTCCGGCCCCTGCCGGGTCGGCACCGGGGTGCCCGCCGAGATGACGCGATCAAGCAGCTGCCGGTACTGGGAGTCTGGCTCACGCTGCTGGAACGGGAGGTAACGCAACCTGCCCCCTGTCTTGGTTGAGAGCACCTTACCGTTGGCTGGATATCAGCGTTCCCGTGGCGACGCCCCCGGGAAGTGCCTTCCCGGCGGCCCGGGCCCGGCATAGCCGCAGCACGTTGGCGATGACCAGCGGCCCGGAACCGCCCGCCGCGGTCAGGATCGACTCGGGGTGAAACTGGACCCCCCAGCGCCCGGCCGCCGCGTCTTCCACCGCCATGACCACCCCGTCCGGGGTCACCGCGGTGACGGTATACCCGCCTTTGACCTGATCGGCCGGGGCGTAGAGGGAGTGATACCGCCCGGCCGCGAACTGCGCGGGCAGGCCGGCCAGCAGCGCGCCGCCCAGCACTCGCACCTGGCCCGGCTTGCCGTGCACCGGCTCGCGCAGCAGCGCCAGCTCACCGCCCGCGTGCTCGATCAGGGCCTGCAGGCCCAGGCAGACGCCGAACACCGGCAGGTCGCGGGCGTCCAGCTCGCGCAGTAGTTGCTCGCAGCCGAAGTCGGCGGGCCGCCCGGGACCGGGTGACAGCACGACCAGGTCCGGCGGCCCCCCGTCCGTTGCCGCACCGTCCGTTGCCGCACCGTCCGCCGGGCCGGGCATCCGGTCCAGGACCGAGCAGTCGAACCCGGCCCGCAGCGTGGTCACCGTCGCGCCCTGCTCGCGGAAGTAGCCCGCCAGGGTGTGCACGAACGAGTCCTGGTGGTCGACCAGGAGCACGCGCAAGCCGGTTCCTGGCCGGGCGGGAGGGCCGGGAGGTACGGGACCGGCCGGCGGCTGGCGTTCGGCGGCGGTTTTTACCGCGACCAGCCCCGGATCGCCGTCCGCCTCGGCCAGCGTCTCCAGCAGGGCGCGGGCCTTGAGCTGCGTCTCGCGTTCCTCGGCGGCCGGGTCGGAGTCGAACAGCAGTGTCGCGCCGGTGCGGACCGCCGCGATGCCGTCAGTGATATGCGCGGCGCGCAAGGTCAGGCCGGTGTTCATCCCGCCGTCGACGCCGATCATGCCGACCGCGCCGCCGTACCAGCGCCGCGGACCGGCCTCGTGATCCTCGATGAACTGCATGGCCCAGGCCTTGGGCGCGCCGGTGACCGTCACCGCCCACATGTGAGTCAAGAACGCGTCGAGCGCGTCGAAGCCCGGCCGCAGCCTTCCTTCGACGTGGTCGACGGTGTGGATGACCCGGCTGTACATCTCGATCTGCCGCCGGCCGATCACCTGGACGCTGCCCGGCTCGCAGATGCGCGACTTGTCGTTGCGGTCCACGTCGGTGCACATGGTCAGCTCCGACTCTTCTTTGGCCGAGCCGATCAGGGCGGCGATGTTGGCCGCGTCCTCCAGCGGGCTGCCGCCGCGCGCCACCGTGCCCGCGATCGGGCAGGTCTCGACCCGGTTCCCGGTCACCCGGACGTACATCTCCGGTGACGCGCCGACCAGGAACTCACCCTGGCCCAGGTTGACGAAGAACTCGTAGGGGGCCGGGTTGCGCTGCCGCAGCCGCTCGTAGAAGGCCGCGGGCGAAGCGCACCGGCCATAGAACTCGTGACTGGGCACCACCTCGAACAGGTCGCCACGGGCGAACCGGTCCCTAGCCTGCTCGACCAGGCGGGCGTAGGCACCCGGCACCGGGCCATCAGGCAGCGGGCCATCAGGCAGCGGGCCATCAGGCAGCGGGGCATCAGGCAGCGGGGCATCAGGCAGCGGGCTGGGCGGCAGCGGCAGCGGGCTGGACAATGGCGGGCTGGGCGGCAGCGGGCTGGGCGGCAGCGGGCTGGGCGGCTGCGGGCTGGGCGGCTGCGGGCTGGGCGGCTGCGGGCTGGGCCGTGCGGCCGGCCGGTGATCTCCGCCGGCGGCGGCCCGGCGCGGGCGGCCGCGGGTCGAGCCCGCGCTGGTCTCGAACTCGTAGCAGTAGCGGAACGCCGTCTCCCGCTTACGGTCGATGACGTACAGCTCGTCGGGCAGGTGCAGGATCAGGTCGCGCTGGGCGGCCGGGCGTTCGTGCCGCTGCCGCACCGGCTCGAACTGGAAGGCCAGGTCATAGCCGAACGCGCCGTACAGGCCCAGGTGCGGATCGGGCCCGGCCAGGGCCGCGAGGACCAGGCGCAGCGCGGTGAAGACGCTGGGGCGGCGGCTGCGTTCTTCTTCGGTGAAGGAGCCGCCCGCCGCGCCGATGAGTACCGAGACGCTGGCCGGGCCTGCCTCCCACGGTCCGGTCGCTGCTGCTGCCGCTACGCGGTGCTCACTGGCCGCTACGCGGTGCTCACTGGCCGCTTCGCGGTGCTGGCCGGCCGCTACGCGGTGCTGGCTGGCTTCGCGCAGGGCCGTGGCGACGACCGGGAGCAGGATCTGGCCGCGCTCGTTCAGGGCGGTGGCGGTCAGCCGCCGGCCGTGCCCGGTCAGCTCCAGGCACGGATCGACATAACCGACGTGCCAGCGGCTGTACCGGCCGGGGTACTCCATCCCCGAGCTGAGCACCGCGCCCCGGCGCAGGCCGACCTGCCGGGTCAGCTCGGCCAGCTCGGCCGGGTCGAACCGGGTCGCGGTGCGGGTCACCCGCACCCCGGCCGGGCTCACGAAGCTGCTCTCGTCACTGGCTACCGGGTCCATGCCGGCCCCTTACCTGCTCAGGCCCGGGCACCGCGGCGACATGAAAGGTGACCGCCGGCTGCCGGGCGATCACCTGTTTGAATCTGCGTACTACGCGAACCAGGCCCCGCCTACCGGCGGCGCCACCAGCCAAGAGTCAGGTTCGCGTGCATGCCGCGGAGCTTAGCAGCTAGCCGCCGCTGGTACTGGCCGGACCCGCGGGGGCGGCGCCGGGCGCCACCGTGTCGGCGACCCCCGCGCCCTGCGGCGCCAGCGCCAGGTCCTCCGGCTGGCGGTGCTCGGGGGACGGCTTGCCGACGATCCGGTAGACCTCGGCGCCGTCTACCGTCTCCCGTTCCAGCAGCAGCTCGACGAGCTGGTGGAGCTCACCGCGGTGCCCGCGGAGCAGGTCCACGGACTGCTCCTCGGCCTGGCGCAGCAGCCTGGCCACCTCCCGGTCGATGACGGCCTGGGTTGACTCGGCGAACGGGCGGCTGGACAGGCCCTGGCCGCCACCGCCGCCCAGGAACACCGAGCCGCCCTCGGGATAGCCGACCGGCCCCAGCTCGGGCGACAAGCCGAACTCGCGCACCATCCTGGTGGCCAGATCGGTGGCCCCGGCCAGGTCGTTGCTGGCCCCGGTCGAGCCCTGGCCGAGCTCGACCAGCTCGGCGGCCCGCCCGCCCAGCCGCACCGCGAGCGACTCGGTGAGGTAATTCTCGCCGTAGAGATGGCGTTCCACGAACGGCAGCTGCTGGGTGACGCCCAGCGCCTGGCCAGAAGGCAGGATGGTGACCTTCGCCACCGGGTCGGCGTGCTCGGACAGCGCCGCCACCAGCGCGTGACCGGCCTCGTGGATCGCCACCGCGTGCTTCTCCTCGGGCAGCAGCACGTTGGAGCCTTCGCGGCGGCCTAGCAGGATCCGGTCCCTGGCGGTTTCGAAGTCGTCCGCCGTGAGTATCTCCCGGTTCTCCCTGACCGCGACGATGGCGGCCTCGTTGGCGAGGTTAGCCAGGTCCGCGCCGGAGAACCCGGGGGTGCCCCTGGCCACCACGGTCAGGTCCACGTCCGGGCCGAGCCGTTTGTCCCGGCAGTGCACGGCCAGGATCGCGGCCCGCTCCCCCTGGGTGGGCAGCGGGATCGTGACCTGGCGGTCGAACCGGCCCGGCCGCAGCAGCGCCGGGTCCAGCACCTCGGGCCGGTTGGTCGCGGCCAGGACCACGATGCCCTGGGCCATGTCGAACCCGTCCATCTCCGACAGCAGCTGGTTCAGCGTCTGCTCACGCTCGTCGTTGGACACGACCGCGCCGGTCCCGGCGCGGCGCTGGCCGATGGCATCGATCTCGTCGACGAAGATGATGGCGGGCGACCGCTTGCGCGCCTCGCTGAACAGGTCCCTGACCCGGGCGGCGCCGACGCCGACGAACATCTCGACGAAGCTGGAGCCGCTGACCGAGAAGAACGGCACGGACGCCTCGCCGGCCACGGCCCGGGCCAGCAGCGTCTTGCCGGTGCCGGGCGGCCCGACCATCAGCACGCCGCGCGGCGCCATCGCCCCGGCCCGCTGGTACCGGCCCGGGCTGCGCAGGAAATCGACCACCTCGGCGATCTCGGCCTTGGCTCCGGTGTAGCCGGCCACGTCGTCGAACTTGGTCTTCGGCTGCTCGGCGTCGAACACCTTGGCCCGGCTCCGGCCGACCCCGAGCACGCCCTGCAGCCCCGCGGCCGAGTTGCGGGCCATCCGCCGGAACAGCCAGAACAGCAAGATCAGCGGGAGCAGCAGGATGGCCCAGGACAGCAGCTCGCTGCCGATGCCGGAACTCGGCGCGTCCGCCTTGATCTGCACCCCGTTGGACTGCAGCTGCGAATTCAGCGTCGGGTTGGCCAGGCCCGGGATCACGGTGTTGTAGTTCTTGCCGTTCGTGAGCTCGCCGGTAGCGGGGGTATTGCCGGTCGATGACGCAAACGTGATGGTCTTGACCTTGTGCGTAGTGACGTCCGAAATGAACTGCGAGTAACTCAGGGTGACGTGTGGCGCGGCATGGATGGCCGGCAGGAAGAACCAGAGCAGCAGCGTCAGCCCCAGGGTGACCGGCCAGAGCCAGTACCGCCAGGTCGGCGGCGGCGGCGGCGCCGCCGGCGTGGGCTTATCACCCGGCGGCGGTGAATTGGGCTGCTTGCTCATAAATGTTCCTTCTGACCGCGCTTTGCATCTGACCGCGATTAATGGGACCGCGATTGAGCGGTCTTACCGGTGCTAAGCCAGGTTAGGCAGATCTTGTTCCTGGCCTCAGGCTAACCCGCCGCCGGCTCGCTGCCGACCAGGGCGAGGATCTTGTTGGCGCAATCCAGCACCTGCCGCTGCTGGCCGGGCATGTCCTTGCTGGCGAAGTTGTGCAGCATGTCCAGGATGCGGTCCTGGCCCTTGAGGATCTCCAGCTGCTGCTTGGCCATTTCGTGCAGCGCGATCAGCGTGTCGTGGTCGGCGATGGCGCGCCGGTCGCTGGCCGCCTGCGCCCGGTTCGCGCTCACCTGCAGCGAGATCATGATGGACAGCTGGGGCAGGTTCAGTATGGTCAGCAGCAGCGGCCAGGGCACCGGGTCGAAGCCGACGATCTGCCCCAGCAGCAGCCACAAGATGATCCCGGCGCTAATGCCCAGGAACACGTACATTGACCCGCAGAACAGGTTGACCCCGTCCGCGATCTTGTCCAGCAGGCTGGTGCCCCGCACGTGCTGGGACAGGACCAGCTTGGGCAGGTGCTCCTCGGGCGCCTGGCGGATCTTCGCCGCCCGCTCCTTCACGTGCTGCGCGGCCTGCGCGTTGGCCTTGACCGCGGCGGCCGAGGTGGCGAACAGGGCGTGGCCGGGGTCGGGGGTGGCGCTCTGCGCGGTCGGCGCCGCGGTACTGGTCATCGCAATCCTCCGGGCGGGGGTTCTGTACTGGTCTGGCACAACGTAGCGCCTAATCTCTACGCCATGGACTACAGCAGTTACGATCGCCTGCTCTTCGACCGGCACCCCGACGGCGTCCTGCAAATCACCCTGAACCGGCCCGAGGTCTACAACGCCGCCGACCAGGTCATGCACACCCAGCTGGCCCGGCTCTGGCCCGAGGTCAGCCGCGATGAGCAGACCAGGGTCGTGGTCGTCACCGGCGCGGGGAAGGCGTTCTCGGCCGGCGGCGACCTGGCCATGGTGGAGAAGATGGCGGGCGATCACGCGGCCGTGGCCCGGATGCTCAGCGAGATGAGCGACCTGGTCTACAACATGATCAACTGTGAGAAGCCGGTCGTGTCCGCCATCAACGGCGTCGCGGTCGGGGCGGGCCTGGTGGTGGCGCTGCTGGCCGACATCAGCGTGTGCGCGCAGGACGCGCGGCTGGGCGACGGGCATGTCCGGCTGGGCGTGGCCGCGGGCGACCACGCGGCGATCATCTGGCCGCTGCTGTGCGGGATGGCCAAGGCGCGCTACTACCTGATGACCGGCGAGATGGTGACCGGGACCGAGGCGGAGCGGATCGGGCTGGTCAGCAAGGCGCTGCCCGGCGAGGAGGTGCTGCCGGAGGCGCTGCGCATCGCGGCCGGCCTGGCCGTCGGATCCCAGCTGGCCATCCAGCTGACCAAGCGGGCGCTGAACGGCTGGCTGCGCGCGGCCGCGCCGATCTTCGACCAGTCAGCCGCCTACGAGATGCTCACCTTCATGGGCCCGGACGTGCGCGAGGGCGCCGCCGCGATCAGGCAGAAGCGCCCGCCCCGGTTCCCATCGGCGGGCCACCAGGCCAGCTAGCCGCCCGCCGGACCCGATGGTCCCGATGGTCCCGCCGGGCGGCCGGCCCGCTAGTCCTTCTCGTGCTGGTCCAGGAAGGCGAATATCTCCGCCTGGTCGACACCGGGAAAGCTGCCGGTGGGCAGCGCCGACAGGATGTGCGAGTGGGCCCGGGCCGACGGCCAGGCCATGCCTTCCCAGCGGGCGGCCAGGCCGGCCTGCGGGCGCTGGCAGCACTCGCCGTCCGGGCAGGCCGAGGCGGACCGGGCGGTGGTCTCCCGGCCGCGGAACCAGCGGGAGTGCTCATACGGCACGCCCAGGGTGATCGCCGAGCCGCGGCCCAGGCCCGAGTCGACGAAGGCCACGCACCAGTACGTCCCCGAGGGCGTGTCGGTGTACTGGTAGTGCGGGCTGTACCGGTCGCTGGCCTGAAACACCCGCCGCCCCGACCACTCGCGGCACATCCGCTGCCCCTCAATCGAGCCGGCCGCGTCGGCCGGGAACACCACGCCGTCGTTCTCGTAGGCCTTGAAGATGGTGCCGCCCTCGTCGTTCTTGACGAAGTGGCAGGGCAGCCCGAGATGGTGGGTGGCCAGGTTGGTGAACCGGTGCGCGGCCATCTCGTAGGACACGGAGAACACATCGCGCAGGTCTTCGACCGACAGATTCCGCGCGCCCATCGCCTCGTGCAAGAACGCGGCGGCTGGTTGCTCAGGCATCAGCATGGCCCCGGCGAAATAGTTCGCCTCCACCCGCTGATGCAGGAACTCGGCGAAGTCAGCGGGCACCGAATGCCCGAGCACATAGTGCCCCAGGGTCTGCAGCAGGATCGTCCGCGGCGTGTGCATGCCGATTGATTCCTGCTTGAGATAGATCCGCCGGTTGCGCAGGTCAGTCACCGAACGTACGGAACGGGGCAGGTCGCGGGCAAATTTGACGGAAAATCCGAACTGCCCGACTACCGACAGCAGCATCCCCTGCGACAGCGCCCCGCCGGTGTAGCCGGCCCGGGTCAGCGCCGCCGCGGCGGCCCGCTCGATCGGGGCGAAGTAGTTATCGGCCTCGCGCATCCTCGCCCGCAGGTCCGTGTTGGCCGCCCTGGCCTCTTCCGGGGTGGCCGTCGGCTTGGCCCGCTGCCTGCGCAGCTCGGCGTACAGCGCCATCAGGTGCTCGATGACGTCACTGGGCACCCGGGCGCCGACCCGCAGATGCGGCAGGCCAAGCTCGCGGTAGAGGGGGTCCTGCTGGGCTTCCTCCAGGGCGATCTCCAGCTGGGCCCGGCGGCTGGGCGGCTGGCGGCGCAGCAGGTCGTCGGCTGAGACCGACAGCGCCTGGGCCAGCGCCTCGATCAGGGACAGCTTCGGCTCCCGGCGGCCGTTCTCGATCAGGGACAGGACTGAAGGGGCCCGGCCGACCTGAGCGCCGAGCTCGGCCAGGGTCAGGCCGCGAGCGCGGCGCACGTGGCGCAGCCGCTGCCCGAAGAGATGTAGGTCAAGTCCAGTTGTTTCAGTCAAAGATAGCGAATCTTTCTCTGTGAATACTGACAGTTCTTCATCTTAGATGAATATCCAGCGAAGTTTACCTGCTAGCACCCTGGTGCCGCAGACCGGCCGCCCGCAGACTCGCAGTAACGACCCGGGAGGTTCCAGTGAACGATCGCCCGTACGCACCGCAGCCGAGTCCGCCCGCACCGCCTCAGTCCCCGGCCGCGCGCAACGGCCAGCGGCCGGCCTCAGCCGCCGCGAACGGCCACCGGGGCCAGCTCGACGATCAGGTCACCCGGCTGGAGCAGCGCTGGGCGGCCGATCCGCGCTGGGCGAACGTGCGGCGGACCTACTCGGCGCAGGACGTGGTGCGGCTGCGCGGCTCGATCACCGAAGAGCACACCCTGGCCCGGATCGGCGCCGAGCGGCTGTGGTCGCTGCTGCACGAGGACGGTTACGTCAACACCCTGGGCGCGCTGACAGGAAACCAGGCCGTGCAGCAGGTCAGGGCCGGGCTGCGGGCCATCTACCTGTCCGGATGGCAGGTCGCGGCCGATGCCAACCTGGCCGGCCAGACCTACCCGGACCAGAGCCTCTACCCGGTCAACTCGGTGCCCCAGGTCGTCCGCCGGATCAACAACGCCCTGCTCCGCGCGGACCAGATCACCTGGTCCGAAGGCGGCGGCCAGGCCGGCCCGGGCAGCCGTACTGGCTGGCCCCGATCGTGGCCGACGCGGAGGCGGGCTTCGGCGGCGTGCTGAACGCGTTCGAGCTGATGAAGTCGATGATCGCCGCGGGCGCGGCGGGCGTGCACTGGGAGGACCAGCTCGCCTCCGAGAAAAAGTGCGGTCACCTGGGCGGCAAGGTGCTCATCCCCACCAGCCAGCACATCAGGACCCTGAACGCGGCCCGGCTGGCGGCCGACGTCTGTGATGTGCCGAGCCTGGTGGTGGCCCGTACCGACGCCCAGAAGGCCACCCTGATCACCAGTGACATCGACCCGCGGGATCAGCAGTTCTGCACCGGGGAACGGACCGCGGAGGGCTTCTTCAAGGTCCGCGGCGGCATCGAGCCTTGCATCGCCCGGGGCCTGGCCTACGCGCCCTACTCCGACCTGCTCTGGATGGAGACCTCCACCCCGGACCTGGCCGTGGCCAGGGAATTCGCCGAGGCCATCAGGAGCGTCTACCCCGATCAGATGCTCGCCTACAACTGCTCGCCGTCCTTCAACTGGCGGGCGCACCTGGACGAGGCCACCATCGCGAAATTCCAGCACGAGCTGGGCGCGATGGGCTACAAGTTCCAGTTCATCACGCTGGCGGGCTTCCACGCGCTCAACCACTCGATGTTCGACCTGGCCAGCGGGTACGCGGCCGAGGGCATGCCGGCCTACGTCCGGCTCCAGGACGCCGAGTTCGCCGCGGAGGCCCAGGGCTATACGGCCACCCGGCACCAGCGCGAGGTCGGCACCGGCTACTTCGACCTGGTCAACTCGGCGGTTACCCCGGACTCGTCCACCACGGCGCTGACCGGCTCCACCGAGAGCGAGCAGTTCGCCGTGACCCGCTAGGGCTTGGTCTTCACCGGACCGCAGCCTGGCCCCCGACCGCCACCCGCCCCTGGAGCAGGCCCTGTCCCCGGACCCGGAGCCGGTTGACCGGCTCCAGCAGCGAATAGGTCCAGTAGGCGTCCCGCTCGATCAGCCGGAGCTTGGCGCCCCGGGCCCCGGCGGGCAGCCGGTATCCCCCGGGCCGGTAGGTCAGGAAGTCGGCATGCATCATCGCGAAGAACCGGTGCCGCTGGCCGCGGGGCACCAGGCCGCTGGCGCCTATAATTCCAGAGCGCAATCGAGATACCGACGGCCTGAACCGCCGAATCCGTGAGCATGTTCCGACGCGAACGGTTGCCATGGAGTGTGGCTTAGACGTGCGGCGCACTTACGACTGACAAGGCAAGAAACCCCAGCATGATGAAGACTGTGATAATTGAAACGCGAGTGACGTTCACCGAGCCGCGGACGTTGATCCACGCTGCGCCCAAAATAATGGCAAGCGAGTATGAGCCATTCCACTCGCGCGTCCAGTCCGGGGATGAAGAAACGCAAATATTGATTGAACAGCACCGGATAAATCGCCATGTCCACAAGCGAATACATCCATGTGAGCCAGCCATTTTGAAAAGCCCAGAAGCGCCCGAATGCACGATCGACCCACCGATAATAACCGCCCTTCTCGACAACATGCTGGCGGAGCTCGCCCACAATGAGCGCTTCCGGCACAGACCACACCAGCGGAACCAGTGCTAAAAAATGAGCAGGCCTAGCCCGGGCCCGATCCAGTGGATCATAAATGCTGAGCGGTGGTGGCCGCCAGAGGTGGAAAAAGAAGAGAACAAAAACCAGCCCAGCGTGCCGATCGCGACTGTCCCTTTTTCGCCTCATTGATCACGACGATGCCAGAGCACAAAACGTCACCTGCCAAATCTCTCAGGAAATCAGGAACACAGGAAACTCTTTCAGATTCACCAGCGAATTCCAAAAAAAGGCAAAGCGTCTGTTTCGTGTCTTCTTCCTCCGAGAAGCGCGGCGTTTGTTGTGGTAAACGAGATCTCCCGTAACATTGTGGTCCACCGTGATTCTTTGTGACCTTCGTGTGAAATAGGCACACGCGGTTAAGGTGCTTTATGGCGCGACTCACAAAATTGCTCATCGGCGTAAACGTTGCCGTTTTCGCTTTGGAGGCCATATCCGGTCAGGGTTTTTGGCGAGGTTCGCGCTCTGGCCGATTGGCCATTTTCTTGTCACCCAGTTTGATGTTCCCGTCGGGTTCAAGATATGGCAGTTGGTCACGTGCGGTTTTCTTCACGCGAATTTTCTTCATCTGGCGATCAACATGTACGCGCTTTGGATGTTCGGCTCTGATGTCGAACGAGCAGTCGGGCCGCGCCATTATCTGACGCTCTATTTTGCCTCTCTGCTTTCCTCGAGCGTGACTCAGTTGCTAGTCGTCTCAATGATGACAACGGCGGGTGTTTATCCGACCGTTCGGTGCGTCAGGCGCGATCTTCGGAATTCTGCTGGCCTTCGGCATGCTTTTTCCGCGCCGCACTATCGTTCTGTTGATTCCGCCTATTCCGATGCCAGCCATCGTGTTTGTGATCCTCTACGCGCTTCTTGAACTGTTCAGCGGAGTTTTTGGAACTGACCAGGGCGTCGCACATTTTGCGCATCTTGGCGGGATGATCGGCGCTTATCTTACGCTTCGGCATTGGCGCAGGCGCGAACACGTCGTGTACGATGATACATAGTCTCGTCAGGTAGGCGACTCGGCCGCAAGTTAGCGTTGATTTCTGAACGACCAGGTGGTGAAGAACAACTTCACGATCCGAAATGGACGAGCGACACACAGAACCCGAACCAGCTAACCAGCGTCCACGACGCGCGACGCAGATCCGCCGACGTGATCGCGCTGTGCTGCGAGCGGCGATCGGAGGCTCCCTCCGGCTTCGACAGCGGCGTGATCAACGGCACTGTTCATGCCCGGCAAAGTCTTTGTACCTGATGTGGCTGGGACTGGTTTCGCTGTTCACTGAGCGTCTGGTCGTGCTGCGCAGTTGGCGCTTTTGGCGCAGGCAGGCTGGCTGATTCTCTTGGGCGTCGACCGACGATGCTCTTAAACGCGATCCTCTTTCTCGTGACCGCTGGCGACAGGTGCCGCTAACTCCGGCCGGATTTTTCATCGCGGTGCGGATCGCCGCCGGTGTGGCCATCGGCGGCGCCAGCGTATTCGGCGGCTCGTGATGACATCGAGGTTGTCGGCGCAATGCGGTGCCCGCCGCTTTGCCCGGAGGAACTGCCATTGCGGGCGGGGCCGTTTAGCGCATTTCTAAGCAATGCGATTCTCGCCAAGGTTGCTGGTGAAGCTAGTGACATCTTTTGGTTTGGGATGCCGACATGGCGCTGGATGTTTTGGATGGAAGCAGTGCCAGCTGTCGCGTTTTTGTTAGGGCAGCATGCAACATTCTGATGCTGTGCTATCTCGTTTTCGTAAACACGAGCGAGCACGAAAGGTATTCACGCGAATTGGTGGCGATGGCGATCGTCTGGTGCGGCAGGTCGAACAAACCCTTGAGGCCGAACGCCGTCCCCGGCGATCCTCGGAATCTCATTATTCCCGACACGAGACGCATCGCTCCGGTGCTCTGGGGTGGGAATGGGTTGCTCGCTTTCCAGCAGTTCGTTGGTATCAACATTATTTTTTATTTCGGCTAATTTGTGAAAAGCAGCAGGTGCATCCGAACAGTGGGCTCTGCGCATTAACGTGCTCACCGGCTTGTGTAAACATCCTCGCCACGATCCCGGCCATCATGCTTATTGATCGCATCGGCCGGAAACCGTTGCTGCTGGTGGGATCAGTGGGGATGACCCTGACGCTCGGTACCATGGGCAGCTGTATTCGCCACGGCTAGTGCAGGCCCCGACCGGCAAGCAGGTGAAGCCGACATGCCCGCTGGCGGCTGGATCTACGGCAGCAAACCTGGCACATCGTCGTGTTCGCTGTGTCGTGGTTCTGGTAGGTGGTGTGGTCAGCGAAATGTTTCCCAACGAAATTCGAGGAGTTGCTCTTGCGATTTCTGGCGCTACGGATTGGGCGGCGAATTTCGCCGCGCACTGTCACTTTTTTACCGCTACTGAAGCGAGTCGGTTGAGCGGCGCTTACGCCTTCTACGCGGTAGCCGCGGCGATTCTCGCTGCCCTTCGAGTGGCTTTCCGTTTGTGAGACAAAAGGCAAGACATTGGAACAGATGAAGTAATACGAGAGAGGTGGAATCGTGATGTTGATATTTATCCATTCCTGTTTCAATACCGCCGCTAGCCGTAGGGCGTGCGTTGCCAGTGCAAGATAAACTTCCACGTACTTCTCAATGAGGAGGAATATTATCGCTTAAGCAGTAACACACAATCATACGGGACGCGCAGTGGCTGACCGCCAACGTTGCCGATATTATCGGCACGAAAGAACAAACGAATGAAGATGAAGACGGCGATTTTAGTTTTTCTGTATCGCATTATTGCTGTTGAGTTGCTGCGTGCTCTCAGCGCAGAACGAGAGCATCGCGTTCGCAATATCGTTCGGTAGTCGATGGTGCCTGGGCAGGAAGTTTATCGGGGTCAAGGAGGTCCATACGTTGGTGGTGGAAGGCACGACGTGGCGCGGGAAAGAGAAGGGGGAAGAGAGTATCGCGCGTAGTGAAGCTGAGGCAGAAAGGTTGGCGGCGGATTTCTGAATGTTGCCAATCTTGCTCGGAAGTTCCGATGAAAATATGTATGTCCTCGGGTTTGAATCGAAAGTGAGAACGAAAGAGCAAACGAATGAAGATCCCGGCTGGGTTGCCAGTTGAAGGAAGGGCCGTAGTCCGCAGCATCGACAGAATAAGCGCGTTCGTCCTTCGCTACGGCTTAGTGCTGGTGGTTTTCTGGATCGGGTGCCTGAAGTTCACCGCCTACGAATCCAAAGGTGTTTTCAACCACGCCTCTCATAGCCCACTCCTATCCTGGGCTTATCACATCCTGGACGTGCGAGATTTCTCGCGCGGCCTCGGCGTAGTTGAGATTACCATTGCGTTACTAATAGCGATTGGACCAGTCTCGGCCAAAGCTCTCGATTGTCGGCAGCCTAGGCGGAATTGGTAATGTTCTTAACTACGCTGAGTTTTGTCATTACGACGCCAGGAGTA
>CAWBJA010000014.1:0-253974 GCA_963788895.1 uncultured Actinomycetota bacterium | reverse complement strand
AGGTCCGCGCCCTATCTCCGCCGCTGATGCACGGCTGCGCGTAGGCGGCCAGGCTACCGCCGACAGCAGGATCGAAGTTTGTTGATCGCCTTCAGCAGGCCGACGTGCCCCACCTGCGTCAGGTCCTCGGCCGGTTCAGGGCTGCGCCGGTACCGCTGCACGCACGACCGCACCAGATTTCGGTGACGGCTGACCAGCAGCTTGCACGCCGCGCCGCGCCGCTCGCTGCCCCGCGGCAGCGACCGGAGAACTCTCAGCAGCTCACGGTCCTGCAGCCCGGCCAGGTCCTGGCGCCACTGCCCTGCCGGAGCGGGCGGGGCAGCGCACCCCGCGCCATATGCCGGCGAGCAGCACGCAGTGGCCGATCCCGCACGCGCCGGGCTTGCCTCAGCGGCGCCAACGCCGGCCTGCAGCGTGGCCTGTATCTCGTCAAGGACCCGTTGCTCGCGGGCGGGAACGTTCACCGTCCCGCCGGCTGGAGGGCGGGCTGGGGCCGGTCCCGGACCGGGAGCGGCGGGCGGCGAGGCGGGCGGGGTCGGGCCAGTGCACGGCGGTGGCCCAGCCGAGGCGCTCGAACACTCCGATGACGGCGGCGGCGACCGCGAGGCAGCAGAACCGCCGGACGCGCACCACGGGGACGCCTCGTGAGCGACGCCACCGAGCCACGGCCCCGGCCCGCGGCGGGGATCCCGCGGTCCCGCAGGCCCCCGGGGCGGGGCACGCCGCGGGCCACGGCCAGCGCGCAGCCGGGCCCGGCCCTGGCCAGCGGGCGCTGGCCGCACCGTCCGCGGTGCTCGACGCTGCTCACCTGGGCGATATCGAGGGCGCCCTCGGCCGGATCCGGCTGGACGATCAGCAGCGCGCCGGCTGGCGGCGGCTGGTCACCTTCCTGGCGATCGTCGGCCCGGCCTGATCGTGATGGTCGGCGACAACGACGCCGGCGGCGTTCCACCTACGCCCAGGCCGGCCAGGACTACAGGACTACGGCTACACCCTGCTGTGGGTGCTGCTGCTGCTGATCCCGGTGCTGATCGTCAACCAGGAGATGGTCGTCCGGCTCGGCGCGGTGACCGGCGTCGGGCACGCCCGGCTCATCATCGAGCGGTTCGGCAAGTTCTGGGGCGCCTTCAGCGTCGGAGACCTGTTCCTGCTCAACTTCCTGACCATCGTCACCGGGCTGGACCATGTCGAGGAGCGACGCCGGCCTGCGGCGAGGTCATCCCGGCACGGGCCGGCGGCAGAGAGCGCGTGATCATTTGAGGCCGGGCAGGCAGGGCGGATCGGGCGGGGAGATCGTCCCGGCCAGCTTCGCGCTTCCCGCGGGTCGCCGGTCGGTTAGGACCGGGCGCATCGCGGGGACATCATCGGGGCCTTCGGCCGGGTGGGTTCCGCAGATACCGGCCCCCCGAGGTCGGGTCGTCGCCGGCTGGCGATTCTGCTGGCCGTGACAGGCCCGGGTGTCGTGGTGATGGTGGCCGACAACGACGCCGGGGGCATGGCCACCTACGCGCAGGTCGGCCAGGACAGCGGCTTGTGGTACGTGTGGCTCCTGGCGGCCCTGGCGGCCGTGCTGTTCGTGAACCAGGAGATGGTGGCCCGCCTGGGCGCGGTCACGGGAGCCGGGCACGCCCGGCTTATCTCTGAGCGGTTCGGGCGGCGGTGGGGAATGTTCCCGCTCGCTGACCTGGTCGTCGTGAACCTCCTTGTCCTCGTCACCGAGTTCATCGGCATCGCCCTCGGCCTCGGCTACTTCGGCGTCAGCCGCTACCTGTCCGTGCCCTTGAGAGCGCCGTCGCCCTGCAGGGCGCGGATGGCCATCCGCCTGCCGAGACGGCGCTTGGCATAAGCCGGCGGCGTGAGGCGTGAGGATGGCAAGGGAGACACCAGCCAGCCGCAGCAGGAGCCACCCTCGACGTGCCGGGATGAGATCCGCTAGCCAGCGCGGCGGCTGACTCGGTGATAAGAACGGCGCTGACCATGGCCAGGGCGCTGGCCACGATGATGGCGGCGCGGGCTTCCGCCGCTCCCGATCGCACCGGCTGGCGCCGCTCGGCCCGGAATCGCCAGAAGAGAACCGCCGACCCCGTCACGTCGGCGAGGACGCCGAGCCCGACCGCGAAGACACCCAGGCTGTGATCTCGCGGCCCGGTCGCCACCGAGACGGCACCAGACAGCACGCCGAACGCAACCGAGATCGACACCAGCCGCAGCGCGGCCATGACGAGCCTCAGGCGAGCTGGAGGGGCATGACTCCCCCGGGCGGCGCTGCCTGCGGCCGTTTCGCGCTGGGCTAGAGGGTAGGGCTCACTGGTGCACCATCCTTAGGTCGGTGATCTTCGATGGATCACTGATGCACCCGTGGTGCCGCCAGGTCATCGCCCTGCTCGCTTGACGTTCTTGACGTCCATCATGAGTTCTGCGAGACCTGGCGGTTACCCGGGACGTGCCGACCGTCGACAGGGCTGAGCGCCACCGAGCGCCGATCAGTGAGCGAACCGGCAGCCGCGTCCCGGCACCGCATGAGGGTGCCTCCCCACTGGGTCTAGCAGCGAGGAGGCAGGCTCACTGGTGCACCATCCTTATGTCGGTGATCTTCGATGGATCACTGATGCACCCGTGGTGCCGCCAGGTCATCGCCCTGCTCGCTTGACGCTCTGAGGTCCACCATGAGTTCTGCGAGGTCTGGTGGTTCCCGGGACGTGCCGACCGTCGACAGGGCTGAGCGCCACCGAGCGCCGATCAGTGAGCGACCGGCAGCCGCGTCCCGGCACCGCATGAGGGTGCCTCCCCACTGGGTCTAGCAGCGAGGAGGCAGGCTTGAAGTCTGCCAGCAATACCCTTCCCGAGGAACCGGCCGGCGGCGTGACCGGCGGGATCGACTGGGCCCGTGACGATCACGCGGTGTCGGTCGTCGACGCCCGCGGCCGGGAGATCTGCCGGCGCACCGTCGAGCACAGCGCGGCTGGGCTGCGCGAGCTGGTCGGCGTCCTGGCCCGCGCCGGTGCCGGCGAGGTCGCGATCGAACGCCCCGACGGCCCGGTCGTCGACGCCCTGCTCGGCGCCGGGCTCACCGTCGTGGTGATCAGCCCGAACCAGGTCAAGAACCTGCGCGGCCGCTACGGCTCGGCCGGCAACAAGGACGACCGCTTCGACGCGTTCGTCCTGGCCGACACCCTGCGCACCGACCGCGCCCGGCTGCGCCCGCTCACCCCCGACAGCCCCGCGACCATCGCGCTGCGCCGCGCCTGCCGCGCCCGCAAGGACCTCGTCGCCCACCGCGTCGCGCGTCGCCAACCAGCTGCGCGCGCACCTGCGCAACGTCTTCCCCGGCGCCGCCGGCCTGTTCGCCGACCTCGACTCCCCGATCAGCCTGGCGTTCCTGGCCCGCTTCGCCACCCAGGACCGCGCCGACTGGCTCTCCCCCGCCCGGCTGGGCACCTGGCTGGCCAGCGTCGGCTACTCCGGCCGCACCGACCCCGCCGTGCTGCACGCCCGCCTGACCGCCGCGCCCCGCGGCGCTCACCGGCCCCGACGCGGCACGCCCACGCCCCCATCACCCGCGCGCTGCATCGCCGTCCTGGTCACCCTCACCGACCAGATCAAGGCCCTGTCCGCCCAGATCGGCGACCAGCTCGCCGCGCACCCCGACGCGCCACATCTTCACCAGCCTGCCCCGCTCCGGCACCGTCCGCGCCGCCCGCCTGCTCGCCGAGATCGGCGACTGCCGCGCCCGCTTCCCCACCCCCGAGTCGCTGGCCTGCCTCGCCGGCGTCGCGCCCTCCACCCGCCAGTCCGGCAAGATCCGCGCCGTCAGCTTCCGCTGGTCCTGCGACAAGCAACTCCGCGACGCCGTCTGCGACTTCGCCGGCGACTCCCGCCACGCCAACCCCTGGGCCGCCGACCTCTACCAGCGAGCCCGCGCCCGCGGCCACGACCACCCCCACGCCGTCCGCATCCTCGCCCGCGCCTGGCTCTTCGTCATCTGGCACTGCTGGCAAGACGACGTCGCCTACGACCCCGCCCGCCACCGCGCACTCCAGACGCCTCCTCAACCAAGATCAACAGGCGGCGGCTTGACACAGGGCTACTCATGACACTCCCTGTGTCAACCTCAGGCCGCGATTTGCTTAGTCGGTTGTTCGGCGAGTGCGGCGGCGGCTCCGTGCCTGGATGGGTCGTAGGGGACGCCGTCGAGCCAGCAGCGGTAGATGATGCGGATCCAGGCGCGGGCGAGGATGCGGGTGGCGTGGGGGTGGTCTTTGCCGGCGGCGCGGGCGTCGTTGTAGATCTTGGCGGCCCAGGGGCTGGCGTGGCGGCTGTTGTCGGCGAAGGTGGTGATCGCGGCGCGGAACCGCTTGTTGCAGGCCCAGCGGAAGCTCACGGAGCGGTGCTTGCCGGATTGCCTGGTGACGGGGGTGACCCCGGCGAGGGCGGCGACGGAGTCGGGGTGCTCGTAGGCTGGGCGGGCATCGCCCCACTCGGCGAGCACCTGGGCGGCGTTGACCTGACCCGACCTTGGCAGCGACGTGAAGATCGCGCCGTCCGGGTGCTCTCCGAGGTGGGCGGCGACGGAGCGGTCGAGGTTCTTCACCGAGGCGTTCAGGGCTGCCAGCACGCCGGCGGCGGCGAGCACGGCGTCGCGCAGCGCCTCGCCGAGTGCCTGCAGGCCGGTGCCCGCCGGTGCGGCACGCAGCCGGGCGAGCAGCTCAGCGGGGGTGCGGCGGCCGCAGTAACCATGCTTGATCAAGAACGCGGCCATCCGCTTCTCGCCCAGGTGCGCGGCGGCGGCCGGGGTCGGGTAGCGGGTGAGGAACTCCAGGCTGATCGGCGACTCGACGTCAGCGAAGATGGCCTTAGCGCCGGGCCAGCGCGCGTCCAGCAGCGCCGGCAGCTGGCTGGTGGCCGCGACCCGCATCTCGACCAGGTCGCCGCGGGTGCGCACAACGGTGCGCAGCGCCCGGGTCTCATCGGAGTAAGGCGGCACGACCCGCAGCTTGTGCGCGCGCAGCCGCAGGTACTCGGCTATCACCACGGCGTCCCCGGCGTCGGACTTGGCGCCGGACAGAACCTCGCCTTCCCGCCAGGTCTTGATCGCATTGGGGCTGACCGGCACGACCGGGTGCCCGGCCTCCAGCAGCAGGTCCGCCAGGCGGCCATCCGGGCGCTCGATCGCGGCCGGCATGCAGGCGGCCTCGCCATACCTTGCCAGCCGGCGGATCAGCAGCGCGATCCCGTCCGCCGAGTGCTCGATGGAGAAACTCGCCGCGATCTTCCCTGCGGCGTCCATCACGCACACGGCATGGACCTCCGCGGCCCAGTCGATCCCAGTGAAAAACAGCGCATCAGGCAGCGCAAACGACACAGAAGCTCCTCAGGGTGGCAGCGACGGCAACTCGGCGAGGAGGACAGCTACCGGGCGGTCACTAACCGGCGCTCTGCGGCGCGTCTCCCTGTTGCCAGTCCGTGTCCCCGGAGAAACCGGGGGCGGTGGTGTCATGCAGGCCGTCTACCGGCGACCGCAACAGACCGTCACCCCGGCTCCCGCCGAGTCCCTACAACGAGCACCGTAGTGGTGCCCTTGAGAAAGAGGGTGCCCTAGTGACCGTGACGGTTCTGCGCGTGTCCTCGGTGACCGGCCAGGAAGAGGGCGGAGGCAGCCTGCTGGCGTGGGCGGAGCGCACAGGGCGCCGCCAGGCAGCACGGCCGGGTCGCGGCGCGCTGTGATTCGCGTTCTACGGACGGGTGTCCACCGAGGATTATCAGGATCCGGTGACCTCGCGAGAGCGGCAGCGGAACCAGGCGGGGAGCGCGGGCCGGGTTCTTCAGCGGCGGGCGTGGCAGTGGGCGCTGGCCAACCGTGGCGCCGATGGGTCGCTGCCGGCTGGCGCGGAGGTGGCCCGGCAGTTCCGGCGCAGCGCGAGATGGGGACGCCTGGTCAAGAACGCCGGTCAGGCTGTCACGGGGAGTCAGCAGCTGCGCGGGCGGAAGAAGATCTGCTGGGCGGCGAACTGAGCGCTCAGCCTGGTCCCCGGGTAGGGAGGGCACCCGCGCGTTTCGGGCCAGTCTGGCCAATCCTGAAGGCCGTGCCAATTGCCTCCGCAGTGCCCTAGATTATGAACACGGCCACTCTGGACCTCGGCGGCATTTCTGCACGCGCTACACGCCGAGGTGGCATATGCCAGGATCAGTACACCAGCCGTTGCCGCCTCTGGCGGTCAATCTGAATCAGCCGGGTTCGTTTGTGCACTGGTCAATTTTTGACATCTCGGTGGCGAACCTGGTCCTGATTGCGGTGATGGTCGCTATCTTCGGGGCGGCGCTGCTGCTCCCGTTCCCGCGGGGGCAGCGCGCAGAGCCCGCCGTGAGTGCCGGGACCGCCCCGGACGACGGCAGCGTCGCGGGAAGCGGCGCCGCTGATGACGCCACCGCTGGCATGTGGACTGCCCGGGTTCGGCGCCGCGCACTCAGCGTGCTGCCACCGGGCAAGTTGCTGCCCGACAGCCAGCCCGCTTACGTGGCGTCCTGGGTGTATGTGTTCGGTGTCGCGTCCCTGGCCGCGCTCGGGGTGGCGATCGCGTCCGGGTTCGCCCTGGCTCTCGGAGGCACCGACTGGTGGCATTACAACTCGATCGGGCATTTTTTCAACAGCCTGCACCTGTGGAGCGTCGAGCTGTTTATGGCGCTGCTGGTCATTCATCTGTGGGCCAAGTTCTGGATGGCTGCCTGGCGCGGCCGCCGGACGATGACCTGGATCACGGGCGTGGTCGCGTTCGTGGCCTCCGTGCTGGAATGCTTTACCGGTTACCTGTCGCAGCAGAACTTCGACTCGCAGTGGATCTCCGCCAGCGGCAAGGACGCGTTCAACCCCGTGGGGGTCGGCGCATTTTTCAACATCATGAATTTCGGCCAGATGCTGTTGTGGCATGTGGTGCTCCTGCCGGTCGTGCTGATCGCCATCATCGGCGCGCACGTGCTGCTAGTGCGGATGCGCGGAGTGTCGCACCCGATCGACGCGCATGCCGCCGGGGCCAAGGGGACGGGGCGGCTGCGGCGGCGCGCCATCGCAGCAGCTGATGCCGCGCCATGGCGCGGTCCGAACCGGCGCTACGACCTTCTGAAGGAAGGGACAATCGCCGCAGTGGTCGTGCTGGCGCTGACGCTCGGCCTGGCCGGCCTGCTGTCGTCCCCGGATGTGCCGCCGGTCACGGTCGCTACCTGGGCCAGGCTGGCGCCCGCCGACTTCCTGGCCACGGCGGCAACCGAGCTGAACGGAACCAGCGAGACCGCCACCTACGGCCCCCCTTACAACAACGGGACGGGCAGCCTCCAGCGGCTGTTGTTCTCCCCGGCAGCCATCACCGGAGTGACCCAGCCAGTCCACGCCGCGCAAGACTTCGTCACCGGGCCGCTGTCAGTTCTGGCGCATACCGACCCGGCCGTCGCCGGCCCCCTCGCCACCTACCGGTCGGCGCCACTCGCCCAGCAGCTGAGGTGGGCCAGCGCCTATGCCGTCGCCGTCGTCAAGGTGAAATTCGTCAACGGTAGCCCCGTCCTGCCCGCGGCTAGTGACGGGCCGGTCCCGGCCCTGCTGGCTAGCGAGCTGACCCTCGCGCGCAGCGGCGCCCTAGACACCGATCTGCTCGCCCAGCAGCCGTTCTACGGCACGAACTTCACCAAGCCGCTGCTGTTCATCGAGGACGGACAGTACTTCGGGGACAAGGCCCAGGCGATGGGCCTGACCGGCGAGCAGTGGGGCGTGATGAACGAGACCGGCAGCTACCCCGGGCAGCCCTGGCTGTGGCTGTACACGCTCTGGTACCAGGTGCCGGGATGGACTAACTCGGCCAACATAGACATGATCGCCATCTACATGACCGGCCTGGCCACGATCTTGCTGCTGCTAGTGCCGTTCATCCCCGGACTGCGCGACATTCCTCGCCTCATTCCTGTGCACCGGCTCATCTGGCGGCGCTGGGACGACCCCCGGCCCGGATCCGGCACTGCAGCCACCCAGGTCAGCACCAGCAGCACAGAACACCCGCGGTCGTGATCGCCATGCGCCGATGAGCGGCGCGGTCGAGGCTGGATTGGCCGCCGCGAATCGCCATGGGTCTCGATCACAGCGTCAGGCGCGTCGTGCTGCACGGGTACCGCTTTACCGGGTCTTCGAAGTTAGCCGGGGCCAGGTTGCCGTCCGGTTACCAGATGTGATCGCTTGAGCCCGTACCCGGCGTCGCCGAAGCGGTCGCGGCGGCCGGGATCCGGCCGCCTGCGAACATCTGCGAACCCTGAGTTGGCACAAAGGCACGGTCTTCGGAGTTGCGTTCAGCCCGGACGGGCGCCTGCTTGCCACCGTCAGCCACGACAAGACGGTGAGGCTGTGGGACCCCGAAACCGGAGAAGAACTGCGCACCTTGACCGGCCATCAGGATGCGGTTCGGGGTGTGGCGTTCAGCCCGGACGGGCGCCTGCTCGCCACCGCCAGCCACGACAAGACAGCACGACTGTGGATTTAGCCTTGGCCCACGCCCTGACCCGACCGCTCGGCGACGGGAACCCCGGCGAACTGTACGTGCTCAGAGATCGGATCACCGACATCTGCGCGGTCGTATTCAGCGCCGAAATGGATGATCTGTGATAATTGATGCGACGACATTCTCTTTCTCGCCGGCCGCACACACCCGGCGTTCCGAGCGCTCACTGACGAGAACGTGGCCACGAGCCCCGACTTAGTTGATCACATGAACCATGCATAGCTATGCGCTTGCGGGCCTATATGCAGCGGCGATTCGCGCACTATTTCGGCATTATGTGGGTGACCTTCGGTCACCTGCGCCCTTCGGGCCACATAATGCCTGATCATGCGGGTGATCGAGGCGCAGTGTTCTTGGACTTGGCGCCTCACGATCACCCCGCATATCAACCAGATCCGGACGACAACGCGCACAGAGCGACCCGATCTGCGCGCTTCAACCGCCGATCGCCGAGGAGTTGCCAGCCGTCCAGAACGGCGGATATCGCGTTCGCGCCGAGCGAGTCCCGTTACGATCCGTGACAGCTCCATTGCTTGCGACCTTACATACGTCTCGTCGGCGAACCGTCGGTCATCGGGAGCGCGGTCGGTCCCTGACTGCGGCACGCGCCTCAGCCAGCGTCTCGTCGAACCCGGGCAGGAAGCGGGAACCAAAGGAATCGCCCGGCCTGCCGGCGTAGATGTCGAGCGCATCCCGCATGCGCGCAGGGTCGTGGAGATACCAGCCCCAGCGCGCATGCGGTCGCGTACCCATGCTGGTCCGGTGGCTCGACGCCCAGATGAGCAGGCATGCCCACCCGTGCTGGGATCGCGCCCAGGCCAACGGCTTGCCGCGAGTGGCCGCGCCGTCACGAAGATCGGCCTCGACGATCCTGTCTTGGCCTGCTGGCCATATCTTCACTCCCGCAGGCCGGGGCGGCAGTTCAGCGACAGCGAGCTGGTCCAGCCAGAGACCATCTGGGCCGAATTCAAACACAATATCGAACCTACATGTCTGGGCTGCCGACAGCCCAGATCCATCGCCTACGGATCTGCGGCCGTTCCTGACCGCGTCGTTGGCACATGGCTGCGGTCATCCGTGATCCCTGATGAGCGCGGGCATCTGTGTAGCGGGTTGAGTTAGTTAGCCTTCCGCTGGCGCGGGTCTCTGGTTTTCGGTTCGGGCGGTGTGCTCGATGAGGTCGGCGACTGCCTGGCGGGCGCCGGGGCTCAGCCCGAGGAGCGCGCGTAGCTGTGTGCTGGTGACGCCGGTGTCGCGGACTAGGGCGAGCAGTTCGACCTGCTCGCGCAGGAGTCCGGCTTGCTCGTCGTCGTAGTCACTGAAGAAGAAGGCTGGCGGGACGCCGAAGGTGCGGGCCAGGGCCTCGATGAGGCGCATCTGAGGGTTGGCGGCCTGGCCGTTGCGCAGCTTCCAGATGGTGGTGTGGGAGAACTGCTCCCCGGTCACCTTCTCGATCAGGGCGCTGACCTCGGCGTTGGAGTAAGGACCGCGCCCGGCCGGGTGAGCCCTATCGATCAGCCAGTCGACCTTGTCCGCGAGCGTGCGTAGCGGCGGGCTCGCCGGGCTGCTTGCTGTGGCGGCGTCTGCCATGTGCACCTCCTCGCCATGCCAATGCATCATCTTAGATCAACGATTACTTGTGTTGCCAGAACTTCAGGTTGACAACATCTGGCAGCGGCTGCCTATAGTGAGACCATCAACTTGAGTTGATGTCATCGTATCGAGATGATCTCCTGAGTTTTACGTCGCTATGAGGCAGCTGGCATGCGACATTCTGATCGCGGCAGAACCGCGAGCACGTGATGCGGTTCGGTGACCCCTGGGTGCTCACGGTGGCGGCAGCCATCCTGGTGATCGCGGGCACCGGCGCCGGGATCAGGCTCGCGGTAACCAGCGATCCCGCACGCAGAGCCCGCGCCAGAGAAGCAGTCGCCGCCGTTGCACAGTACGGGCTGCTGTTCGGGTTCGCTGCGGTGGCCGCGGCGATATCCGCTCATGGCCTGACCGGATTCGCGCGCAACAACATGGAGTTGCCCGGACCGTGGCCCTACCTGCTGTGGGGCGCGCTCGACGGGGCCGCAGGGCTATGCGCTGTACTGCTGATGCGCCGCGCGGCACGCGGAGAGTCGGCGCTAGCCGCACGCCTAGCGGTATGGGGCCTGGTCAGCGCATCTAGCTCTTTCAACTGGACACACGCCCCTAGCCACCCTGGCGCCCGCGAGGCGTTCGCGCTGATGCCGGTGATCGCCGCGACACTGTTCGAATTCTCGCTCCGGGAGACACTGCACACCGCACGGCGGGCCGAACGGAGGCTGACCGGCCTGGGATGGCTGCGCCCAGCCGAGCGGATCCGGGTGCGGATCCAGATGTCAGCCGACGACAGTATCTCTGCGGAAAGGGCCGCACACCGGGTCCGGGTGGAGCGTGCTGCCCGACAGCTGCATCTGCTGCGCCTGGCCGTTGCCGCTGAGCAGCGGACCGCGAGGCTGAACTCCGTCGTCGCTTGCCGCGTGCGCCGCGCGGAGCGACGTGCTCAGACGGCCTTAACGCGGGCCCGGTTCAGCGACCTCGGCGTTGCATCGGAGATCCTGCGCCAGGTCCAGGTCCTCACCCTGACCCGCACGCTGGCTGGGCTCGACTACACCACCGCCGAGCAAGCCCAGGCGGTCCTGGCCAGCCTCATCACCGCCGGGCCAGTCCATGCGCCGGCAACCACCGCCCAGACCAACGGGGCCTTGGTGACTGGCCAGCACCTATGCGTTCTGGGTAATGCGGCATTCAACCGTCACGGCGCCGCGCCCGGCCCGAATGGCGAGCAGCCGACTTCGGTCGCCTTGATCACTCGTGACGGCCTTGCGGCCGCAGGCGGGCTGGGCGCGGGACCTCCAGCATCCGCTGTCGGCCAGCCGCCGCGTCCGCGATCTGGTTCGAACCGGGCCGACGACGGGGACAGCTTGCTCGTCGACGTGGCCGCGCACATCGTGGCGGAAGCCAGGATCGCGGGCGGGTACCTGAGCCAGGCGGCGCTGGCCCGGCAGCTCAGGGCGGACGGCTACCGCATCGCTAACAACAGGCTCCGGTGGCTGGCCAGCGCCAGCGGGCTTGAGCCTTTCGCGGAGCAACCGTAATGACCCCGCGTCGCCAGCAGGCACCCCGCGAGCGCGGGGGAACCGAGGAAGACTGTCAGCAGGCAACCGCTGAACTGCGCGAACTTGCGACTGCCCAGATCAGGGCGCTGGTCACCGGGGACGACTGGGCGGCCTGGCTGCGCATGGCGGCCCGTTTCCCTGGCTGGAGTTTCGCCAATGTCCTGCTCATCGCCGCGCAACGGCCGGCCGCGACCCTGGTCGCCGGGTATCAGGAGTGGCAAGCGCAAGGACGCCAGGTCCGCAGGAACGAGCCAGGCATCCGGGTCATTGCGGAACCTTGTTCATCAGCTGGCCAGAGCGGCACTCCCCGGACGTCCGCGAAGGCTGGCCTGCCTGACCGGACCGCGGGCCTGGATCGCCGGGCCAGGTTCACCTATGTATGGGACATTAGCCAGACCAGCGGAACCGCCAGCGCTGGCCAGGCCGCGCTGCTGCCTGCTGCGGGCGGGCCGCCGCCGGGGCTGTGGGACGCCTTAACGTGGCTCGCCAGGCGGGAAGGGTTCGCCGCCGAGCGCGCCGACAGTAACCCTGGTGACAGCCGGACGAGCTGGAGTACCCGGCGCATCCAGATTCGCTCAGGTCTCGGCGAGCCTGACGCAGCGCGGGCGCTGCTGCACGAGCTCGGCCACGTCCTGGCGCACGGCAGCGCGCATCTGCCTGGGGCAAGCACCGCCGGATGCCGCGGCGTCCAGAAGATCGAGGCTGACTCCATTGCCTTCACCGTCGCGGCCAGGCTCGGCATGGACACCTCCGGCTACTCCTGGCCCCACGTGTCTAGCTGGGCCGGCAGCGATCCGCGGGCCCGCCCCGAAGAAGCTATCCGCGCTAGCGGCACGCGCATCACCACGGCCGCCGCAACCATCACCGCCCACTTAGACCTCACCTTGTTCGCCACACCCACGACAGCACCGGTCGCGATCCACGAGACCATGCCGGCCCGGCAGGCCGAGTCCTTACCCGGACAGTCCAGCACCACGGATGTTCCGCTCGTCACCACCCGACGAGCCGAGATTGAACCGGTGGCTGACCGAGGTCTGCCAGCTACTGACATTGGCCGCATTCTCCTGGACGCGGAACGGTTCTACGTCTCTCGTCTTGGGCACAGCTGGGTTCCCGGCTATCTCACGACCAGGGGCTTCAGCCAGGCGGCTATGACGCAGTGGCGCATCGGCTACGCCCCTGGCGGCTGGACCGCGCTCACGAGCTACCTGCGGGGCCTCGGCTACGACGACGCGGCGCTTGAGGCGGCCGGGCTGTCCCGCGTGTCCTCGCGCGGGACTCTCATCGATCATTTCCGCGACCGCGTGATGCTCGCCGTCCGGACTGAGCACGGCATGATCGGTGGCTTCATCGGACGGGCGCATCCGCACGCCGGACCCGCCGTTCCTAAATACCTGAACAGCCCGGAGACATCGACGTATACGAAAGGCGACCTTCTGTTTGGCCTGCACGAGGCACGTGGCCAGCTCGCCCGCGGCGCCGTGCCCGTCATCGTGGAAGGGCCGTTCGACGCGCTCGCCGTCACCGCCGCGGATCCCTCCCGGAACGCCGGGCTCGCACCCTGCGGAACGGCCCTTACCAGCCGACAGGCAGCGGCCCTCGGACGGTTCGTCAACTTCGACCGGATCGGCGTGCTGGTCGCGCTAGATGGCGACCGGGCGGGCCGTGAGGCTGCGATCAAGGCGTATAGCGTCCTGCTCACGGTGACCGACAAGACCACCGCGGTGATCCTGCCCCCTGGTCGTGATCCAGCAGAGATCCTGCAGCACGGCGGGGGCGCCGCTCTCGGCAACGTTCTGCGCAATCAGACCGAACCGCTGGCCAGGGTCGTTATCGACGCTCATCTCGACGGGTGGATACGCCACCTAGATCACCCTGAAGGCCAGCTCCGCGCGATGCGTAGCGCGGCGTCATTGATCGCGAGCCTCCTGCCATCCGAAACCGCCGAAGGAATCGTCCGGGTCACGGGCGGACGTCAGCTGGCGACGCTAACCCACGACCTGCGTCCCATCGCGAACGCGGAGATGCCGGCAATCGCGCGGATGATCCCGGCCAGCACCGCCTGCCAGATCGTCCGGGTCGCTGACCGCCTAAAAACCGACTGTGCCGAGGTCATCGTGGAGATGGCGAACGAGGTCAGCAGGAAAGCGGCAGCCCCAAAAAGGATCCAGGTTCTTGGCCGTCGAGATGATCAGTGCCCCAGGGAGATCGCTCAACTTGACCCAAACCCGGTTCGCCTTGGAATGGTTCAATTCCCTGGGTCGCCTCGTGCACGAACCAGCGGCGAAGCAACACCGCCGACGGCACCTCGATCCCAACCAACCAGCCAAACGCAAACAACTCGCCGCAAAACCCACTGCTGACCAGGCGCCATCCGCAGCTGACCTCAGTCTTCGCTTCTGGGTCGCATATCTTCTACCCGACCGGCTCGATTGGCCTTATGTGCTCATCGCTGAGTGACAGGTGTACAACAACGAACAACAACGGATGATTGATACTGTTTCATAGCATATCGATCTAAACGCTGGCGTACTCGGCACTAGTGTGCCAGCATCATCACCGAGAGTCGCGTTGACGCTGTCACATCCAGAAGCTGTAGTGCGAGACGAGAAGATCTCAGCGAGGAGCAGTGTAATGCCGAGCGAAATTGAATCCCGGCTAGAAATAGGACTGCGGCAAGTTCCGCTGGTAAGTTCCACCTTTAATGCCGACCGCCACCTCGGCTCTTACGCTCTTACGTCGAAATCCAAGAAGGTTCATTCGGATTCATATTTCGACAACGATGAGCGACTATACTCATATGGCTGGTCATTACGCATCCGTGAAACTAGCGATCACTTCAGTATGACTCTTAAGCGCCCCCTCGGCGAGGAGGCCGGTGACGTCGCGGTGCGTGACGAAATAGAGAGTCCGCGGGACGGCAGTATCGAGGATACTTTAGTAGTCATTGCCACGATCATGTCCGATGCAGGAATAATAGCATCGGTTCCGTCCGATCTCCGGAGAAGACTGATGCATGGCGGAGCGATAGAGGCGCTACAAGGGCTCGGCCTTCGCCGAGTGTTCAATGTCGAGACAGAGCGTGAGATTTGGATGGCCGGCGACAGTTCCGGCCAGGCCGTTGCGGAGGTCGCGCTTGATAAATCTACATACCGGGTTGCCACCAATGTTGTCATCGAAGAAGCTCGTATTGAGATAGAGCTAATAGGCAAAGGCCGACGAGTCGATTTGCTTGAGATGAAAGATGCTGCTGTCCAGTGCTTTGAAGCGAGGGAGACTCGCCAGTCAAAGTATGAACGTGGAGTCATCCTCTCACGCACCGCGAGCCTACGGGAAAAGATGGAAGCCAAGGTCACGCTCTCCTCGGACGAGGACTACGATAGCCTGAGCCGACAGATTGACGGATCACAGGCTTTTATCAAGGGTTACTATTTCAACCGCGCCAGTTCCGGGATCACCATTAAGGATGTCTATTTCGACACTCGCCATCATACTTTATTCGAAAAGGGATGGTACCTGCGACTGCGCCATGAGGGAAGATCTCAGAAGCTGACCTTCAGACGCCTTACCGAGGAAGAACGCCAGGGTCAGGTGCTCCAGAACGAGATTATCGTCGATTCTGGACGGAATGACTTTGGAGATGCTTGGAGAGCGCTGTGGTCATGGCTCCCGAAGGGATCAACGGATGCTGAGCCTCCAACATTGGAATCCCTTGACACTGTCAAGGCGGCTCTGCAGAAGATCGGGCTTACGCCGTCGCTCCACATTTCTCTCTCGCGGACGGCCTGGGCCGTGGAGAAGGCGTCGACCTTGCCGGCAAGCGGCCTCGCCCCACTGGGCGAACGGGTGGCAAAGCTAAAGTACGACAAGGTGACCTATCACCCACCTGGAGAAACCCGATCGGTCACGACCAGAGAATTCGAAGTCACCGGCGTAGAGCAAGATGACGCCTCTCCTGCCGTCCTGTTGAACGAGGCATACCAAACATTTCTCGCTTCGTTCGTGGAAGCGTGTGCCCGCAATACCTCCGGGGACGTGGATCAGAGAATCAATGCAAAGTATTTCAATGGCCTCATCGCCCTTGGGCTCGTAAAGGAACCGAGGTGGCTGCAGGATGGCCGGTTAACCCTTCGGGTTAGCGCGCGCCGGGAATCAGACACACGCACTGTCCCAAGAGCAACAGTATGGGCTACCGTTAGGTTCTGGGCAGCACTTACCGCGCTGATCGGCGGGTTGTTCGCGGTGAGCAGCGGTGGTGATCAAGGACTCGCAATCCACCATGGTTCGCTCATGAGTCATTGGGCTGGAATCATTCAAGTCATTGGCTTCGTGGGAATCGTCGCGGCATCCTTCTACCTGTTCAGGAGGCCTTATGGCGAATTTCCAATCCGATTGCGCGCCTCGATTGTGGTAGGAGCAGTATTGGTGGCGCTGGCGATACTCTTGCCTTGGCAAGGCCGCTCCGGACTCACGGAAGCAATATCTATTCTCGGCCTCGTTCCCTTGGTCATCATCATGGTACGTGACGGCCTAAGGCTGGACAAAGACTCGACGACATCCGCGTGAAGGCATTCATGTGGCTGCAGGGCGTTGGCCAACCTGGCGAGCAGGACTTTAGGTCGATTTTGCACGCATGCTTATGCGTGACCACCCGATGTCGAAAGACGTACGGATCTGCCCCTGACGGACTGGTCCAGAGAGTGAATTGCGTGCCCGTGCGACAGCGACCCGGTAATCCTCACCTGCCGCCCCGCAGGCACCAGCTGCTCTCCCTTCAGGCCCGCGTCGATCTAGTCGATCACGTGATCCGGCAGCGCCGAAATGGACGTGGCAATAGCAGATGATCCGGGTCGCCACGCGCAGGAGGTGATTCAGGTATGGCTCTCGCTGCCTGCGATCGCTGGCGTGCAGCCGGGCTGCCAGCTGGAGCGCGTGCCCGATGCGGTGCTGATCGGCAGGCGTGAAGTTGGAGGTCTCCATCGCGAAGCGCTCGCGCAAGCCGTCCTCGCCGTACGTAGCCATGATCGCGTGCAGTGGCATCGCCGCAAGTAGGCGCCGCTCCCGTGCCGCGAGGCTCGGCGTCACGGGCGGACACCGCAGGTGTAGTAGTCGCTGATGCGGGCGGCGTCGGTGGGCCAGGTGTAGCGGGAGTGCTCGATGGGGCGTCGGCGCTTGTCGTAGGTGGTGAGGTGAGCGACAAGGACGATCGTGGCGTCGGGGATGCCGAAGGCGTCGGCCTCGAAGGGGTTCGCGCGGCGGGCGCGGGTGTGCTGGAGTACGGTGGAGATGGTCCGGCCCGTGATCTGCTGGACTGCTTGCGGCCATGGTGTGTCCGGGTGCTGTCGTAAAGCCCGCGCTCGGCTGCTGCGGTCAGGCCGGTGAGCCAGCTGACGTGAATCTGGATTGGCTGGCGGTCGCCGGCGGCGATGAAGACCGCGCGGCGGACCCATACTGACGCTTCGGCGGTTTCTAGCGGCAGCGCGATGTTGTCGGGGGGCTGCTCCTGGTAGATGTCCAGCTTGCTGAGTTCCAGCGGAACCTCTGAATCAGGTTCCGCGCTTGCGTAGAGGCGGCTGGGCAGGGTGAGGCGGGCACGCTTGCGCCGGACGATGTGGCCACGGCCGCGGACTGCCTTGGCGAGCCCTTCGTGGCTGATCATCGAGAGGGCGTCGCGGGCGGTGATGGCCGAGACTCCGTACAGGTCGCTGATCTCGTTGCGGGAGGGTAGCAGCGCGCCCGGCCCGTAGGTCCCGTCCCTGATCTTGTCGCGGATGTCGCTGGCGATCTTGACGTACTGCGGGACGACTGCCTGGGATGGCTCATTGCCCATCGTTCCCCTCCTCCCTAACCTGCTCTCAAGCACAGGTTAGCTAGCCAAGCCTCATATGCCAAGGTTGATAGGCCATAGTTGACATACCAACTTGGCGAATGCATTGTGGAACTACGCGAGTACGCGCGGTACCAGGGGGGCCGGCCTGGGGAGGCTAACCGTTGCGGGTGTTTGTGATCGGAAGGAACTATCAGCCAACCGAGATAGATGTTCCGGACGCCGCTAGGCGGTTCACGGCCTGGTTAGCGGACGGGACCAACCTGCTGCTGGCCGAGGTCATCCGGACCTGGCTCTGGCAGCCACCGGACGCAGGCGGCATGGGGGCGCTTGCCGAGTCGGACGAAGACGTCATGACCCTGCAGGCCGAGGTCGCCATGCTCTGGGAGCGCGCGTCCCGAGATTGCGGACCCGGTGGGCAGGAGTCGCGGTGAGGTACAGCAGCCGGTCACGCCGGAATGCGGGGCTGCGCTGCGCTGATCTGGCGCGGCGGCTGGCCGTGCCCGTGCCGTTCGAGCTGGAGGAGTTCCGCGCCTGCCTCGAAAGGCGGATTCGCCGGGTCGTCGAACTGGTTCCGGTGGAGATGGAGCCGGGCGCTCCGTCAGGGACGTGGTTCCGGACGGCTGGTGCGGACTACCTGTGCTATGAGCAGCAGACCTCGGCGTTCCATCAGGCGCATATCGTGCTGTCCCTGGCCGCGCATGTCCTTCTGCTCGGGGATTCGGCCGGGCCGTCAGTCGACGTGCGGCTGGTGCCTGACGTCAGCCCGCAGTTAGTCCGGCTGATGCTCGGCGGCGCGGCCTGCAGTCCGGTGACGCAGCTTGAGGCTGAGACCTTCGCGTTCCTGGCGCTGGACCGCACTCTTCTGGCCGGATATCCGTCCTTCTTGGCACGGGCCGCTTTCCGGCACCTGAGGCCGCTGCACCTGGCCTTGCGCCGGGCTGTCCCGGAGGCCACGAGCGCGGGGATCCGCGGCGTCCGGCCAGCGGTGAGGTTCCGGCTGCACCAGCTGGTCGTCGAGATCAGCGACGCTGCGCTGGCGCTCAGGCCCTACCGGGACCCGCGGGTCGCGTCGGCCGCTGTTGCGGCTGGCGGCGCAGCGGGGCTCGCCGGGGATGAGCTGGCGGCCGCGGTGGAGGCAGCTGTTCTCGCCGCCGCCATGCGGGCTAGGTACGCCGGTGAGCCGCCGCCGGACGCGGCTGGAGTGACCGGTGAGCGGCCCATGGTGGACCCGGACTTGCGGAGCGAGGCCATCTGGCTGGTGATGGTGGCGCGGGCCTTTGCCGAGTCTCCGCTGGTCGATAGTACAGTGCGCGACGAGGCCCCCGAGAGCTGCACGGACGGCGCTGCGCTGGATGCGCAGGAAGATCACCCGCATCCGCGTTAATGGCCTGGTCTTGTCTTGACGAAGACAGGATCCCAATGGAAGGTAGGAGGTCGGTCGCGGTGTCAATTCGCCCGGAGGGTCCAGCTGTGGATGGGAATGTCACGCGGGATCATTACGACCGCCTGGCCGCCAGCTACGACGAAAACTGGGCCTACAGTCCCGCCTTCGTCGAGTGGATGACTGGCCGCATCGCACAGCAACTGCGGATTGCCGATGATGATGTGATCGCCGATATCGGCTGCGGGACCGGGCTTGTTCGCGCGGGGGCTGGCGCAGCACGCCGGCAGCCGTCGTGTGTGCCGAGCCGTCCCCGGCGATGCTGGCCCAGGTGCCCGCCAGCGAGCACCTGATCCCGGTCAGCGCGAGCGCCGAGGACCTGGCCGCCGGGCCGGACGGCCCTGCCGCATGCCAGCTATGACGCCTTACTTGCTGAAAGAAAGTCTGCATCACGTCGCGGACCGGGCCGCTGTTATTGCCGGGCTGGCTCGCCTGCTGGGGCCGGGCGGCCGGATGCTCGTGGTGATGCTGCCCACGCCAGATCAGCTACCCGCTGTTCGCTGCCGCGCTGAAGTTGTTCACCGGCAGCAGCCCGACCCGGCTGAGGTTGCCGATCTGATGCGGGGCGGCGGGCCTGCACGCGGAGCTAAGCTATGAGAGCTTCCCGATGGCCTTCCCGGCCGAGCGGTACCTGCAGATGGTCCGCGACCGCTACATGTCCTGCTGTCGCATTTCAACGACGCGCGAGCTAGAGGCCGGCGTGGCCGAGATCCGGCGCGCCCATCCCGGCGAGCAGGTCGCGTTCGACCGACACGTTCGCGTTCGTGCCTGGGAACGGCGCCATGAGCCGGCGAGCTGGATACGCGGCTGCTGCGGCTGAAGACCGAGTTAGACGACCACGCGCGGATCGCCCGCTACCTGGGCCTGGATTTCGAGCGGCCGATCCGGTCGCTCGGCGACGGGTACCCGGAGAACGCGATCGCGTGGGTCGGGAAGATCACCGAACGGCTGCTGAAGCAGCTGTGGCGGCACCACGACGTGCCGGGCACCCCGGCCGGGAAGACCGCTCGAAGGACCTGATCAACGGCTGCCGGCCCTACATCCGCAGCCACTCCGTGATCGAGGCGCTGCACGACATCCAGCGGCTGCGCAACCGCTCCGCGCACGACGGGTACAGATCGCTGACGAGGACGGCCTGACTGCGGTCCGGCGGCTGCTGGATGTGCTGGCCTGGTACACGAGCACCGGCAGCGACGCGCTCAGCGGGCATGCGCCTAGGCTCGCGCCCGCAGTCGCAGCCAGGCCGAGTTCCTGGCCGGGCTGTACGTGACGCTGGATTTCCAGCTGGCCAAGCGGTTCGAGCTGTCGCACCACACCGTGTACCAGCTGTTCGTCCGCGAGCGCGGCCTGCGCACCGAGTACGTGGAACTGCTGCTCAGCCGCGACGCCGACGATGTCGCCAAGGTCCTGGAGGTCACCGGCGGCGAGCTGCTGCAGACCACGCTGCCGAAGCTGACCCGGTTCCTGATCCTGGAAGAAGACGGCGGCCGGGCAGATCCCGGAGCGCTGCGGCAGGACTACCGGGTGGTCACCTACGACCACTTCATGGGCACGTTCGTCGACCTGGACCGGCACCTGGCGGACGTCGGCCGGGCTGTATCCGCGGCTCGGCGCTGCCGACCTGCCTCGGTGACCGGTGACCTGCTGACCGCGGATGAGCGGTCCGGGCGAGATGCGGATCACGCGAGGCCGGGACCGCGTCGGTGCTGCTGGACCGGTCGCGGCCAGCGGCGGGAACCTGCTGATCGTGGGGCGGCCGGGCAGCGGCAAGACGACGTTGCTGAAGCAGCTGGTCGCCTCGGCTGCGCAGGCGAGTGCGCGGCGGTACCGGTTCTTCTTCGACCTGAGCATCAAGGGCCGGGGCGAGCCGTTCGCCGAGTTCGTCACCCGGACGCTGGCGCCGTACATGTCGGTCGAGACCGCGTACGTGTTCCCGGCGTTCTGCTACTTCGCGCGGGCCGGGTCGGTGCTGTGCGCGCTGGACGGTTTCGACGAGGCGGTGCCGGAGACTGACCCAGGCCGGGTTCCTGGAGCTGTTTACCGAGCTGACGGAGGTGCTGTCGGCTGAGTCAGCGGTCGTGATGACCTCGCGGGTGTCATTCCTGGAGGACTCGCCGCAGGTGCGGCGGCTGATGGACGGCACCAGCCTGATGTCGGAGAAACTCGTCCAGCAGCTGCACGCCCAGGGCGTGGATCCGCTGCGCGTGCCGCGATTCTCCGTGCTGCGGCTGCGCGATGAAGCCTCTGGCGGCTCCTTGCTGGGGGCGCAGCTGGCGGGTGAGCTGGGGCATGCGGGTCATGTTGCCCGGGCGGCCGGGCGAGGAGCTGGCTGCTGGCGGGGCGGAAGGCCGCGGCGATCTGGCTGATCTGCTGTGGCGGCACATCACGCAGGTCGCGGAGCCGGCGCTGCTGCCGCGAGGTGGTGAATTTCTTCGGGCTGGCGTTCCTGCGCGGCGTGACGACGTTCACGCTGGTCGATCTGGTCAACGAGCTGGGCATCTCGGTGTTTGACGGCGGGCGGGTCAGCTTCGGCGGGTTCCGGCTGGCGGCGTTGTTCCGGCCCGCCGATAACTCCGAGGCTGCGGACGGGGTCAGGTCTGCTGGCGCTGTTGTGGCGTTCCGGCACGCTCGCGTACCAGGAACTGCTGGCCGCTGAGTTTCTCCGCGACAGCCGAGGGCCGCGATGCTGCGCTCGCCGCAGCGGTCAGGCCGCGGCTGACCGAGCAGGTCCGGGAGTTCCTGTGCCGCCGGACCGATGCGGCCGCCGGCGCCCGACGACTGCGTCGTCCCAGCCGGGGTTTACCTGGTCGGGCCGAGTCATCATCTGATGCTGCGCCGAGTCGATCGGGCGGTCAGGCTTGACCAGTTTCCCGGTCACCGTCGGCCGGTACAAGCAGTTCCTTGCGGCCGTTGCCGGTGGCGGCTCAGCTCGGTGGGATCATCCGGCGATGCCCACCGGGCACAGGCACGAGCCGTGGCGGGAACGGCTCCGGGTTCCTGACTACTACGACGATCCTGCCTACGACAACCATCCGGCGATCGCGGTCAACTGGTGGAGCGCCTATGCGTTCGCGCGGTTCGAAGGCAAGCGGCTGCCCACCTCGCTGGAATGGGAAGCCGCGGCACGCGGTTTCGACGGGCGCCTGTTTCCCTGGGGCGACGAGGTTGACCTGTCCCTGGTCAACTGCGCCGACTCCTGGAGCGACCATCCGCTGATCACCTACGAGGCATGGCGCGAGGAACTGGACCGTGGCCAGCTCAAGGACGCCCTGCCTGGCCGGGTCGAAGCGCATCCCGGCAACGTGTCGCCGTTCGGGGTCCAGGAGATGGCCGGGAACGTATGGGAACTGACCGCCACCGTGCTGGACGACCTGAACGAGGCTGTGATCTGCGGTGGCTCGTTCGACAATCCTTACCGGGCCGTGCAGGCATCCTCCAAAGGCACCTACCGGCTGCGAGGGGCCAGCAATGCCGTCGGCTTCCGTTGCGCCGAGGAGCTGACGTGATCAGCCCTCGTGATATGCCCTCGCGGCGGGCTCCGGCCCGGCCGCCGGGCGGGGCCAATGGCGGCCAGCGGTTCGGGCGGATCATCGACCGGCAGCCCTCTGGCAGCGGGCCTGGCGGCAGGCTCGGCACTTATTTCGTCCGCGATGACGAAACCGGCACGACCTACTCCTTCAGTTATGCAGACATAGTCACCGAGGGGTTCCGCACGATCCGCACGGGCGAACGCGTCCGATTCCTCACCGACACATTCGACACCGGCCATGCCACGTACGTGATCCGGCTCGACCTTCCCGATGTCGAGGCGTATTACGAGTGACTCGAAGCCACCCGGCCCCGAAGCCATGTGGTCCTGGTCCCGCCGACGGCACTAGCACCAGGCCCGGGCTATGCCACTACCGGCAACGCGGCTTCGCGCTCACTTGAGCCGGTGGAACGCCACGCTGGGCGCGGCCACGCTTGAGGCTGGCGATAGGTACAGCTAGGCCGCAGGCGAGCAGGACCTTCGGGCCTGGGGTGAAGCTCATGCCGCCGCAGGCCGCAGCTGCGTCAGCGAGCATGCCTGCGTCTTCTGCGGCGATGTGGCCCGTTCGCGTTCCTCGCGATGCGCATCCTGGCTATCCGAACGTCTCCTTAGCCCTTTTCGCCCTTAGCGCTCGAAGGGCAGAACGCGTCTCTTCCCAGCTGTCATCAGAGAATCGCCTTTCGATCTCCTCCAGATGCTCATGAATGAAAGCCGCGTAGGATGCGTCTAGGAACGACGATACCTCGCGGTGCCCAAACAGCAGCCTACGTATAAGGTCAACGGAGTACCATTCACCTGAGGAGCGTCCACCTGCTGCTTGAAAATCCAAGAAGAGCTGGGTCCGATCGCAAATGAACCGGAGGCGCAAGTTACTGGATTCGACGACAAGCAGCCACGCGTCACCTCCGTTTGAGGTTGTCACCTCGGACCCGGTGATCTTAAACCTAGCTTCCTCCCAAAGGAAGCCCATGTATGCAACTATGAACTCTAGTATCTTAGCCATTTCTTAAGACCTCGGCATAAGCGCCCATTGGTTAACCCACCTATATCCTCCGGTAACAGGGTCAGTAAGGTAGCTGATCTCATCCAGTGAGTGGAATGTCATAATTTGGTACAGAGAGAAGGATACGATCACCGGCTGCTATCCGCGTGTCCAAGAAGTACTTGTTCAGTTCCCAGGGATCTATTCCAGCCGAGCTGAGGTCATCCCACTTGCTCCCGATGTCGAAATAGCTTCCGCCCTTTGAAGTCGCTTTTGCTATATAGCCGGGGAACCGGCCGAGCACAGTATCGCCGCTGCCGGTGACGTGCTGAGTCGCCAGGTCCATCAGATCCGGCGTCAGGCAGCTGTTGTGCACCAGGACTGCGGTCCTGCCGGCGAGAACATAATAGGTGTGGATCCCGTCGACGTCGAGGTTGTACGCGGTGACGTCGGCCTGATAGTGGCGGACCTGACGGATCGCGACGGTGCTGCCGTCCGACTCCAGGAGTCTGTCGCCGGGCCGCAGGTCGGTCGCGTAGGTGAACGCGCGGGTTGTGGCGTCCCAGATGGGATGCTGGCTGGTGGCCCGAATGACCGCGCCGGTCGTTAGCACGATCGCCGCCATCGCGTGATTCCAGGTGAGGACCTGGTTGCCGGTGGCTCCGCCGGTGATGGTGGTGGTTTCCCCGGCGGTGTCGTAACCGTAGCTGGCGGTGTTGGCGGGGGCAGCGGGGCCGGTGGCGGTGGTGTCGGTGAGGGTGTGGGGCTGGTCGGCGGCGGAGCCTTGGGCGGGGTAGTTGTAGGTGGTGGTGGCTGCTGCTGCGCCGGTGAGCCCTCCGTCGGCCGCGGTTGTGGCGGTGGCGGCGGCCAGGCCGGCCCAGGTGCATCCCTGACTAGCAGCCCAGGCCGTCAGCCGGCGGCACAGATTCCTGCGCCGGCGGTCGCGCCGACGGCGGCGCCGGCGAGGCCTTGGACGGCCAGGTCGGGCAGCACGTCGCCGAGGGCGCTGCTGGCTAGCTTCCCGCCCAGTGGCCCGGCCAGGCCCCCGCCGAGGGCGCTAGCCATCAGCGTCGATGAGAACCACCAACCTCGACGTTGGATAACTGTCACGGTAGATCTCGATCTGATGAGGCCCACTCGCGATTTCCTCAATGAGAACTTCATCACCAGCAGGGGCAAAAACGAGCAATCCAGCTCTAGTAAGGTTGATGACTCCGTAGAAAATCCGCTGCAAGTATTGCATGTGCGGCTTGTCATCTGGCCCCTGATATACCTCTACCTCTACTTGGCGTTCGGGCTCGTCATTAGTAACTGCAATCGTGATAGTGGACTCATCAGACGCCACATGCCGATCATCGAACGTAGCCCCCCAGGAGAGTTCCGCATCCTGATCAGAAAGACATATCTGCCCATATGCGGGATCGATGAAATAGTCTAGTATCTGCGGCATCAGTAATTCCAGTCGATCCATATACCGGCTGGGTCTCCAGGCTGGACGCCGTTTTGCCGGTAGAAAGACCAAAGCAGGCGACCCTGCGCACGCTGCTCATCTATCGACACTTGGCTTAGATACGCACCAGGACCGCCTTCGGCGGTCGACGCGAATGGGAATTCCTCCATCGATGGGCCGCCAGCGTACAGGCGCAGGTTAGCTGCACGGTTGGCGTCACGGATCTTAGGCGCCACTCGTGTGAAAGTAGATGTTGCGTCCAGCCCGTTATCGTCCATGTATCGCGCCATGTTTTGAGCGGTCTGCGGCAATGATGTTCCAGGATAGCGCAGGATAGGGACTACCTCTTCTGCGGCTGTGGTTATGGTGGCTAGCGATCCTTGGTCGTTAGCGATCCTTGGTCGTTAGCGATCCTTGGTCGTTAGCGATCCTTGGTCGTTAGCGATCCTTGGTCGTTAGCGATCCTTGGTCGTTAGCGATCCTTGGTCGTTAGCTTCTGAAGGTTTGTGTCAAGTTTTCACGCGGCCCGGACGAGCCGGGCTCGGGTGATGTAGTCGTCGATGTGCTGGTCGATGGTGCGCAGGGCAGCCCGGAGCTCGGGGGGTGCCTGGGGCTGGTCGGCGGCTAGGAGCGGGCGCAGTAGCCGGTTGTGGAGCTTGGTGTAGAAGATCGCGACCTTTAACCCGTCGGGGGTCAGGACGTAACGGTTGGTGTGCTCGATCCGGCGGATGAGCCCGGCCAGCCGGAGCCGTCGCAGGTCGTAGGTCATCTGGCCGGGGCTGTAGGGGGCGTGCAGCAGTCCGGTCATCAAGGCGCGCAGGCTCTTGTTGGTGATGCCAGTTGCTGCCAGCAAGGTGGTGCACAACGCGCCGGCCAGGGCCTGGACCCGAGGATCGCCGAACCGCAGGGCCAGAATCCTCCGCCCGTCCGCATCCACGGACGGGTGCGCGATCCGCTCAAAGGCCGGGCTCGCGAGGACGGTGCCCTGGCCGGCACGCTCAGTCTCGAGTATGCGCCGGTTGCACCCGCGCGCCTTGTCCTGCAGTTCGGCCAGGTTGTGGAGGCGGGCGTTGCAGCCCAGGTCGCGGGGCGCGTTGACGACGGTCTCGATCCGCATGGCGCGGCCGTCTTTGAGGTACTGCTTGACCCGCGAGTGCTTGTAGAAGACATTCAGCACGACCCCGCCGGTATCAGGGCCGATAGCGGGCCGGTCGACGGCGGTGCGGAACACGCCCGGAGTATTGCGCTGGATGTGCCGGTTGAAGATCAGCTCGACATTGGCGGGGCGGCCGATGTCGAGGTTGTCGGCGATCAGCGCCTCGAAGAACCCGCGGGCCCGCCGCGGCGCGTCGAAGACGATGGTGCGCGAGACCTCGACCTGGCGCATCGACAGCTCCCACCAGTACCCCGCCCGCTCGTCGTCGCGGCTGAACGGCAGCGGGAGCCGGTGCAGCCACCGCTGGGCGAAGGCCTCGATGACAGCCGGGCCGAGCCGGTCGCAGACCTGCTGCAGCGCGGCCGGGTCATCGCACGAGGCGAACCCGTTGGACAGGTCCCGGTAGCTGATCCCGGCCTTGCAGCACTGGCGCTTGGCCCACTCGTGGCCGTTGACCCAGATCTTGGCCGGGTAGGGGAAGTAGGCGCAGACCTTGATGAACGCCGGGCCGAACCCCGCATCCCACAGGTAGAAGTAGTAGCAGGTCACCCGCCGGTCGGCCTTGGCGAAGGTGTACTGCGGCGCTGCCGTGCGGGTCTGCCGCTGATAGGCGGTCCAGACGCGCTGGAACTCCTGCGCTACCCCGATCGCCGCCACGCCCGACCGGCCGGTCGCGGCCTGCCGGTCCAGGTAGGGGCGCATCACGTCCGCCTTGCGGTTGTCTTTGGCGAACCTGACCCACGGGATGTGGTTAGCGTCGGCGAACGAGGCCACCGAGCGGCGGAACCGCTGGCCCATCTTGTCGAAGATCGCCGGGGAGGGGATCGGCAGGTTCAGGTACTGGGTCATGAACGCGACCACCTGCCCGCTGGACTGCAGGATCGGCACGTAGGCGTTCAGGTAGACCCGGTCCAGGCACTCGATATCCAGCGCCACGTGCCCGTCCAGGATCTCGCTCGCCGTCATCACGCGTGCGCTCATGACACCCTCCGCAACCACGCCTATGCACGCGAGGATGAACCAGGGCACGCGCTCTGACCAGCCCAGCCACGTGACTAGGCGGTCAGAGGCGGAGCCTCACTGGTACTCCAGCAGTAGATCGTGATCTGTGTCAGCCTGCCCGGGAGCTGGCTAGCCGCTATTCGTTGTCTGTGCCGTCACCGCAGACGTCGAGCCAGAGGTCGCCGGGCAAGGCCAGGAGTCGTTGCAGGGTTGGCCTGTCGAGTTCGGCTGCGTGCTCGGTGGCATGTGAGGCGATGAAGCAGAACCAGTTCGCGTCGTAGCCTTCGTGTGCCAGTTCCCATAGTGGCACGGTGACTGGTTCGAGGGTGGCCAGCAGCCTGTCAGATGTTCGGTGAGCTCGGTGCCGGTTTCGATGCGAGGGCTGGAGCTCAGCAGCCATATCGAGGAGTCACGGGCGTGGGCTGAACGGCTGCTGACGGGGTCGCCTGCCTCGAAGGCGCGGGTGGGCTGGATGCCGAGCCGGCGGGTGACCGCTGCGGCCGTCAGCCCAGCGTTCCCGACGAGCCGGAAGGTGGCCCTGGTTTCCATGCCTGTCAGTGTCTGTCGTCTTGGCCGGGGGCGCCTGCCATTTTTGCGCAGGTGGTTGCAGCCGGGCTGGCGCGGTTATGGGTCAGGTTCTGATTGCCGCTGGTAGTGGCAGGTGCGGGCGGTGTGCTGGTGATGGCGCCGCCAGGCGGACCAGCGCAGCCGGTGCCAGGCGCCGTACTGAGGGCTGGTGATCAGGCTGGCGAGCAGGGCGGCGATCTCGTTGCGGGTCAGCGGGATCAGCCCGGGTGGCGGCGGCTGGGCGTGCTCGGCCAGGGCAGCCATGGTGAGGAAGGCCAGCGCGAGCATGGCCAGGGTGACCCACCGGTACCAGGAGATCCAGCGCCGTACCTGGTGCTGGTCCAGGGCGGCCAGGCCCTTGCTGGCCTGGAAGTCCTCCTCCACGGTCCATCTCCGCCCGGCGGCCTTCACCAAGGCCGCCAGCGGCGCCCAGCGCGGGGCGTAGCAGCGGTAATAGGCCAGTTCGCGGGTGCGCCGGTGGCGGCGGATCAGCAGCCAGTGATGCCCGGACAGGCCCGGGTCGATGCTGATCCAGGCCCAGTCGTACCAGCGGTGGCCCCTGGCCCCGGGCCCGGCCGACAGCCGCTACCAGGCCAGGCCCGCTGCGGCAGCCTCCTGGCGAGCGCATCCGCCCGCAAGGCGCCGGCCGCGGTGGTCGCCTGGTAGCTCTTGGCCACGGCCCGCACGTAGCTCACCAGGCGTTTCTCCAGACCGGCCCGTAACCCTGGGTCGGCGCCGTAGACCTCATCGCCAGCCACCCAGCTGACGGGAGTCCCGGCATCCAGCGCCCGGGTGATCATCCGCAGCGCCAGGTCCGGCTTGGTCGCGAACTTGGTGCCCTCGGGGATGCCCGCGGGGGCGCACCGGGCCGGGTCGGCCACCCACGACTGCGGCAAGTACAACTCCCGGTCGATCAGCGCGTGCCCGTCCCGCCCGGCATAGGTGAGGTAGACCGCAGCGGAACGGTTCGGGCAGCGGCACGGACAGTAGACCGGGCTCATGACGCGCCGGTCGCCTGGTCGCCGCCAGGCAGGGGGCGCAGCGGCGGATGCGGCAGGGGCGGTGAGAGGCCCTGACGCGAGTTCCCGCCGCGGAAACCGTTGCCGCCGATGCGCTTGCAGCGGGCAGCACTAGATCACCGGCGGCGCCAGCTGACAGCGGAGAGGTCGCTCAGCTGGCCAAAGGCGGGCAGCCGCCTCCCGTGGCCCGCAGCCACACCCGCTCGAACTCGTCCGCGCTGATCACCGACGCCGAGAACTCCGGGTCAGCATCAATCTCATCAACCGCCGGCAGCAACGGCTCGCACCGCACCGTCGTGCCCGTCGATCCCGAGCCTTCGGCGTAGTCGTGCCGCCCGTCCCGGTAAACCTCCACCTTGCGGACCTCGAAGCCAGCAGCGATCTCGCTGTAGAGCACGACCGGCTCGTCAGCCAGCTCGTGATGCCAGAGCACCCTCTGATAGCGCGGCATCAAGTTAGCAACTCCCAGCTCTAGATCATGATGCGCTCGACCTCAACGGAATCACCAAGCGCAGTTAGGCCCGCGAAGAACTCGTCGTGCGATCTCCCCGCTTCTAGGCTGACCGCCACGTAACCCGGCGCGAACCACTCGTGCAGGTACTCCAGCTTTCCGAGCAAGTCGTGAATACGCAGGTGCATCGCATCCACGTCCTCGCGGCGCTTGACCGCGATCCGGACAACCCCGTTTCCCGACCTCTCCGCCACGGACTGAATCAGGTAGCCGGACCCAGCGTCGGCACGCACCACATCGCCGAGCGCCAGCCCGTAGGCGAAGAACGGGATGCAGCACACCTCGAACCGATCCCCGCCCACCCGCTTGGTCCAGAGCTGCTCGTAGTTATCCCCGCCCTCGATGTCATCGAGCGACGCGCGCAGCATGAAGCTCGGCACCGGCCGCCGGACCGGATTCGCATGAGTCGCGATCTTCATCACTAACTCCCACCGTACGTGCTGCTCCACCACTCCAACATCCGCGAAGGCCAGAACGACGGCGGCCACTCACCGACGAAGCCAGGAGGAGGATTCACCGGCGCAACCCTGGCACCCTTCGACAGATTGCACCAGGAGCAGGCAGGCGTCAGGTTCTCCGGCGACAGATCACCGCCCTGACTGCGCGGAATCACGTGATCAAGATGCTCAGCCGGATTCTGCTGGCAGTACGAGCATATCGGCGGCTCGGCCCCGTCCTCAAAGTACTGACCACGAACTGCTGGCGTGATGCGACTACCGGACGTCGCCGCATCAGCCGTCGAGCCAGCAGGAATCCCCGCGTCTTCTGGGGCTGTGGTTTTGGTGGCTAGTCGGCGGATGATGCCGAAGGCGGCGTCGATGGCGTCGCTGTCGGCTGCTCCGGGGATGAGGAACGCGGCGAGGCTGGCGCCGAGCTGGCCGAAGTAGTAGGCCTCGGAGTGGGTGTCGAGGTGCTCGGCGCGGGTGAGGTTGGCTTCGGCTTTGTCGAACAGGTTGGGCTGGAGGGCGGCGGTGGTGCATCCGGCTTGGCATTCTGCGCCTCGAAGGCCTGCGGATAGGGTGCCGAGGACGGTGTTCTGGATACCGCCGAGGAGGTCTTTGAAGCTGCCCATGTCGGGTGCGGGCGGGACGTTGAAGGATCCGCCGTTGGCGAATTTCGTCTGCAGCCCGCAGTCCGCGTCACCGGGCAGGCACCGGACGTTCAGCCCGGACGGGTCGGAATCGGTGACGGGGTCGTTGCCGGCGTAGTCGTAGCCGCCGGCTTGCTGAGGGCTGCCGGCTTCGAAGACGGGATCGGCGGACAGGAACCGGCCGGCAGCGGGGTCGTACTGGCGGGCGCCGAGGGTTTGCAGGCTGGTGGCGGTGTCGTTGCTGCCGCCGACGTAGCCATTGTCCCCGGGCCATGCCGGGGGGGTGGCGCCGCGGGCGGCGCCGAAGGGGAGGTACTGGCGGCGGGTGACGGCCTGGGTGGTGACGTTGATGGCCAGCTGGTTGGTGTCTTGCCGGTCGGGGATGAGGTAGTCGACGGTCCCGGCGGAGGTGCGGGCGGCGATGGTGGTGCCGCCGATGGCGTAGTACCGGGTGCCGGTGAGGGTGCTGTTGGCGGTGTTGAGGACGATCTGCTCGTCGCCGGTGTAGAGGGTGGTCTGGCCGGGGTCGCGGCGGACGACCAGGTTGCCCGAAGCGTCGTAGACGTAGCTGGTGGTGCCCGCGGCGGCCTGGTCGGAGGCGAGCTGGTCCTGGTCGTTCCAGGTGAGGATCTGGTTCCCGGTGGCTCCGCCGGTGATGGTGGTGGTTTCCCCGGCGGTGTCGTAACCGTAGCTGGCGGTGTTGGCGGGGGCAGCGGGGCCGGTGGCGGTGGTGGCGGTGAGGGTGTGCGGCTGGTCGGCGGCTGAGCCTTGGGCGGGGTAGTTGTAGGTGGTGGTGGTGTCGCTGGCGGTGTTCCCGGCGGGGTCGTGGTCGGTCTGGGTGGCGCGGTTCCCGGCGGCGTCGTAGGTCCACGACTGCCAGTAGGGGGCGAGGGGCCCGCCGACGGTGGCGCTGTTGCCGGGGGCGGGGGTGGCGGCGCAGTTGTCGGTGGCGGTCCAGGCCTGCTGGATCCGCTGGGCGTAGTCGTAGGCGTAGCACTGGGTGTCGGTGATGGCGGCGGCGTTCTGCTGGTCGGTGGTGGAGGTGAGCAGGCCAGCGCCCTTGGAGACGGCGGTGTTGCCGTAGGTGTAGGTGAGGTCGTCGACGGCGCCGGATGTGGTGGAGTCGGTGGTCTGGACGTCGGTGAGGTTCTGGGTCTGCTGGTCGTAGGTCAAGGTGGCCGCCACCCGGGAGGTGGTCGGGCCGAGGGTGTACACCAGCGGCTGGCCCAGATGGGAGTAGCCGATGGCCGCGACGTAATCCCAGGACGCGCCGCCGGACCCGGTCACGCTGGTCGGCTCGCCGAACTCGTCGTACCCGTAGGTGATGGTCTCGACGGGCAGCCCGCCGGAGGCCGGGTCTTGCTGGCTGGTCAGCGTGCCGGTGAGGCCGTACCCGTAGGAGGTAGTGAACCCGGCGGCCGGGATCAGGGTGGTGCCCTCGCCGGTCAGGGTGACTTTGGTGGCGGCGGGCTTGGCCAGCGTGTTGTAGCCCAACACCGCGGAGGTGTAGGTGTCGCCGCCGGAATAGGAGGTGACGGAAGTCGGCAGGCCCTTCTTCAGTGTGTCGTAGATCCAGCTGGCCAGCTTGTTGGCCGACGGACAGTGCCTGGGTGCTGGTGGTGTCGTAGGTCGCGGTCCCTGCGGTCGGCGTCGTAGGTGGTGGTGATCTGCTTGCCGCGGGCGTCGGTGGACGTCAGCAGCTGCCCGGCGTTGTCGTAGGTGCTGGTGGTGGTGCCGGTGTCCGGGTCGATGGCCTGGGTCTGGTAGCCGAGCAGGTTGTATGTCCAGGACCAGGTGTTGCCCGCCGGGTCGGTCTGCGGTGGCTTTCTGACCGTCTGGGTAGTAGGTGTAGGTGGTGTCGGCGTAGTCGGAGGCCGGGTCGTTGACGGTAGTCGGCGGGCTGCCCGGCGTGGTACTGGATCAGGTCGGTGGTGCGGCCGCGGGCGTCGGTGACGGTGGTGGTTGGCGTGGCGCCGGGCGGGGGGATGGTGGTGGTGAAGTTCCCGCCGTAGCTGGTGGTGGTCTGCCAGGTCTGGGTGGCCAGGGCGTAGGCGATCGCGGCGGTCTGCCGTCCGGCCTGGTCGTAGGTGTAGCCGGTCTCGGAGGGGACCTGGCCGGCCTGGGCCTGGACCAGGGTCGCCGATACCGGTTTTGGTTGTAGTAGGGGTCGGTGGTCTCTGATACCCACCCGTCGGTGTTGTACATGGTGTCGGTGACCTCCCGCCCGTTGTCGGGGGTCTGGGTCTGGGTTTCCCGGGCGCGCAGCATCGAGTCGTAGAGGGTCTCCGACAGCCGGGAGGTGCTGTCGTCGTTGAGGGTGTAGGTGTCGACCTGCGAGGGGCCGGTCGTCGAGACGGTGTAGGAGTACCTGATGTTCGGCGGGCGGGGGATGCTTCGCCTGGCTTGTAGACCGCGGTCAGCCGGCCGAGTGCGTCGTACTGCTCGGTGGTCACGTATCCGGCCGCTGTGGTGATCTTGGTCGGCAGCTCTCGCAGCGGGTCGTAAGCGGTCGTGGTGACCTGCGACATCGGGTCGGTGACGGTGACCGAGGTGGGCTCGGCGCCGGTGGCGGGCATGTAGGCGGTCGTCGTCTTGCGGTTGTCGGCGTCGGTCGCCGTCAGCGGGCGGCCGTACTCGTCGTAGGCGGCGGTCTGCATGGTGGCGTAGCTGGGGGTCGACCCGGTGTAACTGGCCGCCATCTGGGTCATCGTCAGGTCCCCGACCGTGGGCGCGGCGCCCAGGGTGGTGGAGCCGTCGTAGAAGCTCAGCTGGTCAGAGACCGCATTCGCGGGCAGGGACGGGGTGGTGGAGCAGTTCACCGAGACAGTCTTGACTTCCGAGGGCGCGTCCAGGATCCAGGCCGTGGTGTTGTCGGCGTAGCTGGTGGTGGTGCACAGGTCGTCGGCGGAAGTCGAGACGTCACCCAGGTCGTTGGCCTTTGTCACCCGTCCGTCGGAGTCGTGGGTGTAGTCGGTCTCGGTTTCCCTGGTGGCGCCGCTGGCTAGCGGCGTGTAGACCTTCTGGTCGGCGGTGCCGGTCAGGAAGGCCTGCTGGGCGGGCAGCCCGCCGGTCAGCGCGTGGGTGGCGGTCGCGGCCGAGGACCAGGGGTCGGTGATGGTGTCGGTGACCGTTGCCGGGCCGTTGAACACCTGGGTCTCGTAGGTCAGGCCGGCGAACTGGTTGGAGTCGGTCACCGCCGGGTCGTGGCGCGAGTCGGTGATGGTGACCGACCGGGTCTGCCCGCCCGGCAGGGTGTCGCCGTTCATGCCCCGGAAGTAGGTGTAGGTGGTCTTGGTGACCGGGTCGGGAGCGGTCCCGGTCGAGACCGTCATGCCCTGGTAGCCGCGCCACTGATCCCAGGTGCGCTGGCTGGAGGGGGTGAGCGGGTTGTCGTTGTAATGCCAGGCCGGCGACCCGACCGGGGTGTAAGTGGTGACGATCGTGTCGTTGGCTGACCCGCCGGTGGGGTCCTGCTCGGTGACGGCGGTGACGATGTACTTGTTGAAGTAGTCCTTGACCGGCGAGGTCAGGCCAGCCGGGATCCAGTAATCGGGGTAGGCCAGGGTGGTGTTCGGCCGAATCGTCGGACGGGGTGCACGTCGGGCACAGCGCTTGCGAGTACCCGACGGAGATGACCTCGCCGGTCTCGGTGGTGATGGTGGTGAGCCGGTGCCGGGTGATCGGCGGGTATCCGTCGGTGAGGTTCACGCGGTTGGCTAGCCCGGTGCCCTGTGAATGTCACCGGCGGCAGGTTGATCGGCGCGCTGGACCCGCCGGCGCTGGTGTCCTGCCCGGTGTCAATGATGGTGCTCAGCCACAGCGACGGCTTCGTGGTGTCGCCGGTCGGCGGGAAGGCGTAGGTCAGCGCGCAGGAGTCGGTGTTGGTCAGGCTCGATCCGGACAGCGCCTGCATCTGGATCCCGGTGACCTCATACTCCGTCCAGAACGACGGTGCCTGCTGGCTGCACGATGCCCCGCTGGCGCAGTTGAGGTCGTAGGGGACATCTGGCCAGTCCGAGGCGGTCGAGCTGGACAGGGTGGAAGTGGCGCACCCGGTGCTGGAGGTGTCGCAGCGGCCGTTGACCGTGAAGCTGACCTCGGCCGCTGGCGTGGTGGTGTACACCGAGCCGTCCCGCTGGCCGTACTCGATCTTCGATAGGTAGCCGCCGCGGATGTAGGAGCCGTTCGCGGTGGAGCCCAGGTCGCGGGCGTAGTAGTTGGTCTCGGTCTGGTAGAAGTAAGCGATTGTGTCGTGGTGGGTGTCCACGACGTAGTCCAGGTTCCACCGGTAGGCCATGTTCGGCACCAGGAACTGGAGAACGTCGCATTGTAACACGGCTGTCCGGAGGCGGTGGCAAAGACCGGCTCAGTCCATACCGAGTTCGTGGTCGCGTTCCCGCTGGCCCAGCCAGGCAGCTCATTCAGCCCGAAGTAGTACTGGGTGCCGTCGGTGGTGGTCACGACGAAGTACTCGCCATTCCGCGCGCCATTAGACCGCGCCGGTCTTGTACTGCACCCGCTCGTTAGAGTCGTCGGCGGGGTGGTAGACGCCGGTGGTGTCGTCCTTGACCAGGGTGGACGTCTGCCCGTTCAGAGACAGGGTCAGGGTGTTGCTGCTCGACCAGCAACTGTCCCAGGTCTGCGTCGGGCCGGCCGGGTTCTGGTGACAGGACTGATAGGACCGCTCGACGTAGGACCCGGGCAGCTGCCAGCCATCTCCCACCACTGAAGCCTGGTTGTTGGTCGATGAGGTCAGCCCGTCCTGGGCCTGCGAGTCGTAGGCCAGCTGAACGCTCGGTGCTAGCCCGCCGGGCACCGCGGGCTCGGTGATCGGGTAGGACCACGTGAACGCGTCCGCCGACCCGCCGGCCTGCCAGGACCCGGACGGCAGGAGCGAGGTAGCGGTGTAATCCCCGCCGCCTCCGCCGGGCGCCGACGAGGCGGCCAGGACCAGCCCTGACGGCTGGACCTGGAAGAGATCAGCGTCAGCCGCAGCCGGAGTTCCCGGCGTGAGTGGTGCCGGGCCGGAGGTTCCGGCCGGCACGGTCACCTCGGCCGCCACCGTCTGCGCCCTGGAGTTGTTGCTGGAAGAGACCGGCGTCTGCACCCGGCAGGCCGGCCGCGACGGCGTGGTCAGGGCACAGGCGGGCAGCGTGACCAGCCGCAGCCGGGAGGCCCAGTCACCACCGAAGGCGTCAGCGAACCCGCTGTAGCTCAGGGTCAGCCGGACCAGCGCGGCGGCGCGAACGCCATCATCGCGCCGCACCGAGAACACCACTCCGCTGACGCCAGCCAGCTGCGCGGCCGTCCTGGAGGCGAAGGCCACCCCGACCCTCGGTGCCGCGCCGCCCGGCCCGCCCGCCCAGCTGCTGGCCTGCATCCGGCTGCGCGCAGCCGGGCGTCCGCTGTCGGCCGGCGAGACCCAGACTGGCAGGCGCCCGGCCGGAACGGCGGGCCCGGTGCCTTCCTGCGGGCTGGTCGTCGCCCGCCCGGCGCGGAGCATGGCCTGGCCGCTGCCGGCCGGCCAGCTCGCCTTCGAGGCATGCCAGGACCGCGTCGGCGTGGCGGCGCGGTAATGGCTGATCACCGGTTTCACCGGGACCGAGCGGTCCTGATGAACGGCGGGCGCTGACGGTAGCGGCGCGGCCGCCGCCGGGGCTAACCCCGCCGACCCGGCAGCCAGCGCCGCCACGGCCGCCACTGCCACGCCAGCGCGCCGCCGCCGCCGACGGCCGTGCCAGCCAGCCACATTCCAGCCCCGGCCGGTGAGCAGTGAGCCCATGGCCATCACGCCCCGTCAAAAAGTCGGCACCGAGGCGCAACTTAACATTAAATGTGACATTAAAGAAGACGTTGACATAGATCCAATTAATGCGTAATAGTCAATCTAGGCACTCTTTACAACGGGATGAGCAGATAACGTCACCATCGGAACGAACATCGGACCGAGGGCTCCTTTAACAAGCAGCTTGAAGGGCTGCTCCTGGAAGGCTGGCTGCATTCACCATGGAATGGAAAGGATCCGTCATGGCTGGAAATGTGGCCGTGCGCAAGGCCGTTCGCAGGGGCTGGCGCAAAGGTGGGGCTCGTCGCACGGTAGCCAGCGCGTTAGCCGTCGCGGGCCTGCTGGCCCCCGCGCTCGGCTTAGATCCCGCGCTCGCCGCTGACCGCGCGCCGGCCCGCGCGAGCGGCCCGGCGACCGGGCCGCGCGCCGGCGCGCCGAACGCCTCCGGCAGCCCCGCGCCCGCGCCACGGACTCCAGCGCAGCCACGCGGGCTGAGCATGGTGCGGGACGGATTCGGGCCGTCATCGGCGCAGCGCGCCGCCATGATGGCCGCCTCCAGCCAGGCCCGCAAGACCGGCCAGCCAGTGGCGGTGGCGGCCCTGATGACCGCCACCACCATGGTCACCGCACAGCCCGGGGGCGGGTTCACCATGTCGGACCGGACGGTGCCCGTTCGCACCCGGGTCAGCGGGTCCTGGGTTCCTGTTGACCTGCGGCTGCACCGCAACAGCGACGGGACTTACTCCCCCGCCGCGACCGCCTACGGCAGGGTCAGGCTCTCCGGCGGCGGCCGCGCACCGCTGGCCGTCACCCGCTCGGGTCCGACCGCCTACGCCGTGATCTGGCCGCGCCCGCTGCCCGCGCCGGATGTTGCCGGGAGCACCGCCGCCTACCGGAATGTGCTGCCGGGGGTGGACCTGGTGGTCTCAGCCACCCCGGCGGGCGGGTTCTCCGATGTCCTCGTGGTCAAGACCCCGGCCGCCGCGCGGAACCCGGCGCTGTCCCGCCTCACCCTGGCCACCAGAGTGACCGGCGGACGCGCGGTGCCTGCCGCAGCGCCCGATGGCATCGCGGTCGCCAGCTCGGCCGACGGCATGGTGCTGGAGTCAGCCACCCCGCTCATGTGGGACTCCCGGACCAAGCGGAGCCTGGGACGCCGCGGCGGCGTGATGGCGGCTGATCCCTCCGACGCCGCCAGCCCCGGCGTAGCCGCACGGATCGCGATCGTGGCCACCCGGGTCACCAGATCGGCCCTCAGCCTGATCCCTGACCAGCAGATGCTGGCCTCGCACTCGACGGTCTACCCGGTCTACCTCGACCCGACCACCAACTGGCACAACACCGACGGCGGCACCCCGGCCTTCGACGAGACCAAGCAGGGGTCTCCGTGCAACGGAGTGTCGCTGTATGACCAGACTGACTCCGCCGGCGACAACGGCCAGCTCGGCGTGGGCTACATGGGATTCGCCGGCGGCTGCGAAGGCGACATGCACTCCTACTACCAGTGGAAGCTGCCCAAGGTCTTGTGGGGATCGGACGTGCACCTGGCGACGGTTAACGCCCAGGAGGTGTACTCCGCCACCTGCGCCAGCACCTCTTACACCGTCGACCTGCACCAAAGCGGCACGATCGGCTCGGGCACCGACTGGAACAACCGGCCCGGCTGGAAGGGAGTGCACACGACCGCCTCCTTCGGGCCGGCCTGCACCAGCAACCCGTCCAACGGCTTCACCGTCACCAGCGCGATCAGCTCCGCCGCGAGCGGCCACGCGGCCAGCTTCACCGCCGCCCTGACGGAGGACTCCTACGAGTCCGCTCGCAACGATGTCCCGTTCAAGAGGTTCGCCGACAATCCTGACCTGCAAATCCAGTACAACCTCACGCCGGGCGTTCCCGCGCCCAGCGCGATGTCGGCGGTCACCGGCGCCGACAACGCCGGCTGTGACACCACCGCGCCCTACCCCTACATCGGCGCGACCATCGCCACCAACGCTCCGGTCCTGAAGGCCAAGATCTCCGACCCGGACGGCGACAAGCTCCAGGCCACCTTCAAGTACTGGATCGACGGGCAGTCCACCACGCACACCGGGCTGTCCGGCGACAACCTGAGCAGCGGCTCCACCGCGTCCTTGAGCCTGCCCTCCTCGTTCACCTCCGCGTTCACCAACGGGGAGACGGTGGACTGGCAAGTGCTCCAGGTCAGCGACGGCCTCGACGCCTCTAATGCGTCAGCCGTATGCCATTTCATGGTGGAGCCGAACGCCGACATGCAGCCATCGGTCACCTCGGTGAACGGTCTGTATCCTGACATCGATAACGGCGGCGGCACCGGCGCCGCAGCCGGCACCACCGGGCAGTTCACCCTCACCAACACCGGCACGGCGACCGCGACCAAATTCGCCTACAGCATGGACGTGCCACCGCCCACCACGAACCCGCCGGCCTGCGAGGTCGCGACGGCCGCCGGCAACAGCGCGACGGTCAGCCTGGCGCCCTTGTCCCCCGGCCCGCACACCCTGTGGGTCGCCGCCATCGACGCGGCCGGTGATGCCTCGTCCATGTTCGCCTACCGGTTCGAGGCCGCCGGCGACGCCCCGGCCACGTGTGCCTCGCTGGCCGCGTGCTTCGATAACGTGGCGATCAGCCCCGACAGCGCCATGAGCCAGGCCGCCGCTGACGGCTCCTCCTCCTACTCGGCCACCGACCTGGCCAGCGCCGGCTGGGCCTCCGGCGGCGCGGTCACCGTCGACGGCGCGCACTTCACCCTGCCCTCCTACGGGGGAGCCGGCCAGAACGACAACATCCTGGCGGCCAACCAGACCATCACCTACAGCTACCCGGTGCCGGTGACCGGGTCCAGCGCGCTGATGTTCCTGGCCTCCGCTACCTACGCGATCAGCTTCGGCGCGCCGGGAGCGGTCGATGGCACCACGTCCGCCCCTTACGTCCCGGCCGGTACCGGCATCGCAGGCACCTACTGTTTCGACTCCACCGATCCTTCGGCCTACTGCCCGCCGGCGGGGACCATCAACTACACCGACGGCACCAGCCAGCCCTACAGCCTTGTCGTCCCTGACTGGGTCCATGGCCCTCCCAGCCTGGCCGCGGTCGTGCTGCCCCACGAGAACAGGCCGACCGGCCAGGTCAGCACCTCGCACCCGAGCATTTACCCGCTGTCCATCCCGCTGGCCCCGGGCAAGACCGTCGCCTCAGTCACCCTGCCAGACGTAGGCAACCACCCTTACGACCACACCCAGGCCCTGCACATCTTTGCGATGTCCACCCGCAGCACCACCACTGCCACCGTTGAGGCCAACGGCACGACCGCGACCGCCCCGGCCGGCCAGTCCTGGACCGGAGCCTGGGCCAACCCGACCGAGGGCAGCTACAACTTCCAGGGCTCCAGCTTCTCCAGCCAGACCTTCCGGATCGCCCTCGAGCCCTCGATCTCCGGCAGCACGGTCCGCATCAAGCTCGACAACGCCCTGGGCACCAGCAAGCTGGTGATCGGGAAAGCGACCGTCGCGCTCGACTCGGCCGGCCCGTCCGCCGTCCCGTCCGGCACCGTGGACGCGCTGACCTTCGGCGGGGCCGCGGGCGTCACCATCCCCGAGGGCGGCATGGCCTACAGCGACCCGCTGACCTTCGCCGTCACCGCCAACCAGTACCTGCTGGTCTCCTTCGACGTCACCAACTCCGTACCGGACATCGTCGAGCATTCCTGGGCCAACACCGCCTACACCTACCTGTCGGCACCGGGGTCCGGTGACCACACCGCCGACACCACCGGCACCGCGTTTTCCGGCACCGGAACATTCCAGGGCTGGTTCACCGACCTGCTGACCGATGTCGACGTGACCACCAGCGGCATCCCGACCCAGGCGGTACTCGGCGACGGGCTGATCGACGCCTGGCAGCCCAACACCGAGCCCATCGGCTCCAGCTCCATCCGGCTTTCGGACGACCTGGCCGCCGCTGAGCCCACCACCGCGGGTCCCTACGGCACCATCGCCGAGGGCATCGAGTCCAACCAGATCATGACCGACAACCCGGAGACCTACAACGGCGGCAACGTCGGCGGGCCCTCCGCGTTGTCCCGCATCGACCGCGACATCCTCGACCAGCCCGGCTTGACCACCGTCGTGCTCGTCGAGGGCCTGGACGACGTCCTCAACGGCCAGAGCGCCGACAACCTGGACGCCAACGGCTACACCGCGCTGCTGAGCTACCTCCAGAGCAACAACATCACCGTCATCGCCATCGGGCTGACCGCTTGCGACGGCTACACCGGAGACGGCGCCACCGGCAACTCCGCCAACGACCCGTGCACGGCAACGGTCGATAGCTCCCGCACTGCCGTCAACGACTGGCTGTCCAGCGGACCCGACGAGATGAACCCCTGGTCCGCGCCCGCGCTGTTCTACATTGACGCCGACGCCGCGGTCAGCGTCACCAACCCCGCCGACGGGCTGCAAGAGCTGCACCCCAGCGCGGCTATCAGCGACAAGGTCAACCTGACCGACAGCGGGTACGCAGCCCTCGCCTCCGCCTACCTCGGACCGCAGAACACCTGGCTGCTCAACGACGGAACGGGCAGCACCGTCGCCCTCGACACCGCCTCCAACACCACCAACCCGTTCGTGCTCAACAGCGCGGGCATCGCCCAGGACGCGGCCTTGTCCGCCACCGGGGCGACCTGGGCCACCGATTCCGCCTTCGGCACGGTCCTGGCCTTCGACGGCGCCACCGGCGATGCCGTCACTAGCGGCCCCGCGCTGATCACCAACCAGTCCTTCAGCGTCTCAGCATGGGCGAAACTCACCGACGCCACCAGCTACCGGTGCATCATCGGCCAGGATGCGACCACCGTCAGCGGGTTCAAGCTCGAATACAGCCACGGCTCTAACGCCTGGCAGTTCGTGATGCCCGAGACCGACTCCTCGACCACGAGCCAGGTATTCGCCGGCAACACCGCACCCACCCTTAACGCATGGACCCACCTAGTCGGCGTCTACAACGCGGCCACCGGCACCGCCCGCATCTATGTCAACGGAGCGCTCGCCGGAACAGGCACTGTCCCCGCCGCCAGCTGGACCGCGACCGGGCCGGTCTCCATCGGACGCACCAAGTGGAACGGGACCAGCTCCGACTGGTTCGAAGGTGACATCAGCGACGTCCAGGCCTGGAACTACGCCCTCACCCCCAGCCAGATAACCGCCCTCTACCAGCAGATCTCCTGACACCCACACACGCGGTGAATGGACGCCGCCGCTATGCCATTTCAAGCCGCCGCTGACCTTGGACGGTTGCACCGACCCGGCCACGATGGGACACGTCAGTTGCAGCGCGAACCCACCGCTGCCCGAACGTCGCTCGCTCTGCTGCAGGTCCCGGGCGAACTGCTGCCACGCGCCAGACAGCTGAAGGCCAGATCGGCCCACCGAGTTGGCGCAGTGCGAGGCCACGCCCACGATGTTGGTCAGGGCGTTGAAAGCAGCGCAGATCAACTGGGCCCTCGCCAACGGCTACACCGAACTCCGCACCCGCAACGAGGAACGCAACGAGCCAATCCGGCACCTGAACGCCCGCTTCGGCTACCGGCCGGGAATCGGCCGCATCTACCTAACCGGGCACATCTCCGGCTCCTGAGCCTCGCGCACCCGCGCCGGCGCTTCGCCTCGCACTTCAGTTCCAACTCCAACACCAGAAGCAGAACGGCGTCGCCACAGCCGAGCTCCTGCCCTGGCGTATGCCAGCGGGCTGATATGGAGGTCTTGCCGGACAAAATCACCGCTGATCCCACGCCATTCCAGTCATACTGTCCTATGCGATCCTTACCGACCGATGATGCGGTCCGCGCTGCCGCCCGGCGCCTCAGCGCGGAGCTGGCCGCAGCCGGCCTCGGCCGGGCCGTCGCCGCCTATTTCTGTGAGCCGGGCTTCGCCGGGATGACCTTCACCGACCTGGGCCGCAATCCGCCCGGTGAGATCATCGCCGACGACCTGCTGGCCGTGACCCTGCTGGACATCACCTGGCGCCCCCAGGTGATCCGCGTCCTGCTCGGCAGCCACGGGCAGCAGCTGTCGCAGCTGCTGGCGGCTATCCCCCAGGACACTGACCTGTGGGACGCCGGAGATGACACCCGGCGGCGCATTGATATCCTGTGGGATGCGCTGACGGCGATCGAGGGCATCGGCACGGCCAGCGCCACCAAGCTGCTGGCCCGCAAGCGCCCGCGACTGTGCCCGATCAGCGACAGCGTGGTCATCAAGGCCGTCGGCGTGCCGCACCGGACCTGGGACGTGCTGCGCTGCCTGCTTCAAGACCCCGCCGCCCGGGCCCAGATCGAGGCGCTGCGCCCCGCCGCCGCCGCTGGGGCCAGCCTGCTGCGAATCCTCGACGTGGCCCTGTGGGTATCGCACAGCGAATCGGCAGCGGCCCACTGGGTGCGAGAGCAAGCCAGGATGACCGCTGCGTGACCTCAGCATCGGCGAAATACACCGCGTCTGGGTGTCACTCTTACGGCGCAAACGCCCAAATTCGGGCTTGAGATAACGACGGGACTGCGCGATCAGCGTCGGGGCTGAGAACGTTCCTTGATCAGCTCGCGGTTCATCGACTTGGGCGGAAGCCGGTTAACTGTTCACCGATGACGCCCAGACTCCGGCCGCGCCTGACTTCCTGGAATGTAAGCAGCTGGGTAGCCCTGTTCCAGGTATGGGGGGTTTGCTCCCCAAGGCGCTCTCGTCGGGGGAGCATGAGCGCGCCGATGAGGGCCGCGAACCATCCGATGCCGGTTGGGAGCAGGTTGATCACGATGATCCAGCCCAGGCCCTCGACTCCGCGGACGGCGGCAATCACGCTGGGCAGGATGTAGAGGCCGAGCAACCCGATGATCACTACGATCCAGAACAGGTAGCTGTGGGCTAACGCATTCATGGCCTTTCCTCCGGTCCCAGTTTTTCACAGCTTCGGGCTGAGATGCTTAGCAATATCGGGTGCGGGCGCTCGGACGGGAGTTCGTGCTGAGTTCCTCTTCGCCGTTGTCGCAGCGGCTTGTACCGCGTCATTGGCGGTACGGGGGAAGCTCTGCGCTGCTAGCTGCGCGGCGGTCCGTTCGGTGCGTGCGTGCGTCCGGCTTGCATCGGCGTTGCTGACGTCGCGGCGGGCGAGCGCAGTCACTGTGGTCTCCTCCCCCGCTACCGCGGTCGCGGACACGTCGAGGGCGTCGTCCACGGACCGTTGTGCGGCGCGCTGGCCCTCGCTGCGGCCCCAGGCTTCATTATCTGGTTGGCGGGTGAGCCTTTGGATCACGTCCTCTGGAAGGTTGGTTGCCGCTTCGAGAACCATGGCGAGTTCGTCTGGGCCAAGCTCGGGCCTTTCTGCGGCACGAGCACCGGCCTGCAGCCTGTCGATGATTTGCTGGGCACGTTGTAGCGCCCGATCTTCGCTGTCTGGCTCCGGAGCGGCTGCACCCTCGCGCTCGGCGCTGGGTGCCTGATCGGCCGATGGGCTAGCTTCTTCTCTGGTGCCGGCACCGAGGAGGGGGCGCGTGGGTGCCGGGTCGCCGACGCGGACGTGGGGGTGGCGGCTGAACAGCGGGGCGGTCTCGCGCATCGCGTCGAGCGGGTTCGTGCCGTCGCTGCGGAGCCGGTCGTAGCGGGCCATGGCGTAGGGGTGCAGTCGGCGGAGCCGGTCTTCGCATTTGCGCATGGCGGATGCTGCGGCGGGGTCAGTGTCGGCGTAGGCGGCGGCACTAGCCCAGGCGCGGCCGGTTTGCAGCAGGTCAGCGTGGGCGAGCCAATTCGGGTCGTGGGCGGGGGCCCAGCTGAGCTGAGACTGGCGGTGGATCAGCCGTTCCTGCTCCTGCAGGATCCGTGTCGCCCGTTCATCGTGGCGGGCCGCAGTCCTGGCGTCGTGCAGCGCCCGGCGCTGGATGACGACCTGGGCCATCGCGCCGACGAGTGAGGCGAGCTGGGCGACCCGCTGCGAGCCGCGGTTGAAGGCCTCCTCCAGCGGGTCAGGGTAGCGGTCGGGCTCCATGTGCTGTCCTCCTCAGATTCTTCAATTGCGACGTAGTCACCGGCCCGGACGGCGCGGACTTCGCCGCGATGCCCCACGCTGCGGCTGCCTGCCAGGTCGATTCGGTACCTGTCGGCCCGATGCGGTCTGCGGTGCCCGCCGCGAGCTAGGCGGGACGGGGAACGCTTTCCGCGCCAAGTCAGTCATCGCCGGAACCTGCCCGCGCCCCGCGGCGGGCTCTCTCGGGGTCCCGGCCGCTGCATACAGCTGCTCAGCGGCGCGACGGGCTGCGGCGGCCTGGGCGGCGCGCTGCTGGACCTCGCGCAGCTCGGCGACAGCGTCGGCGAGTGCCGCGAGACGGACGATCAGGGCGATCTGGGCCAGTGCGCGGTCGTTAGCTGGCGAACGCGGCAGCGGACAGCAGCCGGGCAGTCCGGCGCAGGCTGTTACCGGCCCGCGTCGGGCGGGGGATGCGTCCGTACGGGGCGCGGGCGGCGCGGTCGTATGCGGCGGCGGCCTGGCGGACCACCCGGCTGCGTAGTGCGGTAGCGGCGGCGTGCAGGGTGTCCCCCGCTGCCCACGCGGCATCCGCGGCGGCAGCTGCGTCACCGGCGGCAGCGAACGACCGGATCTGCCCAGCCGCGGCGTTGGCGGTCCGGGCGGCGTGATCCCAGATAGCCGCCCGCTCTTCGGGCCCGAGCTGGCCAGCAGGAGTCATGTCTGCGCCGTCTGGGCCGCTGGCCCAGCGATGACGGAGCTTGGGCAGCGTCAGGTCGGCGGCGAGCTTGCCGCCGCCGTACCAGACCGGCTCCCCTTCGTGCGTTGTGTCGGCGGCCAGGGCGACGGCGTATCCGGTGACCTCACCGGGATCGCGGGTGCTGAAGCGCCGGCGGACCTGCACTCCGGCTTTCCGGAGGCGGGCGAAGAACTCCTGCTCGTTCGCCGCGGTCGCGGCGGCGGAGCTGACCTCGCGCTTGAGCGTTACCCGCGGTGCCTCCTGCCAGCCACGACGGCGGGTCTTCTCGTTCTCCGCCCGGGTCGGACGGGCGCCGGCGGTCCGGTCGCCGGGCGCGGTGCGCCGCAGCCCGAAGCGGTTCTCGACGGCCAGGCACGCTTCCCGCACCCGGTAGTAGTCGTTCGACAGCCGGGGCCGCCCGCCGTCCTGGCGGGCCAGCGTGGCGACGATGTGGATGTGGTCGTCGGCGTGCCGGATCGCGACCCACCGGACCGCGTCGTCTTCCTGCCCGTACGGCGCGAGACCGGTGCGGTGCATGATCTCCGCCGCGACCTGCGCCCATTCGTCGTCGCTGAGCATCCGGTCGTCCGGTGCGGCCCGGACGACGCAGTGCCACACCGGCCGGTCGGGCGCACCGAGCGCCCAGCGCGGCGAGTGGCTGCTGCAGCAGGCCGTTGAGTCGCCGGAAGTCCCGCCTGCCGTCTGGGCGCAACGGCGGTTCCAGCTCGGCGGGGTGCCGCCATCCGGCGACGATGTGCGGATCGGTGTGCTCCTCGTGCCGGCCGGGCCCGTACAGGTAGTAGATCAGGCCGGCGGGCCGCTCTCCGCGGAGAACCTTTCCGATCACGGAAGCCTCTTCCGCAGCTCTTCCGCTGCGGCGTCCAGACGGCGTGCCGCTCGCGGATGCTTTCCGCCGCGTACGGAAGAAGATCAGCGGAACGCTGCCCGGTGGCGTTCAGCTTCGCCACCGCCTGGTTCAGGTTCACCCCGATCCGCCGGACCAGCCCGGCCGAACGGATCAGCTCGGCCAGCGCCTCCCGCAGCGGAGCACTCGACTGACCCGGCCCTTCCCCGGGCTGCGGCCAGCGCCGCCTGGGCCGCGTACGCGCCGCGGCCAGCCCGGCCCGTTTGGCGGCAGCATCCAGCTCGCCGAACTCCTCATCGGTCAGGGTGAACTCGACCCGCCGGGCGCGTCCGGCCTGGCTGGCGTGATCGCCGCCCAGCGGGCCGACGCCCCGAGTGATCCTGGCCGGTGCCTGCGTGAGCCATTTCCCGTTTCCCCTCGTGGCCCGTCCTGCCGCGTTTCCCCCGCCGCCAATACGCTTTTCCTACCTTGAACGGATAAGACCTGGAACTCAGTATGCATTCCTGGACCGCGCTCGGTCCAGAGATAACCCGGGTTTATGCATATCTTGCTCCTCTGCGCTTCCTGCCAGCCACTAGGCTGCCGTTGAACCTGCCTATCAGAGGCCGTTCAGCAATGGTAAGATCCTCACCAAACAGCGAGAACGGGCAGTTCAGGAGGCTAGACCTGCACGGCACCGACGATTCCTGTTCGCCCGCTAACCACGGGCTCTGCCCAATACGGCTCGGATTCGCTTACGTCAGAGTTCACCAGAGTTCAATACCGTTCAGGAATCCTCTAATTGCACGTGTTTCTCACCTGCGCACTGCCACAAGGTCTGCACAGCAGACCTATTCACCATTGGCAAGGTATCGCCATGAGCAAGGACGCCGCCTTGCTCAGCGTCCCCTGGTGGTCGTCTCCGACGGCGGGCACAGCCGGGTGCTCATCCTGGGGGCTTCCGCCGGCCTGGTCCAGGTACCCGGGCCCCGGCGGAACGATCCGCTCACGCCTGAGGACGGAGCGCACCACGCTCCGCGGCCCGGGCGCCCGGCTGGGGTTCCGCGCTCCGCCCGTGCTCTCCACTCGCCGAGCTGATCGCGGTTTGCGGCGGGGAGCGCCTTCCGGACCGGAACGGAACGGACAACGCCGGGGGGATCGCGGATGCCGGCCGCTCCCGGTCTTCGCCGGATCACGCAAGCGAGATCTGTGGATTCCGCCGGGGTGCAGCGCTGCTGTCCACAAGCACCGGCGGCGACGCCGCCTCCACTGCGGACGCCGGCCAATGTCAAGGCGCATGAACACGGAGGAGGTGAGCGTCATGCCCGAGACCTACACCGTGCTGGCGCGGTTAGAGGCGGCCGGGGAGCTACCCGAGCTGCTTGATGCCGCGTCGGACGCGTTCAGCCTGCTGCTGGCCAGCTGCCGCGACTGCGAGGTCCAGGCAGCAGAGTTGTTCGCCGCGTTCGCCTTCGCGGCCGCCGCCGCGGAGCAAGGCCAATCGGCCATCGGCTTTGCCCCGTCGCTGCCGTCTGGCCCAGCCGTCCAGACCAGCCACGCGCCTGGCGTTAAGGATGATCTTGAAAAGACCGCTGACGATCTGGCTGACCTCGCGCAGGTACTCGGCAGCCGGTTGTCATCGGCAGCGCGACAGGCACACGATCCCCGCGACCAGGACGCGTGCACCGAAGCTGCCGCCCACGCCGCGCGGATTCACCAGCTCCTGGCCCGGAACCCGCGGTGAGCGCCGTCACGTTCGGCGATGTCCTTGCATCAGCCCGCCGTCACCTGGAAGCGGCTGCTGACCTCCCGGGCAGCGCAGTCCACGGCGCGTCGATAGCCGCAGCCGCGCGGGCGACAAGCCGGCTGACCCGCACCCTGTCCAACTACCTCGTCGCCATCGCGCCCCACGGCATGGCCGAGGTCGTCACCAGCCGCGAGCTTCCCCCGCAGACACAGGCGGCCGTCAGCGCACGCGAAACCCTGCGGCTCGCGGACGACGGCCTCCGGGTGGCTGCCGATGACGGCGGCGAACCCGGCGCGGTACGAGCCGACCCGCTCACCGCCAGTCTGACCGCCGCCGCAACCGGGCTGGCCGCAGGTCAGGACCTGCTGCGCGGTCACTTCACCATCGACCCCTACGACCGGTGGTCAACACGATCGAACTGGTCTGCGGTGACCTGCTCCAGCTCGATCACCCGGGCGCTGACCGCGGAAGTCGCCAGCTGGTCACGGCAGCTCGCGTTCATTGCCGGCCGACTGTCTCTGGCGGCCCAGGCCGATCCGGCTATCCAGGACCCCCTGCGCCAAGGAATAGCAGGAGCGAGCCACTGGCTGCTGACCGCCAGCACCCTGCTCACCGCAGGGCGTGATGACCTGGCCGTCGCGGCGGACACCGAGTTGCTGCACGCTGTCCCCTCCATCATCGCTCCCGAACCACTGCAGCGAGAGGACGGGGAGACCGCACACGAACTCGTGCAGGGCATTGCCGCCAGCACCGCGCGCTTGCAGGCCCTCACGCGGGCGCCAGCATCAGATGCGGCATGGTCGACGGAGCTGACCGCCGACTCGTGGCGGTGGACAGCCACAGGTGCCGCGGTCATGTTCCACATCAGCGAACTGATGCTGAGCGCGCTCGCCCAGCGTTCCGGGCTCTTCGCCGACGGAGCCGCGCTGGGCGGACAGCTACGTTCAGCAGCTGAGTCCGTAGCCGAGGCCAGCGCTCGCTGGCGCGAGGTTGCCGCCGCATGGAACCTGATCACTACCGAAACCCGGGGCCTCACCGCGCCGAGCGTGGCCGACACCAGCGATCTGGTCGTCCGCCTCGGGCGGCTCGCGTTTGCCAGCCCGGCCTGGACCCCCGCACGCGCTCAGCGCGCCCCGCTCCGAGATCCGGCCGATCTCGCGCCGGACGCGGCACAAGCCGCCGCAGTGCTCAGCGCGATACATCACACCGCAGACACGCTGGCCTGCGTAGCCAGCGCCGACATGGCAGCCTTCGCCATGGCCAATAGCGCGTGGCGGCTGTTCACGCCAACCCGCGCGCTCCCCGACTACTACGACTTCCCCTACCGGCACGGGTATGCCACCCCGGCCCGCATTGCCGACTTAGTCTTCGCATACAAGGCAGCAGCAAATGCCAGCGGCCACGCGGTCATCAGACTGGACGCAACCGCCCTGACCATGAACGCACCCAGCCGCATCCTGGCCCTGGGCAGAGCAGCCACCCGCCCCGCAGACCATACCGGCGCACCCGGCAACGCACCTGACCCTCCACGCCAGCCAGCCACGACAACAACCAACATCCTGGACCCCGCGACGTCATCAATGCCCGGCCCGGTCGAGCAAGCAGTGCGCGAACTCGACGCCCACGAAATCGTCATGCTGCGCGCGAGGGCCATCGACAAGGCAGCAAGCCAGCTGATCGCCGCAGCCAGGCAAGAGGAACGCGAACCCGGCCTGCTCATCCCGGCAAGGGACAACAGGCGAACCGTTCAGCCAGACCGGACCCCAGTACAGGTCGCCGCCAGCAACTTCCCGGGCAGACTCCTCACTCCGAAGACACGCCGCAGGACTACCGCTTCACCAGCGCGGCCAAGTCCGCCGGTCGGCGAGCATGAAAGTACGCAAACCGCACGGCCCGCACGCACATAGGCATCGTCGTCTCCGTCGCCCGTGACTGCGACGACCGCGCCGCTGCAGAAGCAGGGCGATCACTCGATGCCTGCCTCATCGACGAACTACCAGTTATCTGGAGCACGGCAACAGCTCAGCCGAAGATCGCCAGCACCAGTTTGGTCAACCCGTAGTCCAGGCTCGTCACGATCGCCACCATGGACCGCCCCGGGGATCTTGGAGGCTCTGATCCCTGGAAGGATGCAGAGTCATGCCTGCACAGCGGAAGTACCCCGATGAGCTGCGCGAACGCGCGGTGAAGATGGTCCTGGAGATCCGGCAGCGAGAGGGCAAGGGCCATGGTGAGCTGGCCCGGGTGGGCCGTCAGCTGGGTGTTCACCCCGAGGCGCTGCGTGGCTGGGTCAGGCAGGCCGAGATCGATAGCGGGACGCGGCCGGGCACCACGACCGAGGATCAGCAGCGGATCGCGGAGCTGGAGCGCGAAATCCGTGAGCTGCGCCGGGCGAATGAGATCCTGAAGGCGGCGAGTGCGTATTTCGCCCAGGGAACTCGACCCCAGGCTTCCGCGCTAGTCGGGTTCATTGATTCACATCGTGGCCGGTTCGGCGTCGAGCCGGTCTGCGCGGTCCTGGAATTCCCGGTCTCCACGTATTACGCGGTCAAGAAGCGTGAGCGTGAGCCGTCGGCGCGTGAGGTCCGGGATGAGCAGCTGAAAGAGCAGATCATGCGCGTGTGGGAAAACCGCAGGAAGGGCCGCGCGGCTGTATGGGGCGCGGAAGGTGTGGCTGCAGCTGCGCCGCGAGGGCATCGAGGTGGCGCGGTGCACGGTGGAGCGGCTGATGCGCGAGATGGGCATCGCCGGGGTAGCGGCCAGGCGGAAGAAGCCGCGGACCACGGTGCCCGGCCGCTGCGGACCGCGGCCTGCTGACCTGCTGGGACGGGACTTCACCGCGCCCGCGCCGAACCGCCGCTGGGTCGCCGATATCACGTATGTGCCCACGGCCTGCGGTTTTGTGTACACGGCGTTCGTCACGGACCTGTTTTCCCGCAAGATCGTCGGCTGGCAGGTCGCTGACCACCTGCGGGCCGGCCTGGCGCTGGATGCGCTGGAGATGGCGATCTTCGCCCGCCGCGACGGCATCGGTGACCAGCTCGTCCACCATTCCGACCGCGGCGTTCAATATACCTCGATCCGCTATACCCAGCGGCTGGAGGATATCGGCGCGGTCCGCTCGGTCGGCAGCAAAGGTGATTCCTACGATAACGCGGCAGCGGAGGCGGTCAATTCACTCTACAAGAAGGAGCTTATCAACTCGCGAGGGGCCGTGGCAAGACGCCGGGCAGGTGACAGTAGCGACAGCGGAATGGGTGTCCTGGTACAACGACGACAGGCTCCACTCCGCCTGCGGGAATATCCCGCCAGCTGAATACGAGAATGCCTGGCTAACCCGCAAAGGTCACACTATAATCATGCCTGAGGCCAAAGCATCGTAGCCTCCAACGAACCCGGGGCGGTTCACCATGACGATCACGAATACAAGCGCCACCCTCGCATAGGTGACTACTTCCCTCCTTGTCGGCCAGATGAACCTTGCGCAGTTGAGCGGCTATCTGCCGCAGGAGAAGCGCAGGGCTAGCCTTGGGGTGCCTGGGTGGGCCACCAGGCTTGGGGGCTTCGCGACGCGTCCGAGTCGCCGTGGTGACGTAGCGCTCGGCAAGCTGGGCTTCCAGGAAGGCCAATGGATCTTCGTCCGGCACCGTTTGGCCGACCGGCCTTCGCTCAGCTGGCGCAACTGGCAAGCCGCTATGCGGTGAGGGCTCCACGCTGCTGTGGAACGAGACAACCATTTTGTCGGTCGCCGGTGACGGTTGCGCTCCTGCCGCGAGCAGAACGCGGGTCTGCCGCAGGAACGAAGATCATTTGCGTCTTCAGAGGATGTCGTCTGGCGCGGTCTGCGGGGTTCCCCATTCGTCGCGGTACGGAGTCGCTCCTGGCGGGAAGGTGTAGACGAGGACGCTGTCGTAGCCGGTGTCGATGACATGCTGGACGGCAGCGCGGAATTTCCGGAGCTGGCGTGCGGGTCCAGCAACCGGTCGCCGGGCGTCGCCTGATCCGGGGGCAGCCGCACCGGCCAGTCGCGAACCGGGCGCTGCGCGCACCAGGTGATCATGTCCGGGAGGCTCTGGGGTTCGCCGCCCAGCAGAACAGGCCAGGGCCACCTGGTCCAGGGCGCGCTGCGCGTCGGCCGGCGAGGGAAGGCGGAACGTCATGGGAGAAGCTACCTCGCTCAGCCGCACGACGCCCCCGGCGATCGTTCGCAGCAGCCTGAAGTCCTCGCCGTTCAAGCTGCATCCCTCCTGTCGGCGTGCAGGCGCGCTGCGCACCAGCGGCCAACCTCGCACTCCCCGCACCATGCGCCAGGATTCGGGTCGAGCAGCAGGTCGCCGTGCCACGCTGCTGCGAGGTCACGCACGATGTCGCGGGCATGCGCGACCGCGTGGTGATCCCGCAGGTCGGCCAGGTGGATGTCAGGGCCGTCCGCACCTCAGCGACCATGTCCACCGACGGCAGCAGCGACGACCAGCGGCGGGTAGTGGCCGAAGTCGCACCTCAGATCATCGGCACCTCCGTGAAGGCGAAGCACGTGATCGGCGAGAACCTGAGATGCTCGGTGCCGTCGGGAGCGTCGAAGTCGAGATGCCGGTCTCGACGGGGGCGGCCGGCAGGACGGCGGGGTCGAGGCCGAGGATTTCGAGTTCCCCGTACTGCGAGCGCACCATGCTGGCGATCCTGCGCCACGGAATACTGGTCTGGTCGCCCTGGTGTTCCGCAGTGGTCACGCTAACGACGCCGAACTGCTGGTGCACCGGCACGAGATCGCGGTGCTGCGCCGGGCACGCCCGCCGATTACGGTACGAGTCAACCAACCGGGCCCGGTTCAGCACGCTTACGTGATTCACCCCCCGCCGACGCTGGGCCGAGTCTTCCCGCCATGCCCGCGACCCTGCTGGTCCGGCACCGCAAGCTCGTCGAGAAGGTACGACTCAGCAGAGGACGCAGTCCGGCCGCCCGCCAACGGCCCGGAGCATTGCCTTCCGCCTCGTCCCGGCGCTCTCATGGAGCAAATGGCGAATGGGCAGAACCCGACCGCCACCTGCGCATCCATATACTCACGAAGATCAGCGTCCTGGCGGCCACTCCACGCGCTGTCACCAAGCAACCGGTGAGTGAGTGCCGTTTGAGCCGATCAGCGCCTAACATTAAGTACGAATCATCACGTTGCCTTCCGAGCACGCCGCGATCACGGACGTGAACCAGGAGATGATCGTATTGCATCCTCGACTAGCCCCTCTCAGGTTGAGGAGGTTCCGTCTGTTGTTCATAGCGCGTACAATCTCCGTGTTCGGTGATCAATTCGGATATGTGGCTCTTCCTTTTGCGGTTTTGGCGCTCACGCATTCCGTTGCTCTTGTCGGTAGTATTATGGCAGCCCGACTAACGCCGTATATAATCTTCCTCTTGGTCGGTGGTTTTTACTCAGACCGACTGCCCAGGAACCAGATAGTGGTATTCGCAAATATGCTTTGCGGTATATGTCAATTGCTACTGGGCGTATTCCTTGTTCTCGGTACAGCTAACATGCTGCTGTTGATAGGATTGAATGTAGTTTACGGGCTTGCTGCCTCGTTCTTTCGCCCCGCGGCTTCAGGGATTATCCGAGATTTTGTAGAACCGGAACAGATTCGTGACGCAAATGCCCTTATCGGAATAGGCTTAGGCAGTGGCAATATCGCGGGTCCAGTGCTCGGCGGAATCCTAGTTGCTGTTGCTGGACCCGGATGGGCGATTGACATTGACGGGCTCAGCTTTATCATAAGCGCGACACTGCTGTTATCTACCGGCCCAATTACTGTCACCTCTCGTAGCGCCGATCAAAATAATCTAATGAAAGGGCTTGCGGAGGGATGGAGCGTAGTGCGAAAGCACGCTTGGCTTTTGTATAGCATTATCTACTTCGGAATCTTTCAAATCGCAGTGCTTGGTAGCTTCTACGTAATTGGTCCATTCGTCGCAGCCAGGTCATTGGGAGGAGCCTCCGCGTGGGGAATTATAATGACCGGCTCTGGCGTCGGGGCGCTCTTGGGAGGATTGCTGGTATTAAAAATAAGACCCCAGCGACTGCTTCTTGGTATGTACATTGCATTACTCGGGGTCACTCCCGTGCTATTTCTGCTAGCAGCTCCAGCGCCCTTCTTGGCCATTCTTGCTACTGCTGTGGTTTGGGGAGCCTCCTTTGCATATGGCAATGCGCTATGGGAGACAGCTATGCTCCAACACGTTCCGCAGCATGTCATCTCGAGGGCTGTTGCCTACGATTCGATGGTATCCACTGTCCTGCGGCCAGTGGGATTAGTTGCATTCGGGCAGCTCGCCACTACTGCAGGTACAACGTTGCCGCTCACTCTGGTCGGCGCCGGAACGGTGTGTCTAACGCTAGGAATTATGCTTGTCCCAGATATTCGTAAAGTGTTATGTTTATTAGCGGTGAAGTTTTGTGTCTAGCAGAGCGGGAGGAGGCGCAGTGATGTCGCAGCGGAATCATAGTGCTCGTAAGCCCGTAGTCGCCCGCGGATGCAAGTCCGATCCGAGTAGTCGTAAGCGGAGCTCGGTAGCAGGCTGGTAGTCCGATCGGGAGCGGGCCAGGCCAGCCTTTCACAAAGATGTCGATCTTCCTGGCCGATTTGGAGTGGATCACGCATCGGGATAATTCATTGTACGCAGAACTTGTCGAATCAAAGATCAGATTAGCACGAGAGGCGACGAGGATGAACGAGCGCAGTCCCCTCCCTGTAAGCTCACACAACGAATGGAGTTCGCTTAAGGAGGTTATCGTCGGAACTCCGTACCACCTCGATTATCATAAGGATCTTTCATTCCAGCTCTTCTTCCAGAAGAACATTCCTGCTATTTCCGAAGGCCCTGCGGCACGGGCCACAGCCAACCGGTTATTCCGTAATGTGCGCCCCAGCAACAAGCTCAGAGACGAATGTCTGGAAGATCTCTCCTCCTTCGTCCGAGTGCTGCAGGAGTACGGAGCTGTCGTACGCCGCCCTACAGTGCTTACAACATTGCCAACGGTGCAAACCCCGTACTGGAGCGCACCGATGGGACATGCTTTGATGCCCCGTGACCTGTTCCTGATCGTCGGTGATGAGATTATCGAGACATCGCCTGCGGTACGGGCCCGCTACTTCGAGACCGATCTGTACAAGGAACTGTTCACCGAGTATTTCAATCGTGGCGCTCGATGGACGCTCGCCCCGCGGTCTCGTCTTCTGGATCGGAACTTCGATTTCAGCTACGCGCTTAGAAACGGATTCAGGGGGGATGTCCCTATCGATCCCTTCTATGAACTAATGTTTGATGGCGCACAGATCATGCGTTTCGGCCGGGATCTCGTCTTCAATGTGGCGACGGAGAACCATCGGATGGGGGCCCGCTGGCTCAGCTGCCACCTGCAAGATCGCAACCGCGTGCATGTCGTGGAGATCACCGACAACCACATCGACGCATCCGTCGTGCCGTTACGGCCCGGTATGCTGCTCATGCACGAAAGCGTAGACGCCGACTCCCTACCTGCTCCCCTGAGACGGTGGAGTACGATAAGATACGAATGGCTCGATAAGCCGATAGAGGTTGTCGAGGACGGCGTGCCTTTTCTCGCCTCACAGTCGATCGGAATGAACGTTCTCTCGCTGGACGAAGAGCACGTCGTCGTGCAGGATATTCAGGAACCACTCATCAGGATACTCGATAAAAATGGGTTCACGCCGGTTCCGGTACGATGGCGCCACGGGAGGAGCCTGGGAGGTGGCTTTCACTGCGTAACGCTAGACGTCCGCCGCGACAGCAGCCCGGATTTCGGGTTCTGATTGCGGCAGTGCGGGACGGAGATCCTTATTAAGGGGTCTACGTAGTTCAGCCCCTACGCCCCGCTATGATGTGCGCACGGGGCTGACGTCTGCGTCTTCATGGAGGCTGACATGTCTGACCCAGCTGAGGTGCGGAACTCTCAGCTCATCGAGATCCTGCGTGATGAGTACAGTGAGCTTGGCATCAGAGACCTTCGGCACATCGGACAAGGGATGGACGCGAGGGTCTATTATGCTTATTCTCCTGAGTTGGGACCAGTGGCTATCAAAATTCCGCATGCCCGCTGGGTATCGAGTGGGAACGAACCTCGGCTCGACAGTCGTATGCTCCTGAGGCAGGAATGGCAGCTCAGCAGACATCTGCGCGCGCATGGTCTGCCAACGCCAGAAGTCTTCGTCCTGCATACCGACGACGCTCGCGTAGATTTTGTCGTTCTGGAGTTTATTGGATCTGACGGCAGTGAACTGCTTGATGCAGAATTCGGACGACTCATCAGCTCGATACACGATCTTCCCGTCCCTGCGATTGACCTGGTGGCGAGCGGGGAGTCAGCTGACACGGATGCTGTCCTGGCTGAGCGAATCGAACAACGGCTGAGAAAGCTCGCCTCAATCATTGACCTGCCCAGAGGAATGCCCGACATCGGCGCGGCGCTTTCGACTGACCGAAGAGGCGATGGGCGAAGGTCTCTGCTCCATATGGACCTCCGCCAGGCGAACATCCTGGTGCGTTCAGGGCGGCCTGTGGCAGTACTGGACTGGTCCAATGCCCTCATTGGGGATCCCGCACTTGACCTGGCTCGGGCAGCGGAGTACGGGAGTCTTACTGCAGATGCATTTGAAGCCTATGGCTGTCCGGTGGAGTTCAGCTTTAGCCCGAGAGCTAGCAGGCAGATTGTCTACCGGCTGGACACAGCCGTCATGCTCAGTCATGTGTTTCTCAATGGCGCACCTGACAGAGTGAAGGCACGACATTACATTGAACGGACGTCGTATTATTGCCGAGCCCTGCTGGGCGTCTAGTTTCATCGGATGTCCGCGAGGCGCTATTCGAATAGTATTTTCGCCGAAATCATTGTGCTGATCAGGTGATTGACCACAGATGCGAGTAGTGCGCTTCGATACGGGTCGGAATAATTGCTCCACAGGACTCTGCACGCTTCGCGGGCCGTGGCGCCAACGGAGATCAGCTGATACAGTTGCCGCGCTTTACTAATGACTTCATCGAGATCAGCTAAGGTCCCCAGTTCCCAAAAGCCCATCGGCAACTCTGAGGTAGACCGCCAGAACACCTTACTCGCGACACGCGCCGTTTCCCGCCGCCACGATCCAGATGCTCGCAGGTTTCGATCAAGCCATAGGTGCTGCGCATGGTCGTGGATCCGGACGCCGGATGCACCTCGGATCGCTGTGACCGACGATGAGTAGTAGGCCTCCATGCCGATGCGGTCGGCGTGATCGTTTGCGAGACTCAGCGCTGTGACCCTGTTACATTCAACGAGGCTGGAGCGTGCAAGATAATTCGCGGTCAAGGCTGACCTGGTCGCGAAGTCCATCCGGCTGTCGATCGTCATCTCGATTAGAAGATTGTGCCGAGTGGCAAGCTTCGTCAGCTCTTCGATGATCGCCGGCCTCCGGGCATCACCGTAACTCTGCAGGCGCATGATCAGGCAGGGCCTGTGCGTGTCGGCACCTGCGCGCCACCACTGAGGGAGCCGCTGGAAGAATGCCCTCACAAGATCCAGCCCGTCTGCTCCGCCGTCTCCAGCTTGAGTGTAGGCAGAATTGCCTGGCACTGGTACACCTGGAAGGTTCGTTATCACGCAGTCCCACCGACCAGACGGTACTACCGTATCGGTTTCAAAATCTGCGCGCTTATAGGAGCATACTGCCGTCTGTCGGGCGATCCGGGTGGCCGCAATAGCCGATTCCAATGCCGATGCGTTTATCTCGATGCCGAGCACTTCTTCGGCATTGCTGGCCGCAGAGAGAGTCGCCAAGCCCGTTCCGGACCCTACGTCCAGGATACGCCCGCGAGGTTGCATGCGCGCAATATCGCGAGCGAAGCGGAACCCGTCCTCGCCGAAATAGACGCCATCGCGCATTGCATTTGCGGGATTCGCTAGTAGTTGAAGGAATCCGCAAGCACCGATTGGGACCCACCGGCGGACAGGATCAGCAAATATAGCCACGTCGCAGTGAGATAGCAAGCGTTCGTCGATGAAAGGCTGTGCCTTACCAGCATCAACGGCCACTTGCCAGGTCCGGTCGGCAGCGGTCCCGGATGCTCACAAGTAGCTCGCCATGGCTCCCAAGGCGCCAACCGATGTCCATAATGCATCTGCAGCGCTTTGGAAAGTGCTCCGAGGCTCACCGGACGATCACGTACTACGTGCCGATTGGCACGATCAGCATACTCGTGTGAAAGTTGATCCATCGGCCAGCTCTGACTTAGAACTTCGCATCACCGGTTGCAGAACGGCCAATACGTAGTTGCTCCCGGCTGCGTCTGATTGCTTCTCGGGTAGAGACGCCGACAGCGGCCTTGCCCGGCACCGGCCCGACCGGTTGCCGAGCGGGGTGCCAGGAGAACGTCGCTAAGCGGTGTCTGGTTGCTCTGCGAGCGGGGTATGTAGTGCAGAGCTTGGCCGCCCGACAAGCGCAGTCGGAACTCCTCTGCCGCCGCGGCGTGGGCCAACCGCCAGAACATCTGGGTGTGATCTCGCGTGAGGGTATCGGATTCGAGGACCGGATAACCTATGCCCAGGCTCGCACTGCCCGTCCAGTAGTTGTCGAAGTTGTGATCGACGATACGCACACCGAGTGATTGAGGGTCTTCATATAATGGCGTGCCAGGGTATGGGACAGCCACGGTGATGTGTACAGCGTCGAGCCGCTCGCGGCGAATCCATGAGCGCATTAGCTCGATTGATTTCATGCTGCTCTCGAATGTTTCGCCAGGCAGCCCGAACACCCAGTAAGTCTGTACGGACATTCCTGCTGCTTTGACCAACTCGAATTGCCTCTCTGCAGCCTCGAGCTTGATGTTCTTGTTGTTGTGATCGATAAGAAGTTGTGACCCGGTTTCAACTCCGAACCCGATTTGCACGCAGCCTGACTTGGCCATCAAGTCTGCAGCGTCGGGGTCTATTCGACCGATCGTCGTTTGCGTGCTCCAGCGCACACCAACTTCTCGTTCAATCAGCCGTTCGCACACGGCCAAGCCGGTGGGCTTGTGTGCCATGAAGGTCAGGTCGCCGAGGCAGACGAACCGGCAACCGTATTCGTCGCGCGCATGCTCGATCTGATGAACGACCTGGTCGGCCTCTCTTGAATTAAATTTGTACCCGAATAGTGCAGCGCTGGCGCAGAACACGCACCGTAGTGTGCAACCTCTTGCTGTAAGGATGCGGGGAACCAGTGGGTCCGTTTCACGGGCGACCAGGTGGTAGGCAGGATACGGGAGCGTATCGAGGTCAATCTGCGACAGGTTCTTCTCTGTCTCGCAGATAGTGCCATCAGGCGCCCGGAATGACACGCCACCCACGTTCGCGAGGTCTTCGTTGTCGCTGGCCCACCGCCACAAGCCCAAAATGCTGTGATCGGCCTCCCCGCGGGCCACCGCATCGACTGCAGGACATGCCTGCAGAATCTCGGCGGCTTGGAAAGTGGGATGTACCCCGCCCATGACGACCAGTGCGTCTGGGTGGATCTCTTTGATCATTCCAGCGATACGCATGGCACGGTTAGCCGCGACGATTTTACTCGAGATTCCCCATAGTTTCGCCTTCTTGCGTCGTATCACGTCGGCGAAGTCCCCTTCGGATACGATACGCCTGGACCGGCGCCGGACGATGTCCAGGACGTGAAAGTCGAGCACATCGACTGAGACGCCTTGATTGAGGAGGATAGCCGCAAGTTGCAGGATCCCATGGTTTGGCTCGGTGCCAAGGTCGTTCATTGGAGTGCTGAAACCAGTTATGACCTGTTGGTAGTAGTTGAAGACCTCATCTTGATCTTCTGGGAAGATCGGCTTGAACAGCGGAGGCTGGAGAAGGACGACGTCCAGATCCTGCTCCGCATACATGATCTCTTCAATACTGCGGCGGGCGTTAACGGGCATCGTGCTCGTCCTCGGTTCGCTAGGCGCCTGAATCGTGCGGATGGGACACAGCGTGACACGTCACTCCTACCGTATGCAAGGGATAATGGCCGAGATAGTGCCTAATGCAGAGAACGTCTTGAGTAGCGGGACTGATGCGCAAAGTGGGGTCATTGGTATGTTAGATGTAACTCGGGAACAAGTTCGTGAAGTGGCCTCGACTACTTCTGGGACGTTAGATGATTGGGTGAGTCGTTGAGACTAGAGATGCTGCGGATGGCGTTATTGGTACGGCACTAGGGCGGATACATCATGCATGCGGATGCTGTCATTGTGGGCGGTGGGCTGGCTGGCTCGGCCACAGCCTGGGCGCTGAGCAAAAGGAGGCGCAAGGTCGTCCTGCTAGAGGCATTCTGGCCAGGGCACACGAAAGGAAGCTCGCATGGCAGCGCGCGGGTCTTCCGCCGCGCATACACCGACCCCTTCTATGTGCGCCTGACCGGCGACGCGGCAGAACTGTGGCGGCAGTTGGAGGATCAGGCTGCCGAGCAACTTGTCATCAAGACTGGTGCGATCGATTTCGGGCCCGGACCCAAGCCGGTCCGGTTGTACGAGGTGCTCGCCGCGCAGCATGTACCAGCCAAGTTGCTTACTCCCGAGGAGGCCGCCGAGCGCTGGCCATACATTGCGTTCGACAGCCAGGACACGGTCATGTACCACCCCGAAGGGGGGGTGATCGACGCGGATCGCGCAACGGCGGTCATGTGCCGGATCGCTTCTGAAAACGGCGCCGACATCCGTTACCAGCTTCGGTCGTTAGCATTGACCCGCAGACCGGAACCATCCACACCAGCGACCAGTCATTCAGTGCCCGCGTTGTCATCGTCGCTGCCGGGTCATGGCTGGAGCCACTACTCGCCAAGCAGGTCCCTCTACCGTCGCTGATAGTGACACAGACCCAGGCATTTCATTTCGTGCCAACAGAGGAGAACATGGGCCGTAACTCAGAACACTGGCCAGTGTTCAACTATCACCATGGCGACCCTACACCCTCTGGTCTGCCGTCGGGCGCTGACATGCCGGGTGCGATTAAGGTGGGCGCACTTAGCATGGGCACTGTAACGACCGCGGACCGTCGGAACTTCGAGGTGGATCCTGTCGCCCGCGAACGTATACGAAAATTCGTCATGACGAAAGTTCCTGGCTTGATGCCGGATCCAGTAGGGGAGCTGACCTGCCTTTACACCTCTACGCCCGACAGGGACTTCGTCCTGGACCGGCGCACGCGGATCGTTATCATCTCAGCATGCTCCGGGCACGGCGCGAAGTTCGCGCCGCTAACCGGGGAGATCGCCGCCGACCTGGCGGAGGGTAAGCCAAAACGATATAGTAGATTTGCCATAAACAGGTAATGCAAGTCTCGAACCGCACAGCATTCAGGCTCTATGGCCTGGTACGATCCTGGTCGTCGCCATGAGAGCGAGCCTGGTGACTACAGTGCATAGTCGAAATGGAACATGGCCATCGCTGTTTCCGCTGCATTATCGACTACCGAGCGGCTATCGCCCACTATGAAGACGTATCCTGCAGATGACATTTGGTCATAGAAAGAGCACAGTCCTCTTTGCACGCGAAGATGTATGCGATACAAATTGCCTGGGTCCAAGTAGCTGCGCGGACTAACGACATCCATTATTTGCACCCTGTCCCGTCCGAGCAACTGGTCGGGGATACCAAGATACCGCACGGTTGCCGCACCATAGCGAGGCGCGCGTGACGATGGAATCTGCTCTCCAGAGGCAATTGCCAGAGCGATTTCAGTATATGGAACCCCGCAACAAAGCTCTCCGTTTCCGGGACGAATGCCCGGCAGCACGGGGATTCAACTCGATGATACGTGGGCCGGTGGCTGACAGTCTCAGCTCGACATGTACAACAGTATTCATAAGACCGCAGGCCTTGACTGCGCGGACCGCGATGTCATATATGACATCGCGTTCCGAATCCTGAACCTGACTTGGAACGCTCACTCCTCTCAGCCGGAATCTACTAATGGAATGGGCTTGCTGGAAATCGTACTCGGTGTCAGTTATCGCAATCAACGAGTATCGGCCGTCTTGGGCAGCTATCTCGACAGTGACATTCCTTCCTTCTATATATTCCTCAATAACTACAACCCCCGGCTCTATTGGTGCGTCTAGGCTGAGCTTGTAAGCATGCTTGATAGCTGTCTTCAATTCAGCGTCAGAATTTACCAGAAAGACTCCATGGCCTCCTGAGAGCCCTCCCGGCTTTACAACTACAGGCATCGGAATGCTCTCGGGCGGCAACTCTTCGTGTTCGTCGCCATGAATCCTACGATACGCTACGGTCGATAGCCCATGCTTAGCGAGCGCCGCTCGGCAGGCAAACTTTCCAGCGGATATCCGCACGGCTTCTGGGTCAGGTCCCACAAAGTTTAGCCTTCGAGCAGCAAGTGCAGTTACAAGTGCCAATCTGTCGTCAAACGTTACGAATCCGGTTGCTGCCTGCTTCTCAGCGAATGAGACCAAAGCTGACAAGTGCTCAAGAGGGCTCTTATCAAAGCCTGGAATACTAAGTTGCTGGACAACGACTGATGGGGACTCAGCCAGGGGGTAATCAGAAACGACCCCTACTGGCCGCCCGCGTGCAACAAGTGCGGAAGTGACATACGGCCGGATTTCAGGACTCCAGCCAACGACTACAAGATTGATATCTGGTCCCAGCTAAACAACAGAACTCTACTTTAGTAACGTAATACTTCAGTGAAGAGTAATACGTCATGCTGGCGTTGTCAACTACAAGCTTGCCTGTTAGCGTTATTCGAGGTGGCAGCGCCGGCGATGAGGGACTCGCCTGGATTGGAAGCGTATGCTCACGTGGCCACAACATTAGAGGAGCTAGCACAGGGACTGATAGGCGCGGACGCGATAGCGCTAGAGGTATGCGATAGGGGCAGGCGCAGCTCGTAACGGTTGGCTCACAGGAGGGCGTAGTGTAAGGTTTTATACCTCAAGATGTTGTGTTCGTCACATAACTGCAGGCGAGATACCGTTGTGACCTTCCTGGGAAAGGCGCCGCGTGGAAATCCCTGATGTAGGTTCTCTGCGTTCACACTCGGTCTATTCCTCAATGCGATGGCTCACCGTACGAGAACTTGGTGGACGAGCGCCATATGCTTATGCCACCGGGGAAACCGGGCAAGGCATCGCAGTCGGCTTGCTCCCGATTTACAATTACATTTCTTCGAATCCGCGCTATCAGCTTAATCACATTCTTCGCGGAATGCCATCAAGCCCCTTATTGGCTTCGTCTTATTTCGGTGGGGCGCTCAGCGGATATCAGACGGATCTTCCAACCGTATCGTCGAGCAGCGTTAATACTGCGACAAAGGCGCTGCTGGCCAGCGCTTTGCATATGATCGGAAAGTCCGAGACGCTAATAATACCATATATAACAACGCGAGCTGCAGACGCGATCGTAAATATTCCTTCTGCCCATATCCTGCTGGAGGGAGTGGATGCATGGCTCGATGTTCCAACGTCTCCGTTCGATGAATACGTAGAAAGTCTTCGAGCCGAGCCTCGCCGCCTCATACGGAGAGATATCGCTGCCTTCCGTCAAGCTAAGCTGACGGCGGATATTGTACCACTGCGGGGATGTATCAGCACTTTTGCCCCACTCACGGTGCAGAATTCTGTTAAGTACGGCTTGAAGGCCACAGAGAAATATGTAGCCGATTATCTAAATATCATTGCAGAAGTTTTCGGTGACGATTCTGTGGTTTTTTTAGCGAAAGATGGCAGTAGGCTTGTTGGTGGTGCACTCGGATTGATTCATGAGGGTATTTTGTATTTACGCGAAGTGGGATTTGACTACTCTGCAATTACTGGGTCTCACGCATATTTTGTCTTGTACTTTCATTATCCCATGACGTTCGCTGCCAACACTTCTCTTACTCGGATTCACCTTGGGTTGAGCGTCGACAGAACGAAGCGCAGCCGCGGCGGGCGTCTGCAGCCGCTCTGGACTGCACTAGTCAACGCAAAGCTATCCGAAAACACAATTGACACTCTAAACAGTAACCGCCTGTCTGCACTCTCGGAGGTTATTGGCCCCAGCCAGCGTAGCAATTTTATAAGCCAGGCAAGATGGATCACCGAGTCTAGCTAATTACACACTGACGTCGAGTCGATAAATGTTTCCTGGTCAAGCTCATCGCTCGAAAGACAATCGGGCATCCCGGCAATTCTGCAGGCCGGTAATGCCCTGCCAGTCTGGTTCTGGATCGTTGAGTCGGTCGATGAGCTTGAGTTGCCAGTCGGACACTTCCGCGTAGCTGAGATATCTGGTGTCGGCGCACGCCGTCCAGAACCCCCCCACGATGGCGGTGTCTGTGAAACGGATTAGTCCCAAGTCAGCTAGGTTTCGAGCCTGGGGAGTGCCCGGCAGTGGCCGGATCGCATACGGCGTCACACGGAACCTAAGGTCAGCATTGACCGCTTTGAGTTCGTCACGTAGTTCCTCGACGGCGTCGCTCAGTGCCCGGAGGGTTTCGTGGGAGTCCTCTGGCAAGCCTACGATGACTCCGTAGTTGATATCCGGAACACCCGCCGCCACAATCCGTCTCATCATGGCGCGGTGTTCACCCCAAGGCAGGAGCTTTTGGTACGACGAGGTGCCGATGACCGGGCGCTCAGCCGGGATATACGCCTGTGCGCAGCCCCGGCGCATGTCCCAGCCCCACAACGCTTCAATGAGTTCGTCATCGGGAGTAGGATCGCCCTTCGGCATTCCTCGCCCGCGCGTTGCCTTGCTGAGTTCCAACCCGTTTCCCCACAAAACGGCAAGGTCAAGTTCTCGGCAGATGCTCATTATTTCCAGAATGTCGCGGCGTCCACCATCCCGCAGTATCCGGCCAAGGAACTGGTCGGAAAGTATGATGACGGATTTCGCGCCGGCCCTCTTTTGTGCAGCCAACCATGCTGCGGCGCGATCCGCCGGGGTCGCCCCATAGCCGATTCGGTAAGTCGGTGTCTGGCAGAAATCGCAGTGCCGGTCACACCCGATGTCAAGCATCACGGCCCCGATTGGGAGCAAGTTCGGGGGCAGTGGCGCCTCCCAGTACTCGGTGCCAAGCGTCTCGCATACGGCCCAATCGGGCGGCAAGGGCCACTGGGAAGGCTTCATGGGAGGCCGCTTGGTAGCGAACCTGCGTCCGTCAGGCAGGACAACGCCAGTTAGTTCGTCCGCCAACTCGCTACCGATGACATACTCCATGGCGGCCAGGTTGGCAGCACCTGACTTGTCGATCACAACCGCACTCGTTCCGGCGCGGAGGTAGAACTCAGGATCCGCGAGAGCATCGGAGCCCCCGACGACGACAGGTGCCCCGCTAGCTGCCAGGTGGCTAATGATCCGGGCGGCTAAGTCCCGTTCCTGGAGGTAATTGACCGTGATGCCCCAGATATCAGCGGACCTCGCATCCAGTTGTCTCCAATCAGCGCCCACTGCAACCTTCGTCAGGTCACGAGAACGCCACTGCACCTGCCCGAAATCGACTTGGGTGTCACCTGCCTTGAGATTGACGATCGACACATTCCAACCCGCGTCGGCGAGTTGCGCTGCCAGGATCTGTTTGCTGCCGAGCGGTTCATGTCGGCGGAGCGCGGTCCAGTTGAGGCCATCATGGTCAAGGAGTTGGAGAGCTGGGAGCTCGACTAGCGCCACGCGCCTCATACTGGGGCCCTCTCAATCATTGGTTCGTTATGATCACCTGAGCATGTGCTGAATCGGCAATCGCCGCTGCCGGTTCCTTCGCATTAGTTGGGACCGCGTAAGCCCGACATACAGGAGATCACCTCGATTAACGTTCATGCTAGCCGTCGAGGCAATTTGGCGCATCACCAAGCGGTACGACGCCAGCACGGCCCGCAGCAGCCCAGCATGGTCGTAACAATCCGGCTACAATGGTTGGGTCGGCATGGGGGCACCGTGTCCGAGATCGTCTTCGGCGTTTCCCCAGGTCAATCACCATGATAGTGCTGTAGCAGGTCACCTTTACCCGGCCGGGCTTGCTCGGCTGGGCAGCCAAAGTGGTCATGGATTCCTGCCTTACTCCGCGCGTCGGGATGACGGCGGTCCGGGTTCCCAGCCTGACGGCCTGGTGGCCGGCGCGTTGCTCCCGGTGCTGGGAAGGTGTGATTCCCGGCCGGGCATAGTCTGCGACCTGCGCCAACACTCCTCGCTGTAGCGTCCTGTTGGCGCATCCGCCTGGTCCTGCGGGCTTGTGTCCGGGGTTCGCCGGGTGACCGGCGGCGGCTAGGCCAAGCCAGGGCAGGAGTGCTTTTAGCACTTCTGCGGCGCGAATGGCGTCAACGCGGTCATCTCGGTGGGCCAGCTGACCAGGATGATGACCACCGCGGCTCCTATCAGGAGGATGACGATGATCAGCGCCGCGAACAGCGGCGCGTCGTGGCCGGTAATCGCGGCGAGCACGACCCCGCCGCCAGCACCAGAGACAGTCGCCCCTTCTGGCCCTGGCATGTCTTTGCTGGCCCGCATGCTGCATGGGCGGCAGGGCCCGGCTGGCTGGCATGTGATTCCTCCGGGAGCAGCGGGGTCAGCCAGACCAGAGCGAGTGTGGGGGTTCAGCGGCACATGCGTGTCCTTCCTAGTGCCGATGCGGAGGCAGGAAACGACAGGACGATTTCCGCGTCAAGGATCGTCCGCGGGGAACTTGCAGTCAATCCCTGGCCGGGAAGCCCTGTGGCCGCGACAGAGCCTGCCGACGTCGGCGACGAGGGCGGAGCAGCCGGGCGCGCGACCGCCGTCCCGTATCCGTTGTCGTCGGCCCAGAAATCGACGAGCTCGTCTGCGGGCAGGTCATGCAGCAGTGACCGCTGGCCAAGGCAGCGGCCAGTGATCAGCTTCCAGCTGGGACATGACAGGCGGTCTCCGGGAGTTTCGGGAAGGCGGGCGGCCCGGGGCCATCGGGCCCTGGCCACAAATGTCCCGGCAGTCCAGCTCCGGCAATTCCGCGCTGCCGTCCAGCATGTCATCGATACCGGGCTACGACAGCGTCCTCGTCTACACCTTCCCGCCAGGAGCGACTCCCTACCACGACGAATGGGGAACCCCGCAGACCGCGCCAGACGACATCCTCTGAAAAAGCAAATGATCTTCTTCGTTCCTGCGGCAGACTTCCCGGCCGTCGTGCACCACCGGAGGTCTGCTGCAAAACCCATCCGGAAATGGCGCGCGGCAGCACCAACGACCAGGGCTTTACCCTGGGGTGATCATCGCCCCTACGAGGGGTCGCAACGTGATGATCCGCGGCCCGTCGCCCGCGCTCCACGGCGTCCTCATCGCCCCTACGAGGGGTCGCAACAGGCCACGTCCCGTCGCCGGCGGCTGCGGCCGGGTCCTCATCGCCCCTACGAGGGGTCGCAACGTGCTGGTCCTGCGCGACCGGGCGTCCACGCCGGTCCTCATCGCCCCTACGAGGGGTTGCAACTAATTGCCATCCGCCATCGGCCGATACCAGCCCTGGTGATCATTTAGCCCCTACGAGGGATCGCGCCCTGGGGGCATGCAGGAGACCTGCCGTCGCGAACATGGGCCAGCAGTTCGCCGCATCCAATCGTCCTCCACCAGTCCACCAGCCCCGGCCACTGCCCATCTATGGCGAGTTCACCGGTGGGCGGGCGAGTACCTTCATGATGAATCCTCTGAAACGGGGTTGGCGGGACCGCCCGGCTTATTGCGGCTTGCGACGAATCGTATTCACCTCAATCGACAGCTGCCATCCCGTCGGCTTCGCCCAATCGAGGCACTCCGACACCACGAATCTTTCGGCCATTCTCCTCATGCAGTACCCGCATTCAGCCAACCCGCGGGGGATGTCTCTTGACGATCCGCGCCAGTTCACCCAGCTCCGCGTTCGAACCGCGCAGGCCCGCTGCGCGCAGCGTTCGCCGGGACACGCGCTGCTCAGCGGCGAAGAGCCGCGTAGCAGCGGCATGGGCGTCAGCCAGCCGGCCCCGCTGGATGGTGCGCGCAACTTGGTCCCCGCAAGTGTCGCGGTGGTCCGAGCGGACCGGACCGGTCCGTCCCAACGGCCCCTTGCTCTCCGGGCTGGCCCTGGCTGTGGCTGTCGGCGCGGAGCATGTGGGCTAGGGCAACGCCCATGCCTAGAACCAAGACCGGCAAGCAGGACACTGCCGTGGTGATGCCCCATGGCGCGTGGGTGGCGCGCACTTGCGCGAGCAAGTGATAGGCGACCTGGCCGGCCATGCCCAGTAGCAGTGAGCCGATTGCGGACCAGCGGGCGAACCGGCGAATGCGGCCTGACACCGCTTCGCTGGAGGCGAGCCATGCCCTAGGGCGTAGGCGGCGTAAGCCTCCACGCCGACCGGCAGGGTTACCGCGGTGTCCAGATGGAAAGGAGTCCCAGATCCCCGGGAGCGGATGGACTTGTCCGAACCCGGTCAGCTGGCCGATGCCAACCCAGCCGGACCACACCGCAACAGCAGCCGGCAGCGCCAGGACCAGTAGCGGCCAGGACCGCACAGACTTTTCATGTCCGGGGCTGGTGGCATGCTGGCCCCGGCTGGCGGGCCGAGCCGCGCTGACCGTCCGGACTCGATCCGGGCCACCGACGTTCGGGCTGCCGGTCTTGGGGACCAACCGGACGGCATTGTCCACCTCAACCGTGGCTGCCTTGGCGGCACTGGACGGTACCTTGACCGCTCCAGCGATGTTGCTCATCGTCGGGCCTCTGTCTCTACCGACGACGACTCAATCGCGAGGAGCCACAACCCGTTGTGGCCAACGGGACGTCGTGACCGAGCCCTCGCCGCAAGGGCGCTACGGCATCATCCGTAATCTGACGCGAACCGGGCCACGCATTCGTATGCCCGTTGGCTAGAGCCAGCAGGTTCTGGTCGGCTCGCGAAGTCATCACAGCGGTCCGCTCCCCCTGCATGGACGCAACTGGCCAGGTGCCGGGTCGTGCGGTAAGTGTGCGGCGCCGGGCCGGCGGTGTGCACTGCCCGCAGCTGGCGGATCGTTCCGGGCAGTCGTCTGACGCCCAGCCTCGCGACCTCGCTAGGTCGCCCAGACCGCTTCGGCGGCACTCGTCCCGGCAGAGATGACGTCAGCCCCGATACCAGCCTTGCCGAGCAGTACAGCCCAGACGGGCAGTGTCCGTGGTTGCAGTTCTGGTTGCAGTTCACCGGGGTCCATGGGACGCCGGGTCGGTTCACTTGCCCAGGCCAGAACGGTTGCGAACCCGCCCGGACCGTAGAACAGCGGACTCTTAATCCGCGGGTCCGACTCTCGGATGCGCTGGGCTGGTCTGGATTATCCTGCTACGCGCCAGCGGCTGCCCGGAGGATATCCGCTGGCGGATCAAGGCTGCCAGCACGCCCAGGTCGGCATTTGAGCCATGCAGCCCGGCCTGGCGCAACGCGCGGCGGGAGATGCTCTTCCCGGCTGCTGCGAGCTGCCGGGCGGCATTGTCGGCCTCAGCGAGCCGACCGCTCACGCTGAGGAGACCAGCCCGGCCATCCGGCGATTGGCGCGAGGCACGATCCGCTTGGCAGGCGTCTGCGCGGAGCAGGTGTGCCAGGGCAGCGCCCATGCCCAGGACGAGCACCGGCAGGCAGGCCACCGCGGTGGTGATCCACCATGGCGCCCGGGTAACCGCGGCCTGGGCCAGCAAGTGGTAGGCGACCTGGCCCGCCATGCCCAGCAGCAGCGAACCTGCCGCCGACCACCCCGCGAACCGCCGGGTCCGCCGGCTCACCTGATCGCCGGGAGCAAGCCAGGCGCGCAGCGCGTACGCCGCGTAGGCCTCTACGCCGATCGGCAGCGTCACCGCCGTGTCGATATGCAGGGAATCCCAGATGCCCGGCAGCGGATGGACCAGGCCGAATCCGGTCATCCGGCCGATCCCCACCCACCCAGACCACACCGCCACCGCCGCGGGAGCGGCGAGCACCAGCAGCGGCCAGGACCGCACCACCCGACGGCCCTGCCCGGCATGCTGGCCGGAAGGCCCTTCGCCTGCGTGCCGTGCGGCTTGGGCGTCATCGTGACTCGCCTGGCCGGAGAGACCTTCGTCCGTACGCAGGTCAGGCGCAACGCTCATCGCAGCTCACCTGCTTCGAGCTGGCCAGGCGCGCTCCCCGGCCCAGCCGGGGCGGACAGGGTCAAGGCAGGCAGCGGGCTGACCGGGCAGGCGGTTGCTGCGCGAGCGCGGTCAAGGACCCCAGCAGTACTGCCGATATACATGTCCCAGGTAATCCGGGCGTTGGAGTGCCCGGCAAGCTTGGCGACATCGGTAACGTCCAGCCCCCAGTCGAACAACGCAGCGGTGCAAAACACGTGCCGCAAGCTGTGCCAGGTCCACCGGCCGCACCCATCGTCAGCGCGCCACCCGGCGGCCCGGTAACCGCTCCCAAGAACACGGCGGCGGAAGTTGGACGACCGCCAGTACCCACCAGCCGGGGCCGGGAACATCAGCCCCAGCGGGTTGAACCCGGCCTCCTGCTCCGCGCTGACAGCAGCGATCCGCGCGGCCACTCTCTCGCCCACAAGCCACCCCTGCGGAGTCTGGTCCGGATAGACCGTCTGCCGCCGCTTCCGGTTCTTGGGGGCCTCCACATACAGGTGACCGCGAACCTCGATCACCTTGCGGTGCACCGCTACGGTCCGGGCCTGCTGGTTGATTCCGGCCGCAGTCAGCGCGGCCAGCTCACTCCAGCGCAGCCCGGTATAGGCCGCGAAGTAGACCATCAGCTCGTACAAGCCATCCCGCATCGTGGCCAGGGCCCGTCCGAGCCGGATGACGTCATCGGCGGCCGGGATCTCATCCGGATCGACGAACAGGACGGACTCCCCCGCAGGCACCGTGCGAGCGGGTGCCACTGCCCTGCCCTTTGCCTGCCAGTGCACTTCCCGCAGTCTCGGATTGGCCAGGTACCCGCCGGCGATGCCCGCGGCGGTCAGCGCCGAGATCATCGCGCGGACCCGGTGGCCCTCCTGAGCCGTCGGCGCGGCATTCACCGCCGCCTGCATCTCCGCGATCCGGATGTCCTCACAGGCCAGGTGCCCGATCACCGGCCGCAGGAACCGCTGGCACAAAGACCGCTGCGTCTCGGTGTGCTTCCGCGACCACTGACGCTCCACCGGAAGCCGGTCCGGCGACAAGTAGAAGGCGATCAGCTCATCGCCGGTGCGCAGCATGTTCGGCGCATCAGCGGCCAGCCGGATCGCGACCTTCTCCAGGCTGCCCGCCAGTCGGTCCTCGGACGCCGCCTCGCACTGCTTCCGCTCGCCGTCCTCGTACCACACTGCCCGCCACCGCTCCCCCTCGCACCGGGCCGGGTACACCGTGATTCCCTCGGGCGTCTCGATCACCGTGCGGCCCTGTCGGCCCGTCCGAGTCTCCCCGCTGATGGCTCGGCCGCGCGGCCGGGCCCGGCCGGGGCGGCGGGAGCTTGCGGGCGCGCGGCGGCTATGTCCGCGTACGTCCGGTCCGGGTTGTGGGATTTTTGTGGTGATCTTGGAATCTGGGCGCTGACGTACAGGCATTCCGGTGCCCTCTCGCTTCGCGCGTTCACGCAGGTGAGAGGGCCTTCAGTGATCCCGGACGATCTTGAGCCGGTGAGCGGAGTCGAACCGCTGACCTGCCGTTTACAAGACGGCCGCTCTGCCAACTGAGCTACACCGGCGGGAACTGCCAGCATGGTAGCCGACCCCAGCCCTGACATGCGCATCCGGCGCTGGCCTGTGCATTCCGTGGCGGGACGTCATCTCATCCGGGCGACTCGGCAGTGTCGTCGTGTGACGCAAATAGCCAGCTCAAGACGTCCCGGCCGACCCAGACGTCCCGGCCGACCCCCGTCGTAGCGGGCCGGCGTTCCCGCCACGAACTCCAACACGCCCTGCCGCACGGCACGGGCGAGGAACGCCCGATTCGCCCGAGACCTCGGCGACCTCGGGAGCTAAACCGCGCAGCTCGCCTAGATCATCAGCTAATTCAGTCACCGGCACGCTGACGGAATCACGCAACCCGATCTCCGAAGCGCGCAGTCTGCGAACCCCCTAGCCGGACGATACAACATGGCCAGCTGTGACCTGGGGAGGGTTCGGGAGCAGTGACTCAAGATTCGAGCGCACGTACTCCGCGGCCCTTTTCGTTGATTCTTCCTCCCCCGCTTGATCTTGAAAGACCGAGGTTGAAAGCATCACCCCATCTCCGCAATCGACCCAGTAATAGGCTACGAATCCGGAAACCTCGCGGAGAATCCGGATAAACTCCTCCTGGACTCGGCGTCCCGCCTCTGCAGGATCGATCACCCCGTCGTATCGCCGTACCACTGCATACATAACCGAGCTCCCATCTAAGCTCGCCCCCGAGGCACTTCATGCGACAGATTCCAGGATGCTCTCTCCCTCGCGACATGTCTACGCTCCGTCCGGGCTTCGCCCGGCCCCGGCCAGCAGGCCCGGGGCCACCTCGGCCAGCCCTGGCAGTCGTTAGAGGACCTTGGACAGGAATGCCCGAGTCCGCGGGTGCTGCGGGTTGCTGAGCAGCTCACGCGGACGGCCGGCCTCGACCACGACACCCTCGTCCATGAAGACGAGGGTGTCCCCCGCTTCACCGGCGAAGGCCATCTCGTGGGTGACCACGATCATCGTCATACCGCTCGTGGCCAGATCACGCATCACGGCGAGCACGTCGCCGACAAGCTCCGGGTCAAGCGCGCTAGTCGGCTCGTCAAAGAGCATCAGCTTGGGCTGCATGGCGAGCGCCCGGGCGATGGCAACGCGCTGCTGCTGGCCGCCGGAGAGCTGCTTGGGGTAGGCGCCTGCCTTGCCCCCCAGGCCGGCCCGGATCGAGCAGCTCCCTGGCCAGCTCAATAGCCTGCGCCCGCGGCGTGCCGCGCACCCGGATCGGCGCCTCGATCACGTTCTCCATCGCTGTCATGTGCGGGAACAAGTTGAACTCCTGGAAGACCATGCCGATTTCGGCCCGCTTCGCGCATATTTCCCGCTCGCGCAGCTCGTAGAGCTTGTCGCCGTGCGGCCGGTAGCCGACCAGCTCGCCGTCGACCCACAGCCGGCCCGCATTGATCTTCTCGAGGTGGTTGACGCAGCGCAGCAACGTCGACTTGCCCGAACCCGACGGGCCGATGATGCACATCACCTCCTTGCGGGCCACCTGGAGATCGATCCCGCGCAGGACCGGGAGATGACCGAAGCGCTTGTGGACGCCCTCGGCCCGCACCATGAGCGGGACTTCGGCGCCGGGGACCGGCGGGCTCGGGCCACGGCAGTCATCGCCGCTGCCCTGGCGGAAGCGGTCCGGGCGGCGCGGGCGGCGCGGGCGGTCCGGGCGGTCCGGGCGGCGCGGGCGGTGTCGCGCGGTAGCTGAACAGATAGCGGCGCAGGCGTTGCCACGGCGTGGCCGGCAGCTGACGGGCTGAGCCGCGGGCGTAGTGCCGCTCAATGTAGAACTGGCCGATCGTGAGCACCGAGGTCGCGATCAGGTACCAGATGCTGGCCACGATCAGCAGCGGGATCGTGCGGAAGTTCACCGAGTAGATGAGCTGGACCGCGTAGAGCAGCTCGGTGACGGTGATCACGCTGGCCAGGGATGATGTCTTGAGCATGGAGATGGTCTCGTTGCCAGTCGGCGGGATGATCACGCGCATGGCCTGCGGCAGGATGATCCGGCGCAGGGTCTGAGTCCTGGTCATGCCCAGCGCCTGCGCCGCCTCGGTCTGGCCATGTTCCACGGACAGGATGCCGGCCCGGACGATCTCGGCCATGTAGGCGGCCTCGTTGAGGCCGAGCCCGAGGATCGCCGCAGCGAGCGCCGTGATCAGGTCGTTCGCGTTGGCATCCAGGAAGGCGGGGCCAAACGGCAGGCCGAGTGAGATCCGCGGGTAAAGGAAAGCCAGGTTGAACCAGAACAGCAGCTGGACCAGCACGGGCGTGCCGCGAAAGAGCCAGATGTAGGCCCAGCTCGCGCCGGACAGCAACGGGTTCGCCGACAGCCGCATGATGGCCAGGATCACGCCGAGCACGATCCCGATCGCCATGGCGACCACGGTCAGCAAGATCGTGAACTCCAGGCCTTCCAGCACCCGGCTGGACAGGAAGTAGTCCCCGATGATGCCCCACTGGAAGCGCGGGTTTGTCACCAGGGCATGCACCAGCATTGCGACTAGGAGGAGCACGACGGCCGCCGCGAGCCATCGTCCCGGGTGACGGACCGGTACAGCCTTGATTTCCTCAGGCGGCCTCGTTCGCTCGGCGGTACCTGCCGTTCGCGGTGTCGTCAATTGCTCTCCGGTGCGACGTGGACTGATCGGATGCTGGGGCCGGTCAGCTAACCGCGGCATTGACTGCGGGATTCGAGATCGCGCCCCCCTGCACCCCCCACTTCTTCAGGATCTGCTGGTACGTGCCATTGGCCATCAGGTGCTTGACGGCAGCCAGCACCGGGTCGGCCATCCCGTTGTCCTTGGGGATCGCGATCCCGTACGGCGCGGTGCCATAGGGCGGGCCGGCCACCTTGAAGACGCCGTTCGACTGCTTCACCTGGTAGGCGGCCACGGGCGAGTCGGCCATGGCGACGTCCGCGCGGCCCGCGGACAGCGCCAGGTTGACGGCGTTCTGGTCGTTGTAGACCTGCACTGTCACCGTCGGCTTACCCGCCGACCTGCACTTTGCCGCCTGCGCCTGGGCGTCCGCCGCCTGGGTCGTTCCCTTTTCCGCCGCGGCGGTGCGCCCGCACAGGTCCGCCAGGGACTTGATGTCCGGCCCGCCGGATTTCACGTAGAACGAGGTACCGGCCACGAAGTACGTGACGAAATCGACGGTCTGCTCGCGTTCCTTGGTATCGGTGAACGACGAGATACCCAGGTCGTACTTGCCGGAGGCGAGGCCGGGGATGATCGTGTCGAAGGTCGAGTTGGCCAGGGTGACCTTGAGACCTAGTACCTGCCCGAGCGCCTTCGCGAGGTCGGCGTCCAGGCCGATCACTGTCTTGCCGTCGGCCGCGACGAACTCGTTCGGGGCGTACGTCGCATCCGCCGCCACCGTCAGCTCACCGCTCGCCTTGACGTCGGCGGGCACCTGGGCCGCGATCGAGCTGACCGCGGACTGTGACGGCGCCGCGGTCGGGCTTGCGCCTGCGCCGGTGCTGCTTGAGTCGTTGCCGCTGCCGCAGGCCGCGGCGATCAGAGCCAGCCCTGAGAATGCCGCGGTAGCAAGCAGCGGCTTGTGAGATCTGCGGATTGTCACGCACCCCCTCTAGCGGCACACTTTCGGCCGATAGGGGCTCGCGGCCGACGTCAAGACGACGAGACGACAAGACGACAAATGATCGGCGTGCAGTCTTTCGGTATTTCTCGCCTGGCCAGATGAGCGCTTGATGCGTTCTCCGTGAAGACTTTGTGGAGCGCCAGGTCCCGCATGAGCCTGAGACGGCGCCTGCTGGCCGGCGATAGCGGATTCTGAGGTGATTATGAATTAGTTATCAGTAATAGATAGGCTTTATCTGAGAAAGGGCTGAACGCGAAGAGGGCTAGACCACCGGAATAGACCCGACGCCTACGGGACCGGGGAGGTCACGGTCGCCAGCGCGGCGGCGGGGCCCGCGGGCCCGCTACCGGCTGGTGACCCAGACCAGCGAGACGCCAGCCGGGGCGTCGATCTCGTAGCGGCTCGCGGCCCTGGCCCAGCCGGGCATGGTCAGCACGGTGCCGCCGGCGATGCCGGTATAGGAACGGCCGCCCAGGGTGACCGAGGACGCGCCGCCGACCAGCCGGAGCCGGGCGGGCACGCCGGCCGGGACGCTCACGTTCAGCTGGCTGGCGCCGCCCGCCAGGATGATGGTGGCCGTCCCGGCCGGATCGGGCAGCTGCAGCGAGATCAGGCTGGTCCCGGCGGTGAAGTCGGCACTGCTGAGGCGGCCCTTGGACAAATCCACCGCGGTCTGGCTGGCGCCGCCGCTGAACACCAGCTGCCAGCGCACCCCGGAGTTCAGCGTGATCCGCAGCGCGGCCGGCCCGGGCAGGCCGGTCTGGTCCAGGAAGACCTGCACCGCGCGGCCGACGACCAGATCGGGCCGGACCCCCGAGTCGGCCGGCGTGGCCGCGGTGAGCAGGGCGCGGCCCAGGTTCGCGGTGCCGACCGTGATCGTGCTGGCCCCGCTGACCACGTCCAGCTCCGCCTGCGCGGCGAGGCCGCGCGAGACCGTGACCGAATGCGGTGGCCCGGGCACCAGCGGCCCGCCCGGCGGCGCGGCCGAGGCCGGCGGCGGGAATGGCGCGCCCCCGGGCGCCAGCGATTGCGAGCAGCCGGCCAGGGCCAGCAGGCCGGCCCAGGCGGCGAGCCAGGTAACCGGGGCGGTCCAGGTAACGCGCATGTCAAGCGGACTTCCCGGGAAAAGCGCGCATACACATCGGCGCGCGAACAATCGGCCGGAATTCCGCGGCGCGCAGGCAACCCGGCTAATTCGGTCAGGCGCTCACCCAGCCAGGTTAGGAACCGCAAGCTGGGGTAGCTGGCCTCAGGAGCGTCCGGACGGCTTGTCCTCGTCCCCCCGGAGGTAGACCGAGTGGAGATCAAGATAATCCTGTACCTGCCTCGCGACGCCGCTAGCGTGCCGGTCAGCCGTCAGGTGCTCGATGGCTGCCTTGAGATCCTCGGCGTGACCCCCGACACCAGGACCGACATCGCCCTGGCCTTGGATGAGGCCTGCGCCAACGTCATCAGCCACGCCGGGCCAGGCGTCGACTATCAGGTCCAGGCCAGGGCCACGGACGGACGGTGCATCATCGAGGTGATCAACACCGGGAGCACGGCGCTGCCAGTGCCCGCCCTGGACGGCCCGGTGCCGGTGACCGCTGAGCATGGCCGGGGCCTGCAGATCATGGATGCGGTGGTCGACAACCTGCGCCTGATCAGCAACGGGAAGGAAGGGACGACCGTCCACTTCGAGAAGGCCCTGCAATGGCTGCCCGGGGCGCCGGGCGAGCTCTTCTTCAGCGAAAGCACCGGAACCGCAGGAACCGCAGGGACGGCCGGCCGGTAAACCAGCGCCTCCTCCCGCCCGGCGGCCAGCGGGCCAGCGGGCCAGCGGCCTGGCTCAGCGCGGCGGCGGCCGCAGCAGCAGGGCATCGGGCCCCGCCGGGCGCCCGGCCCGCCAGGCCACTTCGGCTTCGCCGATCGGGGTGGACGGCGGCGCCTGCACGAACGGCCAGATCTCCTCGGCGATCGCGCGCCAGTCCGCGGTGGCGTTCAGCTGGCCGAGCAGGGCGAACAGGCCCAGGTTGATGCGCTGCAGGATCACGTAAGAGCGCGGGATGCTCGCGTAGCCGGCCACCGGGCTGCGCACGTCGAAGAACCGCCGCACCACCCGGGACGCGTAGTCGCCGGTGATCGTCAGCGGCCCGCGCTCGCGGATCGTGTCGTAGAACAACGCCATGTGATCGACGATCGTCTCGGTGCTCAGCGGAGCGTTCGGGCGCAAGAACCCGGCCACTTCCATGCTGGCCCGGAACGCCTCGGGGTCCCGGCGCACGCACAGGTGCCTGGCCATGTTCATCAGCGGCAGCAGCTCATCAGTGGTGAAGTGCTTGACCAGCCCGAAGTCCAGGAAGGTGACCCGGCCGCCGCCGTGGAAAAGGTAGTTGCCCGGATGCGGGTCGCCATTGAAGGCCCGCACCTCATACAGGCTGCGGAAGACGAACCGGTAGATCGTCTCTGCGGCCAGGTCCCGCTCGGACTGGGGCCAGCTGGCCAGCTCGGCGAAGCGAGCGCCGTCGGCCAGCTCGCTGGTCACGACCCGGCGGGTGGAAAGCTCAGGAACGATGGCCGGGATTCCAATCGTGGGATGACCCTGGAAGTAGCCGGCCAGCAGTTGCTGGTTCTTGGCCTCCTGCCGGTAGTCCAGCTCCTCCAGGACCCGGTCCCGCAGCTCGGAGATCAGCGCGTCGACGTCCTGGCTCGGCGCGGTGACCCGGAGCATCCGGCGCAGCAGGGCCACGTTGCCCAGGTCCGCCGCCATGGTCTCGGCGATCCCCGGATACTGGACCTTGACCGCCACCGCCCGGCCGTCGCGGGTGATGGCCCGGTGCACCTGCCCGATCGACGCGGCCGCGATGGGCTCGGGATCCCAGCGGGCGAAGGCCTGCTCCGGCGGCTGGCCCAGTTCCTCGGCGATGACCCCGGCGGCCAGGTCCTGGCTCATCGGCGGGACGCTGTCCTGCAGCCTGCTCAGCGTCCGGCGGACGCTAGGTGACAGGCCCTCGTCGACGTAGCTGGCCATCTGGCCGAGCTTCATCAGCACGCCCTTCATCGTGCCCAGGGTGTCCGCGACGTCTTCGGCGGTCTGCAGCGCGAGGTCGTTGCGCAGCTCCTGCCGGTGCTCTCCGGCCAGCGCGAACAGCCGCGGCGCATGCCCGGCGTACCGGGCGGCGCCCCGCCCGGCCAGCTGCAGCGCGGCCAGGCCGCGGCGCCACCGCAGCGGCCCGACCCGGCGTCGCGCGGCCAGCACCGCCAGCGCCGCCAGTGCCGCCGCCGAGGCCACCGACGCCGCCGCGACCACTTGTTTCGTCACGTGCGCCGGGCCGCGCGCATCCGCAGCGTGATCCGCTGCCGGGCTTCGAGCACGCCAGGCTCGCCCAGGAACACGGTGTCCATGACGCCCAGCGCCTGCCGGATCTCGGTCCGCCGGTCCGCGGTCAGCGGCTGCGGCACCTGGTAGCCGTAGCTGTCCCTGGCCCAGGACGGCAGCGCGATGATCGCGCCGTCCCGCACGTCCTGCCAGATCTCGGCCATGTCCGGGTCCAGCCCGGGCGGATCGAGCAGGTAGGCCATGGACTGCGCGGCGGCCGGGGTGCAGCGCAGCACCGGCTGAACCGACGACAGGTAGCGGTCAAGCTCAGCCCGGCTGGCCGGGACCTGGGCCCGGGGCACGCCGACCAGCTCGGCCGCGGTGACCATCTCGGCCAGGTACCGGTCGGCGTCGGCAGGCGGCAGCGTGGCGCCGAACAGGTCACTGGCGGCCAGCGCCGAGTCGACCAGCGCCGCGTGCACCCACAGCAGCAGCGCGGGGTCGGTGGCCGCGTACCGCTGGCCGGTCACCTCGTCGGTCCCCTGTACGCGTTCATGGATGCGGCGGACCCGGGCGGCGGCCCGCTGCGCGGCGGCCCGGTCGCCGAAGTTGACCGTGGCCAGGTAGGCCGAGGTCGCCGCGAGACGGCCGACCGGGTCGCGGCGCCAGTCGCTGTGCTGGTCGACTCCGGCCATGGCCAGCGGGTGCAGGGCCTGCAGCAGCAGCGCGCGCAGCCCGGCGACCGGCGAGGACAGGTCGGCGCTCAGCCGCCAGGCGACGCTGGCCGGCCCGAAGAAGCCGTCGTCGGCCGGATCGGCGGGCACGCTCGCGGCGTAGGCGGCCGCGGAGCGCTCGACCAGCCCGGCCGCGGTCGCGTACGGGTCGGTGGTCACGACGCCGCCCCGGGCGCCCCGCGGCCTAGCGACGGCCAGCGCCAGCAGACGATGATGAATCTCATACCAGTCAAGCTACCCACTGGACGCGGAGGGAACTGCACCGCAGATGAGTCAGGTACCGACCGTCAGGGGGCCCGTGGACACCGCCGCGCTGGGCCCGACCTACATGCACGAGCACATCTTCAGCCTCACCGCCGACGTCCAGCAGAATTACCCGGACGAATGGGGCAGCGAGGAAGCGCGCATCACCGACGCCGTCCGCAAGCTCGGCGCGCTCGCCGACCAGGGCATCCGGACCATCGTGGACCCGACCGTGGTGGGCCTGGGCCGCTACCTCCCGCGGATCGTCCGGGTCGCCGAGCGGCTGCCCGAGCTGAACATCATCGTGGCGACCGGTATCTACACCTATGACAGCGTTCCGTTCTACTTCCAGCACCGCGGCCCGGCGCTGAGCGTGGTCCTGGGCACCGAGGTGCCCGATCCGATGGTGGACATGTTCGTGCGCGACATCACCGAGGGCATCACCGGCACCGGGGTGAAAGCGGGCATGCTGAAGTGCGCAATCGACAGCAAGGGCCTGACCTCGGGGGTGGAGCGGGTGCTGCGCGCGGTGGCCAGGGCGCACCAGCTGACCGGCACGCCCATCACGGTGCACACCCACCCGGAGTCCAGGACCGGGCTGGAAGTCAAGCGGGTACTGTGCGACGAGGAGGGCGTGGCCCCGGGCCGGGTGGTGCTCGGGCACAGCGGCGACACCACCGACTGCGACCATCTCACCGAGCTAGCCGAGGCCGGATTCGTGCTCGGCATGGACCGGTTCGGCATCAACGTCGCGACCACCTTCGAGGCCCGCGCGGACACGCTGGTCGAGATGTGCCGGCGCGGGTTCGCCGACCGGATGGTGCTGGCCCACGACGCGTCCTGCTACATCGACTGGATCGACCCGGAGGTCCTGCCGTTCATGCCGCAGTGGCATTACCTGCATATCGGTAACGAGGTGCTGCCCTACATCCGCGACCGGGGGGTAACACCGGAGCAGATTAACGCGATGCTGGTGGATAATCCCCGGCACTTCTTCGCGGCCCCCGCCGGGTGATCCGGGCCAGGTACGGGCCGATCTCGCTACATAAGCTGACATCTGCCGTTTTTACCGGCCCTTGACGTAATCTGCTGCCGTGCCTGCCGCAGAGCCCGAGTTCAGCCAGCTCGCCTTCGACGGCACGTGGCGCAAGTACCAGCTGCTCGCGCTGGGCGCCTTCGACCAGGATCGCCGGCACCGGCGGCGGCGCACGCACATCGTCGCGCCGCCGGGATCCGGGCAAGACGCTGCTGGGCGTGGAGATGATGCGCCGGCTCGGCCAGCGCGCGCTGGTCCTGGTGCCCAACACGGCGGTCCAGGAGCAGTGGCTGCGCGGCCGCGGCCGAGTTCGGCGCGCCTGCCGGGCTGGCGGCGGCCGACCCGTCGGCCCCGATCGCCTGCCTGACCTACCAGGCGCTCTGCCAGCTCGACGATCCCGGCGTCGTGCTCGGCGACCTCGCCCGAGCGGCGCTGGGCGGCGGACCGGGCCCGCGCGACCGGGACGCACCGCCGAAGCGGCAGCGCGAGGACGCGGCTTCCTGGACCGGCGCCGGCCGCGGCCCGGCGCCAGCGCGAGCTGGCGCGGATCACCGCCGGCGCTCAAGCGCGAGATCGCGCGGGCCGAGCACGCCGGCCTCGAGCTGTCGGACCTGCTATCGGCCGGCGGCCCGGCAGCGGATCGACACGCTGCGCCACGCCGGGGTCGGCACCGTCGTGCTGGACGAATGCCACCACCTCGCGTCGCTGTGGGGCTACGTGGTGCGCGCCGCGCTGGCCGAGCTGGGCGGCGTGCACGTGATCGGCGCTGACCGCGACGCCGCCGGACGCGCTGACCGAGGACGAGACCGCGCTCTACGGCGCGCTGCTCGGCCCGGTCGACTTCACCGTGCCCACCCCGGCGCTGGTGCGCGACGGGCCCTCGCGCCCTACCAGGAGCTGGCCTGGCTGACCCGGCCGCTGGATTCCGAGGCGGCCTGGCTGGCCGAGCACGACCTGCGCTTCACCGAGCTCATCACCAGCCTGCACGAGGAAAGCGCGGGCACCCTGACCCTGCCGGACTGGGTCATCAGCCGGATCGGGACCGGTCCAGCGGAAGGCGAGGAGGCGACGGTGTCCTGGGCCGGCGTTCCAGCGCGCGCACCCGGCACTGGCCCGGGCCAGCGCCGGTTCCTGGCCTCGGGCGGGCTGGAGCTGCCGCCGGGCGTGCCGCGCGGCGAGGGCTACCGGGAGCCGCCGGACCTCGACGACTGGCTGGTGCTGCTGGAGGACTACGCGCTGCGCTGCCTGGCCGCTGACTCCGGCGACGCGGCGGCCGGCGCGGTACCAGCGAGTCGCGGCCGCGCCTGCGCGAGCTCGGCTTCACGCTGACCCGGCAGGGGATCCGGCGCGGCGCCTCGGACGTCGACCGGCTGCTGACGAACTCGGCCGCGAAGTCGGCCGCGCCTGGTGGACGTGATCGGCTGCGAGTTCGACGCCCGCGGCGAGCGGCTGCGCGCGCTGGTGCTGACCGACACCGAGCTGGCCGGCGGCGGCGCCCCGAGCGCTGGCCGGCGTGCTGGCCGCCGACGCCGGCACGGCGCCCGCAGGCGCTGCGGGCGCTGGCCGGCGACGTCCGCACCGCGGTGCTGCGGCCGCTGCTGGTCACCGGGCGCGGCCTGCGCTGCGCCGCCGCCGACGCGGACTCCCTGCTGACGCGCTGGCCCAGGCCGCCGCGACCCCCGCCAGCGGAACGAGCGAGACCAGCGGAACGAGCGAGACCGGCGGAACGAGCGAGACTGGCGAACACCGGGACTGGCGGAACGAGCGAGACCGGCGGAACGAGCGGGACCGGCGGAACGGCGGGACGGGCAGACCGGCGGCGCGGGCGGGCCGGGCGGGATCGCGGCCAGCCTGCGCGCCGAACCGGGCGAGGGCGGCCTGGTCCGGCTGGCCGCGACCGGCGCCGAGTGGCAGCCGCGCTTGTGGGTCGAGCTGGCCACGCGGCTCTTCACGACGGCGCGACCCGGGTGCTCGTCGGCACGCGGGCGCTGCTCGGCGAGGGCTGGGACTGCCCGCCGCTGAACTGCTGGTCGACCTGACGCTCGGCCACCACCGGCGTGTCGGTGCAGCAGATGCGCGGGCGCTCGCTGCGGCTCGACCCCGCCGACCCGGAGAAGGTCGCCTCCAACTGGGACGTCGTCTGCGTCGCGCCCGACCTGGTGCGCGGCAGCGCCGACTACGAGCGCTTCGTGCGCAAGCACCTGCACCTGTTCGCGCCCGCCGAGGACGGCGAGATCGAGGCCGGGCCCTCGCACGTGCACCCGGAGCTCGGCCCGTTCGCGCCGCCGCCGGCGACTCGCTTCGATGAGATCAACCGCGAGATGACCCGCCGGTCGGCCGAGCACGAGCAGGCCCGCGAGCGCTGGGGCATCGGCCAGCCCTACGCCGGGACCGAGCAGGAGACCCTGGTCATCCTGCCGCGCCGCCGGGGCCGGTCCCGGCCGGTGGCCCTGGCCCGGCCGCCGCGCTACCGGCTCGCCAGCGGGTCCCGCTGACCCTGGCCGCGCTCGCGGCGGCCCTAGTGCTGGTGATCACCGTCGCGACCGGGAACCCGGCGGTGCTGGCCGGCCTGGCCGCGGTGGCCGGCCTGCTGGCCTGGGCCGGATGGCGGCTGGCCCGGGTGGGCCGGCTGCTGGCCGACGAGCTGCCGCTGGACCTGGTGGCCCGGGCCATCTGCGACGCCTATCACGAGCTGGGCGAGCTATCCGAGCAGGCGGCCGCCTCGCTGGCCATCGAGCCGCGCGCGTCCGGGTACCTGCGCTGCTACCTGCCCTCGGCCACGGCGCCGGAGAGCCTGCGCTTCACCAGCGCGCTGGACGGCGCCCTGGCCCCCGCCGCCGTCCCCCGGTATCTCATCTCGCGCCTGGTCCCGGCCGGGGGCGGCGGCCTGCGGCCGCTGGCCAGGGTGCTGGCCCGCCGGCCGCCGTTCGGCCGCCGCTGGGTGGTGGTGCCCGACGACCTCGGGCGGGTCAAGAAGCGCGCGGAAGCCTACGCCCGCGCCTGGCAGCGCTGGCTCGGCCCGAGCGAGCTCCAGTTCACCCAGCGCAGCCCCGAGGGCCGCGAGGCGGCCGCCACCGCCAGCGCGCAGGCCGCCGACTACCAGACCAGCTCCCGCCGCATCTGGGTCTAGCGGCCCTGGCCATCCCGGCCGGCCCCGCACCGGAGGCCGCCCGCCGAAGATCTTGGCAGGTTCTCAGCGCTCACAGCTGAAAATTTGCCACGATAATCAGCGGCGGGGTTCGCGGGCCAGGTCGGGTGGGACTGGTGTGCAGGCTGGGCCGCATGGGGTGGTACGCAGAGTTGGCCGGGGTGAGGCCGGTGCGCGGGGACGGCCGGGGCGCGGCTCAGAGCTGGCCGATGTCGGTGATCTCGACGACGGCGGCGCCGGCCTCGTCACTGGCGTCCAGGTCGATCCGGGCGCTGATGCCCCAGTCGTGGTCGCCGGCCGGGTCGTCGAAGATCTGCCGCACCAGCCACTCGCCCGGCTGCCGGTCGATGATCAGCATGGCCGGCCCGCGGGCGTCCGCGCCGGTGCCGAGGTCGGCGTGCTCGGCGAAATACGGCTCCAGCGCGTCGGCCCAGGCGTCGGCGTCCCAGCCCGCCGCGGTGTCCAGCTCGCCCAGCTCGTCGTAGCGGCGCAGCGCGGCCAGCTCGACCCGGCGGAACAGCGCGTTGCGGACCAGCACCCGGAACGCCCGCTCGTTGCCGGTCACGGCCGGCGGCCGCTCGTCCAGCGGGGCGGCGGAGACCTCGGCCGGGTTGCGCAGCCGCTCCCACTCGTCGATCAGGCTGGAGTCGACCTGCCTGACCAGCTCGCCGAGCCATTCGATCAAGTCGGCCAGCTCGTCGGTCCTGGCCTCTTCCGGCACGGTCTGCCGCAGCGCCTTGTAGGCGTCGGCCAGGTAGCGCAGCACCAGGCCCTCGGACCGGGCCAGCCCGTAGATAGCCGACGTACTCGGTGAACGTCATGGCCCGCTCGTACATGTCCCTGGCCACGGACTTGGGCCGCAGCTCATGGTCGGCGACCCAGGGATGACCCCGCCGGTACAGGTCATACGCCGCGCCCAGCAGGTCGGCCAGCGGCTGCGGGTAGCTGACCGATCTCGAGCAGTTCCATCCGCTCCTCGTACTCCACGCCGTCGGCCTTCATCTGCGCGACCGCCTCGCCCCTGGCCTTGAACAGCTGCGCGGCGAGCACCTGGCGCGGGTTGTCCAGGATCGACTCGATGATCGACAGCACGTCCAGCGGGTAATCCGGGTCCAGCCGGTCCAGCAGCTCGACGGCGGCCAGCGCCAGCGGGGACAGCGGCTGGTTGAGCGCGAAGTCGTCCTGCAGGTCCACGGTCAGCCGCCAGCGGCGGCCGTCGGCGTCCGGCTCGGCCAGGCGCTCGACCACTCCCCCGGCCAGCAGCGCCCGGTAGGTCGCGAACGCCCGCCGGATGTGGCGGCGCTGGGCAGCGGCATCCTCATGGTTGTCGGTCAGCAGGTGCCGCATCGCGGCGAAGGCGTCACCGGGACGGCCGATCACGCCCAGCAGCATGGCGTGGCTGACCGCGAAGCTGGACCGCAGCGGCTCAGGCTCGCCCGCCACCAGCCGCTCGAACGTCGGCTGGCCCCAGGAGACGAACCCGGGGGCGGGCTTCCTGCGCACCACCTTGCGCCGCTTCTTCGGATCGTCGCCCGCCTTGGCCAGCGCCCGCTCGTTGTCCACCACGTGCTCGGGCGCCTGCACCACCACGTAGCCCATGGTGTCGAAGCCGGCCCGGCCCGCCCGGCCGGCGATCTGGTGGAACTCTCTGACCTGCAGAAGACGGGTGCTCGTCCCGTCGTACTTGGACAGCGCGGTGAGCAGCACGGTGCGGATCGGCACGTTGATGCCGACGCCCAGGGTGTCGGTGCCGCAGATGACCTTCAGCAGCCCGGCCTGGGCCAGGGTCTCGACCAGCCGCCGGTACCGCGGCAGCATGCCCGGCGTGATGGACGCCGATGCCGTGCCGGACCAGCCGGGACAGGGTCTTGCCGAACCCGGCGGAGAACCGGAAGTTGCCGATCAGCTCCGCGATGGCGTCCTTCTCGGCCCGGGTGCAGACGTTGATGCTCATCAGCGCCTGGGCCTGCTCGATCGCCGCCGCCTGGGTGAAATGCACGATGTAGACCGGCGCCTGCTTGGTAGCCAGCAGTTCCTCGACGGTCTCGTGCAGCGGGGTGAGCACGTAGGAAAAGACCAGCGGCACCGGGCGCTCGGCGGACCTGACTACCGCGGTCGGCCGCCCGGTACGCCGGGTCAAATCAGTTTCGAAACGCGATACGTCGCCCAGTGTCGCCGACATCAGCACGAACTGGGCTTGCGGCAGTTCGATCAGCGGCACCTGCCAGGCCCAGCCGCGATCAGGATCGGCGTAGTAGTGAAACTCGTCCATCACCACCTGGCCGACATCGGCCGCCTCGCCCTCGCGCAGCGCGATGCTGGCCAGGATCTCCGCGGTGCAGCAGATGATCGGGGCGGTGGCGTTGACGCTGGCGTCGCCGGTCATCATCCCGACTTCGGCCGGGCCGAACATCTCGCACAGGCTGAAGAACTTCTCCGAGACCAGTGCCTTGATCGGCGCGGTGTAGAAGCTCCGCTGCCCGCTGGCCAGCGCCGCGAAGTGCGCGCCCGCCGCCACCAGGCTCTTGCCGGAGCCGGTCGGCGTGGCCAGGATCACGTTCGCGCCGGACACGATCTCGATCAGCGCCTCCTCCTGATGCGGGTACAGGGTGAGGCCGCGGGCCTGGGCCCAGCTGGCGAAGGCGTCGAAGACCGGATCGGGCGCGGTGGTCTGCGGGAGGCAGCTCGGTGAGGGTCATAGCCCTCCCATCGTGCCCGCACCGGCCGTTCCCGCCAAAACGCGCGCGGGCCGAGGCGCTGGCCGACCCTCCGGGCCTGCGCACCGGGCAGACGCGCGGGGGCGATCCGGGGGCGACGCAAGGGCGACGCGCGGGGGCGATCCGGGGGCGACGCAAGGGCGACGCGCGGGGGCGATCCGGGGGCGACGCAAGGGCGACGCGCGGGGGCGATCCGGGGGCGACGCAAGGGCGACGCGCGGGGGCGATCCGGGGGCGACGCAAGGGCGACGCGCGGGGGCGATCCGGGGGCGACGCAAGGGCGACGCGCGGGGGCGATCGCGCGCGGGCGACGCAGAGGGCGACGCGCGGGGGCGATCCGGGGGCGACGCAAGGGCGACGCGCGGGGGCGATCCGGGGCGGCGCGGGGCTGGGTGCGCGGGCCGGCTTGACGGGCGGCGGCTGGCCGCGGTGCGATTCGCTCCTGCGCTCTTGGCGGCGAGGAGGACCAGCGGATGAACCAGAAGGACGCCACGACGGGCGTGGCCGTGGTCACCGGGCCGGCCGGGCTGGGCCGGGCCATCGCCCGGGCCCTGCTCGGCGCCGGCTGGCAGGTCGCCGGGGCGGGCAGGCGCGAGGCCGCGCTGCGGGAAACCCTGGCCGGGCCGGGCTGGCCGGACGGGTCCGCGCTGGCCGTGCCGGCCGACGTCACCGCGCCGGACTCGGTAGCCAGGCTGTTCGATACGGTCGGCCGCCGCTGGGGCCGGGTGGACCTGCTGGTCAACAACGCCGGGGTGTTCGGCCCGGCGGGCCGGGTCGACGAGATCGCCCTGGCCGACTGGCAGCGGACGGTCGACACCAACCTGACCGGCGCTTTCCTGTGCGCTCAGCACGCGGTGCGGATGATGAAGGCCCAGGATCCCCGGGGCGGGCGGATCATCAACAACGGCTCCATAGCGGCGCACAGCCCGCGCCCGGGCAGCGCGGCCTACACCGCGACCAAGCACGCGATCACCGGCCTGACCAAGTCGATCTCGCTGGACGGCCGGGCGTTCGACATCGCCTGCGGGCAGATCGACATCGGCAACGCGGCCACCGAGCTGACCCAGGGCATCAGCCGCGGCGTGCCGCAGGCCGACGGCTCGCTGGCCGCCGAGCCGACCTTCGACGCCGGGCACGTGGCGGCGGCGGTGCTCTACATGGCCAGCCTGCCCCTGGCCGCCAACGTCCAGTTCCTGACCATCACGGCCACCAAGATGCCCTTCATCGGCCGGGGCTGATCTCGCCCCTGGCCGGGCTGCCGAACGGGCCGACCCACCGGGCCGGACGGCCAGGCGCTGATGGCGAGGCCGGCTGATGGCGAGGCCGGCTGATGGCGAGGCCGGCTGATGGCGAGGCCGGCTGATGGCGAGGCCGGCTGATGGCGAGGCCGGCTGATGGCGAGGCCGGCTGATGGCGAGGCCGGCTGATGGCGAGGCCGGCTGATGGCGAGGCCGGCTGATGGCGAGGCCGGCTGATGGCGAGGCCGGCTGATGGCGAGGCGGGCTGATGGCCGGGCGGGCCGGGAGCCCGCTAGCGCGGCGCGGCCGCGGACTGGCCCGGCCGGCAGGTGGCGGTGCAGGAACTCCTCGGTGCGCTGCCAGGCCCGGGCGGCCGGCTCGGGCAGGTGGAACATGGGCGCCATCCGGTTGTGGAAGGCGTGCCCGGCCGCCTCCTCGACGTGGATCTCCACGTTGGGGTGGTCCGCGGCGGCCGCTTCCACCTGGCTCACCTGGTCGCGCGGTAGATAAGGGTCGGTCCCGCCGAAGTGGAACTGCAGCGGGGCGCTGATCCGGTCCAGGAGCAGCAGATGGCCCGGCACGGCCGTGCCGTAGAAGGACACCACGGCGGCCGGCTCGGACTGCGCGGCCAGGACGTAGGCGATCGAGCCGCCCAGGCAGAACCCGATGATCCCGACGCCGCCGGCCACCTCGGGCAGCCCGGCCAGGACGTCCAGCGCGGCAGCCGAGTCAGCGACCCCCTGGCTGAACTCAAACCGCTGGCCCAGCTCCAGCGACTCGGCCAGGCCGGCCTGGTCGTGGGCGGCGTCATGGCCGGGCTTCAGCCGCCAGAACAGGTCCGGCGCCGCGACCACGTAGCCGAGCGCGGCCAGGTCCTCCGCTACCGCCCTGATGTAGTCGCTGACCCCGAAGATCTCCTGGATCAGCAGCAGGCCCGGGCCTGATTCCCCGGCCGGCAGCCAGACCGGCAGGTCGAAGGAGCCTTCGGGGGTCGGGACCGATTCGACGCGTGACGCCATCACTGCCTCCAGGGCCTGCCGGGCCACGGCAGGACTGCCAGCGAGAGAAACCCGGGCCCCAAAGGCTAGCCGGGCCGGTGCGGCCCGCGGGGCGCGGGCCGGCCCATCAGCATGGCTGGGTCAGCATGGCCCGGTTGGCGCGGGCCTGGGGATCAGGCGAGGCCAGCCGGAGGCGGCCTGGCGTGCGGTTCCTTGACTGCTATGTCGTATGCGACATACGATATATTACATGGTACCTCCGGCTAAGTGCCATCATGTCGCCCGTTCCGCCGCCGCCCGTTCCGCCGCCGCCCGATGGGCCGCCGCCCGCGCCGCCCCGCGGCGATGACCGGCCGCCCGTTCGCGGGGCCGGTGGCCGACGCGCATAACGACCTGCTCATGGCGGTGCAGCACGTCGCCGCCGACCCTGGCTACTTCCGGCGTTCCTGGCTGCCGCAGCTGCGGGCCGGCCAGGTGGGCATCCAGGTCCTGCCGGTCTTCGTCGACCAGGACTGGCTGCCGGAGCTGGCCCTGCGGCAGACGTTCCGGCTGATCGAGACCGCGCTGGCCACGGTCGAGTCCTGCCCGGACGACCTCATGCTGTGCCGGGCGCCCGGCGACGTCGAGCGGGCGCTGGCCGGCGGGCGGATCGCGATCGTGCTGGCCTTTGAAGGCTGCCCCGCGGTCGGTTCTGACCTCGGCCTGCTGCGCACCTGGTCGCGGCTCGGGGTGCGGATGGCCTCGCTCACCCACTTCGGCCGCAACTCGCTGGCGGACGGCAGCGCGGAGGACGCGGCCGGCGGGCGGCTGACCCGGCTGGGCGTCCGCGCCGTGGCCGTCATGCAGGAGATCGGGATGCTGGTGGACCTGTCCCACCTGTCCCTGGCCGGTACCAGGCACGTGCTGGACATCACCACCGGCCCGGTGCTGGCCACCCACTCGTCGTGCCGGGCCGTGCACGAGCATCACCGCAACCTGCCCGACGCCGAGCTGCGGGCCATCGCCGCTACCGGCGGCGTCATCGGGATCAACTTCTATCCGCTGTTCATCTCCTCCGGGCCCGGCTCGATCGACCTGGTCGTCGATCACATCGAACACGCGGCGGGCGTGGCGGGCATCGAGCACGTCGGCCTGGGCCCCGATTTCACCAAGCAGCTCGCCCAGACCCTCTACCCCGGCCAGCACGTCGTCGAGGGCTGCGACCTGGCCGCCGCCGTGCCCGGCCTGGAAGGCCCGGCCGACCTGCCCGCGGTGGCCCGCGCGCTGAGCCGCCGCGGGTTCAGCGCGCTGGACATCTCCGCGGTCATGGGCGGCAACTTCCGGCGGCTGCTGAATGAGTCGATCGGATGACCGCGCCCGTCGCCAGCGGCGCCCAGGCCCCGGACCGGACCGAGCCGATCGGCAGCCGGGACCTGCTGCAGCAGCTAGTCAGGAAGTTCCGGGCGGACCGCTGGGCGATGACCGGCCTGGCCATGGTGGCCGCGCTGGCAGCGATCGCGATCTGCGCCCCGGTCATCGCCAAGCTCAGCGGGCACGGCCCGAACCAGCTCTTCCCGGCCCAGCTGAGCGCGCAGCTGGGCTTGCCGACCGGGCCCAGCGCCAAGTTCTTCTTCGGCGTCGACCAGGACGGCCGGGACGTGTTCGTCCGCTGCCTGTACGGCCTGCGGACGTCGCTGATCATCTCGCTGCTGGCGGCGGGCATCGCCACCGCGGTCGGCGTGACCGTGGGGATGGCCGCGGGCTACTTCGGCGGCTGGGTGGACACCCTGATCTCCCGCTGGGCGGACATCTTCCTGGCCTTGCCGGTCATCTTGTTCGCGATCAGCATCTCGTCGGTGTGCTCGATCTCGGCCCGGGGCTGCCTGGACGGCACCATCCAGCCCGGCATCGGCCTGGTGGTCATCATCCTGGCCCTGTTCACCTGGCCCTACATCGCCCGGATCGTGCGCGGGCAAACCCTGGTGATCGGGCAGGCGGAATTCGTGAACGCGGCCAGGGGGTTCGGCGCCTCGCACTGGGCGATCATGTTCAGGGAGATCCTGCCCAACCTCACCGCGCAGGTCATCGTCTACATGACGCTGATCATCCCGAGCAACATCCTGTTCGAGGCGGCGCTGAGCTTCCTGGGCGTCGGGGTGCCGCAGTCGACCCCGTCGCTGGGCCGGATGATCGCCGATGCCACGACCGGATCGCTGTTCACCTACGCCTGGTGGATGATGCTCTTCCCCGGCGTGCTGCTGCTGCTCATCACCTACTCCTTCAACATCGTCGGCGACGGGCTGCGCGATGCGATCGGCGGCTGAGCACCATGTGGCGTTATATCGCCCGGCGGCTGATCTGGGTCGCGGTCACGCTGCTGGTTATCACCGCGCTCACGTTCATTATCTATTTTGTTTTGCCGCCGGTCAGCCCGGCCGTGCTGTTCGCGGGCAAAGAGGCCACGCCGCAGCTGGTCGCGACGGTGCAGAAAAACCTCGGCCTCAATCACCCGGTCTGGATTCAGTACCTGATTTTCCTGAAGCGGCTGGTGACCGGGGATAGTTACGGCTGGCCCGGCCTGGGTTTCTCGTACGTGAACCACGCGTCGGTCCTGTCGCTGATCTCCGGCCGGATCGTGGTCACGTTCACGCTGGCCGCCGGGGCGGCGGTGATCTGGCTGGCCATCGGGATCCCGATCGGGGTCATCTCGGCCGTGACCCGGGGGTCGGTCTGGGACCGGCTGTCGCTCGGGTTCGCGCTGTTCTTCGTCTCGGCGCCGGTGTTCTGGCTGGCCCTGGTCTTCCTCTGGCTGTTCTGGTACAAGCTGGGCATCGCCGACGGTAGCGGCTACTACTCACCGGGCCAGTACGGCGTGCTCACCTGGCTGGGGCACATGATCATGCCCTGGGTGGCGCTGGCCCTGCTGTACGCGGGCTGGTACGCCCGGATGACCCGCGGCTCGGTCCTGGACACGCTGCAGCAGGACTACATCAGGACCGCGCGCGGAAAAGGCCTGCGCGAATCGAAGGTGCTGATCCGGCACGTGCTGCGGGCCAGCCTGACGCCGACGCTCACGATGTTCGGCATGGACCTGGCCGCGCTGGTGAGCGGCACGGTCATCATCGAAGTGGTTTTCAACCTCAATGGTGTCGGGCAATGGGCCGTGCAATCAGTCCTGTCCGACGATATCCCGTCGGTACTCGCGGTGACATTGCTAGCCGCCGTCGCGGTAATGATCGCCAATCTCATCGTGGACATTCTCTACGCGTACGTGGATCCGCGGATTCGCTATGACTAGGAACGAAGGACATCATGACTAAAGCTGACCAGCGCCACGTCCGATCCCGGTCCGCCGCGGCCGCCGCGGTGCTCACCATCTCGCTGGCCCTGCTCGCGGCGTGCACCAACAGCAGCAGCCCGAGCCAGTCCGGCGGCTCGGCCAAGTCCTCGGCCACGGCCAAGGTCACCCGGGGCGGGTTGTACCGGACCGCCGTGTCCAGCTTCGGCCTGACCGACAACCTGGACCCGACCGGCGAGACCCAGATCGGGTTCGCCTACGCGATCTACGACGCCACGCTCCGGAACCTGGTCGGTTTCCGGCACGTCAACGGCGCCGCCGGGCTGGTGGTGCAGCCGGACCTGGCCACCGCCGTCCCGACGCCGACCGACGGCGGGCTGACCTACACCTTCCACCTCAAGCCCGGCATCAAGTACGCGCCGCCGGTGAACCGGGCCATCACCTCCTACGACATCGCCTACGCGTTCCAGCGGATCAACGACGCCACCCTGGTGCCGCAGTACGGCTACTACTACGACGGCATCATCCGCGGCCTGACCGGCACCGCCACCAACGCGAAGACCAAGATCTCCGGGATCGACACCCCCGACGCGACCACGATCGTCTTCCACCTGACCACCCCCACCGGGGATTTCCTGCAGCGGCTGGCCATGCCCGCCGCCGCGCCGATCCCGCCCGAGGTGGGCAAGTGCTTCACTCAGCCCGGCACGTACGGCCGGGACCTGATCTCCTCCGGGCCTTACATGATCCAGGGCTCAGACGCGGTCGACGCGAGCGGCTGCGGCGCCCTGAAGCCGGTGTCCGGCTTCGACCCGACCAGCCATCTCACCCTGGTGCGCAACCCGAACTACGCGCAGTCCACCGACACCACCCGGGCCAACTACGTCGACGGAGTGCAGATCGCGGTCGACCCGAACGTGGCCGACATCTTCGCCAAGGTGCAGAAGGGCCAGCTGGACGGCTCCATGACCGACCCGCCGCCCGCGGTGACCACCCAGCAGTACCTGACCAGCCCGCAACTGCGCGGCGAGTTTCACTCCGACCCGATCAACCAGGTCGAGGACGTCACCATGAACCTCGACGTCCCGCCGTTCACCAACGTGCACGTGCGCAAGGCGGTGGCCTGGGTGCTGAACAAGAGCGCCATGCTGCGCGCGCTCGGCGGCACCTCGCACTACCAGATCGCGACCCACATCATGCCGGACACGCTGCCCGGCGGCCTGCCGGCCTCCTACGACCCGTATCAGACCCCCGGCGAGGCCGGCGACCTGGCCAAGGCCAAGGCAGAGATGAAGCTGTCGCCGTACGACACCAACCATGACGGCAAGTGCGACGCGCCGGAGTGCAAGAACCTGGCCTTCATCAACATCAGCCAGTTCGCCGCGGTCGACACCGAGGTGCAGAACGACCTGGCCCAGGTCGGGATCCAGATCGTGCCGCGCGACTTGTCAGTGACCACCGCGTTCACCGCGTTGTTCACGATCAAGGACCTGGAGCCGATGTCGGCGCTGGGCGGCGGGTACGCCGACTACACCGGCACGTTCAGCTTCGCCCAGCCGAACTTCGGCTCGGCCGCCCTGTCCGGCCCGGTCTCCTGCTGCAACTACTCCCTGGTTGGGCTGACCAAGGCGCAGGCGGCCAAGTACAAGGTGCCCTACCCGGCCGGCGGGATCCCCAGCGTCGACAAGCTGATCAACACCTGCGAGGCGCTGACCGGGACGCCGCGCGACGACTGCTGGTCCAGCCTGGACAAGCAGATGATGACCAACGTGGTGGCCTGGGTGCCTTACATCTGGGGCCGCAACATCGTCATCACGGCGCCCACCGTGACCAGGTACGTGATGGACATCGCGACCAGCTCTATGTCGCTGACGCAGGTCGCGGTGAGCAATCACGCGAGCGTCGGACCGTAGCGACGGCGCCGGCCAGGGCGGGCCGGATATGACTCGCGCTGGCGGGGACCAGGCCGTCCCCGCCAGCCGGGTCACGCCGGCCCGGTGGGATCGTGCAGTATGACGCAGTATGAGATTAGCCACGCCTGGGAAAGGACCCGCGGTGCGCGATAAGGGCCTGGCCGGCCAGGATCTGGTGAGGCCCAGCACCCTCAGCTCCCTGGCCAAGGAATCGATCCGGATGCGGATCGTCACCGGCGAGATCGCGGCGGGCGAGATCTACTCCGCCCCCGCGCTCGCGGCGGTGCTCGGCGTATCCGCCACGCCGATCAGGGAAGCCATGCTGGAGCTCACCGCGGACGGGCTGGTCGAGGCGGTGCCCAACCGCGGCTTCCGGGTGGTCGAGCTGTCCCAGCATGATCTGGACGAGATCTTCGAGCTGCGGCTCATGCTGGAGGTGCCCGCCGCCGAGGAGTCGGCCCGGCGCGGCATCAGCCCGGCTGACCAGGCCCGGTTCCTGGAGATGGCCGAGCTCATCGAGAAGCGGGCCCAGGACGGCGACACGGTCGGCTTCCTGGCCGCCGACCGGGACTTCCACCTGGGCCTGATCGCGACGCTGGGCAACAGCCGGCTGGTCGATATCGTCTCCCGGCTGCGCGACCAGGCCCGCCTGTACGGGCTGCCGATGCTGGCCCAGCGCGGCGAGCTGCGGGAATCCGCGCGCGAGCACCGGGAACTGCTTGAGGCGATCTGCCGCCAGGACGCCGCGGCGGTGGCCGCGGTGGCGGTCCACCACCTGGAGCACACCCGGGGCATCTGGGCCGGGATCGCCGAGACGGCCGGGCAGTGAGCATCGAGCCGCAGGCCCAGCTCACCGCGGAATTCCCGGCGTTCATCGGGGAAGACCTGCTGCGCCGGCTGGTGTCGATGCCGGACGCGATCGACGCCAGCCGCCGCGCGTTTACCGCCGCGGCCCGGGGCGAGATCACCGGCCCGCTGCGCTCGTCGCTGGCCCGGCAGCGGGTGCTCATCATGCCCGCCGAGCACTCCTCAGGCAGCGGGCTGATCAAGGTGATCAGCGTCGAGCCGGACGGCGGGCCGCCCGGGCAGCCCAGCATCGGCGGCGGGGTGCTGTGGATCGACGGGCGGACCGGGCGGATCGCGGCCATGATCAACGCGGGCGCGCTGACCGCGCTGCGCACTGGCGCGGCCAGCGGCCTGGCCACGGCGCTGCTGGCCGAGCCGTCCAGCGCGGTGCTGGCCGCGCTTGGGCCGGCGGGCAGGCGGCCGACCAGGTCGCCGCGGTCTGCGCGGTGCGGCCCATCCGCGAGGTCCGGGTCTACAGCAGGCGCCAGGCGCGGCGCGAGGACCTGTGCCAGCGGCTGCGGGCCGCGCACCCGGGCCTGTCGGTGACCTCGGTGGCCGACTCGCGGGCCGCGGTCAGGGGCGCCGACGTGATCTGCACCGCGACCCGGGCCAGCGCTCCGCTGTTCGAGGCCGATGACCTGCTGCCGCACGCGCACATCAACGCGGTCGGCGCCTACCGCCTGGACATGGCCGAGGTGCCCGCTGAAGCGTTCGGCCGGGCCGCCGTCGTGGTGATCGACCAGCTGGCGGCGGCACTGGCCGAGGCGGGCGACCTGGTCGCGGCGCTGGAGGGCGGCTACCTGCGGCGCGCGGACCTGGTCGAGATCGGCGACCTGCTGACCCTGGACGGCGCGGCCGCGGTCAGCGGCCCGGCCGGGGGCGGCCCGGCTGGGCGCGGGCTGGCTGGGGGCGGGCCGGGTGGGGGCGGGCCGGGTGGGGGCGGGCTGGCCGGGCGCGGGCTGGCCGGGCGCGGGGCCGGGCCGGGCGGCGGGCCAGGGGGCGGGCTGACTATCTTCAAGTCGGTGGGGATCGCCGCGCAGGACTGGTCGGTGTGCGAGCTGGCCGTCCGCCGGGCCAGGGAGGCCGGCGCCATCCCGGGCCACCCCGAAGACGGGGGCCTGGCCAGCGAGGCCAGCCAGCCGTGACCGGCCCGCCGCGGACGGCGCTGATCAGCGCGGTCGATTATCACACCGCGGGCGAGCCGTTCCGGATCGTGACCGGCGGGGTGCCCGCCATCCCCGGGGCCACGGTGGCCGACCGGCGGGTGCGGGCCGCCGCCCGCCTCGATCACGTGCGCCAGCTGCTGGTCCGCGAACCGCGCGGGCACAGCGGCATGTACGGCTGCTTCATCACGCCGCCGGATGACCCGGGCGCGGAGTTCGGCGCGATCTTCTTCCACCAGTCCGGGTTCTCGACCGCGTGCGGGCACGGCACCATCGCGCTGGCCACCTGGGCGGCCGACACCGGCCTGATTGAGGCCGGCCAGGCCGAGGCCGGGCAGACCGGGGCCGGGCAGACCGAGGCCGGGCAGACCGAGGCCGGGCAGACCGAGGCCGGGCAGACCGAGGCCGGGCAGACCGAGGCCGGCCAGACCGAGGCCGGCCAGACCAAGGCCGGCCAGACCGGGGCTGGGGCTGGGGCCGGGGCCGGGGCCGGGGCCAGCGAGTTCGCCATCGACGTGCCCTCGGGCCGGGTCCGGGTCCGGGTGGAGCGCGATCCCGGCGGCCAGCCGCCGGCCCGGTCAGCTTCCGCAACGTCCCGGCCTGGGTTCATCGCCGCGGCACGCAGGTGACCACGCCGTTCGGCCCGGCCCGCGCGGACATCGCGTTCGGCGGCGCCTTTTATGCCAGCGTCCCGGCCAGCTCGCTCGGCCTGCCGGTCAGCCCGGGCGCGCTGCCGCAGCTCATCGAGGCGGGCCGGGCGATCCAACGGCAGCTCGACGCGGCCGGAGCGGCCCGCCACGACACCGATGACCGGCTCAGCGGGATCTATGGCGTCATCTTGCATGAGGACCGGCCCGGCCAGGACGGAGCCCTGGTGCAGCGGAACGTGACCGTCTTCGGCACCGGCCAGATCGACCGCTCGCCGTGCGGCAGCGGGACCTCCGCCCGGCTGGCGCTGCTGGCCGGCCAGGGCCTGGCGCCGGGGCAGACCCTGGTGCACGAGAGCGTCATCGGCACCAGGTTCAGCGCGCGGATCGTCGGCGCGGTGACCGAGGCCGGCCGCGACGCCGTGCTGACCGAGGTGACCGGCCGGGCCTCGATGACCGGACTGCACCAGTTCGTCCTGGACCGCCGCGACCCTCTGGGTGCGGGGTTCAGCCTCGGCTGAAGGGCGGCGGGCGATGAGCCAGCGCAGCGGCGCCGCGGCGCCGGGCCAGGTCGCGGTCGCGGGCGCGGGGATGCTCGGGCTGTGCGTGGCCTGGTTCCTTCAGGAGCACGGCATCGGCGTCACGGTGTTCGAGCGGGACCAGGTGGCGGCCGGCGCGTCGTGGGGTAACGCCGGCTGGATCAGCCCGGTGCTGGCCGCGCCGCTGGCCGAGCCGGCCATGCTCCGGGCCGGGCTGACCGGGCTGATCGCGCCCCGGTCGCCGGTGTCGGTGCCCCCGCAGGCCGACGCCGGGCTGCTGGCCTTCGCCTGGGAGTTCAGCCGGCACTGCACCAGGCGCCGCTGGCAGCGGGCCATGTCGTCGCTGGCCCTGCTGACCGGCCCGGCGGTGACCGCGTATGAGGTGCTGACCGGCGGCGGAGTCACCGCGCCGGTGCTCGCGGCCCGGCCGCTGCTGGCCTGCTACCGAGCCGCCGGGCAGCGGACCGCCCTGCTCGCGGAGCTGGCCGAGGTCCGGGCGCACGGCGGCCAGCCGGACTTCGAGGTGCTGGACGGCCCGGCCATCCAGCGGGCCGAGCCGGCCGTGTCGGACGCGGTCTCGGCCGCGGTCGCGCTGCACGGGCAGCGCTACATCGACCCGGGCGGGTTCGCCGCCGCGCTGGCGGCCAGCGTCCGGGCCCGCGGCGGGGTGATCCGCGAGCGGACGGCGGTGACCGGGATCCGCCCGGACGGCGGCGGGGTGCTGGTCAGCCACTCCGGAGGCGGCGACCGCTACGACGCGGCGGTGCTGGCCACCGGGGCCTGGCTGGGCGCGCTGGCCCGGCCGCTGGGCGTGCGGACCCGGGTGCAGTCCGGCCGGGGCTACAGCTTCTCGATGCCGGTCGGGCAGCTGCCACGCGGCCCGGTCTACTTCCCCGCCGCCCGGCTGGCCTGCACGCCGCGGCCGGACGGCCTGATCCGGGTGGCCGGGATCATGGAGCTGAACCGCCCGGACGCGCCGCTGCGGGCACGCCGGATCGAGCTGATCGCCGGTGCGGTGGCGCCGCTGCTGCGTGACCCGCGGCCCGGCCAGCGGACCGCCGAATGGGTGGGCGCGCGGCCGGTCACCCCCGATGGCCTCCCGCTGATCGGCGCGACCGCGGCGGAGCGGGTCTTCGTGGCCGGCGGGCATGGCATGTGGGGCATCACCCTGGGACCGGTCAGCGGCCGCCTGCTCGCCAGCCAGATCGCCACCGGTCAGCCAGCCGCCGCGCTAGCCCCGTTCGACCCGCTGCGCTAGCCGGCCCTGGCCGGCGCAGCCTGGTGGTGTCGCGCAGCTCGGCAAACCGGCCGGTCTGCTGGGCCGCCCCGTTGGCCAGCGCCCGGCCGCGCTGGATCTCGGCGTTGAACTCGGCCCCGAACAGCATGGCCAGGTTGGAGATAAAGAGCCAGATCAGGAAGATGATCGCGGCGGCGATGCTGCCGTAGACCCGGTTGTAGTGGCTGAAGTTCGCGACATACAGGGCGAACAGCCCCGAGGCGGCCAGCCACCCGGCCACCGCCACCAGGCTGCCCGGGCTGAGCCAGCGGAAGCTCTGCTTGGCGTTGGGGCTGGCCCAGTACAAGATGGCCAGCATCAAGATGACGAAGAACAGCAGTACCGGCCACTTGGCGATCTCCCACACGGTCACGGCCGCCGAGCCGATGCCGAACGCGTGCCCGACATGGCGGGCGATCGCGCCGGTCACCACCACGATGAACGCCGATGCGACCAGCAGCACGATCATGACCACGGTCAGGCCGAGGCGGATCGCGGTGGTCTTCCAGACCGGCCGGCCCTCGGGCACGCCGTAGATGCCGTTCGCGGCGCGCATGAACGCGCCGACGTAGCTGGAAGCCGACCAGGCCCCGGCCAGCGCGCCGATGACGGCGGCCGTCCCGGCCGATGACTGGTTCTGCTGGATGTGGGCTACCGCGTCCAGGAAGGTCTGCCGGACCGCCCCGGGCGCCGCGTCGGCCAGGTCGTTGATCAGCGGCTGGGTGGCCTGCTTCCCGATCAGGCCCAGCAACGACACCAGCACCAGCAGCCCGGGGAAGATGGCCAGCACCCCGTGGTAGGTCAGGGCGGCGGCCCGGTCAGGCAGGAAGTCGTCGGCCGATTCCCTGGCCGCCCGCTGCCCCGCGGCCAGCCAGGACCGGGCCGTGCCGCGCGCCTTCTCGCCGCGAGCGGGCCCGGGCGCGGCGGGGCCGGCGGCCTCCGGCCCGCCCCGGCCCCCCTGATGCTGGCTCGTGGCGGGCCCGGAGGCTGGGCCCCCGGGCTCGCTCATCGCTATCTCGTCTCTCGCGTGAACATTCGTCCTAATGCCGCCCATACCCCGGCTGGCCTGCGGGCACGCCCGGCCGGACCGGGCCAGGGCGCGGGACCAGCAGCCCAGGCCGACGCCGCCAGGGCCGAACACGGGCGCTACCCGGCGGCCGAAGTCGCCGGCCGACGCTGGCCGACTGCGGCCCGGGCCAGACACAGACGCCCGAACGCCGACGCTAGTCACCGGCCGACGCTGGCCGGCCGCGGCCCGGGCCAGACACAGACGCCCGAACGCCGACGCTAGTCACCGGCCGACGCTGGCCGGCCGCGGCCCGGGCCAGACACAGACGCCCGAACGCAGACTCTGGCCGGCGCTGGCTGATGGCCGGCGCTGGCCGACGGTCAGCTGTCGGCCGACTTCGAGCCCTTGCGCCTGCGCAGCATGAGCCAGAGCGCGGCCAGCGCCGCGCCGGCGGCGGCCGCGATCTTCTTGGCGTTGCGCTGCACCTGCTCGGGGGCTGCTTCCTTGACCGTGGCGGTCGCCTTGGCCGCCTGGCTGGTGACCTGCTCCCTGACCGGACCGACCCCGTCCAGCACGGCCTGCTTGGCCTCGGCCGCCTTGGCCGCGACCTGGTCCTTGAGCTGACTGGCGCGCTCCGGCAGCTGCCCGGAGAGCTCGACGACCTTGTCCTTGGCGGCCTTGAGATCGGCCTTGGCGGCCAGCGTCTCGACCGTCTTGCCCAGTTCCTCGCGGGTCTTATCGATTTCCATAGCTGTAGCCTCCTGGTCAGCCGCCTCCTGGGTCAGCTTCGGGCGCTAGTTACCCTCCGGCCACGGCACCAAACAGGCGTACCCGGGCCAAAGCCGGGTAGCTGAAACAGATGGACAACTCCCGGCACCGGCCCCACCGACCGGCGGCTGAACCCGGCGCTGATCACGCGGCTGAGCCCGCGGGCCGCCCCGGGGAAACGCCCGAGCCTAGCCCCGAGACTAGACCCGGGGCCGAACTAGCCACCCCGGACTTGTCCGGGCAGGTCGCGGAGCTGGTCGGGGAACTCAGCGAGGACACCAGCCCGTCCCGGCGGCGGCGGATCTCGGCGGCGATCGCCCGGCTGGCCGGGCGCAGCGGCCGGGTCACCCAGTACGGGGTCACCTCAGGCGGCCGCTGGCTGACCGCGCAGACCCTGGCCATGGCGCCGCGGCTGCCGGTGCGCGACCGGGCGACGCTGCGGGCACAGTTCCCCGGGCTGCCCCCGGAGGAACTGGCCGACGCGCTGATCCAGGGCTCGGCCCGGGCTTCGACAGCGGTGGGCGCGGCGGCCGGGATGGCCATGGTGCTCCCGCTGCCGACCGCGCCGGTGGAAGTCGTGGTCGAGACGCTGGCGGTCGTCGGCATCGAGATCAAGCTGGTCGCCGAGCTGCACGAGGTCTACGGGATGGGTGCGCCCGGCTCGGCCACCGAACGGATGATGGCCTATGTCTCGGCCTGGGCGCACCGGCGCGGCGTCGTCCTGGCCCCGGCCGGGATCGTGGTCGCGGTTGGTTCGCCGCTGCGGCGGCGGCTGCAGCGCCGCCTGCTGCTCAGGGCCGGGCGCAGCACCGTCTCCATCGGCCCGCTGCTGACCGGGGCGGTCGCGGGCGCGGCGCTCAACCGGCGCGAGACCCGGCGGCTGGGCCATGACGTACGCGAGGACCTGCGGCGGCGATCCCGGTACACGACCCAGTGGCCCGAAGACGGCTGACCGCCCAGCCTCAGGCCGGGGCAGGCCGAGTCAAGCGCTGATCCGGGCCAGGCGGGCCCGCGGCGTCACGCGAACTGCGTGAGCGACAGCGTGTTGCCCTCGGAATCAGCGAACCAGGCCACCTGGTCGCCGCCCGGCGTGGTCCAGATGCCCTGGTCGTCCTGGTCCATGCCGTCGTACTGCTGAAACACGATGCCCCGGGCGGCCAGGTCACGGGCGGTGGCCTGGATGTCGCTGACCCGCCAGCCGAGCACGGTGTAAGGCGCCCGCTCGACCTTGGCCACTGCGGTCACGCGCAGCATGGTCCCGTGGGTGTCGAAGACGCACGCGAAGTCGCTCTGCCCGGTCAGCCGCAGGCCGAGGGTCTGCTCATAGAACTCCCGGGCCCGCGGCAGGTCGTCCGCCGCCGCGAACGCGATCACGTCACAGGACTTCAGCACGTCAGCTCCCGATACAGCTCGTCGGTATTGCTGGGCTATCGCTCGGCTACGAAACTTCCCCAGCCCGGGGTAATCGTGATCCAGGCCCTCATCTCGGAGGGTGACCAGCACCCTGCGCGCCGTACCACGGCTGATGCCAAATTCGTCTGAGAGCTTGGCCATGCTAGGCACCTGCTCGCCAGGAAGCAGTATGCCTTCTTCAATGCGTTCACGCAGGACAGCGGCTACACGAAGGTACGGCGGTACCGCTTCCCTGGTCACAAAGATCATGCTAGGTCGGCTGCATACCTGGCCTAGGCTTGGCATATTCAGATCTGACAAGGTGTGATAAGCAGTGCTAAGCTTATCGCATGAACGGCGGGAAGCCCTATGTCTGGAGCGACGGCGAGCGTGAGCGCATCCAGCTCAACGGCCTGCGGCTGCACTGGGAGGAGTTTTACCAGCTCAGCGTGACTGACGGGGTATGGCTTGCGGTGCGGTTGGATGACCCTGCGGCGCTGTTAACTGCGGAGTCGGCGGCTGAGCTGCGGGAGCTGATGCGGGAGGACTTCGCGGTCGATCCGGTGCCCAGCCGGCGGCGGGCGGGCGGCGGCTCGTCATGACCGCCGCGTTAGTCGCCAGTGCGCAACTGGCCGTCTGCGGGCGCTGCTGGACCCAGCCGGGCCAGCCGTGCGGGGACGGCTTCGACCACCTGGAGCGTTACCATCGGGCCTGCCGGCGCGGGCCGATCTCGCATGGCGAGATGCAGCGAGCCGTCAGCCTGTCCGTCACCGTGAACGGGGTTCAGATCGTCCGTCACGCCGACGGCGCCCAGATCTAGACCGCGGCCAGGTCTAGACGGCGGCCAGTGTTCCCGGCGTGCCGCCGGGGTGATCATCGAGGATGGCGTTCCCGCTGCAGCCGATCTGCTCCAGCCCCCGCTGCCCGGTCACCGGCTGGCAGCGGTCCTCGCCCGCGCCAGCCCGGACGTCTTCCGGGACGCCGGGGACATAGTGGTTGCGCGGCGGACCTTCGCAAGGTTACTGTCGCAAGATGAGTAGCGATAGAAGCCTTGCGAGAGCTGGCGCGGCCGCGCCTGATGAGGAGCGGGCCCGACGACGGGAGCTGAGCGACCCGCGGACGATGCGGGCGCTGACCCATCCGGTTCGCCTGGCGCTGCTCCAGGCGCTTGAGCTGGAGGGGCCGCTCACGGCCACCCAGGCGGGCGAGCTGATCGGCGAGCCGCCCAACACGTGCTCGTTCCATTTCCGCCAGCTCGCCAAGTACGGGTTCGTCGAAGAGGCCGGCCCGGCACCGGGCCGGTCACGGCCCTGGCGGCTGACGACGTTCCGAATGCACTTCACGGACCTGCACGAGGACCCGGACACGGCGGTAGCGGCCCGCGGGCTTGACCGGATGCTGCGGGAGCGGTACTTCGAGCGTCTGGCCGCGTTCTACGAGTCCCGGTCCGGTTACCCGCTGGCCTGGCAGGAGGCGACGGGCGGCAGCCAGGCCCTGCTGCACCTCACACCCAGCGAACTCAAGGCGATCGACGAGCAGATCATGGCCGTCCTTGACCCCTACACGGACCGCAGTGCCGACCCAGCAAAGCGGCCGGCGGACTCGCTGCCCGTCGAGGTGCTGCTGTTCGCCTATCCCATCCGGCCCCCGGCGAAGTAGGGTCCGATGCGCCGGCTGCTCGCTCATCGCGATGTACGGATCTACCTCGCCGGGCAGGTGTTCTCGCTATTCGGCGACTCGAGCCTGTGGCTCGCCATGGGCATCTGGGTCAAAACGCTCACCGGAAGCAACGCCCAGGCCGGGCTGGTGTTCTTCTTCTTCACCGCCCCCTCGCTCCTGGCGCCGGTGTCAGGGCTGCTAGCCGACCGGGTCCGGCGCCGGCCCCTGCTCATCGGGACGAACGCGCTCACGGCGGTCGCCGTGCTGGCTCTGCTGGCGGTCGGCGGCCGGGGCCAGGTGTGGCTGATCGACGCCGTGATGTTCGGCTACGGGATGTCATACGGCATTCTCGGGCCGGCCCAGTCCGCCCTGCTGACCGTTATCGTCCCCGCCGACCTGCTGCCCGACGCCAACGGCGCCCTCCGCACCGCCCAGGAGTCGCTGCGCCTGATCGGGCCCCTCGTCGGGGCCGGCCTGTTCGTTGCCGTCGGCGCGCACGTCATCGCCGTCATCGATGCCGCCACCTTCGCCTTCCCGGTCATCTCCCTCCTGCTGCTGCGGGTGCGGGAACCCGCCCCGCGGCCAGTGGCCGGCCGCTGGGCCGCGCAGCTGTCGGCCGGGGCGCGGCACATCTGGCGAACGGTCGAACTGCGGCACGTGATCGCGGCGGGGACCCTGACCACCATGGTGTTCGGCTTCGTCGAGACGATCAACTACGCCATCGCCAGTAACGGGCTGCGCCGGCCCGCGGCCTTCGTCGGCGTCCTCGCCGCCGTCCAGGCCGCGGGCGCCGTCACCGGCGGGCTCACCGCCGCGCCGCTGGTCCGCCGGCTGGGCGAAGGGCGCCTGATCGGCATCGCCATGCTCGTCGCCGCGGCGGGCGCCGCCCTGGAGATCCCGCCGAAGCTGCCCTCGGTCCTGGCCGGCGACATTGTCTTCGGCGCCGCCATCCCGTGGCTGGTCGTCGGGCTCATCAGCCTCGCCCAGCGGCTCACCCCGCCGGAACTGCAAGGCCGGGTGTATGCCGCCGCCGACACCCTGATCACCACCCCGCAGACGATCTCCATCGCCCTCGGCGCCGCCCTGATCACCGTGGTCGGCTACCAGACCCTGCTCCTCACCATGGCCAGCACCATCGCCCTTGCTGCCACCTACCTCCTCACCCGTCCTGAGCAGCGGCAAGCAATACGCCAGCTCACCCGTCACCGTCGCGGGAGCGCTGTCTCATCCTCTGGATAATCCAGGAGCATTCGAGGGCACCGGGATGCCCGAGAATCAATGCCACGGAGGCTGAGGTCTGGCGGGCCCGGTCGCCCGCCCATGCCCTGCCATACTCAGGCCGTGGCAACTGCGGATGCCCAGGTACGAGGCGTCATGCTGCGGCGGGGCTTTGCCCTGGAATATGCGACGCTGGCCTGGAACGTCATCGGCATCGTCATCCTGGCCATCGCGGCGGTCTCGGCGCGCTCTGTCGCGCTGGCCGGGTTCGGTCTCGATTCGCTGATTGAAATCGGCGCGTCCACGGTGGTGATCTGGGAGCTGTCTGGCTCGACGTCAGCCAGATCACCCCGGCGAACCGGCCCGTCGTGCCTGGCGGAGAACGCCAGCGCCGAGGCCTGCGGCTGATCGGGTTCGCCTTCGGTGCCCTGGCGGTCTACCTGCTGGTGCAGTCCACGGTGGTGCTGGCCGCTGGCTATCACCCGAAGCACTCCTGGCTGGGGATCATCTGGACGTCGGTCACCGCTGTGGCGATGTTCGTCCTGGCGGCCGGCAAGGCGCGCACCGGCCGGGCACTGGACAACCCGGTGCTGCGGACCGAGGGCAGGGTGACGATGATCGACGGGATCCTGGCCGTCGCGGTGCTGGCTGGCCTGGTGCTGAATGCCGCGCTGGGATGGTGGCAGGCTGACCCTGCCGCCGGGTACGCGCTGGTCTACTACGCCGCCCGCGAGGTACGGGAGATCTTCCCGGCCAGCCGCCTGCCCGACACAGGCCGGCCTGGCAGCAGCCCTTGATCTTTCGCTGTGCAGGCAGCAGCCGCTGGCATGTGCATCAGCCAGGTGAGTGCCGCTTCGGAGCAGTCTGCCATGCTGCGGCGGCGGCAGCTGCGGCCACGATCAGGGCCGCGACCCGGTCAGCCTGCCACCATCCCAGCGCGGCATTCAGCACCAGGGCGGCCAGCGCGAGGAGGCTGGTCGCCGCCCCGATGGCGCTGAGAGCGCCATCACCTTGCAGGGCGCGGCTGGCCATCCTCCTGCCGAGACGGCGCTTGGCATAGGCCAGGGGCGTGAGGACGACAAGACAGCCGCCTGCCGCACCCAGCGTCACGCCTGACGTGCCGGGGTGAGATCCGGTCGCCAGCGCGGCGGAAGACTGGACGATGAGCACCGCGCTGACGACGGCCAGGGCCACGGCCACGATAACGGCGGCGCGGGCTTCAGCTGTGCCGGAAAGCCCCGGCTGGCGGCGCTCGGCCCGGAAGCGCCAGATGAGAACCGCCGACCCTGCCACGTCGGCCAGGACGCCGAGCCCGACCGCGAACACGCCCAGGCTGTGATCTTGCAGCCCGGCCGCCACCGAAACGGCACCGGAGATCACGCCGAAAGCAACCGAGATCGACACCAGCCGCAGCGCGGCCGTGACCAGCTCCAGGCGAGCCGGATTACCCTCGGGCAACTCATCTCCGGGACAAAGGCGGTGCCTCCTGGTGACCTGCCACCGCGCGGACACGAAGGCTACAGTCTTACGCTTGTCGCTGTTCTCCCGCCGGTCACAAACAGCCGTAACACACCTACCGCGGTGGGGGTGCTCATGAGCCCGGCACGCAGTACGCATTGACAACCGTCTATGTATCGCTGATCCTGGTCGCATCGACAGACGTCTATGCATGGGAGTGATGGTGATGGCGGATCAAGAGGCACCCATGCCCGATATCCCCGAAGTGCTGTTCGTCTGCATTCACAACGCAGGGCGATCGCAGATGGCCGCCGCGCTGCTCGACCACGAGGCCGCCGGGCGCATCCGCGTCACCTCGGCCGGCTCACAGCCCGCCAGCCAGCTCAACCCCGCCGTCGTCGCCGTCATGGCCGAAATCGGTCTCGACATCTCCCGCCAGCTCCCCCAGGGGCTCACCACCAGCCACGTTCAGGCCGCCGACGTCGTCATCACCATGGGCTGCGGCGACACCTGCCCCGTCTACCCCGGCCGGCGCTATCTCGACTGGGACCTCCCCGACCCCGCCGGACTCACCATCGACCAGGTCCGCCCCATCCGCGACGAGATACGCCGGCGAGTAACCGCCCTGGTAGCGGACATAAGCAGACCTCACCCGCCCGAACCGGTGGCGGGTGAAAGCGAGTAGGTGATACCGGTGAGGCTTTCGGAATCCGGCCGGGCCCACTTATACCGGATTTAGTGCGGACAAAGCAGGGCATTTAGTCACCGCTGGCGTACCAAATCCGGTATAAGTTACCGGAACCCGGGAGGTATGAGCCGAGGTCGCGTTGCAGATGAGATACCTGGGGCTACTGAGGACCGTGAGCCAAGGCCGCGGGGTGCGAGGCCTTCGCGGCGATCGTGCTGGACCGCGTCGAAAGGCTGGTGGCGACGGCCGGGACCCTTCGCCGCGAACCGGCCCCCGGACCGGCCTTCTACCAGTTCATCGAGGTGATGGCGGTCGAAGGACGGACCGGCCTGGAGGCCGGCCACACTGCCACCCGCCGCCTGCTATCGGTCATCACCGCCGGACTCCAGCCCGCGGCAGCCAGCTAGCCAGCCAGCCAGCCAGCCAGCCAGCAATTCGCAGCGCAGATCGTCTGGTTCACCCGGGTCAGCCGCAGGGGCAGGTGTTCCCGGTGTTCCCGGTCTCAGGGCCCAGGCTTGGCTCAGCGGGCGAGCGTGACGTTTGTGGCGAATCCGGGTGGCAGGTGTTCCCGGCCCTGAGCCCGGCTTGACATTGCCTTAGATGCAAGATACATATATGTGTATGGTAGATAAGTCGACGGCGGGGCCGGGCCAGGAGGCCGACCAGGACTTCCTGGCCCGATACGATCCGGCCCCGTTCGAGCGCCCCTCGGTCACCGTGGACGTGGTGATCCTGACCGTCCTGGCCGGGGAGCTGCGCTGCCTGCTGGTGCAGCGGGACGAGCCGCCGCAGCAGGGACGCTGGGCCCTGCCGGGCGGGTTCGTCGGTCTCAGCGAGAGCCTGGACCAGGCGGCCGGGCGGGTGCTCGCCGCGAAAGCCGGGCTACGCGGGGCTTACCTGGAGCAGCTGTACACCTTCGGTGACCCGGCGCGCGATCCGCGGACCCGGGTGATCACGGTCGCCTACATGGCGCTGGTCGATGCCGGGCGGGTGGATGCCGCGCAGCGGGCCCGGCCCGGCGAGCTGACCCTGGCCAGCATGGTCGTGCCCTGGACAGGCGAGCAGGGCGGGCCAGTGACCGTCCGGGCAGGAGCCGGTGAGCTGCCGCTGGCCTTCGACCACGCCGAGATCCTGGGCCTGGCCGTGCAGCGCATGCGGGGCAAGCTCAGCTACGCCCCCGTCGGTTACGAGCTGCTGCCCCCGCACTTCACGCTGCGCCAGCTCCAGGACATCCATGAGGCCATCCTGGGCGCCGACCTGAACAAGGACTCCTTCCGCCGCCGGCGACTGGCCGGCGGCCAGCTGAGCGCTACCGGAAAGCGCGAGGCCAACGTGGCCTACCGCCCGGCCGAGCTGTACCGGTTCCGGCGGGCCCGTCCCAGCCGGAGCCACGAGGAGAACACCGATGGCTGAGATCCGCAGATATCCCGTCGTCCGCCATCTGCGCGGCGACCAGGCCGCCTGCACCCTGTACTTCCGCAAGGGCCAGCTGGCCGCCTCCGGCCGGGGCCTGGCCGTCTGGTTCCGGCCGCTGGCCGCGGCCATCGCCGAGATCCCGCTGGATGACCGGGAGGTGCCGTTCCTGTTCCACGGCCGGACCGCTGACTTTCAGCAGGCAGTGGTGCAGGGGGTCATCGCCTACCGGATCACCAGCCCGCAGCAGCTGGCCGAGCGGGTCGACTTCACCATCGACCTGGACAGCGGCGCGTGGCGGCGAACCCCGCTGGAGCAGCTGTCCGGGCTGCTGACGCAGCTGGCCCAGGCCCCCGCCCAGGAGTACCTGGCCCGGGCCACCCTGGTTGCCTCGCTGGGCGAGGGAGTGGACCGGCTGCGGAACCTGCTGACCCAGACGCTGACCCGCGACGCCGGGCTGACCGCGATGGGCGTGGAGGTGACGGCGGTGCGGGTGGCATCGGTGCAGCCGACCGCCGAGATGGACAAGGCGCTGCAGACCCCGACCCGCGAGGCCATCCAGCAGCAAGCCGACGAGGCCACCTTCGCCCGCCGGGCCCAGGCGGTGGACAAGGAGCGGGCCATCGCCGAGAACGAGCTGAACAACAAGATCGAGCTGGCCCGGCAGGAGCAGCGGCTGATCGCCCAGGAAGGCGAGAACGCCCGGCGCCGGGCGGCCGACGAAGCCGACGCGCTGCGGATCGCCACCGAGGCGGCGGCCAGCAAGCGGCAGGTGCTGGCGACCGCGGACGCCGCGGCGATCACCGCGGTGGAAGGGGCCAAGGTCATCGCCGAGAGCGACCGGCTGGCCGCCTACCGGGACCTGCCCCCGGCCGCGCTGCTCGGGGTCGCGGCCCGCGAGCTGGCCGCCAACCTGGGCCAGATCGAGCACCTGTACCTGACCCCGGATCTGCTCAGCCCGCTGGCGGCCCGGTTCCTGGCCGGCCAGGGCTCCGGCCAGGGCTCCGGCTCCGGCCAGGGCTCCGGCCCCGGGCCGGCCGCTCGGCGCACCAGGGGCCTGAGGTGGCCCAGGCCCGGGTGCCCCGGGTGGTCGTGATCACCCGGCCCACCGAGTACGAGCTGCTGCTGGCCGAGCACGGCACCAGGGGCCAGGCGGAATTCTTCCTGCGCACCCGCGGCCGGGATCTCGGCGAGCTGGCAGAACGCCATCTGCGGCAGAGCGCGGCCCAGGACACGGTGGCCGCCGCGATCCCCCGCGAGTGGCGGCGGACCAGGGCGGCCCGCGCGGACCTGGACCGGTTCCTGTTCGAGCCTGACGATGTGATCGTCGTGATCGGGCCGGACGGCCTGGTGCCCAACGTCGCGAAGTACCTGGCCGGCCAGCCGGTCATCGGCGTGAACCCGGACCCGGCCAGCTACGAGGGCGTGCTGGTCCGCTGCGCCCCGGGCCAGGCCGCCGAGCTCATCCGGCTGGCCGCCCGCGGCGGCGGCGCGGTTGAGGACCGGGCGATGGCGCAGGCCCGGCTGGACGACGGCACCGTGCTGCTGGCGCTCAACGAGATCTTCATCGGCCACCGCAGTCACCAGTCCGCCCGCTACCGGCTCGCCGCCGCCCGAACCCAGCTGCGCCAGATCTCATCCGGCCTGATCGTCACGACCGGGACCGGAGCCACCGGCTGGGCCCGGTCGATCTGCCTGGACCGGCATTCGGCGCTGCCGCTCCCCCGGCCCGGTGAGCACCGGCTGGCCTTCTTCGTCCGCGAGCCGTTCCCCGCTTCCGGCAGCCAGATCGCCGTACGGGAAGGCTCGCTAGGCGCCAATGAATGCCTCACCGCCTGGTCCGAGATGGAGGCCGGCGGCGTGATCTTCGGTGACGGCATCGAGACGGACGCGCTCCCGTTCGACTGGGGCCGCCGGGTCGAGGTCGGGCTCGCGCCGGCCCGGCTGCGCCTGGTGGTACCGGCCTAGCCTGCGGGCCGAATTTCATGGGAGCCCCCGCGGATAGGCAGCACGCCGCTTGATGACCAGACCGCCTCTGCGGTGGCGTTTGCCAGCCCTTTACCTGCCATTCCCGCCGCGACCTGCATGTTTGCGTATTCAGCGGATGGGGCGTAGCGTCCGGCTAAGAACGTGCTCGTTTATCTGCGTGCAGACGAGATTGACGAGATTGAACTTCCTCTGGGCTGCTCTGGACCTCGGTAGCTGATAACGCTCAGCCCAAGCCGAGGTGGCATACGTCGGTGCCAGTATTTCGCTGCGCCCTGTTATTCCTCAAAGACCATTGCGTCATGCTCTCCGTCAGTGACGCACCGGCCAATCTGGCGAGCTTCGCCGAGGACAACGGGCGCAATCTGCGAGCTGGCGTCATGGACATCTCGCTCAGCCGGATGACCAACGGGGGCCTGACCACCGACCATGTCGGGCCGTACACCGGCTACCCCCTGACTCCCCCGTATCTGGGGCACCCCACACTCAGGAGACCCTCATGTCCCATCTTGACCGGCGCAGGTCTCCACGCATCGCCGGGACCACATCAGCCATCGCCGCGGGACCCGCGGTCCTGCCCGTGGCCGGATCGCTGGCCTGGACCGGCGCGGATGCCTTCCGGTTCCGTGCCGTAACGGGCCTGTCCGAGCCATCGCTGCCCGCCTGCGCCTCATACGTGATCATCGGGCAGGTGTACCTCGCGGCCCGCAGCGGGATGATCACCACGGCCCTGTACGCCGGCTCGCCGGACACCATGGCCCAGTTTCCCGGGCTCACCAGGCTAATCCGGATCACGGCCGTCACAACCGCCGGCCGTGTCCTGAACATCAGCGGCCTCGTCTACGGCGCCTCGGCGCTGCGGCCCGGCCAGACCCGCTCTGTCGATCTCAGCATCGACCGCAGGGCGCGCCGGGTCCACGCCAACTTCCTCGGCGACGAGGTGCTGCTGGACCTGGAGCAACTGCGCAGTCCGTCGACGGCGCCATCGACGGCGCTGGCCTGACCGCCAGGCTGCCGGCATCCAGCGCGAGCGTGCTCCGATGCGGCTGGTGACGGCGGCACCCGGCGCCCGGCCGCCGTTTTAGCCAGCCGCAACCGGCTTGCCTGCGGTGGCCCGCTCGGCCGGCCGCTCGGGCCACACCTGCAACGACTCGAACCCGCCCAGGACCGATACCTGGGCGCCCGCCGGGAGCAGTTCGCGCAGTTGCAGGCCGAATTCCTCACCGCCGATATCAACGGCGAGGATCACCAGGTAGTGGTTGAGCCGGGTCCAGGTGCTGGCGCCCAGCAACTCGGCCCGCGAGACGTTCCCTTCCCGGTGCGGCGGCCGGCCCGGCAGCGAGCGCAGGAACGGCGAGATGAGGTCAAGGAAGTCCTGCCGCGCCTGCAGTTCCTCCGCCATCTGGGCGTCGGTCAGCGCAGCACCGTCGCCAGCGGTCTCAAGTTCCCCGGTGGGCGGCATTTCGATGCTGATGGCTAGCGTTTGCATAGGTGTCTCCTGTCCGGACGGCTGATGCAGCGCGGTGACGCGCTTTTAACTGACGGACCGCGGTCAGGGCGGCCTGATACCAGCCCGGGCCGAGATGATTGACTTGCGCCGTGGTGCTCTCGACCCAGTTCCGCGGCGCGGGCGCGCCGGTCGTGCTGCTGCCCTGGTTCAGCCTGGATCAGGCGGTCATGGCCGCGGCCTTCGAGCCCGTTTTCACCACGGCCCCCGGCTGGCGCCGGGTCTATCTGGACCTGCCCGGCACCGGCGCCTCGCCGGCCGTCGACCCGCGGTCAGATGCCGTGCTGGACGCGGTACTCGCGACCATCGACGCGACGCTCGGGGACGCCCCGTTCCTGCTGGCCGGATGCTCCTACGGCGGATACCTGGCGGCCGGGATCACCCGCCGGATCCCAGCCCGGGTGGCCGGGCTGCTGCTGGTGTGCGCCGGGGTGAAGATCCGCCGTCATGAACGCAACCTGAGCGCTGTCCTGCCCTCGGATCCTGAGCCGGACTGGCTGAACGACATTCCCGCGGAACTGCACGAGCACTTCAGTCACGCCATCGGGCGGCAGACCAGCGCGGTCGCCACCCGGGTGGCCGACGCGTTCAGCCTCAACGAGCCGATCGACGCCGACTATCTCAGCGTGCTGCAGTCCGACGGATACCAGCTCCGCGACGAGCAGTCCGGCCAGGAATTTGACGGGCAGGTCACCATCCTGGCCGGGCGCCGGGACCGGATCGCCGGCCACCTGGATCAGTTCGACGCGCTGGCCCGCTATCCGCACGGCAACTTCACCGTGCTCGCCGACGCGGGCCATTACCTGCCCTTCGAAGAACCGGACGCCTTCGAGTCGATCACGCTCGACTGGCTGGCCCAGGCCGACCGGCCTGCGCCCTGACCCCGGGCCGGGGCGTTCCTCCTGACCTGGCCCGCTGCTGAGCCCACTCGATCGCCCGGGCCGAGAAGTCAACGGCATCGACGCGGCAGCCCAGGCCGGCCAGGTACGTGGCGTTCGCAACCGTTCGGCCAAGACCATAGTCGTAACGGATATGCGCCTCCACTCGGTTCCAGGCGGCTGGTCCGCCTGGGTGCTGACCTGCGCGATCCTGGCCGGCTGCGGCTCTGCCGCCCCCGGCCTCGGCGGCCAGGCGGTGACCCCCAGCGGCGCCGGTCACCCAGTGACCGGGCCAGCCAGCAGGAGCGGCCGGCCGGGAAGCACCGGCCCGGGCCGCAGCCACACCGGCAGTGCCCCGGGGACTGGCTGCCCGGCCCGAACCCGGCCGCCCGCCGGGGGCCCGGTTGCCGGGCGGCAGCTCGGCGCGATCGACTTCCTGTCCGGCCGGGTGGGCCTGGCGCTGACCGCGACGCAGGTCCCGTGCTCGGGGCCGGGCCAGGAGATCAGCGTCCAGCCGCAGCCGGTCCGGCTCGCGGTCAGCTCCGACGGGGGCCGGCACTGGGTCAGCCGCGGCGCCAGCCTGCCGTCCACCCCGCAGTCGGCGGTGCCCGAGGTCCTGTTCGCGGCCTCCGCGCAGGACGTCTGGGCGCTGAGTGACACCGGGGCGCTGCGGTCAACCCAGAACACCGGCGCGACCTAAACGGTCCAGCCGCTGCCGCAGCCGGTGGTCGCCCTGGCCGGCCGGGCCCGGCCGGGACGGTCCTGTGGGCGCTGTCCTGCCCGGCCTCGGGCCAGGGCGCCTGCACCGCGGTGCTGAACCGCAGGCTGCTGCCGGGCGGCCGATGGCAGCGAGAGCCGCTGCCGCCGCTGGCCGTGGCGGCCTACCCCAGGCTCGCCTTCCTGTCCGCCGCCACGGTCGTCGTGCTGGCCAGCCGGGCCAGCGACGCCCGGCCCCTGCTCGTGCTCAGCACCGACGCGGGCCGGCACTGGGCCAGCCGGGCGGCGCCCGCGGGCCCGGGGCACCTGTGCACGGCCGACACCAGCATGACCGCGGCCGGGCCGCGGGACTGGTGGCTGCTGTGCACCGGCGGGGCCGCCGCGGGCAGCAGCACAATGGCGCTGCTGCGCACCGGCGACGCCGGGCGCACCTGGACCACGGCCGCCGCGATCACCAGCCTGGCCCAGGCGCCGCGACCGGGCGGGCTGCCGGGCGGCGACGCCGTGACGCTGGCCGCGGGCTCGGCCACCCGGCTCTGGCTGGCCCTGGTCAATGGGGCCGCGACCAGCGCCGACGGCGGCCGGTCCTGGACCGCCATCGCGGGCATCAGCCCGCAGGGCGCGCTCGGGTCATTTGACGTCCAGTCCGCTACCTCGGCCTGGCTGCTCACCCCGGGCACCGGCCTGTGGCACACCGCCGACGGCCGCCGCTGGCAGCCGCTCGGCCCGGTCTCCGGCTAGCCGGCCGCCCACCCGGCCCCCGGGTAGCCGGGTCCCGCCCAATCGATCGATCCCGCTCCACCTGCTCACCGGCCCGCCCGAGCATTGCCATGATCATGGTTATCCGCTGGGGTTCGCGGCCCAGTGAATAACCGCGATCACGGACGCAAGCCGCTGGCAGCCGCTCGGCCCGGTGTCGCTAGCCGCCGAAGGTCACGTCCTGGCCGCTCAGCGTTCCGACGATGCCGGCGCCGGTGACGCTGACGCTGTCCAGATGCAGGTGCAGCGGCAGGCCGGACAGCGGGACGGTGATGTTCTGAACCGAGCTGAGCAGCTCCGAGGGCAGCCCGTTGCTGGAGACCAGGTGGATACCCAGCCGGTCGCCGCTGAGCTTGGTGATCTTCCAGGTGGCCGAGCCGCTGGTGACCAGCAGGTCCATCGTGGCCGTCACCTCGTCGGGACCCGATGACTTCAGCGTGAGGCCGGCCCGCCCAGCGAGCCCAGCGGGCCCACCTGGTTGGCCAGGGAGTTCGACAGCTCGCCGAAGGTGATCGTGGCCGTCCCGGTCAGGTTGTCGACCGTGGCGCCGTTGAAGCCGGAGGTGATGTGCACCCCGTTCATCACGGCGTCGATGGAATGGATCGTCACCGGGCCGACGGGCACGTCGGTCGAGGAGATCTCGACGCTCTTCATGTCCCGGCTGGCCACCTGGGTCAGGAAAGGGAAGCCCTTGATCGAGACGTCGGGCTTCTTCGGGAAGCCCTGGCTCTGGATCTCCGAGGCGACCTTGCTCTCCGCGATGGCCCGCGCGCCGAAGTCCAGCCCGACCAGGATCACGATCAGCGCGATCACGATGATCAGGATGGTCCGGCCCCGGCGGCGCCGCCGGGGGGACGGCGCGCTCTGGTAGGCGCTCACGCGGCTGTTCGCAATGGCTGCGGCATATAGGTTTCAGCCCCCCTGGCCCGATTCATGATGCGATGTTAGGGCATTGCGGGCGGACTGCGGATCTAGTTGGGGAGGGCTCCCCATCACGGCAGGCTGCTGACGGTGAGGGCCTGGACCTGACCCGAATCGGTATTGGTGGCCAGCAGCGTCTTGCCGTCCGGGGACAAGGCGAATTCGCGGGGCACCAGGCCGGTCGCGATGTTGCCGAGCAGCCCCTTCCCGCCGGACAGCGCCGCCGAGGTACTGATCACCGCCAGGCTGGTGGTGGCGCCCGGCTGGCTGTTCACGTTGGAGTTGGCCACCAGCAGCCGGCTGCCGCCGCGGTACATGATCAGGCCGATCGGGGCGGTGCCCACGTTGACCCTGGCGATCAGCGCGTGCGCCGGGTCGGTGCGCAGCTTGCTGGCCGAGAAGCCGAGCACCGCGTCGCTTTCCCTGCTGGTCACCCAGACGTCGCTGCCATCCGCCGAGGTGAGCACCCGGACCGGGCTGCAGCCGGCCGTGGCGGTCTGCACGACCGCCGACGACGGCGTGGTCTCGGCCTTCTTCAGGTCGATGACCGTGATCGTGCCCGCGGTCGGGTTCGGCGTCTTGGTCCGGGTCATGCTGGTCGCGTACAGCCACTTCTTGTCCGGCGAGATCACCATCCCGACCGGCTGCTGGCCGAGCTTGACCTGCCCGACCACGTCGGCGGAGCTGAACCCGCTGGTCAGGGCGCTGGCCAGGTTGAAGACGGCCATGGTCGCGCTGGCCTGCAAGGTGACGAAAACGTACTTGTTCCCGGGCGAGATCGCGACCTCGACCGCCCCGTGCCCGAACGTGCTGGTCAGCGTCCCGGTGATCGGGTTGGCGCTGCCCTGCTCGGCCTCGGCGACGTTGATCACCAGGGCCCCGCTGCCCGACGCCGCGATCAGGTACTTGCCGTCGCTGGTCAGGCCCGCGCTCTTGGAAGCCTCGGCCGGGAACGTCCGGACCAGCGTGGGCGCCAGCGAGCTGCCGATCTTGAGCAGGCCGATCGAGTGGCCCAGGGTGACGAAGGCGAATTTGCCGTCGGGGGTGTAGACGGCCCCGAACGGGTTGCCGCCGGTGTGCGTCGTCGCGATGGTGGGCTGCAGCGTGGTCGTCTTGGCCACCTCGACGTTGCAGCCGGGCATCACGGGCGCGACCGCGGCGACGCCGCCGGTCGACCCGCCCTTGCCACTGCCACTGCCACTGCCACTGCCACTGCCGCCGCCCAGGCCCGCGAACGCCCCGCCGACCCCGCCGAGCACGATCAGGATCCCGACGATCACCGCGGCCGGCGACCGCCACCAGGGCCGACCCGAACCGCCGGTGCCGGCGCCGGATCCGGGCGGCTCATAGCCGCCGTGCGGCTCGGTCAGCCCGGCCCGGGTCGGCTGGGGCTGCGCGGGCGGCCGGTACGCGGCCTCGGTCGGCGGCCCGGCGGCCGGCGGCGGCGTGACCGGCGGCGGCGTCGCTCGCGGCGGGGCCTGCTCGCCGCGCGAGGGCCCGCCGACGGGGGCCCCGGGCGAGGAGATCTCGGTCGGCGGATGGGCCCGCGGCTGCCACTGGCCGGCCCCGGGCCCGGCCAGCACGGTCCCGCCCGGCCCGGGCGCGGGCTGGCCCGGCCCGCCCTGCTGGCCGCGCAGCCCGAGCGCCTCGCGCAGCGCCATGGCGAACCCCATGCAGGTCGGGTAGCGGTCCGCCGGGGCCTTGGCCAGCGCCCGGGAGAACACCGCGTCCACCGCCGGGGGCAGGTCCTGCCGCCGGGCGCAGATCGACGGCGGGGCCTCCGACAGCTGGGCCCAGACCACCGCCAGGCCCTGATCGCGCCGGAACGGCGGCGCCCCGCAGAGCATCTCGTACGCCGCGCAGGCCAGGGCGTACAGGTCAGTGCGCCCGTCGACCGGGCGGCCCTCGATCTGCTCTGGCGCGACGTAGTCGATGGTGCCGAGGAACTGGCCGGTGGAGGTCAGTCCGGTGACCGAGAGTGACTGCTTGCTGAGCCCGAAGTCCGACAAGTACACGTGATCGGGGCGGTCGCTGCCGGATGAGGCGTCGAGCAGCATGTTGCCCGGCTTGACGTCCCGGTGGACCAGGCCGAACGCGTGCGCCGCGTCCAGGGCCGAGGCGACCTGCGTGATGATCTCGGCAGCCCGGGCGGCCGGCAGCGTGCCGGCGGTATCCAGCATGCTGCGCACATCACCGCCGCGCACGTAGCGCATCGCGATGAACAGGACGCCGCTGGCCTCGCCCGCCTCAAAGACCGGGATGATGTGCGGGTGATCCACGGCCGCCGCGGCCCGCGATTCCCTGATGAACCGCTGCCGGAAGGCGTCGTCCAGGGACAGGCCGGGCGCCAGGATCTTCAGCGCGACCTGCCGGTCCAGCCGGATGTCGAGGGCCCGGTAGACGACCGCCATTCCGCCGCGGCCGATCTGCTCCTCGAGCCGGTACCCCGCTATCTGCGAACCAACGGCGAACTCGCCTGGTCCTGAGGGATTGTCACTCACCGCGCCTCCAGCGCCTTCCTGCCCGTCCCGTCGCTCCCCAGAGCTCTTGGAAGCCGCATCGGCCAGCTCCAGGATTGCGGGGTTCAGTCACAAAGCCGCCGGGTGCGCTCATAAGTATCTTGGCCGGAGGTGTCACCTGCAACCCGGGCCGGCCCGGGGTGCCGGCCTGGCCCGCCGGACCCCCGGGATAGTAACCTGAGCGCAGCCTTCGCGCCCCGACTCGCCCCGGGACGATATTGTCGTCCCCGGCTGGATTCTGCTTTGCGCCGTCTCCCTCTACAGTTCTCCCATGACGAATGACGGGGCAGGCTCCTCGAACGGTCCGGCGCTGGTCGTCCGGACCCAGGGATTCGACCGGAGCCTGCAGGCAGGGCCCGCCTACAAGATTGGCCGTAATCCGGCATCCGACATCGTGGTCAACGATTCCCGGGTGTCTTGGCAGCATGCCGTGCTCCGGCTCGAGCATGATAATTGGCTGCTGGAAGACTCCGGCAGCACCAACGGAACGTTCCTGGACTCCCAGCGGGTGCAGCGCGTCCCGATCACGGGCGAGTGCCTGCTGCGGCTCGGCCATCCAGACGACGGGCCCACCTTGTCCTGCTCGGTCGCGGCCCCGGTCGCGCCGGCCGTCGGGCCGATGGGCACCGCACTGGTGGACCGCCCCGGCGCGCCGCCTGCGCAGGCCGTGCCGGCTCAGCAGGCCGTGCCGGCTCAGCAGGCCGTGCCGGCTCAGCAGGCCGCGCCGCCCCAGGCCGGGCCTCAGCAGGCCGGGCCGGCGAGCAGGCCGGGCCGGCGAGGCACCGCCCGTACGCTCCTGGGAGCCCCCCGCCGCTCCCGCCCGCGAGCACCCCGCGCCCGGCGTGCCTGCCCCTTCCTGGGGAACGCCGGCCGCCGCTCAGCGCCCGCCCGCGCCGCCCGGCGGGCGGCCGCCCGCCGGAGCGACCCAGGGCTACGACCCGTTCGGCGGGAACAACCCGGCCTCCAGCATCGTGCGCCAGCCCAGCGCGATCATGCGGCTGCCGACCCGGGTGCTGCGGATCGGCCGGAACGCCGACAACGACGTGGTTGTCGATGACCTGAGCGTGTCCCGCTACCACGCGGAGCTGCGCAACTCGGCCCGCGGCTACGAGATCGTCGACCTGGACAGCCACAACGGCACGTTCGTCAACGGCGCCCGGGTCTCCTCGGCCATCGTGACCGAGCGGGACATCGTCAGCATCGGGCCGGCCACGTTCCGGCTGGTCGGGGACGAGCTGCAGCAGTTCATCGACACCGGTGACATCTCGCTGCAGGCCAGGGACCTCACCGTGCAGCTGTCGAGCGGCAAGGTGCTGCTGGACCACATCAGCTTCCCGCTGGGCGAGCGCTGCCTGCTGGGCGTCATCGGGCCCAGCGGGGCGGGCAAGTCCACCCTGCTCGGCGCGCTGACCGGCATCAGCCCCGCGACCGGGGGCGCGGTGCTGTACGACAACCGCGACCTGTACACGTTCTACGACGAGCTGCGCTACCGCATCGGCCTGGTGCCGCAGCAGGAGATCCTGCATACCCAGCTGTCCGCCGCCAAGGCCCTCGGCTACGCCGCCGAGCTGCGGTTCCCCAGGGACACCAGCAAGGCCGAGCGGCAGCACCGGATCACCGAGGTGCTGGAGGAGCTGTCGCTGACCAAGCACGCGGAGACCAAGACGGCGGCGCTGTCCGGCGGCCAGCAAAAACGCGTCAACGTGGCCATGGAACTGCTCACCAAGCCGTCCCTGCTGTTCCTGGACGAGCCGACCTCCGGCCTGGACCCTGGCCTGGACAAGTCGGTCATGGAGCTGATGGCGGACCTGGCCCATGACGGCCGCACGGTCATCGTGGTCACCCACAGCGTGGCCAACCTGAACCTGTGCGACCGGCTGCTGGTGCTGGTGCCCGGGGGCAAGATCGGCTTCTTCGGGCCGCCGGCCGACGCGCTGAAGCACTTCGGCCAGCCTGGCTGGGCCGAGGTGTTCCAGGCCTTCGAAGCCGAACCGGGCCGGGACTGGGCGGGCGAGTACCGGCGCTCGGCCTACCACGCGCGGTACGTCGCATCGGAGATGGACGGCCAGGCCGCGGTGACCCGGCCGGCCCAGACCTCCGCGGCGCCGGCCGCCCGCAACCGGTTCGCCCAGCTGTCCACGCTGTGCCGCAGGTACCTGGCGGTCATCGCCTCGGACAAGGTGTTCCTGGCCGTCCTGGCCGCGCTGCCGCTGTTCCTGGGCATCCTGGTCCGGATCATCCCGTCCCCGCAAGGGCTGCGCGGGCCGGGCAATACCGATATCGGGACGCTGCTGCTCATCCTGATCCTCAGTACCTGCTTTACCGGCGCCGCGAACTCGGTCAGGGAGCTGGTCAAGGAACGGGTGATCTACAACAGAGAACGGGCGGCCGGCTTGTCGTCGGGCGCCTACCTGCTGTCCAAGCTGATCATTCTCGCGGTGCTGTCCGCGCTGCAGGCCGCCCTGCTGGTCGTAGTCGGGCTGATCGGCAGGAAGATGCCGGTCACCGGGTCGTTCCTGACCCACCTGCCGCTGGTGGAACTGCTGATCGCGCTGGCCGCGCTGGCCGCCGCCTCGATGACGCTCGGCCTGCTCATCTCCGCCATGGTCAGCACGTCGGAGCGGACCATGCCGCTGCTGGTCGTGATCGTGCTGTTCCAGGTCGTGCTGACCGGCGGCATCTTCGCGCTGAACGGCAAGGCCGGGATCGAGCAGGTGGCCTGGCTGTCGCCATCCCGCTGGGGGTTCGCGGCGGCCGCGTCCACCACCAATCTCAACGTGATCCAGTTCCCGGCCGCCCCCAAGCCGCCGCCGAAGCCGGCCGCCTCGCCGACCACCAAGTCGGCCCCGCACAAGAAGCACCACTCCGGCGGGTCGGGCACCGGGAGCACGGGCGGCGGCACACCGACGCCCAGCTCGGCGGCGACGCCCACCGCGACGGCTACGCCCACCGCGTCCGCGAGCACGACCGCCAAGCTGATCAAGGTGGCCGCGTCGGCCTCGCCCAGCGCGTCCGCGTCGGCGTCCTCTAGCTCGGGCTCGGGCTCGTCGGGCTCGCCCTCGCTGACCACCGACCCGCTGTGGAAGCACAAGTCGGGCACCTGGCTGATGGACTTGGGCATGATGCTGCTCCTCGGGCTGGTGTTCTCGCTGATCGCCTGGTGGCGGCTGCTGCGGATGGGCCCGAGCCGCCGCAGGTAAAGCAGGCGCCCCGGCAGGCAGGCGCAGGCCCGGGCCGCCCCTGGCGGCCCGGGCCTGAACGGTACGGGCGGCGCCTGCTCAATCGCCTTGAACAGGCCGGTCGTCGGCGGCCGCTAGCGCCGCCCGCGGCCCTGGTCGAACGGGCGCAGGTAGCGAGTCGGCTGGTAGCTGACGAAGGCCGGCGCGGTCGGGACGATCTGGCCGCCGCTGCTGAAGATGTTGACCGTCGGGCCCAGCGCGGCCGCGGCCGTGTTGAGGCTGGCCGGGCTGGAGCGCCCCAGCGTCCCAGTGACCGGTCCGCATCCGGTTCAGCAGGACGCTGGCCGCCGTGATCGTCTCGGCCGGGGTGAAGGCGCAGTGCCCGGCCCGGCTGACGAAGATCTGCCGCAGCAGCTGCGCGTCGCCGGCCCGCCGGACCACGCTCGCGTAGGCCTGCTCGTTCTGCGGCACCACCAGGCCGTCACCGGTGGTGTGCATGGTGAGCACCGGTCCGGGCAGCCGCCCGTTGAAGGTGATGTTCCTGGCCATGTACCCGACCGCGGCGGGCTTGGCCTGGATCCGGGCCGCGTGGTCCAAGGTGGCCAAGTCAGAGCGCAGGCTCAGCCCGGCCGCCTGGTACAGGCCGCGCACTTCGGCGTAGTCCGCCGACTTGGCCAGGTCGCTGGCGTAGTTCACGCCCACGTTCCAGGACGGGTTGCCGCCGGCCCTGGCTTCCAGCTCGGCCCGCAAGGCGAACACGAACGGGAAGGTCACCTGGGTGTCCCAGAGGAACTGGTTGGCTTCCTGCCCGGCGTAGTCGGTGGGCGCGGGCTCGGCCGACAGCGGGGTGAACCAGCCGGGCGTGTCACCCAGCGCGGCGACCAGGGCCAGCCGGGCCCGGCCTGCCGGGGTGGCCTGCGCGCCCGCGGCCGCGGTCTCGGCGTTGGTCAGGTTGCCGCCCGGGTTCGTGATGTTCACCAGCTGCAGCCCGCCGGACGGGTCGATCAGCTGCTGGAAGGCGAACTCGGCGTCCAGCGCGGTGTTCCAGGTGGCGACCCCGCCGGACAGCACGCCGCACATCGGCAGCGCGGCGCTGAACCGGCTCGGGTAGGTCTGGATCAGCCCGGCGGTAATGATGCCGCCCAGCGAGTGACCCCAGGCGATCGTCTGCCGGGGCTGGCCGACCCGCTGGTCGAACGTGTTCAGCGTGCTGATCTGGTCCGGCAGCGCCTGCTGGATGGCCCACCCGGTGCTGGCGTAGGACGAGCCCGCCAGCGCGTACCCGTTGTCCAGCAGCCAGGCGCCGGTGACCGGGTCGCCGACGTCCTGCGCCGGGTTGGCCGAGCCGGGCGTCACGTAGCCGTGGCTGTAGAGGAACAGGGTGCCGTTCCAGTTGCTGGGCACCTGGATTTCGTAGGTCGCCCCGTCCGAGAAGCTGCCGGTCAGCGTGGTCACCGTGGGGGTGGCCGGCGCCGTCGATGCGGCCAGGGCGGGAACGGACGCCATGGTGACTGCGGCGGCCGCCAGCGTGGCCGACAGCGCGCGGACCGAGCGTCCCCTGATTTTTCGCATGATCACCTTCCGTTGCGACAAGCTGGTATGGATCGCGGCCCTTTGGGGACTCTAGACCGATAATGGCGGAAAGCGACAGAGCAAAGACCCGCGGCGGAACGCTAAACGCGAGCTGGTCACATCCGCCCGGCGTCGACAATGCGCCGCAGGAACCGCCGGGTGCGCTCCTCCCCGGCTCGGTGAACAGCCTCGGCGGGCGGCGCGCCCTCGATGATCCATATGGCCCGGCCCCGGGCCCGCCGGGCCGGCGCAGGCCAGCGGCCCGCGCAAACGGGCGGCGGCACCGCCGGAGGTACCGCCGCCGCGCTCAGGCCCGCGCAGGCCCGCGCTAGCTGTGGCGGACGTAGATCGGCGTGCCGACCCCGCCGGTGCTGAAGTGGATCAGCTTGTGGAAGAACCCGGCAATGTCCATCGGGATCCGCACGCAGCCGTGCGAGGCCGGGTACCACGGCACCGGGATATCGCCGTGCACGGCGTAGGCCCGGCCGATGAAGAACGAGGAGTTGTACATCATGCCCAGCGGCACCTTGATCCAGCCCGGGGCGTAGCTCAGGAACCGGTAGTTCCCGGTGGGCGTGACCGCGGGGCCGCAGGTGCCGCCGCCAGGGCACGGGTAGTAGTAGCCGCCGCCGGTCGAGACGTGGCTGATGAGCTCGATCTTGTTGAGGTGGTACAGGACCAGCACCTCGGTCTGCAGGTTGATCTCGACCCGCAGGTTGCGGCCGCCGCGCGGGACCAGGACCTTGGGCAGCTTGGGTTTGACCAGGGCCCGCTGCACCTGCCGGCCGACGTCGTTGTAGTTGGCCGAGGTGATGGTGAAGCCCTGCACCCGCTCGAACGCCCAGACCGCCTCGATGGTGTTCTGGCCCAGGTCACCATCGACCGTGCCCGGGTAGTACTTCAGTTCGGCCAGGCGCCGCTGCAGGTTCAGCACCGCGGTGCCCTTCATGCCGACGCGCAGGACCTTGCCCGAAGGGGTGTAGGCCAGCTGGGCCAGCCCAGCCTCGGCCCGTGGCGCCGCGGGCGAGGTCACGGCTCGCGGCGCCACGGGGGAGGCCAGCGCGGCCGGGCTGGCGTCAGCCACCCCGGCCAGGCCGAGCACGGACGCGCTGGCCGCAGTGACCGCGCTGATGGCCAGCAGCCACCGTTGAACCGGAACTTTCATGCCTGCTCCTCAGCCTGCCGCCGCGCGGGTCGGTGAATGGTGGAAAGCCCCGCTGGTGCCCCTCAGCCAATTCAAGCGGAACCTCTCGCCATTTCCTAGACGCCCGAAACATGTCCCGGGTTTGCGCGGGGCCCGCGACTTCGGTCAGGCCGGCCTGGCCGGGGGTCTGAGCCCGCCGCATCGGCACATTAGGTAGCCGGCGGTAACAATGTGTGTGCGGCCGGGGCGAGGGTATCTACCCCCCGTTGTTCGGCGCACCGCCGAGTAGTGACGGGCCAGGCAGAACGGGGGCTGTGGTGAGTTTCGTCAGCGATGTCCGGCGGGCGGCTGAGGGTCTTTTCCAGCGGATCCTCGCCAGCTACGACCACAGCGAGGTGGCGCAGGCGGCCGGACGTCAGGCCAGCCAGCTGGCGGGCCAGGTCGGCAGCACGCTGCGGCAGGCAGCCAGCCGGGCGGCCGGCGCGGCCGTGGATCTGCTGGGCCAGGCCGGCCCCGTCAAGGACGGCGCGGCCGGCCCGGCCGCGGAGCGTCAGGGCAGCCAGGCCACGGGCAGCATGGTCAGGGACGGCGCGGCCGCCCGGCCCCGGAGCGTCAGGGCAGCCAGGCCACGGGCAGCATGGTCAGGGACGGCGCGGCCTGCCCGGCCCCGGAGCGTCAGGGCAGCCAGGCCACGGGCAGCATGGTCAGGGACGGCGCGGCCGGCCCGGCCCCGGAGCGTCAGGGCAGCCAGGCCACGGGCAGCATGGTCAGGGACGGCGCGGTCCAGGACAGTGCCGCCCAGGACAGTGCCGCCCAGGACAGTGCCGCCCAGGACAGCACGGTCAAGGAGATGGCCGGCCGGTGAGCTGCCGGACCGGACGGCACGAGGACTTCGCGGGGCAGTCCAGTGTCCGGCCAGCCTGATGAGCGCGATGTCGGCGCGATCCTGCAGCGGCTCGCCGATCAGCTCGGCCTGCACATCACCGCGAAGCGCTCGGGGCGCACCCGGCTGGTGCGGCCGGACGGCACCGCGGTGCGGACCTGGCAGCAGGACTACCCCTATCCCGAGCGGCTGAGCCGGGCGGCCTACGACCACGCGATGCAGCCGCTCCAGATCGAGCTGCTCAAGCTGCAGCGATCGGTCAAGGCCGGCGGCCGCAGGCTGGCCATCGTGTTCGAGGGCCGGGACGCGGCAGGCAAGGGCGGCACGATCAAGCGGTTCACCGAGAACCTGAACCCGCGCGGCGCGCGGGTGGTGGCGCTGGAGAAGCCCACCGAGCACGAGCTGGCCCAGTGGTACCTGCAGCGTTACCTCAGGCACATGCCGACGGCCGGGGAGATCGTGCTCTTTGACCGGTCCTGGTACAACCGGGCCGGCGTCGAGCGGGTCATGGGGTTCTGCAGCCAGGACGAATATCTGGAGTTCCTGAACGAGGCGCCGGAGTTCGAGCGGATGCTGGCCCGCGACGGCATCACGCTGGTCAAGTTCTGGTTCTCGGTGTCGCAGACGGAGCAGCTGCGCCGGTTCATTCACCGGCAGCTGGACCCGGTCAAGAAGTGGAAGCTGAGCCCGGTCGACCTGGCCTCGCTGGACAAGTGGTACGAATACACCGCCGCCAAGGAGGCGATGTTCTTTCACACCGATCAGCCGGAGGTGCCCTGGACGGTCGTGAAGAGCAACGACAAGAAGCGGGCCAGGCTCGAAGCACTGCGTTATGTGCTGTCCTCGGTGGACTACGCCGAGAAAGACGAGCAGGTCATCGGATCGCCCGACCCGCGCATCGTCGGTCCCGCGCCGCTGTTGCAGGAGAGCGCGGGCCGCCCGGCCGACGCCCCCTGGCCCGGCGCCCAGCCGAAGCTCGAGGTGGCCCGGCCGCCCGCCGCCCGCCACCTGGCGGTGAACGAGGACCCCGCGGTGGTGGGCTAGCTAGCGCTCACCATTGCGTGCATAACCGTTTGCGGCGGGCCCGGCCCGGGCACATCATGCCCAGATGGACGACACCGCCGACGGCCTGGCCCAGCAGGCGGCCAGCGGCCCTCAGCGCCCCCGGCCGCTGGAGCGCGGCGGCCCTGGTCGGCGATGCCGGCCGGGCTGCGGGCGGCGATCGAGGGCCAGCTGGGCGGCCAGGTGGCCGAGGCGGTCACGCAGCCGGGCGGTTTCTCCCCCAGCGTGGCGGCCAGGGTGCGCCTGGCTGACGGTCGCCGGGCGTTCGTCAAGGCGGTCGGGCCCGAGCCGAACCGGCGCAGCCCCGGGCTATACCGCGCGGAGGCGCGCATTGCCGCGGCCCTGCCGGGCCGCGTCGGCCCCGCGCCTGCTGGCCACGTTCGACACCGGCGGGTGGGTGGCCCTGGTGTTCGAGGACGTGGACGGGTGGACGCCGGCCCAGCCCTGGGATCCGGCTGAGCTGACCCGGGTCCTCGACGCGCTGGCCGACCTGGCCCTGGCGCTCACCCCGGCACCGATCGCGGCACCACCGGTGGCGGACGCGCTGGGCCCGGCCTTCCGCGGCTGGCGGCAGTTCGCCAGCCAGGCGGAGGGCGGCACCGAGCTGGCCGGGCTTGATCCCTGGGCGATCCGGAACCTGGCCGGGCTGGCCGGGCTGGAAGCATCCTGGGAGTCCGCCGCGGCCGGCGACTCGCTCGTGCACGCTGACATCCGGGCGGACAACCTGCTGCTGACGCCGGACCGGGTGTTCGTGGTCGACTGGCCGTGGGCCTGCCTGGCCCAGCCCTGGCTTGACCTGCTCGGCCTGCTGCCGAGTGTGCGCATGCAGGGCGGGCCGCCGCCGCAGGCCATCTTCGACCAGCATCCGGTCGCCCGGGACGCCGACCCGGCCGCGGTCACCGCAGTTCTCGCGGGCCTGGCCGGCTGATTTCCTGTACCAGGGGAGCCAGCCGCCGGCCCCGGCCTGCCCACGATCCGCGAGTTCCAGCTGGCCCAGGGCGCGACGGCGCTGGCCTGGCTGAAGTACCGCACCCGCTGGTCGTAGCGGGCCAGGCGCGCCGGGTTAGCCTGCGGCGCGGACGATGGCGACTTCGTAGAGCGCGATGCCCGCGGCTACCGAGGCGTTCAGCGATTCGGTAGTGGCGCTGACCGGGACCCTGGTCAGCATGTCGCAGCGCTGCGCGACCAGGTGGGACAGGCCCCGGCCTTCCGCCCCGGCCACCAGCACCAGCGGCGAGTCGGCCAGGCCGAACTCGCCGATCGGGGTGTCGCCGCGGGCGTCCAGGCCGACCACGAACAGCCCGGCTTCCTGGTAACCGGCCAGGACCCGGACGAGGTTCGGCGCCTGGGCGACCGGCACCCGGGCCAGCGCCCCGGCCGACGCCTTCCAGGCGCCGGCCGTCACCCCCGCGGCCCGCCGCGCCGGTACCAGCACGCCGTGCGCGCCGAACGCGGCGGCCGACCGGGCCACCGCGCCCAGGTTCCGCGGATCGGTGATGCCGTCCAGGGCCACGATGAGCGGCTGCTCACCAGCGGCCCGGGCGCGAGCGATCAGGTCATCGGGGTGGGCGTAAGCGTACGGCCGGACCCGCAGCGCCAGGCCCTGATGCACGGCGCCGCCGGTCAGCCGGTCCAGCTCGTCGCGCCCGGCCTCGACCACCGGGATCCCGGTGTCGGCGGCCAGCTTGATCGCCTCGCTGATCCGGTCGTCGGCGTCCAGCCGCGGGCCGACGTGCAGCGCGATGGCCGGCACCGATTCGCGCAGCGATTCCAGTACCGCGTTTCTCCCGGCCACGACCTCAGTGCTGCCGGGGATCCGGGACCTGGCGGGATAACGGCCCGCCGGGGCTGGCCCGGCTGCGGCGCGGGCATTCCCGGCCGGGGCGCTGGCCCGGGACTGGCCGGGGCGCTCCGCCGCGGCGGCCCGGCGCTGAGCCGGGTGGCCCGGGCGCAGGTGCGCGGGCGGGGTCGGGCCCTTGCCTTCGAGCCGGCGCTTGCCGTAGCCGCCGGTGCCCGGGCGCGGTTTGCCCGACTTGGCCCGGCCGCCGGGCCCGGGCCGCTGCTGACTTCCTGATCCACTCACCGGCTCAGCTCCCAGCGCGGCCCTTGCGGGGTGTCCTCGATCACGACGCCAGCTGCGGTCAGCTCATCCCTGATCGCGTCGGCTGCCGCATAGTCCTTGCGGTCCCGGGCGGCCTGGCGCTGCCGCAGCGTGACGCTGACCAGCGCATCGACCACGCCGCGCAGATCACTGTCCGCGCCGCCGGCCCAGGGCTCGGCCAGCGGGTCCAGGCCGAGCACCCACAGCATGGCGCGAACCTCCGCGGCATGCTTGGCCGCCCCGGCGGTGTCTTCCGCGGCCAGCGCGCTGTTGCCGTCGGTGACCGCTTCGTGCACCACCGCCAGGGCCAGCGGTACCCCCAGGTCGTCGTCGAGGGCGGCGGTGAAGGCGGCGGGCAGGGCCGCGTCGGCAGGCGCTTCGGCGGGCAGCTGGGCGGCCCTGTTCACGAAGCCCTCGATCCGGCTATAGGCGGCGGCCGCGTCGGCCAGCGCCGCGGGCGAGTACTCGATCTCCGAGCGGTAATGCGCCTGGCCCAGGTAGTAGCGCAGCTCGACCGGCCGCACCTGGGTGATCATGACATCGACGAGCATGGAGTTGCCCAGCGACTTGCTCATCTTCGTGCCCTTGACGTGCAGCAGGCCGTTATGCAGCCAGTACTGGGCGAACCCGTCGCCGACCGCGCGGGACTGGGCTAGCTCGTTCTCGTGGTGCGGGAAGACGAGGTCAAGCCCGCCACCGTGGATGTCGAAGGTGGGGCCGAGGTACTTGGTCGACATGGCCGAGCATTCCAGGTGCCAGCCCGGGCGGCCCGGCCCCCACGGCGTCTCCCAGGAGGGCTCGCCCGGCTTGGCGCCCTTCCATAGCGTGAAGTCGAGCGGATAGCGCTTGCCGTTGCCCGCGCTGTCGTCGGCGGGCAGCAGGTGCTCAAGCCGCTGGCCGGACAGCGTCCCGTACGCCGGGTAGGAGCGGACGTCGAAGTAGACATCGCCGTCGGCGGCGTAGGCGTGCCCGGCCTCGATCAGCCGCCGCATCAGCACGATCATCTCAGGCACGTGGCCGGTGGCGCGCGGCTCGACGTCCGGCGGCAGGCAGCCGAGAGCGTCATAGGCGCGGGTGAACGCCCGCTGGTTCCGCTCCGCGACCGCCCACCAGGCGGAGCCTTCATGCTCGGCGCGGTGCAGGATCTTGTCGTCGATGTCGGTGACATTCCGGCAGAACGTGACCTGGTACCCGCTGGCCCGCAGCCAGCGGGTCAGGATGTCGAAGTTGATCCCGGAACGGATGTGACCGATGTGCGGCGGCGCCTGCACGGTGGCCCCGCACAGGTACAGCGAAGCCCGCCCCGGCAGCACCGGCGTGAACTCGCGTACCGAGCGCGCGGCAGTGTCGTAAAGACGCAGCACCATGCAGTAAGGCTACGGGAAGCGGCAGGCCGCTTCGCCCGGGGCGGCGCGGGCCAGGTTATTCGTAGAGGACGACGTGGTCGGGGCTGACCCGGACGATCACTCGCTGCTCGCCCGGCCTGACCCCGAACGACCGGCCGGTGTACTTGCCCGCCAGCTCCTCGATCAGCTCGGCGCCGGGATCGTCGGTGATCGTCGCGGTGCCGCGGACCTCGGCGTAGGTGTAGGGATCGGCGGGGTCGAAGACCAGGACGCTGACCCGCGGGTCCGCGGTCAGGTTGGCGTATTTGCGCCGGCCCTTGATGGTCGAGAAGAGCACGTCGTCGCCATCGGCCCGGACCCAGATCACGCTGGACTGGGGCCGCCCGTCCGGGTCGATGGTGGCGACGACGGCGTGGTTGCGCGCGTCGAACAGCGCGCGGGCCCGGTCCGGCAGCTGGGCCACGGGTACCTCATTTCCTGTCGGGCACTGATCTCTGTCGGCGCTGTTATTGTCGGGCGCTGGTTCTGTCGGGCGCTAGTTCTGTGAGCGCTGGTTCTGTCGGGCGCTAGTTTCTGTCGGGCGCTGGTTACTCTGTCGGGTTCTGGATCTGGCCGGGGCAGGTTTCAGGCCGGCGGCGGGCCCGGTCAGCCGCGGGCGCCCCGGGCCCAGGTCCAGGCGTATTCGGGGTCCTCTGAGCGCTGCCCGGCCGGGCCCAGGTGCAGCGGCCTGAAGGTGTCGATCATGACCGCTGTCTCGTCCGTGCTGGTGATGCCCTCGGCCAGGCCGCGCACGACCGCTTCCACCGCACCGGGCTGCGGCCCGTGGGTGAAGCCCGATGGGTGCAAGGTGATCGAGCCGAGCCCGACTCCCGATCCCTTGCGCGCGGTGTAGTCCCCGGCCACGTAATACATCAGTTCGTCGCTGTCCACGTTGTGGTGGTTGTAGGGGATCGGGACGGCGGCCGGGTCGAAGTCGAATGGCCGGGGGCAGAACGAGCAGATCACGAAGTTCGGGCCCTCGAAGGTCTGATGCACCGGCGGGGGCGCGTGGGTGCGCTTCACGACGGGCTCGAAGTCGGCGATGTTGAACGCGTAGGGATAGAGGCAGCCGTCCCAGCCGACCACGTCAAACGGGTGGAACGCATAAGTCAGCCGGGTCAGGCCACCCCGGTGGCGCACCAGCACCGGCACGTCCTCGCCCTCGGCGAGCAGCGGGCCGTCCGGGCCGCGCAGGTCGCGCTCGCAGTACGGAGCGTGCTCCAGGAACTGGCCCTGAGCGGACAGGTAGCGGCGCGGCGGCCTGATATGCCCGCTGGCCTCGATGACCAGCGCGTGTACCGGCCCGGCGGCTGGCAGCCAGCGGTGAATCGTGCCCCGGGGCACGATGATGTAGTCGCCGGAGGCGGCCTCGATCGTGCCGTACACCGACTCGAACCGGGCCGAGCCGCTGCGGACGTAGACCGTCTCGTCGCCGGTTGAGTTCCGGTATAGCTCAGACGGCTGGTCGGCGGCCACGAAGGAGATCCGCACGTCGTCATTGGCCAGCAGCAGCTGCCTGCCGAGCACCAGGTCGCCGCCGCCGGGCAGGTCCTGGGTGCGGAAGTGCCGGGGCAGGAGCGGATGGTTCGGCGTCGTGGCCACGCTGGCCCCGTCGTCTTCGACGCCGTCGCTCTTGACGATCGCGGTCGGCAGATGGGCGTGGTAAAGCAGCGAGGAATTCGATACGAAACCCTCCTCGCCCATCAGTTCCTCGGCGTAGAGACCACCGTCAGGGCGATGGAAACGGGTGTGACGCTTTCTGGGAATCTCACCGGACACCCGGTAGTACGGCATATCCTCTCCCTCCTGTCACGACTATAGGCTGACGCCGTCAGCCGGCTGACGGCGCAGGAGTCAGCATCGCGCAGGAAGGACGAACGGCCCGATGAGCGATCACCCCGCGCCCGCCGCCTCCAGCCCAACCGAGAATCATCCCGGCCTGCGCATCCTGGCCCTGGTCGCGGTGGCCATCGGGGTGCTCGCGCTGGCCGCCGCCGCGTTCCTGCTGTCGTATTCGGGCATTCATGCCATCGTCCTGGCGGCGGGCGTGTCGGCGCGGCTAGCCCGGATTTACCCCCTGATCTTCGACGCGATGCTGGTCATCGCGGGTGCCGCGGTGCTGTCGCTGCGCGGCGCGGGAGTGCTGTCCCGGCTCTATGCCTGGTTGTCCCTGCTGGTCTTGCTGGCGGCCGCGGCCGGGGCGGACGCGCTGCACGCGACCAGCACCAAGCTCCCGCACCGGCAGGCCGCCGCCGCGGTCGCGATCATCCCGTGGGTGCTGGTGCTGATCGGGTTCGGGTTGCTGCTGAGCATGCTGCGCCATGCCCGGCAACGCCGGGGCAAGGCCCAGCAGGACCCGGCCGGGCGCCAGGCGCCCGGACCGCAAACCGTACCGCGCCCGCCCCGGCTCGGCCTCGACGATCTGCTCAAGCCGCCGCCCGCGCCGCAGGCCCGGCCGCTGCCAGAACTTGAGGCCGGCCGGCAGGTGCAGTTGCTGCCCAATCCGCAGCCGCGGCTAGCTTCTGGACCTCAGCAGGGCGTACCGGCGCCGCCGGGGTCCGGGGCCGATGACGACGCTGATCTGGTCATCGAGACCGAGCCCGGTCAGGATGACCCGACTAATGACGAGGCGCACCCGGCCGATCATGCGGGTGTCAGCTGGGCGCCTGCGGCCAGCGACGAACGGCTGGCTGACGACGAACGGCTGGCTGACGACGAGGAAGCTAGCCACGCCGCTCACCACGAGACCGGGCTCAGCCCGGCCCCGACCATCAGTGATGTCCGGCCGGCCGAAACCAACGAGCCAGCCGCGGGTGGAGGTGCGAGCGCAGCGGACGAGACCGTCGCTGAGCCAGGCGCCCAGCCCGCCGACGGGACCGGGCCAGCTGACGGCACTGGGGCAGCTGACGGCACCGGGGCAGCCGACGGGACCGGGCCAGATGACGGGACCGGGCCAGATGACGGGACCGGGCCAGATGACGGCACCGGGCCAGCTGACGGCACCGGGCCAGCTGACGGCACCGGGCCAGCTGAGGGGACCGGGAGCGCGGCCGGGTCCGGCACTGAGGACCCGTCGGCGGAGCCCGCCGGGTCGGCCCCGTCGCCGCTGCGGCGGCTGTGGAGTTCCCCGCTCCCGCCGGGGGACGGGGACCCAGAGCCATAAGCCTCCGGGCCGCGCAGCGACGTCACAGGTTCGCAGCAGTGCCGGGCTGACCCCGGATTAACCCGGGTCCGGGCGCGCGATTACCAGCGCGGTGGCGATGGCCGCCACGCCCTCGCCGCGCCCGGTCAGGCCCAGGCCGTCGGTGGTCGTCCCGGCCAGGCTCACCGGGGCGCCGCCCAGGGCCGCCGACAGCGTTTGCTGCGCCTCCGCCCGGCGCGCGGCGATCTTGGGCCGGTTACCGATCACCTGGATGGCCACGTTGCCCACCGTGAAGCCGGCGGCGGTCACCAGCCGCAGGGTCTCGGCGAGCAGCGTGGTGCCGCGAGCGCCGGCCCACTGCGGCCGCGCCGTGCCGAAATGGTCTCCCAGGTCGCCCAGTCCCGCCGCCGACAGCAGCGCGTCGCAGGCGGCGTGGGACGCGACATCGCCATCGGAATGGCCGGCCAGACCGTCTTCATCGGGCCAGTGCAGGCCCACCAGGTAGAGCGGCCGGCCTGCCGCGAATGGGTGCACATCCACGCCGACGCCAACCCGCGGCAAGGAATTAGCTGTCATCGCCCCGGGTAATCAACTCGGGCGCCAGCCAGACCCGGCCAGCCAGCTGCCGGCCAGGCCCAGCCAGCGTGACAAAAGCCGACGCCACAACAGCCAGCGCAACGGCGACCGCGCCGCCGGCTCGCAGCACGTGAATCGCGTCAGGAAGCGAGAATCTCGTCGAGCAGGGCCTCGGCCTTGTCCTCGTTGGTCTTCTCAGCCAAGGCCAGCTCGCTCACGAGAATCTGCCTCGCCTTGGCCAGCATCCGCTTCTCACCGGCCGACAGGCCGCGTTCCCTATCCCGGCGCCATAGATCCCTGACGACCTCGGCTACCTTGTTGACGTCACCTGAGGCCAGCTTTTCCAGGTTGGCCTTGTACCGCCGGGACCAGTTGGTCGGTTCCTCGGTGTACGGGGCGCGCAGCACCTCGAAAACCCGTTCCAGGCCCTCTTGCCCCACCACGTCCCTGACGCCCACAAGCTCGGCATTGTCCGCGGGGACACGCACAGTTAGGTCGCCCTTGTCGACCTTCAGCACGAGGTAGGCTCTATCCTCACCCTTGATCGAACGGGTCTCGATCTCTTCGATCCGAGCAGCCCCATGGTGGGGGTAGACGACTGTGTCGCCGACCTTGAAAGACATGTGGCAAGTACCCCTTCCGCTGAAGCCATCTTACCACGACGAACTTGGGCGATTAGCCGTCCTTGACAGCAAACATGCAGGTCAATGGCTCAATTCAAGATCCGCGAAATTGCGCCGGATCCGCGGGCCTTCCGCCGCCGCCCCTGGACCTGCCCCTGAGCCGCCCGGCTCGCACCGCCCGACAGTCGCGCGACCGGCCCGGGGACCCGGCCGGACACTGCTTCGGGAGGCCCCGAAAGCGGGTGAAAGACTGCCCGGAAAGTGCTATTTATCCGGAGAGTCTGGCGGTCACGGAGCCCGTGTTGTCACGGCCATGCCGCCGGAGGCTCATACTGAAAGAGACGTTGCCGCTCAGGTCGGAGAGGGGCGGGCGTGAACGTAGGCGGCGAACCGGAACGGGACGACTTTGGCCTGCCACCGGTCGAGATCAAGATTCCCGACGATGCCAGGGAACTCGACCGCGACGTGCAGGCATATCACCGTGAGCTGCGCGCGGAGCGGCGCCGACGGCGCGCCCGCAAGCTGGGCGGGCCACTGACCCGGGACGGCATGGTGCTGCCGCTGCTGGCGGGCTGCCTGGTGCTCGCGCTGGTCTCCGGCACGCTGCTGACCTTGTTCTCGCCGGCCAGGCCGGGGTGCCCGAGTTGCCCAGCAAACTGGCGGGCGGCCAGGCCGGGACCGCGCAGGCCAAGGCGGGCCCGGCCACGGGCGCCGCCCAGGCCAGCCAGCCGGTCAGCGGGCCACTGCCGGGCGGGCTGGCCGCGCCCGGCAGCCCGGCCGCCGGGGCCGTCCGCCCCGGCCAGTCCACACCGGGCGCCCAGGCGTCCAGCAGGCCCGCGATCGGCCAGGTGGGCGGGCTCCTGCCGGACCAGACGGTGGTGATAGCGGGGCAGGTCACGCCACTGCGCTCGCTGCCGCCCGCGGTGCTCGCCCTGGTCCCGGCCGGGCTGCCAGTGCGCGCAGGCGGTGCGGGAACTGGTCGGGCAGGCCGCTTCGGCCCACGTCGCGCTGTACCTGGTCGGGACGGCGGCGGGCGTGGCGCAGCTGGGACAGCTGGGCGGTCCGGCGGGCCAGCGGACCGCGCAGATCGCCGAGGACGCCCGCAATGTGCTGGGGCGTACCTATCAGCAGGCCGGGCTGACCGCGATCCTGGTACAAACCGACGGCTCGGTGGCCCAGGTCGCGCCGAGCCTGCGGGCCGGCCTGCAGCTGACCGCGCAGTTCCGGCAGCTCTCAGTCGCCGCCCAGCCGACGCCCTGACCTCGCCCTGACCTCGCCCTGACCCGCCCGGCCGCCGATGCCGCGGGCCGGTGCGGGCCGGGCCCGCGGCGGCGACTACGCTGTCCCGCGATCCCAGTGCTTCACCGGACCGAGTACAAGGAGCAGGCCGTGATCTGGAGCAGCCATGGGGCGACGAGACCGCTCCGCCTGATCGTTGTCGCGATCGCCGCGCTGGTCCCGCTCCTGGCCGGCTGTGAAGCGGGCAACAATGCGGCTACCAATAACTGGCATCAGCCCACCGAGGGCGCCGACAAGACCGTGGGCAGCATCTCGATCAGCAATGTCTTCGTGCTCGGGCCTGCGATCGGCGGGCAGCTCGACCCCGGGCAGTCGGCCGGCCTGTTCTTCGGGATCGTCAACAGCGGGCCGAAGGACACCCTGGTCAGCGTCTCCGCCCCGGGAACCGCCACGTCGGTCACGCTGCCCCGCGGGTCAGTCAGCCTGGGTACCGATCAGCCCGTGCTGCTGACCGGCCCGACGCCGAAGGCCATCCTCAACGGCCTGACCCGCCCGCTGGCCGGGTCTACCTTCATCCGCGTGGTCATGACGTTCCAGAAGGCCGGCCCGGTGACCCTGCTGGTCCCCGTGGTGCCGGACGCCAGGTTCTTCGCGACGATGTCGCCCCCGCCACCGACTCCGACGCCGACCGTCAAGAAGCACAAGCGGGCCCACTCGGCCACGCCGTCACCGGGCACCACGGGCACACCGGCCCCCGGCGCGACGCCAGCGCCCACGCCGACCCCGACGTCCTCCTGAGGCCAGGCCGGGCCCTCCCGGCGCCACGCCGACCCCGACGTCCTCCTGAGGCCAGGCCGGGCCCTCCAGGCGCCACGCCGACCCCGACGCCCTCCTGAGGCCAGGCCGGCCGCCCGGACGCCACGAGGGCTGAGTGTCAGCCGGCGGGGAGCGTCAGCCGGCGGGCTCGAATTTGTAGCCGAGCCCGCGGACGGTCACGATATGCACCGGGTTGGCCGGATCGACTTCGACCTTGGCCCGCAGCCGCTTGACGTGCACATCGAGCGTCTTGGTGTCTCCTACGTAGTCAGCGCCCCAGACCCGGTCAATGAGCTGCATCCGGGTCAGCACCCGGCCCGCGTTGCGCAGTAGCACCTCAAGCAGCTCGAATTCCTTGAGCGGCAACTGCACCTGCTCGCCGCGGACCGTGACCACGTGCCGGTCGACGTCCATCCGGACCGGTCCTGACTCCATGATCGAGGCGGTCGGCTCGTCCGCCTCGCCGCGCCGGCGCAGCACCGCGCGCATCCGCGCCACCAGCTCACGTGAGGAGAACGGCTTGGTGACATAGTCGTCCGCGCCTAGTTCCAGGCCCACGACCTTGTCGATCTCGCTGTCCTTGGCGGTCAGCATGATCACCGGGACGTTAGAGCGCTCACGCAAGGTCCGGCAGACCTCACTGCCGGGCAGCCCGGGCAGCATGAGGTCGAGCAGCACCAGGTCAGCACCGCTGCGATCGAAGGTCTCGATCGCGTCGGGACCGGTCGGGCAGACGGCGACCTCGAAGCCTTCCTTGCGGAGCATGTAAGAAATCGCATCGCTGAAGGACTCCTCGTCCTCCACCACAAGCACGCGGGTCACTTTCCCTGCCTCCCTGGCCGATCGCCTCATGTCCGGTGCTGCGCCGCCGCTCACAGCGACGGCACCGGGGGCCGCAGCGGAAGCCGCAAGGTGAACGTGGAGCCAGTGCCTTCTTTGCTCCACACGGTGACTTTGCCGCCGTGCGCGGCGATGACGTGCTTAACGATCGCCAGCCCGAGACCGGTACCGCCAGTAGCACGGGACCGCGCGGGATCCACCCGGTAGAAACGCTCGAATATCCGCTCCAGGTCTCGCTCGGGAATCCCGATGCCCTGGTCGGCCACGCTGATCTCGACGGTGTCGGCGCCCGCACGCTTGGTGGAGACGACCACCCGGGTCTGGTCCGGGCTGTAGGCGACGGCGTTTTCCAGCAGGTTGCGCAGCGCGGTGATGAGCAGGTCCTCATCGCCCATCACGGCCACGTCCCTGGGGCCGCTGACCGCGATCTCGATGCCGCGCGCGGTGGCCTTCATCCGGCAGCGGTCCAGCGCCTCGGCCACGACCGCGCCGACCTGAACCGGGAACGGGTCCGGGATGGGCTCGGCGGCCTGGATCCGGTTCAGCGTGATCAGGTCCTGGACCAGGTGGGTGAGCCGGGCGGCTTCCTGCCGCATCCGACCCGCGAACCGGCGGACCGCCTCGGGGTCGTCGGCCGCGTCCTCGACGGTCTCGGCGAGCAGGGCCAGCGCGCCGACCGGGGTCTTGAGCTCGTGACTGGTGTTCGCCACGAAATCCCGGCGGACCTCTTCGACCCGGCGGCTCTCAGTCTGGTCCTCAGCCAGCAGCAGGACCAGGCCGCCGCCGCCCACCGCGGCGTCCAGCGGGGCGAGCCGGACGTTGAAGCTGGTCGTGCGCCCGTTGAAGCTGCTGGTCGATACCTCGATCTCGCCTTCGCGGATCTCGCCTTCCCTGCGCACCTGGCGGGCCAGGGCCAGCAGTTCCCCGACCACCAGCCGGTCGCCTTTGACCAGGCCGAACGCGCGAGCCGCCGAACTCGCCGTCAGCACCCGGTCTTCGCTGTCGAGTACCACCGCGGAAGAGGACAGCACCGACAGGACCGAGGCGATACCGGGCGGCAGCCGGGCGGGCGGCGAGAGCGTTTCAGCCTCGATCGGCGTGGTCAGATCGGCGGATTCCGCCGCCGCGATGCGGATCTTCACGCAGGCACCGGCCGGCCCGGGCAGGCCAGGGCCAGCGCACGCGACTGGCGTCGCACCTCGGGCCTGGACGCCGTGTTCAGCCCTATGTCCACGCTTTGATGGTATGGGCAGTCCGCCAGCGCGCACCAGATGCCCCACTCTGACGTGCGGTTATTCGCGAAATATTCACCGGCAGGCTAACCCCTGGCCACCTGGGCCCGCGCCGGGAGACGGACCGGCTCCCGCGACTGGGATCGCCTGCCACCAGCCCCGGAACAGGCCGGGCCAGCCGGCAGTCACCAGCCGGGCCAGCCGGGCCGCCGCCGGTCACTGGCCCTGACTGCGGACCGTCTCGGCGGCCGCCGCCGCGGCGGCCGGATCGAGGTAACGGCCGCCGGGCACGATGGGCCTGAAGGCGGCGTCCAGCTCGTAGATGAGCGGCTGGCCGGTGGGGATGTTCAGCTCGGCGATCTGTCCATCGCCAATCCCGTCCAGGTGCTTGACCAGCGCGCGGATCGAGTTTCCGTGCGCGACGACCAGCACGGTCTGGCCAGCCGCCAGATCGGCGATGATCACGTCGTACCAGTAGGGCAGCAGCCGGCCCACGACGTCCTTGAGGCACTCGGCGCGGGGCAGCAGCTCGGCCGGCACCGGGCGTACCGGGGGTCACCGGCCTGCGAGAACGGGTCGTCGGCCGGGATCGGCGGCGGCGGGACGTCGTAGGACCTGCGCCACAGCATGAACTGCCCGGCACCGTACTGCTCGCGGGTCTGGGCCTTGTTCTTGCCTTGCAGCGCGCCGTAATGCCGCTCGTTAAGCCGCCAGGACCGGCGCACCGGCAGCCAGGACAGGTCCGCCGCCGCCAGCGCGATGTTGGCGGTCTGGATCGCCCGGGTCAGTACCGACGTATGCACAATGTCGGGATGTAGCCCGCTGACGGCGAGCTGGCGGCCGCCCGCCGCCGCTTCGGCGGCACCCGCGGCGGACAGCTCGATGTCAACCCAGCCGGTGAATTTTCCCTCCGCGTTCCAGGTGCTTTCGCCGTGCCGGAGCAACACCAGAGTCATCACCTGGGCCAGCCTAGCCGGGGACAGCTGGGACGAACGGGAACATGCTGCGACGGCAGGCGGTTGCCTCCCACGGAGGTGCATGCCCGTGCCGCGACGCTTTCCCCAGCGCATCGCGACTGTCAGTGTTCACACATCGCCGCTGGAGCAGCCAGGAACCGGAGACGCAGGCGGGCTGAACGTATACGTCGTAGAGGTGGCCAAGCGCCTGGCGGCCCGCGGCGTCGAGGTAGACATATTCACCCGAGCGTCATCGCGGCACGTGCCGCCGGTGGCCGAGCTGGCCCCGGGAGTCCTGGTGCGGCACCTGGCCGCGGGCCCGTTCGAGGACCTGGACAAAGCCGACCTGCCCGGGCAGCTGTGCGCCTTCACCCTCGGGGTGCTGCGGGCCGAGGCGGCCGCCGCGCCAGGCCGGTACGACCTCATTCACGGGCACTACTGGCTGTCGGGCCAGGTCGGCGCGGTGGCCAAGGAACGCTGGGGGGTGCCGCTGGTCCAGTCCATGCACACGCTGGGGAAGGTCAAGAACGCGGCGCTGGCCGCCGGGGACGCGGCCGAGCCCGCAGCGCGGATCCGGGGCGAGGCCGAGGTCGTCGCCAGCGCCGACCGGCTGGTGGCCAACACGACGGAGGAAGCCAGGCAGCTGATCGGCCTGTATGACGCGGACCCGGCCCGGGTCGCGGTCATCAATCCCGGGGTCGACCTGTCGGTGTTCCGGCCCGGGTCGCAGCAGGAGGCCAGGGCGCAGCTGGGGCTGGCGCCGGACGCCGTGGTGCTGGTCTTCGCCGGGCGGGTCCAGCCGCTGAAAGCCCCTGATGTCGTGCTCAACGCGGCGGCCCGGCTGGTCCGCGATGATCCGCGGCTGGCCGGCCGCCTGACGGTGGCGTTCGTAGGCGGGCCGAGCGGCACCGGGCGCGCGGATCCGGACGGGCTGACCCAGCTGGCGGCCCGGCTGGGCATCGCCGGCCTGATCCGGCTCGAACCGCCGTGCCCGCAGCCTGAGCTGGCCCAGTGGTACCGGGCCGCTACGATCGTGATGGTGCCCTCGCATTCGGAATCCTTCGGCCTGGTCGCGGTGGAAGCGCAGGCCTGCGGGACGCCAGTGGTCGCCGCGTCGGTGGGCGGGCTGCGCACGGCGGTGCTGGACGGCTCGTCCGGCGTGCTGGTGGACTCCAGGGACCCCGACGACTACGCCCGGGCGATCGGGAAGCTGATCGCGGCACCCGCTGAACTGGCCCGGCTCTCGCTGGGCGCGCGGCGGCACGCCTCCAGGTTCGGCTGGGCCGTGACGGTGGACCGGCTGCTGGACACCTACTCGGGCATCATGAGCGAGACCGCGCAGGCGGTCGACGCCTGACGATGGCCAGGACGGGCGAGCTGACGCGGCGGTCAGCGGCGGCGGCCGCCGCGATCGAGGCGGCGCTGGCCACCCTGGGGGTGCCGTTCGAGTCACCCCGCCCCGGCGCCTACCTGGTCCGGCTGGAAGGCCAGCACAAGCTGGCCACCATGACCTGGCTGATCGCTGGCACCCACAGCCTGCACGTCGAGGCGTTCTTCTGCCGGCAGCCGGACGAGAACCACGCCGCGTTCTACCGGTTCCTGCTGGAACGCGGGGGCCGGATGTACGGCGTGCATTTCGCCCTGGACCAGACCGGTGACGTCTACCTGGTCGGCCGCCGTCCGCTGGAGGGCATCAGCACCGAGGAAGTCGACCGGATCCTAGGCTGCGTGCTGAGCTACTCCGACGAGAACTTTGACCCGGCGCTGATGCTCGGCTTCGCCTCGTCGATCAAGAAAGAGTGGGCCTGGCGCGTCAAGCGCGGGGAGAGCGTGGCCAACCTGCAGGCCTTCGCCCGGCTGGCCGACCCGGAACACGGCCGTCCTGAGCCTGATCCGTCCTGAGCCCGGGCGAGCCCGGTCCGGCCTGCCCGGTCCGGCCTGCCCGGTCCGGCCTGAGCCCGGTCCTGCTTGAGCCCGGTCAGTCCCGAGCCCGGTCCGGCCTGAGCCCGGTCCACGCTTAGCCCGAACCGCCGGGAGGTCAGGATCTGACCAGCCGGGAGACCGCCGCGGCCGCCTCCCGTACCTTGTCCGCGGCATCGGGGCCGCCTTGCTCGATGGCCTCCGCGACGCAGTGACTCAGATGATCTTCGAGCAGCCCCAGCGCTACGGCCTGCAGCGCCCGGGTCACCGCCGAGACCTGGGTCAGCACATCGATGCAGTAGACGTCGGTTTCGACCATCCGCTGCAAGCCGCGGACCTGTCCCTCGATCCGGCGCAGCCGGCGGACGTAAGCGTCCTTCTCCTGGGTGTATCCCCGCATGCTGAGAAGATACGTGACGGCGGCGACAGCCGTCCTGGTCCAGCGGGCCTGATCCAGCGGGCCTGGGCGCCGCCCGGGTCGCGAGCAATCGGCCGGGCGGGGTAGAAAGGGATACGGCCGGACGGGTCATCCCACGTTCGCGACCGGCGGCCGACACGCCCGGGGATCCTGTACTGAACCTGGATGAGGCTTTGAGCGATTCCTAAGGTGGGGCAGCGATCCTGGATCGCGTGACTGGGGCCGGTCCGGGCACCAGGCCTGGTCACGCAGGGAGGAGCACATCATGCGGCGGGACGATGTGCGCTTCGCGATGGCCGCCCGCGATGACGGGGTACGCAAGATCAGCAAGCTAACCTGGCGCGCGGGCGCCGTCGGCGCGGTGTGCTCGGCGCTGATCGCGGTGGCGTTCGGGCACAACGTGGCCGCCCATCAGCACAACAGCACCAGCGGCCGGTCCGGACAGTCATCGATCGTCATCCCGGCCCAGCCGCCAGCCCAGGCGCAGGGGTCCGGCCAGGTGACATCGGGAGCGTCATGACCGGCGTCGCCACCGCCGGGGAGACCTTCAGCATCTTCGGCACCACAGCCACCTTGCTGGTCAGCGACCCGGCCGCGGTGTCGGTGGCGCGGACAGTCGCCGATGCCGAGCTGGCCGCGGTGGACCAGGCGTGCAGCAGGTTCCGGCCGGATTCTGAGCTGGCCCGGCTGAACGCGGCCGAGGGGCGGGCGGTACCTGTGAGCAAGCTGTTCGCCGAGATCCTCGACGTCGCGCTGCGGGCCGCCAAGCTGACCGGCGGCGATGTCGATCCGACCTGCGGCCGGGCGCTGGCCGACATCGGCTACGACCGGGATTTCGCCGTGCTGCTGGCCGCCGGGGACACCGGCCCGCTGCCCCGCCAGGGACGGTCCCGGCCCGAACGCCAGGTGCCGGGCTGGCGCAGCGTCCAGCTGGACCGCGAGCGGGGCCAGGTCCGGCTGCGCCGCGGCGCGCTGCTTGACCTGGGATCGACGGCCAAGGCCTGGGCCGCTGACCGGTGCGCGGCCCGGATCGCCGCGGCCACCGGCTCGGGCGTACTGGTCAGCCTGGGCGGGGACATCGCCGTGGCCGGGCCCGCGCCGGACGCGGGGTGGCGGATCCGGGTGACCGACGACCACGCGGCCAGCCAGGAAGCGCCCGGCCAGACCGTGACCATCGCGGCGGGCGGGCTGGCCACCTCCAGCACCACGGTCCGGACCTGGGCCATGGGCGGCCAGCGGATGCATCACATCATCGACCCGGCCACCGGGGAGCCGGCTGCAGTCGTGCTGGCGGACCGTGAGCGTCGCGGCCGGCAGCTGCGTCGACGCCAACACCGCGAGCACCGCGGCGATCATCCGGAGCGAAGCGGCGCTGCCCTGGCTGCGGGACGCCGGCCTGCCGGCCCGGCTGGTGCGGACCGACGGGTCGGTCGAGCTGGCCGCGGGCTGGCCGCGCGAGCGGCCGCCAGCCGACGCGGCATGACCGGACCCGGTGCCGCCGGCTCGCTGGGCGGCATCCACCCGAGCGCGATCGTGGTCAACTCCACGACCCCGCTGTGGTACCTGACCCGGGCCACCGGGCTGGTCGCGCTGGTGCTGCTGACCGCGAGCATGGCGCTGGGCATGCTCAGCTCGGTGCGCTACCAGCGGCCCGCCTGGCCCCGGTTCGTCGTCACCGGCCTGCACCGGAACTCCTCGCTGCTGGCCCTGGTCTTCACCGCGGTGCACATCGCGACGACGCTGGCCGACGGCTTCGTGCCGATCAAGCTGCAGGACGTGGTGATCCCGTTCATCTCCGCCTACCGGCCGGTCTGGCTGGGCCTGGGCACAGTCGCCTTGGACCTGATGATCGCGCTGACGATCACCAGCCTGCTGCGCACCAGGATGAGCTACCGGTCCTGGCGGCTGGTGCACTGGATGTCTTACCTGTGCTGGCCGGTCGCGGTGCTGCACGGCCTGGGCACCGGCACGGACACCACGGTGAACTGGGTGCTCGGGCTGACCATCGGCTGCGTCGCGCTGGTCGCCGGCCTGCTGGCCTGGCGGCTGGCCTACGGCTGGCCCGCGCACGCGATCGCCCGGCTGGCCGGGGCGCTGGCCATGGTCCTGACGCTGGTCGCCGGGGCGGCCTGGCTGGCCGCAGGGCCGTTGCAGCCGGGCTGGTCCCGGCGCGCGGGCACCCCGCCGTCGCTGACCAAGGGCAGCGCGCCGCTGAACAGCGCACCACAGGGCAGCGCACCACAGGGCACCACACCACTGAGCAGGACACCCCAAGGCAGCGCAGCACTGAGCAGGACATCCCAAGGCAGCACGTCACAGGGCAGCGCAGCACTGAGCAGCGCATCACAGGGCAGCGCACCACTGAGCAGCGCACCACTGAGCAGCACGGGACGAGACCGGTGAGCGTGGCCGGGACGCGCGCGGCCGCCGGGCCCGGCCTGCCGCCAGGCCGGCTGCCGCGGCTGATCGCGGCGGACGGCCCGCTGGGGCTGGCCGAGCACCTGGCCCGCTACGGCCCGGTCCCGTTCCGCGACGCCGGGACCCCGATACCGGGACACCCGATACCGGGACACCCGGCACCGGGACGCCCGATACCGGGACAGCCGGCACCGGGACCGTGGGCCGCAGCGTCGGGGCCGGCGATGACGGGCTGATTTCGGCGGTCGAGCGGGCCGGGCTGGCCGGCCGGGGCGGGGCCGGGTTCCCGGCCGGGCGCAAGCTGCGCGCGGTGGCCAGGGCCGGACGCCGGGCCGGGCCGCTGCGCAGTCCGGTCGGCACCGTGGTGATCGCCAACGGCGCGGAGTCCGAGCCGGCCAGCCGCAAGGACCGCACGCTGCTGTGGCACGCGCCGCACCTGGTCCTGGACGGCATCGCGCTGGCCGCCGAGGCGGTCGGTGCGACCCGGGCCTACCTGTGCGTGCACGGCAGCGGCGACCGGCTGGCCGACCGGCTCACCGGGGCGATCTCGGACCGCGAACGGGCCGGGCTGAACCGGGTACCGATCCAGGTCATCGCCATCGGCGGCGGATACGTGGCCAGCCAGGAGACCGCGCTGATCAGCCGCCTGGGCGGCGGCCCTGGCCGGCCGGCCGTTCGTCCCGCCCCGGCCGGCCGAGCGCGGCCTGCACGGCCGGCCCACCCTGGTGCAGAACGTGGAGACCCTGGCCCAGCTCGCCCTGATCGCCCGGTACGGCCCGGAGTGGTTCCGGGCGTCGGCACGGCGGCGGAGCCCGGCTCGGCGCTGGTGACGGTGGGCGGGGCGGTGCACCGGCCGGGCGTGTACGAGATCGCGCTGGGCCGCCCGGTCGGGGAGCTGCTGCGAGCTGGCCGGCGGCCCGGCCGAGCCACCGCAGGCGATCCTGGCCGGCGGGTACTTCGGCGGCTGGCTGCCGCTGCCCGGCGCCGCTGAGCGTCCCGCTCAGCGCGCCGGTCGCTGCGGGCGGCCGGGGCGGCGCTCGGGCCCGGCGTCCTGGCTGCTGCCCGAGTCGGCCTCGGCCCGCTGGCCGAGACCGCCCGGGTCTGGGCTACCTGGCCGGGCAGAGCGCCGGGCCAGTGCGGCCCGTGCATCACGGGCTGCCCGCCCTGGCCGACGCGCTCGGGCCAGGTCGCGTTCGGCCCGGCCGGCCGGGGCGCTGCGCCTGGACCTGCGGAGCTGCTGGCCCTGGTCCGCGGCCGGGGCGCCTGCCACCTGCCCGACGGCGCGGCGGCCCTGGTCGCCAGCGCGCTGCGGGTCGTTCGGCGACGACGTGCGCCAGCACGCCGACCGCCGGCCCTGCGGCCGGGCCGCCCGGCCGCCGGTCCTGCCGCTGCCCGCCGCAACCGGGCGGACCGCCATGAGCCGCCCCGCCCGAGCCGGCCGAGCCTGCAGGTCAACCCGATCGCCTGCGCAGGCTCACGGCGTGTGCATCGAGCTGCTGCCCGAGCTGATCCAGCCCGACCCGTGGGGCTACCCGCTGATCGGCCCGGCCCGGTACCCGCCGAGCTGCTGCCGCTGGCCCGGCGGGCGGTGGCGGCCTGCCCCACGCTGGCCCTGCTGCTGCGCCGCGGCGAGTGAGGCCGGGGTCACTGGCCATCGCGCCTGACCGGCCCGGGAGCGGGGCGGGTAGCTGGCGTTAGCGTTACGCCATGGTTTTCTCCGTGCCGCGGGAGGCGCGATGGGGCCGCTGGACGGGGTCCGGGTCGTCGAGGTGGCCAGCCTGGCGCGGGCGCCGTTCGGCTGCATGATCCTGGCCGACCTCGGCGCGGACGTGCTGCGGGTCGAGCGGGTGCGAGCCGCGGCCCGGCCGCGGCGCGGCCGTCCGCTGACCCGCTGGCCCGCAGCCGCCGCTCGGTCGGCCTGGACCTGAAGGACCGCCGACGGGGTCGAGCTGCTGCTGCGACCTGGCCGCGTCGGCCGACGTGCTGGTCGAGGGCTTCCGGCCCGGGGTCGCGGAGCGGCTCGGGTTCGGCCCGGCCGAGCCTGCGCGGCACGCAACCCCCGGCTCGTCTACGCGCGGATGACCGGCTGGGGCCAGGACGGGCCGCTGGCCGCGGCGGCCGGGCACGACATCGACTACATCGCGATCTCCGGCGCCCTGGAGCCGATCGGCCGGGCCGGCGAGCGGCCGGTGCCGCCGCTCAACCTGCTCGGCGACTTCGGCGGCGGCGGCATGCTGCTCGCCGCTCGGGGTGCTGGCCGCGCTGGTCGAGCGGGCCGCAGTCCGGGCGCGGCCAGGTGGTGGACGCGGCCATGGTGGACGGCTCGGCGCTGCTGACCTCGTTCCTGTACGGGCTGCGGGCCGCCGGGATGTGGCAGGACCAGCGCGGGCACCAACCTGCTCGACGGCGGCGCCCCGTTCTACGACACCTACGAGACCGCCGACGGCGGCTACGTCGCGGTCGGCGCCCTGGAGCCGCAGTTCTACGCCGAGCTGCTGGCCGGGCTGGGGCTGGCCGACGCCGGGCTGCCCGGCCAGCACGACCGGTCCGGCTGGCCGCGGCTGCGGGCCGCCGGTTCAGCGCCGCGTTCGCCGGCCGCAGACCAGCGACGAGTGGGCGGAGGTGTTCGCCGGCACGGACGCGTGCGTGGCGCCGGTGCTCGGGATGGGCGAGGCGCCCGGCCATCCGCACAACGCGGCCCGCGGCGGCGTTCACCGAGGTCGGCGGCCTGGTCCAGCCGGCGCCCGCGCCGCGCTTCGGCCGGACCGCGGCCGCGCCGCCCCGGCCGCCCGCCCGGCCCGGGCGCCGACACCGACGCGGTGCTGGCCGCCCTGGGCCTGACCGCCGGAGGAGATCGCCGGGCTGCGAGCCAGCGGCGTCGTGGCCTGACCGCGCGGCCGGCGCCGTGACCAGGGCCTGCGGCGCGGAGGTTTGCCGGGAATACGGGGCCACGGTAACCTCTTAGAGAAGGTTAGGCACCTCGTTCGGTGAGGCGTCGACATGAACACAGGCCACTGATCCGACGACGTCGAGAGACGCCCAGGGTCAGGACAGGTCTCCCCGGCCTAAGGGGTGACCCGAAGTGGCTGCGCCGGCGAGGCCTGCGCTACGTCGTGTCGTGCCAAAGCTCTGACGAGTCAGGGGTGCGCGACGGCTAGTTGCCGCCGGACTTCTCCCTGCGTGCCTGCAGGAACGGCACCCGCGTGTGTCACGGCCGGAGGGAGGCGAGACATGGATTGCAGTAGTCCGGGCCATCAACCGGCCCGCATCCGAGCATTCTCGTTTTCTTCCGGCACGCGGTAACCGCCCGCTCTGCGCGTTCTGACCGCGACTCATGCCCTACGCGCTGCGCGCTGACCGCAGCGCGGACGGATGCTGCGTGCCTCCCGGACCCCCTGCGGGGAGAGGGAGGATCACCATGACCGCCACGCTGGAGCGCCGCGAGCGCGGTGCTCGACGCCGAGCACGTCGGCGACATCCGCGGCGCGCTCGGCACCATCAAGCTGGACGACACCGCGCCCCGCCGCGGCCGGTCGGCCAAGCTCAAGACCCTGCTGGCCATCGTCGGCCCGGGCCTGATCGTGATGGTCGGCGACAACGACGCCGGCGCCTTCGCCACCTACGGCCAGGCCGGGCCAGAACTACGGCACCCGGCTGCTGTGGACGCTGCTGCTGCTCGTCCCGGTGCTGTACGTGAACCAGGAGATGGTGCTGCGCCTCGGCGCGGTGACCGGCGTCGGGCACGCCCGGCTGATCCTCGAGCGGTTCGGCAAGTTCTGGGGCGCGTTCAGCGTCATCGACCTGTTCCTGCTCAACGCGCTGACCCTGATCACCGAGTTCATCGGCATCACGCTGGCGGCCGGCTACCTCGGCCTGCCGAAGATCGCCGCGGTCGTCGCTGGCCGCGGCGGTCGATCGTCGGCGCGGCGTTCACCGGCAGCTTCCGCCGGTTCGAGCGGATCGCGATGGCGTTCTGCGCCGGCAGCCTGCTGCTGATCCCGGTCGTACTTCCTGGCCCACCCGCGCGCCGGCGCAGATGGCCCACGACTTCGTGGTCCCGCAGCTGCCCGGCGGGTCGGCGGCAGCTGGCCACCGTGATGCTGCTGATCATCGGGATCGTCGGCACCACGGTCGCGCCGTGGCAGCTGTTCTTCCAGCAGAGCTACGTCATCGACAAGCGGATCACCCCGCGGTTCATGCAACTACGAGAAGGCCGACCTGTGGCATCGGCATCGTGGTCGTGGTGGTCGGCGCGGCCGCCGATGATGGGCGCGACCGCGGCCGCGTTCGCCGGCACCCGCGAGCTTCGGCCACTTCACCGACGCGGCCGGGCTGGCGCACGGCCTGCAGGCCTACGCCGGGCCGCGCCGCCGGGGTGCTGTTCGCGATCGCGCTGCTGGACGCCTCGATCATCGGCGCGTTCGCGGTCTCGCTGTCCACCGCCTACGCGATCGGCGACGTGCTCGGCGCTGAAGCACTCGCTGCACCGCGGCGTGCAGGGCGCCAAGGGCTTCTACGCCGTCTACGCCGGGCTGATCGCCGTGGCCGCGACGATCGTGCTGATCCCCGGCTCGCCGCTCGGGCCTGCTCACCGAGGGCGTGCAGGCGCTGGCCGGCGTGCTGCTGCCGTCCGCGTCGGTGTTCCTGCTGCTGCTGTGCAACGACCGCCAGGTGCTCGGGCCCGTGGGTCAACGGCCGCCAGACCGAACATGTTCACCGCGCGCCGTCGTCGGCCGTGCTGGTCACGCTGTCGGTCATCCTGACCGCCTCGGTGCTGTTCCCGGCCATCATCCGCCGGCCAGATCGTCGGCATCATGGCCGGCTGCGGCGCGGTCGCGCTGCTGGCGCGGCCGGCTACGCCCTGGCGCCGGCGGCTGCGGCCGGGCAGCGCCGGCGGCCGCAGCCGATCGACCGCGCCGGCCGGGAGACCTGGCGGATGCCGCCGCTGGCCCTGCTGACCAGGCCGCCGATGTCCACCGGCCGCAAGATCGGCATGGGCGCGCTGCGGCTCTACCTGGCCGTGGCCATGATCCTGGTCGTCATCAAGATCGTCGAGCTGGCCGTCGCGCGCTGACGGCGGGTCAGCCGCCGCCCAGCTGCACCGCCTTGACGATCAGCAGCAGGACCGAGACGACCAGGTAGCCGCGCAGCAGCAGTACGCCCGCCTTGGTCCCGGCCGACCACTGCACCGGCTTGAGCAGGGCCAGCGGCGGCATCCGCCAGTTCAGCCGCTCGGACCGGGACATGGCCAGGTAGGCCGGGGGCGGCCCGGGCGGGCGGCCGGACCTGGTCAGCCGCAGCCAGATGCCGCCCGCGACGGCCGCGGCGGCCAGCCCCAGCGCCAGCCCGGCCGCGGTCAGCCCGGCGTTGACCCGGGTGAACAGCGTGGTGATGACCAGGGTGCCGGACAGCGTGAGCAGCATGCCGATGATGACGCTGGCGAGTGACGTTCAGCCAGCGCGGGTTGACCCACGGGCCGAGCACCTCGCGGTCGTTGCACAGCAGCAGCAGGAACACGCTGGCGCTGGGCAGCAGGACCCCGGCCAGCGCCTGCACGGCCGTGGTGAGCAGCCCGAGCGGGGCGCCCGGGATCAGCACGACGCCCGCGGCCACGGCGACCAGCGCCGCGTAGCTGCCGTAGAAGGCCTTGGCGTCGCGGAAGCTGCGGTGCAGCGAGTGCCGGAGGCCGAACACGTCGCCGAACGCGTAGCTGGTGGACAGGGTCACGGCCGCCGCGCCGATGATGCGAGGCGTCCAGCAGCACGATCGCGAACAGCGCGCCGAGCGCGCCGCTCTTGGCGCCGAGCGCGTCGGCCACCCCGAGCGCGTCGGTGAAATGCCCGGCCAGGCTGGCGTGCCGCGGACGGCGTAGACGGCCACCACCAGGACCGCGGCCGCGCCGACGACCACGACGAGCGCGCCGAGGACGGTGTCGGCGCGCTCGTAGCTGATGAACCGCGGCGTGATCCGCTTGTCGATGACGTTCGACTGCTGGAAGAACAGCTGCCAGGGCGCGACCGTGGTGCCGACGATCGCGATGATCAGCAGGACGGCGTCGGAGCTGATCCCGCCGTGGATGCCCGGCACCACGAAGTGATAGGCGATCGGGCCGTAGTGCGGATGCGAGAGCAGCGCCAGCGGGATGAGGAGCAGGCTCACCGCGATGAAGACGAACATGGCCCGCTCCCAGCGCCGGAAGCTGCCGCTGGCGGTGATCGCGACCAGCAGCACCGCGGCGCAGGGCACCGAGATGTAGGAGCTGACGCCGAAGTAGCGCAGCGCCAGCGAGACGCCGATGAACTCGGTGACGATGGTCAGGAAGTTGAGCAGGAACAGGTCGCCGACGCTGAACCAGCCCCAGAACCGGCCGAACCGCTCGTTGATCAGCCGGGCGTGCCCGACGCCGGTGACCGCGCCGAGCCGGACCACCATCTCCTGGTTGACGATCAGCACCGGGATCAGCAGCAGCAGCACCCACAGCAGGCTGTAGCCGTAGTCCTGGCCGGCCTGGGCGTAGGTGGAGACGCCGCCGGCGTCGTTGTCGCCGACCATCACGATCAGGCCGGGCCCGACGATGGCCAGGAACGTCACCAGCCGCCGGCGCAGGTCGCTGCCGCCCTCATCGGCCAGCCTGACCCGGCCCAGGGCGCCCTCGATATCGCCCAGCTGGGCCTGGTCGAGCACGGCGGATGGCGGGGCCAGCGACGGAGCCGGCTGGCGCCCGGCCGGCAGGCGCCCGGCGGGCTGGGCGCGGGCTGGGCCAGGGCCGGCCCTGACCCGGGCGCCCGCGCGCTGGCCTGACCGGACGCCCGCGTGCTGGCCTTCCCGAGGGCCGCCACCCGGGCGGCAGCAGGCCGGAAGTCCGGCTCGGGCTCGGGCCGGTCTTCGCTGCCGTCCTGGCCCCGGTCTTCGCCGGGACCCTGGCCCTGGTCCGCGCTGTCGTCCTGCTGGTCCGCCCGTCCGGGCGGCTCGCGTCCGTCCCGCGCAGCGGGCTCGGGCGCATCGCTCACGTGGATTCTCCGTGGTGGGCATCGGGCGGCTGGGCGGCCTCGCGGCGGCGCCAGTCTTCCGGCAGCGTCACCTCGAGTACGTCGTCCACGGTGATCACGCCGATCATCTGGCGTCGCTCGTCGACGACCGGGATGGTGATCAGGTTGTAGTCGCTCATCAGGACGGCGACGTCCACGACGTCGGTGTCGGCGCCGACCCGGACCGGGTCGTCATCGTAGATGTCGCGCAGCAGCGCGGCCGGGTCGGACTGGACCAGGCCGACCAGCCGGACTACCCCGCAGAGCCTGCCGCGCTCGTCCAGCGCGTGCACGCTGGTGAGCGCCTCGGGCTGCAGGCTGACCGAGCGGGCCACCGCGTCCAGCGCCGACTCCACGGTAGCGTCGGCCGGCACGGCCAGGAAGTCCACGCCCATCAGGCCGCCGGCGCTGGTCGGGTTGAACCCCATCAGGGTCAGCACCTTGGTGCGCTGCCCGGGCGGGAGCAGGTCAAGCACCGGCTGGCGGCGCGGCTGGGGCAGCTCGGCGATGGCGTCGGCCGCGTCGTCGGCCCGCATCCGGGCCAGCACCTCGGCGATCTCCTCATCGGTCCGCGCGCCGAGCAGCCGGATGGCCAGGTCTTCGTCTAGTTCCTCAAACACATCGGCCTCCAGCTCGGGATCGGCGTGCACATGACCGAGGATCTCGGTCTCTTCCGCTTTAGAAGCGTCTTCCAGCAGGTCAGCGATCTGGGCAGGCTTCAGCCTGCGGATCCGGGCGAACGGGCCGCGCAGCAGCGCGGTGCCGGTGTGGCCGATCAGCGGCTCGAATTTCGCCCACTCCCTGAAGGAGTGCTGGCCGGCCGCGGCCCGGCCGCCCAGGCCGAACAGCCCGCGCGAGCGGCGCCGGGTATCGACGCCGGTCAGCACCCAGTCGTGGCCGCGCTGCTCCAGCTCCAGATCGGCCGCCTTGATCAGGTGCGCGCTCTCCACATCGATCAGCCGGTGCCCTTGCACGTCGGAGCGCAGCAGCACCTCGCCCTCGCGCCGGTCGAACCGGCGCAGGTCGAGCTGCGCGCTGGTGAGGTTCAGCACCTCGCCGTCGAAGGAGCTGACCTGCTCGATGGGGACATACACCTCCCGGCCCCCGACGGCGGCGACGATGCCGGTGACAAGCGGCAAGTCCGTGCCCCGCAGCCGGACGATGACGTCCGAGAGCCGCCCGATCGACTCGCCGCCCCGGTCGGTGAGCGGGCGCCGCAGCAGCTCCGACAGGTGCAGCGTCCGGGCGTTACCTGCCCTCGGGGCCGGCGCCGCCGGTGTCGTGGTCATGGGATGGCCTCTCTTGATCGGATCAGATGCCCTCATTCCTACCCCGATCCAGCTCCCCGCGCCGCCCGGTCGCGGGGCCGCGCCCCGGCGCCGGGCATACTGGCGGCCGAGCCGGCGGCCAGCCAACTGTGCCCGCGATGGTATGAAGACCACGTCGATGTAGCTATTGACCGGGAGGACAGCTAACGGTGGCCATGCGCAGAGCAGTCACCCTGCTCGGACGGCAGAGTGACCTCGCTGAGACGCTTGGTTACTCGATCAAACGCAAGCTGCTCGGGCCCGCGCTGGTCAACGAGCAGCTCAGCGAGGAGCGGCTGTCCAAGCCGATCGCGCTGGGCGTGCTCGCTCCGGACGGCATCTCCTCCTCGGCCTACGGCACCGAGGAGATCCTGATCGAGCTGATCAGGGGCGGGCTCGGGGTGGCCGCGTTCACCTTGATCCTGCCGCTGACCGGCGTCGTGCTGTTCGTCATGGCCCTGGTGGTGCTGTCCTACCGCGAGGTGGTCGCCGTCTACACCAGGGCGGGCGGCTCCTACGTGGTGGCCAGGGAGAATTTCGGGCCCCGGATCGCGCAGGTGGCCGCGGTCGCGCTGCTGATCGACTACGTGGTGACGGTCGCGGTCCAGGTCGCCGCGGGCACGGCCGCGGTGGCCTCGGCCATCCCGGCGCTGAACAACGCGCAGACCATCACCTACATCTCGATCGCCATCGTGATCTTGATGTGCTACGGCAACCTGCGCGGCATCCGCGAGGCGGGCCGCTCCTTCGCCGTCCCGACCTACCTGTTCTCCGTATCGGTCATCTTGATGATCGTGGTCGGCCTGCTCCGCGAGGCAACCGGCTCGCTGCCGATTTATCACCCGGGGGCGGGCGCCGACCTGGTCACGGGGGCGCCCAGCCACAGTGGCCTGATCGCCATCGGGATGATCTTCGTACTGCTGCGGGCGTTCGCCAACGGCGGTTCCTCGCTGACCGGCATCGAGGCCGTCTCCAACGCGGTGAGCGCGTTCCGGCCGCCGGAGGGCATCAACGCCCGCAAGGTGCTGGTGACCGAGGGCCTGATCCTCGGCACGCTGGTCGCCGGGGTCTCCTGGCTGGCGCACGCGACCCACGCCACCCCGTACGTCCTGGGCGTGCCCACGGTGATCTCGCAGGAAGCCAGGCTGGTCTTCGGGCAGTCGCTCTTCGGCCAGGTCATGTTCGTCGTGGTGCAGGCCTCGACCGCGCTGATCCTCTACACCGGCGGCAACACCAGCTTCAACGGCTTCCCGTTCCTGGCCAGCTTCGTGGCCGAGGACGCCTTCCTGCCGCGCTGGCTGACCAAGCGCGGGCACCGGCTGGTGTTCTCCAACGGGATCATCGTGCTGGCCGTGCTGTCCTCGCTGCTGCTGCTCGTCGCCGGGGCCAACGTCAACAAGCTGGTGCCGTTCTACGCGATCGGGGTCTTCACCGCGTTCACCATGGCCGGCTTCGGGATGGCCAAGTATCACCACCGGGTGCGGGAGCCTGGCTGGCGGCGCCGGCTGGTGATCAACTTCTCAGCCGGGGTAGTCACCGCGGTCGTGGTGATCATCTTCGTGATCACCAAATGGGGCGAGGGCGCTCGCTATGTGGTGGTCCTGTTCGCGATCCTGGTCCCGGTGCTGATCCGGCTCAACCGGGAGTACCGGATGGAGGCGCACGTCCTGGAGGGCATCGGCACCCGGCGCAAGCTGCCCGATCCGCCGACCTACCCGCGCCGCACCGTGTTCCTGTTCGTGGACAGTTTCGACCTGGCCACCCTGGCCGCGCTGCGGTACGCGCGCAGCCTGCGGCCGACCACGCTGCGGGTGGTGCACTTCGTCATCGACAGCGCGCAGGCCGACCAGCTGCGCCAGGACTGGCTGCGGGCCGACACCGGGGTGCCGCTGGACTTCATCGACTGCCCGGACCGGCGGCTGACCCGGGCGGCCGCGCAGCTGGTCAACGCCGAGGCCGCGCTGCCCGGGGTGGGCGTGACCGCGATCTTGCCGCGGCGCGGCTACTCGCCGCTGCTGGGCCGGCTGCTGCATGACCGGACCGCGGACAAGATCGCCGGGGTGGTCAGCCGGATCCCGCACGCGGCGGCCACGATCGTGCCGTTCGACGTCCGCAGCAGGCTGGACGCCATGCACGGGCGGCCTGAGCCCGATGATCACCCGCTGTCCCCGGTGCCCGCCAGCGTGGCCGAGCAGACGGCCGCGGCCGGCCGCCCGGCGGCTGCTGACCCGGCCGCCGCGGCGCTGGCCGGTGCCGGGCCGGCCCGGCGGCAGCCCGGCCGAGGCGGGCCGGGCCGACGCGGGCCAGCCGGGCGCCAGGGCGGATGCGGGCCAGGACGACCGGGGCAGCTACGACCGGCCCGAGCCGCCGGCCGGGGTCCGCCCGATGGGGACGCTCACCGCGCCCGGCCGGGCCACGGTGGAAGGCCGGGTGTTCGCGGTCGAGATCAGGCCGGTGGAACGCAACAACGTGCTAGCCGCCGAGCTAGCCGACTCGACCGGCCAGGTCACGGCGATGTTCTACGGGCGGTCGCATATCCCGGGCCTGGTCTGCGGGGCCCGGGTCAGGCTGCGCGGCCAGGTCGGGATCAAGGCCGGCGACGCCGTCATGATCAACCCCGCCTACGAGCTGGTGGCGCCAGGGCCGCCGGAGCCGGCCGCGGGCGACCAGCCGCCGGGCCAGGACCCGCGCCGGGGCTGGCCGGGGCGGCGCAAGCGCCCGTAACCAGCAGAATCTAGGTCTAGAGCATTTCCCTACCGGCGAGTAATGTCGTGCTTACGTCGCTGCGGGAGGCTGCCGTGAGTACCTACGATCGCTACGCCACGCCGGTCGAGTCAGGCACCTGGGATGTCCCGGCCGCGGGTGCCACCAGGTTCAGCTGGGAGTACGACGACGGCCGGAGCCGGCTGCTCGACCTGTACCAGCGGGGCAAGGACAAGCAGTGGGACGCGGCGAAGCGGATCGACTGGTCGGTCCCCGTTGATCCGTGCAACGTCATGGAGACCTCCGACGAGCTCAACCCGATCTACGGCTCGCGCCAGTGGGAACTGCTGTCCGAGGCCGAGCGCAAAGAGCTGGGGCACCACCTGTCCGCGTGGCTGTTCAGCCAGTTCCTGCACGGTGAGCAGGGCGCGCTGACGGTCGCGGCCCGGATCGTGGAGTCGGTGCCCGACATGGACGCCAAGTTCTACGCCGCGACCCAGGCCATGGACGAGGCGCGGCATGTCGAGCTGTACGCCAGGTTCATGCGGGAAAAGATCGGCTTGTACTACCCAGTCAACCCGGACCTGGCCCAGCTGCTCGCGGACGCGCTCAGCGACTCGCGCTGGGACATGCCCTACCTCGGCATGCAGGTGCTGATCGAGGGGCTGGCCCTGGCCGCGTTCGGAGTTCACCGGGATATCGCAAACAACGCCCTGGTCAAGCAGCTGCTGGCCTACGTGATGCAGGACGAGGCCCGGCACGTGGCGTTCGGGCGGCTCGCGCTGCGCGACTACTACGCCGGGCTGACCGAGGCCGAGCGGGCCGACCGGGAGGACTTTGTCGTCGAGGGCTGCTACCTGATGCGCAACAGGTTCCGCGCGCAGGAGGTCTGGGAGCGGATGGGCTTCGACGTCGATGAGTGCCTGGAGTTCACCGAGCAGTCCCCCCTCCAGCAGGCGTTCAGGAAGCTGCTGTTCTCCCGGATCGTGCCGTGCGTGAAGGACATCGGGCTGTGGGGGCCCAAGGTCCGCCGCGCCTACACCGACCTGGGCGTGCTCGACGCGGCCGACACCGACCTGGACGCGCTGATGCGCAGCGACGAGGACATCGCCGAGCAGGTGGACGCGCAGAAGTACGCGGCCGAGCTGGCCGCCAGGACCGCCGAGGTCGACACGGCGGTCACCGAGGGGGCCAGCCGCTGAGCCGAGGCTTACGATCATCGGGTGAGCGCTGCCCTGCCGCCCTTCCCGGCTGACTTCGCCTGGGGGGTGGCCACGTCCGCCTACCAGATCGAGGGCGCGGTGGCCGATGACGGCCGCGGCGACTCGGTCTGGGATGTGTTCTGCCGCCAGCCCGGCGCCATCCGCGACGGCCACACCGGCGCCGTCGCCGATGATCACTACCATCGCTGGCCCGAGGACATCGACCTGATCGCCGGCCTGGGCGCCACCGGCTACCGGTTCTCCATCGCCTGGCCCCGGATCCAGCCGGACGGCCGGGGCCCGGCCAACCCGCCGGGGCTGGACTTCTACGACCGGCTGACCGACCGGCTGCTGGCCCGGGGCATCACCCCGCTGCCGACCCTCTATCACTGGGATCTGCCGCAGCCGCTGGAAACCGGCGGCGGCTGGCTGGCCAGGGACACGGCCTACCGGTTCGCCGAGTACGCCAGCCTGGCCGCGGCCAGGCTGGCCGACCGGATCCCGCTGTGGATCACGCTGAACGAGCCGGTCGTGGTCACCCTGTTCGGCTACGCGCTGGGCCGGCACGCCCCCGGCCGCCAGCTGATGCTCGGCGCGCTGCCGACCGCCCATCATCAGCTGCTCGGGCACGGCCTGGCGGCGGCCAGCCTGCGGGCCGCCGGGGCCCGGCAGGTGGCGATCACCAACAACTACACCCCGGCCTGGCCGGCCACCGGCCACCCGGCCGACCTGGCCGCGGCGGCCGCCTACGACCGCCTGCACAACCGGCTGTTCACCGATCCGGTCCTGCTCGGCGCCTACCCGGACCTGGCCGCGTTCGGCCAGGCCGACCAGCCGGACTGGCAGCACGACGGTGACCTGGCCATCATCGGCGCCCGGCTGGACGCGCTCGGCGTCAATTACTACAACCCGACCATGGTGTCGGCGCCGCCGCCAGACTCGCTGATCCCGTTCCAGTTCGAGCAGATCCCCGGCTACCCGGTGACCGCCTTCGGCTGGCCGGTGATCCCGTCCGGCCTGCATGAACTGCTGACCGGGCTGCGGGAGCGGTACGGGGCCGCCCTGCCCCCGGTATATATCACCGAGAACGGCTGCTCGGCCCTGGACGAGGTCGCCCCGGACGGGTCGGTCGATGACCAGCCCCGGATCGGCTACCTGGAAGGCCACCTGCGGGCGGTACGCGAGGCCATGATCGCCGGGGTCGACGTGCGCGGCTACTACGCCTGGTCGCTGCTGGACAACTTCGAGTGGGCCGAGGGCTATCACCAGCGCTTCGGGCTCGTGCACGTCGACTTCGCCACCCTGCGGCGCACCCCCAAGAGCTCGTTCTCCTGGTACCGCGACTTCATCGCCGCGCAGCGCGCCGCGGACGGCCGCCCGTCCGCCCGGTAACATCCTTGGCTCAGCCGGAGCCGCGTCCGGGGTGGCGAGGGCGTGATCCGCCACCGAGCGGCGGCGGATCACGCCTTACCTGATTACTCGGCGTCGGCGTGGCACATTAGGGCACGCCGACACTGCAGATTATGGCGTGACCGGGAGGCCAGGTTAGCGGCCTCGGTCGTGGTCACGTCAGTGCCAGGCAGTTCAATCTGATTACCTGCCTTGAGGACCGTCCAGACTTCGCTCTGCGTGCCACGCCCTCCGCAGACGCTCTCCATATTGAACCCGGACCCGAACCACTCATTGCGCCCGCCGCTGACACACGAACCGGCACTATGGCCGCACAGCAATTCGGTAACAGGGCTGGTGCGACCCTGGAATGCCGAGGAAGGTGGAAGCCCCGGCTACGTCCTAAACCGGTATGCCGTTATCGGTCCCGGACGGCTGGAGCGAAGGGAGATTCTGGCACAGGTTGGCGATGTCGTCAGGCGCCACCGCCGCGGGCGTGACGCTGGCCGCCGCCCCCGTCGCGGGCACGACGCTGACGGCCGCTGACGCGCCAGGGGCGCTGGCGGCCAGCAGGCCTGCCGGGCCGAGCACGAGCGCGACAGCGAGTAGAACACGTTTCACGGGCTACTACCTCAATTCCCGGCTGGCGGGCACATGCCGCGGCAGCCATCTGCAGGTGTCGGATTCTGCCTCCCCCGTGGGCGCCGCCTGCGAAGCCAGCGGCCTGGGCCGCGGCGCGGGAGATCTCCTCCCCAGCCTGCCGCAGCCCGCCCCACCCGGCGCTGACCGTTGGTGGTCGGCCCTTTCCGTACCAGCCAGCCCGCGACTGCCCTGGTCACAGGGCCGGCCCGGCGCCGCGACGCGGTCAGCCGACGTTCGCGCTCCCGCACTACGGGAGCCAGAGTCAGCGGAGGGCGCCCGGGCGAGCCGGTCAGCCACAGACGGCCCGGGCCGGGCGACCGTATCGTCGTCGGCGACGGCCCGGGCCGGGCGAGACCGTATCGTCGGCTACCGGCCCGGGCCGGGCGAGACCGTATCGTCGGCGACCGGCTGACTGTCCGCCAGTCGGGCAACGGGACGAAGCTATTGACACGTCGCTGGCGCCCCCGCACCCGCAGCCCGGCCCGCGCCCCCCGCGCACTCCGGCGGTCGCGCCCGCACCTTGCACCCCGCGGTCTCGGCTCGCGGTCCTCAGCCGCCCCAGGTACCTCATCTGCAACGCAACCTCGGCTCGTACCCCCGGCTTCCGGATACTTATACCGGATTAGGTACGCCTCCGGTGACTAAATGCCCTGTTTTGTCAGCATCAAATCCGGTATAAGTAGGGGCGCGACGGCGGCCGGTGAGGCTGCGGATGGGTCGTAGGTGGTGATGGGATCGTGATCGCCGGCCTTGCGCCCGCTGCGGGCCAGCCTCCCTGGGCCCGGCCGGGCGGACGGTGACAGGCCCGGGCCTGGCGGGGGAACCCGTCCTGACCGACACCTGCCCGGCCAGGACGAGCCTGATGAGCCGGTAATCCCCCCGTATCATCTTGGGTCCCCGCAGACAACAATCGCATGCCCGGGCGCAGGCCAGGCCGGCGGGGTGGCCCTAACCGGCGACGACCTGAGCGAGCCGCCGCAGAAAGCCGACTGCCGGGCGACCACAGGGACCTGATGATCCAATGAGGTCATGGAACGCCTGGATCGGCAACTGCGGTTTGTCAGCGAGATAGACGGGCTCAAGGGCGTGCTCCGGCAGACGATGCTGCCCGGCCCGGCCCGCCGGGAGAACTCCGCCGAGCACTCCTGGCACCTGGCCATGATGGCGCTGGTGCTGGGCGAGTACGCACCGCCTGGCACCGACCTCAGCCGGGTCATCGGCATGCTGCTCGTGCACGACCTGGTCGAGATCGACGCGGGTGACCTGTTCGTCTACGCTGACGCGGCGCAGCAACGGCGCCAGGAAGCGGCCGAGCGGGCCGCCGCGGACCGGATCTTCGCGCTGCTCCCGCCCGATCAGGCCGGACGCCTGCGCCAGCTGTGGGATGAGTTCGAGGAGCGGCAGAGCCCGGAGGCCAGGTTCGCCCGGGCCCTGGACCGGCTGCAGCCCATGCTGGAGAACCTGGATGCGGGCGGCGGTACCTGGCAGGAGCATGCCGTCACCGCTGATCAGGTGCTGGCCAAGGTCGCGCTGATCACCGACGGGGCGCCGGCCCTCGGGCAGTACGCCAGGGACATGGTGGCCGGGGCGGTCCGGGCCGGCCTGCTGGCCCCCGGGTCAGGCCGCGGCGGATCCTGACCTGGCCGGCCTGGCCAGCCGGATCCCGGCCTGCCCGGCGGGACGCCGGATGCTCGACCACCGCCACCACCCGGCTCGCCATGAACCGCGCGGTCCTGACCGGCACGCCGCCCCTGGTGAGCTCGCTCACCTCGACGAGGCCGCGCCGGTTCACCACCTCGACGCGCCGCCCGGCGCGGGTCGCCGCGACCTCGTAAGTCTTCGTGGTCGTGCCGCCCGCGTCGATGACGATCTCGACCTTGTCACCCTTCATCCTGGCCTCCCGGCCTGTCATGATCTGTCCTACCCACGGGACCGGGCCGCGACGCCCGCCGGCGGTCAGAAGAAGATCAGCTTGACCGCGGCGAACCCGCCGATGACGACCACCAGCAGCCGCAGCGCGATCGGCGGCAGCCGGCGGCCGAACCGGGCGCCGAGCAGCCCGCCCAGCGTCGACCCGACCGCGATCAGCGCCACGACGGACCAGGAAACGTGCGCGAAAAGCACGAACACCACGGCGGCCAGGCCGTTGACCAGGCCCACGAGGACGTTCTTGGCCCCGTTCACCCGTTGCAGGCTTTCGTCAAGGAAGCTGCCGAGCAGCCCGATCACCAGCACGCCCTGGGCCGCGCCGAAATAGCCGCCGTATACGCCGGACAGGAACACCCCGCCGGCCAGCACCAGGCCGCCGTAACCGGCCCGGTCCCCGCCCGTGCGACGGGCCAGCCGCCGGGCGATCCAGGGCTGGATGAGCACCAGGATGCAGGCCAGCAGGATGAGCGCGGGCACGACCAGCTTGAACGCGCTGGCCGGCAGCCAGAGCAGCGCGAACGCGCCGGCCAGCCCGCCGGCGCCGGCGGCCAGGCCGAGCCGGATCAGCCGCCCGCGCTGCCCGGCCAGCTCCCGCCGGTAGCCGACCGCGCCGCTGATATTGCCAGGGACCAGCCCGACGTTGTTCGACACATTGGCCAGCACCGGCGCGAAGCCGAAGGCCAGCAGGGTCGGGAAGGTGATCAGCGAGCCCGACCCGACGACGGCGTTGATGCCGCCCGCCGCGACGCCGGCGGCGAAAATGGCGAGGGCCTCAGCTGGATGCACCCGGTCCCCGCACGTTCTTGATCGTAATCCAGCTCCGGTCAGGGCAGCTGGCCGGCTCGGGCGGTCCACCGGGCCGCCCGCCGCTCGACCAGCAGCGGAACCCCGAAGCACCGGGACAGGCTCCGCTCGGTGAACACCTGCGCCAGCGGCCCGGCGGCCAGCACGGCGCCCTTGCGCAGCAGCATCGCGTGGGTGAAATTCTCCGGCACTTCTTCGACGTGGTGGGTGACCATGATCATCGTGGGCGCCGTCGGGTCCCCGGCCAGCGCCGCCACCCGCCGGAGCAGATCCTCGCGGCCGCCCAGGTCCAGCCCCGCGGCCGGCTCGTCCAGCAGCAAGACCTCGGGGTCGGGCATCAGCGCGCGGGCGATCTGGACCCGCTTGCGCTCGCCCTCGGACAGCGTGGCGAACCGGCGCCTGATCAGGTGCGCGCAGCCGAGCGCGTCGAGCAGCTCGACCGCGCGGGTCACGTCGAAGGAGTCATAGTCCTCCGCGGTCCGGCCCAGGATCCCGTACGAGGCGGTCAGGACGAGATCGATGACCTTCTCCGCGGGCGGTACCCGGTCCGCGACCGCCGCGCTGGCCAGGCCGATCCGGGTCCGCAGGTCGACGATGTCGGCGCCGTGCAGCGCCTCGCCGAGCAGCTCGACGCTGCCCTCGGTGGGAAAGACCAGCGCGGCGGCCACCTGGAGCAGTGTCGTCTTGCCCGCTCCGTTCGGGCCGATGACCACCCAGCTCTCGTCGCTGCGCACGGTCCAGTCGACGTCCCTGAGCAGCATCGACCGCTCATGCCTGATCCCCACTCCGCGCATCCGCAGGACTTCATCCGACATGCGGCTCCCTTCAGGCACGCGCCATCATCTGCTGAACCTACGACATCACGACCAGACGCCGGCCCGGCCAGCCACCCGCCCGGGCCGCCCGTGGCCTTCGTAGCACGCCCGAAGGCCCGCGCCGGGCAGGTACCGGCGGGCGCGCCGGCTATCGCTCAGCGGCCCGGACCGCGAGCAGCGCGGCCTGCGTCCTGTCGGCCACGCCCAGCTTGGCCAGCACCGAGCTGACGTGCGTCTTGACCGTCTTCTCGGACAGCTGCAGGTGCCGGGCGATCTCCCGGTTGGAGCGGCCCTCGGCGAGCAGGGCCAGCACCTGCCGCTCCCGGGCGGTGAGCGAGGCGATGCCGCCCGCGGCCGGGCCGGCCAGGTCGGCCCGCAAGATGGCCCCGGCCGCCTCCGGGGCCAGCAGCGTATGCCCGTCGTGGACCGATCGGACGGCCCGCACCAGCGCGTCCGGGTCCACGTCCTTGTACAAGAAGCCAGCCGCCCCGGCTTGCACCGCCCGGCTCACCAGCCCCGGCTCCGCGGCGCTGGTGAGCACCAGGGCCCGGGCCCTGACGCCGCGCTCGCGCAGCTCCCTGAGCACGCCCACGCCGTCCAGGCCGGGCAGCTTGAGGTCGAGCAGGATGACATCGGGGTCCAGGGCCAGCGCCTGGGCGACCGCTCCGGGGCCGTCGGCGGCTTCGCCGACCACGTCGATGTCGTCCTGGACGCCCAGCAGCACCTGCAGGCCCTGGCGGACGACCGGGTGGTCATCGGCGATCAGGACGCTGATCCGGGCCATCGCGGCGCCGGTCATGACCGGCCCGCCCGGCCCGCGGCGGGTTCGGCCACCGGGACCGCCAGCCGCACCACGGTGCCCGCACCTGGCGCCGAGCGGATCGTCAGCGAGCCGCCCGCCGCCGCCGCGCGCTCGCGCATGGAGGCCAGGCCCAGGCCGCCTGGGGCCGCGTCAGGCGCGAAGCCGCGACCATGGTCAGTGACCTCCAGCACCAGCCGCCGCGGCGCGGTCCGCAGCGACACGCAGACCTGGCCGGCGCCGGAGTGCCGCAGCGCGTTGTGCAGCGCCTCCTGGGCGATCCGGTAGAGCGCGGTCTCCCGCTGCGGGCTGAGGGCCGGCACGTCCGTGGCCGTGACCGTGACCTTGACCCCGTAGGTCCGCCCGGCCAGCACCGCGTAGCTCCGCAGCGACCCGGCCAGCCCGCCCGCGGCCAGGTCCGGCGGGGCCAGGCCGTCGATCACCGCGCGCAGCTCAGCGTGGGCCTGCCCGCTCAGCGCCGCGATGCTCTCCAGCTCGGCCACGGCCCGGCCGGGGTCCCTGGACACCAGGACTTCCGCGGCGCGGGCCTTCACCCGGATGCTGAACAGCTTCTGCGACACCGCGTCGTGCAGTTCCCTGGCCAGCCGGGCCCGTTCCTCAAGCACCGACAGCTCGCGGCCGCGCTCATAGAGCCGGGCGTTGGTCATGGCGATCGCGGCGTGCGAGGCGAACAGCCCGAGCAGCTGCTCGTCGCGCGCGGTGAACTCGGCGGCGCCGCGCTTGGTGGCGGCGAAGATGAAGCCCAGGACCTGGGCCCCGTCCTTGATCGGCATGCCCAGCACGTCGGCCAGCTCCGGGTGCGCGGACGGCCAGCCCTCGAACCGCGGATCGGCCCGGATGTCGTCCAGCCGGAGCGGCTGGCCCTCCCGGAGCAGGACGCCGAGCAGGCCATGCTGGCGGGGCAGCGGGCCGATGGCCCGGCGCTGGCGCTCGGGGATGCCGTCCACCACGAACTCGGCGAACGACCCGCTGTCGTCGGGCACCCCGATCGCGGCGTACTTCGCGTCGACCAGCGACCGGGCCGACCGGACGATCACCTGCAGCACGTCGTGCACCGACAGCTGCCGGGTCACGGCCAGCACCACCTGGCTCAGCTGCTGCAGCAGCTCGTCCTGGCCGCCCGCCGCGGAGCTGGGCAGCCGCGCTCGCGCTTGGCTCACGTAGCCGACGCTACCGGCGCCGCGGCCCGGGCGGATCGGTCCGCGGTCCTAGGACTATCGGACCAGGCCGGTCCAGGCCCGGGCCCGATGCGCGCGGCGGCTGGCGTTCGTAGCGTCGCAGGCATGGACACTGTCAAGACTGCCATCATCACCGGAGCCTCCCGCGGCCTGGGCCAGGCGCTGGCCCGCGGCCTGGCCCAGGCCGGATACGCGCTGGTCCTGGACGCCAGGGACGGCCAGGCCCTGACCGCCGCGGCCGCGGACCTGCCCGCGACGGCCAAGGTCATCACCGTGCCCGGCGACATCACCGAACCCGCGCACCGGGCCGCCCTGCACCAGGCCGCCAGCCAGCTCGGGGGGGCGGACCTGCTGGTCAACAACGCGGGCACGCTGGGGGCCAGCCCGCTGCCCGCGATCGCCGACTACCCGGTACCCGACCTGCGCGCCGCGTTCGAGGTCAACGTGCTCGCCCCGGTCGCGCTGACCCAGCTGGTCCTGCCTGACCTGCGCCGCCGCGGCGGCGCGGTGCTCTGCGTCACCTCTGACGCCGCCGTCGAGGCCTACGCGGGCTGGGGCGGATACGGGGCGGCCAAGGCGGCGCTTGAGCAGGCCTGCCACGTGCTCGCCGCGGAGGAGACCACGGTCCGGGTCTGGTGGGTGGACCCAGGTGACCTGCGGACCCGGATGCACCAGGAGGCCTTCCCTGGCGAGGACATATCCGACCGGCCGCTGCCCGCGTCCGTCGTGCCCGGGTTTACCCGGCTGATTTCCGAACGCATGCCCAGCGGCCGGTACCGCGCCGCTGACCTGATGCCGTCGGGGACGCCCGCATGACGGCCATCGACTTCGCCCTGCCCGCCGCCCTGGAGGCGCATGAGCCGCCCGAGGCCCGCGGAGTACCCCGCGATGGCGTCGCGATGCTGGTCAGCAGGCGCGCCACCGGGCGGATCAGCCATCACGCTTTCACCGAGCTGCCGGAGCTGCTGCTGCCCGGCGACCTGATCGTGGTCAACACCTCCGCCACCTTGCCGGCCGCGGTGCCGCTGCCCGATCATGGTCAACACCGTGGCCTGGCCGTGCATTTCTCGACCGCGCTGCCCGCGGGCGACTGGCTGGTGGAACTGCGCGCCGCGAGCGGGCCGGCCACCGTCCCGTACCCGGGCGGCGCCGTGGGCCAGCAGCTCAGCCTGCCCGCGGGCGCGGTGCTGACCCTGACCGGGCGGTTCACCGGCCGGCTCTGGCGGGCCAGGCTGTCCACGGCCGTGGTGCCGTACCTGCTGCGCCACGGCATCCCGATCCGCTACTCCTACGTGGACCGGGCCTGGCCGATCGAGTCGTACCAGACGGTGTTCGCCGCGCATCCGGGCAGCGCGGAGATGCCCAGCGCGAGTAGGCCCTTCAGCCCGCAGATCGTCACCCGGCTGGTCACCAGGGGCGTCAGCTTCGCGCCGGTCACCCTGCACGCCGGGGTGTCGTCGCTGGAAGGCGACGAGGAGCCCTACCCCGAGCCCTACGACGTGCCGCCCGGCACCGCCCGGCTGGTGACCCTGACCCGGCGGCATGGCGGCCGGGTGATCGCGGCGGGCACCACCGTGGTGCGGGCGCTGGAGACCGCCGCACGCCTCGGGCCGGCCGCCGTGACCCCCGGGGCGGGCTGGACCGAGCACGTGGTGACGCCCGAATCCGGGCTGCGGATCGTGGACGCGCTGATCACCGGGCTGCACGAGCCGCGCTCCTCGCACCTGCGGATGCTGGCCGCGTTCGCCGGCCAGGAGCTGCTGAGCGCGTGCTACGCGGCGGCGATCGAGCGCGGCTACCGCTGGCATGAATTCGGCGACCTGCACCTGCTGCTGCCCTGACCGCGCCCGCCAGGCTGGCCTCACGCTAGCTGGGGCAGGGCGCCGGGCCTGGCCCGGCCCAGCTCGCCGGGCCCTGGCCCGCCCGGGTAGCGTTGGCTGCGCCATGCCTGGTCCTGCCATCACCCTGCTCGTGACGCTGACCGGCCGGGACCGGCCGGGCGTCACCTCCCGACTGTTCTCCGTCCTGGCCGCGCATCAGCTCAGCGTGGTCGACGTCGAGCAGGTCGTCATCCGCGGCCGCCTGGTGCTCGGCGTGCTGCTGTCGTGTCCCAGCGCCCCGGACCTGACCGCCGTCCACCGCGAGGTCTGTGCCGTCGCCGCCGACCTGGACCTGGAAGCCGAGATCACCGCGGGCTCGGGCGAGCCGCCGCGGCGGCGCGGCAGCCTGCACGTGACCGTGCTCGGCCGCCAGCTCGCGCCCGGCGTCATCGCGGCCATCGCGGGCCGGATCGCGGCGGGCGGGGCCAACATCGACCGGATCGGGCGGCTGGCCAGCCGCCCGGTGACCTGCATCGAGCTTGACGTGTCCGGGGCCAGCCCGGACGCGCTGCGGGCCGCGCTGGCCCGCGAGTCGGTGGAGCAGCAGGTCGATATCGCGGTACAGCGCGGCGGGCTGCACCGGCGGGCCATGCGGCTGGTCGTGATGGACGTCGACTCCACCCTGGTCGCCGGGGAGGCGGTGAACCTGCTGGCGGCCAAGGCCGGCCAGGCCGCGCAGGCCGCTGAGCTGACCGCTGCGGCCATGCGCGGCGAGCTGGACTTCGCCGAGGCGCTGCGGAAGCGGGTGGCCATGCTGGCCGGCCTGGCGGCCTCGGCGGTGGACGAGGTCCGGTCGGAACTTCAGCTGGCGCCAGGGGCGCGCACCCTGATCCGCACGCTGCGCCGCCTGGGCTACAGGTGCGGGATCGTCAGCGGCGGGTTCACCCAGGTCACCGACGGGCTGGCGGCCGATCTCGGGCTGGACTACGCGGTCGCCAACACGCTGGAGATAGCCGGAGGGCGGCTGACCGGCCGACTCACCGGGCCGATCATCGACCGGGCCGCCAAGGCGCGGGTCCTGCGGGACTTCGCCGCCCGGGCCGGAGTCCCGCTCAGCCAGACGGTCGCCGTAGGCGACGGCGCGAACGACCTCGACATGATCGCGGCGGCCGGGCTCGGGATAGCGTTCAATGCCAAGCCGGTCCTGCGGGAAGCGGCTGACGCCTCGCTGACCGTCCCGCACCTGGACGCCATCCTCTACCTGCTCGGCATCTCTTCCGATGACGTCGAGGCCGCGGACGCAGAGGACGCCGCCCTGACCTGATCGCCCTGACGCACTCCAGCATCAGTGCTGACGGTGGGGAGCGGTACGGCTCACTTGCGCTTGATCAGGGCTATGGTCGCGCCCAGGGCTATCAAGCCGATCAGGCCCACGCCCGCGATCTCGAGCCAGGTCCACGAGCGGTCCTGGCCGGCGTCGTCCCTCGGCGGCAGCGTTTCCGGCGGGCGCACCGTTTTCAGGGGGCGTTCGCTGGCGCGGTCGACGTTAATGACCTGCTGCTCGCCGGGGTCCAGTTTGCGAGCCAGCGGCGCTATCTTCTCCTCCAGCCTGGATCCGCCGAACTCGGCCAGACCGGATCCGCCGAACAGCAACCGCCTCCCGGCAATAGCCGCCTCGAGCCGCTTGTCTTTCTTGAGCCTCTTGACTACTTTCGCCTGGTAGGCCCGGCCCCACTCGGTGGCGAACGCTGCCTTTTTCTCGACCCCGATCGGCTGCCCTGTCTCCACCTCCTTTTTGAACTCTGCGCGCAGGGCGTCGTCGTAGGAGAGTTCGACGTCCTTGGGGATGCCGACCTTCTTGCGACTTTCCTCCAAGATCTCCTTGTAGACCTTCTCCTCGTCATCGGTGAGCCCGGCGACGACCGCTCTCAGGCCGAACGGGGAATTCTCCTCGCCGAGCCAGTCCAGGTGCCTGATACTGCGCCCTACCGGACCGCTGGCAGAGGTGTTCCTTCCCCCTAGGGCCAAAGACTGCTGAAGCTTCTCCAGCGCCGACGGTTTAGGCCCGCTCTGGTACGCCGACCAGCAGTTCAGCGAGAAGATCTTCCCTTTCCAGCCGCCCGGGGTGATGTTGGCGACAGCCTTAGCCACCGTGGCGGCCCCCATGACTCCGATGAGGTCCTTCGAACCATGCCCAACGAGGTAAAGGTCTTCGGTTTCCCCCAGCTGTATGCCGTCGGACTTCCCCGCGAGCTGGTCGAGCCTTCCGCCCTTCTCCGCCGTGTTGGGTCCTTTGTAGACCTCGCCACCGCCGGCCTTCAGCGCCACGTCGAGACTTCGGTAAGTCCCGTAGTCGTCCGTCTGAGCCTTCGGATCCCGTAGACCGTGGTTCACGCTAGCGATGTAGCGCTGGACCGCCGGCTGACCCGTTCCTGACCGCTGCTGAGCCACGTGGGCCAGCTCATGGGCCAGCAAGTGACGCCCTGCGGGGCTGCCGGGCGCGTAGCCGCCACGGCGGAAAAAGATGTCGCTGCCCGCAGTGAAGGCCAGCGCTTGCAGAGACCGGCTGAGCTGGTCGGCGCGGGCATCAGTGTGCAGCCGCACCCCATCGAACCCGACGCCCAGCTGCTCTTCCATCGGCCGGCGGACCGGGCCGGCAAGGGCCGGCCGCCCCCGCGGGCCCGCCTGATGGCCCACTCTGTCCCCGCACCAATTTCAAACCCAGAACGGCCGGCCGCTGACGCCTCCCGCCGCGGGTGCGCCGTACCACCCGCCACCGCCCGGGCGACGCGGTCGGCGTCGCGCTCCCCGCGGTCGCTGGCCCCGCTGACCCTGAGCCTGCCCTGCTCGACCAGCCGCTGGACATGGCGGTTGCCGTAGGCCTGCTGTAACCACAGCAGTTCCCCGCCGCCAGCCAGCCCGCTGCCCTCCAGGCGGGGAGCCGCTGGCGCGGCTGAGCCACCGTGACCCAAACCGGCGGTGCCTTCCCGCCTGGTGGGCCGGGCAACGGGCGGAGCAGATGTCTCGAACCGGCGAACGAGCACGAGCACCCCCTTTCGCGTGCAGGTGCCATCATCGTCCCACCCCCGTCGAGGGCTGCATATAGGCATGTTCCCCCCGGTGAGCCAGCGTCATGATCAGTCCGGGCCGGCCGGATCCGCCCGGACGGGGTCCAGGACGGGGTCAGCTGGCCCGCGCCTGGCCCGGCCCGGGCCCGGGTCCCGGATAGCTCGATCACCGCGATGGCCCCGGCGGGAAATTCCGGCTGCTGCGGCCGCCGCGTCGCGCCGCCCCCTGGCCCGCAGCGCCCGCTCGGCGTCCGGGCCGCCGGGCAGGTCGCCGGCCTGGGCGTGACGCATCACGATCAGCCGGGGTGCCGCTCCCATGCCACCATCGTGCGCCAGATCCGCTGCGAACGGCTGGCGGCACGCGGAGCAGGCCCCTGCTGGTTCAGGCGGCGGCGGTACCGGCCGACGCCTTCCCGCTGTTGTCCTCATCGCCGGCCGGGGCAGAAGGCTGCGCCGGGCCGCCGGAGGCGATGCTGGTCGAGCGCCGCTTGGAGATGACCACGGCCGCCACCACGATCGCGATCGCGCCGAGCGACACGCCCGCCCGCAGGCCCGCGTTGTGGCTGTACTGGACCACGCTCGTGGCGATCAGCAGCGAGACCAGGTTCATGACCTTGATCAGCGGGTTGATCGCCGGGCCCGCGGTGTCCTTGAACGGGTCGCCTACGGTGTCGCCGATCACCGTGGCGGCGTGCGCCTCGGAGCCCTTGCCGCCGTAGTTGCCGTCCTCGACCAGCTTCTTGGCGTTGTCCCAGGCCCCGCCGGAGTTGGCCAGGAACACCGCCATCAGCGCGCCAGCCGCGATCGCCCCGGCCAGGAAGGAGCCGAGCGGCGCATAGCCGAACGCGAAACCGACCGCGATGGGGGTCAGCACCGCCAGCAGGCCGGGGGTAGCCAGCTCGCGCAGCGAGTCCCTGGTGCAGATGTCCACCACCCGGCCGTACTCGGGCTTCTCGGTGTAGTCCATGATCCCCGGGTGATCCCGGAACTGCTGGCGCACCTCGAATACCACCCGGCCGGCCGCGCGGCCCACGGCCGCGATCGCCAGGCCGGAGAAGAAGAACACCACCGCGGCGCCGATCATGACGCCGACCAGGACGTTGGGTCTGTCGACCGACAGGCTGAAGCTGCCCGCCGCGCTGCCCAGCGCGGTCTCGACCGTGGTGCGGAACGCCCCGAACAGCGCCGTCGCCGCGAGCACGGCGGTGGCGATCGCGATGCCCTTGGTGATCGCCTTGGTGGTGTTGCCGACCGCGTCCAGCTTGGTCAAGATGACCGCGGCCTCGCCCTCCACCTCGCCGGACATCTCCGCGATGCCCTGGGCGTTGTCGGAGACCGGGCCGAAGGTGTCCATGGACACGATGACACCGACGGTGGTCAGCAGCCCGGTCCCGGCCAGGGCCACCGCGAACAGCGCGATCGTCGCGTTGCCGGTGCCCAGCAGGAAGGCCGCGTAGACGGCGCCGCCGATGAGCAGCGCCGAGTAGACCGCCGACTCCAGGCCGATCGAGATACCCGACAAGATCACTGTGGCCGGGCCGGTCTGCGAGCTTTCCCCGATCTCCCTGACCGGCCTGCGGGTGGTCTCGGTGAAGTAGCCGGTCAGCAGCTGGATGGCGCTGGCCAGCACCAGGCCGATGAGGACGGCGCCGATGGCCAGCAGCCGCGGGTTGCCGCCGTGGTGCAAGATCGCGGACGCGCCGAGCCGGTCACGCCCTTCAGGTCGCTGAACTTCGCCGGCAGGTAGACGAAAGCCGCGATGACGACCAGGACCAGGGAGATGATCGCGGAAACGAAGAACCCGCGGTTGATCGCGGTCATGCCGCTGCGGTCGTTCTTGCGCGGGGCGACCACGAAGATGCCCGCCACCGCGGTGATCACGCCGATCATCGGCACGATCAGCGGGAAAACCAGGCCCTGCGAGCCGAACGCGCGGACCCCGAGGATAAGCGAGGCGACCAGCATGACCGAATAGGACTCGAACAGGTCGGCGGCCATCCCGGCGCAGTCGCCCACGTTGTCGCCGACGTTGTCGGCGATCGTCGCCGCGTTCCGCGGGTCGTCCTCGGGGATGCCTTTCTCGACCTTGCCGACCAGGTCGGCGCCCACGTCCGCGGCCTTGGTGAAGATCCCGCCGCCGACGCGCATGAACATGGCCAGCAGCGCGGCACCGAAGCCGAAGCCCTCCAGCACGCTGGACGCGTTCGACTTGTAGGCGATCACGACCACCGCCGCGCCGAACAGGCCGAGCCCGACCGTGAACATGCCTGCCACGCCGCCGGTGCGGAACGCGATCCGCATCGCGGGCCGCTCGCCCGCCTCCTTGGCCGCCGCCGCCACCCGCACGTTGCCGCGGACCGCCAGCCACATCCCCGTGAACCCGGTCGTGGCCGAGAACAGCGCCCCGACCAGGAAGAACACGCTGCGGCCCCAGCGGACTGAGGCGTCGGGCGCGGGCAGCAGCAGCAGCACGAAGAAGATCAGGACCACGAAAACGCCGATGGTCTTGAACTGACGCCTGAGGTAGGCCGCCGCCCCCTCCTGGACCGCCTTCGCGATCTCCTGCATCTTCGCGGTGCCCTGGCTTGCGGCCAGGACTTCCCTGACGAGCCAGCCGGCCACGACCAGGGCGAGCAGGGCGACCACGGCGACGACGACAACCCAGGTCAGGTTGCTGCCGGTTACCGTGGGCCCGCCGCTCCCCAGGGCGAGGTTGAGCCTCATCTGTCCTCCTTGACAGGGCAACGCGCGGTACGCGCGCCTGCCGCCCAGTGCTTATGTCGCTGCACGCATGCGTGGACACATCGAAAAGTCATCGAGGAGCGCCACCACGGCAGTGGCCGGGAGTCTACGCATCCGGCCCACTGAATGGTAATGCGGGCCCGGTTGTCAAGCCACCGCGGCCTGTCGTCCTGGCAGATTAGCCCACAGTTGCCCAGCATGTGCGCCACCGGGGCCGCTACTGGCCCGCGACACCCTCCGACGGCCAGCTCATCCGGATACTGGTGCCCGCGGCCGTCTCGCTGATCTGGACGTTGTCGGCGAGCCCGGCGATGACCGCCAGGCCGAAGCCCTGCACCGGCACCGCCGCCGCCGACCCGCCCGAGCCGGGCGCGGGCTGGGCGGCGCCAGAATCGGTGACCTCCACCTCGAACCGGCCCGCCCCGTTGGTCAGCGCGATCTTCACCGGCTCCGCCGGGCAGTACAGCCGGTGCGCTTCGACCGCGCGCGAGCACGCCTCGCCGACCGCGAGGCGGACCTCATCCAGCAGCGCCTCAGATCACCCCGCTGCGCCTGGCTACCGCCGTGGCGACCAGCCGGGCGGTACGGACGTGCGCAGGCAGCGGGGTGAAGCTGACCTCAACCGTGGCCATCTTGGGGCATCAGCCAGCGATCACTTCTCGGATTTTCTGACCGTGATGGCTTCGTCCACGCTGTCGTGGATGCCGAAGACCTTCGTCAGGCCAGTGATCCGGAAGATCTTGAGTATCCGCTCTTGCGTGCAGACCAGGTCCAGCGAGCCGTCGTGAGCCCTGACCCGCTTGAGCCCCCCGACCAGTACTCCCAGCCCCGTTGAGTCGAGGAACTCGACCTTCTCCATGTTCACCACGAGCTGGTAGTGACTGCTGTTGACCAGCTCAATCAGGAGCTCACGCAAGCGCGGCGCGGTGTAGACGTCGATCTCGCCTTCCACGTCGACGATCTCGATCCCATCCTTGGTGTGGTGATCCAACTTCAGATCCACAAAATCCTCCAGCGCCATGCGGCCGTAGTCTGAGCATGCGGGCCAGTCAAATCCGGGGAACCCGGAATCGGGCCTAGCCCCGTCGCGCATTCAATCACGCTCTGAGGTCATGTCTATACCAGATCAGAGTTCGAGGCACCTTGCCTGGTGATGACACACTGAAACCCGATGGTTTTGACGGCCTCGCTCGTCCCGGACGAGCCCCTGCTGCCTCCCGAGCCTGCTGGCCTGCCGGATGACCCGGCCGCCACCGGGACCTGCGATCGTGCCCCGGGCGCGGCGGCGATCCTGGAGCGCGGGGCCCGGACCGGCCGGCTCATCCATACCGAGCACCTCCCGGCCCGGGCGGGCCGCCGTGCCGACTGGCCCGCCTGGGTGCCCCAGCCGCTGACCGGCGCGTTCGCGGCCGTGGGCGTGGACACCCCGTGGGCGCATCAGGCGGCGGCGGCCGACTGCGCGCACAGCGGGCGCAGCGTGATCATGGCCACAGGGACCGCGTCAGGCAAGTCGGTCGGCTACCTGCTGCCCGCGCTGACCGGGGTGCTGGACGGCGGTACCGTCCTGTACCTGGCGCCGACCCGGGCGCTGGCCGCCGACCAGCTGCGGATGGTGCAGCGGCTGCGGATACCGGGGGTGCGGGCGGCCGTGCTGGACGGCGACACGCCGGCCGCGCAGCGATCCTGGGCCCGCTCGCACGCCAGCTACCTGCTGACCACGCCCGACATGCTGCATTACACCCTGCTGCCCCGGCATGCCCGGTGGGACGGCTTCTGGCGGCGGCTGCGGTACGTGATCGTGGACGAGTGCCACGGCTACCGCGGCGTGTTCGGCTCGCACGTCGCGCAAGTGCTGCGCCGGCTGCGCCGGGTCGCCGCCTACCACGGCGCGGCGCACTATGGCACCGGGCGATACGGCACCGCGCATGGCACCGGGCCCGGCGCGGCGGGCGGCCGCAGGGAGCTGGTGTTCATCCTGGCCTCGGCGACCATCAGCGAGCCGCAGCGGTGCGCGCGGCTGCTCTGCGGGCTCGACGCCGTCGCCATCACCGCGGACTCGGCGCCGCGCGGGGCGCTGACGTTCGGCCTGTGGGAGCCGCCGCTGACCAGGCTTCGCGGCGAGGCAGGCGCGCCGGTCCGGCGCAGCGCGACCGCCGAGGCGGCCGGGCTGCTGGCCGACCTGGTGGTGCGGCAGGTCCCCGCGCTGGCCTTCGTCCGGTCGCGGCGGGGCGCCGAGGCGGTCGCGCTGGGCGCCAGGAAGGCGCTGGCTGACGCGGGCGCGGCTGACCTGGCCCCGAAGGTGGCGGCGTACCGGTCCGGCTACCTGGCCGATGACCGCCGCGAGCTGGAATCCGCGATGCAGGCCGGGCGGATCACCGGCCTGGCCACCACCACCGCGCTCGAACTGGGCGTCAACATCGGCGGCCTGGACGCGGTGCTGATCGCCGGCTGGCCCGGGACCAGGGCGGCGCTGTGGCAGCAGGCCGGGCGGGCCGGACGCGATGGCCGGGGCGCGGTCGCCGTCCTCATCGCCAGGGACGACCCGCTGGACACCTTCCTGGTACATCACCCCGAGGCGCTGCTGCACCAGCCGGTCGAGGCCACCGTGCTGGACCCGGACAATCCGCACGTCCTGGCCCCGCACCTGCTGGCCGCGGCGGCCGAGCTGCCGCTCGACGGCGGCGACATCAAGCTGTTCGGCCCGGCTGCGGCCGACGTCGCCGCGGACCTCTGCCAGCAGGGCAGGCTGCGGCGGCGCGGCGGTCAGTGGTACTGGACCCGGCGCGGCCGGGAGCCGCTCAGCGGGCTGCGGGGCACCGGCGGCGAGCCGGTGCGGATCGTCGAGGCGGCCACCGGGCGGCTGGTCGGCACGGTGGACGAGCCATCCGCGCATTTCCTGGCCCACCGCGGCGCGGTCTACCCGCACCAGGGTGAGATGTACCTGGTCACCCAGCTGGACCTAGCCGACAGGGTGGCGCTGGTCGAGCCGGGCGATCCCGGCTACGCCACCTCAGCCAGGGAGCGCACCTGGATCGACGTGAGTGCCACCGCACTGGTGTCTGACTGGGGACAGGCCCGGGTGCATTTCGGTGACGTGCAGGTGACCCGGCAGGTCACCTCGTACGTCCGGCGCCTGGAATCGGGCCAGCCGGTCGGCGAGGTATCGCTGGACCTGCCGCCGCGGACGCTGCGGACCAGAGCGGTCTGGTGGACCATCTCGCCCGGCCAGCGCGACCTGCTCGGCGGCCTGGGGGTGGATCTGGGCGGCGCGGCGCACGCCGCCGAGCACGCCTCCATCGGGCTTCTCCCGCTGGTGGCGGCCTGCGATCGCTGGGATGTCGGCGGTGTCTCGGCTGACCTGCATCCGGCCACTGGCCGGCTGACCGTCTTCGTCTACGACGGGCATGACGGGGGCGCGGGCTTCGCTGAACGCGGGTTCCGCGCGGCCAGGCAGTGGCTGGAGGCCACGGTGACGGCGATCGGCTGCTGCGAGTGCGCGGCCGGCTGCCCGTCCTGCATCCAGTCACCCAAGTGCGGCAACGGAAACCAGCCGCTGTCCAAGCCCGGCGCGATCGCGCTGCTCAACTGCCTGCTGGGCCGGGATCCGCGGGCCAGCTAGCCAGCCGGCGCGCTGGTTTGTCAGGCGGGGGCCCCAGCGGAACTTACGTCACGCTGGAGCCCCCGCGCACGGACGCAGGCCGGTGCGTGACGCACTGGCCATTTGCGTCCGGACATGAGGCGACCCCCGCCGGGGGGGAGAGCGGGGGTCGCCGTACGGTCCGGCCCCGGGGGGGTAGAGCCGGTTCCGTCATCCAGAAAGCCTACGTGGAGCGAGCCAAAGTTACCAGCCAGTCATCGAGAGGAAACCTCGCGGCTGTCCTCTTCCCCTATGCTGCCGGATCGTGGGAGCAACCGTCGAGGGAGGAAGCCGGGCTATCGCGGCGTTCTTTGACCTCGATAAAACGATAATTTCCCGGTCGAGCACGCTAGCGTTCGGTCCGTCCTTCTACCGGCACGGCCTGCTGTCCCGCGGTCAGGCCGCGCGGACCGCGTTCGGGCACCTGCTGTTCCGGCTCAGCGGCGCCGATCACCAGCGGATGGAACGCATCCGCCGCCAGGTCGGCGAGCTGTGCCGAGGCTGGAAAGCGTCCCAGGTCAGCGACATCGTCGCCCGGAATCTTGATGAGATCATCCTGCCGCGCGTGTACGCCGAGGCGCACCAGCTGATCACCCGGCACCGGACCAGCGGGCAGGACGTGATCATCGTCAGTTCCTCGGGCCAGGAGATGGTGGGCCCGATCGGCACCTGGCTGGGCGCGACCGACACCATCGCCACCCAGATGGCCGTGGCTGACGGCTGCTACACCGGTGAGATGGAGTTCTGGGCCTACGGCGAGGCCAAGGCCGCGCGGATCCGGGAGCTGGCCTTACTGCGCGGCTACTGGCTGCCAGATTGTTACGCGTATAGCGATTCGATCACCGATCTGCCGCTGCTGGAAGCGGTCGGTCATCCGCACGCGGTGAACCCGGACCGGGCGCTGCGCCGGATCGCCCGGCAGCGCTGCTGGCCCGTACTGTCCTTCCGGACGTTTCTGTCCCCGCGCCGCGGGAGCGCCCCGGGTCAGGCCGCGGCCTCCCGGGCCGGGCGGCCGGCTCGCGCCGCGCGGGCGGCTCGCGCCGGGCGGGCCCGGCGGCCGGCCGCTTGACGACCGGGCCGGCCGGGGCCAGGGACCGGGCCGGCGCCCCCCGAACCGGCCGGCCTCCCCGAGCGGGCCGGCCCGCTCGATCCGGCCAGCCTCCCGGACCGTGCCGACGCCCTCGATCCCGCTGGCCTCCCCGGCCGGGCCGACTCTCTGGATCATGCCGGGCTCCGGGGTCCGGCCGGGGCCGGCCCCCGTGATCACCGCAGCGTCCCGCACCGGGCCGACTCCTCCAGCCGCGGCCCAACGAGAATCCCCCCTGTTCAGGGCATGTGAGCGGTCGATCAATCGAGATCACGAATTGATTACGCCTAGGGGTTCCCAAGCTCGCCGATCCGTCGTACAAAGGTTTAACGGACGCGATCGTCCGGGCACGGCAACCGGGCACCCACGCGCGACCAGCCGCGGGAGGCGTGCCGAGGCAGGCCAGTCCAGCTAGCGGAGCGGCGCAGGTGATGCGGCGCACCAGCCAGACGGCCTGCCCGGCGAAGAACGTGCACGCTTGGTAACCCGGCCTGACGTGTCAGTTGGCGGCGCCCCGGTCACCGGGGCGCCGCTCACTGTCCCGGCCGCTCACTGTCCCGGCCGCTCACTGTCCCGGCCGCTCACTGTCCCGGCCGCTCACTGTCCCGGCCGCTCACTGTCCCGGCCGCTCACCGTCTGGCCCGCGTCCCGGCCTGGCCCGATCGCGCCCCTGAACCGATCGCGCCCCTGACCCGATCACCGCAGAAATTGCCCAGTATTGGGATAGACGCCGGAGAAGGCCGGAAAGTATGGCCGGATCCCCAACTTTCTCCTCATGCCCGTCCGGCGACGGCCCCGCGGCCGGCTCGCCGCGCCAGAATGGACCGCGGTGCAAGGCCAGGAACGGGCTATGCGCAAGACTTGGCGTCAGCGCCCGAGAGGGGAGAGCACATTATGGCCGGACCCGCAGTGAAACCTGGCCGCAGCAGCGCCGGCCAGGCGTCCATTGGCGAGCTGGTTTCGGTTGCGGTCAAGGACGTAACCCGACTGCTCAGGTTCGAGATCGAGCTAGCCAAGCTGGAACTCAAGTCTGACGTCCGCCGCCTGGGCATCGCCGGAGCCTTGCTGGGGATCGCCGCGTTCGTCGGCTGCCTGGTCCTGGTCCTGCTGTGCTTCGCGTTCGCCTACGGCTTGATCGCCGTCGGCATCTGGGCCTGGGCCGCATTCCTCATCGTGGCGGGCACCTGTGTCGTGCTGGCCAGCGTGGCTGTCCTGGTCGGCTACCTGAAGGTGCGCAAGCTCAGCGGCTTGAAGCAGACCAGGCGGACGGTGCAGGATGACCTCGCGCTGCTGCGGCGTGAGGACGGATCCGCGCCAGCCGCATCGGGACCAAGGTGACCACGTGCCCGCCCGTGGCGACGCCTCGATCTTTATCGACGGTCCCTGGACGCACCGCACCGCCAGCGCCAACGGGACGCGCTTCCACATCGCGGAGAACGGCGACGGGCCGCTGGTGCTGCTGCTGCACGGATTCCCCGAGTTCTGGTGGACGTGGCGGCAGCAACTGGCGTCGCTGGGCGAGGCCGGCGACCGGGCGGTCGCGGTTGACTTGCGCGGCTATGGCGGCAGCGACAAGCCCCCGCGAGGCTATGACCTGGTCACCGCGGCCTCCGACGCGGCCGGGCTAGTGCGGTCCCTGGGCGAGGCCAACGCCGTGGTCGTCGGCCACGACTGGGGCGGCCTCATCGCCTGGACTATGGCGGCCTACTTCCCCAAGGTGGTCAGGCGGCTCGCGGTGGTGTCCGTCCCGCATCCGCTCAGGCTGCGCAGCGCCGTCCTGTCCGACCCGTTCGGCCAGGGCAAGCGCAGCGGCTACGTGCTCGGCTTCCAGCTTCCTGTGCTGCCTGAGCGCCAGTTGCTGCGCGACGGGGCGCTGCGGGTCGGCCGGCTGCTCAAGACCTGGTCAGGCCCGGGCTGGCCCGACTGGCAGACCGAGCAGGTCTACCGGTCCGCGATGTGCCTGCCGTCGGTGGCGCACTCGGCGCTGGAGTATCACCGCTGGTTCATCAGGTCCCGGCTGCGCCCGGACGGGCTGCGCTACGCCCGGACCATGCGGGCCGCGATCCAGGCCCCCACCCTGCACTTGCACGGCTCGGTCGACGGCTGCGTGCTGCCGGGCGCCGCCCGCGGCTCAGGCCGGTACGTCGAGGCCCCGTACCGATGGCGGCTGATCGACGGCGCCGGGCACTTCCCGCACGAGGAAATGCCCGAGCGGTTCGACGCGGAGCTGTGCGCCTGGCTCGCCGACCCTGAGCCGGAGCGATGACGCCGGAATCTTCCCTGACTCCCTCGAGCCCCGGCACGGGGCCCGCCGGGCACGGGGCCCGCCGGCACCGGGCCCCGCCGGCACCGGGCCCGCCGGCACCGGGCCCGCCGACCCTGGGCTGGCCAGGGACAGAGACGCTGCGGGCCGCCCCCGCAACGCCCGGCCGCGCGACCCGCTCGGCCGCCCGCTGGGCAGGGACGGGACGTCCGGGGCCGCCACCCCAGCCGATGAGCAGGCGCTGGCGCCCGGGGCCGCCCTGGCCCTGGCCCAGCAGCTCATCGATGACGGCCGCCCGTTCCAGGCCCACGAAGTGCTGGAAGCATCCTGGAAGGCCGCCCCCGACGACGAACGTGAACTGTGGCGCGGGCTGGCTCAGGTGGCGGTCGGGCTGACCCACGCGCAGCGCGGCAATCTCCGTGGCGCGGTCGCCTTGCTGGGCCGGGGCGGCCAGGCCGTGGCGGGTTTCGCCGACCAGGCCGCACACGGCATCGACGCGGCCGGGGTGGCCAGGTCGGCCGCTGGCCTGGCCCGCCGGATCGAGCGGGAGGGACTCGGCCGGCTGACCGCCGCCGACCTGACCATCAGCCTGCGGGCCCCGGGCTCGCAGCCGGTCGGGGCCGGGGGCGGCTAGTCACATAGGCCGGTGGAGACCGGGGCGGTCGCGGCGGCTCCGGTACTGGCGTCGGACGCGACTTCGGCCGCGGTCAGCGCGTAACCGGTGTCGGGCACCGACACCGCCGCGGCGAACACCACGCCGTAGACCTTCCCGTCCGGGGCGAGCAGCGGGCCGCCGGAGTTGCCCGGCTTGATGTCCGCCCTGAGCGCGTAGATCTGCCTGGTCACCTGGGTCGAGTGGTAGATGTCCGGGCTCCTGGCCTCCTCGACCCCGCCGACCCGGGCGGCTACCGCGGTGAACGGCGCGTCCAGCGGGTACCCGGCCACGATCGCGCTGTCGCCGGTCTGCGCCTGGTGCGTGAAGGCCAGCGGCCGGGCCCCGAGCCCGGGCACGTAGAGCACCGCCAGGTCGCGATCAGGGTCATAGAGCACGACCCGGGCCGGGAAGAGCTGCCCCGAGCTGGTGAAGACTTCCTGGTTCTGGTTCTCCCCCGCCACCACGTGAGCGTTAGTCAGGACGTGGTCGCGGGAGTAGACGAAGCCAGAGCCCTCGATCCGACGCGAGCAACTCGGCGCGACGCCCTCGATCTTCACCACGCTGTCCCGGGCCCTGACTAGCCCCCTAGAGGTCAGCACGGCATTGCTCGGCGGTGACACCGAAAGCGCGCCCTCGGCTCCGAGCGCGCCGAAAACCTGCGTATACGGGCCGCTTGACAGCAGCCTGCGGAAATCGGAGAACATGACGCTCGCGGCCGGCGGCATCAGCCCGTCGACGCCTTTGAGCACGGTCGAATTGTTGACCTGGCGGGAGATAGCCGGGAACGGCGCGTAGGCGACGGCCGAGCCGATGAGCCAGGCGATGAGAAGGACCGATATAACGCTCACCGCGGCCCCGCCCACCGAATCCAGATAAGTGGCCGGGCGCCAGGTCACCCGGGATCGCATCGCCACGCCGACGCCGGAGGCGGCCAGCTGGCCGATGACGGCGGCCAGGAAGACCACGATGATGGCCACGACGGCCTGCTGAGCCAGGCCGTTGACCAAAGACGTCGAAATACTGGGCCCGAATTCGGCCCCCAGCGCGCCGCCGCCGAGGAATCCGGCGAAGCTGAGCACGCCGATGATGAACCCTTGCCGGTAGCCCGCTACGCCAAAAGCAACGACAAGCACGATCAAGATCAGGTCTAGCAAATCACCCGGCACCAGCCAACCGTATACGCCTCATGGACCATCAGATGCCCGGCCGCAGGCCAGAATCCAGAACCTCGGATTCGGCTGGGAGCGCCAGGGCGCCAGGGGGCAGGTCCGTTATCCGGGCCGTATCCCAGGGCCGTTCCCAGCCGCCCAGCGCGAGCAGCCGATCCAGCAGCATAGCGGTGAAGCCCCACACCAGCATCCCGCTGACGCCGAACGCGGGCCCGCTGGGCCCGGACGGGTAGCGGACGGTGCTGCGGTTGGCCGGATCGGCCAGCTCAGCGACCCCGACCCTGGCCACCGCCGTAACCTCGCCCAGATCACCGGGCCCGACCGGGCCGGGCCGCCGCCACCAGGCCAGCACCGGCGTGACCCGGAACTCACTGCGCGAGATGTACAGCTCAGGCAGTACCGCCACGACCTGCACGCTGCCCGGATCGACGCGGGCCTCCTCGGCAGCCTCGCGCAGCGCCGCCGCGGCCGGGCTCGCGTCGGCGGCGTCAACCGCGCCGCCGGGGAAAGCCGGCTGGCGGCGTGCCGCCGCAGCCACGGGCTGCGCTGGATGAGCAGCAGGTCAGGCCCCTGGGGGCCGTCCGCGAACAGGATGAGCACCGCGGAGTGCCTGCCGCCGCTCGCGGGCACCCGCAGCGCGGCGGGTACCGGCATGGCCGAGGCCGCCGCGGCCAGCGCCGTCAGCCAGCCGGGCACGCCCGCCAGGCCCGGCTCCTCGTGGCCGGCGGCGGTCATGACCGGCGGGCCCGCTCGGCGGTCAGGTTCACGAGAACGGGCCCGCCTTGACCAGCTTGCGGGCGGTCGCCTCGTCGGTCGGGCCCTCGCCGTAGGACGGGCACAGCACGGCCAGCGGGCACGCGCCGCAGGCGGGCCTGCGCGCATGGCACACCCGCCGGCCGTGCCAGATCAGGCGCTGAGACAAGTCCGTCCATTCCGAGCGGGGCACCAGCGTGCCGACTTCCTGCTCGATCTTGACCGGATCGCTGTCCTTGGTCCACCCGAACCGGCGCGACAGCCGGGCGAAGTGCGTGTCCACGGTGATGCCCGGGATCCCGAACGCGTTGCCGAGCACCACGTTGGCGGTCTTCCGGCCCACTCCCGGCAGGGTGACCAGCTCGGCCAGGGTCCGCGGCACCTGCCCGCCGAACCTGTCCCGCAAGGCGGCCGACAGTCCCATCACCGACTTGGTCTTGGCCCGGAAGAACCCGGTGGGCTTCAGGATTTCCTCGACGTCCTCGGGGTTGGCGTCGGCCAGATCCTCCGGCGCCGGGTACTTGGCGAACAGGGCCGGGGTGGTCAGGTTCACCCGTACGTCCGTGGTCTGGGCGGACAGGACGGTGGCTACCAGCAGCTCGAACGGGGACTGGAAATTCAGCTCGCAGTGCGCGTCCGGGTACGTCTCGGCCAGGATCCGGGCCATCTTCCTGGCCCGGCGCACCAGCCCCAGCCGTGTCTCGGCCTGCCGCGGCCGTGGTTTCGCTCGGGGGATCACATTCGTCGGCATGACGCCAGCGTAGAGCCTGGCCGGGCCGGCCTGGCCCGGGGTCACCGGACGGCCTGGCCCGGTGACCGGACGCGGCCCGCTCGCCCGGGGGCCGGGGCGGGCGCGGGCTGATGGACGGCACCGGGCTGATGGACAGCACCGGGCTGATGGACAGCACCGGGCTGATGGACAGCACAGAGCCCGGGGCAGAACGGCATGGCCAGGCGGGTCGGCGCGGCCGGGCCGGGCCGGCCCGCGGCGGGGCCAGATGGCGCCCGAGCACGATCACCGCCACCTGCCGGGCCCCGGCCAGCTTGAGCGCCGCGGTCGCGCTCACCACGCTGGCCCCCGAGGTCCAGGTGTCATCGAGCAGCAGCACCCTGGCCCCGCCCACCCGCTGGGCCGTGAACCGCCCCGGGTCAGCGTCCCTGACCTCCTGATCATCTCGGCACCGCAGCGCCAGGCCGGCCCGCGGCAGGCTCAGATACGGCGCGACGAGCGACCACAGCGGCGGCCGGCCCGGACGGCCCCGGCCACTCGGGACCACCGCGACGTGCGAGGGCGCTGGCATCAGGGCGCTGCGCCAGGCACAGGCCCCGTGATCGTGCAGGAACACCATGAGCAGCGCGCGCAGGGCGCCGGCGGCCGCCTCGGCGCCGGGCCCGCCCGACTTGTATAACCAGAGATTCCTGGCGTGCTCGCCGCCTTTGGGCGCGTAGGCGACCGGCACCACGACATCGGGCAGCAGGCCGGACAGGCATTCCGCGTGCAGGTCGCACTGGTAGCACCGCAGCCGGCCAGGACGGGCCGGGCCGCGGCAGGACCCGCACCGCGACTGCGGGCCGCTGCGGGCCCGGCCGGGGGCGGCCGGAAGCGGGCCGGGAAACGGCGCGGTTAGCCGGGGCGCCAGCGCGGCGACCTGCCTGCGCCAGGGCGCCCAGATGTCGCCGGGATCCCGGGCCTGGTCGGGCATGCCGCTGAGATTACGCCGGGCCGCCGACGAATCCTCAGGTCCAAAAAGCGCATAGCAGGAAGCGCGGAACTTGCCGGGCGATAGCCTGGTGAAGGCTGGGCGCGGCGCTCCGGTAGGCTCACCAGGGCAGTCGGGCTTGACCGGTAGGCGCGCCTGAAAAAAGACTAATGAGTGGGTGTGCTGCGGTATGCCCGGCCTTTCCGGCTTTCGCGGAACTGGCCGGAACCTCAGCCGCCACCATCGGGATGAACTAGATGCGAATGCCAAAGTCAGCTGGCCGGGCCGCAAATTCTTCGGCGTCAGGCCAGTCCGCAGGGAACGGTTCGGCGGCGGACCAGGGCCCAGCCGATTCATCCGGGGGGCGCCCGGCCGCCGACCCAGCCGCGCCGGGCGCCACGCCACCACCAGACGCGGCCACGCCGGGCGCGAGCACCTCCGCGGCGGCCCAGGGCCCGGCCGCGCGGGCGCCGGGGGCCAATGGCCGGCTCCGCGGCGCGGCCCGCGGCGGCAGCATGCTGATTCCGCTGCTGCGGCGGCACTGGCTGCTGACAGTGCTGCTGGTGGCCGGGTTCGTGCTCCGGCTGCTGTCGCAGATCGCCTACCGGCCCGCGCTGCTCTACGTCGATTCGGTCAAATACCTCTACAACGCCTGGCCGGGCACTGACCCGGTCGGATACAAGGTGCCGCTGAAGGTCATCCTGCTGTTCGGCAACCTGGAGACGGTCGCCGCCGTGCAGCACCTGCTCGGCCTGGCCATGGCCGTCGCCATCTACCTGATCCTGCTGCGCGCCGGGGTGGCCCGCTGGCTGGCCGCGCTGGCCGCCGCGCCGCTCCTGCTGGACGCCTACCAGCTGCAGACAGAGCAGACCATCATGCCCGATGTCTGGTTCGAGGCGTTCATACTCGGCGGGGTCATGCTGCTGATGTGGCGGCGCAAGCCGGCCCTGTGGTTCATCATCGGGGCCGGGCTGGTCCTGGGGGCGTCCGCGCCCATCCGCCAGGTGGGCGAGGCGCTTATCGCCCCGGCCCTGGTCTATGTGCTCCTGCTGGCCGGCGGCTGGCGCCGCGCGGTCATCAACGGCGCCGCGTTGTGCCTGGCGTTCGCGCTGCCCATCGTGCTCTACTGCAGCATCGCGCTGGTGAACACCGGGCATTTCCGGCTGTCCAGGTCGGGCACCTCGTCGATCTACGGCCGGGTCGCGGTGGCCGCCGACTGTGCCACCCTGAAGCTGCCCGCCGCCGAGCGGTCCCTGTGCCCGACGGCGCACCAGCAGTACCTGGGGGCCGACTACCTCGACCACGACCCCGGCTCGCCGCTCACCGTGTTCGTCGCCCCGCCCGGGCTGGCCAGGGCCCGGGCGGTGTCCCAGTTCAACCGGCAGGTCATCACCCAGCAGCCGCTGAACGTGCTGTCGTCCTGGTTCGACGATTCGATCAAGCTGTTCGCCGTCAGCCGGGTCACCTCCCCCGGTGACACGCCCATCTGGCGCTGGCAGTTCCAGGACAACTACCCCACCTACAACCAGGCTGTCGGGGTCAATCCGGCGGGCGTCATCGTGGTGGGCCTGCGGTTCCAGTCATCGGGCGGCCCGTTCAGCTACCAGGCGCTCGACCCGGCGCTCGGCGGCAAGGCGACCGTGGTCAAGCCGCTGGCCAATTTCATGCGCCACTATCAGCTGCACGGCGGCTATACCCCGGGGCCTGCCTTCCTGTTCTGCGTGCTGGCGGGCCTGATCGGCTCGCTCGCTTTGCTGCTGCGCCGGCGCGGCGTGGCGCAGCGCCGGCTGGCCTGGGCCTGCTTCCTGTTCTCCGGCACCGCGCTGGCCGTCTTGATCACCGCCGACCTGTTCGAGTTCTCCTGGCGCTACCAGCTGCCCGCGCTGGTCACCCTGCCGCCCGCCGGGGCGCTTGGCGTGGCCGTCATCCTGGCTGAGCTCAGGCGCCGCCGGGGCGGGGAGCCAGGCCAGGACACCGCCGGCCGGCTCCCCGAACTGACCGCGCAGCCCCGGTGATACCCGTACTCCAGCGGCACCGGTCGGCGCAGCAGGCGAGTACCCGCCGGTGGCGCCCCGGGCCAGCCTTGCGGCGGCACTGGCTGATCAGCGTGCTGCTGCTAGCCGGCCTGGCGTTCCGGCTGCTGGCGCTGATCGCCTACCGGCCCGCGCTGTTCTATATCGACAGCACCAGGTACCTGTACAGCGCGGCAGGCAACGACCCCGTCGGCTACCGGGTACCGCTGAAAGCGATCCTGCTGGTCGGCAACCTGAGCACCGTCGCCGCCGTGCAGCACCTGCTCGGGCTGGCCATGGCGGCCGCCATCTACGTCGTGCTGGTCCGCCGCGGCGTGCCGCGCTGGCTGGCCGCCCTGGCGGCCGCGCCGGTCCTGCTGGACGCTTACCAGCTGCAGATCGAGCAGACGGTCATGCCAGATGTCTGGTTCGAGGCACTGATCGTGACCGGAATCGCGCTGCTGCTGTGGCAGGCCGAGCCCCGGTGGCCGGTCCTGGCCGGCACCGGGCTGGCCTTCGGGGCCGCGGCCACCATCCGCCAGGTGGGCGAGATCCTCATCCTGCCGGCGCTGATCTACGTGGCGATCAGCACGGGCTGGCGCCGCCGGGTCATCAGCCGCGGCGGGACGCTCTGCGCGGCCTTCGCCGTGCCGATCCTGGCCTACTGCACGGTCTCCCTGGCCGTGACCGGACACTTCTGGCTATCTCACTCCGGCACGACGACCATCTACGGGCGGGTCGCCGAGGCGGCCGACTGCCCGGCCCTGCGGGTACCCGCCAGCCAGCAGGCGCTGTGCCCGACCGCCCAGCAGAAGCTGCTCGGCCCCGACGGCCTCGAACACGCCGCGGGCTCCCCGCTGCGCGGCTATTACGCCAGCCTGCCGCACGGCGAGGCGTCCAGCACGGTGTCCAGCTTCAACCGGGCGGTGCTGACTCAGCAGCCGCTGAGCGTGCTGAGGTCCTGGCTCACCGACGCGGACAAGCTGTTCAGCTTGCAGCGGGTCACCAGCCCCGGCGATACCCCCATCTGGCGCTGGCAGTTCCAGGGCCATTACCCCACTTATCCGCCGCACGCCAGCAGCGCGGTCATCATCTCCGCCGCGCGCGACTTCGGCGGCGGGCAGCCGGCCGTGGACCTGGCCGTGGCCAGCTTCCTGCGCCACTACCAGCTGCATGGCGGCTACACCCCCGGACCGCTGTTCGCGCTGGCCGCCGTGGCGGGCTTGCTCGGGGCGCTCATCCTGGCCCGCCGCCGACGCCGCACCGCCCAGGGCGACCAGGCCGGACGCCACCAGGGCCCGGGCGACCAGGCCCGGCGCCAGCTGGCCGAGGCCGCCCTGCTGTTCCTGAGCACTGCGGCCGCGCTGCTGCTTATCTCCGATCTCTTCGAGTTCTCCTGGCGCTATCAGCTGCCCGCGCTGGTCACCCTGCCGCCCGCGGGCGCGCTCGGCTTCGCCGTCATCCTGGCCGCGATCAGGGCCCGCCGCACCCGGCCGGGAAACTGAATCTGACACTGGGCAGCTGAATCTGGAGCGGCGCAGCTGAATCCGGGACGGCCAGGCCGGGCGGGGCGGGCCCTACATCTCGCGCAGTCTCAGGTATCGCTTCACGTCGGGCAGCGACTGGATGATCAGCGCCGCGATGGCCGCGACCAGCGCTATCTTGATCACCTTGCTGATCATGTCGTTTCCTCCTCTGGCTGGCCCCCCGGCGGGGCGCAGGCCGTGCTGGGCTCGATCTCGTCGGGGGCGAAATACAGGAACCGGCCATGGTTGCGCTGCAGCTCAGCGGCCGGATCATCGTTCGGGCTTACCGCCACGTGGACTTGGCCGTCGACGTCGTGCAGCACGGCCTGTACCACCGCCTCGCGGCCGACCAGGAACAGGTCCTGCGCGTCAGCGCGCCGCGAGCCCGGGCGCATCAGCACCCGGCTGCCGCGCGCGACGCGCACCCCGGCGATCATGATGTGATCTGTTTCCGGCGACACAGAAGTGTCCGCCCCCGGGTCCCACCATGGCGTGTCAGGCCGCGGCACCGCACCGCCGGCCGGTCCAGGCCAGCCCGCCGCATCGGGCCCGGCCGCCGCATCAGGCCCGGCTGGGGGGCCAGGCCGGCAGGCCGGCTCCGGCCCGGCGCCGGGCCCGCTACCTGGACCGCCCGGTCCCTGGCCGCCACCGCGCGGAGCCGATTCCAGGTACCTGATCGCGCCGTGCATCCGTTCCAGCATCTCGGGCGGCATGTCGTCGAGCCGGTCCATGATCTGCGCGGCCCGCGGGTCGGTCGCCCTGGCCTGCTGCTTCTCCGCATCGGTCAGCGCCATCGTGCGCAGCGTCAGGATCTCGTCGATCTCGGTCGCGTCGAACAGCTCGCCGGCGCTCTCGGCGGCCACCTCAGCGTGGTCGTACAGGATGACCGGCGAGGAAAGCAGCAGGTCGCGGCAGTCTGGCGGGCCGGCCAGGACCGGCCAGGTGCCCTTGTTCGAGCACTCCGCCACCGCGGCGGTGGCCCACTCAGGCGGGTCGGTCATCGACAGGAACCGCCCGCCCGGCACCCAGATCAGCGCGTGCGCGCCGATCAGCGCGTGCCGCAGCCCGTCCTCCCGGCTCTGCGGCGGGGTTTCCGGCAGCGTGTGATTCTCGAGCCGGACCGGCAGCCGCAGCGCGCCGTACGGGCCGGCCACCCGCTCGGCGTGCACCTTGATGATGCCGTAGATCGAGGCCAGCGGTAGACCTGGCGGCCGGCCAGCTCGCCGCGGGCATCGGTCAGGTCCTCGGCGCTCTCGCCCGCCCCGATGCGGAACTCGGTGTCGCGGTCCTGGCTGAGCAGCTCGCCAACTCCGACGGTGGCCCACTGCTCCCGTTCGACCGCCTCGTCCCAGGAGGTGAACTCCGTGCCGTCCACGGTGAGCGTGGCGACCGCACGGAACTGACCGGTTTCGGCTCGAGCCGGCCGACCTCCCTGAGCCGTAGCTGCAGGAACCTGACCGGGACCCGCACCTGGGCGTCGTCGCGGCACTCGACTAGGCACTGGGTCTGGCTGGCGGACGGCTCGCTGTCATCGACGGCCGCGTAGGCGACCGGCATCAGCACGCCGAACTGGAAGCGCGTCTGGTTCTTCTGGGCCTGAGTGGTACGGGTACAGCAGATAGCCCTCGTACAGGATCGCGTCAGCGACCTTCCGGGCCTGGGCGAGGTGCGCTGGGTCGGCTTTCATGACGGCCGCTCCGATCTTTCTGCCGCCATCGAGAGCAGCTCAGCATCGTGGCATCCCAGGTCGGGAGGGCCTCGCGGTCTTGAATTCGATGCAGTTCGTCGAGGGTCGTCCGGCTCATCTTGATCCAGGCGCTGTCCGGGAAATGGGCGTCGATGGCGTCCTGCCAGACGGTGACCGGCAGCCGGTAAGAGGCCTCCTTGCTCCAGGGCACCTGCTGGACCTGCAGCCTGCCGTCGACGGTGGCGAACACCGTGCCGCTGAACAGCAGCAGCAGCGGTATCTCGCCGCCCTCCAGGCCGGTGAAGTACCTGGTGGTGCCGATTTCGAGGTCGTAGGTGAACGGGACCGGCAGGTCGATCTCGGTGCTGCCGGTGAAGCCCGGCACCATGGTCGACACGGTCGTGAACTGCATCGGCTTGAGCGTGTCGGCCCAGCGCGCGGTGTCGCCGAACAGGTCGTTGAGCCGCTCGGCCTCGTCGTCGGTGTACCTGCGGCGGGCGGGCTCGATCCGGAGCTGGCAGCGCAGCGCGATCGCGTCGACGCGCTGGCCGGTGGTCTCGGTGATTCGGAGCCTCAGCGACATCGAGGGCGTGACCGCATACTTGTCCGGGCGGACCGACGCAGTCGAAGACCAGTTCTGCCATGTCAGGCATCCTGGCGTAGGACCGAGCCCGGGTCTGACGCCGGTCAGGAACTCGGCGATGCTGGCCCTGGCCTCGGAGCCGCCGTCGAATCCGCGCCAGTACAGCCGCATCCGCCCGGCGAGCTCGTAGCACGCGTCGATCGGGACGATGAAGCAGTCGACCCCGCTGTCGGTCCGGGAGATCAGGATGGCCTCGACATCGGGCTCGGCTGCGGCGAGCAGGGGGTGGCGCTGGCGAGCTCGTTCCAGTTGTCCAGGTCGAGACGGCATTCGGTGGCTCCGGCCGGGCTCGGGTAGAAGCCGGTGACCTGGCCGGTGCGAACTCGCAGGAAGAACGCCAGGCCGACCGGGATTTCGAGCGGTTCCCAGTCGGCCGCGGGCAGTCGGGTGCTCCGGGTCGGTCAGGTACCGGTCGGGGATCGCGCGGTACCGGCCGCGCCCGGCCTGGTCGGGGTGAACAGCAGGTAGCAGGCCCGGCAGGCGCACATCAGCGAGGTCTCTCGAGATCGGCGAGGTGACCGTGTTCGGCCGGAACGACAGCCGAGCACAGCTCGCAGTTCTCGCGACACGGCGGCCGGGCCGGATGGCTGCGGGCCGGGCTGATGCGCTCCGGGCTGATGCGCTCCAGGCTCATTGGCTCCGGGCTGATGCGCTCCGGCTGATCGGCTCCGGGCTGATGCGGGCCCGGGGCCGCCCGGCCGACCGCCGGGGCAGCCGGGGCCGCGGGCGGGCCGGGGGACCGGACGAACCTGCGCAGGCCGGTGCCGCCCGTCACGTCCGCACCGCCTCCGGCACGGCCACCCGGACGCCCTGGCTGTCGGCCAGCAGCGGCAGCGGGTCGAGCCGCAGCTCCGCGTCGTCGATGCCCTGGCCGGCCAGCCGCACGTTGTATACGGGCGCCGCAGCCGGGGCAGGTCAGCTGCTCGCGATCGAGCACCCGTCGGCCAGCGACGAGCCGCAGCCCGCGCACGCGTCTCGGTAAGCGTAAAGCGTGCCTCGGACCGAGCAGACGAGCACAGTCGCCCCGGCCGCCGACGCGATCACCGGACGGGAGCTGGGCGGGCCGATGTTCGGCAGCGTGACCCAGCCGTCCCCGCCAGAGCCCGGCCCACCGCGGCCTGGCTGTCGGCCGGAGCCCCCGGCCGGCCTGGCGGAATCCGGGCGGCGGCCGATCTGCAGCAGGGCCGGCTCGGGCGCCTTGGTCATGCCCTCGACGACGACCTCGGTGACCTCAGGGGCCGCGTTCAGCACGGCGCCTTCGATCGCGAGCTGGACGGTGACCGTCGATGACGGGCAGCCGTCGCAGCTGCCCTGCAGCCGCAGCCTGGCCACGCCATCGCGCACGCCGAGATACTCCACGCCGCCGGCGTGCGAGCCGAGGTACGGCCTGACCTCGTCCAGGGCGCGCTGGACGCTGGCGTCGACATCGAGCGGATGCAGGTCGTGCAGCAGCAGCAGGCTCTCGACGAGCGGGTCCTCGATCAGCGAGGCCGTCATGATCGCGCGCCGGCCGGGCCGTCGGCGGGGAGCTCGGTCCGATTCGGGTCAGGCCATCGCCGTACAGGCCGACCAGCAGTCGCACCAGTTCGTCGGCGATGGCAGCGGAGTCACCGCTGCCGACCGGAGCGCGGCGAGCAGCGTCTCGACCTGCTCCGACTCCCGCACCCGGTCATGAGGCCTTGCCTCTCGTCCGCCAGGGCCTGTTGTCTAGCCGCGCCGCCTGGCCCCGGGTGCCCCAGGCCGGGCCGCTCCGCCTGGCCCGGCCTGGGGCGGCAGCCCTGTCAGGTCGACAGGATGACTGACATCGGAGAATGCACCTTCTCCAGGGTCTTGCCGTTGCCGAGGTACATGTGGACGCCGCAGGGCAGGCACGGGTCGAAGCTGCGCACCGCGCGCATGATGTCGATGCCCTTGAACCGGTCCGGCGGGTTCTCCTCGAAGATAGGCGTGTTCTGGACCGCGTCCTCGTACGGTCCGGGCGTGCCGAAGCTGTCCCTGACGCTGGCGTTCCACGGGGTCGGCGGGTACGGGTGGTAGTTGGCGATCTTGCCGCCGCGGATCACCATGTGGTGCGAGAGCACGCCGCGTACCGCCTCGGTGAAGCCGCAGCTGTTCGCCTCGTCGGGCACGGTGAACGGCTCCCAGGTCTTGGTCCGCCCGGCCCGGATCTCGGCGAGCGCCTTCTCGGTGAAGTACAGCGCGCACGCGGCCGCGTAGGCCTGGAAGTAGGTCCGCGCCCGGTCCCGCTCGATGGCGTTCGACAGCGGAGCGCCGGTGGTGTCCACCGGGATCTTCCACTCGAACGTGACTTCCGGCTTGCTGACCGTCTTCGGCAGGTTGATCAGCACGCTGCTGCCGGTCGACTTGACGTAGCCGAAGTCGACCAGGCCGCCGAGCGCGGTCGCCCACAGCCGGGCGATCGGGCCGCCGCCGGTGTCGCCGGCCAGGTGGTCCTTGCCGTCGAACCAGCGCGGCGACATGACCCAGCTGTACTTGCTGTCGAAGTCACGCTTGGCCGGCCGCGGGATCGTGTGCTGGTTCCACGGGTGCCTGCGGTCCACCGGGTTGCCCAGCGGGTCGCGGGTCACGAACATCTCCTGGTCTTCCCAGTCCTCGTAGTACGAGGAGCCGAGCAGGATCCTGATGCCCAGGTTGATCTCGACCAGGTCGTTGGTGAGCAGCTGGCCGTCCCTGATGACGCCGGGGGTGACGAACATCTTCCGGCCCCAGTTGGTCATGTTCTCGTACCGGAAGTCGCAGTGCTCAGGGTCGTTCAGGCTGCCCCAGCAGACCAGGTCGGCCCGCCGGCGGCCGACCTCCTCATAGCCGGGCAGCGCCATGTAGAAGAAGTCGAACAGGTCATCGTGCATCGGGACGACGCGCTTCATGAACTCGACGTAGCGCATCAGCCTGGTCAGGTAGTCGGTGAACAGCTGCACGGTGGCCGTCGTGCCCACGCCGCCCGGGTAGAGCGTGCTCGGGTGCACATGGCGCCCCTCCATCAGGCAGAACATCTCCCTGGTGGACCGGCTGACCTGGAGCGCCTCGCGGTAGAACTCGCCCTCGAGCGGGTTGAGCGAGCGCATGATGTCGCCGATGTACTTGTAGCCGTGGTCGCCGGCGTGCGGCGCCTCGGTCCGGTTCGCCAGCTCGAGCACGCCCGGGTTGGTCTCGCCGACCATGCGGGCGCAGAAGTCCACGCCGACCAGGTTCTCCTGGAAGATGTTGTGGTCGAACATGTACTCGGCCGATTCGCCGAGGTTGATGATCCACTCGCCCAGGTGCGGCGGCCGGACCCCGTAGGCCATGTTCTGGTTGTAGACCGAGCAGGTGGCGTGGTTATCGCCGCAGATCCCGCAGATGCGGCTGGTAATGAAGTGCGCGTCGCGCGGGTCCTTGCCCTTCATGAAGATGCTGTAGCCACGGAAGATCGACGAAGTGCTGTGGCACTCGATGACCCGCTTCTGCTTGAAGTCGATCTTCGTGTAAATCCCGAGACTGCCCACGATCCTGGTAATCGGATCCCAGGCCATCTCCACTACGCCGGTGTCGTCGACCGTCGTCATCGCTGAACCCTCTCTTGTAGTACAGGCGCGGCCGCCCGAAGGCGCCGGCGCCGGCCGAACTCACCAGCTCTTCTGGTAGCCGGTGAGCAGCTCGTTGCCCTTCTTGCGCCACTTGGGCTCTTCGTCGGCGGTCTTCGCGGTGAAGCCCCTGAGCGTGCGGATCACTGTGCCGTAAAGCGTGCTCGCGGCGGTGGAGACCCGCGATCCCGGCGGTTCGTCCATGAACGGCATGAACTTGTCCGGGAAGCCAGGCATCGTGCAGGCGATGCAGATGCCGCCGACGTTCGGGCAGCCGCCCACGCCGTTGATCCAGCCGCGCTTGGGTACGTTGCACTTCACCACCGGACCCCAGCAGCCGAGCTTGACCAGGCACTTCGACGAGCCGTACTCGTTCGCGAAGTCGCCCTGCTCGTAGTAGCCGGCCCGGTCGCAGCCCTCGTGCACGGTCGCGCCGAACAGCCAGGTCGGCCGCAGCGCCTCATCCAGCGGGATCATCGGCGCCTGGCCGGCGACCTGGTAGAGAAGGTAAAGAATCGTCTCGGACAGGTTGTCGGGGTGGATCGGGCAGCCGGGCACGCAGACGATCGGCAGGCCGGCCTTGGACCGCCAGTCCCAGCCGAGGTAGTCGGGCACGCCCATCGCGCCGGTCGGGTTGCCGGCCATCGCGTGAATCCCGCCGTAGGTGGCGCAGGTGCCGACGGCCAGGATCGCGGTGGCCTTGGGCGCCAGCCGGTCGAGCCATTCGCTGGTGGTCATCGGCTGGCCGGTGGCCGGGTTGTTGCCGAAGCCGCACCAGTAGCCCTCGTCCTTGATCGCCTCGTTCGGGATCGAGCCCTCGACCACCAGGACGAACGGATCAAGCTCGCCCCTGTCGGCCTTATGCCACCATTCGATGAAATTGTCCGCGCCGGTCTCCGGGCCGCATTCGAAATCAATCAGCGGCCAGTGCACCGCGATATTCGGCAGACCGGGAAGTGCGCCGAGCGCGATCTCCTCGATGCTGGGCTGCGTCGCGGCGGTCAGCGCTACCGAGTCGCCGTCACAGCCGAGGCCTCCGTTCATCCAGAGGATGTGAACCAATGGTTCGCTGGCCGGGTCGGCCTGCGCTGCGCCTTTGCCTGACGTTCCTGTGGCCATAGCGAGGCCACCTCCTCGCTTCCGGTTGGGCTGACGGGCTGATGCGCTTGCGTACGGCAGGCGCAGCCTGGGCCGCGGCCGGGCAGGCCGAAGTCACCGCGGGCTAGGTACTTGCCAGCCGAGACCCGTAACGGCCCGCTGGACTTATCCCCCGTTCGCACAGCTGCGCCATGACGGAACATCAAAACCAACCTCACAGTGGCGATGCTCAGGTGCGTCATGGTAGAGGAGTCACCGGCCGGCTACAAGACTAAACAGTCAGATCATGAGACAGAAATGTCCACCTTGATCAGCACAGATCGGGTTACCGCCCGCTCCCCAGCGTAGGCGGCTGAGCACGTTCTTGTTACCTGCGGGTTCCCGTATGGCCGTTAATGCACGTACTCTGGCGTGGGCCCGCTTTTGTCGGGCTGAGGGGGCGGGCGGAGGAGTCATAAGTGTCTGAGCCATACGGTCCAGGGACAGACCCAATCGAGGTTGTCCCCGTCGTGGTGCTCTCCCAGGTGTTCCCGGCCCGGCCGTCCTCGATCCCTGACATCCGCGATTTCGTCCGCCGCTGCCTGTCCGAGTCCCCGCTGAACGAGGAAGGCACCAGGCAAGTCGGCGAGACCGTGTTCCGCGCACTGCTGGACGCGGCCGGGCCGACCGGGTCGATCCAGGTCGCGTTCCGGATCTTCCCTGAGCACGTCGAAGTGGACGTGCTGCACTCTGATACCCAGCTCTACCGGCCGGTCCCGTCCGGCCCGCCGGGCCAGGCCGCCGCCGCGGGGCCCGGGCCGCGGGCCGCCGCCGGGCCGGTTCCCGCCCCGGCCGGGCCGCGGGCCGCACCGCCCGAAGGGGCCGTTCCCGGCGATTCTTCGGCCTCATTCGCCGAATGGATGGCCAGCGCGCTGCGCCGCGAGGGCCTGACCCAGGAAGCAGCCGCGAAGCAACTCGGCGTGTCGGTCAAGACCGTCAGCCGCTGGGTCGGCGGCGCCACCGAGCCGAGAATGCGCGATCTGCGCCGGATCCAGGAGATATTCGGCGAGGTGCCGCTCCCGTAGGGAACAGATAGCCCCAAGCTCGAACATTCCCTATCCGGCCCGGCCAAAACTGTCTTGTCGGACCACTGGACGCCACCCCACATGTGTCCTACGGTTCTGCCATGGCGCTTCAAGCAGGACGCCACCATCTGGATACCGAGCGTGGCCGGATCGTTTTAAGAACGTTCCGTGATGGCTTCGCTTCCCAGGCGGGCCACGATCTGACCATCGAAGTGGCCCGGTGGTCCGGCGACCTTACCGTCGGCGATGACAGCGACCCCGCGGACCTTGAGGTCCGGGTGGACATGGGGTCTCTCGTCGTGCGCGCGGGCACCGGCGGGCTGAAGCCGCTCACCGACGCCGACCGCCGCGAGATCGCCGTCACCGCCCGGCGCGTGCTGGCCGCCGACCGGCACCCTGAGGCGATGTTCAGCGCCGCTTCGTTCGAGCCCGCGCCCGAAGGCGGCGGCGTGATCGGCGGTACTTTCACGCTGGCCGGGGTGGCCAGGCCGGTGCGGGTGCGGGTGGATAAGACCGGCCCGGGGCGCTATCACGCCACTAGCTCGGTGCGGCAGTCCGATTACGGGATCAAGCCCTATACCGCGTTCTTCGGCGCGCTCAAGGTCAGGGACGCGGTTGACGTCGAGGTGGACCTGGACCTCCCGGAGCAAGCACAGCCGGAGCAGGCACAGCCGGAGCCGCCCCGATGACCGGCGGGACGCCAGCGGCCGGGCCGGGCCGGCCGGGCCTGACGACGCGGTCAGCACCGCGTTCGAGCTCAGGGACCAGCCCCTGCTGGAGTTCACCGAGCAAGCCGGGCAGGTGGTGGCCGCCTGTCACGCGCTGGCGCAGCGCTTCCACCAGGGCGGCAAGCTGATCGTGTTCGGCTGCGGCGGCCCGAGCAGCGACGCGCAGCACGTCGCGGTGGAATTCGTCCACCCGGTGATCGTCGGCAAGCGGGCGCTCCCGGCGATCTCACTGACCAGCGACGTGGCCACGGTAACCGGGGTGGCCGAGCGGCACGGGCTGGCCGCGATCTTCGCGCACCAGATCCGGTTCCTGGCCGAGCCCGCCGACATCGCGCTGGGCATCTCCACCGACGGGAACAGCCCCGCGGTCCTGGCCGGGCTGCTCGCGGCCCATGAACTCGGGCTGCTCACCGTGGCCCTGGCCGGCGCCGGAGGCGGCGCCCTGGCCGCCAGTCCCGCCGTCGATCACCTGCTCGCCAGCTCGGCCTCAGACCCGCGGATCGTCAAGGAGACGCACGTCACCACCTATCACATCCTCTGGGAGCTCGTGCACGTGTTCTTCGAGCAGCCCGGCGTGCTGAGCCCGGCCGTGGTGGCATGAACCCGGCCGGCGCCGACCCGGGCGAGTGCCACGACGAGGTCTGCATCACCTGCTCCGACCAGGCGGTCACGGTGACCGTGCTGTGGCTGCTCGGCGACGGCCTGGCCATGGTGGACACCGGCGCGGGCCAGGAAGTCGTGAGCGTGGCCCTGGTCCCGGCCCAGCCGGGGACCAGATCCTGGTGCACGCCAAGGAAGCGATCGCGGTGGTGGGGCGGTGACCGGCCCGGCCCGGCCGGGCCCGGACACCGGGTCACGGGCGCACGAGTCGCTCTACCCGTTCCTTTATGCCGGCCGCACGGACCTGGCGGCGGTGCTGGAGGAGGCCCGCCGGTCCACGGTGGCCAAGGCCGCCGAGATCATCGAACTGCGGGCGCTGATCCGCGACCGCGATGGCGCGCGCCTGGCCGCCTGCGCCCGGGACATGGCCGGCCGGTTCAGCGGCGGCGGCCGGCTGCTCGCGTTCGGCAACGGCGGCAGCGCCACCGACGCCCAGCAGCTGGCCACCTGCTTCCTCAACCCGCCCGGGCCGGCCAGGCCGCGGCCCGCGCTCGCCCTGTCCAGCGACAGCTCGGTGGTGACGGCCCTGGCCAACGACGTCGGCGCCGAGATCATGTTCGCCCGGCAGATCGCGGCGTTCGGGCGGCCCAGCGACATCGCGGTCGGCCTGTCGACCAGCGGCAACTCCGAGAACCTGCTCCGCGCGTTCGGCGAGGCGGCCCGGCGCGGGCTGCTCACGGTAGGCATCGCCGGCTACGACGGAGGAAAAATGGCCGAGCTGGACAGCCTGGACTACCTGTTCATCGCGCCATCGGCTTCCGTGCATCGCATTCAGGAAGCGCAGACCACCATTTACCACGTTCTGTGGGAACTGACGGCCGCCGAAGTCGGCCTGCAGGAGGGGAGCCGACGGTGAGCAGCATGCTGATCGCCGGCGTAGGCAACATATTCCTCGGCGACGACGGCTTCGGCGTCGAGGTAGCCCGCCGCCTTTCCGTAGTCGGCCTCCCGGACTGGGTCCGGGTGGCCGACTACGGGATAAGCGGCATGCATCTGGCCTATGACCTGGCCAATGGGTACGACACGACGATTCTCGTCGACGCGGCCCCCCGCGGCGGCGAGCCTGGCACTATCTACACCATCGAGCTGGAGCCCAGCCAGCGGCCCAGCGAAAGCCAGCTGGCCGGAAGCCAGCTGTTTGACGCGCACGGCATGCAGCCGGATGTGGTGTTCGGCGTGCTGGAGATGCTCGGGGCCGACGCGGGCCGGGTTCTGGTCGTCGGCTGCGAGCCCGCCAGCGTCGACTACGGCATGGGGCTGAGCCAGCCGGTCGCCGCGGCCGTGGACGAAGCGGTCCGGGTCGTCCTGGACCTGGTCACGGCCGCCGCCGACGGCAGTGCCGCCGCCGGGCCGGCCAGCCGCGACGGCCCTGACGCCGCGCCAGGCCCCGGCCTCAGTCAGCGCGAGGTGGCCGGCCAGCAGGACTCCGGCCCGCCGCTGACCAGCGAAGGCCCGCGGTAACAGTGAAGGGGGAACGGATATGTGCCTGGGCATCCCTGGTGAGGTGATCGAGTTCATCCCCGATCAGCCCGACCTGGCCAGAGTCGACGTGAGCGGGGTCCGGCGGGTGATCAACATCGGGCTGCTGACCGACGATCCGCCCGCGCCCGGGGACTGGGTGCTCATTCACGTCGGGTTCGCGCTATCCAAGATCGACGAGGACGAGGCCGCTGCGGCGCTGGAGTTCCTCGAGGGGATCGGCCAGGCCTACGAGGACGAGCTCGCGGCGCTGCAGGACTCGCGGATCGAATAGGAGCGGGGGGCCAATGAGATTCGTAGACGAATTCAGGGACGCCGACAAGGCGCACGCGCTGGCGGCGAAGATCGCCGGGCTGTGCGAGCCGGGCCGCCAGTACAAGTTCATGGAGGTCTGCGGCGGTCACACGCACACGATCTACAAGCACGGCCTGGAGGACTACCTGCCGGAGGCGATCACCCTGGTGCACGGGCCCGGCTGCCCGGTCTGCGTGATCCCGATGGGGCGGGTGGACGACGCGATGCACCTCGCGGACCAGCCCGACGTGATCATGACGTCCTTCGGCGACATGATGCGGGTGCCCGGCAGCCACGGCTCGTTCTTCGACGCGAAAGCGGCCGGGACCGACATCCGGATGGTGTACTCGCCGCTCGACTCGCTGAAGATCGCCCGGCAGAACCCGGACAAGCGGGTCGTCTTCATGGCCATCGGTTTCGAGACCACCGCGCCGTCCACCGCGATGACGGTGCTCAGGGCGGCGGCCCAGGGCATCGAGAACTTCTCCGTCTTCTGCAACCACGTGACGATCATCCCGGCCATCAAGGCCATCCTCGACTCGCCCGACCTGCGGCTGGACGGCTTCATCGGGCCCGGCCACGTGTCCACCGTGATCGGCTGCCGCCCGTATGAGTTCATCGCCGCCAGCTACGGCAAGCCGGTCGTGGTGGCCGGATTCGAGCCGCTGGACATCCTGCAGTCGGTCTACCTGCTGATGGTGCAGCTGGCCGAGGGCCGGTCGGCGGTGGAGAACCAGTACACCCGGGTGGTGCCTGCCGACGGCAACGTGGTGGCGCTGAAGGCCATCGGCGAAGTGATGGAGCTGCGGCCCTATTTTGAATGGCGCGGCCTGGGCTTCATCTCGCATTCCGCCCTCCGGATGCGCCCGGACTACGCGGCCTTCGACGCGGAGCTGCTGTTCTCGGTGCCGGGCGTACGGGTCGCCGACCCGAAAGCCTGCCAGTGCGGCGAAGTGCTCAAGGGCGTGCTCAAGCCGTGGGAGTGCAAGGTGTTCGGTACCGCGTGCACCCCGGAGACGCCCATCGGCACCTGCATGGTCTCGCCGGAAGGCGCCTGCGCCGCCTATTACAACTACGGCCGGATGAGCCGCCAGCGGGTCAAGGAGGCGAGCCGGTCATGACCGGCGGCCTGGATCAGCAGACGGCCCGCGACGACGCCACGGCCGCCCAGGCGCTGCGCGCGCATGAGCATGCCGCGGGAACCGGGCCCGGCACCGCCGTACCCGCCGACGGCGGTGCCGAACCCGGGCCCGGGCGGGGCAGGCGGCCCGAGCTGCCGCTGGCCGATCGCGAGCAGCAGGTGCTCGACCGCATCGACCGGGCCAGGCAGCGCCGCCCCAAGGTCATCGAAGAGCGGATCACGATGTCCCACGGGGCCGGCGGCAAGGCCAGCCAGACCCTGATCGAGGCGATCTTCCTCGACCACTTCCGCAATCCGCTGCTGGAGCCGCTCGACGACAGCGCGCGGCTGGTCCTGGGCGCGGCCCGGGTCGCGCTGAGCACCGACTCCTACGTCGTGTCGCCGCTGTTCTTCCCGGGCGGGAACATCGGCGACCTGGCGGTCAACGGCACCGTGAACGACCTGTCGGTGGCCGGCGCGGTCCCGCGCTACCTGTCGGCCGGCTTCATCCTCGAAGAGGGCTTTCACATCGCCGACCTGAACCGGATCGTCGCCTCGATGAGCGCCGCGGCCGCTGCCGCGGACGTCCAGATCGTGACCGGTGACACCAAGGTCGTGGAGCGGGGCAAGGCGGACGGCTGCTACATCAGCACGGCCGGCGTCGGGCTCATCGAGCACCCGGGCGTGCTCGGGGTGGCCAGCGCGCGGCCGGGCGACGCGGTGCTGGTGTCCGGGCCGATCGGCGACCACGGCGTGACCATCATGCTGGCCCGGGGCGAGCTGGACATCGAGGCCGACGTGGTGTCGGACACCGCCCCGCTCAACGGGCTGGTGGCGGACCTGCTCGCGGCCGCGCCCGGGGTGCGGGCCATGCGCGACGCCACCCGCGGCGGGGTGGCCACGATACTCAACGAGATCGCCAGGGCCGCCCGGGTCTGCGTGACCGTCTCCGAGGCCGACATCCCGGTCAGGCCGCAGGTCCGCGGGGCCGCGGAGCTGCTCGGCATCGACCCGATGTACGTGGCCTGCGAGGGCCGGTGGTGGCCGTGGTGGCCAGCGATCAGGCTGACGCCGCGCTGGCGGCGCTGCGCGCGCACCCGCTGGGCGCCCAGGCGGCGATCATCGGGCAGGTGGCCGCGGATCCGCCGGGCATCGTCTTGCTGAAGACCGCATTCGGCGGCACCCGGATCGTGGACCTGCTGGTCGGCGATCCGCTGCCGCGGATCTGTTAACACCGAACACCACAAAGAGAGCGCGGGGCAGGTGCACGAGCTGGCGATTACCGAGTGTGTGGTGGAGGCCGTGACTGCCCGGCTGCCCGACGCGAAGATCACCTGTGTCCACCTGGAGATCGGGGCACTGTCGGGGGTGGTGGCCGATTCCGTCCGGTTCTGCTTCGACCTGGTCACCGAGGGGACCAACCTGCAGGGCGCCCGGCTGGAGATCACCGAGAATTCCGGCCGGTGCCGGTGCCGCATCTGCGGCATCGAGTTCGAGGCCGACGGCCAGTTCGCGCTGTGCCCGTGCGGTTCCGTCGAAGTCGCGATCATCGCCGGCCAGGAACTCCAGATCAAATCGGTACAGGTGGCCTAGCGATGTGCGCCACCTGCGGGTGCTCGGGCGCGGCCGTGATCCGGCTGGTCCCGGCCGGCCAGCGCGAGGATGCTCGCGACGACGGTGCCGCCGGGGCCGCCGGGGCCGCCGGGCCGCGCGGCCCGCAGCCGCGCGGTTCGCACGAGCACGGGCCCGCCGACCATTGGCCCGCCGAGCACGGGCCCGCCGACCACGGGCCGCACGACCACGCCGATCCTGAGGACGTGCTGGTCGGCACCCAGCCCGATTCCGACCGCACCGTGCTGCTGCAGCAGAAGGTGCTGGCCAAGAACGACGCGCTGGCCCAGGCCAACCGGGCCTGGCTGGCCGAGCGGGCCGTGCTGGCCGTGAACCTGATGAGCTCGCCCGGCGCGGGCAAGACCACCCTGCTGGAGCGGACCGCCGCGCAGACGTCAGGGCGGCTGCGCATCTCGGTCATCGAAGGTGACCAGGAGACCGCGCTGGACGCCAGCCGGATCCGGGCCGCCGGGTGCAAGGTCGTGCAGATCAACACCGGCGTGGGCTGTCACCTGGACGCCGAGATGGCCGCCGCCGGGCTGCGCGCGCTCGACCCGGCCAGCGGCTCGATCGTGGTCATCGAGAACGTCGGCAACCTGGTCTGCCCGGCCCTGTTCGACCTGGGCGAGCAGGCCCGGGTGGTGCTCGCGTCAGTCACCGAGGGAGCCGACAAGCCGGTCAAGTACCCGCACATGTTCCGCCAGGCTCACCTGGTCCTGGTCACCAAGATCGACCTGCTGCCCTACGTGGACTTCGACATCCGCCGCTACGCCGCCGACCTGCGGAAGGTCAGCCCCGGCTCATTGATGATCCAGGTATCCGCGGTGACCGGCCAGGGCATGGACGCCTGGTACGACTGGCTGCGCCGCCGCACCCGCGCCCCGCACGACGAGCACCACCCCGGCTAGCCGCACCGCCGCGAGCCGGCCGCGGGCCGCCGCCGCCCGGCGCCGCCGTTACCCGTGCACCGGCGGGTAGCGGTCCCGCCAGGGGGCGGCCTGCTCGAGCTGGCTGGCCACCTGGATCAGCAGATCCTCCCGGCCGTAACCGGCCACCAGCTGGACGCCGACCGGCAGGCCATCAGGCGTCCAGTGCAGCGGCAGGCTCACCGCGGGCTGGCCGGTCATGTTGAACTGCGAGGTGTAGGGGATGAAGCTGGCCACCCGCTTTCCCTCCAGCCCGGGCCCGGCCGCGGTGAACCAGCCCAGTTCCGGCGGCGGGGCGCCCAGCGTCGGCGTGACCAGCAGGTCGTGGCTCTCCCACCAGTGCGCCATCCGGCGCGCCCAGCGGCTGATCCAGGACCGGCTGGCCAGGTAGGTCACCGCGGTCATGGCCTGACCCGCCTGCCGGTAGGCGGCGTTGCGCGGCTCGATCTCGCCGGGACCCAGCGGGCGGCCGAGCATCCGCTCGAAGGCCTGGAACGTCAGCTCGCTGTCGGCCGCGATGACGGTGTTGAACTGGCGGCTGAGGCCTGGCTCGAACATTGCCTCCGGCGCGGACGGCCCGACCTCGTGACCCAGCGCCTCCAGCAGCCGCGCGGCACCCGCCACCGCGGCCCGGCACTGCGGGTCGTCGAGATAGCCAGGTCCGTCGGGCCGGTCCAGGATCCCGATCCTGAGCCGCCCCGGATCCGCCCCGACCTCCTGGCCCAGCGGCCGGGGCAGCGGTGGCGCGTAGTACGGCTCGCCAGGTTCCCTGGTGCTGATCACGTCCAGCACCCCGGCCGCGTCGCGGACCGTCCTGGTCAGCACGCCGTCGGTGGTGCTGCCCGCCCAGCCCTCCCCGGTCAGCGGGCCCTGGCTGATCCGGCCCCGCGTCGGCTTGACGCCGACCAGCCCGCAGGCGCTGGCCGGGATGCGGATGGACCCGCCGCCGTCGCTGCCGTGCGCGACCGGCACCATGCCGCTGGCCACCGCGGCCGCTGACCCGCCCGAGGAACCGCCGGCACTGCGCCGCGGATCCCACGGATTGCGGGCCGGCCGGAAGCTCTGGGGCTCGGTGGTGACCGAAGTGCCCAGCTCAGGCACGGTGGTCCGGCCGAGCCGGACGAATCCGGCCGCCGCGAAGGCCGCCGCCAGGCTGGCGGTCACCGGCCACGGCTGGTCCCGCATCGGCCCGACGCCGAACGCCGTCGGCTCGCCCGCCACCGGGCAGCCCAGGTCCTTCAGCAAGATCGGCACCCCGCGGAACGGCCCGCCGGGCAGCTCGCCCGCCGCCTCGACCCTGGCCTGGTCGAACCGGGTCCAGACCACCGCGCCGAGCCGCGGATTGACCGCCTCGATCCGGGCGATCGCTGCCTCGGCTAGCTCGGTGGCGGTGATCTCGCCGCGGCGGACCAGCTCAGCCTGGGCGGTGGCGTCCAGCCACGTCAATTCGGTCACGATCGCACGCTACCCGGCCAAAACGCACGCCGCGAGGCTCACGCGCGGCCCGGCGTCACGGCTTGCGGGCCACCCCGCTCCAGGCCGTCACCGGCGCGCTGTGGACCGGCCCGGCGGGCCGCCAGTGCTGCGGCTGCACCAGCCCCGGGTCGACTAGCTCCAGGCCGTCGAAGAAGCGCAGGATCTGAGCGTTATCCCGCATGGTGCCTTTCTGGGCGACCAGCCGGTTGAGCCGCCTGGCCATCTCGGCCATCGACTCCGCCTCGATGTCGGCGGCCGGGTGGGTGAGCACGAGGAAGCTTCCGGCCGGGACCGCGGCCATGAGCGCCCTGACGATGGCGTACGGATCATCCTCATCGGGGATCAGGTGCAGGACCAGCAGCAGCAAGACCGCGACCGGGCGGCTGAGGTCCAGGGTCCGGGCCGCGCCCTTGATGATCGTGGCGGTGTCACGCAGGTCGGCGTCGATGTAGTCGGCGGCCCCCTCCGGCCCGCTGGCCAGCAGCGCCCGGGCGTGCGAGAGCACCACCGGGTCGTTGTCGACGTAGACGATCCTGGCGTCAGGAACGACCGACTGCGCCACCTCGTGGGTGTTGTTCGCGGTGGGGATGCCGGTGCCGATGTCAAGGAACTGCCGGATGCCGTGGTCCTGCGCCAGGCTGCGCACCACCCGGGCCAGGAACGCCCGGTTGGCCCGGACCCCGGCCAGCAGGCCGGGGTTGGCCGCGACCGCCTGCCGGGCCGCCTCCCGGTCGGCGGCGAAGTTGTCCTTGCCGCCCAGCCAGTAGTCGTAGACCCGGGCGATATGGGCCACGCCGGTGTCGAACGGCAGCCGCTCCCGCTGGCCTGCTGCTGCCGCCTCGTCCCCGTCGCCTGTCACGGGCTCCTCCTCGGTTCATGCCACGCTGCGCCCGACCGGAGCCCAGGTTTCCCTATGGCAGCGGCGGATGCAACTCGCGCCCGGCCCAGCGGGCGGTGGTCCGGGGCGGTGATTCAGGGGGGTGGTCCTGGGGCGGCGGTCCGGGGTTGCTGGTCCGGGGGCCCGAGGATCCGGCGGCGGCGGTCCGGGGCCCTGGCGCTAGTCCTGCGGCAGCCCGGCCGCGTCCCTGGCCGCCGCCACCACGGCCTGGCCGAGACTGATTCCGCCGTCGTTGCAGGGCACCCGGGAATGGACCAGGACCTCGAACCCGCGTCCGGTCAGCCGGTCGGTCACCGCACTGAGCAGCAGCAGGTTCTGGAAGACACCGCCGGACAGCGCCACGGTGCCCAGCCCGTGCTGGTCCCGCAGGGCCAGGCAGCAGTCCTCGATGGCCGCGGCGACCCCGTGCTGGAACCGGGCCGCGATCACCGCCGGCTCGGTCCCCGCGGCCAGCTCATCAGCGGCCGCCAGGATCAGGTCAGTCCCGGCGACCTGGAGCGGCGGGCCCGGCCAGATCCTGGCCCGGTAACCGCCGCGCTCACCCGCGTCGGCCAGCTGCTCCAGCTCCACGGCGGCCTGGCCTTCGTAGTTGATCACATCACGCACGCCAAGCAGCGCCGCCACCGCGTCGAACAGCCGGCCCGCGCTCGAGGTCAGCGGGGTGTTGACCCGGTGCCGGGCCAGCGCGAGCACCGAGTCCCAGTCCGCCTCGTGCCGCTGCCAGACGGCCGGCCCCCGGCCGGTCCTGGGCTCACCCGCGGCTCGCCCGTCCGCACCGGGATCACCCGCACCCGGCTGGCCCGGACTCGATCCCGCCTGGCCAGGCCCGGCGGCCGGGTGACCGGCCGCCGCCAGGTAGGCGGCGGCCATCCGCCACGGCTGCCTGATCGCGGCGGCGCCGCCGGGCATCGGCACCGGCGCCAGATGCCCGGCCCGCTGGTACCCGGTCAGGTCCGCGATGAGGAACTCACCACCCCAGATGGTGCCGTCGGTGCCGTATCCGGTCCCGTCAAAGGCCACCCCGATCACCGGGCCGTCCTGGCCGTTGTCGGCCAGGCAGGAGGCGATGTGAGCGTGGTGGTGCTGCACCCCGGCCAGCTCCACGCCGGTCAGCCCGGCCGCGTACTTGGTGGACAGGTAGTCGGGATGCAGGTCGTGCGCGACCAGCTGCGGGGTGATGTCGAACAGCCGCCTGAAGTGCTCGATCCCCTCGGTGAACGAGCGCAGCGTCTCGTAGTTCTCCAGGTCGCCGATGTGCTGGGAGATCACCGCGCGGCCCTCGCGGCCCAGGCAGAACGTGCTCTTCAGCTCGGCACCGCAGGCCAGGACCGGGCGGGCGAACCTGGCCCGGACCGCGACCGGCTCCGGCGCATAGCCGCGGGACCGGCGGATCAGGGTCTCCTGCCCGCGGAACGCCCGCACCACCGAGTCGTCGGTCCTGATGTGGATGGCCCGGTCGTGGACCAGGAAGCCGTCCGCGATGCCGCGCAGCCGGTCCAGCGCGTCCTGGTCCTGGTAGGCGATCGGCTCGTCGGAGACGTTCCCGCTGGTCAGCACGATCGGCCGGGCGACCTCAGCCAGCAGCAGGTGATGCAGCGGGGTGTAAGGCAGCATGACGCCGAGCTGCCGGTTGCCCGGCGCCACGGCGGCGGCCAGCCGGGCCCCGGGCCGCCGGGCCAGCAGCACGATCGGCCGCCGGGCGCTGGCCAGCAGGGCCTCCTCGACCAGGCTCAGCTCGCAGAGCCGACGGGCGGCGCCGGGGTCGGCGACCATCACCGCGAACGGCTTGTCCTCGCGGTGCTTGCGGGCCCGCAGCGCGGCCACGGCGTCCGCGCTGGCCGCGTCGGCCGCCAGGTGGTACCCGCCCAGGCCCTTGACCGCGAGCAGCTGCCCGTCCCTGAGCAGGCCCGCCGCGGCGGCCAGTGGCTCGCCAGACTGCTGGGTGCCGTCCCGCCGGAGCAGGGCCAGCCGCGGGCCGCAGTCCGGGCAGCAGACCGGCTGGGCGTGGAACCGGCGGTCGGCCGGATCGTGATACTCCGCCGCGCAGCGCCCGCACATGTCGAAGGGCGCCATCGTGGTCAGCGGCCGGTCGTAGGGCACGTCCTTGACGATGGTGAACCGGGGCCCGCAGTTGGTGCAGTTGACGAACGGGTAGCGGTACCGCCGGTCGGCCGGGTCAGCCAGCTCGGCCAGGCAGTCGGCGCAGACCGTGGTGTCGGCGCCGACCATCGCCCGGCGGCGGCCGCCAGGTTCGCTGGGCACGATGGCGAACGCCGCGCCGTCCGCCGGGCCGGGCCCGGCCCGGCCGGCAGCGGGGTAGCGATCACCCGCTCGATCCTGGCCAGCGCAGGGGCATCGCGTTCGAGGGAAAGCAGGAATTCCTGAATGGCATCCGGGGCCCCCTCGACTTCCGCGAAGACCCCGTCGACATCGTTGCCGACCAGGCCGCCGAGGCCGAGCCGGGTCGCCAGCGAGTAGACGAACGGCCGGAAACCGACCCCCTGGACGATCCCCTCGACCCGGACGGCGGTCCTGATGCGCTGGCTCACCCGTCCAGTCTGGCCGCCGCTTGCGGCCGCCGCACGCTCGTTGCGGCAGCACTACTGGCGCGGACCGCGGCTCAGCCCCCGGCTCGCGGCTCCCAGGACCCCGTAGTCCCCTCGACCGCGCGCTCCCGGCTCACGGCTCCCCGGCTCACGGCCGCCCGGCTCACGGCCGCCCGGCTCACGGCCTCGCTGGCTCACGACCTCCCGGCTAGCGGCTCCCCGGCTCGCGCAGCCCGGCGAACAAGTCGTCTTCGGGCACCGGGGCGCCGCTGGTGTCGCTGGCCCGGATGAAGCTCTCGATCCCGAACACCCGCGCGGCGATGTCCTCGGGGATCTTGGCGAACCAGGAGTCGTCGATCTGGCTGCGGTGCGAAAGCAGCGCCGCGCGCTTGCGCTCCAGGACCTCGCCGATGTCGATGTTCGTGCTGATCCGGAGCTCGGTCTCGCTGGCCCGCTGCAGCTCCTCAGGGGTCAGGGTGAAGTCGTCTTCGCCCAGGTCCACGCCCGCCGCCCGCAGCGCGTCCGCCAGCTCCTGCCAGGTGCTGCGCCGGATCGCGCTCTGGTAGAACTTGGCCGGGATCCCGGTGGCGGCCACCGCGGCCGCGGCGGTCCTGGCCGCGTGCACGTGGTCGGGATGCTGGTACAGGCCGTCCGGGTCGTAGCTGATCACCACCTGCGGCCGGTACTGCTCGATCAGGGCGCCGATGCGGGCCGCGACATCGGCCACCGGGATGTTGCAGAACGCGTCCGGCCGGTCCTTGTACTCCCACTCGGGCATGCCTGAGTCGTGGTACCCGAGCAGCTCCAGGTGGGTGACGCCCAGGTGCTTGCAGGATTCCCTGAGCTCGGCCAGCCGGATCTGGGCTACCTCCTGCTCGTCGTGGCCTTCGTCGCCCGGCTTGGTCCCGGACGGGGTATCCCCGAACTCGCCGTTAGTGCAGGTCACGACGATCGTGCGTACTCCTTCGTCGGAGTATTTGGCCAGCACGCCGCCGGTGCTGGACGCTTCGTCGTCGGGATGGGCATGTACGGCCATCAGGGTGAGTGTTTCCGCCATGACACCAGCCTGCCCGACGCCCGGCCCGGTTGTACACGTGGATTACCCGGGCCGCCGCGCGGAATGCCAGGCCGTGGTCCCTGGTTGGCCCCGGCATGCCCGAGCGCGGCCGCGAGCAGGCGGTCATCCGGGCCCGGCTGAGCGCGGAACTGGCCCGCGCCCGGGCCAGGCTCGCCGCGCTGACCCGCGACTTCGACGCCGTGGTGGCCGCGTCGCAGGCCAACGACGACGAGCACGACCCGGAGGGCTCGACCAACGCGTTCGAGCGCCAGCACCTCGCGGCCCTGATCGAGGCGGCCCGCGGCCAGCTCGGCGACATCGGCGCCGCGCTGGGCCGGCTCGACGAGGGGCGTTACGGCCGGTGCGCCCGCTGCGGCCAGCCGATCGGGGCCGGCCGCCTGCGGGCCCGCCCGGTCGCGGTGACCTGCATCAGCTGTGCGGCGGGCTGACCCTGATCGCTGGCCAGGCTGCCTCACTCCCCCTGGCCGGGCAGGTTACGCCAGTCAGGCCATCCGGTCGAGGATCTCGGTGACCAGCGTCATCGGCGTGCCCGGGTGCAGGAAGGCGAATCTGGCCACGGTCTCGCCCTGCCACGCCGACGGCGGCAGGAACGCCACCTGGTCGGCCAGCAGCCCGTCGGCCCAGCGCACATACTGCTCATGCGCCCAGCCCAGGCGGCGGAACAGGACCACCGACAGGTGCGGCTCGCAGATCAGCTCCAGCTGCGGGCGGGCCCTGATCTCCTCGGCGGTGCGCCGGGCCAGCGTGATGGCGGCCTCGATGGCCTCGGTATAGGCGGCCACGCCGTGCACCGCCAGCGAGAACCACAGGGCCAGCCCGCGGGCCCGCCTGGTCAGGTGGTAGGCGTAGTCGGTGGGGTTCCACTGCTCCGGATGGTCATGGATGACATCCAGGTAGGAGGCGTCCTGGCGGTGCACGGAACGGGCCAGGGCCGGGTCCCGGTACAGCAGCGCGGCGCAGTCGTACGGGGCGAACAGCCACTTGTGCGGATCGACGACGAACGAGTCGCAGTGCTCGATCCCGGCGTACGCGGGCCGGACGCTGGGGGCCAGCAGCCCGGCTCCGCCGTAGGCGCCGTCCACGTGGAACCACAGGCCATGGTCCCGCGCTACCGCGGCCACCCCGGCCAGGTCGTCGATGATCCCGGCGTTCGTGGTGCCCGAGGTGGCCACCACGGCCGCCAGGGAGCCCGGATCGGAGTCCGCCTCGATGGCCTGGCGCACCGCGGCGCCGGTGAGCCGGTGGTCGCCGGTGGTCACGACGAGCGGGTCCATCTCCAGGATCCGCAGCGTGTTGCTGATCGAGGAGTGCGCGTCAGCGCCGATAACGGCCCGCCAGCGCCGGGCCGCAGCGGCCGAGCCGCGCGCTTGGCCACCTCCCTGGCCACGACCAGGGCCGAGAGGTTGGCCGCCGAGCCGCCCGACACGAAACAGCCGCCGGCCGAGGCAGGCAGTCCCGCCCGGTCGGCGATCAGCCGCAGCACCTGGTTCTCGGCTTCGATCGCCCCCGCCGCCTCCAGCCACGAGATGCCCTGGATCGACGCGCACGAGACCAGCATGTCGAAGGCCAGCGCGGCCTTGGTCGGGGCCGCGGGGATGAACCCGAGGAAACGCGGGCTGTCGGCCGAGATGACCGCCGGGGCCAGGGTGTCGGCATACACCGCCAGGACCTGGTCCGGGTCATGCGGCTGATCGCTGAGCAGGCCAGCCAGGGCGGCGCGCAACTCGGCGGCGTCCGGGGGGCCGCCGTCGAGCGGGACCGGATCCAGCCGCAGCCGGCTCTGCGCGTAGGCGAGCACCGAGGTGATCATCTGGTCGGTGGCGGGATCCACGCTGTGCATGGGCGAAACCTAGAGCCTGACCGCCCGGCCAGGCAAAACCGAAGAGCAGGTGCCTACCCGGCGTCCGAGGGCCTGCTCACCCAGGCCGAGAACACCGGCAGCCCGTGCCACCGGCCAGGACGCGGGGCGCGCCGGTCGCCGGCCTGCTCATCGGCGACCACGGCGACCACGGCGAACGGGTGGCCGAACCGCAGTTCGGCCGTCCTGATCACGCCCTGCGGGCGCAACTGCAGGGCCATGCCGGCCGCCATCACGGTCAGGGCCGCGGCTTCGAATCCGGTCCTTGAGTACCGGGCGGCGCACGCCTGGCTGGCCCGGTACCGCAGATCCGGGCGCCCGAGCAGCCCGGCCAGGCCCGCCCCGGCCACGTCGAAGCCGAGGCCGGGCTGGTCCAGGTCAAGGGTGCTGGTGGCCGACCAGGCGGGCAGCACGGCGGTGCAGCGCTCTTCCCGGCCGCCGGGGGCCCTGGTCCGGCCAGGCCGCTCGGTCAGCGTCCACAGCGGCCCGGCGCCCAGCTCCAGGTCGAACAGCGACCGGCGGGCCGGGGGCGTCCCGGTGGCCAGGCCGGTCGCGAGGTCGTAGGCCGCAGCGAGCACGTCCGCCGCGGGCACCCCGGGATCGGCCGCGACGGAGGTGACCTGGAGGCCGCCTGCCGCCCAGGCGGTATGCACCGCTACCGCTCCGGCGCCCTGGCTCGCGGCGATGAACTGCTGGTGGCCTGATCCCTGGCCAGCCGGGGTGCCCGGGGTGCGCAGCACCTGACCCAGCCGGGCGGCCCACGGGCTGCCGGGGCCTAGCTCGCTGGCGGGCGCGAGGTCGAACGGCTGCTGCCAGGACACCCGGGCCGCGAGCGTGGTGGCCAGCAGCAAGCCGACGTCCGGGGTCAGCCGCACCGGAAACCGCGGGATCAGGCCGAAGGAGTGCTCGCGGGCCCAGCCGTCGAGCTGGGCCGGCCCGGGCAGCACCCCGGTCGCCACGGCGGCGGGCAGGCGGTCCTGCCAGTCCGCCAGGGCGGCGGAGGCGACACCGTCCCGGTGCCAGGCGGCGGCCGCCGCCGCGACCAGCGGATGCGGCTCGCTCAGCAGCGCGGCGGCGGTGTCGGCGGCGATCTCGATCTCGCAGCCCAGCACCTCGGACAGCGCCGTGCGGTCCGGGCCGGCGCAGGCCGGGCCGCACAGTGCGAGCGCCAGCCAGGCGCCGAGCGGCGACCCGACATGGTGCCCCGGGCCGGCCCCGGCGTGGAAGCGGCGAGCGTAGGCGGCCAGCGGGGCGGCCAGCTCGGCGGCGGTAGCGGTGGTCATCCTCCCACTGTGCCAAATTCCCCGGCCGCCTTGCTGGCCAGGTTCCCGGCCCCGGGCCGCCCGGCCGCGGGACCGGCGACCCGGCGGTGCCGGTCCGATCAATCCCGGAAGTTGATCAAGATCACCGGTAAGGTCAGCATCGCGAGTGTGCGCTGACACGATTGGGGCGCGGTGTGCGTGAGTTGACCTGCCTGGAAATCTGCGCCGGCGCCGGCGGTCAGTCGCTCGGCCTGGAGCAGGCGGGTTTCGCGCATCTGGCCGCCGTGGAGATCGACCCTGATGCCTGCGCGACGCTCCGGCTGAACCGGCCGCACTGGCAGGTGGCCCAGGTCGACGTGCACCGCTTCAGCGGGGCGGAGTTCCGCGGCGTGGACCTGCTGGCCGGGGGGGTACCGTGCCCGCCCTTCTCCATCGCGGGCAAGCAGCTCGGCGCCGACGACGAGCGTGATCTGTTCCCGCAGGCCCTGCGGCTGGTAGCCGAGTGCGAGCCGGCCGCGATCATGCTCGAGAACGTCAGGGGCCTGGCCACGGCCCGGTTCGCCGGATATCGCGAGCAGGTCCTTGACCGGCTGCACGAGCTGGGCTATCAGGCCGACTGGCAGGTGCTGAACGCCTGCGAGTTCGGCGTGCCGCAGCTGCGGCCGCGCTTCATCCTGGTGGCCCTGCGGCCCGGTGCGTACCAGCATTTCGACTGGCCCGGTGCCATCAAGACGCCACTGACCGTGGGCGAGGCGCTGCGCGCCTTGATGGCCGAGGGCGGCTGGGGCGGCGCCGCGGACTGGGCCAGGAAGGCCAACGGCATCGGCCCGACGCTGGTCGGCGGGTCACGCAAGCACGGCGGGCCCGACCTGGGACCGACCCGGGCCCGGACGGCCTGGCTGCGGCTGCACGTCGACGGGCGGGGGCTGGCCGACGCGCCGCCCGGACCGGGCCACCCGCCCGGCCATCTGCCCCGGCTGACGCTGCGGATGGCGGCGGCGCTGCAGGGCTTCCCCGAGCACTGGCGGTTCTCCGGCCGCAAGACCGCCGCCTACCGGCAGATCGGGAACGCGTTCCCGCCGCCGGTCGCGCGCGCCGTCGGGGAGGGCATCAGGGCCGCGATCCTCGCCGGGCAGGCGGATGCGGCCAGCGACCCGCCGCGCCTGCTGCGCGCGGTCTGAGCCGCCCGCCCGCGGCTGGCTGGCCCGCTAGCATCGAAATCGCACCGGTGACCCGCGCAGGCGAGGCTATGTGAGCCCGATCGAGCAAGTACCGCTGCCCTACGGCGACGACACGGAGATCGACGCCGTGGAGGCCGAGCTGTACCGGCTGGACCGCGCCGGGGACCAGGTCGCCCGGGTACTCAGGGAAACACTCGACCAGCTCTATGACGGCCAGCATTCCGGGCGCTGGAGCTATGACCAGCTGCACAAGACCGAGAAAACCCATATGGGCACGCTGGTCGAGATTAACCTGCATCGTCATTTCGGCTTCGCTGACGGCAGCGTGACGGATTACCGGATCGCGGGCATCGAGGTCGACTGCAAGTACTCCATGAGCTACGGCGGCTGGGAGCTGCCGCCCGAGGCCATCGGCCATATCTGCCTGGTCATCACGGCCAGCGACGCGCGCGCTTCGTGGACGGCCGGCCTGCTCAGGGTGCAGGAGTCCGCGCTGCGGCCTGGCTCGAACCGCGATGCGAAGCGCCAGCTCAGCGCCGCGAACCGGATAGGCATCCGGCCGATGTGGCTCGGCCACGGCTGGCTGACGAAAAATCTCTTCCTGGGCCTGGACCCGGTCATCCGCGACCGCATCTTCACCGCCACCGGCCGGCGCGGGGTCGCGCACGGCCAGGCCCGGGTCAATGAGCTTTTCCGGCTGGTCCAGCGGCGCATTATCCGCCGGGCCGAGCTCGCCACCGTGGCCCGGCAAGACGATTTCATGAAACGCGCCCGCGGCAACGGCGGCGCGCGCACCCAGCTGCGCGCGGAGGGCATCCTGGTCCTCGGCCACCAGGACGATGACCCGCTGATCGCCAGGGCCCTCGGCCTCCCGGTCCCGAGAAAGGGCGAGTTCATCTCGGCGCGGCTGGTGGCCGCGCACGACGACCGGGCTGACCCGGTCGCCGTCATCGATGGCGAGCGCTGGGCGCTGGCCCGGCCCGGTGACCCGGTCAGGCCCGGGCCGGCCGTGCCGCGCACCGGCCGGGACGGCCCGCTGCGCGCTTTCGCCGGGCCCGCAGGATTCTGCGGCGCGCCTTCGGCCAGTACCGGGCCGCCGCCGGGATGATCCGTTACGGTCATCGGCAGGGAATCCGCGAAAGGAGACCTGCATGACCTCCAGTGACCTGCTCGCCGACGCGTTCGGCCGGATCCGCGGCATCGTCTACGAAGTGGTCAGCGGCCTCGACGAGGAGCAGCTCGCGTTCCGCCCCGACCGCGACGCCAACTCGATCGCCTGGCTGATCTGGCACCTGACCCGGATCCAGGACGACCATCTGGCCGGCCCGGCGCAGATCAGCCAGGTGTGGACGACCGCCGGCTGGGCTGAGCGGTTCGGCCTGCCGTTCGACGAGACCGCGACCGGCTACGGGCACAGCAGCGACGAGGTCGCGGCGGTCCGGGTCTCGGGCGAGCTACTGACTGGCTACTACGACGCGGTTTACACCGAGACGATCGGCTACGTCCAGCGTGTCACCGACGCCGACCTGGGCCGCATCGTGGACGAGCGGTGGGATCCGCCGGTCACCCTCGGGGTCCGCCTGATCAGCGTGATCTGCGATGGCATGGAGCACGCCGGGCAGGCCGCCTACCTGCGCGGCCTGATCGAGCGGCGGTAACGGCGCCCGGCGCGGGCGGCCGGACGGCCTGACCCGGCCGAGGGCCCCGTCACCGAGGCGGCGCGCTGCCCGCGCTTATCGGCCCCGGCCCCGGCGGCCCGGCTTCGGCCGGCCCGGCGGGCCGCGGCGGACGCTGGCCGAGCGTGACCGCCGCCAGGATCCCGGCCGCCAGCACCAGCACCGCCGACAGGACCAGGGCCGCGCGCAGGCCGGCCTGAAAAGCGGTGTAGGCGGCGTTGATGACCTCCTGCACCAAGGTGCCCTGCCCCGCTCCGGCCGCACCGCCCGCGCCCGCGGTGTTACCGCTGGAGGGCACGGCACCGGTCTCCAGCGCATGAATCACGATCGACTGGAAGTTAGGCGGGATGCCCAGGTGCCGCAGCTTGCCGGTCAGCTCCGACTGCAGCTGCGAGTTGACCAGCGCGCCGAGGACCGCCACGCCGGTGACCGCGCCGATCTCCCTGGCGGTGTTGGTGGCCGAGGCGGCCATGCCTGAGCGCTCCGGCGGAACCGCGGTGAGCACGGCCGAGGTGATGGGCACGACCGTGATGCCGATGCCTACGCCGGTCACCGCCAGCGACGCCGCCAGCGGCAGGTAGCCGGGGTGCGGGCTGAGGCTGAGGTCGGTCAGCACCAGCCCGGCGCTGAACAGCGCGCATCCGGCCGGGACCAGCCAGCGGATCCCGGTCGTGGTCTCCCACCGGCCGACCAGGACCGAGGCGATGATCATCAGCGCGGTCATCGGCAGGAACACCTTGGCGATGCCGTAGCCGGATTCGCCGACCACCTCCGCGAGGTAGAGCGCGGTGAAGAAGAAGATCGCGAAGGTCGCGAAGTAGGAGCAGAACGCCACGATATTGGGCGTGGTGAAGTGCGCGATGCGCAGGAACCGCAGATCGAGCAGCGGATGCGCGGCCCGGCGCTCCCGCCAGACGAACGCGATCGCGGCGACTACGCTGACCGCGAGCAAGATGATCACCCGCGGCGCGGCGAACCCGGAGCTTTCCGCGTCGATGATCGCGAAGACCAGGGCGGCCAGGGCCGCCGCGCCCAGGATCGTCCCTGATGTATCGACCCGGCCCGCGTCCGGGTCCGCGCTCTCCGGCAGCACGGCCCCGGCCACCGCGAGTGCCGCCAGGCCGAACGCCAGGTTGAACCAGAAGATGCCGCGCCAGCTCCACACGCCGACCAGCGCGCCGCCGATCACCGGGCCCGCGGCCAGGGCGAGCCCGGTCACCGCGGCCCAGATGCCGACCGCCCGGTTGCGGCTGCGCTCGTCGGTGTAGAGCTGGCGCAGCATCGACAGCGTGCCCGGCTCGCTCGCGGCCGCGCCCAGGCCCATGATGGCCCGGCCGGCGATCAGCACCCCGGCGTTCGGCGCCAGGGCGCACACGACCGAGCCGGCGCAGAACACCCCGGCCCCCGACAGCATGACCTTCTTGCGGCCGAGCTCGTCGGCGATCATCCCGCAGGCCAGCATGATGCTGGCGAAGGTCAGGGCGTACGCGCTCACCACCCACTGCAGCTGCGACACCCCGGCGTGCAGGTCGGTCTGGATGCTGCCCAGCGCGACGCTGACCACCGTGTTGTCGAGGAAGGTCAGGAACAGCAGGGTGCACAGGGCCGGCAGTGCCAAGGACCGGCCGGACAGCCGGCGGCCGGTGCGGGCGGCGGCCGGCCCGGCCCGCAGTTCCACGCAGCGACCCCGATCCCGCTCGCCCGGGGCCTAGTGACAGGCCGGGGGCAGGGACGAGGTCTTTCCGCCGTTCTCGACGGCGAGCAGGCCGCAGAAGCTCTGGTCGCCCACTTTCCAGGTCCCGTTCTGCTTAACCGCGACGCCGGCCTGGTTGGTAAGCGCGGGCGCCCCGGCGACAAAGATGGAGTAGACCACCTTGGCCTGAGTAGGTGACACCACTGTCACCTTTGCCACCTTCGCCGTCGCCGATGATGCCAGCGGCGAGTTGGCCTGTGCTTTGATGACCGATTCGAATTGCGAACCGTTCTCCAGCAGCGCGACGCGGCGCGCGATCGGCGTACTGGAAAGGAAGAAAGCGGCCCAGTTAGCCTCAATCTTGGCCTGGTCACCTGATGGCGCCGCCGGGCCGGAGCCGGCCGAGGCTGACGAGGTGGCCTGGGATGACTGATCCGCGGTCGCGCTGGCTGAGGGCGAGGAACTCGACTGCGCCGAGGACCCGCCGCCACTGCTGCTGCTACAGGCGGTCAGGGCCAGGCTGGCCGCGCAGATCAGCGCGGGCCCGGCAAGCACGTGACGTGCTGACTGCTGAAACTGCATTTGAGCTTCTCCTTATGCCGTTCAAGCCGGATCTTAGATCCGGGTCCAGGGCGCCCAGGTTGCGCAGTGCCACACGGCGATTCGCCCCGGCGCCGCCTGCCCCGCGGGCAATTTCGCAACACGCTACCGCTGCGGGTTTCCGGATGGGCTCCGGGCCATCCCGAAGCCTAGCGCTCAGGGCAGAAGCACGGCAGACGTTACGAGTCAGGTATATGCCACAATGCCGGGCCGTGAAAGGCGGCCCGCGGGGCGGCAGTTAGCTCCAGTTCTGATGATGGCCCTCGCCGGGCCGGCCAGCCGACGGGCCGGGCCCGCGGCCCGGGCGGCCATCGGGCTGGCGGTCCTGGCGCAAGCGCCCATCGGGCCGGTCATCCTCAGCGGCCGGCCCGGCGCAGTCTCGCGGTCCGGCCCCGCCTGATTCCCCGCTGGTCTCGCAGGCGCCGGCCCGGGTCTCTGGCCGCTTGTCCGGCGGCCGGGCTGATTTCGGGTCCGGACCGGACGGGCGGTGGCGCGCCACGATCAGCACGATGATCCCCACACTGGCCGCGAAGAGCAGCCAGGGTACGAGGACGAGCAGATCACCGGCTACCACTGGGCCGCCTCTCCCGTAGATTGCCGCCGCTACCGCTGGCCGGCATCCCCCCGTAACCCACCCATGTAACCAGTGGGCCGCGTGACAGGGATGCAGTCCTTGTGACGGTGGTGTGGACGCCGCGATGCCGCTCGGGCGCAGATGCTGGATAGCCCGCCTGGCCGTTGATCCGGGCTCCGCCGCTGCCATCACGCTGGGTAGCGATCGAAGGTAGACTGATTAGGCGTGCTCTGAGGGTGTTGCCCGGATAAAGAAATCCGTCTGGTCCGGCGCCCTCAGAGGCCCATGCCCGGGGGAGACGTCCGATGGCGGCGACCGTGCTACTCGTGGAGGACGAGCGCAAGTTGCGCGAGCTTGTCCGCAACTACCTGGAGCGGGCCGGGTTCACGGTGCTGTCCACCGAATCCGGAGCAGAGGCGCTCTCCCTGGCCAGCTCCGCCTCACCCGACCTGATCGTCCTGGATCTGGGCCTGCCTGACGTCCCCGGCGAGACCGTCATCACCGAGATCCGGGCCGCGTCCGCGACGCCGATCCTGATGCTCACGGCCAAATCCGGCGCCGAAGACCGGATCCGAGGGCTGGAACTCGGCGCGGACGACTACGTGACCAAGCCGTTCAGCCCGCGTGAGCTGATCCTGCGCTGCCAGGCCATCCTGCGCCGGGGTAACGCCGCGGAACCGGCTGACCAGGTCGCCAGCTACGGAGACGGCATGCTGGTCATCGACGAGCCGCGCCGGGATGTCCAGGTTCGCGGCAATTCCGTGCAGCTGACCCCCACCGAGTGGGGGCTGCTGCTCGCGCTGGCTACCGTCACCGGCCGGGTCTACTCCCGGCTCGAGCTGATCAACCGGGTCCGGGGCTATGAGTTCGAGGGTTACGAGCGCAGCGTGGACTCGCACGTGAAGAACCTGCGCCGCAAGATCGAGGAGGATCCGGCGACACCGCAGATCGTGCAGACCGTGCTGGGCGGCGGGTACCGGCTCGGCCTGCGCCGCGATGGCTGACGGGAACCGGGCCACCCCGCTGGCGCTGCGGCTCGCGCTGGCCTTCGTGGGGGTCGCGCTGTGCGCGATCGCCCTCGTCGCCGGGCTGGCGGCCGGGTTCGAGGCCGAGGACGTGTCCCTGCTGGCCAACCAGCAGCGGCAAGAGCTGACTCAGGCCATGGAGGTCTCCGCCGCGGCGGCCTGGGACCGGCGTAACAACTGGTCGGACGCCGAGCTCACGCCGGTCGTCGATCTCGCCTCCCGGATCGGCGCCGGGGTGCAGGTCACCGACTCCGCCGGGCGGCTCGTCATCGCCTCACCCGGCTTCGGCACCGGCGGCGGCGTGGTCACCCAGCGCAAGGTGATGGTGAACGGCCAGTCGCCAGGGACCATCCGGGTGCATTTCGCCACGCTCGGGCTCGGCGGCCCGCACCGCCAGTTGCGCTCCGACCTGTGGCAGGCCGTGGCGGGCGCGGCCGGCCTGGCCGCGCTGCTGGCGCTGCTGGTGGCCCTGGGGATCTCCCGGCGCATCACCCGCCCGGTGATCAGGCTGATCGAGGTAGCCAGAGAGCGGGCGGCCGGCCACCAGAACGCCCGAGTCGGCGAAATCCGCGGCCCGGCCGAGCTGCGCGAGCTCGCGACCAGCTTCGACGAGATGGCCGACACGCTGGTCCGGCAGGAGCAGCTGCGCCGCAACCTGGTGGCCGACGTCGCCCATGAGCTGCGCACCCCGGTGGCGATCCTGCAGGCCGGGCACGAAGCGCTGCTCGACGGCGTGATCGAGCCGACGCCCGCGCAGCTCTCGTCGCTGCGCGATGAGGTGGTGCGGCTGACCCGGATGGTCGATGATCTCCAGACCCTGGCCGCGGCCGAGGCCGCGGCGCTGCAGCTGGTGGTCGAGCCACATGACCTGGCCGACATCGCGGAGGCGGCGGCCGACAGCATGGGCAGCCGGTTTGACATCGCCGAGATCACCCTGAAGCGCAGGCTGTCCCCCGCGCCGGTGCTGGCCGACCAGCGGCGCATGCACCAGGTGATCACGAACCTGCTCAGCAACGCGATCAAGTTCACCCCGGCCGGGGGCACGGTGTCCCTGGAAGTCAGCCCGAGCGGGGAGGATGCCGTGCTGTCCGTCTCCGATTCGGGCGTCGGCATCGCGGCCGAGGAACTGCCTCGCCTGTCCGAGCGGTTCTGGCGCGGGACCAACGCCGCCGAGGTGGCAGGCAGCGGCATCGGGCTGGCCGTGGTCGCCGAGCTGACCTGGGCGCACAAGGGCCACCTGGACATCACCAGCGCTCCGGGCCAGGGCACCCAGGTCGAGCTCCGGCTGCCGCTGCTGTTACTGCCTGGGGTCAGGCCGGCCCCCACAGGCCGTCGAGCGCGGCGTCGATCCGGGCCGCCAGCGCCGGGACCCGCGGAATGAGCGGCCGCGGGGGCTCGGCCTGGGCGACCTCGCAGCAGCCCAGCGCGGCGGCATCGAGGAACCGGCTCAGCGGCGCGTAGCCGTGCCGGTCGTCCCTGGCCATCCGGTGCAGATGCAGCCGCAGCGGGCTGTAAAGGAACAGCTGATCCCGCGCCCGGGTGACGGCGACATAGAACAGCCGCCGCTCCTCGGCCAGCCCGGCCGGGCTGGACAGCGCCATGTCGCTCGGCACCGCCCCGTCGACCAGGTGCGGCAGGTGCACCACCGGCCATTCCAGGCCCTTGGCCGAGTGCATGGTCGACAGGACCAGGAAGTCCTGGTCCAGCCGGGGCGGCCCGGCCAGGTCCGAGCTGGACACCGGCGGGTCCAGGGCCAGTTCCACCAGGGCCTCATGCAGCGACGGCCTGCTGGCCACCGCGTCGGCCAGCCGCTGCAGGTCGGCCAGGCGCAGGTCGGCGTCGGGATACCGGGCCCGGACGGGCTCGGCCAGCGCCGCCAGGATGACCACCGCCCGGTCCGCGGCGCGGTCCAGTTCCGCCGCGCTGGCCAGCGCGGCGATCGTCGCGGTCAGGGCCGGCCTGGTCCGCGGCGGCGCGCCCGCCACGGCTGACCGCCAGCGCTCCAGCGGCCCGGGCTGGCCCGGGTCGATGAATGCGATGATGCGCCGCGCGTGCACCGGCCCGATGCCCTCGTGCAGCCGCAGCAGCCGGAACCAGGCCAGGTCGTCGGCCGGGTTGGCGACCACCCTGGCGGCGGCCAGGAAGTCCTTGACGTGCGCCGCCTCGGTGAAGCGCAGGCCGCCGTACTTGACGAACGGGATGCCCCGGACCGACAGCTCAAGTTCCAGCACATCGGTGTGGTGGGCGGCCCGGACCAGCACCGCCTGGTCCCGCAGGTCGGTCCCGGACTCGTGCGCCGCGAGCACCCGGGCGCAGATCTCGCGCGCCTGGGTGGCCTCGTCATGACAGCGGACCAGCAGCGGGGGCTGGCCGGCGCCGCGATCAGCGGCCAGCTTCAGCTCCAGCCCGGGCGCGGCCGGGCGGACCGAGTTGGCCAGCCGGAGCACCCCGGCGCACGACCGGTAGTTCCTGGTCAGCCGGATGATCGTCAGCCCGGGGTAGGCCTGGCCGAGCTCCCGCAGGTGAGCCGGGTCCGCGCCGCGGAACGCGTAGATCGCCTGGGCGTCATCGCCCACGCAGGTCAGGCCCAGCCCGTCGGGCCGCAGCAGCCTGACGATGTCGGCTTGCACCGCGTTGACGTCCTGGTACTCATCGACCAGAACCGCGTCGTACAGGCCGCGCAGGGCCGGCCCGGCGTCCGGGTCGGCCAGCGCGGCCCGCCACAGCAGCAGCAGGTCATCAAAGTCGACCAGGCCGTGACGGCGCTTGTGCGCGACATAGCCGCGGAACAGCCCGGCCAGCTGCGCGGTGAAGTCCGCGCACCAGCTGAAGTCGCTGCGCACCACCTCGGCCACCGGCGACCCGGTGTTGACGCACCTGGTGTAGATGTCGGCGCAGACGGCCGCCCGCGGTGCGCGGCGCTGCAGCCCGACCAGATCGTGCTCAGCGCGCAGCACGTCAAGCAAGTCGCTGACGTCGGCCGGGTCAAGCACGCTGAACTGGGGCGGCAGCGAGAACGCCTCGGCATGCGCTCGGATGATGCGGTGCGCGATGGCATGAAACGTCCCGCCGCAGACCCGGTCGGCCGCCCCCTGGCCCGGCGTCGCGATCCGGGCCATCATGTCGTCGGCCGCGCGGCGGGTGAACGTGAGCAGCAGGATGCGGCTGGCGGCGACGCCCTGCCCGCGCAGCCAGGCGGCCCGGGCCACGAGCGTGCGGGTCTTCCCGGTGCCCGCGCCCGCCAGCACCAGCAGCGGGCCGCCTTGGTGCGTAGCCGCCGCCCGCTGTTGTTCGTTCAGTGTTTCGATCATTTTGCCAGGTTCGAACATGAACCCGAATGTAACCAGGCCGGCCCGCACCCGTGCGGTCCCTCGCCGGCCGCCGGCCCTTCGGCTCGCCCGGCCGACGCCGCCGGCCCCGCCGGCCCCCCGCTGGCCCCTCCTCCTGCCCTAGCCGACCCCGGATGGCCCGGCCAGACCCGGCTGGCCTTCCTATGGCCGCCCAGACCCTCCTGGCCTCTCTTCCGGCCCCTGCCTGGCCCTCACCTGGCCCCGGCTGGCCCGCCGTTGTGCGGCCGATTTTTAGCCGCCGCGGTACGGGGAACATTCATGGCCCTAGCGCCGTCCGCGCCATCCCGCAGGGGATTGTGGCGCAATTCGGGGGATGCGCGGAAAGAGGTACTTCAATGACGACTCAGGACTCAAACGGCAGTCCCTCAGCTGACTATCCGGTCCAGTTTTCCGTGGATTACCCGGACCGGGAACTCAACCGGCTGACCTCGTTCTTCCGTATTTTCACGATTATCCCGATCGCCATCGTCCTGTTCCTGCTCTCCGGCCGGACCTGGCAGGCCAGCGGCAGCAGCGGCACGTTCTACGCGACGAGCACCGGCGGGCTGCTATTCGCCGCTCCGCTGGTGATGATCTTGTTCCGGCAGAAATACCCGCGCTGGTGGTTCGACTGGAATCTTGAGCTGCAGCGGTTCGCCAACCGGGCCTGGACGTATCTCGCGCTGATGAATGACGAGTACCCGAGCACCGATGAGCATCAGTGGCTGCATCTGGACTATCGCTACCCGGACGCCCCCCGCGAGCTGAACCGGTTCCTGCCGCTGATCAAATGGTTCCTGGCCATCCCGCACTACATCGTGCTCCTCTTCCTGGACATCGCGGCCATCGTGGTCGTCATCGTCGCCTGGTTCGCGATCTTGTTCACCGGGCGGTACCCGCGCGACATGTTCCGGTTCATAGAGGGCGTGGCGCGCTGGCACAACCGGGTGCTCGCCTACGCGTTTACCCTGGTCACCGACCGGTATCCGCCGTTCAGGCTGGCGCCGTGACCGGCCGCGGTCACGGCGGCCCGCCCAGCTCAGGCGCCTGGCCCGCGTAACCGGTAGCGGCCTCGAAGGCGCGGGCCACCGCCAGCAGCGGCCAGTCCGACCGGCGGCCTGCCACCAGTTGCAGCCCGACCGGCAGGCCAGCTTCGGTGAACCCGGCCGGGACCGAGATGGCCGGCAGCCCGGTGGCCGAGATCAGGTAGGCCGAGGCCATCCAGTCCAGGTAGGTGTCCTGCCGGACTCCGTCGATCTCGTGCACCCAGTCCAGGGTCGCCTCGAACGGGGCGACCTGGGTCACCGGGCAGGCCAGGAACTCGACCTCGGCGAAGAACGCGGTGATCCGCTGCGCCAGCGCGGTGCGCAGCACGCTCGCGCGGCTCAGGTCAGCGATGGTCAGCTCCAGGCCGCGCTCAATGTTCCACGCGACGCTGGGGCCGAACTGCTCGCGGTGCTCGCGGTACAGCGGGCCGAACGAGGTCAGGTAGCGGAAGGCCCGGCTGGTGCGGAACACCTCGTCGGCGCCGGCCAGGTCCGGGCGGACGTCGCTCACCGCACAGCCCAGGTCAGCCAGCGTCTGCCGGGCCCGGGCGAGCACCGCCCTGACTTCGGGCTAGACCGGCAGCCCGAGATCGTCGCTCCAGCCGATCCTGACGCCACGCATATCCCGCTCTAGCAGCCCGGCGACCTCGGCCGGCTCGGCCAGGCGCGGCGGCGGGGCGTCCAGGGCGACCGGCACCCGCGGATCGGGGCCTGACTGCACGCACAGCAGCAGCGCGGCATCCGCCACCGTGCGCGCCATCGGCCCGTCGACCGCGAACATGTCGCCGACATCGGGCGCGGGCCAGGCCGGTACCCGGCCCGGGGACGGGCGCAGCCCCACCACGTTGCAGAAACTGGCCGGATTGCGCAGGGAACCGCCCAGATCGGTGCCGTCAGCCAGGCAGATCATCCGGGCCGCGAGGGCCGCCGCGGCCCCGCCGCTGCTACCGCCCGCGCTGCGGGACAGATCGTAGGGGTTGCGGGTGATCCCGAAGACCGGGTTGAACGTGTGGGAGCCGGTTCCGAACTCCGGCGTGTTGGTCTTGCCCAGGCTGATCGCGCCGGCCCCTGCCATCCGGCTCACCACTAGCGCGTCCTGGTCGGGCACATGCCCGGCGAACAGCGGCGAGCCGTAGGTGGTGCGCACTCCCGCGGTGTCGGTCAGGTCCTTGTGCGCCACCGGGAGCCCGTGCAGCAGGCCCAGTTCGGCCCCCGCCGCGGCGGCCGAGTCGGCTCGGGCCGCGGCGGCCAGCGCGGCCTCGAAGGTGCGGGTCACCAGCGCGTTGACCGAGGCGTCCGCCACCTGCGCCCGGGCGATATGCGCGCCTACGACCTCGCGCGCCGACACCTCGCGGCGTCGCAGCATCCCGGCCAGCGTGATCGCGTCGAAGCCGCACAAGCCCATGATCACGCTCCCGCTCCGCTTTCCGGCAGCCTGACGTCACCCCCGCGTCAGGACACGCGTTCCCGTGCCCCCGCCGGGCCCGGGCGGCCCGGCGCCCATCACTGGATTCCGCGGGCGATGATGGCGGTGAACTGGCCGGCCACCGCCGCATCGCCGGTCAGGCTCACTGGCGCCAGCGCCGGCCGGTTCCAGAGCCAGCAGTCCAGGTCAGCCGCGCTGCCGCTGACCTCCGCCGCCGCCTCTGTCCCCGGGTCGTGGTCGGCTATGACCATGCCCGGCTGGTCATAGCTGGCCTGGTCGTCGGGGTCGGTCCCGGTGAACTGGCCCACGGTGACCAGCCAGGTGTCACCGGTGTCGGTGGCCCGCACCCGGACGGTCTGGCCAGGATCCGCGGCGAGGCTGCCCCACGCGGGCACGGCTCCGTACATGACCCGCAGCAGCTCGTCGATGCCGTCGGCGCTGAGCTGCGGGTCCATCGCGGTCCGCTCACCGGCGGCCAGCTCCGCGTCGACCCGGTGGATCAGCGCCTCATGGGCCTGACGCCGGCGGATGAATCTGATCGTGCCGTCATCGGACCAGGTCCAGGCCGGCTCCTCCGGCGCCGCCGCGGCGAGCGCCACGCCGAGGTCACGGCTGACCCGCTGGTAGAACGACTGCAGGCCGGCCCGGTCGGCCGGCCGGCCCGGCGCCTGCTCGCCCGCCTGCGGCCCCGGTATCCGGTCCCGGACGACCGTGCCCCAGAACCACTGCACCTCGCCCAGGTGCCAGAGCAGGTCATCGGCGTTCCACTCCGGGCAGCACGTCACCGGCGCATCAGCCGCCACGGCACTGACGGCCGCCCCGAAGCGAGCGGACTCCCGGGTCAGGTGAGCTAGATAGTCAAGGTCGGCGTCCATGCGGACAGGTTATGCCGGGCGTCTGACATCCCGCCGGGCACCCGCGGTGGTCAGGCCTGCAGCTGGTCGATGGCCACCGGCGGCAGGTCCTGCACCTCCTGCTTGGTAATGCTCAGCCGGATGCCGTCATCGACGCGGGCCACGGCTTTGATGGGAATGGCCACTTCCTTACGGCCCCACAAGTGGCCTTCCTGGAGCAGCACATGGGTCACGTGATGGTCGGCCGGATCAATGACCAGCCCCTGGACCAGGCCGATGCGCCCGTCGGTGGCGTGCACGTGATCGCCCCGGCGGACCGACACCTCCCCGGCGGGGACCCGGTCGTAGGTGACGGGCTCAGGGGTGATCGGATCGAACCCGGCCGGCATCCCGGGTGCCCCGAGGCCGTAGTACGGCCAGGCGAGCACCTGTCCCTGGGCATACAGCTCGGCTGTGCCCGGCAGGAAGCTGGTCTCCTCGGCCGGATCGAGCTGTTCCAGCTCCGCCCGGCTGCAGCGCAGGGTGATCTGGTCCGTGGTGGTGGCCTCGACCAGGCTCAGCGGTACCAGCCGGGCCGGGCTTTCCACGTGGTCGGGCTGGATCACCAGGTGCGTGACTTCCTTGGCGACGGGGTCAACGACCACCCGGCTCAGCTCGCCGCACTCCCCGTCGCGGCAGCTGGCTTTGGTTCCTATTGTGAACGGCGCCGTCTCGGCCATGACCACCTTCCTCATTCCTGAGCGTAGCGCGGGACATCGCCGCGGTCATGGCAGCGGCTGTGCCACCAGGTGCGCTAGCCGACGATCAGCGCGCCCTGGGCCTGGCCCGGCGCGACGACCGCCACGGCCAGCCGGGCGGCCCCGGGCCGCCACGCGGTCACCTGGACCTTGGTCATGAAGCTCAGCTCGGCGACCAGGCTTTCGCCGCCGGCCGGCCAGCCGAACCCCACCAGCGCGTCGCTGCTGGCCCAAGTTCCCGGCACCACGGCCGGCCGTCCCCCGGCCACCGCCGCCACCTCCAGTTGCATCGCCAGCGCCCCGCCATCGCCCCCGGAGCTCACGCTCACCTGGAGCGCGAGCAGCGATCCGTCCGGGCTGAACGCCCCGTTGGCCGCCGAACTGCCCCTGGGCAGCCTGATCACGGTGTCCTGGCCGGTGGCCAGGTTCAGCACGCGGGTTCGGCAGTACCGGGCGCACGGCGGCGTCCAGGCGATCTCGGTCGCGTTCGCCGCGATCACGCCGGCGAACGTCCGGGTGGCCCGCTGGCGAGCTGGATCCCACAGCTGCCACGCGGCCCGCCCAGGGCGCGGGACGATCGACGCTAGCAGCAGGCCGCGGCTGGTCGCCTGGTCGATCGCGTACCCGGCCGGCAGCGTGACCTGCGGGCCGGCCGGCAGGCCGGTCATGCTGACCTCCCGCGCGGTCGCGGCCGCCGTGCTCATCCGGGTGCCCGGCAGGTAGCTGGTCAGCCACACGGCGTCCGCGGTGGCGGCCGGCGCGACCCCGTCGGCTACCCCGATCTGGGTCACGGATGCCGCCCGGTCCGCGAGGAAGTAGACCCGCAGCGGGAACCCGGCGCAGTTGCCGCAGCCGACCCGGGATCTGGCCGCCACCTGGATCGCCCAGCCCCCGCTGACCTTGGTGAACAGATAGCCAGCCGAGTTCGCGGGCAGCCCGCCGATCGGCACCCGGCGGCCGGTGGCCGGGTAGAACCAGGCGGGCCGCGATCCGGTTACGGGTATCCGGAGACTGGCGGGCCAGGGGGAGACCGGGCCGCTGACCCCGTCGGGCTGGGCGGGCACGCCGGTTACGGACAAGGGCGGCGGGAGCGGCGGCACCTGGGCCGCGTGGCTGGCGCTGGCCGGCGGGCGCGCCGGGGCGCGATGGTGGCGCGGCAGGTTCACGGCGATGATGGCGGCCAGCACCACGGCCAGGGCGGCTGCCGCGGCCAGCTTGCCCCGCCAGCCGCCCGGCCAGCCGCCCGGCCGGCGCTCCGCGCCCTGGCTGAGGATGTCGTCGTCGCCCATGGCCGAACCCCTCACCCACCGCTGGCCCCTACGCCACGACCATACGTCGCCCGGCCCGGTGGCCGAAATTGGCTGGCCCGGGCGGGTGGCGTCCGCATAGCGTCGCTGCTGGCCTGGAGCGGCCGCCTGGGCGGCCCGGCCCGGCCCGGAGCCGGGAGGCCGGGCCACGACCGTCCGTCGGACTTCTACCAGGAGACGCTTAATGCGAACCGGAACCGAGGAGTACTACCACGCTCGCGCCCGCGAGTACGACCTGGTCTATGACATGCCCGAACGCCAGGCGGATATCGGCCAGCTCCGGTCCTGGCTGCCGTCACTGCTGGCCGGCCGGCGGGTGCTCGAGATCGCGGCCGGAACCGGGTACTGGACCGATGCGTACGCCAGCCGCGCGGCGGCCGTCACGGCCACCGATGTCAACCAGGCCACCCTGGAGGTGGCCCGGGGCCGCCGCGACTGGCCCGCGCAGGTGCGGTTCGATATCGCCGACGCGTTCGGCCTCGGCCGCGCGGACGGCGCCTTCAACGCGGCGTTCGCGGGCTTCTTCTGGTCCCATGTGCCGCTCAGCCGCCTGGACGTCTTCCTGGCCGGGCTGGCCGGCCGCCTGGAGCGCCCGGCCGTTGCCATCTTCATGGACAACCGGTATGTCGAGGGCAGCAACCACCCGGTGACCCGGACTGACGCCGAGGGCAACACCTATCAGCAGCGGGAGCTGACCGACGGCAGCAGCTGGGAGGTGCTCAAGAACTTTCCCCGGCCCGCCGACATCCGGGCCCGGCTGGAGCCGATCGCGCGCAGCGTCGAAGTCCGCGAGCTCGCCTACTACTGGACTGCGGTCGCCGCCTTGTCCTGACCGGCGGCTTGTCTCTCACCGTCGGCGAGCGGGAAATGCCGTGAGCTGGCCCGGCCGGACTCGAACCGGCGTCCCCGGCTTAGGAGACCGTCGCTCTGTCCCTTGAGCTACGGGCCACCAGAGGCACGGGCCACCAGAGGCACGGGACGGAATCGAACCGTCTGCTTTCTGACGGCTTTGCGGGCCGCCACCCGCACCAGCGAGTACCGCGCCATGAGCCTCCCCGCCCAGAGTCGAACTGAGGCAGCCGAGCTTCGGAAACTCGGTGGCAGGTCCGCTGCCGGGGAGATGAAGTGGGGCACCGACAAAACTCGCTGACCAAGGGTAATGGCGTTCCGGTAGTGCTCAGTTCCCGGTCTGGCGGCGCTGGTTTCCCGGTGCTTCGGCCTGGCGCTGGGTGGTCAGCGATTGTTCGGCGATCTGGGCCGAGACGGCTTCAGGCTCGGTGATGAGCTGCCGGGGCCTGCGGTGGGCGTCGAGGTAGCTGCGGAGCTGCTCGGCGTCTTCATCCTGGAGGGTGCGGGTGATGGTCGTGCCGTTTACCCGCCAGGTCCGGCCCGCCCGTCAGCCGCCGCGGCCCGCCCCCACTTATACCGGATTTGGTACGGACAAAGCAGGGCATTTGGTCACCGGGGGTGCACCTAATCCGGTATAAGTGGCCGGAAGCCGGGGGTATGAGCCGAGGTCGTGTTGCAGATGAGTCACCCGGGACGGCTGAGGACCGTGAGCAGAGGCCGCGGGGCGCAAGGTGCGGGGCGCGGCCGCCGGGGCGCGGCCGCGGGGCGCGGCCGCCGTGGTGCGGGGGGTGCGGCCGCGGGCCGGTGCCGCGGGTTGCGAGGTGCGGGCGCGGGGTGCAACGTGCGGGGCCCCCGGCACCTGGCAGCCGGCCTCCCCAGCCCCCCGCAAACGGGAAGCCCGGCCCGCACACCCCCAGCACTGAAATGTCAGACCACGCCACAACAATCAAATAAGGTCACCGCCACAGTTCTGTCGGCACGACACCGCCAGTTCTGTCGGTAACCCGAAGTCCGTGAGGGAGGAATCGAACCTCCACGCCGAGGCCACGGGGTTACGGCCCGCTAGGCTCACCACCTGCCCAACTCACGGATGGGGTGACCGGAGGGTACTGCCCCCTCTGCCGCCCGGGTCACAGCCGGGCTCCTCACTTCTCGGCTCGGTCACCACGAGTACCCAGTGACGGTGCCGCCCCGCCGACCTCCTGCATGTGAAACAGGCGCTCTGCTGCTGAGCTAACCGGGCTTGCGCGCTCCGGGAGAGACTCGAACTCCCACCCTCCTGCTTCGTAGGCAGGCGCAACTATCCGTTGTGCTACCGGAGCCTGGTACCCGCACCCTGAGCTGAACAGGGGCACCCGGCTTGTCGAGCCGGCGCTCTTCCACTGAGCTTGCCGAGGGAGATGATCCTTTGCCGCCGCGCGGTGGGACAGGCGAGATGCGCACCCCAGCCTTCCCCGTTTGCGTGCCCGGGACCCAGCCTGGGGTCCCGGGCACGCTCAAGCAGGTACGGGGGGCGTCAGGAGACGAGGAAGAAGGTGCCGCCGACGAGGGTGCAGTTGGCGGTAATCGTTGATGTGCCGTCGCCGGTTACATCGTTGCCGGGCTCGGGGATGTAGGGCGGCCCCATGTTGGCATGGCATTCGTTCTGGTTGCGCCACACCTGGGCCGCGGGCCGCGCTGTGCAGGTCATCGACTGGGCGGTCGTGCTGATCCAGGTGAACGCGCAGTCCGGCGGGACGGTGCCGCCGAGTATGGTGGCCGTCGCGGTGCCCGGCGAGATGGTGATCTGCGATGTGGTGCCGGTGATCTCGACGGTGAAGGACTTGCTGGTGCCGTACTGGTGCTCGTTCACCAGCGGGATGACCAGGGCGCTCGCGACGATCTGGCCTGCGGGGATGATCGCCTCGCCGGTCATCGGGGTGTTGAAGTCCGTCCCGTCGACCGCGGTGCCGTTAATGATCTCGTAGAAGACGCCCAGGGCCGACTGGGTGTTTCCGGTGCGGCCGAACTGGACGTTGAGCGTGCCTGCCTGCTGCTCGTTGCAGGTGCTGGCCGACTCGCAGAACTGGAGGTACTGGTTCGCCGAGCCGGTCGAAACGTAGACCGTGTTGCTGCTCGCGTAGGCGGGCGCGGCGGCCGTGACGCCACCCGCCAGCAGGCAGGCGGCCGCGATCCCCGATAAAGCCAGGCCAGTGCGCATTTCCGTGTCCCTTCCGTAATGACCGCCGGGTAACCCCAAAAGTCGGCTCCCCGCTCTCAGGCGCACGGTAACACCCCCGGGGCACCAGCCCCAAGGCCCAGCGGCAGCGCTCCGCGAACCGGAGCAAATCTGGCGGCGATGACGGGTTTCGATCCCGCTACCTCCAGCTTGACGGGCTGGCGCTCTTCCGATTGAGCTACATCACCGCGGCTCCGGCGCAGGGAATCGAACCCCGATCAGCTGGGTAACAACCAGCGGCCCTGCCGTTAGGCGACACCGGAATGATCTACGTGGCGCGGGTCGGATTTGAACCGACGTCCTCCTGGTTATGAGCCAGGCGAGGTAACCGAACTCCTCTACCGCGCTGTACGGCTGGCGGGAATCGAACCCGCGGAGGCCGGGGTGAAAACCCGGCTACTCGTGCCATCAGGGTGACAGCCGCTTGCGTACTGCGGACGGGTTCGAACCCGCAGTTCAAATACTCGTACCCCGTACCGGATTTGAACCGGTGATCTCCTGGCTGAGAACCAGGCGTCCTGCCTCCTAGACCAACGGGGCTTGACTGCGTTCGTGAGCGCGAATGCGGTGGCAGTTCGCACACACTAGCTCACACTTGGCAACTTCCCGCCTCAGCGCTCGCAGGCCATACTTTCGGGCGACCCTCACGCCGTAAAGCTTCTGGCCAGCATCAAGATGATCAAAGTCCATCACGTAGTGGGGGAACCCTCCCCCACAGTCGGTACAGGGGTTGTCCTTTAGCTCAACCAGCACCTGTTTGACCTTCTCGTAGTAGGTGCGGTTGTACGTAAGATACTTGTCCTTATTATCCTGGTAGTAACCGGAATCCTGCGGTTTCTTGCACTCGCGGCACCAGGACTGCAGCCCGTCCTTTTCCTGGCGTTGCGAGCGAAGCTGGTCAGCGGAAGTACCTGCTTGCAGCGGCTTACTCCAGTTTGCCTACCGCAGCTTGGATCTTGCGTGCGTCGCCCAGGGCTCGAACCCGGAACCGTCTCCTTAGAAGGGAGCCGCGCTGTCCTGTTGCGCCAGCGACGCTCGGTGCCGCCTAGAGGACTCGAACCCCTTCAGCCCTGGTTAAAAGCCAGGTACCCGGCCAGTCGGGCGCAAGCGGCGTAGGGCGCCCGGGAGTCGAACCCGGTAATGCTCGCTTATAAGACAAGCCCTCTGACCGTTGAGTTAGCGCCCAGTAGGCCACCGCGGAGTCGAACCGCGCGACGCTCGCGTATCAGACGAGTCCCTTCACCGGTTGGGTAGTGGCCAGCGGAAGACGGAGAGCACGATTCCCCAGACGATTTCCCGTCCCACCCGGTTTCCGGCCAGGGGCCACCTCCTGGCGGCTTCATCTTCCATGAGCGGAGGGCGGACTACTCGAAAGCCACGCCTCGCGACGCGCATCCGCTAGCAACGGAGCCCGGCTCGCCTGTCCGGTTCACCCTCCTTGAGTCAGGTCTTCACATTTGGCGCTGAGCTGGCCTGATGCGAGCTGGCGGGAGGCTTGCCCACAGGTTAAGCGGGCCGCGTCCACAGTGTTATGTGGTGGTCTGGCTGGTATCGGCTGGGGCTGGCCGGGCCGTGCGCTGCCAGCGGGGGTCGGCTTCGAGTGCGGCGGCGCCGAGGGCCTCGAGCCGGGTGAGCAGCTCGCGCAGCCGCCGGTCGTTGTCGATCCAGGCCTGGTAGTCGTGGTGCTGCTCGGGGCTGAGCCAGCGGCAGATGGTCCGGGCGGCGACCTTGCGGGTCCACTGCCAGTACGGGCCGTGCAGCCGGGGCGGGTCGGCGTGGCAGGCGCAGGTGCGGTGGCCGCAGCGGGTGCGCCGTTCGGTGATCGAGCCGGGCAGCACCATGCCGGACCGGGCGATGGCCGCGAGCTCGGCGGCGATCTTTCTGGCCTCGGCCTGGTGGCTGGCGGCGACACGCACGGCTTCAGGGTGGCATAGGTCCGTGATCCCGGTCATGTCTTACTGTATATCTACAGTATGACAGTGCCGGGAGAGACTGCGGCCGGGCTGAGCGGCGAGGCCGGCTACGCCGGCGGCTGGCGGCCGTCCTCGGTGACACCGCAGGCCGCGTCGTTTGCCCGGGCAGTGGTGCAGGCCGCCGGCCCGCATACCCGTGCGCGGGCCAAGAACCTGCTGTGGGCGGCGGGAAAGCTCGCCGACTACGGGATCGGGCTGGGCCTGGACCCGGTGCCGCAGGTGCTGCTGCACCCGTCGGTGATCGAGCGGTTCACCGCGCATGCCCCCGGCCTGACCGGCGTGACCCGGCGGACGCTGCGGACCAGCCTGCGGTTCCTGGCGCGCCGGCTGGTCCCGGCGCTGGCACCGGCGGACGCGCCGCTGCCCCGCGAGCGCGCTAAGGCGCCTTATAGTCCCGCCGAGATCGGCGGGTACCTCGCGCTGGCCGCCGCGCAGCCTACCCTCGCGCGGCGGATGCGGGCGGCGGGCCTGGTCTGCCTCGGCGCCGGCGCCGGGCTGATCCGCGCCGACCTGCGCGCCGTGCGCGGCACCGACATCATCACCCGCGCGGGCGGGGTCATCGTGACCGTCCGCGGCGCCCGGCCGCGGGCGGTGCCGGTCCTGGCCCGCTACCGCCAGCCGCTGCTGGAATCAGCGGGGTTCGCCGGGCATGGCCTGGTCACCGGCGGCGATGCCCCGCAGCGGCATAACATCACGAACCCGCTGATCTGCTCGCTGGCCGGCGGCAGCGGGCTGCCCCGGCTGGAGGGCTCCCGGCTGCGGGCCACCTGGCTGGCCGACTGCGCGGAGCTGCTGGGGCTGGCCACGTTCATGCACGCCGCCGGGATCACCTGCAGCCAGCGGCTCGGCGACATCATCGCCACCCTCGATCCCGGCGGTGAGGCTGAGGCGGTGGCACTGCTGGGGGCCAGCGCCCGGTGAGCATCCCGCTGGCCGTGCTCGAAGACATCATCGACGGCTCCGGCGCCGCGCCGCGGATCGAGGGGCTGCTGCCAGCAGCCGTCCGTCACCGCCAGCTGAGGGCCCGCACCTTACTCCTGGGCATGCATCTCACCCTGGCCGACGACCGGCCCGCGCACCTGACCCGGGTGCACCAGGCGCTAATCGCATTACCGGAGGCTGACCAGGTACGGCTTGGCGTGATGCAGGACTGGAAGACAGGCCCGCACCAGCTCACCTACCGGCAAGTCGAGCACACCTTTAACCTCGCCGTGAAAGCGCTCAGCAAACAGCATCCCGACGGCGCGCCCTCACCCGGGCTGGCCGCCGTCTGCGACGGACTGCTCGAAGCCAGCATCCCCGCCCGGCACAAGGACGCCTCCGCCGCCTTGTCAGCGGACTGGACCGACACCGAAACCTGGTCCCGGCCACCCCGGCACGGCACCACTGCATGCGCCGACCCCGAGGCCGCCTGGGGACACCGCAACTCCAACCTGCCAGGCCCCAAGGGCGAGATGTTCTTCGGCTACTACCTCTCGGCCGCCACCATGACGCGCGAGGAAGCAGGCCCGGACGTACCCGAGCTGGCCCGGCGGATGACCCTGTCCCTCCTGCCGGCTAGACCCCGCCCGCGCCCTGGTGCCCGTCCTGCAACGGATGGCCACAGCCGGCATCGGCCTCGGCGACATCCTCGCCGACTCCGGCTACGCCCACCGCGCCGCCGCAGCCTGGGCCATCCCCCTGCGCGCCGCCGGCGCGCAGCTGATCCACGACCTGCACCCGGCAGACCGCGGACCGCAAGGAACCCACCACGGCGCCATCATCGCCAACGGGAACCTGTACTGCCCAGCCACGCCGAAACCGCTGCTGGAACTCGGGCCGCTGCCCCGCGACGCCACCATCGAGGACACCGCCGCCCACGACGCCAGGGCCGCCGAGCTCACAAAGCACAAGCTCGGCAGGATCACCAGCGACGACGCCGACGGCTACCACCGCGTCACCTGCCCCGCCGTCACAGGCAAGATCCGCTGCCCCCTCCGGGCGGACTCGATGGAACTGGACCGCAGCCGACCCGAGATCCTCACCCCGCCCGCCAGCCCGCCGGCCTGCTGCACCCGGCAAACCCTCACCATCCCACCCGAGATCTGCGCCAAGACGGCGCAGAAACACGACTACCCATCGCCGGCCCACCGGCGCTCCTACGCCCGCCGCACCAGCGCCGAGCGAACCTTCTCCACCATCAAGGACCCCGCCACCACCAGCATCGCCCGCGGCTGGAGCCGCCTCACCGGCCTAGCCCCGCTCGCGCTATGGCTAGCCTGCCTGCTCGCCGTCCGCAACCAGCGCATCCTCGGCGCGTTCACCCAACGCCAAGCCGACGACGCCCGCAGGGCTGCTGCCGGGCTCCCGCCCAAAACCAGGAAACGACGCCGCACTACCCTTGCCAGCCTCGCCGCCGCCCCCCCATAGCCAGCAGGCCAGCAGACTCCCGCCCCGCCCGCCGCTCCGTGTTCACCAGCGACATAACGCCACGGCAGTCCAGCACGCGCCCGACCAGGCCCAGCCAGCCACTACCACCACAAACAGGGCCACCACGGGCATCCCCCCGCCCCGTGACCCGTCCCCGCAGCAGCCAAGCCAGAATGTCAGTACCAAATGTGAACATGACGCTGGTGAAATGTGAAAACGTCTGAGTAGCGCCCCTGGGACTCGAACCCAGACAACACACGGTCTGAACGTGCTGGCTCTGCCGTTGGCCTAGAGCGCCTCGTGCTGCCCGCTCCCACTGGACCGGAGCGCCGTTTACCGTGCTCGGCTGGCCACGGCATTGCGCTCAACCTCCCGGACATTCTTCTCCCGAACCCCGCTCCGGTAGTGGTAAGACGCGGGCAGCTATCGAGCGGATACCGGGAATCGGACCCGGGCCTGCACCATGGCAAGGTGCCGCGATACCACTACGCCATATCCGCGTGGAGCCACCGTCCGGGATCGAACCGGATGCCTCTTCCGTACCGAGGAAGCGCTCTTCCGAGTGAGCTACGGCGGCGTGGTTCCGGGAGCTGGACTCGAACCAGCGTGCGCTTGATCCAAAGTCAAGCCGGGATGCCAGCAACCCACCCCGGAACGGAGCCCGCTACCCGACTCGAACGGGTCGCCTGCTGTTTACAAGACAGCCGCTCTGGCCTGATGAGCTAAGCGGGCCTGGTGCGCTCGGCGGGAGTCGAACCCGCAACATCTGGCATCTCGGGCCAGCCTCTCTACCAGGTTGGAGTACGAGCACATGGAGCCGCCACCCGGTGCCGACCCGGGTCTCCTGCCTTACGGGGGCAGGGCCGCAGCCGTGCGCGGCGGCGGAGCTGGGGAATCAGGATTCGAACCTGAACTGAATGGGTCAGAGCCAATCGTGCTGCCGGGTTACACCATTCCCCATCGGGTGCGGGCGGAGGGAGTCGGACCCCCACGGGCCTTCCGGCCCACCAGGGTTTGAGCCTGGCGCGGCTGCCGTTTCGCCACGCCCGCGTGCGCCGTGAAGGCCACGATCCTTCACAACCCTGATTAAGAGTCAGGTGCACTGCCCACTTATGCTAACGGCGCTATGTGCCTCCCTGGGGGTCAGTTATTCCCCGGCTGGGACCCTCCGCGCCTGCGGACTTCAAGATGCCGGGCCAGAGACTACCTGCACAGGGAGGCTTTGGTAGCCCACGCGAGCCCCACCGGGGAATTGAACCCCGCTCATCAGCTTGGAAGGCTGACGCATCGCCGCAATGCTTGTAGGGCAATAGGAGCGCGCGGCCCTTCGCTGTCCGCTGCAGCGGCGTTTCTCGGCATCGCGTGCGCTCTGTGGCTCCCGCAGGTAGCGATCCTGCCTCTCCCGGTTTTCAGCCGGACGCTAATCCATCTCAGCTAGAGAGCCATGTGGTCGGGATGCAGCGACTCGAACGCCGTGTCTCCTGGTCCCAGGCCAGGCGGGGCACCACATCCCCTTCATCCCGTGGCGTGAGGGGTGCATCCAGCGCGGACGGCTGGATTCCCGCCGCAGGATGACGGTTGGCCGTGCCCGGCTGCCATCCCTGGTCCCTCACGTGGAGATGGTCGGATTCGAACCGACTGCAGCAACGCTTGCAAGGCGCGCCCGCTCCTTAGCTGTCATCCCCAGGCCCGGCTCCCGGCCATCGCCGCGAGCGACGGTGACCGGAAGGCCGGGGACTTTCTGCGTGCGGCCTTTGGCCTGACCGCACTCTTTGGCCTGACCGCACTGGCATTTCCCGCTGTGGAGTTAGCAATATGCAAGCCCGTTCACCCGTAAGTGGGGCTACGCAGGGACGGAAGGACTCGAACCCTCAACATCCGGTTTTGGAGACCGGCGCTCTTCCCGTTGAGCTACATCCCTAGGTAATGAGAAACCGCCCGCCAGGGCCTGTGTCCTGGGGGCGGTGCCTTCGTATTCCGCGTTTCCGCTTCTTACTCGGGCACCTGCTCCCGGGCGCCGCCCAGCATCGGCTTAGAGCCGTCGGCGATAAGCCGGTCCTGCTCGGGGCTGAGATACCAGGTTCGCACCGCTCGGATCCTTTCCAGAAGCTTGTTATTTCACGATAGGGGCCGCGGCAAATAACCGCAAACGTATTTTCTGGGTCGCCGCGCGCCGAGCCGAGACCGGCGGCCCGCAGACCCCTCGCCCTAGTGCCAACAAGCCCGCCGGGCCAGCTGTTCCGCATTCCGCGAAACCAGCCTGGCCTCCTGCGGCCGGCACCCCGACGTGCCCCGCCCTGGCCCGCGCCGCTCAGCACGCGGGCCGGGAGAGGCACGGGCGGCTTGGCGGCCGGCCGCCCGAGCCCGCAGGCGAGCCCGGCCCCCACGGTAGCCCCCGACCGGCACCCGCCGCCCGCCGGGGCCCGCGCGCCGCTAAGCGCGCGGGCCGGCGGTCTGGAACACCGGCCAGCCCACCTCGGTCCTGTGGGCCGACTCGTCCGCCGTGTCCAGCGGGCTCACCAGGTAGTACTCCCGGATCGGCCCCTCGACGCCCAGCTCCCGCTCGGCCACGTAGGTCCCGAGCGCGCCGTAGGTCCGGTCGAGGTCGGCGAACGGCCCGCGATGCAGCGCGACCGCCAGCTCAGCCTCCGGCACGTCGGTCATGCTGACCCGCCCGGCCCCCGGGAACTCAGCGGAGACCGGGATGAACGCGACCACCTCGCCGGTCTCCTGCTCGAACAGGTCGCCCGAGTACAGCGTGCCGCTGGGGCCGGCCTGGCCTGACCCCAGCGGCCAGGGCCACCTGGGACAGCTCGGTGAAGGCCGCCAGCCACCACGCCTCCATCTCGGCCGCGGTCACCACCTCGCTGATCGCCAGCGCCCGGATCCGCGGCACCGAACGGTACTCGACGGATACCGGTCCCGGCGGCCGGTCCAGCAGCGACCGCAACGACGTCACCACCGCCTGCGTCTGCGTGAGCTGGGCCTCCATCCGGTCCAGATGAGCCACGATGATCTCGTTTCGGGTCATCACGTCGGGTGCCTGCAGGACGGCCCTGACCTCGTCGATCGGCATCCCCAGGTCGCGGAACCGGCGGATGACCTGCGCGATGGCCAGCTGGCCCGGCTCGTAGAACCGGTATCCGGATGAGCGATCAACCCGGGCTGGCTCCAGCAGCCCGACATCGTGGTAGTGCCGCAGCGCCTTCACGCTGAGGTGGGTCATCCGGGCGAAGTCCCCGATCGACAGGCGGATCTGCCTACTCACGTTCGCCTCCCCTCAGCTGGCGGTCCGGCGCGGCATCATCCGGGTCAGCCCGGCCACCGCCAGCAGCAGGCAGGCCAGCTCAGCCAGGCTTAGCTCAAGGGCATGAGCGTAGCCGCCGGACAGGGCTCCGAAAAAGATGACGCCGGTCACGGCCACCCCGATCACGTTACCGACCTGATTCATGGTGGCCAGCGCGCCCGACACGGCCCCGGCCCGCTCCGGGCGGGCGTGCGCCATCACCGTCGTGGTGAGCGGGGTGAGGCACAGGCCCATCCCCGCGCCGGCCAGGATCAGGCCCGGCGCGAGCCAGCCGACGTTGCCGCCGGTGCCCACCTCGGTCACGGCCAGCAGCGTCAGGCCGTGCCCGGCGGCCAGGGTCACCGCGCCGACCGCCACCAGCGACCGGCCATACCGGACCGTCAGGGCCGGCGCCCGCAGTGACGTGGCCAGGTAGGCGGCGGCCATGATGGTGAACACCAGCCCGGATTGCAGCGCGTCGAGCCCGCGGCCCAGCTCCAGGTACAGCGCGAGGACCAGGAACAGCGAGGCCTGCCCGCTCCAGAAGGCCAGCTGGGTGGCCAGGCCGGCCGCCAGCGACCGGTTCCGCAGCAGGGTCAGGTCCAGCAAGGGCTCCCGCCCCCGGCGGGACTGCCGCAGCTCGTGCACGGCGAACCCGCCGAGCAGCACCGGGGCGGCCGCCAGGCTGGCCCAGGTCCAGGCCGGCCAGTGCGTGGCCTCCCCTTCGACCAGCGGCAGGACCAGCGCCGTCAGGCCGGCCGTGACCAGGGCCATCCCGCCCAGGTCCAGCCGGCCCGCTCCGGTCCGGCCCGGCCGCCCGTACGGCTCACCGCGCGACTCGGTGATCTGCCGCCGGGCGAAGGCCAGGGCCACGGCTCCGGCCGGCACGTTGATCAGGAACACCGTGCGCCAGCCCAGGCCCAGGATGTTGGCCTGGATGAGGAGCCCGCCGATGAGCAGGCCGCCCGCTGAGCCCAGGCCCAGCACCATGCCGTAGATCGTGATGGCCCGGATCCGGGCCGGCCCGGGATAGCCGACGCCGATGATGGACAGCACGTTCGGGCTGATCAGCGCGGCACCCACGCCCTGCACCAGCCGTGCCGCGATCAGGACCGCCGCGGTCGGCGCCAGGCCGCAGCCCGCGGACGCGACGACGAAGATCCCAAGCCCGATGCTGAACGCCAGCCGCCGGCCGTACAAGTCGCCCAGCCGGCCGCCCACCACGAGCAGGACCGCGAAGGTCAGCCCGTACCCCGCCACCACCCACTCAATGGCGCTGGACGGGGCGTGCAGGCCGGTCTGCATGGACGGAATGGCCACGCTCACGGCGAAGAAATCCAGGACGATCATGAACACGCTGCACATCAGCACGGGCATCGGCGAGCGGCCTGCCGCCGCCGGGCCCGACTGCCCTGAGGCGGGTCTTACCAGGTCTATATCGGTCATGGCCCCGAGCCTGCGGTCTCCCGTAACCGGAGAGTCAAGCCCGGCAGTCGAACGCCAGGACTTGCGCTGGCGCGCGGCACTGCATATCGTGACGATATATCGGCTCGATACGTCGTAATGAGACATTCCGCCGTGGGCCGGTGACAGTCAGGGAGGCAGCGACATGTCCGGCGCGCCGTTGTATGACACCATCGGAGCCACCTATCCCGCGACGCGGCGCACCGAGCCGCGGATCGCCGCCAGGATCTGGGCTGCGCTCGGCGATGCGCGGACGGTATTAAATGTCGGGGCTGGCACCGGCTCCTACGAGCCCCCCGGCCGTGACGTCACCGCGCTGGAACCGTCGGCGGTCATGCGTGCGCAGCGTCCCGCAGGCGCAGCGCCGTGCCTGGCTGCCACCGCGGAGAATCTTCCGTTCGAGGACCAGTCCTTCGACGCCGCGATGGCCGTTTCCACCGTCCATCACTGGCTGGACCCGATCGCGGGCCTGCACGAGATGCGGCGGGTGGCCCGCCGCGTGGTGGTGTTCACGCACGAAGCCAGTGACACCGGATGGCGTCGTCGGTTCTGGCTTACTCGCGACTATCTGCCTGAGGTCGCTGACCTCGTCGCCGGCCGGCCTTCGCTGGCCGAGCAGGCCCGCGCGATCGGAGCCCGGATAGAGCCGGTGCTCATTCCGTGGGACTGCGCTGACGGCTTCTTCGAGGCCTACTGGCGCCGGCCCGAGGCATACCTCGACGAACAGGTACGTCGCGGAGTATCGGTGTGGGCCAGAGTCGGGCCGCAGGCCGAGCAGCGGGCAGTGCGCAGCCTCCGTGATGACCTCGCCTCCGGCCGGTGGGCCGAACGCAACCGCGACCTCGTCGATCTCGAGGCGGCAGAACTCGGCCTGCGCCTGCTTATCGCCTGAACAGGGTGTCTGACCTGGAGCCGCCTATCGGAATCGAACCGATGACCTATTCATTACGAGTGAATCGCTCTGCCGACTGAGCTAAGGCGGCGCGCCGCGCGAACCGGCAGCGACAGGAGTCTACCGGTCCGCGGCCGGTTCCGCGCGCAGACCGTAGCATTGCCTCGTAGGCCTTCCGGGAGCCGCACACGCTGGCCTTCGGGCATGCGCGTCCGCCGGCCGTCCTCGGCCAGCTTCACCACCACCTCGTCGGTCGGGACGTTGTGCCCGACCACCGTGCCCGGGCCCGTCCGGTGTCTCCACCGATGATCCCCAGCCGCGGTGCCTGCTCGCGTGGAAGTCCTGGTACAGCGGGTGCTCGTACTTCAGGCAGCACATCAGCCGCCCGCACGCACCGGCGATCCGCAGCGGGTTCACCGGCAGATCCTGGTCCTTGGCCATCCGCACCGACACGGGCTCAAAATCCTTCAGGAACGTGGCACAGCACAGGTCGCGGCCGCACGGACCGATCCCGCCCTGCAGCCGCGCCTCGTCCCGCGGCCCGATCTGGCGTAGCTCGACCCGCGCGTGCAGCCGCTCGGCCAGATCCCGGACCAGCCCGCGGAAGTCGACCCGGTGCGGGGCGCTGAAGTAGACGGTGAACACGTTCGTGCTTGTCCAGGTAGTCGACCGCGATGATCTTCATCGGCAGCTCATGCTGCCGCACCAGCCGCCGGGTCGTGACCCGGGCCTCGGCGCGGCGTGCCCCGGTTCGACTCATCCCGGTCAGGTCCTGGTCGTCGGTGCCAGGCCCGCGCAGACCGGCAGCCCGGCGATCTCGTCGTCGACCCACTGCGGCGCCCAGATGCACTCGGCCACCTCGGGACCGCAGTCGGTGGGCACGAGCACCTTGGTGCCGACGGTCGGGCTGATACGGGCCCGGGATCCAGGTAATAGAGCCGCCCGTTCCGCTGGAAGCTCACCGCCATCATCATGCCCACGTCCACAGGCTACGGTGCGTCACCGGGCCCCGTCTGCCCCGGCCGCTGATTTCCCTTTGCCGGACATCGGAGGACCCGGTCTTACCAGGCCAGCAACACCGCCCCGGCGGCCGCGGGCAACGGGTGGAAGCCCGAGCTGTCCGCCCAGCCCCAGTCGTCGTCCAGCACTGCCCGGGGATCATCAGGAACGCTCGGGCGGGGTTAGCGGGCGGCGAGGCGAGCGTCAGTTCCTCGACGGCCAGCAGCGGCGCGACGTTGAGCGTCAGCCGCTGCCGGCATCGCATGATGGCCTCGATCTTGCGCACGGTGGCCTCGGCTGACCCGGCGGCGGCGATGTCCCGCAGGTCATCGGCGCGGGCCTCGTTGGCCAGCTCGACCGACGCGCCGAGCTGGATCGCGAGCACGTCCCGGTAGAACCCGGCCAGGTCGAGCAGCGCCCGGTCCAGCGAGTCCCGCTTGAGCCGGGTGGCGCGGGACTTCTGCCGGTCCTCCAGATCCTTGCAGCGCGCCGGCCGCGCCGCGCAGCGCCGTCGCGACGCCCTTGCCGGTCGAGCCCTCGCCGAACGCGCGCCGCAGCGCGTCGCGCTCGGGCTCGTCCAGTTCCTCGGTCATCGCGGCGGCCTCCGCCTCGGCCGCCTTGACCAGCGCCGCGCGGCGGCCAGCGCCGCCCGTCGCCCAGGCTCGCCCGACGCTGGCCTGCGCCGGGACCCGCAGCACCTCGCCGCGCCGGCGGGCCGCCTCCTCGTCGGTGGCCAGCCGCCGGGCCCGGCCGATGTGCCCCTGGGCCGCCGAGCGCCGCCGCCCGAGCGCCTGCTCGGCGCCGATGCCCTCGCGCTCGAGCACCTCGGTCACCGCCGACGTGCGCGGCGTCCCAAGGTCACCAGCCGGCACCGGGACCTGATCGTCGTCGGCAGGTCGTCGGCAGTACGGCGCGCACAGCAGCCAGACCGTCCGCGGCGCTGGCTCCTCGATGGCCTTGAGCAGCGCGTTCGCCGCCTGCTCGGTGGCACCGGTCGGCGTCTTCGAACAGCACGATCCGCCACCGCCCGTAGACCGGCGCGGCGGCCGCCTTGCAGCACCAGGTCCCTGGTCTGCCGGACGCCGTAGGACAGCCCGTCGGGCCGGACCAGCAGCAGGTCGGCGTGGGTGCCGACCGGCGACCTGGTGGCACGACGGGCAGTCGCCGCAGCCCTGCCGGTCGCACAGCAGCGCGGCGGCGAAGGCGCGCGCGGCCAGCGACCGGCCTGACCCGGGCGGCCCGGTGAACAGCCAGGCGTGGGTCATGCCCGACGGCCGGCGCGCCGCCCAGGTCCGTCCCGGCCGCAGCCAGCCGGTGCCCTGGCCGGCCACGCCGCGCGCGGCGACCGCCGCCACCGCCACTGCGCGCCGCGCAGCTGGTCGACCACGATCTCCTGGCCGGCCAGCTCGTCGAACACCGCCCGAGCTCATCCCGTCACCCCCGCCGCGCTCTGGCTAGCCTGCTGATCCAGTCCCGTACCGCCGGGAACGAGCCCGGTGTTCTCCTCGGCCGCCAACGGGATCGGGTCGGGCAGCAGCTCCCGGACCCGGCTCTGGATGTCGCGGCTCACCTCGCCGTCGGGCCGGGTCGCATCCAGCACCAGGTAGCGTGTCGGGCTCGGCCTCGGCCAGCGCCAGGAAGCCGTTCCGGACCCGCTGGTGGAAGTCGACCGGCTCGGACTTCCAGCCGGTCGCCGAGCTGCGCCGGCGGCCGAGCCCGGTCAGCGGCGGCAGGTCGAGCAGGATCGTCAGGTCGGCCTGAGCCCGCCGGTCGCCCACTCGTTCAGCTCGGCGATCTCGGCGACCGGCAGCTGCCGCCCGGCGCCCTGGTAGGCGAGCGTGGAGTCCACGTACCGGTCGGTGACCACGATGGCGCCGCGCTCGAGGGCCGGGATGATCACCGACGTCGACGTGCTCGGCCCGGTCCGCCGCGTACATCAGCGTCTCGGCCCGCGCCGACAGGCCGGTGTGCGCGGTGTCGAGCAGCAGCGCGCGCAGCCGCATGCCGACCTTCGTCGCGCCCGGCTCGTGCGTGGTGACCACGTCGTAGCCCTGGTCGCGCAGCCAGATGGCCAGCAGCCGGGCCTGCGTGGACTTGCCTGCCCCCTCGCCGCCTTCCAGCGCCAGGAGCACGCCGCCGCCGCGGGCGGCGGACGGCCCGGTCCCGTTCCCGTTGGCGTGCACCGGCGGCGGCTCGAACGGCTCGTTGCGGAACGACCGAGCCCAGGTCGGCCAGCAGCGGCACGCCCCGGCGGTCGTCCATCTGCCGGTACGAGATCAGCCCGAGCACCAGCGCCACCGCGGCGGCCAGCAGCAGGTCCAGGTTGTATCCCGACGTTGGCGTAGTCGACGTTCGCCGATCATCACCGTGGTCGAGCCCGACAGGCCGGTGCACCCGCGCGTTGAACGCCGCGGTCAGGAACGGCACCACGATGATCACCGGCGAACAAGATCACCCGGATCGCTGACTGCAGGAACGCGAAGGTCCGGCCCCGGGTGTCGTCGTCCACCTCAAGCCCGACGATCGTGTAGCCGGTGACGTAGGCGACGCCGGCGCACGAGCCGAGCAGCACGACCAGGGCCGTGACCACGACCAGGTTCGGGATCAGCGCGATCCCGGCCAGCGGCACCGCCGGCGAACGTGATGGTCAGCGCCGAACAGCCGGCGCCGGGAGAAGCCCCGCAGGATGCGCAGGCCCACGAACATCCCGACCGCGATCCCGACGAAGATCGCGGAGAAGACAATGCCCCAGCCCGCGCTGCCGCCGTGCAGCGTGTACTGGACGTAGGAGCGGCCCAGGCCCACGACCACGCCGGCCGCCGCGAACGCGCCGATCATGCCGACCACGATGCCGCGGACGACCTTGTTGTGGCCGAGGAACCGCCAGCCCTCCCAGATGGCCTTGGCCACCGACGGAGCTCGAGATCGCGCCCCGGCGCCGCCGCCCGATCTGCCGCAGCAGAACGACCGTGAGCGCCGACACCACGAACGTCACTACGTTGAAGTACAGCGCGAGGTTGGTCTGATTGGTCGAGAAATAGGGAGCAACGGAGCCGAGCGCCCGGCTGCCCAGGGCCAGCAGGCCGAATACCAGCCCGGCGATCGGCGCCATCCCGTAGGTGCGTGAACAGGCTGAGCGATTGGCCTGCTCCAGCCGGTCCGGCGGCACCAGGTTGGGGATCACCGCGTCCTTGGCCGGCGTCCAGAACAGCGAGGTGCACGAGGCCAGGAACTGGACGATGTAGATCCAGGTGAGCCGGTCGATGACGCCAAGCGTCAGGTTGACCGGGATAGACAGGTACAAGACCGCGCGGAACACGTCCCCGAAGATCATGTTCAGCCGCCGGTCGAACCGGTCCGCTACCGCGCCGGCCAGCGGGCCGAGCAGCAGCGCCGGGAGCAGCGAGGTCAGCCAGACCCCGCTGACCGCGGTGGCCTGCGCGGTACTGGCCGCCGTGGAGGCGGCCGGGGATCCGTTCCCGCCGGCCAGGCGGAAGGCGAGCGCGGTCAGCGCCAGGAGGCTCAGCCAGTCTCCCAGACTGGACAGCGAACCCGCGATCCACAGCCGCCGGAAGGCAGCGATGGACAGCGCGCCGGAGCGCTCGCCGCCCAAAGGGGATCTAAAGTTCACGGCGACAGGGTATCGGCAGAACGGCGAGGTTATACCTCAGCCGCCGACAACGGTGTCCGCCACCTCCGGTTAAGGCCGGTTTTTTCGCCCGGCTCCGGCCCGGACTTGACCCTGGTCTGGCCTGCCTCTGACGGTCCCGGGCGGGTTCAGCGCACCGGGCCAGGGCAGCCCGCGGCGAGCGTCAAGTCACGCCCGCTTGCCCCGCCCGCTCGCGGGCTTGGGCGCTGACCGGGCCGTTCGCGTGCCCGGCGTGCCTGACTTGGCCGACCGGGCCGGCCCGGCGGCCTTGCGGCGCGGCGCTGGCGCCGACGACCGGCGCTCGGCCAGCAGCTCGATCGCGCGCTGGTTGGTGATCGACTCCGCCGCATCGCCCTTGCGCAGCGAGGCGTTGGTCTCGCCGTCGGTAACGTACGGACCCCATCGCCCTTCCCGCAGCACGATCGCCTTGCCGCTGGCCGGGTCCTCGCCCAGCTCGCGCAGCGGCGGGGCGGCCGCCGCCCTGGCCGCCCGGCCCCGCGGCTTGGGCTGCGCGAACATGGCCTTCGCCTCGTCCAGGGTGACCGTGAACATCTGTTCCTCGGACTCCAGTGAACGGCTGTCCGCGCCTTTCTTGACATATGGGCCGTAACGCCCGTTCTGCACCGTTACCTGCTCACCGTCGAGTTCCCCGAGCGCGCGGGGCAGGGTCAGCAGCCGCAGCGCGTCTTCCAGCGTGACGCTGTCGACGTCCATCGACTTCAGCAAGGACGCGGACCGGGGCTTGGCCGACGCGGGCGCGTTCTCGGCCAGCTGCTCGGTGACATAAGGCCCGAACCGGCCGGCCTTGGCGATGATCGTGGTCCCGGTCTCCGGGTCGGTGCCGAGCACCTTGTCCCCGCTCGGCCGGTTCAGCAGCTCGGTCGCGTACTCGGGCGTCAGCTCGTCCGGCGCCGTGCCCTCCGGCACGTTGACCCGCTGCCCGTCCCGCTCCAGGTAGGGGCCGTACCGGCCCACCCGCACCACGATGTCGGTGCCGGCCAGCGGGAACGAGCTCACGTCCCTGGCGTCGATGTCGGTCAGGTCGCTGACCAGCTCCTTGAGGCCTTCCTCGTGGCCCGCCGCGCCGTCGGTGCCGAAATAGAACCGGCGCAGCCACGGCACCCGGCCGGCCTCGCCCCGGGCGATCTCGTCCAGCGCGGCTTCCATCCGGGCGGTGAAGTCGTAGTCGACCAGCTGCGCGAAATGCCGTTCCAGCAGCGTGACCACGGCGAAGGCGACGAAGGAGGGCACCAGCGCGGTGCCCTTCTTGAACACGTAGCCGCGGTCCAGGATCGTCCCGATGATCGAGGCGTAGGTGGACGGCCGCCCGATCTCCCGGTCTTCCAGCTCCTTGATCAGGGAGGCCTCGGTGTAGCGGGCGGGCGGCCTGGTGGCGTGCTCGGCCGCGGCCAGGCTGAGCGCGGTCAGCGGGTCGCCCTCGGCCAGCGGCGGCAGCCGCCGCTGGTTGTCGTCCAGGTCGGCCTCCGGGTCGTCGGACCCTTCCACGTAGGCCTTGAGGAACCCGTAGAAGCTGATCACCTTGCCGGACGCGCCGAACTCGGCCCGCTCGCCCGCGCTGGAGGTGCCGGCCACCCGGACCGACACCGACTCGCCGGTGGCGTCCTTCATCTGCGAGGCCACGGTCCGCTTCCAGACCAGCTCGTACAGCCGCAGCTCATCGCCGCGCAGGCTGGTCTGGCTGGGGGTGCGGAAGGTGTCCCCTGATGGCCGGATCGCCTCGTGCGCCTCCTGCGCGCTCTTGACCTTGCTGGTGTAGACGCGCGGGCTGTCCGGCACGTACTCGGCCCCGTACAGTTGCCTGGCTTGCGCCCGGGCGGCCGTGATCGCGGTCTGGGACAAGGTGATGGAGTCGGTCCGCATATAGGTGATGTGACCGTTCTCATACAGCCGCTGCGCGACCTGCATCGTGTACTTGGCCGAGAACCCGAGCTTGCGCGAGGCCTCCTGCTGCAGCGTCGTGGTCCGGAAGGGCGCGTAGGGCGCCCGGCGGTAGGGCTTGCGCTCCACCGAAGTGACCGCGAAGGCCGCGTCGGCCAGCCGGTCGGCCAGCGCGGCCGCGTGCTCCCCGTCCAGGTGCAGGATGTCGGCCGAGCGCAGCTCGCCGGTCGAGGTGAAGTCGCGCCCCTGGGCCACCCGGCGGCCGTCCACGGCCACCAGGCCCGCAGGGAACGAGGCCACGTCGTCGGCGGCTGAGGCCCGGCCCGCGCCGTTCCTGGCCCGCGCCGTAGTGCCGAAGACGGCTTCGAGATCCCAGTAACGAGCGGCCCTGAACGCTATCCGCTCGCGCTCCCGGTCCACCACCAGCCGGACCGCCACCGACTGAACCCGGCCCGCGGACAGCTGCGGCATGACTTTCTTCCACAGCACGGGCGAGACTTCGTAGCCGTAGAGCCGGTCCAGCACCCGCCGGGTCTGGTAGGCCTCGACCAGGCCGTCGTCCATGGCCCGCGGATTCGCGACCGCCTGCGCGATCGCTTCCGGGGTGATCTCGTGGAAGACCATCCGCCGGGCCGGGACCTTGGGCTTGAGCTCTTCCAGCAGGTGCCAGGCGATGGCCTCGCCCTCGCGGTCCTCATCAGTGGCCAGCAGGAGCTCGTCGGCGTCCTTCAGCAGCTGCTTGAGCTTGGACACCTGCTGCCGCTTGTCCGAGTTGACCACGTACAGCGGGGCGAAGTCGGCGTCCACGTTGACCCCGAGCCTGGCCCACGGCTCTTTGCGGTACTTGGTTGGTATTTCCGCAGCCTTGTCAGGCATGTCGCGAATATGGCCAATGCTGGACTCGACCACATAGCCTTTGCCGAGGTACCCGGCAATGGTCCGCGCCTTGGCCGGCGACTCGACAATCACGAGTCGCCGACGCCCGTTCCCGGCGGCGGCACCTTCAGCCTTCGCCTCTTTGTCGGCCGATCCTGTCCTTGCTGCCACGCTCTTCACCCTCACATCCGCGACGCCTGGAGGCTACCGCAGGCCAACTGCGCTAGCGCCCTGACGGATCAGCAACCGTGCGGCGGGCCCGGCCACCTGGACCGTGCCTGCGGCCCGCAGGCCACTGCTCGTCTTACCCAACAAACCCGCGGAAGCAAGCTGAGTGTTCCCGGCCGGCCTCCTGCGCGTTTTATCAACGCTGATTGAACCACCGCTCCGGTCCCGCACAATGAAGATGATGGCTGAGTACTCCTACCTTGTGCTCTACCTGCCGCGCGGGACGAGCAGGGACGTGGCACGGCGCATCCTGACCGACCACGCCGAATACGGGCGCTGGGAACTCGCCCGGCTGGCGTTGTACGCGGACGGCAGCAGGAAAGCGACCTTGCGCCGCCAGATCATCCGCCCAGTGCGGACATCGCTGACCGGGTTCCGGGAACTGTAGTCCCGGGGACCGCGGCGCAGCCTGGCCTCGCAAGGACCCGCCCGCTACGGGCCTGCGCCGCGAGCATAACTCATCCCGCCAGCCGCGCCGCAGGCAATTCCGGGCCGCCCCGCCCCGCCGCGGCGGCCCCATAACGTCGATGCCGTACCGCGGCGGTCAGTGAAATCTGGTCAGTGACACCTGGTCAGTGACACCTGGGGGTCAGCAGGGAACGGATGGAGAACAGGGCGCGCAGCTGGCTAGCGAAACTGGCCGGGGGCGCCGCATGCCGGGGTGCCCGGCGGCCCGGCCGCGGCCGGGCCGCGCCACGGTCGCGCTGGCCATCGCCGCCGTCGATCTGGCGCCGGCTCAGGTAGCCGCCCTGCTCGTCCTGCGGGCCTGCCTCGGCGGCCGGCTCATCCAGCCAGTGCTGCGACTGGCCGAGGTCAGGCCCCCGACCGAAGTCCGGGGCCCGGCCCAGGCCCGAGACCCGGTCCAAGTCAGGGACCCGGCCCAGGTCCGAGGCGCGGCCCAGCTCCGAAGCCCGGTCCAAGTAAGAGACCCGGCCCAGGTCCGAAGCCCGGCCCAGCTCCGAAGCCCGGTCCAAGTAAGAGACCCGGCCCAGGTCCGAGGCGCGGCCCAGCTCCGAAGCCCGGTCCAAGTAAGAGACCCGGCCCAGGTCCGAGGCGCGGCCCAGCTCCGAAGCCCGGCCCTGGTCCGAGGCGCGGTCCAGGTAAGAGACTCGGTCCAAGTAAGTGACCCGGCCCAGGTCCGAAGCCCGGCCTAGGTCCGAAGCCCGGCCCAGATCGAAGGGCCGGTCCAAGTCGGAAACCCGGTCCAAGTCAAGGACCCGGCCCAGGCCCGAGACCCAGTCCAAGTCAGAGACCCGGCCCAGGTCGGAGCCCCGGTGTAAACCGGGGGCCCGGTCCATGTCCAAGCCTGGATCCGTGGCCGGTTCGGCATCAGCCCAGGTAACCATCATCTGCTCCTCGGTCATCATTGCTCTCCGACTGCGCTCGGTGACATGACGTGACCGCAGTGGCGCAGCGCGTTGTGCCGAATGGCCATCGCGGCCTTTCAGTGAGCTATCTGCAAGCCCAGGACGGGCAACTGCGTGCGGTCACGGCCGGGCCCCGCTCGCTGGCGGGACCCGCGGCCGTGACCGCTGGAGCGAGCCGTAGCCCGCTGCCGACTTCGAGGATCAAGCAACCCAGGTACAAGGCCCCCGCGCCGATTCCGGTGCCGTGCTGCGCGCCCGTCTCGAGACGACAGCCGATCCTGTACCTGTTCCGGCGACACAGGCAACCCTCCTCGTCGATGCCGGCATCGTGCAAGGCTGCCAATCAGGTGCTAAACGCAGGGGCACGCCCCAGAAAGGCAGCCTCACACATTGGGTAACCATATCACTACTCATTGTGCGCGCAGCTCAATTGCCGAAAGAGGCCCCGGGTCCGGACAAGCGATAGCTCGTCCGTGGCTGGTGTTATCCGTCCTGACCTGCGAGAAGGCGGTTAGCAGCGGGACAGGAAGCCGTCCAGGACGCGGACGCCGAACTTGAGCGCGTCGACCGGCACGCGCTCATCCACGCCGTGGAACATGCCCGCGAAGTCCAGGTCATCAGGCAGCCGAAGCGGGGCGAACCCGAAACAGCGGATGCCCAGCCGGGAGAACGACTTCGCGTCCGTCCCGCCGGACAGGCAGTAAGGGACGATCCGCGCCTGCGGATCCTCGGCCAGCAGCGCGGCGGTCATGGCGTCACACAGATCGCCGTCGAATCGTCGTCTCGAGCGCGATGTCCCGGTGCGTGAACTCCCGGCTCACGCCGGGCCCGAGCAGCCCGTCCAGCTCGGCCAGGAAGGCTTCCTCGTATCCGGGCAGGAACCGCCCGTCCACCTGAGCGGTCGCCACCTGAGGCACCACGTTGACCTTGTAGCCCGCCGACAGCATGGTCGGGTTGGCGGTATTGGTCAGCGTCGCTCCCACCATGCGCGAGATCGGCCCGAGCTTCCCGATCACCTCGCGGCTGGCGTTCTCGCTGAAATCTATGCCGAGAGCGGCACAGGCCCCGGCCAGGAAGGCCCGCACGGCGGGGGTGAGCTGGACCGGCCACGGGTGCCGTCCGATCCTGGCGATGGTCTCCGCGAGCTCGGTGACGGCGTTGTCGGAGTTGATCATCGAGCCGTGCCCGGCCGACCCGCGGGCCGTCAGCCGCAGCCAGGCCATGCCCTTCTCGGCGATCTGGATCAGATACAGCCGCTGCCCGCCGATCGTCGCGCTGAAGCCGCCGACTTCGCCGATCGCCTCCGTGACGCCCTCGAACAGCTCGCGATGGTTGTCCACCAGCCAGCTCGCGCCGTAGCTGCCGCCCGCCTCCTCGTCGGCCAGGAACGCCAGCACCACGTCGCGCGGCGGCCGCCGCCCTTCCCGCAGCCGCTGCCGGATCACGGCCAGGATCATCGCGTCCATGTCCTTCATGTCCACCGCGCCCCGACCCCAGACGCAGTCATCCCTGACCTCGCCGGAGAACGGGTGGACCTGCCAGTCCGCCGCATCGGCAGGCACCACGTCCAGATGGCCATGGATGAGCAGCGCGGGCCGGGCGGAGTCCTTGCCCGCGATCCTGGCCACCACGCTGGCCCGCCCCGGGTACGACTCCAGCACCGCCGGCTCCAGGCCGACGTCGGCGAGCAGCGCGGCCACGTACTCGGCCGCCTGGCGTTCGCCCGGGCCCGAGTTATCCCCGGCATTCGTGGTGTCGATCCTGATCAGGTCACTGGTGAGCGTGACGACCTCATCGCTGGCCCGGACGCCGCTGGCGGCTGAAGTACTCGGTCATCTGCCCATCGTCGCATCAACCGCCCCAGAGCGGCCAGGCTGCAATATCGCGCGCCGGCCGTCCGCTGTGGAGCGTAAGTCTCGTGCTGGCGGCCTTGCGGGGCAGTGAGCGGCGGCCAGCCCCGGCAGGCCCGGCCCGTCACCGCCCACCGTCGACCGCCCACCGTCGCCGCTGACCCTTCGCCGCAGGCCGACCGATTTGCTATCGTGATGCGGCCGGCCCGGCGTCCCCGGCGCCGTGCTCGTCCGGGTGGCGGAATAGGCAGACGCGCTAGCTTGAGGTGCTAGTGCCCCAAAAGGGCATGGGGGTTCAAGTCCCCCCTCGGACACGAACCATCCTCCGATGGGAGCGGCCCGGAGACGGGCTTCAGCCCGCACGACTCGCTCCTGTGGCTGGTAAGTCAGCCTAACCTCGAGGTCTTGTAGACCTCGGCCTTGTCGTCGGGGTCGGCGTTGTCAGGGCTTGACGATGTCCCGAGTTGCCGGATCAGGTGGCAGCTGCTCTCGGCTCGGCTTAGCCGTGCGCTGGTCTGGGCCTGACGCAGCGCAGCTCGCGCGGCGGCGGCTTCAGCCTGGGCTTGCGTCTGATCCACCGGCGACGACTGCCGGGTCGCGCACCGGCGTCCAGCGCGGCGCGGTGCCTGGCCAGCTTGCGGTCGCATTCGGCGATCCTGCGCCGGGCCTGGTCCGCAGCAGCCCGGCGAGCTGCCGTCTTGTGCGGCGTCAGCTCCTCGACGGTCACAGCCAGCGGCGCGGGGTCGAACTGTCTGGCACAGCCACTGGTCGAGTCCGGGGACGATCGGCTCCTCGCGCAGGTAGACGTTGCGCGGATGGCTGACCTTGTTGGCCAGTGCGTATTCCACGGGGAAACCGGCAGCGGTAGTAGGGCGCCTGGTTGTTCCACTGGCCTTGCATCCGGCGGTCGCAGTACGCCGCAGAACAGCAGGCCCCGCAGCTGGTAGGCGTGCCGGGCCCGGTGCGGCTTGTGCTGCCGGGCCGCGCCGCGGCCCGCCAGGATCGCCTGAACTCGCGCGAAGTCGTCCTCGTCGACGATCGGCGGGTGCGACCGTATCGGCGGACCAGACCCATTGTCCGCCGGATTCCAGCGCATCTTGGTCAGTGGCCGAGGGCCACGTCGTTGACGTCGAGCAGGACTTCGTCCTTGCGCTGCCTGTTCCAGACCTGCCGGCCGGTGTAGCGAGGGTTGGTCAGGATGGCCCGTACGGCGCTCTTGGACCAGGCGATGCCGCTGCGATGCCGGTTGCGCGCCCGGTCGTGCGCGGACGGGGAGGGGATGCCGTCGCGGGTGAGTCCCTCGGCGATCGCGTAGCAGCCCGTGCCCGGCTGATGAACTCGGCGAAGATCCGCTGCACCACGCGGCGGCCGCGACTCGTCGAGGTCGAGGCGGTGCAGCCGCCTGCCGTCGGCGGCCTTGGCCGGGTTGGGATGCGGCCCGGCGTCGACGAGCAGGTAGCCGTACGGCGGGCGGCCGCCGAGGAACCGGCCCTCGAGCTGGGCCTGGGCGGCCATGGCGGTGCGCACCCGGATCTTGATCCGGTTCCGCTCGCCTTTGCTCATGCCGCCGAACACGGACATGACCAGGTCGTGGGCCTCGTTGTCCGGGTCGATCGGGCCGCCGACCTCGGGCACCCACAGCGGCACGCCGTAGTGATCGAAGATCGGGAACGTGCAGCCGAACTGGTTGCCGTAGAACGCCCGCTGCGGTTCGCCGACGACGACGGCGTCGAACCCGCGTCGCGGATCGGCCAGGGCGGCGAGGAGCCTGCGCAGCCTCGGGTCGGCGCTGCCGGCGGGATCGACCGGGACTTGTCGACGTCGAAGAACTCGGTGACGATCTCGCCGCCGTGCGGCTCGATCAGCGTTCGCGCCCGGGTGAGCTGCCAGCCGCGAGAGGACTCCGGATCCTGGTTGTCCTCGGTCGACACCCGGCCCCAGAAGGCGAACGGGATCATCATGCTCGTCATCGGCCGCCCTCCGACGCGTCGGGCGTGCTTCTGGCCCGGCGGCTAGGGGGCCCGATGCACGGCGCATCCGTATTCGGTATTGCCTGGCGGTCAAGGACTTGGATGGCCATCTGGTGGAATGTCTCGCCTGGTGTCACGGCACCGCCGAACTCTGGCACCAAAGCCGGGATATCCGCCCGCTGTTCAGGCCGGACTCCGCTCGACCCAGCCCAGTTCGCGATGCGCTGGGCCTGTGGCTGGCACTCCTCCTCGGTGTCGTTAGGGTCACGTGCGACGCGGTGGTAAAAGAAGAACCGCGCGGGCTTCGCGCCTGTCATGGTTGTGCCTCCTGTTCTTGCTGGCCGCGCCGCGCGCGGGCCGTGAGCAGGATCCGCAGCAGTGCGCGCGCCGCAGCAGGCGGGAGCGGGGGCGGCTCATCAGGCAGGATCAGCCCGATGGTGTCGCCGTCGGGCATGTCACGCGGCTTAGTCCCAATATCGGAATTGTATACCTGAGAATTGGCTATATGAGGTTCTGGTGAGCCTATTTCCCTGGTCATAGTTCCTGCTCTTCGGCCGATCCCACCGGGTGATCAGTAAGGTGTCTCTTCCAGAGTTCCGTACCGCATTCGAGAATGGCATGCCGAATTTCCGCGCGGCAATTCCGGCAACTGCCGCTACGACAACCTTGCTGGTCATACTTGCCGGGTGCGCACCATCTGCAGCAGCGCGATGGGCTCGGAGCGTGGCCATCTTGCCGCCTGCGCATACCAGTGGGGAAAGCTGGCCATACGACAGCGGAAATACGGTCTGCTGGGCGGCACTCCGACGTCATCTTCCGCCGCCGGTGTACCCAAGACCACCTCACGTCTCTATTCCTCGGCTCTCTGGTCCCCCGGCGCGCGGCGGTCTGCTGGTGGCCTGCCGGAGATACCGCCATTGCCTTGCCGAGCCTTGCGGCATGCCATCGCGGTGTTGTCCTTCTTGCCGCTGCCTCCACGGCCAGGCCCGTTTGCCTGCCGATGCCCGTGTGCGGCGCCCCGACGTTGCCCGTATCGCGGTAGCGGCATCTTTCCCCGCTGCCGCCGGGTTGCCCGTCATTCGCGGATGCCTGCGAAGTGGATGAACCAGTCGTCTGCGAGGCCCGGCGGCTGAAACGGACTGCCGGATATGGTCGTGGGCTGACCCGCCATGCGGCGCGGCCGGGCGCGATCGGCTCGGACAGGGACGCTGGGGCGACGATGGTTACGGGCACGGCCCTCCAGTGCAGTGCCGGACTCGCAAGTCGAGCAAGGGGGACCCAGGGCGAGGCAGTTCGGCAGAGGCACGGCTGCCTGGTACAGCCCATAGAGCGTCCTGCACAGCCGGGTTCTGCGGAGGATCGGATTTCAGCGTTTCATGCCGCCGTTCCTGTCCGGTGGGTTCCTTCGGGTGGTGCGACCGCGAGCGCATGCGAACGCCTACAAACACCACGCGGAAGGGCGGTTTCATACATGGCCAGCCCGGGAAATGCCGCCTGCCTGGTTGCAGCGGTACTGGCCACTGCAGCGCGTATCGGCCGCCATCCGGATCTGCCCGCCGACAGCCACAAAGAAGGCACCATGGCCATCACGGAGTGTGACCGGACTGCTTGGCATTGCGCGGCGAGCGGGTCAACAGTAGTTCCGCCCAGGCCCAGGCCCAGGCGGAGCGGGCCGGGCATCCGATGCCTTCATCTACTCCCCACGGTCCGACGGGGATACTCGTCTGGCGATGCGAGCCTCTACCAGCATGGCTCCGTGCGTCGGCTAGTCTGGACTAGAATCGCTCCTTCTTGAGGATCTTGCGGTGCCGCGGATGATCCGCAGTTAGGCGAATACTGAACGGCGCTATTAGCAGGCCCGTGGCGGCGATGACCGGCCAGCGTCCACTGTTGCGCCCTGCAGCCGCGCAGCGCCTGACCCAGCCAGGCCGTCGCGACAATGATGTCCTCGGCGACGATGATGCTCGGCACCCGGGGCCCTTTCCAGGTGGACGATCGTCCCTGCTGTCCGCTCGGCGCGCGTGCGGCTTCGCGCAGAGACCAGCCATGGACGCGCCTAGCGGCGCGCCGAGCGTCGCGGCGGGCGCAGATGCAAAGTCCGGCGCGGTTCCATCGCCGGGCACCATGGCCTTCGGTAATGCAGCGTGCACCATGGCCCTCATCCTGCCAAGCATCAGTCCACCGCTTCCGTCAACATGGTCGCCCACGCCGTGCCACTGGCGCCGACGGGGTACGACTGCCAGTACCGTTGCCAGCACAATCCGTAAGGCCAACTAGAACATAGAGTCGAGTAAGGGGTCCAGCCTGGCCGGAGCGACACACTCTTCACAAAATCGCTAGTGTTCGGTCATTGCCCACTGACAGAACCAGGGGTCATCATGAGAAGTACCCCCCGTAGGGGAGAAACTATGGCTCACGTGCAGGACGTCGCCGCCTACATCCTCGACTCCGCAGGGCGGCATGTCTGCGATGAAGCTGCAGAAGCTCTGCTACTACGCCTACGGCTACCACCTCGCCTGGGAAGAGCGGCGGTTGTTCCCCGAGCGGTTCGAGGCGTGGGCGAACGGGCCGTGTGCCCGGAGCTATACCAGCTGCACCGCGGTCGGCTTCAGCTCGCCCCCGGTGACGTGCCAGGTAACCCTGGTGCCCTGGATGATGGCGAGCGGGAATCCGTCGATCTTGTCCTCGACACCTACGGCACCCTGAGTGCACACCAGCTATCCGCCATGACCCATCGTGCGGGGCCCTGGGCCAGTGCGCGGGCGCGGGCAGGGGCGGCACCGCTGGAGCGCAGCCGGCAGAGGCTAGATGACGATGAGGTGTTCGAGTTCTTCGCACGCTTTGACATCGGCTGACGCCAATGTCAAAGAAGGATAAGCGGCCGCCTGTTCCCCAGCCTGTCTCGCGGCGCAAGAATCGTCCGGCCCTAGGCGAGCCTGTACCAGTCAAGTCCCGGCCGCGGTGCCTGCAGGGGATCGACGGCGGCCCCGGAAACAGCCACCCGGTGTGGCGGTTGGCATTTCTTGACCTTGATCACAATGGACATTGGTCCTGGCCAGTAGATGGCAGAGAGCTGCGGAAGATCATTAAGTTTCTGCAGGAAATGGAACGACTGACCTGGACCGAGGTCCGTGCTCAGATGACCGGCGGTAACAGGCGGCGCGGCGCCAAGCACAAGCCTATCCCGGCCGGCCACCTATGCGACGAAGCGCAGCGCCGCCTAGTGGAACTGGAGCTAGACGAGTTCGATGAGCTGTTCCGGTTCCGGCTGGGCAATATGGCGCGCCTTTGGGGCGTGATCGACGAAGGTGTGTTCTATGCGATCTGGTGGGACCCGGACCACCGGGTATGTCCGTCGAAGGACCCGGACTAGGCGCCTGCCCTGTTCATCAGGCAGGCCAGGTGAACCGCCCCTGGTCGATCTCCCGAGTCCACGGACGCACGGAGGGACACGCACTCGTCCCGCGCTGCGGCGGGACAATGGCCGCCTGCTTGCCGTGCGAGCGCGCCAGGCTCCAGCCGTGGGAACCACCAGTAACGGCGCCACGCCGTGATCAGGGACAGTCCAATTCGTTAGCTCCTCATTTCGCAGTACATTCACAACCGCTCTCCTGAGTTGCCAGGCGTGATACCGCAGCTCAAAGCGGGTAAACGCCTATCGGCGACCGGTCCTGCGGACTGGTGCTTGTGAAATGCCTGCGAAGTGCTTGCACGGCGCTTGGAAAGCGCCTGCCCGATGCCTGCCTGATGCCCGGGAACTGCTTGAGGGTCCTGGCTGCATGGGTGCTCCTAGCCGATTTGCGCGGAGGGAGCACCGCTGTGGGTACTCGTATTGGCGATGACTTCGGGTCATCGCCCTTGGACGTGGTGGATAAGACGTTCCGGCTGCTGGTGTGCGAGCCGCGCCCGCTGGCCGCGGACGGGGCGCGGATCGAGCATGGCCTGCCGCCCCGGTTGATCCCGCTCGACGAGCTCCGGGGGATGCTGCTGCACCCGTCGATGTCCTATGCCGCACGCGACGCGGTCTGGCGGGAGCTGGTGGACCGGGCGCGCAGCGGCGACCCGGCGTGGGTGGTGGGCGCTGCGGGGGTGGCGCTGCCGGCGTTGCGGCAGCTGGCCGGCCGGCTCGCCGCTGATTACGGCGGGGATACCCATGACCTGGATGCCGCAATGTTCTCGATCA
>CAWBJA010000013.1:0-62459 GCA_963788895.1 uncultured Actinomycetota bacterium | reverse complement strand
ATAGCCCGACGGCTGCGTCGCTGCGAGGGCCCGGGCTGACCGGCCTACGAGAGGGTGTCGCCGGCTAGCAGCCGCCGGGCCGAGGCTTCATCGGATGGGGTAACCAGCACCCGGACGCCCTGGAGCTGCAGCTGTGGTTCCAGTCCTGCGGCATCGTCCGCCGACACGACCGCGTTCAAGCCGTTATTGCGCAGCATGCCGACGATCAGTTCAGCTTCTATGCGGTTGGCCGCGAGTGTCACCGGCACACTCGTGGCCTCGTCTGCACCCTCATGAGCTCCGGCCACCGTGAGTACCCCTCCCTTGTGCCGATCGTATCTCCCGTTCCCCGGACGATCTGCTGGCGACGGCGGGTCATCGGGCGTGATTGCGGTTGTAGAGGCGGCGGGCCCATAGGTAACCGAGGACGCTGATGGCCACGCACCAGGCCACGGCGAGGATCCCGTCGTGGCCGACGGGAGTGCCGGCCAGCAGCCCGCGCAGGGTCTGGATGATGGGCGTGAAGGGCTGGTTGCGAGCGAACCAGGCGACCCCGGCCGGCATGGTGGCCGTCGGCACGAACGCGCTGCTGATGAACGGCGCTATGACGATGAGCAGCGCGAGGCTGTTGGCTCCCGCTGGGGTCTTGGCCAGCAGGCCGAACGAGACCGTGAGCCAGGTGACAGCGACGGCCAGCAAGGCGAAAAGGGCGGCGGCTTCGATCCAGCCGAGCGCGGTCGCGGTGGGATGGAACCCGAGGACGAGAGCGACGGCGACCACCAGGACCGCGCTGACCATGGCGCGGATGATCCCGCCCGCGACCTGGCCGGTGAGCACCGAGGTACGGGTGATGGCCATGGTGCGGAACCGGGCGATGATGCCCTCGGTCAGGTCGGTGCTCATGTTGACCGCGGTGGTCTCCGCCGCCGCGCAGGCGGTCATCAGCAAGATGCCCGGGGTCAGATAGTCGATGTAGCCGCCGCCTGCGGGCACGACCGCTCCGAGCCCGGCGCGGAAGGTGCGGCCGAACACGCCGGCGAACAGGAGCAGGAACAGGACCGGCACCAGCACGCCGCTCAGGCTCATCAGCGGGAAGCGCAGCGCGTGCCGCAGGTCGCGGCGCAGCATGGTGGCCGAGTCGCGGACCGCGTAGGTGAGTGTCATGTCAGCTGCTCCTGCTGGGCGCGGGCGGTGCGGGGGGTATTGGCGGTCAGGGCGAAGAACACGTCGTCGAGATCGGAGGTCTGCACGGTCACCCGCTCGGGGTGCAGGTCGAGGTGCTCAAGGCGGCCGAGCAGGGCGCTGAGCGATGCCGGGGCGCCGTCATTGGGCACGCGGAGCGCGCGAGATTCGTCGTCGTGCGCGGAGCCGGCCAGGACCGCTGCCGCTCGCTCCAGCGCGTCCGGATCGGTGAAGTACAGCCAGGCGTGACCGCCGGGGACGCGCCGTTTGAGCTCGCCGGGCGTGCCCTCAGCGACGATCCGCCCGTGGTCGAGCACCGCTATCCGGCCGGCCAGCCGGTCGGCCTCGTCCAGATCCTGGGTCGTCAGGAGCACGGTGACGCCGGAGTCGACCAGCTCCCGGACGATATGCCACATGGTGCGGCGGCTGCGGGGGTCCAGGCCGGTGGTCGGCTCATCCAGGAAGATCAGCCGGGGGTTGCCGACCAGTGTCATGGCCAGGTCAAGGCGGCGGCGCATGCCGCCCGAGTAAGTGGCCGCGGTCCGGCCCGCCACGTCAGCCAGGTCGAAGCGGTCCAGCAGCCCGGCGACCCGGCGGCGGGCCGATCGATGATCGAGGTGGTGCAGATCGGCGATCAGCATCAGGTTCTCGGTGCCAGTGAGCAGGTTGTCGACCGCGGAGAACTGACCGGTGACCCCGATGACCGATCGCACCTGGCTGGCCTGGCGGGCTAGGTCGAAGCCGGCGATGCGGACATCACCACCGTCAGGACGGAGCAGGGTCGAGAAGATCTGCACGGCGGTGGTCTTGCCGGCTCCGTTGGGGCCGAGCAGCGCGAAGACGCTGCCGTCGGCGATGTCGAGGTCGATGCCGTCGAGGACGACGTTATCGCCGAACGACTTGCGCAGGCCGGTCGCGCTCAGCGCCGAGCCGGCGGTGGCGGCCGTCATGCGGCACCCTGCCCGCGGTCACCGGCGCCGGCCCGGCGGACGGTGATGTCGCCGAAGGAGTTGCGAGCCCGCACCTCGACGGTGGGCTGCGCCGGTCCTGGCTCCTCGGTGGCGTCGAGGAGGTTGTTCACGTGGCCGAAGCCGGTGTGCAGGTCCAGCCAGGCGGCGACCCCAGCGCCCACGGCGACGTTCACCTGGCCGACCGACGTCTCGGCGACGACGACCCCGCTGGCCACTTCATCGAGATAGATGTCGCCATTCGCGGTCTTGGCCGTGACCGTGCCGTGGGCTTGGTCCACCGTGATCTTCCCGTTGGCCGCCTTGACCTCAAGGCTGCCGGCGACTTCGCCGATCCACGTGTCGCCGTTGGCGTTCCTGACCGTCGCCGGGCCGCCGATCCGGTCGATCCTGACCTGGCCCGTACTGGTCGTGAGCTCAGCCGTCCCGCTGACCTGCTCCACGATGATGTCCCCCGCACCGGTCTTGTAGCGGCATTCGCCGAGCGAGCCGGCGCAGCGCAACGTCGCGACCCCGGTCTCACCGCGCAGCCGCGAGCCAGCTGGCAGCTCGATAAGCACATCGATCGACTCGCTGCCGCCCCGGATGCTGTAGCGCTTCCAGCCCTTCGGCGCTTTGATCTCGAGCACTCCGTTGGCATACTCGACCCTGGTCTTTTCGGCGGCCGTTACGTCGGACGGCTTGGCGGGGTCGCTCGGCTGCACCTCGACCACGGTGTCGGCTCGGTCGCTCGCCACGACGGTGAGATCACCGACGCCGACTTCCAGGGTGACCGAGATCGGCCCGGGGGTAACGAAGCTTGGCATGGCTGTCCTTCTTTCTCGATGTATCGGTTGAAGCCCGCCCTGGCTGAGACAGCTGGCGATCGCCTAGCGCGCCCAGCCGGTGAAGCGCTGGGACCCCAGCGGGCCGCGCCGCTCGGGCCGGCGAGGGGGGTCGGCCCGTTCCAGGGCGGCGGCGGCCGCTCGCACCAGCCAGGCGTTGACCGAAAGTCCCTCGGCCGCAGCGGCGTGATCGACCCGGGCCTTGAGGTGGTCGGGCATGCGCAGGTTGATCCGCGCCATCGCCGCCTCGTCGCCCGGCATCCCGCCCGCAGCGGCGACGGCCGCCGGGGGCGGGCCGGACCCGATCGCCGTGTCGGTGCCTGCTGGCTCGGCCGGCGTCGTCACCGCGAACTCTGGATCACGGCCGCGCAGGCGCACCTGCACCGATGCGGGCGCGAGGTCGCAGGTGATCTCCTGCGCGGCGGCTGACAGCGCGTCAAGCAGCGAGAGGCGGATCGCCGCGTCCAGGGGTGCGACGAGCCGCTCGGCCAGCGCCCGGGCGTCCTCGCCGCCAGCGTCGGCGGCTGCCTCCAGCTGGTGGTGGATCTCATCTATGTACGGCTGCAAATCCATGAGTGCCATAATGGCACACTGATGGCATCATCACAAATCCGCAGTGTGCCAAACCGGCACCAGGCAACTGCCAGAGGTCATCATCGAGGGTGTCAGCCGGACACCGGGGCACCGAGGGTGGCGCAGGCCTAGTGACCGCCAGGGCGCGGGCGGACCTGATCCTGCCTGCTCCAGCGCCTGCGTGGCGCGCCGCCAGGGCCGGTGGGCTTACAGGTCGAGTGCGAGGTCGCCGCGGGGCTGGGAACAGCAGATCAGCGCGCTGCCGGCGGCGGGCTGCATCGACCGGTTCTGGGGCATAGCCGACCGTCCCTGAGAGCAGGGCGGTCTCACAGGTATGGCACACGCCGGTGCGGCAGGACCAGCGCACCGGGACATCGCTGGCTTCGGCCAGCTCGAGCAGGCTGGCGTAGCGCTGATCCCAGCGGACCGTCAGGCCGCTGCGGGCGAACGCGATGTCCGGGCCGGTGCCAGGCGGCCCGGCTGGCTGGTGCGACGGCCGGGCCGCGGCGGGCGCGATGCCCGGCGTTTGCGAGCCCGCCGCCCCGAAGATCTCAGTGTGCACGCGGGCGCGGTCGATACCCAGGCCGGTCAGCGCCGCGGATAGCTGGGCCATGAACGCGGCCGGCCCGCAGAGGTAGGCATCGGCATCGCGCGGGAGGTCGAGGGCGGCCAGCACGTCCGGTGATAGCCGCCCCAGCGCCTGATAGTCGCGGCCGCGGACGTCACCAGGGCCAGGGTGGCTGTAGCTGATGTACCGGTGCCCGCTGGCCAGTTCCGCCAGCAGCGACCGCGACTGCGCCGCGAACGGCTCTTCGGCCCGGCTGCGGGCTCCGTGCAGCCACCAGATATCGCGGCCCGACCTGGCCGCGGCCAGGTCATGAAGCATGGCCAGGACCGGGGTAGCCCCCACCCCGGCGCTGATCAGCACGACTGGTGCCGTCCCGGGCTGGAGGATGAAAGTGCCGCGCGGCGCGGCCACCTCCAGCTGGTCGCCGGCCCGGACCCGGGCGTGGATGAACTGGCTGGCGGCGCCGTGCGGCTCGCGCTTGACGCTGATCCGGTAGGAACTGGCGCCCGGCGGCCCGGACAGCGAATAGCTGCGCAGCAACGGCTGACCGCCCGGGCTGACGGGCAGCCGCAAGGTCAGGAACTGTCCGGGCCGGGCGGGTGGCACCGCCGCCCCGTCAGGATCGGCCAGGAGCACCGAGAGCACCGACTCGGTTTCCCGCTCGAGGGCGGTCACGGCCATCGGCCGGAACCCGGGCCAGGCCGGCGCCGGGCTCACCGCGGTCAGCCCGGCGTTGCCGGCGGTGCCGCCGGCCGATCCGGGCTGGTCCAGCATCGCCCGGAACGAGGCTTTCCAGCCGTCAGGCAGGGCCGGGATCCGCAGTGCCTGCGCCAGCTGCTGGCGGGAGTGCCCGGGCAGGTAGAGCAGGGCGTCGACCTCGGCCACCGTCATCGCTTCCGGGTCCCGAGGCGACCTGCACGATCTCGTCACCGGCCTGACACGGCGCCCTCGCGCAGCACCCGCAGGTAGAAGCCCGGCCGGCGATGGGAGACCAGCAGGGCCGGGATCCGCGGGTCATCCATCCGGATGCCGACCCGGTAGCAGGTGACCCGCGGCTGGGTCACCTCGAACAGCGCCTCGCCGATCCGGTACCGGTCACCGATGCAGACCTGGTCATCGGCCAGGCCCGCGACCGTGAAGTTCTCCGCCGAACTGGCCGTAGCTGAAGTCGTCGCGGCCGAGCTGCTGCTGCCAGTACCGGTAAGACTCGATCTGGTACACGAACACCGCCCGGTGCTCGCCGCCGTGCCCGGCCAGATCGCCCTGCCCGTCGCCGTCGATGTTGAGCCGCCGCACCATCTGCGGGCCCTCAGCCGGCCGTTTCCACACCGCCGGTGTGCACCGTCCGGCCATGCCAGGCCACGATCCTGCGGCAGGCCCACGTTCACCGACAGCAGGCTGCCGGCCCGCCGGTCCGCGATCACCAGTTGGGCTCCTTCCCCCGCGTCAGCCCGCGCTGCGCCCCGGGTCAGGGGAATTCTCTCAGGCCGCGCCGATCATCGTCTGGGCCGGTGCCGGGCTGCATAGGATCGGCGGGGGATGAATAGGTGGTCGCTAGACAAAGCGCGGTAGTCGGCAGCGAACGGAGCAGGGGTTGAGATGCCGTGGTTTCCGGACTTCGCCAGTGCCGTAGAGCTGGCGCGCCGGCAGACGCGCGCCGCGGGCCAGGCCGATCCGGTCGCGCAGTACTTCACCGCGCTGAACAAAGGCGACACCCAGCGCCCTGGAGACGGTGTGGCCAGGCGAGGTCGTGATCTACGACCCGCGCGCCGGCGAGATCCGCGGCCACCGGCAGCTGCGGCAGTTCGTCAGCCAGCAATCAAGTCCTGGCTGGCCGAGCTGCACGCCCGTATCGAGACCGTGGCCTCGACCTGCGTCGGCGGCCGGGCCGTGGTCGAGCTGCTGGCGCACCTGGCCCGCGACGGGCGGGAAGTGGCGTGGCCGGTGGCGGTCGTCGCCGAATCGCCCGACGATCCGGTCGGTGGTGTTCCGCACCTACTGCAGCCAGTGGCCGGTCGACGGACGGCACCACCTCCGGCCGCCCATCCTCGAGCCCGGGCCCGCCCGCCCCGGTGATGTCGTCGGCCGCTACCAGGCCGCGCTGGCGGCTGGTGACGCCGAGGCGATCGTGGGCACCTTCGCGCCGGACGGCTACTTCCGCGAGCCCATCGGCCCGCACTACGTCCACCGCGGCAGCCGCTGAGCTCCGCTCGTTCTTCGCCGAGTGCTTCAGCGCGGGCGGCGGCATCGGCCTGCAGCACTGCGCCGTGACCGACGACGGCGTGCGCTGCGCCGTGGAATACAACTGCGTCCGCTGGGGCCGCCACGACCTGCCGCCCCAGGCGGGAATCGGGGTCTACGAGCGCGGCCCGGACGGACTGCTGGCCGCGGCCCGCGTCTACGACGACGTCGAGCACCCGCCGGGCCCGGCCGCCTGCAGCAACGCTGATCGGCGCGCTGCTGGACTTTCCCGCACGATTCGCGCGATCGTGGGTGCGATGAGACTTGCCCTGGTGGCCTGGACCACGCGCCGCTCGCGCTCAGGTGAAGAGGAGTTGCGGTCGTGGACATGAAGCTTGAAGTCGTGGTGCTGCCGGTCGCCGACGTGGACCGGGCCAAGGACTTCTACGCAGGCGCTGGGGTGGCGGCTGGATGCCGACTTCGCCGCGGGCCCGGACTTCCGGGTGGTGCAGCTGACGCCGCCGGCTCGGCGTGCTCGGTCATCTTCGGCGCCGGGATCACCTCGGCCGCGCCGGGCTCGGCCAGGGGCCTGCAGCTGCGTCGTGACCGACATCGAGGCGGCCCGGGCCGAGCTGGCCGGCCACGGCGTCGAGGTGAGCGAGGTGTTCCACGACGCGGGCGGGGTGTTCCACCACGCCGGGACCGCGGGACGGGTGCCGGGCCCGGCTCCGGACCGATCAGAGCTACGGGTCGTTTGTCTCGTTCAGCGACCCGGACGGCAACGGCTGGTCTGCTCCAGGAGATCACCACCCGCCTGCCGGGCCGGTGAGCCGTGCCGAGTGACGGCTGCGCCGAGCGATCGGAGACCCGAGCGACTACGACGTCATCGTCCTGGGCGGCGGCTCGCCGGGCGAGCACTGCGCCGGCGAACTGGCCGACGGCGGGCTGCGGGTCGCCCTGGTCGAGCGCGAGCTGGTCGGCGGCGAGTGCTCCTACTGGGCCTGCATCCCGTCCAAGACGCTGCTGCGCCCCGGCGAGGCGGTGCACGAGGCGCGCGAGGCGGCGGCCAGCGCGCAGGTCGACGTCGCGGCGGCGCTGGCCTGGCGTGACTTCATGGTCTCGGACTACTCCGACGCCGGGCAGCAGCGCTGGCTGGCGGGCAAGGGCATCGACCTGCTGCGCGGCACCGGCCGGCTCGCCGGGACCGGCGTGGTCGAGGTGGACGGCGTGCGCCACACCGCCGGGCACGTCGTGCTGGCCACCGGCTCGGATCCGGTCATGCCGCCGGTCCCGGGCCTGCGCGAGCTGGCGGGCGTCTGGACCAACCGCGAGGTGACCGGCATGAAGGCCGTCCCGCGCCGCCTGCTGATCCTGGGCGGCGGGCCGGTCGGCGCCGAGATGGCCCAGGCCGTGCGGCGCCTGGGCGGCGAGGTGGCCCTGGTCGAGGCGGCCGAGCACGTGCTCGCCCGCGAGCCCGCGCCGCTGGGCGAGGCGCTCGGCGAGGTCCTGCGAGCCGACGGCATCGAGCTGGTCCTCGGCGTGCACGCGACCGCGGCGCGGCGCGACGGCGACGGACTACGTCCTGGCGCTCGAGCAACGGCCGCGAGCTGCGCGGCGACCGCCTGCTGCGTGGCCACCGGCCGGCGGCCGCGGGTGGACGGGATCGGCCTGGAGACGGTCGGCGTCCAGGCCGACGGGCACGGCATCCCGGTCGACGCGCACCTGCGGGCCGGCCGAGCGGCTGTGGGCCATCGGCGACGTCACCGGCGTGCGGCTGCTGACCCACGTCGGCAAGTACCAGGGCGAGGTCGTCGCCGCGAACATCCTCGGCGAGCCCCGCGAGGCCAACTACGAGGCCGTGCCGGACGTCGTCTACACCGACCCGCAAGCGGCCGCCGTCGGTGCCGCCGAGGCCCGGTTCAGCGCCACCGTGCCGCTGTCCGAGGTGGCCAAGACGGCCACCTACACCCACGCCTACGCCGAGTCCAACGGCTTCCTGACCCTGCTCAGCGACGGCGAGCGGCTGACCGGCGCCTACGCGCTCGGCCCCGAGGCCGGCGAGTGGCTGCAGCAGGCCACGCTGGCCATCCGCGCCCGGGTGCCGCTGGCGGTGCTGCGCGACGTCATCCAGCCGTTCCCCACCTTCTCGCGAGATCTACGTCGCCGCGCTCAAGGCGCTGCGCGGCCAGATCACCGCCGCCCGCCAGCCAGCCGGCCGCGAAGACCCGGCCTGACCCGTCAGCATCGACCTGGCCGCCCCGGGCGCCGATTGCCGTCGGCTCTTCCCGAGCAGACTGGGCCTGCGTTCAGGGATGACCTGATGACCGGTTTGAGATGATCTGCCACACTGCTCTGATGGATCTTCGGCGAGCTAAGTTCATGACCGCACAGCTGGGGCGCAAGGCTGGCCAAGACGAGGTCCTGGCCAGGCTGCTGAGCGCGAGTGACCTGCCCGGCGGGCCGTGGCAGGTGACGGATGAGCGGACCTGGCGGACGGGCAAGGCCGGGCCCGCGACGCCGTGGGGGGAACGCGCGCGGCAGCTCGGCAGCGTCACCGGATGGCGGTCCTTCGCCGAGGCAGCGAGCGGCGATCGGTGGGCCTGGGTCCAGGTGACGCCGACGGCGTCGGCGCAGGACGCTGGAGACGCGCTGGCCGGCGCGGACGAGCGGGCGCTGGCCAACCTGAATGCCAGGGCCCGGGTCGTGAGCCAGAGCGATGTTCGCGTGCAGCCGTTCCCGGGGGACGGCCCGAGCTGGACCAGGGAGTATCACACCGAAGGCCCGGCCGGGCCTGGCGTCGTCCTGCTGCTGGGCGGCGCGGTCAGCAACTGGCTCGTCGTCATGTGCCTGTCCGGGTCGCCCGCCTGGGACTGGCCGTCAGCCTCGGAACTGGCGGCTCTGCAGGCGGCGCGGCTGCCGGCCTGAGGCCAGCGCGTCCCGTCCTGAGCGCCGGAACGAGGTTGCCAGCCGCACGCGGCGGGGTAGGGACCCTCCGCGGACAGCGCGACCGTAGCGGACAGCCGGACGGGTCGATGCCCAGCTTCTTGGTTACGAGCCGCATCTCCTTCCAGAAGCTGATTTTCGCAGCCAGGTCACGCCGCCCGGATGACGCTGGCGCTGGCGCGGGCCGGGTGGGCCAGCGTCTGCCAGACGACGCAGTAGCGCTCGGTGCGGGCCAGCAATCTGGCGACCTGCTCGTCACTGGCACTGGTGTCGAGCTCGAAGCTGAGCCTGATCGAGCTGAACCCGACCGGGGCGTCCTGGCTCACCGCCAGCGTGCCACGGAAGTCCAGGTCGCCTTCGGCGCGGACGATCCCGGCAGCCACCGGGATCTGCAGCGAGGTGGCCACCGCCCGCAGCGTGACCCCGGCGCACGCCACCAGGGCCTGCAGCAGCATGTCGCCCGAGCAGGCCAGCGTGCCGTCCCCGCCGCTGGCGGGGTGCAGGCCCGCGACGGCCAGGGCCTGCCCCGTGGCCACCGAGCAGCTGACCTCTTCAGTGCCCAGCTCGCCCTGGGCCCGCAGGGTGATCACCGCCGCCCGCGGGTCCTGGCGATAGGCATCCTTCAGCGGCTGCTGCGCGGCGCGCAGTTCGGTGCTGTCCATCTGCCCTCCCATGACGGGGTCCTGTCCTGCGGGTCTGGTGTCACTGGACCACGCTACCCAGGAGGTCAGCGGCCCGCCCGGTCCGCCAGGGAGCGCGTGGCCAGTAGGCTGGACAGGTCATCGGCGCGGCGCTGGGCCTGCCGGGGATCGGGGCGGATGGCCGGGCGGGCCGATGGTGAATGAGCAGGCTGAGCTGGTGGGCCGGGGCGCGGACTGCGGCACGCTGCGGGACGCGCTGGGCAGCGGCGCCGCTGCTCCGGTGGCTGTGCTGCTCACTGGCGAGGCCGGCATCGGCAAGACCGCGCTCTGGGAGTGGGCCACCCGGCACTGCGCCGACCGCGGCCAGCACGTCCTGATCTCCCGCGCCGCGGCCGCCGAGGCCAAGCTGCCCTGGGTCGGGCTGACCGACTTGCTGCGCGGCGTTCCTGACGAGGTACTCGGCCTGCTTCCCGAACCCCAGCGCCGCGCCCTGCAGGCCGTCGCGCTGGAAGACCGGCTCGACGGGCCAGGTCGACGAGCGCGCCGTGTACACCGCGTTCCTGTCCGCCGTCACTGACCTGGCGCGGACCGCGCGCGTCCTGATCGCCGTCGATGACCTGCCCTACCTCGACGCCGCCAGTGCCGCGGCGCTGACCTTCACGCTGCGGCGGGCGGGCCGCGGGCACCCGGTGCGGCTGCTGGCTACCGTGCGCGGGCCCGACGTGACCAGGGGGACCGGGCGTGACCCGGCGGGCGGGAGCTGGCCTGCCCCCGCGGGCGCGCTCGCGCCTGATCCGGCTAGCCCGGCCGGGCCTGATCCGGCTCGCGCGTTCGGGCTGGACCTGGCGCACGGCCAGGTCCAGCGGCTGCCGGTGGGGCCGCTGACGCTGGGCGCGCTGTTCGAGCTGCTGACCAGCCGGGCCGGTGCCCGGCTGGCCAGGCCGCTGCTGCTGCGGGTGCATGAGACCTCGGGCGGCAACCCGCTCTACGCGCTGGAACTGGCCCGGGCGCTGGACCGGCTGGAGATCCGGGCCCCGCCCGGCGGGCCGCTGCCGGTCCCGACCGGGCTGACCAGCCTGGTGAACGCCAGGATCAGGGAGCTGCCTGAGGACGTCAGGGCGGTCGTCGCGGCCACGGCCGCGGCCTGGCGGGTCACCGCGGATAGCCAGGACCCGGCCGCGGTGGAGGCCGCGCGGCGCGCGGACCTGATCATCACCGGCGAGCCGGACTCGGCCGGGCCGCCGGTGATCCGGGCGGCGCACCCGCTGCTCAGCGCGGCGGCCTACGAGAGCCTGCCCGCGGCCCGGCGGCGGGCCCTGCACGAGCGGCTCGCCGGCCTGGCCGCCGATCCGGTCGAGCGGGCCAGGCACCTGGCCCTGGCTGCCGTGTCGCCGCAGGCCAGCATCGCCCGGGCGCTAGACGAGGGCGTGCGGGCCGCGCTGGCCAGCGGAGTGCCGCACATCGCGGTCGAGCTGGCCCAGCTGTCGCTCGGGCACACGCCCGAGGAGGCCCAGCGGCCGGAGCGGCTGGACCTGCTGGCCGACGCCCGGCTGCGGGCCGGTGACAGTCCCGGCGCGCTGGCGGCGCAAGAAGCCGCGATCGAGCTGACCGGGCCGGGCCCGGCCCGGGCCCGCCGCAAGATCAGGCTGGCCGAGATCGCCACCGAGATCCGGGGCCGGACCGGCGCTTACGACATCCTGGTGTCGGCTCAGCAGGACGCGGCGGCCGATCCCGGCATGCTGGCCGAGGTCCTGCTGACGATCGCGGCCATCGTCGATGACATCAGCCTGGCCGACGCCTCGGCGCGGCGGGCCGTGGCCTTGCTGGATGACCTGGCCGAGCCTGATCCGGTCATCCTGTCCGGCGCGCTGGCCCAGGCCGCGGGAGCCAGGTTCAGGGCCGGATGGGGCCTGGACCATGCGATGTTCGAGCGCGCCATCGACATCGAACGTCGTCACCCTTACCGGCGCCTGTCGGACCGCGCTGACGCGAACTACGCGGCGCTGCTGAAATACGCCGACGACCTGGACGGCGCGCAGGTCCGGCTGCTGGAGCTGCTGGCGCAGGCCAGGGAGGCCGCGGATCTGTCCTCGATCACCTACACGCTGGCCCACCTGGTGCACATCGCGCTGTTCCGCGGCGAGATCGAGCAAGGCCGCAGCTACGCCGATGAGCACCTGGAAGTCGCGATCGCTGGGCAGCTGGGGGCGCAGCGGGAGCAGGCGCTCAACAACCTCGGCCTGGCCCTGGCCTACCAGGGCCAGCTGGGCGAGGCGGCCGCCGTGCTAGCCGACCTGGCCGCGGACCCGGCGGCCGGCGACTGGAACCGGCAGCGGGCGCTGGGCACCCTGGGCTTCGTCGCGCTGTCCCGGGGCGAGTCCGAGGCGGCCGCCGGTTACCTGGATCAGTGGCACGCCGCCCTGACCGCGATGCACTTCGGCGAGCCCGGGTACAGCCGCTATCACCTGGACTACCTGTGCGCCCTGGTTGGCGTGGGGCGCATCGCGGACGCGACCGCGTTCCGGTCCGAGGTCCAGGAACAGGCCAGGCGGTCGGGCCGCGCGTCGGCGGGCGCGGTCGCGCTCAGCCGGCCAGGCGCTGATATCCGCCAGCGCGGGCCAGCCCGACCAGGCGAACGAGGCACTGGCCGAGGCACTGGCCTGGTATGACACCTCGCCGCTGCGGTTCGACCGCGCTCGGGTGCTGCTCATCGGCGGCCAGATCCGGCGCCGGGCCAAGGCGAAATCGGCGGCCAGGGAACTGCTGGCGGCGGCGCTGGCCGAGTTCACCGGGTTCGGCGCCAGGGCCTGGGCCGCCCAGGCGGCCGCCGAGCTGGCCCGGGTGAATGTCAGGCCCAGCGCGCCCGCGGCCCTGACCGAGACCGAGCGGCGGGTGGCCGAGCTGGCCGCGGCGGGCCTGACCAACCGGGAGGTCGCCGCGCGGACCTTCCTGTCCACCAAGACGGTCGAGGCCAACATCGCCCGGGTCTACCGCAAGCTCGGCATCCGCTCCCGGGCCGAGCTGGGCGCCCGGCTGGGCGGCCTGCCCGGCCGCTAGCCCGCTGTCCGCTGCCCGCTGCCCGGCCCCGGGGCGGCCGCTGCCCGCCCCGGCCCGGGACCCAGGCGGCTAGCTGATCGCCCCGGCGTACGTCGCCGCCACGATCCGGTCACAGCGCAGCCCAGCCTGCTGGCTCAGCGCGGCGACGGTAGCCGCGTCGGCGGCCCGGAACGCGAACAGCACGACCTCGTCGGCGGGCACCAGGATGCTGCCCAGGAACACGACGTCGGCGTGCTGGGCCGCGCCGAGCCGGTCATTTATGCGGCGCACGCCGTCCGGGGTCACGCCCGGCCAGTAGCGCTCGACGACGAAACCATCCACGAGCCTGACGTTAGGACCGGGCCGCCCGGCCGGCCAGACTCGGCGCCCTGATCGCGGGTTTCCCCCGATTCCCCAGCGGCCGGCCGCTCCTAGCGTCAAGGCCAGCAAATATCGGCGGACTCTGGGATGGAAATCATGAACAACAAGCTGACTCGGGCGGCGGGGACGGCAGGCCTGCTGCTGCTGGTGGCGGGCTGCGGCGGATCCGCGGCCGGAACCGCCGCGTCCGGATCGGGGACCGGCGCGGGCAGCGCCGGCCAGCCGCCTGCCTCGCCCGCCGGGGGCGGGGCTCCGGCCTCCGTCGATGTGTGCTCGCTGCTCAGCGCGGCGCAGGCGTCGTCGGTGACCGGCACGACCTACACCAAGACGACGTCCGCGAACGACATGTGCACCTACATCACCACCGACGCGCCGACCAACATGTTCATCATCCTCTCCGACGGATCGACCGCGGCCGACTGGACCGACCAGGTATCGACCGTCAGGGAGGACGCGGGCGGCCCGCCGCAGACGCTCAGCGCGGTGGGGGACAAGGCGGTCGGCGGGGGCACCGAGATCGGGGTCCTGTCCGGCAACCGGATCATCGACGTGCACGGCGCGGCCGACAACGGCGGGACGTTCACCAAGGCCATCGCCGTGGCCAAGGCCATCATCGCGGCGCTGAAGTAACCGGCTCCCGGCCAGGCGCCGGGTCGCCAGGAACCGGCGACCCGGCGCGGCGCGCGGCCAGGTGACCGTGGTGGCATCGGGGCCACGCTGGCCGATGCCGGGCCAGCACCGGCTGCGGATCTTCCCCGCGGTGTCCTCGGTCACCCTGGCCCGGCCGGGCAGGCCGCACAGCACGCTAGATCTTCGCGAAGGCTTCGGTGGCCAGGGTTTCCTCTTTGGTCAGGATCTCGGCGTCACTCGTGCTGGCGGTATCGTCGTCGACGCTGACCAGGATCTCGGTGTTGTCTTTCAGGGCGTGCAGGTTGTTGTTGTCCGTCTCGATGTAGGCGGGATAGGTCCAGCCGCTGACCTTAGTGACGGCGGCATTTGTCTCCTCGTCCGTGAAGTCCGACTGGGTCACAACGTCCGTGAAGACGGCGACCGTCACGAGGTGTTCTCCGTCGGCGCTCCGCCACTCGCACGCGTTTTCGTTGACCTCCAGGCCCTTCTGGCTCTGTGTCACCGCGACGCCGGCCGCCGTCTGCAGCTGGCCGGCGGTGACGAGCGTGCAGGGGTCGGCCTTCGTGCCGTTGGCACTGGAGCCGCCGGAGCCGCCGGAGCCGGCGGAATTCTTCGCGGCACCGGTGTTCGTGGAGCCCCCGGCCGCCGATGATCCGCTGCCTTGGCAAGCGGTGGCGGTGACGCCGACGGACATGAGGAGCGCGGTAACCAGAGCAAGATGAGTACGCATGCCCGGACACTAGGACGGCCGCAGCTCACGGGAATCCGGTGTTTCCCTAGTTTTGGCACCCTCGGCGCGGCCTGAACCTGAGGGTGACATCGTCGATGCCCGGCGCGATACCGTGCGCAGCGTGAGCGACTCGGCGGGCGGCCAGGTGACCGTGGTGGGCGGCCGCCTCCAGGGCTGGGCCAGCGGCCAGCTGCTCGCGTCCTACCTGCATCTGCACTGGGCGGGCCTGCCCGCCGCCGCGGCCCGGCTGGTCGCCGCCGCGCGGACCGCGCGGACCGAGCTGGCCGGCCAGACAGTGCCTGCCGGGGAGGCGGTGCTGGCCGGGGAGGCGGTGCTGGCCGGAAGGGCGGGGCTGACCGGGGAGACGGAGTCGGCCGGGGAGACGGAGCCGGGCGGGAGGGCTTGGGCATGACCGGGCCGGGCCTGGCTGACGGGGTTGACCTGGATCACCATGGCGATCAGGAACTGGACCCCCAGGCCGGCGACCAGCTGGACCTGGCGGTGAACGTCCGGTTGCGCCGGCCGCCGGACTGGCTGCGGGCCCGGCTGCACGCGGCCCTGGACGATCTGGCCGCCTACCCCCGGCCGGACGCGGCCATCGCGGCGGTCGCGGCCCGGCATCGCCGCCCGCCCGGCGAAGTGCTGCTTACCAGCGGGGCGGCCGAGGCGTTCACGCTGATCGCCCGGGCGCTGGCCCCGCGCCGCGCGATCTGCGTCCACCCGTCGTTCACCGCACCGGAAGCGGCCTTGCGCCAGGCCGGGCACGAGGTCGGCCGGGCGCTGCTGGCGCCGCCGTTCGACCTGACCACCGCGGACATTCCGGCCGAGGCGAACCTGGTCGTCCTCGGTAACCCCACGAATCCGACCGCCCGGCTGCACCCGGCCGGGCTGCTGGCCGCCCTGGCCAGGCCCGGCCGGACCCTGGTCGTGGACGAGGCGTTCGCCGACGCCGTGCCGGGCGAGCCGGCCAGCCTGAGCACCCGGCGCGACCTGCCCGGCCTGCTGGTGGTGCGGAGCCTGACCAAGGCCTGGGGCCTGGCCGGGCTGCGGGTCGGCTACCTGCTCGGCGACCCCGCGCTGATCGCCCGGCTGCGCGCGGCGCAGCCGCCGTGGCCGGTCAGCAGCCTGGCCTTGACCGCGCTGGAGGCGTGCAGCGCGCCCGCCGCGGTGGCCTGGGCTGACCAGCAGGCCCAGCTGTTCACCGGCTGGCGCGCGGGGCTGGCCCGCCAGCTCAGCCAGGTGCCAGGGGTCACGGTCGCGCCGGGCGGGCAAGCGCCGTTCTTGCTGGTGCAGGTGGCCGACGCCGAGGTGGTCCGCGGCCGACTGCGCGACCTGGGCATCGCGGTCCGGCGCGGCGATACGTTTCCCGGCCTGGGCGATCAATGGCTGCGCGTCGCGGTGGTCCGGCCTGGGCTGCATCAGCGGATCGCGGACGCGTTCGCCCGCGCGGCCGGGCCGGCCCCGCCACCCGTCCCCGCGGCCGGCCCGGTCAGCGGGGGCGGGGCGGTCACGCCGGCCGGTTCGGTCACGCTGGTCGGCGCGGGGCCGGGTAGCGCTGACCTCATCACGCTGCGCGGCTGGCAGGCGCTGCACGCCGCCGACGTGGTCGTCGCGGACCGGCTCGCCGACACCCTGCTCACCAGCGAACTTCGTCCCGGCGTGCTGCTGATCAGCGCCGGGAAGGCGCCCGGCGCCCACCAGCTCAGCCAGGAAGAGATCACCCAGGCGCTGGTCCGGCACGCGGCCGAGGGCCGCCACGTCGTCCGGCTCAAAGGAGGCGACCCGTTCGTCCTGGGCCGGGGCGGCGAGGAGGCCGCGGCCTGCGCCGAGGCCGGGATCGGCTGCCAGGTCATCCCCGGGCTGTCCAGCGCCACCGCGGCCCCGGCGCTGGCGGGCATCCCCCTCACCCAGCGCGACGTCGGGCAGTCCTTCGCCGTCGTGCCCGGTCACCTGCCCCCTGATCACCCCGCCGACCGGACCGACTGGGCCGCGCTGGCCGCCGGGGCCGACACGCTGGTGCTGCTGATGGCGGTCAGGAACCTGGGCGCGATCGCCGCGCACCTGATTGGCCTGGGCCGCCCGCCGGGCACTCCCGCCGCCTGCATTGAGAGCGCCGCCACCGCGGGCCAGCGCGTCCGCCGCGCCACCTTGGCTCAGCTGGCCAGCACCGGCTTGAACCCGCCGCTGGCCAATCCGGCGGTCATCATCATCGGGCCGACGGCTGGCTGCTACTGATCGCGCAGCTCGGTCAGCAGGTCGGCGGCCTGCTGATAGAGGACGCCGGCCCGGGCACAGATGCCGAACGAGCGCTCGCCGATTTTCTCCAGGGCCCGCAGTTCGGCTGGCTCCAGCGTGGTGGTGTTGAGGAGGATGGTGTTCACGGTCGCGTCGGCGCCGATGACCTCGGCCAGGTACAGCCGCCGTCCGGCGTCGATGGCGGTGAGCTCGGCCGCGCGCAATGGCCTGCCTCCGCCCGGCCCGGGCGTGGCGCTAACTGGCTGGATCACAGCCGGCTCCGGCTCAGCTACGGCGACCACCTCCTGGCGGGTGCGGGGTGATCCCCGTGGGCGGGGGTGACCCCCTGGGGTTCCCCCCTAGGTCCCCAGGGGTCCCTCCCTGTCACCCCACAGGCAGACGTTAAGCCCGAACGGATACGGTTGCCAATCGGGAGAACTCCCCATCAAACCGGCCTTGAACTGGGTAAACCAATCCGGCCAGAAGGGGCAGCTCAGACCAGAAGTGGCCGACGCCGGGTGGCGGCCGGTTAGTCCGCGCTGACCAGGCCGTGCTCCAGCGCGAACAGCGTGGCGCCCGCGCGGGTGGACACCCCGATCTTGCCGTACACGCGCTGGATGTGATGGTCGCAGGTCTTCGGGGAGATCCCCAGCCGGCTGGCCACCTGCTTGGTGGCCAGCCCGCGGGCCAGCAGGCCCAGCACCTGGCACTCGCGCTCGGACAGGTCAGCCGGGCGCTTGACCGGGCGGCGCCGGCTGGCCGGCCGCGACCAGCACGGCATTCGCCGCGTCCGCGGTGAGCATGCCGGACTGCGCGTCCTGGCTGAGCTCGTCGGCCGCCGCCTCCGGCGACAAGGCTGGCCGGTAGGCGCGGGGCTCACGCATGGCCTGATAGCAGTCCGCGGCGGCCAGCAGCCAGGCGGTGGGGGGCAGCTCACCCGACTTGCTGCCCCGGTGGTAGCCCGAGCCATCGCAGCGCTCGCCATGCGAGCCGGCCAGCCGGGCCAGCAGCCGCAGGCCCGGCGCCGCGTCGAGCACGCGCTCGCTGTGGTACGCGTGCAGCCGGACCTGCTCGCGCTCGGCCCGGTTCAGCGGACCTGGCTTGGCCCAGACGCCGGCCGGTACCGCGACCCGGCCGATGTCGTGGACCAGCGCGGCCCGGCGCAGCAGCAGTACGTCCGCCGCGGGCAAGCCCGCCACTATCGCGGCCTCCTCGGCCAGCTCGGCCACGGCGCGGGAATGGCCGATGGTCCACATGCTCTTCAGGTCGGAGAAATCCGCGACCGCGGACAGGCAGTCATCCAGCCGCTCCGCACTGATCACTGGCTGCGGGCCGGGCTCGGCCGCCATCGCGTCATCCCAGATCGACGGGTCGTCTATGCCGTCGTAGATATCGTGGCCGACGGCCAGGAAGGCGGCCACGGCCTGCGGGTCGAGCCCCGATCCCGCGCGCTCGGCCAGTAGGTGCGCTGGCCAGCTCCGCGCCGCCACGCTGCCAGGCTATGTCGGCGTCCTGCGCCACTTGCATCAGCCGCACCGCCAGCGGGATCTGCTCGCCGCGCAGCTCGCCCGGCATGCCCTTGCCGTCCCAGCGCTCGTACAGATGCCGCAGCGCCAGCTGGATCTGATCGGAGAACCCCATCCGCGCGCCCAGCAGCCGGGCCACGTCGCAGTGGCTGGCCGCCCACTTGCGGAACTCCGCCATCCCGCCCGACCGCCGACCTGGCCATCATCGCCGCCCGGATCAGCGCCGGGCTGCCCTGGTAGCGAGGTCCGCGCCGCCGTGGACATGAGCTCGCGCCTGGACCCGAACATGGCGCGTCAGCATCTGCGGCCGCGCCGCGAGCTCGTCCCCGAAGAAACGGGCGTCGATCTCGCTCTCGGCCGTGCACCCGGCGAAGTGCAGCAGGCCGGTATAGAACACGGTGACCTGGTCATCCTCGGACAGGCCGAGGGCCTGAGCGGTCCGCACGGCCAGCACGGCGGTGCGCAGCCCGTGCTCTAGCGGCTGGCCCATCGACAGGTCGGTGGCCAGTGATAGCACCGCGGTGGCCTCGGCGAGCCGCAGCGGGTGGGCGAACTCGGTCATCGGGGCCGCCGCCCGGTCGGGCGCGGCGCGTACCGGCCAGCACCGCCTGCGGTCGGGCCGCCTCGGCCGTCAACGCTGCACGTCAAGGTCTCTACAGCTCCAGGAATAGGGTCGCGGCACTGCGGGGCCGCGCGGGCAGCAAAACGCGGTCGCTCTCCAGGTCGAAATTAGCACCGGCTGTCCGGTTCCCGATCCGGTCCGGCCCCGGCGCAGCTCAGGGCGGGCAGGCCTGCGCGCGGGTCCGGCAGGGACGCGACGGAAAGCGCGGAGATAGCCCAGTGACCCGAAAGACTGGTCATCTGCCAGGTTTCGAAGAGGTAGCGCTGATCAGCGGACGGGGAGAAGGCCGAATCGGGCTGTCCTTCTCTCTCTCTCTCTCTCTCTCTCTGCTAGGCGTGCTTGGGCTGGCACCGGGCGGCCTGCTGCTTCGGCGCGCTGACCAGGGTCAGGCCCGAGATCGCCCATGGCCGGCCTGCTGGATCATGTGCCAGGTCTCGAAGAGGTAGGCCGTGGCCAGCGGCGGGTGAAACCCCACCTGCCCGGTCCGCGGATTCTGCTCGTTGAACTTGCTTCCGTCGTTAGATGCCATTCGATGTCGGACTTTATCCACAGCACCTGGGCCACCCGGAACGACTCGATGACCTGAGCCTGAGCCGGGCTGGGCGGTATCGGGGTGCTGAAGACCTGCGTGTAGGGGCCAACGCGGTCCGACGAAGCCTGGCCATCAGGGATCGCCCCGGGCGTACTGCCCGGGGCTGGGCTTGACGCCCCGCTGGTGGCGGTGGTGGCGCCGGCCGTCGTCGGGCCCCGGCTCGGACTTACCTGAGCAACGGGCCGACAGCAGCAACAGTCCGGTTACGCACAGTGCGACCGCACCAGCGAAGCGCGCCATGTGAGCCTCTTGGCCAGAAAAACTAAATATGGGGGTATCAGGAGGATTGTAAAGCTTCGGCGGCCGTTCTAGCGCGCCGGCGGCCGCCGTCCGGACAGCCAGGCGACGCTAGCCGCGGCGGCGGTCGCCGCCAGGGTGAGGGCCCGGCCGAGCCGGACCGCCCGGGCGATGTCGGCGGGCACCGGCGGTGGCCCGGAGCCCAGGGCGGGCCGGGCTTCCGCTACCCCGCTGTAGACGTTGGCGCCGCCGAGCCTGACGCCGAGCGCGCCGGCGAAGGCGGCCTCGCACCGCCCCGCGTTCGGGCTGGGATGACGGCCGCCGTCGGCGCGCAGCGTCCGCCAGGCCCGGGCCGGCTGCCCGCCCGCCACCGGGGCCAGGGCCACCGCGCCCAGCGCGGTCAGCCGGGCCGGCGCCCAGTTGAGCACGTCGTCAAGCCGGGCGGCGGCCCAGCCGAACCGCGCGTACCTGGCTGACCGGTAGCCGATCATCGCGTCCAGGGTGTTGACCGCCCGGTAGGCCAGGAAGCCGGGCAGCCCGCCGCCGCGCCCCACAGCAGGGGCGCGACCACGGCGTCACTGGCGTTCTCGGCCACCGATTCGATCACCGCCCGGGCGATCTGGAATTCATCCAGCCCGGCCGGGTCCCGGCCGCACAGGCTGGGCAGCGCCGCCCGGGCGGCCGGCAGGTCGCCGGCCTTGAGCGCCCGCTGGATCCGCTGCGCCTCGGCGGCCAGCGACGCCGCCCCGGTGACGGTCCACGCGGCGGCGGCGGTGACGGCCAGGCCGGCCAGCGGCCGGCGCCGGGTCAGGCGCTGGGCCGCCAGCCCCAGGCCGCCCGCCGCGGCGACGCAGCACGCGGTGTATCCCGCGCCGCGCGCGACGCTATCGGCGTACACCCGGTCCGCCACGGCCTGGGCCGCCCGCCCGAACATGGCCACCGGATGTCCCCGGCGCGGGTCGCCGAACGCCGCGTCCAGCACGGCGCCCGCCACAATCCCGCCGGCCAGCGGCCAGCCGGGCCCGTGGACCACCCCCGGGCCGGCCTTAAGCCGCCGCGCCCAGCGCCCGCGGCGGGAGCCAGCCGCAGCGGCGGGCCCGTGATGCGCGGCGGACCCGTGATGCACAGCCATGGCAGACAACGATAGGCACCCCGGAACGCCCGGCGCGGGCGGGCCAGCCATGAGCCGGTGCCGCCTACGCCCGCGGAGCGCTGGTGGCAAAGGCTGTCTGACACTAGTACGTTGGCTGATATATTGGTCAGCGTACTAGGAGGCGCGATGCCAGCTCGCGAACGGGACGACGCCGGCGGTCATGATGTGCTGCGCCGGGCGGGCGACACATCGGTCCTGATCCTCACGAGCCTGGCCGACGGCTCCAAACACGGTTACGCGCTGATCCAGGACATCAAGGAGTTCGCCGGGCTGCAACTGGGGCCCGGGACGCTCTATGGCGCGCTCGACCGGCTTGAGCGCATGGGCCTGATCGAGGCCCTGCCCGCCGAGGACCGGCGTCAGCCCTACCGCATCACGGCGGCGGGGGTGGTGGCACTGCGCGTCCACCTGGACTCGATCGAGCGGGTCACCAGTGTCGGGCGGCTGCGGCTTGGACTGGGAGGAATCTGATGCCGGGTTCGCGGTCCATGCGCCTGGTGGAGTCCGCACTGCGCTGCTACCCGCGGCGGTGGCGCAGCCGTCATGGCGACGAAGCGGCCGAGATCGCCAGCTTGCTCATCAGGGACGGGACACCCGTGCGTGCGGTCGCGTGGAGCTACCTGATCGGCGCGGCCCGCACCCGGCTGGTGATCGAGCCACGGCGGCGCCTCGGTGCGGCGGCGGGCGCGCTGCTGCTGGCGGCCGGCTCCCTCGGTGTCCCGCTGGCGCTGCTGTCCTCGCCGGCCCGGCCAACGCGGCGAGCGTGGCCCACTCCCTCACCGCCCGTCCGCGCCCCGCCGATCCGTGCCCCGCCGATCCGCGGCCCGCCGATCCGCGGCCCGCCGATCCGCGGCACGGCGACTCGCGGGCCGGCCGCCTGCGGTATGAGGGAGAGCGCGGCGCAGCTGAAGGCGGTGGCCGGCATGACCACTGCTGACGTCGGCGGCGCCCCCGAAGACCTGGGCGGGCCTGTCGGCCGGGCGGCCCGGCGGCCCGCCTGCCGCGGGCAAGGCGCCGCCGTCGCGGCGCCGCGCCCTCGCCGGATGGGCCATCTGCCTCGCGGTGGCGGTACTGCTGGCGTTCGGCATCCGGACGTTCGCGTTCCAGGCCTTCTCGATCCCCACCACCTCCATGGTGCCCACGCTCAATGTCTACGACCGGATCCTGGTGCAGAAAGCGTTCTTCAATTGGCACCAGCTGCGCGAGGGCGACATCGTCGTCTTCACCCACCCGCCGCGCGACCACTGTCCAGGCCCGGCCGGGGACGACCTCGTCAAGCGCGTCATCGCGCTGCCGGGCCAGACCATCTACTCGGCAGGCGGCATCCTCTACGTCGACGGCAGGCGCCTGCGCGAGCCGTACCTGCCGTCAGGCGACCCGCTCGGGCTTGCGATACCCGGTGCCACGAGGCAAGACCCATTCCACGTCCCGCGCGGGGAGTTTTACGTGATGGGTGACAACCGGGCGATCTCCTGCGACAGCCGCTTCTGGGGCCCGGTCAAGGGCTCAAGCATCATCGGCAGGGTCGTCATGCTCTTGTGGCGCAACGGCCACCCCGACTTCCATTTCTTCTGACGGACTGGGTTGCCGTCAGGCCGGGCTGGCCCGCGGCGGGCTGAGCAGCGACCAGCTCCGGTCATCGCCCCAGGCCGAGCCGGGGTCGACGTACGGCCGCAACAGCGCGGTGAGTTCGGTGTCCGCCCGGTCGTTGAGCGCGTCAGAGGCTATCTTGCGCGCGACGCCGGCCAGAAAGTCAGCCACCTGGACCCGGGCGTCGGCCGCCGAGTCGGCGAGCCGCAGGCTGGCCAGCCGGGCCCCGGGCGCGCCGGGGGAGTGCGCGCCGTTGCAGATCGCCTTGATCCGCTCAATCCGCTCCTCGGTCAGGGTGGTCTGCTGATCATGAATGACCGACACCGCCCGGCCGTCGCCGCTCCAGCGGGCGACGGCCTGGATGATGGCCGGAATGAGCGGGTCGAGCGGAGGGATCAGCTTCGCGCACCCGGCCGGCCGGGCCGCGAAGAACTCCTCCGCCTCCGCCCGGGTCCGCCACAGCCGTTCGACGACCTGGCCGGCCAGGCCGGGCGGACGGCCCGCCCGCAACTGCTCGACCAGGCCGAACCACGCACCGACGGCCCCCGGGGGCTCCCGCCGCTGCTTAGCCCGCATGAGATCGTTGAACCCGGCCAGGAAGGCCAGCCAGCGCCGTGCTCCGAGCACCTCAGGACCGGCCTGGTACAGCGCCACAGCCTCGACCCGCGCCTGAGCCTGTTGGGCCGCCCCCTGACCCGCCGCCCCAGGCCGGGCCGCTCCCGGGCCGGCCGCGGTCATTAAGGCGGCCAGCCTGCCCACGACGAAGAAAGCCTTCTCGGTCAGTTGCACGCTGGCGTTCCCCGGCAGCGGTCCCGACGGCCCGAGCAGCCAGATGAGCGCCGCCCGGTTCTTGTCCCTGAGCAGGTGGTTGGCTTTGTACTCCAGCGCCGGAGAACGGATTCTGCCGCGCAGTTCCTGGACGCAGCCGACCGCCAGGTCGGGCGTCAGCCGGACGCTCGCGTGGGCGAAAACGTCGGTGTTCCCGCCGATGAGCTTCTCGCCCTCGGCACCGGACTCGTCGCAGGCCACCTCGTCCAGCGGTGCCGCTAGCCCGGCTGCCCTTGGCCCTGTCGCCCCGGAAACCGGCGCCCCGGCGGGCGATGCGGCTGGTACCGGGGCGGTCGGCATGGATTCCAACCTACCCGCGGCCGACTCAAGATCACGATGGGTCTCGTGGCCGCCCAGCCCCGGAGCGGCCGCCCGTCCTCAGCCGGCGCCGCGCCTATCGTTCCGCCCGCGCGCCGGGCGCCAGGGGCCAGATCCAGCCGCGCCTTGGTGTGGATGGCACGGCGCGGTTGTTGTTTGACCAGCGCTGGCACTCTCACACCATTTCACGCCTTCGGAGGGGGGAGCGGGGTTGGGGCGGTAGTCGGGGCCGGGGCGGGAATGAGTGTGGGGCCGGGTCGGGGTGGGGACCGCGTTCGGGGTCGGTGGTGATGGCGCCGGGGGGTGGGGGTTGGGGTCGCAGTCGAGGTTGCTCGGCGCAGAATCTCCTCAGGTCGGTCTGGGCGTGCCGACCAGGCCGGTGTCGTAGGCGGCGATGACGAGCTGGGCGCGGTCGCGCGCGCCGAGCTTCATGAGCAGGCGGCCGACGTGGGTCTTGGCGGTGGAGAGGCTGACGTGCAGCTGGGCGGCGATCTCGGTGTTGGACAGGCCGAGCCCGATCAGGGTCAGGACCTCGCGTTCCCGTTCGGTTATCTCCGTCCAGCGCGGCCGCCGGGCGCTGCCGCGGGCTCGGGGCGCCGGGTGAACTCCGCGATGAGCCGCCGGGTGACGCCGGGGGCGAGCAGCGCGTCGCCGGCCGCGACGACCCGGATCGCGGCCAGCAGGTCGGCCGGCGGGGTGTCCTTGAGCAGGAAGCCGCTGGCGCCGGCGCGCAGCGCGGCGAAGACGTACTCGTCGAGGTCGAAGGTGGTCAGGATCAGCACCCGGACGGCCGAGGTCTGCCGGGGCGGCGGTGATCTGCCGGGTCGCCTCGATGCCGTCCATGCCGGGCATCCGGATATCCATCAGCACGATGTCGGGCTTCTCGCGCCGGGCGAGCTCGACGGCCTCGGTGCCGGTCGCCGCCTCGCCGACCGAGGTCAGGTCGGGTGCGGTGTCCACCAGAATGCGGAAGCTGCCGCGCACCAGGGCCTGGTCGTCGGCGACCAGCACGCGGATCGTCATGCGGCCGGCTGCCCGCCAGCGGGAACCGGGCGGTGACCCGGAAGCCGCGCCCCGGCAGTGGCGCGGCCTGGAACTCCCCGCCGTACATGCCGACCCGCTCCCGCATCCCGGCGATGCCGTGGCCGGCCGCCGGGCTGCCTGGCGCCGCGGCTCCGCGCGCTGCGGGCGCGCTGCCGTTGTCGGTGACCTCCAGGGTCAGCGCGTCCTGCCGGTAGGCGACGGCGACCCGGCAGCGGTCGGTGGCCGCGTGCTTGATCACGTTGGTGATCGCCTCCTGGATGACCCGGTACGCGGCGAGGTCCAGCCCGGCGGGTAGCCGGGGCCGCTCGCCGCGCAGGTCCAGGTCCACCCGCAGGCCGGCCTCGGCGGTCCGCGCGATCAGGCGGTCCAGGTCCGCCAGGCCGGGTGCGGGCACCAGCCCGGCGCCGTCGGCTCAGGGACGTCGACGCCAGCCCCGCGAGCCTCGGCAGTCGGGACGCCGTGTCACCTGCGCTGCCCGGCCCTTCCCCGTTCCTGTCGTGGCCGCGGTCCCCTCGGCCCGCAGTACGCTCGAGCAGCGCCCGCATCTCGCGCAGCGCGCCGCGGCTGATCTGCTCGATCGACGACAGCGCGCGGGCCGCCTCCTCGGGCTGCGTCGCTGATCACGTAGTTGGCCACCCCCGCCTGCACGGCGATCAGGCTCATGGTGTGCGCCACCACGTCGTGCAGCTCGCGGGCGATCTGCAGCCGTTCCTCGCTGCTCGCCCGGCGGGCCTCGGCCATCTGCTCGCGCGCCCGCCGCTCGGCCTGCTCCCGCACGATCGGCGCTGTACGCGCGCTGCTGCCGCGACCGAGTAGCCGATCATCCACGCGGCCGTGATCAGCAGGCCGCTTTCCAGCAGCAGGCCGGCGGCCTTGGCCGCCCCGCCGGTCCGGTAGATGCCGTGCGGGACGAGGCCGAACACGGCGAGCCCGGCCGCCTCACCAGCAGCGTGCCGGCGAGCAGCCGCAGCGCTTCGCGACGGGGAAGCCGCAGCGGGATCAGGTACATCACGAACGCCACCGCCAGCGGCGGGCCGACGGAGGTACTGAGCGCCGTGGCGACGGCCCCGCCGGTCACGACCAGCGTCAGCACGGCCCGCGGCCAGCGCCGCCGCAACGCCGCGGGGAGCACGCGACCGCGACGATCGCGGCGATGGCCCAGGCGCGGGATTCCGGGCAGGTAGGGCGGATCGGAGAACTCGGCGGCGTACACGAGCGCGATCAGCCGCAGTGACCGCGCAGTCGATCGCCACCCAGTGTCCGGGCCGGAGCCGCCTGAGCAGCGGCGGGCGGGGCGGGTCCATGTCCTGACCGTAACGCCGCAGGCCCGGGTTCGCGTCGTACCAGGGACCGACGCGGTCCGCTGTACCTGGGGCCATCTGGCGGCACGCGAGTCTGTCCCGTGGACTGACGCAATCCGCCGCAGTGGGCGGCAACGTGGAGGGCGACCACCAGCCAGGCCGGAAGGAACGGCGAAGGAGGAACCATGGCCGCCGTCATAGAAGCCCGCGGGCTGGGCAAGCGGTACCGGAGCCGCTGGGCGCTGACCGACTGCACGCTGTCCGTCCCGGCCGGGCGGGTGACCGGGCTGGTCGGCCCGAACGGAGCCGGGAAGACCACGCTGCTGCACCTGGCCACCGGCCTGCTGCGCGCCCACGACCGGCACGATCGAGGTGGCCGGCGGCCGCCCGGCGGCCAGCGCCGGCGCAGCTGGCCCGGGTCGGGTTCGTCGCCCAGGACGCCCCGGTCTACGCGGCGCCTGTCGGTCGCCGACCACCTGCGGCTGGGCGCCCATCTCAACCCCGGCTGGGACGCGCAGCTGGCCCGGGGCCGGATCCGCGGACTGGGCCTGGACCCGGGCCAGAAGGCCGGGAGGCTGTCCGGCGGCCAGCGCGCCCAGCTCGCCCTGACCCTGGCCATCGCCAAGCGGCCCGAGCTGCTGATCCTCGACGAGCCCGTGGCCAGCCTCGACCCGCTCGCCCGGCGGGCCTTCCTGCAGGACCTGCGCGCACACCGTGGCCGGGCAGCACGATCAGCGTCGTGCTGTCCTCGCACCTGGTCGCCGACCTCGAACGGGTCTGCGACTACCTGATCGTGCTGGCCGCCGCCCGGGTCCAGGTGGCCGGCGAGGTCAAGGACCTGCTCGCCGCGCACCACCTGCTCACCGGGGTTCGGCGCGACCCCGCCGCCCTCCCGGCCGGATGGCAGGTCATCCAGGCCAGCCACACCGGCGGGCAGGCCACCCTGCTGGTCCGCGCTGACGCCCCGATCCGCGACCCCGCGTGGACCGTCTCGCCGGTCGGCCTGGAAGACCTGGTCCTGGCCTACATGAGCCGGGCCGCCGACGCGGCCGCGCCATCCCCGGCAGGTGGCGGAGATGTCACGATGATCTGGCTGACCTGGCGCCAGTTCCGCGCCCAGAGCGTCACCGCTGTCGTCGCCCTCGCCGTCCTCGCCGTCGTGTACGCGGTGACCGGGCCACGGCTGGCCCACCTGTACGACACCAGCGGGCTCGCCACCTGCCGCGCGCACGGCGACTGCTCCGCGCTCACCAGCAAATTCCTGGACGAGGTGCAGTCCGGCCTGGGCTATCCCGCCCTGTACATTCTCGGCGCCGCGGTCCTGTACCTCACGCCCGCCCTCATCGGCATCTTCTGGGGGGCGCCGCTGATCACCCGCGAGCTGGAGGCCGGCACGTTCCGGCTGGCCTGGAACCAGAGCGTCACCCGCACCCGCTGGATGGCGGTCAAGCTCGGCCTGATCGGCCTGGCCGCCATGGTCACTGTCGGCGCTGCTCAGCCTCATGATCACCTGGTGGGCCGGCCCCATCGACCGGGCCGGCGGATTCCCGCTGGCCACGGGCCAGCTCGGCCGGTTCTCACCCCTGGTGTTCGGTGCCCGCGACATCGCCCCGGTCGGCTACGCCGCGTTCGGCTTCGCCCTGGCGTCACCGCCGGGGTCCTCATCCGCCGTACCCTGCCCGCCATGGCCGTCACCCTGGCCGGCTTCGCCTTCGTCCAGCTGGCCTGGCCCAGCTGGGTCCGGCCGCATCTCATCCCGCCCGTCCGCGCCACCGCGGCGGTCGGCGCCAATCCCCTCAACACCGCGGTTCTGACCCACAACGGCGGGCTGATCGTGCCGGTGACGAACCTGCCCGGCGCCTGGATCGTGTCCAACCAGACCATCACCACGGCCGGCCACGTATTCGTCCTGCCGGATGTCCGGGCCTGCGCGTCCGGCACCGCGCGGCAGTGCAATGCCTGGCTCGCCACCCAGCACCTCCGGCGGCAGATCACCTACCAGCCCGCCAGCCGGTACTGGGCGTTCCAGTGGTACGAGACCGCGATCTTCCTCGCCCTCGCCCTCGCCCTGGCCGGATTCTGCGTCTGGTGGGTCCGCCATCGCCGCCTGAGCTGAAGCCGGACCGTCACCGGCTGGTCACTCCAGTCCGGGACTAGCCTTGACAGGCCATTTTTTCACATCTTGAATTATTACTTGAAATTACTCGCTACGACCGAAGGTTCCCGCCGATGTACGACACCCCGCCGCTGCCGGACCGCCCGCCGAAACCAGCCTCGTTAACCCTGCGCCGACGCGTCACGATACTCGTGGCCGCGATCGGCACCCTGGTGGCCACGGCCATCGCCGGCGCGATCACGCTGGCGGGCCCGGCCGCCGCGACCACCGTGCCCGGACCGCCGGCCGGCTTCACCACGGTGTTCAGCGACGGCTTCGCCGGCGCGGCCGGCTCGCCGGTGAACTCAGCCAACTGGAAGTACGACACCGGCCCAGGGTCCAGTTTCGGCACCGGCGAGATCGAGACCATGACCAACTCGACCAGCAACGTCTTCCTCGACGGCAGCGGCCACCTGGTGATCAAGGCGATCAGCTCCGGCGGCGCCTGGACCTCGGGCCGGATCCAGACCCCGACCGCTAACGTCGGCGCGCCGGCCGGCGGCCAGCTTGAGGTCACCGCCTCGATCGAGCAGCCCAACCCGGCCAGCGGCCTGGGCTACTGGCCGGCCTTCTGGATGCTGGGCCCCGGCTCGTGGCCGTCCACCGGCGAGATCGACATCCTGGAGGACGTCAACGCGCTGTCGGAGCACTCAGGGACGTTCCACTGCGGGGTAGACCCCGGCGGCCCGTGCAACGAGACCACCGGGATCGGCAGCGGGCTGCTGGGCTGCTCGGGCTGCCAGAGCGGCTATCACACCTACACGGTGATCGTGAACCGGACCAACACCAGCGCCGAGTCGATCACCTGGTACCTGGACGGGACCCAGTTCTTCAAGGTCAACGAGAGCCAGGTGCCGACCGCGACCTGGCAGGCGGCCATCGACCACAATTTCTCGATCATCTTCGACCTGGCCATGGGCGGCGGCTACCCGAACGGGGTCTGCGGCTGCTCTACCCCGACCAGCTCGACCACGTCTGGCGCGTCCATGAGCGTGGCCTATGTCGCCGCCTACGAGTCCACCGGCGGCAGCCCGTCACCGACGCCGACCCCGACGCCGACCCCGACGCCCACGCCGACCCCGTCCGGCGGCAAGTCCTGCACGACCACCGCGACCTCGGACATCTCAGCCGACTGCTACAACGCCAGCCAGGGCGCGATCTCGGTCACGGCCAGCGGCGACACCAGCCCGTCCGGGGTCGACGGCAATCAGGCCGCCCAGCTGGTCAACGGCGACTACCTGGAGTACAACAACATCAACTTCGGATCAGCGGGATCGAGCCAGTTCGACGCGCGGGTCGCGTCGGGCGCCTCCGGCGGGGTGAGCGGCCTGGTCGAGGTGGTGCTGGACAACCCGTCCAACAGCCCGGTCGGAACCTTCGCGGTCGGGAATACCGGCGGGTGGAGCAGCTGGAGGACGATCCCGGCCAACATCACCAAGGTGACCGGCACGCACAACGTCTACCTGAAGTTCGTCTCCGGCGCGGGCGGTAATCCGCCGTACGTCAGCCTGCACTATTTCAATTTCCCGGCCTCGTAACCCCAGGCCGCGTAACCCCGGCCGCCGGGACCGGGCCCGGTCACGGTCAAGACCAGGGGCCAGAACGGATAACGGGGCGGGAGCGCCGTCCCGTTATCCGTTCAGCGGCCTGGTGGTCCTAACCCGGCAGGCTGGGCAGCGCGTTAGCGCGGATCACCCCGGTGTAGAACCCGGCGCTGGCCTTCGGGGTCCGGCGCTGCGTCGCGTAGTCCACGTAGACCAGCCCGAACCGCTTCTGGAAGCCCTCGGCCCACTCGAAGTTGTCCAGGAACGACCAGCAGAAGTAACCGCGCAGGTCGACGCCTTCCTCGATGGCCCGGGCCGCCGCGTCGAGATGGCCGTGCAGGTAGGAAATACGGTCGCTGTCGTCCACGCCGCCCTCGGGATCGATGTAGTCCTCGGCGGCCATCCCGTTCTCGGTGATGTACAGCGGCAGCCCCGGGGCCCGGCCATGCAGCCAGACCAGCAGGTCGTGCAGGCCCTCGGGGTCGATGAGCCAGCCCATCGCGCTGCGGGCCAGCGAGTCGGCCGCGACGGTGACCAGGCCCGGGTGCCCGGCGATCCGGTCCTCGCCCCGGCGCAGTTCTTCCTCCGGGCCGCGCAGCCCGACGGTCGTCGGCCGGTAGTAGTTCACCCCCAGGAAGTCGATCGGCGCGGCGATGGCGGCCAGGTCGCCGTCGTGCACCGCATCGGCGGACGGCAGCAGCACCGGGCGGGCCAGGTCGCTGGGGTAGCGCCCGGCGATGACCGGGTCGAGGAAGAGCCGGTTCGACTCCGCCTCGATCTTCGCGGCGGCCCCCTGGGCCGCCGCGGCGGCGGCGCGCACGAAGGTCATGTTCAGGGTGATCCCGACCTGGGCGCTGGCCGGCAGCTCGCTGCGCAGCGCGGCCACGGCCAGGCCGTGACCGAGCAGCAGGTGGTGGGTGGCCGCGGCGGCGGCGGCCGGGTCGCGGCGGCCCGGGGCGTGGATGCCCAGCCGGTAGCCGAGGTTGGCCACGACCTGGGGCTCGTTGATGGTGATCCAGCGGGTCACCCGGTCGCCCAGGGCCCGGCCCAGGATCGCCGCGTAATCCGCGAACCGCTGGGCTGTCTCGCGCGCGGGCCAGCCGCCGGCCGCCTCGACCGGCTGCGGCAGGTCCCAGTGGTGGATGGTCAGGACCGGCTCGATGCCCCGGTCCCTGAGCCCGTCGACCAGCCGCCGGTAGTAGTCCAGGCCCGAGGCGCTGACTGCCGCGGTGCCGTCGGGCTGGATCCGGGGCCAGGCCACCGAGAACCGGTAGGCGCCGACGCCGAGCTCGGTGAGCAGGTCGAGGTCGGAGTCGAGGCGGTGGTAGGCATCGCAGGCGATGTCCCCGGTGTCGCCGCGGCGGGTCTTGCCCGGCGTGTGGCTGAAGGTGTCCCACACAGAGAGCCCCCGCCCGCCCGCGCTGGCGCCGCCCTCGACCTGATAGGAGGAAGTCGCCACGCCCCACAGGAACCCGCTGGGGAAGCGTCTGGCGGCGGTCGTCCGGTCTGCCGCGGCAGTGGTCATCGGCCCTCCTTAGTACCGGCAGGGGCCTTGACGGCCCCCGTTCCGAAAATTAGTGTAAGCGGTTAGATGTAAGCGGTTAACCATCAATATGACCAGGAAAAACCAGCGCCAGGGATGGGCTTTCGCGCGGGCCGGCTCAAGGCCAGGTCACCTCGCGGGAGACGGGCGCCGACAGGCGCGGGGCAGCTTGATGTGACACGCAGCCGGGGGCGGTTCGAGACCGCGGAGGGCTGAACGACCATGACGGACGAGGGCCGGACCGAACGGGCTGGCGGCCCGGCCTACACGCTGTATGACGTGGCGCGCGCGGCCGGCGTCTCCACGGCGACCGTCTCCCGCGTCATGCACCGGCAGGACCGGGTCAGCCCGGGCACCCGGCAGCGGGTCCTTGAGGTCATCGAGAGCCTGGGCTACGTGCCCGACGGGGCGGCCCAGAGCCTGTCCCGGCGGCGCAAGGACGTCATCGGGCTGGTCGCGGTCGAGCGGCTCAGCCCGGAGTCCGACATCGAGCAGACCAACCTGCTGTTCGTCGACCAGGTGCTGCGCGGGGTCGAGGCCATGCTGCGCGAGATCGGCTGGTCGCTGCTGATCTCGTTCCTCCAGGTGGGCGACTCCGCCTACGAGCGGCTGCAGGCCATGTCGGGAAAGATCGACGGGCTGCTGATCACTGAGGGCATCGTCACCCCGCGTCAGCTCGCCGACCTGTCCGCCCGGCTGCCGATCGTGCTGGTCGCGGGCTCGCCGGACGAGACCGAGGTGGACGTGGTCGACGCCGACAACCGGACCGGGACCAGGGCGCTGGTGGCCCACCTGGTCGAGGTGCACGGCCGGCGCCGGCTGTTCTACGCGGCGGGGCCGATGGAGGCACCAGACGCCCGGGTCAGGCGGGCCGCGTTCGAGGAAGTGGTGACCGAGCATCCCGAGGTGATCCTGGCCGGGTCGTTCGAGGGCCAGTTCTCCTGGGTCAGCGGCCAGGCCGCGGCGCGGCGGATTCTCGCGGCCCCCCGCGACCAGCTGCCTGACGCGGTGATCTGCGGCAACGACCAGATGGCGATCGGGGTCATCGGGGAGCTGGCCGGGGCCGGGCTGCGGGTGCCCGCGGATATCGCGGTGGTGGGGTTCGACGACATCTCGGCGGGCGCCTTGCTCTCGCCGCCGCTGACCACGGTGCGCCAGCCGATGCGCCTGCTCGGCGAGCGGGCCTGCGCGCTGCTGCTGGACCGGCTCAACAGCCCGGGGCTGCCGCACCGGCTGGAGCTGCTGCCGACCGAGCTGGTCGTCCGGGGCAGCTGCGGCTGCGCGGCCGGCCCGGGCGCCGCGGCGAAGGCGAGGAGCTGATGGCCTTCATCGCCCGCCGCCTGGTCGTCTACTTCATCGCGGCCTGGGTGGCGCTGACCCTCAACTTCTTCATCCCGCGGGCTATGCCGGGCAATGCCGTCCAGGACATCATGTCGAAGTTCCCGAACCTGCAGCCCGCGGCCTACCGGGCGCTCGAGGCCATGCTGGGGGTCGGCCACCCCGGGTCGCTGTGGCATCAGTACCTGTCGTACCTGACCGACGTGTTCCACTTGAATTTCGGCACCAGCGTGAGCGACTACCCGGCGTCGGTGTCGAGCCTGCTGGGCGAGACCATCCCGTGGACGCTCGCGCTGGTCGGCACGGCCACCGTGATCGCCTTCCTGGCCGGCACGCTGCTGGGCATCGCGGCCGGCTGGCGGCGCGGCGGCGGGCTGGACAGGCTGCTGCCCGGACTGATGTTCCTGCAGGCGATCCCGTACTTCTTCCTGGCCCTGATCCTGCTGGAGCTGGTGGCGGTGAACCTGCACCTGTTCCCGCTGGGCCAGGGCTACGGCGGCGGCCTGATCCCGGGCTGGAACTGGGCCTTCATCTCCAGTGCCGTGGACCATTCGCTGCTGCCCGCGCTCACCATCGTCATCACCACGATGGCCGGCTGGATGCTGCAGATGCGCAACGTCATGGTCGCCACCACCGGCGAGGACTACGTGCTCGCCGCTCAGGCCAAGGGGCTGCCCAATCGCCGGGTGGTGGTCACCTACGCCGCCCGCAACGCGATCTTGCCCCAGCTGCAGGGGTTCGGCCTGGCGCTCGGCTTCGTGGTCTCCGGGGCCATCGTGATGGAGATCGTGTTTTCCTACCCGGGCATCGGGCTGCTGCTGCTCAACGCGGTCACCTCGAACGACTTCCCGCTCATGCAGGCGATATTCCTGGTCATCACCTTCGCCGTGCTGCTGGCCAACCTGATCGTCGACCTCATCATGGTGGCCGTCGATCCGCGCACCAGGACCCAGGGGGCGCTGCGATGACCGCCGTCCTGCCGATCAGCACCGACCCGACGGTGCTGCGCGAGCGGCGGCAGCCGCTGCGGCACTGGCGGCGGCTGCCGGCCAAGGCCAAGGCGGGCGCGATCCTGCTCGGCCTGTTCGCGCTGGCCGCGATCATCGGGCCGCTGCTCACCCCGTACGACCCGTCCTTTCAGAACCCGGCGCCCAGCCTGTCGATGGCCGCCCCGAGCGCCGCCCACCTGCTCGGCACCACCCAGAGCGGCCAGGACGTCCTGTCCCAGCTGCTGGTCGGGATCCGGCTGACCCTGGAACTGGCCCTGTTGGTCGGGGGGGTCGCGACCGCGCTGTCGGTCATCGTCGGGGTGTCCGCGGCCTTCCTGGGCGGCTGGTGGGACGAGCTGCTGTCGCTGGTGTCCAACGTGTTCCTGGTCATCCCGGCGCTGCCGCTGCTGATCCTGCTGCTGGGCTACCTGCCGCAGAAGGGCCAGCTGGCCACCATCGTGGTGCTCAGCGTGCTCGGCTGGCCGTGGGGCGCCCGGGTGATCAGGGCGCAGACCCTGGCCATCCGCGACCGGGACTTCGTGGCCGCGGCCAGGGAGACCGGCGAGCGCAGCTGGCGGATCATCACCTTCGACATCGTGCCGAACGAGATAAGCCTGATCGCGGCGAGCTTCGTCAACACGGTGCTGTACGCGATCGGCACGTCGGTCGCGCTGGCCTTCATCGGCCTGGCCGACCTGTCCAGCTGGAGCCTGGGCACGATGCTCTACTGGGCGCAGAGCCAGCAGGCCCTTCAGCTCGGCGCGTGGTGGTGGTTCGCCCCGCCCGGGCTGGCGGTGGCGCTGATGGGGACGGCGCTGGTGCTGCTCAACACCGGGATCGACGAGCTGGGCAACCCGCGGCTGCGCGACACCGGCCGGATCGGGCTGGCCGCCCGCGGCACCTCCAGGCCCGCGGACCCGACGCCGGTGCTGGGGCAGGCCGGGCCGCGGCGCGGCCCGGCGGCCGCCTTCCTGCACTCCTTCTCCCGGGCCTCGCTCGCTGACCGCGGCCCGGGCCAGGACGCCGGGGGGCGGCGATGAGCGCCAGGGGCGCGGCGGGCTGGGGCCCGGGCGTGGCCGGCCCGGGTCCGGCGGCGGGCGCAGGCCCGGCGGTGCGCGGGCCGGTGCTGGCGATCGAGGACTTCTCGGTGATCTACCGGACCGGCGGCGGCGACGTCCGGGCGGTCGAGCGGGTCAGCCTGGCGCTGCACCCCGGCGAGGTGATGGGACTGGCCGGGGAGAGCGGCTCGGGCAAGTCCACCCTGGCCTACGGGGCCTGCCGGCTGCTGCGGCCGCCCGCGCTGATCACCGGCGGGCAAGTCCGCTACCAGGGCCGGCGGGCCGCCCAGCCGGTGCAGCTGCTCCAGATGGGGGCCGAGGACCTGCGCCGACTGCGCTGGCGCGAGGTGGCCATCGTGTTCCAGAGCGCGATGAACGCGCTCAACCCGGTGCTCAACGTGCGGGACCAGCTGCTCGACGGCATCACCGCGCACGTGAAGACGTCCAGGGGCGAGGCCGCGGACCGGGCTGCCACGCTGCTGGACCTGGTCGGCATCCCGCGCGCGCGGCTGCGCAGCTACCCGCACGAGCTGTCGGGCGGGATGCGCCAGCGGGTGATGATCGCCATGGCGCTGGCCGCCGAGCCCGAGGTCGTCATCATGGACGAGCCGACCACCGCCCTCGATGTCGTGTTGCAGCGCGAGATCCTGGGCCAGATCGTGGAGCTGAAGGAGCGCCTCGGCTTCTCGGTCCTGTTCATCACCCACGACCTGTCGCTGCTGCTGGAGCTGGCCGACCGGATCGCGGTGATGTACGCGGGCCAGCTGCTGGAGGTCGCCACTGCGGCGCAGCTCAGGCACCAGGCCGCGCACCCTTACACCAGGGGCCTGCTGAACTCCTTCCCGTCACTGCGCGGCCCGCGCCGGGCGCTGACCGGCATTCCCGGCTCCCCGCCGGACCTGCGCGACCCGCCCCCTGGCTGCCCGTTCCTGCCGCGCTGCGGCTACGGCACCCCGGACTGCCTGACGATTGACATGAGCCTGGCCCGGGTGGCCGGAGCGCTGGACACCGAGCACGTCACGGCCTGCCCGTTCGTGCGGCCCGATACCCCGCCGCCGCCCAGGGATGCCAGGCCAGCCGCGGCCGGCCCGGCTCAGCCGGCCCCGGCGGGTCAGCCCGCTCAGCTGGCCCCGTCCGCTCAGCTGGCGCCCGAGGAGCTGAACCCGTGACCGGCCCGGGGCGGGCCGCCGACGCCGGCGTCATCTCGGCCGCGGCCGGGCGCGGTCCGCTGGCCATGGAAGCGATCTCGCTGACCAAGGACTTCCGTAGTCATCACGGGCAGACGGTGCGCGCGGTGCGCGAGGTGTCGTTCGATCTGTACCGCGGCGGGGTCGTCGCGCTGGTCGGCGAGAGCGGGTCCGGCAAGTCGACGGTGGCCAGGCTGCTGGCCGGGCAGGAGCGGCTCAGCTCCGGCGCGATCCGGCTGGACGGCGCGGCCGCCGAGTTCGCCACCCGCAAGACGTTCCGCCGCTACAAGAGCCAGGTCCAGATGGTCTTCCAGGATCCATTCGCCTCGCTGAACCCGGTGCACACCGCGGGTTACCACCTGGCCCGGCCGGTCCGGCTGCACCAGGGCAAGCGCTCAAGGCAGGAGGTGCACCAGGAGGTTCTCGCCCTGCTGGAGCAGGTTCGCCTGACTCCCGCCGAACAGTACCTGGCCAAGTACCCGCACGAGCTGTCCGGCGGCCAGCGCCAGCGGGTCTCCTTCGCCCGCGCCCTGGCCGCCCGGCCGAGCGTGCTGCTCGCCGACGAGCCGGTCTCCATGCTTGACGTCTCGATCCGGCTCGAGATGCTGAACCTGCTGGATGACCTGCGCCAGCGGTTCCGGCTCGCCCTGCTCTACATCACCCACGACATCGCATCCGCCCGCTATTTCGCTGATGAGGTCCTGGTCATGTACGCCGGCCAGATCGTCGAGCGCGGTCCGGCCGAGGAAGTGACCCAGCAGCCGGCCCACCCCTACACGCAGCTGCTGGTGGCCTCGGCGCCTGACCCTGACTACCTGGGCAGCGTGCTGCGCGGGGGCGGCCGCCGCCCGCCCCCGGCCGAAGCGGCCGCCCCGCTCGTGGTCGGCTGCCCGTTCAGTCCCCGGTGCCCCCTGGTGCAGGACCACTGCCGCGAACAGAGCCCCGCCTTGCTGCCGATCTCGCCCGCCCGGGCGGCCGCCTGCTGGCGGCTACCGGACGCCGCACCGGAACTGTTCAGCGAGGGACCAGGCCGGGGGAACGTGACCAAGATCTAGCCCGCTAACGACAGACAGCTGGAATTTGATTGTGGAATCTACCTTTCTACGGAAGGAAGGGATAAAGGCATGTCAGCCTTAATGGAAAATGGCGGTCACCCGCACCGCCGCCGCTTTCTCCGGCCCGCGGTCGCGGTGACGGGAGTGCTCTGCCTGGGGCTGGCCCTGGGCGCGTGCTCCTCGTCGGGCAGCAGCGCGGGGAAGAAATCATCGGGTACTTCCGCGGCCGGCGCCCTGGTCATGGAGAGCTCGCCGGAGAGCACGATCACCGACGACTTCAACCCGTTCGTCCCGACCGCCGCGCCGCAGGGCATGGGCGCGACCGGGCTGATCTACGAGCCGCTGATCCAGTTCGACATCGCCGCGCCGCCGAAGTACTACCCCTGGCTGGCTACCGCGTACAAGTGGTCCAACGGCGGCAAGTCGATCACCTTCACGATTCGCCAGGGCGTGAAATGGAACAATGGCACGGCCATGACCCCGGCGGACGTCGCCTTTACCTACAACCTCATGAAGGCGAACCCGGCGATTAACCTGAACGGCCTGAAGATATCGAGCGTGAGCACCTCGGGTGACACCGTGACGGTGAATTTCCCGAACGCCCAGTACGCGAATCTGCAGGCGATCGCCGGGACGGCGGTCTTGCCGCAGGCGGTCTGGAGCAAGGCCGGCAACCCGTCGACCTTCACCGACCAGCACCCCGTCGGCACCGGTCCCTACGTGCTGAGCACCTTCACCCCGCAGGGGTTCACGCTCAAGAAGAACCCCGGCTACTGGCAGGCCGCCCAGGTCAAGGTCAACAGCGTCTTCTTCCCGGTCTACACCTCCAACACCGGGGCACTGTCGGCGCTGTTCTCCGGGCAGATCGACTGGACCGGCAACTACATCCCCGGCCTGCAGAAGGAGTTCGTGGACAAGGCGCCCGCCTACCACCACTTCTGGGAGGCGGCCGGCGGTGACGAGAGCCTGGAGCCCAACCTGACCAAGTGGCCGACCAGCCAGCTCGCGGTCCGGCAGGCCATGAGCCTGGCGGTGGACCGCACGGTGCTGGCCTCCGAAGGCGAGTCGGGCCTGGCCAACCCGATCACCAACAGCACCGGCCTGACCCTGCCCACCTACGCGGCCTGGGCCGCGCCCGTGCAGTCGATGAGCATGCCGCAGAAGGCCGACGCCGCCGCTGCGCAGAAGGTGCTGGAGCAGGCCGGCTTCACTAAGGGCAGCGACGGCTTCTTCCAGAAGGGCGGCAAGGAAGTCACCTTGTCGATCATCGCTCCCTCGGCCTACACCGACATGGCGGAGGTCGACTCCATCGCCGCGCAGGAGATGAAGGCGGCCGGCATCAACGCCTCGTTCCAGGGCCTGACCGTGAACGCCTGGAACGCCGACGTCGCTGACGGCGACTTCCAGGTCACCGAGCACTGGTCCAACAGCGGCATCACGCCGTTCAACATGTACGACGGCTGGCTGGACAGCTCGCTGGCCACCGGCAACGCGGCGACCGGCGACTACGAGCGGCTGCAGGACGCCGGGTCCAACGCCGCGCTGGCCAAGCTGGCCGGGGCGGCCAGCGTGACCGAGCAGAGCAACGACCTGATCCCGCTGGAGAAGTTCGTGGCCGCGAACCTCCCGGTGATCCCGGTCACCACGGCCTCGGAGTGGTTCGAGTACAACTCGCAGCACTACGTGGGCTGGCCGACCCAGCAGAACCCCTACGACACCGGCCAGCCGTCGGGCACCAACAACGGCCCAGGCACCGGCTCTGACGAAGTCGTTGTGCTCCATCTCAGCCCGCGGAGCTAACGCTCCCCGGCACCGGGCGGGCCCGCCTCCGGCTGGGGCGGGCCCGCCCCAACCGGAGGCCCCGCCATGACTTCGTTACCGATTGCCTTCAGCACCCTGGCCTGCCCGGACGCCAGCCTGGCCGCCGCCGCCGCGCTGGGCCGCTCGTGCGGCTACGCCGGCATCGAGCTGCGGCTGATCGACGGGGAGCTGATCGACCCGTCGATGCCGGCCCCGGCCCGCGAGCTGGTCCGGCGTACTGTGGCCGCGGCGGGCCTGCCGGTGGTGGCGGTGGACAGCTCGATCCGGCTCACCGGCGAGTATCCAGGGCCCGAGCTGCGCCAGTTCCTTGAACTGGCCAACGACTGGGAAGCGCCGCTGGTCCGGGTGTTCGGCGGGCCGCTGGGCCAGGACGCGGGCGAGCGCCGGGCCCAGATCGAGGCCGCCGCCCGGGTGCTCGAAGCGGCGGTGCCGCAGGCCGAGCGGCTGGGCGTGGCCATCGGCGTCGAGACGCACGACGACTTCTCCTCCTCCCGCCGGGTGGCCGAACTGCTCGCGCTGGTCGACTCGGCGTCGGTCGGCGCGGTCTGGGACAGCCATCACCCGTTCCGGGTCGGGGAGAGCCCGGCCGAGGTCTACGCCAACCTCGGGCCGCGGCTGCTGCTGGCGCAGGTCAAGGACGCCCGGCGGGACAGCGGGGCGGACAGCGGCTGGCAGCTGGTGCCGCTGGGCGAAGGCGAGGTGCCGGTCAGGGAGATGATCGGGCTGCTCACGGCGGGTGGCTATCAGCGCTGGCTGTCGGTCGAGTGGGAGAAGCGCTGGCACCCCGAGATCGACGAACCGCAGATCGCCCTGCCCGCGCACCTGACCGTGCTGCGCGAGTGGCTGCGGGAGCTGTAGGAGACCTGAGTGAGCGCAGCGAGAGTGAGCCCAGCCGGAGTGAGCCCAGCCGGAGTGAGCCCAGCAGGCGCGAGCCCGGGGGGCGGGCACGGGTTTGGCATCATCGGCGCCGGCGTGATCGCCGCGATGCACGCTCAGGCGATCACCCGGCTCAGCGCGGCCCGGCTGGTGGCCGTGACCGACGTGCGGCCCGCGGCCGCGGCCCAGCTGAGCCGCGATTACGGCTGCGCGGTCGAGCCGGACGCCGCCGCGCTGCTGGGCCGGCCCGACATCGACGTCGTCTCGGTGTGCGTGCCCAGCGGCCGGCACGCCGAGCTGGGCGCGCGGGCCGCCGCGGCCGGCAAGCATCTGGTCATCGAGAAGCCGCTGGAGGTCAGCCTGGCCGCGGCCGACGCGCTCATCGCGGCGGCCGACGCGGCCGGCGTGCTGGTGACGGTGATCTCCCAGCACCGGTTCGACCCCGGCCTGATCGAGTTGCGGCGGCTGATCGAGGCCGGCGCGCTCGGCCGCCTGGTCCTGGGCGAGGCGCACACCAAGTGGTACCGCAGCCAGGCCTACTACGACAGCGCCGAATGGCGCGGCAGCTGGGCGCTGGACGGCGGCTCGCTGATGAACCAGGGCATCCACTACGTCGACCTGCTGCGCTGGTGCCTGGGCCCGGTGGCCGAGGTCACCGCGATGTGTGCCACCCAGGCGCACGAGATGGAGGCCGAGGACGTGGCCGTGGCGCTGCTGCGGTTCCGCTCCGGCGCGGTCGGAACCATCCTGAGCAGCACCGCGGCGTTCCCCGGGTTCGCCCAGCGGCTGGAGATCAGCGGCACCGGCGGCACGGTGATCGTCGAAGACGGCCAGCTGAGCTTCCGCCGCCTGGTCAGCGAGCCCCCCGCCGCGAGCCCGGGCGGTGAGCACAGTCAGCCCGGTGAGCACAGTCAATCCGTTGAGCACAATCAGCCCGGCGCGGCCGCCGACCCGGCCGCCCTGGCCTGGGCCAGCCACGCCGCGCAGCTCGCCGACCTGCTGGCCGCGATCGACGAGGGCCGCCCGCCCGCGGTGACCGCGCAGGACGGGCGCCAGGCCCTGGAGATCGTCTGCGCGGTCTACGAGTCAGCCCGGACCGGCCGCACCGTGACCCTGCCCGGCCCGGGCGCCGACGGCCCGGGCCGCCCGCGCCCTACCGGTGCCCGGCCCGATCCGGCGGCGCGCCGATGACGTTCGTCCTGACCGGGTTCGCGGACGAGATCTCGGCTGACCTCGGCGCGCAGCTCGCCACCCTGGCCGCGGAGCGGATCACTCACCTGGAGCTGCGCAGCGCGTGGGGGACCAACGTGGCCGACCTCACCGGCCCGCAGCTGACCCGGATCCGGGCCGAGTTGCAGGACGCCGGCGTGGCCGTGTCGGCCATCGGCTCGCCGGTGGGCAAGAGCCCGATCGAGGCACCGTTCGCGCCGGAACTGGACCGGATGCGCCGGATCGGGCACATCGCTGGCGTCCTGGGCACCGGGCTCGTCCGGGTGTTCTCGTTCTTCATCCCGGCCGGCCAGCCGCCTGGCCGTTACCGGGCCGAAGTAATCGACCGGATGGGCGCGCTGGCCCAGGTCGCGCAGGCGGCCGGGCTGGTCCTGGCGCACGAGAACGAGAAAGAGATCTACGGCGATCGCCCCGAGCGCTGCGCCGACCTCATCACCGCGGTCGGCTCCCCGGCGCTGCGGGCCACCTTCGATGCGGCCAACTTCGTCCAGTGCGGCGTCCGCCCGCACACCGACGCCTTCCCGCTGCTCCGCCCGCACCTGGTCTACCTGCAGGTCAAGGACGCAGTGGCGGCGACGGGCGAAGTCGTCCCGGCCGGCCAGGGCGACGGCCAGATCGCGCTGACCCTGGCCGCCCTGCACGAGGACCAGTTCACCGGGTTCGTCTCGCTCGAGCCGCATCTGGCGCAGGCCGGCCGGTTCGGCGGGTTCAGCGGGCCCGGGGAATTCCGCCGCGCCGCCCGCGCTCTCAAAGGGCTGCTCGAATCCCTGTCTATCGACTGGCAGTGAACCGCGGTCTGGCTGGCGGTTCGGTGGTGAGTGGCTGGGGGTGAGCCCCTGGCGGGCTTATTTCGGGCCGTAAAGTTCGGGCCGTAAAGTAGGTGAGTCCGTGCCTTGCTGGCGTGGTCGCGGTGTCCTTCGTCAAGTCTGGGGGATTGATGGTCAGGTCCAGGGCGGTCACGGTACGGGATCTACGCCGGAGCAACCGGTCGCGGGTGCTGTGGGAGGTGTTCCTGCACGGGCCGCTGACCCGGCAGGAAGTCGGCGCGCTGGCCGGGCTCAGCCTGGCCACGGTGAGCAACCTGGTGGCGGCGCTGGAGGCCGAGGGCATCGTGGCCGAGGTGGGGCTGGAGGATTCCAACGGCGGCCGGCCGCGCGGGCTGCTGCAGGTGAACCCGGAGTACGGGTTCGTGATCGGGGTCGACGTGGGCGAGAACGCCGTGCTGGTCGAGCTGTTCGATTTCGGGCTGGCCTCGCGGGCCCGGCACATGTCAGTGACCGACGTGAGCGTGCTGGACCCGCAGGATGTCGTCGCGCACATCGGGACCGGGGTGGAGGCCGTGCTGGCCGAGTCCGGGGTCGGGGCCGGGGCGGTGCTGGGCGTCGGGGTGGCTGTGCCGGGCATGGTGGAAGACGGCGTGGACGCGGTGGTGCACGGGCAGAGCATCGGCTGGCGCGGGGTCCCGCTGGAGGCCATGGTGGCCGACCGGACCGGGCTGGCCGTGCTGGTGGACAACGGGGCCAAGGCACTGGGCCAGGCCGAGCGGTGGTTCGGCGCGGCGCGCGGGGCCGAGGAATCGGTGATCGTGCTGCTGGGCGTCGGGGTCGGCGCGTGCGTGGTGACGGGCGGCGAGATGTACCGGGGCGCGGCCGGCAGCGCGGGGGAGTGGGGGCACACCACCGCGGTGGCCGGCGGGCGGCAGTGCCGGTGCGGCGCGGCGGGCTGCCTGGAGGCCTACATCGGTGCGGGCGCCATCGCGGACCGGTACGCGCAGCTCAAGCGCCGGACCTCGGGCGGGCCCGGCGGCCTGGAGGCCCAGATCAGCGCGATCATCGAGGCCCGGGCCAGCGACCGGGCGGCCGCGCAGGTCCTGGAAGAGACGGTGGGCTACCTGGGCGCGGGGATCGCCGACCTAGTCAACCTGCTCAACCCGCAGCGGGTCGTGGTCGGCGGCTGGCTCGGGCAGGCCCTGGCCGGGCCGCTGCTGGCCCAGATCCGCGACGCGGCGGCTCGCCGGGCCCTCCGGCTGCCGTTCAGCCGGGTCCAGATCGTGCCCGCTGACCTGGGCGCGGACGCGGTCGCCCTGGGCGGCGCGACGCTGCCGATCGCGCGGCAGCTGGCCGCCGCCCTCAGCCCCGACCACGGCCGCGAGCGACTGGACCGCCGGCCGATAAGGCCCGCCGCCAGCTCGCGCTGACCGATGATGGCCAGCGCCCAGGTCACCGACGTGACCAGCCGCCTGTACCGGCTGCCGATGCCGGTGCCCTGGGGCCCGGCGGTGACCTGCCAGTACCTGGTAGCCACCACGGTGCGGGCCAGCGACGGCGCGGCCGGGCAGGGGTTCAGCTGGGCGGTCCAGGCCGGGGCGCAGGCCATCCTGGCCATGATCGACGCCGACTGCGGCCCGGCCGCGGTCGGCGGCCCGGTCGCCCCGACGGCGGCCTGGGACCGGCTGTGGTGGCAGCTGCGCGAGGCGGGCGGCGGCATCACCACGCTGGCCATGGCCGCGATCGACATCGGCCTGTGGGACCTGCGGGCCAAGTCGGCCGGGCTGAGCCTGACCGACCTGATCGGCCGGCAGCGGGACCAGGTGCCGGTGTACGCCAGCGGGGTCAACCGCCACCTGACGCTGGACGAGCTCACCGAGCAGGTGCGCCGCTGGGTCGCGGCGGGGCACACCCGGTTCAAGATCAAGGTCGGTTTGCCCAGCCTCGATGAGGACACCGAACGGGTCGCGGCGGTCCGGCGGATCATCGGGCCAGGGCGGCGGCTGATGGTCGACGCGAACCAGCTGTGGGACATGCCGGCCGCCCGCCGGGCCGCCCGGGCGCTGGCCGCCTTCGACATCTACTGGCTGGAGGAGCCGCTCCCGGCCGAGGACTTCCCGGCCTACGCGCGGCTGCGGGCCGCGATCGACATCCCGCTGGCGGCGGGCGAGAGCCTGTACACCGAAGCGCAATTCCGGGACCTGCTGCTGGCCGGCGGCTGCGACTTCATCCAGCCCAACGTGTGCCGGGTCGGCGGGATCACCCCGTTCCTGCGCATCGCCCGGCTGGCCCGGCTGTTCGACGTCCCGGTCATGCCGCACCTGCTGCCCGATATTTCCGGGCAGCTGGCTATGGTCCTGCCGTGGCCGGGAATGGTCGAAGACATCGACGCCGGGTCATTCGCCGCGCTGGGCGCGCTGAGCCAGCCCAGCGGGGTCACGGTGGCCGGCGACACGCTGACGGCGAATACTGGCGCCCGGGCACGGGCTGGTCTTCGCGGCCGGCCCCGGGCAGGAATGCGCTGACGAAGGGCGGACAGGATGACGGTGCTGCGCAGCTACGTGAGCGGGGCCTGGGTGACGCCCGCGGATGAGGGCGTGCCGCTGCTCGACGCGGCGACCGGCGAGCTTGTCGCCCGGGTCTCCTCGGCGGGCATCGACATGCGCGCGGCGCTGGAGTACGGCCGGGCGGCGGGCGGCCCGGCTCTGCGCGAGCTGACCTTCCATCAGCGGGCCGCGCTGCTCAAGGCGCTGAGCGGGTACCTGCGCGAGCGCAGGGAAGAGCTGTGGGCGCTCTCGGCCCGGGCCGGGTCGACCAAGGCGGATGCCAGGTTCGACGTCGACGGCGGCATCGGGGTGCTGGCCAGCTACGCGAGCAAGGGGCGCAGGGAACTGCCGGACGGCACGCTGTACATCGACGGCGCCGCCGAGCCGCTGGGCAAGGCCGGGCAGTTCATCGGCCAGCACGTCTACACCTCGCGGCCGGGCGTCGCGGTGCAGATCAACGCGTTCAACTTCCCGGTCTGGGGCCCGCTGGAGAAGCTCGGGCCGGCCTTCCTGGCCGGCCTGCCCAGCCTGATCAAGCCGGCCACCCAGACCGCGTACCTGACCGCCCGGCTGGTCGAGCTGATCGTGGAGTCCGGGCTGCTGCCGGCCGGCTCGGTCCAGCTGATCTGCGGCAGCGCCGGCGACCTGCTGGACCATCTGACCGAGCCGGACCAGGTGTCGTTCACCGGGTCGGCGGCCACCGCCGCGCGGCTGCGCGCCCATCCCGCGGTGGTGGGCCGGTCGGTCCGGTTCAACGCCGAGGCCGACTCGCTGAATTGCTCGATCCTCGGTCCTGACGCCGTCGCCGGGACACCTGAGTTCGACCTGTACGTGGCCCAGCTGGTCACCGAGATGACGGTCAAGGCCGGGCAGAAATGCACCGCGATCCGCCGCGCGTTCGTGCCCGAGCCGCTGGTCGGCGCGGTGGTCGAGGCGGCGGCGGCGCAGCTGGCCGGGGTGGTCGTCGGGCACCCGGCCGAGCCCGGGGTGCGGATGGGCCCGCTGGCCAGCCTGGCCCAGCGGGACGAGGTGCGGCGCGGCCTGAAGTCGCTGCTGGACGCGGCCCGGCTGGTGTTCGGTGACCCGGACCGGGTCGAGGTGGCCGGGGCCGACGCCGAGCGCGGCGCGTTCTTGTCCCCGCTGCTGCTGCGCGGCGACGACGCCGAGCGCCGCGAGCTGCACGACGTGGAAGCCTTCGGCCCGGTCGCCGCGATCCTGGGCTACCGGGACGCGGCGCACGTGATCGCGCTGGCCGGGCTGGGCCGGGGCAGCCTGGCCGGCTCGCTGGTCACCGCCGACCCGCAGTTCGCCCGCGAGGTGGTGACCGGGATCGCGCCGTGGCACGGCCGGCTGCTCGTGCTGGACCGCGACGACGCGCCCGAGTCCACCGGGCACGGCTCGCCGCTGCCCATGCTGGTCCACGGCGGGCCCGGGCGGGCCGGCGGCGGCGAGGAGCTGGGCGGCGTGCGCGGCGTGCTGCACCACATGCAGCGCACCGCGATCCAGGCCAGCCCGAAGGTGCTCACCGCGATCACCGGCCGGTGGGTGCCCGGCAGCGAGCGAGCGGCCGGCCCCGAGCACCCGTTCCGCAAGCCGCTGGACCGGCTGCGGATCGGGGACACCGTGGTCGCCGGGCCGCGGGAGGTGACCCTGGCCGACATCGAGCAGTTCGCCGCGTTCACCGGGGACACGTTCTACGCGCACATGGACGCCGAGGCGGCGGCGGCCAACCCGTTCTTCGACGGGCGGGTCGCGCACGGCTATCTGGTGCTGTCGTTCGCGGCCGGGCTGTTCGTGCAGCCCGATCCGGGTCCGGTGCTGGCCAACTACGGGCTGGAGAACCTGCGCTTCCTGACCCCGGTCTATCCCGGCGACGCGGTGACCGTGACGCTGACCTGCAAGCAGATCACCCCGCGCCCGGGCTCGGGGTACGGCGAGGTGCGGTGGGACGCCGATGTCACCAACCAGGCCGGCGCTTCGGTGGCCAAGTATGACGTGCTGACCCTGGTCGCGGACAGCTGGCCGCCGGCCTGAGCCGTGGGCTGCCGTGAGACGATCTGGACAGGCCAGGCATCCGCGGCCGCCAGGGACGGAGGTCGGCGTGGTCGCGATATCCGCGCACAAAGGCGGCTCGGAAGCGGCCGAGCCCGGCCACCCATGAGGCCTATAAGCACGCGCTGACCAGCGGCGCCGAATACGCCGAATTCGACATCCGGCGGACCGGCGACGGCGTTCTGGTGGCCTATCACGACGCCCGGGCCGGCCAGTCCGGGCCGCTGCTGGCCGACCTCGGCTACGACGGCCTGTGTGACCGGGCCGGTTACCCGGTGCCTAAGGTCGCCGAGCTGATGGAGTTGCTGGCCGGCTCAGCGGGCACCTGGATCTTAAGGAAACCGGTTACGAGCAGGAGGTCGTCGCGCTCGCCCAGGCCACCTTCGGTGCCGGAAACTTCGTGCTGACCGGCCTGGAGGACGACTCGCTGCGGGAGATCAAGCAGCGGAACCCCTCGATCAGGACCGGCCTGTCGCTCGGGCGTGACCTGAGACCGATCCCGCGCCGCCGCTGGGCCGCCGTGCGCCGCAGCGAGCTGCGGCCGGTCAGCCCGGCTGCGCCGGTGTGCCGCCGACTACGCCACCGTCAACTACCGCCTGGCCCGGTACGGCATGCTCGGTACCTGTCACCGGGCCGGTTTCGGCGTCATGATCTGGACCGTCGACTCCGCCGACCTGATCGACCGCTATCTCACCGATCCCCGGATCGACGTCCTCATCACCAACCGCCCGCAGTACGCCGCGGCCCGCCGCGCCGCACTCACCCCCGGCTAAGCGCTGCCTGAGCGTGATCGCGGTAATTCACTGGGGGCGCAGCCCAGCCAAATAACCGCGATCACGAAGTCAGACCCGGGGGGCGGCTGGAGAAGCCGACAATTCGGACGCGGGGGCGGGCTAGGCTGACGGGCGTGACGCGTGATGAGCGATGGCTGGGCGCCGCGGGGGAGTTCGTGTTCGCGCGGCTGCCGGCGGCGCCGGCCCGGGTGGTGGAGATCGGCTGCGGCAGGTTCGGCGGGTTCGTGCCGGCCCTGCGTGCCGCCGGATACGAGGCGACCGGCGTCGACCCCAGCGCGCCCGACGGCGACTGGTACGTCCCGCGCGACTTCGAGCAGTACGGCGCTCCCGAGCCGGCCGACGCCATCGTGGCTTGCACCTCGCTGCATCACGTGGCCGACCTGGACGACGTGCTGGCCCGGATCGAGGCGGCGCTGGCCCCTGGCGGCGCGCTGATCGTCATCGAGTGGGCCAGGGAGCGGTTCGACGAGGCGACCGCCCGGTGGTGCTTCAGCAGGCTGCCGCCCGACCAGGACGACGCCGAGCACAGCTGGCTGCGGCACCGCCATGCCGAGTGGCGCGCTTCGGGCCAGCCCTGGGACGCATACCTGCAAGCCTGGGCCGACGAGGAGCGGCTGTACCCCGCCCGCGACATCCTGGCCGGACTGCAGGCCCGGTTTGACGGCGAGCCCGCCGGGCGCGGGCCTTACTTCTTCCCCGACCTGGACGGCACCAGCGAGGCCGACGAGCAGCGCGCGATCGACGCCGGGCTCATTCAGGCCACCCGCATCCAGTACACCGGCCGGCGCCGCTGACCGGCCAGGTCGGCCGGGCCGGGCTTGATGCTCTGGCAGGATGACGTTCATGGAAGGACGCGACCACCCCGCTCGGAACCGGCCGGGCCGGCTCGCCTGGCCGGCCGCTGCCCTGGCGGGCCTGCTGACCCTGACCGCCTGCGCGGGCGGGACCAGCCGCTCGGCCGGCCAGGCCGCGGCGCGCGACGGGACCCAGGCCGCGGCCGCCCTGTCCAACCCCGACCTCGATACCGGCACCACCCTGCCCGGCACCGCGGCCCCGGACTTCCGCCTGGTCAACCAGTTCGGCCAGCCGATGTCGCTGCACCAGTTCCGGGGCAAGGTCGTGATCCTGGCCTTCACCGACTCCGAGTGCACCACGATCTGCCCGCTGACCACGGCCAGCATGGTCGAGGCCAAGCAGCTGCTCGGCGCGGCCGGCCAGCAGGTGCAGTTGCTGGGCATCGATGCGAACCCGGACGCCACGTCGGTCTCCGACGTGCTGGGCTACTCCCGCTCGCACAGCATGGTCAACCAGTGGGACTTCCTGACCGGCTCGCCCGCGCAGCTGCGCGCGACCTGGCGGGCCTATCACGTCTACGTGCAGATCGAGGCCGGGCAGATCGACCACACCCCGGCGCTGTACGTGATCGACCAGCGCGGCCAGGAGCGCAAGCTGTACCTGACCACGATGGCGTACGCCAGCGTCGGGCAGGCCGCGCAGATCCTGGCCCAGGAAGCGTCGAGCCTGCTGCCCGGCCATCCGGCGCTGACCAGCCAGCGCTCGCTGGCCTACCTCAGCGGGATCTCGCCCAGGACCAGGGCCCAGCTGGCGACCGCCGCGGCCGGGCCGGTCACCCTCGGCCCAGGACGGGCCCGGCTGCTGGTCTTCTTCGCCACCTGGCTCTCGGCAACCGCCGATCTGCGGCAGAAACTCACGGCCCTGAACGCATACGCGCGGGCCGCCCGCACCGCCAAGCTACCCCCGCTCGTGGCCGTGGACGAGGCGGTCACCGAGCCGTCAGGCAGCTCGGTCCGCTCTTACCTGCATACCCTGGGCCAGCCGCTGCGCTACCCGGTGGCGCTCGACGTCACTGGCCGGGTCGCCGACGGATACGGGGTGCAGGACCAGCCCTGGTACGTGCTGGTCTCGGCCACCGGCAAGATCCTCTGGAAGCACGACGGCTGGCTTCCGGTCGCCGCCCTGCAGGCCGCCGCCCGCAAGGCGTGACTAGCCGCCGCCCGCCCCGTCCGGCGCGCTGACCGGGTCGTGTCACCCGGTCGTGTCACCGGTCGTGCCACCCGGTCGTGTCACCCGATCCCGTCAGCTGGTCCCGTCAGCTGGCCGCGTCGACCAGCAGGACGGCGGTGGCCCGCCCGACGGCGGCCGCGCCCGCCGGGTCACGGTCCATCCGGGCTACGTTGCCCGCCCCGTGGTAGAGCATGACCAGCTGCTGGGCCAGCGCCTGGGGCCGGGCGATCCCGGCTTCGGTGGCCAGCTCGGTGAACAGCTCCCGCAGCCAGCCGCGGGCCAGGTCGGAGACTTCCTCGACCACGTCGCCCGGCCGGGCCTCGGCACTGGCGTTGACGAACGCGCAGCCCCGGTAGCCGGGCCGGGCGAACCACTCGCCGAGCACGTCGAACACCCCGAGCAGCCGCTCCCGCGGCGTGCCGAACCTGGCTAGCTCCTGCTCCATGTGCGCGCGCCAGGTCAGGTGCCGGGCCAGCAGGTAGGCCCGGACCAGCTGGTCCTTGCTGCCGAACACGCTGTACAGCGTGGCCTTGGCCACCCCGGCCCGCTCGATCACCCGGTCGATGCCGACGGTGTGCACGCCCTCTTCGTAGAACAGCTCGTTGGCCGCGCTGAGCAACCGCTCGCGGGCCGGTGAGCGCTCCGGTGCCTGTGCTCGCATGGCTTGACTTTACCAGACCTGTCTGTCTAGTGTCGACGTCAGTAGACAAACCGGTCTGTTCATCCTTCGATTCGGAAGTAGGACCATGACCTCCCGCAACGTGATGACACGCGCCGATCAGGTGACCACCAGCCAGCCGGGCACCGGCCAGCTAGGCACCGGCCAGGCGGGCACCGGCCAGCTAGGCACCGGCCAGGCGGGCACCGGCCAGTCGGCCCCGCGGACTTCAGGTCAGCGCGGCCAGCCGCCGGCCAGATCCGCCCGGCTGTCCCGCCCGGCCGCGTTCGGCGCGATAGGCGCGATCCTCATGCTGTTCACCGCGATCGCCAGCACCCCGTCTCCGCTGTATGTCGTCTACCAGCACGAGTGGGGCTTTTCCGCGACCGTCTTGACCGCGGTCTTCGCCGTGTACGCGTTCGGGCTGATCACCTCGCTGCTCGTGCTCGGGGCGCTGTCGGATTACCTGGGCCGGCGCCCGGTCCTCGCGGTAGCGATCACGCTGGAGGCGGTGGCGCTGGTCCTCTTCCTGACCGCGGGTGACGTCACCGTCCTGCTGCTGGCCCGGCTGGTCCAGGGGGTAGCCACCGGCGCCGCCATGGCCACGCTGGGCGCGGCCCTCATCGACCTGAACCCGCCGCACGCACCCGGCCGGGCCCGGCTGGTCAACGGCGTGGCGCCGGTCAGCGGGCTGGCCGTCGGCGCCCTGGGCTGCGGCGCCCTGGTGCAGTTCGCGCCCGCGCCGACCCGGCTCGTCTACGTGCTGTTGCTGGCCGGGATCGCGGCGGCCGCGCTGGCCGTCGCGGTAATGCCGGAGACCTCGGCCCGGCGGCCCGGTGCGGCCGCCTCGCTGACCCCCCGGCTGGGCGTACCGCCCCGACTGCGCGCCGACCTGCTCGCGCTGGTCCCGATCATCGTGGCCAGCTGGGCGCTGGGCGGGCTTTACCTCTCCCTCGGGCCATCGGACGCCGCCCAGCTGTTCGGGCTCAGCAGCCATCTGGTCGGCGGGCTGGTCGTCACGCTGCTGTGCGGGGCCGGCGCGGGGACGGCGTTCGCGCTGCAGGGCTGGCCGACGGAGCGGGTCCTGACCGTCGGGGCGGCGCTGCTCGCGGCGGGCTGCGCGGTCACGCTGGGCGGAGTCCAGGCCCACTCCGTGGTCCTGGCCGGCCTGGGCACGGTGGTGGCCGGCGTGGGGTTCGGGGCGGCGTTCCTGGGCTCGTTCGGCGCGCTTGGCCGGCTGGCGGCCCCGCACGAGCGCGGCGAGCTGTTCGCCGTCGCGTACGTCATCGCGTACGTGGCGTTCAGCGTGCCTGCCGTGCTCGCCGGGCTGGCCAGCACATCGGTCGGGCTGCGCACCACCACGATGGTCTACGGACTGGCCGTCGGCGTGCTCGGCCTGACCGCCCTGGCCGCCCAGCGGCTGGCGGCTCAGTGGTCGGCGGCCCGGCGGCTGGCGGCGGGCCAGGAGCCGTCCGGAGCCGGCCCTGACCTAGCCGGTCTTGGTCTTCAGGTTCTTGATCTTGGCGTGGGCGGGCAGCCGGAACACCGCAGGCGACGGCGCGGTCGTGTAGGACGTGATCTCGAAGCTGGTCGCCACCGACGCCACCTTCACGTAGCCGAGAATGCCCTGCGCTGTCGTGCAGATCTTGCTCGTGCCCCTGATCCCGGCGGCCTGGAAGGTGACGCACTTCATCCGGAACCCGTTCACGGTCGCGGTCCCGGTCCCGACCTTGTCCCCGGCGAAGCCCGCGGCCAGCGCGAACTCCTTGAGGAAGGCGACCCAATGCGACGGCGTGTACAGATCGAGGATCTTGTTCCTGGTCGCGGCGCTGGACCGGCCCAGCTTCTCGCAGGTCCACCGGGCCCCGGTGGCCGGCCGCGAGCAGGAGTAGGCGCCGGAGGCGTTGACGACCAGGTGCAGGTTCTCGGCGCCCTGGCCGCCCGCGGGAGTGTCGGTGAAGGCGACGTCCTGCGGCGGCCGGACGGCGTACACGATCGTGGCCGGCGAGCTGCCGGTGGTGACGTACCTGGCCTCGAACGGGGTGGCCTGGCCCAACTGCAGCGTCTGGGCGAACGCGTCGACGGTCGCCCGGTTGGCCGCCACGTCGTGGGTGACCTTCTTGATGTCCGAGACCGCCGCGCAGCCGGCCAGCCCGAGGCTGGTCAGCGCCAGGGCGCAGGCGGTCAGCGCCACGGCGCCGCGGCGGCCGGGCCGGATCAGGGGGCGGCAGGTGCTGGAAATCATTTCGCTGCCTCTCAGCTGCCGCCGCTCACAAGTCAGCGCGTGAATGGCGCGGCGGGCGGAATCAGAACCTTTGGCCGAGGATATGCCGTCCGGTGCCCGGCTACCATGCTGGTGGCACTGACCGGCCGGCTGCGGAGGGGAGCGCGCAGACATGGACTGGCATGACCTGGCTGACCTCCCGTTCGCAGCTCACCTCACGCCCGAGCCGGGCGGGCTGGCTCACGACGGCAGCTACGACAGCGCGCACTTCGATCAGCTGACCATGGCCGAGCCGCAGGCGGTCAGCAGCCGGTTCATCGAGTGCGCGTTCACCGGCGTCACCGTCCAGGGCGGGCGGCTGGACCGGGCCAGGTTCAGTGACGTCTGGCTGAGCGACACCCGGCTAGTCTCGACCAGCCTGGCCGAGACGAGCTGGCTGGACGTGACCTTCTCGGCCAGCCTGGCGGCCGGCGTGGCCGTCTACGCGTCCGTGCTGCGCCGGGTCACCCTGCGCGGCTGCAAGCTCGATTCGGTGAATTTCCGCGAGGCCAATCTCAGTGACGTCCGGTTCGACCATTGCGACCTGCGTGACGTGGATTTCGCCGGCGCCACGCTGACCAGGACGTCTTTCCCCGGCTCCCGGCTGGCCCGGACCGATTTCAGCCGCGCGCACCTGGACCAGGCCGACCTGCGCGACGCTGAGCTGGGCATCATCATCAGCCGGGACTGCCTGCCGGGCGCCATCGTCAGTTCCGGCCAGCTGATCAGCCTGGCCCCGATACTGGCCCAGGTCATGGGCCTGACTGTCAGGGACGACTGAGCCCGCTCAGCCGGCCGGGCGCGCTGGCTGAGTGCAGCTGAATGACTGAAGCGGGACTATGACCTGACTGGTTACTTTCGGCCCAGCCGGCACATCCCAACCGGTACCTCCCGGCCGGCGTCTTAGCTGTCACAGGGCTGGGTAAGCCCGTCCGCCCCGAAGGAGACCGCGATGATCCCGTCCCGACCCCAGGCCCGGCGGGCGACCGCCGCAGCCGCACTGTGCTTCATTGCGCTGCTCCTCACCGCCTGCAGCGGCTCATCAAGCCCGGCGGCCGCGCCCGCCAAGACCGTCACCGCGACCGCGACCGTCTCGGCCCCGGCCTCCGGGGCGGCGACCGCTCCGGCCACCCCGGGCCCGGCCGGCTCGACGGCGGTGGCGGGCGGCCCGGGCCCGTGCCCGACCCGGTCGCTGGGCGTCAAGCTAGTCCCAGTTTTCCCCTGCGGGGAGGTCGCTCAGGCGTGAAAATTGGTGCCGCGGTTGCCCGCCGAGCCCGGGACTCTTCTGGGACCTATGATCCCGAAAGCTAGTCTGGCGCGGGGGTCTCGACCTTCGGGTTGCGCATTGTGGCTACGAGCACGCCGGTTAGATTCGTTCTTCTGCTGAGACCCCGCGGGCACCCTCGCCATGTCGAGTTCATGATGGTCCGGGAGGTGGGCGCGGTGCTGGAGCCGCAGGAGATCGAGGACGAGGAGCACGAGCAGGTCCTGGAGCGGGTCGCCGCGATCGACGTGGCGAAGGCCTCGGGGATGGTGTGCATGCGGGTACCGGACCCGGCCGGCCGGGCCGTCGGCGGAACCTGGTGTGGCCGGTGGACGCGACCATGAACGCGGTCCTGGAGCTGGCTGATCACCTGGTCGCCGAGCGCGTTCAGAAGGTCACGCTCGAGAGCACGAGCGACTACTGGCGTATCTGGTACTACCTGCTGGAGGCGGCCGGACTGGACGTGCAGCTGGTCCGGGCGGCCGACCTGCGGCGGGCGCCGGGACGGCCGAAGACCGACAAGCTGGACTGCGTCTGGCAGGCCAAGTGCACCGAGAAAGGCCTGCTGCGGCCCAGTTTCGTGCCGCCCGCGGAGATCCGGGTGCTGCGGGACTACACGCGGATGCGGACCGACCTGACCCGGGAGCGGACCCGGTACTACTCCCGGCTGGAGAAGCTGCTCGAGGACGCCCTGATCAAGGTCTCGGCGGTGGCCAGCAAGATCACCGCGGTGTCGGTCCGCGACATGGTCGAGGCGCTGATCGCCGGCGAGCGCGACCCGCAGGTCCTGGCCGGCCTGGCCCGCGGCCCGATGAAAGCCAAGCACGACAAGCTGGTGCAGGCCCTCAACGGCCGGTTCGATGCCCACCACGGCGAGCTGGCCAGGATGCTGCTGGAGCAGATCGACGGGCTGACCGCCCAGATCGACATGCTCACCACGCGGATCGAGGAGCTGATCCCGCAGATCCCTGAATCCTGGGGCGTCGACGCCGACGGGACCACTGGCCCAGGCGCGGGCCTGCTGCCGGGCTCGCCGGTGCTGCCCGCGGTCGACCGGCTCGATGAGATCACCGGCATCGGCCGCGACGCCGCCCAGGTCATCATCGCCGAGGTCGGGCTCGATATGAGCCGGTTCCCCACCCCCGGCCACCTGGTGTCGTGGGCCAGGCTCACCCCGCAGACCATGCAGTCGGGGGCCACGACCCGCGGCGGCAAGACCGGCAAGGGCGACCCTTACCTCAAGGGCGTCCTGGGCTCGGCCGTCGCCTCGGCCGGCCGCACCGACACCTTCCTCGGCCAGCGCTACCGGCGGCTGGCCAGACGGCGCGGCAAGCTCAAGGCCCTCGTTGCCGTCGCCCGCTCCATCCTCGTCATCGCATGGCATCTGCTCTCCGACCGCGACGCCCGCTTCCACGACCTCGGCAGCGACTACTACACCAGCCGAATCGACAAGAACCGCAAGACCCGCAGCCACGTCCGCCAGCTCGAAGCCCTCGGATACACCGTCGTCCTCGCGCCCGCCGCATAAGCACACGTCAGCACTTGGCTGGCGTTCGCTGCCGCGCTCAGGCTGAGGTCATTTTCCGGTTAGGCCTGTCGCAGGGCGCCGCGGGCAGCACGTTCCAGGTGATCGACTTCACCAACATCTCGAACGTGACCTGCACCCTGTACGGCTTCCCCGGAGTGTCGCTGGCCGGCGGCCAGCCGGTCACCCAGATCGGCCAGGCCGCGGCGGAGAATCACTCGACCACCCGGCGGCTGGTCACGCTCGCGCCCGGGGCGACCGGCAGCGCGCTGGTGCAGATCGTGGACGCCTATAACTACCCGGCGAGCACCTGCCACCTGGTCAAGTCCAGCTACCTGCAGGTCTACCCGCCGAACCAGACCACGCCGGCCTACGTCAGCTACAAGTCAGCCGCCTGCACCAGCCAGAGCGTCAAGCTGATGACCGTGAACGTGGTCATCCCCGGCGCGGGCGGCAACGCCTGACCCTCCGCGTGGCAGGATCAGAACCGGGGGCACGGAGACCGGCTGCGCGGCTCGGGGGATGGGAGAGGCCAGATGACGCATGGTGCGCGGCTCGGCTCGGCCGTCATGTTCGTGCAGGACCTGGACCGGTCGGTGCGTTTCTACCAGGACATCCTGGCGCTGGAGGTCGCGGACCGCACCGACACCGCCGCGCTGCTGATGAGCGACCAGGGCGCCCAGCTGGTGCTGCGGGCGCTGGGCGGGACCGGCGAGCACACACTCGGCGGCGTGGGAGTCCAGTACGTGATCTGGTCCGCGGACGGGGAAGACGGCGTCCGCCATGCCGAGGACGCGCTCCGGGCCCGCTCGGCCCTGCTCGGCACCCGGGCCAGCGGGCCCGTCACCGTGGTCGAAGGCCGCGATCCCGACGACATCGTGGTGATGATCGCCCACCCCGGCCCGGACCAGGCCCTCCTATCCGGCCTGCCCGCCTGGATCTACGGCTGGTAACTCAGCCCGGCCGCCGGCCGGCCATCGTTCCTGAGTCGGTGATCGAGGCGCTCCGCGCCGCCGAGGACGGCGTTGGCGGCGGCTCAGCTCACCATCCTCGCCCCGGCCAGCCGACGAGAACGGTTCGCCCCGTTAGCGGAGGGTTACGGGTAGGTGCCGGGGAATGCGGAGGGCGGCGGGGGGCTCGTGGTCGATGGGCTGGCCGGGGTGCAACCGGCAGGCTGGCCTGATCGCGTCGATGACGCCGGCCGCCAGCGCCAGGGCTTGCTGGGGGGCCGGGCACGGGCGCAGGCCGGAGCCGAAGGTCAGGCTGGGCGGGCCGGACCGGGCCGGGTCGAATTGGTCGGGCCGGGAGAACGCGGCGGGATCGGCGTTGGCCGCGTCCAGGTCGCCCACCACGACATCGCCCGGCCGGACCGGGCAGTCGCCGAAGTCGACGGCGGTCCGGGCGACCCGGCGGCTGAGCCGGACCGGCGGGCTGTACCTGAGCACCTCGGCCAGCACGGCGTCGGTCGGCCAGTCCGCCCCGGCGCCTGGCGCGTCCTGCAGCGCCCGCAGGGTCTCGCCGATCAGGCCCGCGGTGCCGTCGCAGGCCTGGGCCAGCAGGGTGATCCTGGCCACGAGGACCTCGGTCCCGGCCGGGCCGAGCAGCTCCAGCAGCCGGGCCGTGCCGGCGTCGGCGGCCTGGGTGACCGGCTCGGCGGCGGCGCCGAAGTAGGCCGCCGCGACCGCGATGACGGCGGTGGCGGCCGCGTCGGGATCGGTGGCGCCCAGGGCCGCGGCCAGCGTGGCCATCGGCACCCGCCGGGCCAGCAGGGCCATGACATCGACCTGGTCGCCGGGGTTCCCGGCGGCAGCCAGCGCGGCCTGGGCGCGCTGGCGGGCGTCTTCGCGCAGGGCCTGCGGGCCGAGCCGGTCCAACTCGGCGACGGCCAGGGCCCGGCGGCGCTGGTGCTCGGCGCCGTTGGCGAAGCGCGACACCGAGGCCCGCAGCCAGGCGATCGTGCCGGGCGCCGCGCCGGAGTCGGGCACCGCCGCGACCTCGAACCGGTCATCGGCCAGGATCGCCTGCACGTCGGCGTAGCGGGAGGCGATCCACTCGCGGCCCGCGGCCGAGCGCGCGAACGCGGCGGCCAGTGGCGGGGCCGGCTCGCGGGGCGCGGCGTCAGCCTGAGGCTCGGCATTCGTCATGCCGCCACCCTAAGACGAACTGACTTCGCTCCCGGGCAAACTGTCCCGGCCACGAGCCTGCCCGGCGCTCGGTCATTCCGCCCGGGCGCCCGCCGCCTGGGCGGGCGGATGAGGGCCAGGCCCAGGGCGCTGGGTCCCGCAGCCGGGTTGCGGGGCGGGTGGTCAGACGGAGAAGTTGACGCCCTGGGCCAGGGGGAGCTCGCCGGAGTAGTTGAGGGTGTTGGTAGCCCGGCGCAGGTAGCTTTTCCAGGCGTCGGAGCCAGACTCGCGGCCGCCGCCGGTTTCCTTCTCGCCGCCGAACGCCCCGCCGATCTCCGCGCCCGAGGTGCCGATGTTGACGTTCACGATGCCGCAATCCGCGCCGCTGGCCGCGATGAACTCCTCGGCCTCGCGCTGGTCGCTGGTGAAGATGGCGGACGACAGGCCCTGGGGGACCGCGTTGTTCAGCTCGATCGCCTCGTCCAGGTCCTGGTAGCCGAGCACGTAAAGAACCGGCGCGAACGTCTCGCGGCGGACCACATCGCGCTGGCCCGGCATCTGGACCAGGGCGGGCTCGGACATAGTAGGCGCCGGGCGCGGCGTCGGCGAGCAGCCGGTCGCCGCCCGCGCGGACCACGCCGCCATGGACCAGGGCCTCGGCGATGGCGGCCTGCATGTCGTGGTGGGCTCGTTCGCGGATGAGCGGCCCGACCAGCGTGCCGGGCGTCCTGCGGATCGCCGACCGGCAGCCGCTCGTAGGCCCCGCTGACCAGCTCGATGAGCGCGCTCGATGACGTCCTGGTGCGCGATCACGCGGCGCATCGTGGTGCAGCGCTGCCCGGCCGTGCCCGCCGCGGCGAACACGATGCCGCGCGCGGCGAGCTCGAAGATCAGCTGACGGCCGCGACGACCGCGGCGTTGTTGCCGCCCAGCTCGAGCAGGCAGCGGCCGAAGCGGGCGGCGACCCGGGGCCCGACCGCCCGGCCCATCCGGGTGGAGCCGGTGGCGCTGACCAGCGCGACGCCGGGGGAGTCGGCCAGCGCCAGGCCGACCTCGGCGCGCGCCGAGCACGACCTGGCTGCAGGTGCGGCGGGGCACCGGCCTCGGCGCAGGCCTGCTCGAGCAGCGCGGCGCAGGCCAGCGCGGTCAGCGGGGTCAGCTCCGACGGCTTCCAGATCACCGGATCCCCGCAGACCAGCGCGATCGCGGTGTTCCACGACCAGACCGCGACCGGGAAGTTGAACGCGGAGATCACGCCGACGACGCCGAGCGGGTGCCAGGTCTCCATCAGCCGGTGCCCGGGCCGCTCGGACGGCATGGTCCGGCCGTAGAGCTGCCGGGACAGCCCGACGGCGAAGTCGCAGATGTCGATCATCTCCTGGACCTCGCCCAGCGCCTCCGAACGTGATCTTGCCGACTTCCAGCGTGACCAGCCGGGCCAGGTCCGCCTGGTGCCGGGTCAGCAGCTCGCCGAACCGCTTGACCAGCGCGCCCCGGGCCGGGGCGGGGATCTGCCGCCAGCGGCGGAACGCTTCCTGGGCCCGGGCGACGGCGTCCTGGACGTCCTGCGGCGACGACCAGCGCACCCGGGCCAGCTCGGAGCCCAGGATCGGGCTCATCGTCCGCTGGTCGCCGCCGATCGCCTCAGGCGCGACCGCGCAGCTGGCCAGGCTGGCCCGGGCGCGCTCGCGCAGGTCCTCAGGGGTCGGCAGCGACTGGCTGATGGCAGGCATGATCCCTCCCGCTCGGGCTCAGGCGCCACCCGGCCGGCGGCCAGATCCCGGGCGCCCGCCCGACATTACGTCGATCACCGGGCGGCACGCCAGTTCGGCCCGGCTCACATGTTGGGCAGCGCGTCCTGGGCGAGCTGCTTCTCGGGCGCCAGGTTATTGGCGGTCCCCGCGGCGATCCGGACATAGGAGCTGCCCTTGAGCACGCTCAGCGAGGCAAAACCGTCGTAATAGGCCTGATCACCGAGCCCGGGAATGGACTTGGCCTGGACTTTGGTGCGGTAGTCGTCGAAGTATTTCCTGGCGTTCGGCCCGGTGACGAGCACGACCCTGATGCTGTCGAAGACCGGCACATCGGCACTGACTCCGGCGGGTGCGTTTGGGCCGTAATACACGCAGGCGAGGCCGCCTTCGACGGTGGCATGCCCGATCACGCCCGGCTTGACGCTCTGGCCGAGCGCGGCCCCGGCCTGCGCCTGGGTTATCACGTTGCAGGAGTTCGTGGCCCGGACGGCGGATGCGGTCGGGGCCGCGACGGGCGGAACGGAAGCCGCGATCGAAGCTGATGAGGCCGCCGAGCCGGACGGGCTGGTGCTGACCGACGGCGCCGCCGATGATCCGCAGGCCGCCGCCGACAGCACGGTGATGGCCGATACCGCGGCCAGCGCGGTCGCGCCGCGATAGGACGAAATGTTCATGACGACCCCACTCGCTCTTTCCAGGCACCAAATGTCAGTGGTGCCAGCGGATTACCTGAATCGCGCTGTAAGGAAGGTAGGCAGGCCGGGTTACAGCGCTGTTACTGCCCCCGGGCCGGGGGCGGCTCGCGCGTGCTCCGCCAGAGTGTCAAGGATCGCCTCGCGGCCCGCCGGCACCCGGATGGCTGGCAAGCGGGCCCGCGGCGCGGCCGGCGGCGGGCATCGGCTAAGGTCCAGATGCGCGCTTACCCGCTCCGGGTCCTGCTGGATGCAGCGGCCCGGGCCCGGCGCGGTCCCTGGCGCCGCCCGGCCGTGATCCGGGTCGGCCGGACCGGCGCGATGTCACGAAAGCGACGCGCTGCACGGCTCCATCACAGGCCAGGCCCGGCTGCCCGCTGGGCCCGTCTCTCTGAATCGGAGGCTGCCTTGAGCGTCCCCCGGACATCGCCTGATTCGGTGCTGTTCAGCACGTACAACACCCTTGATCTGTTCGTCGACGACTCGGCGGCCGGCCGTGAGCACTACCGGCAGGTCGTGGAGCTGGCCCGGGCGCTGGATCCCGACGTGCTCGCGGTCCAGGAGATCCGGGCGCAGGAGCAGAAGACGGCGTACGCGCGGATGACTCAGCTGGCCGACGACATCGGCCTGAACTGCACCGTAGCGGCGACCAGCGGCGGCCAGGCCCGGCCGGTGCTGGCCCTGGGCATGCGCGGCTACCACGCCGGGCTGATGTGGCGCCCGGGCATCGAGCCGGTGCCCGGCTCGCTGCGCGCGTATGGCAAAGGAAGCTACTGGCACTCGCTGGCCTGCGTCACCCTGGACGTCGGGGGCCGCCGGGTGCGGCACGCCTCGCATCACGCCACCCCGTTCGGGCGCAAGCTACGCGCGGACCAGAACGAGCGGCTGACCGCGTCGGTGGCGAACGGCAGGGACGTGCCCGTCATCATCGGGGCGGACTGGAACACCGAGAGCGCCGACCGGGTATACGACGCGGCCCGGGGTGTTTGGGTGCTGTACGAGCCGCGCGACCCGTTTTCGGGGATCACCTGGTTCGACGAGCTGGTCCACCAGTGCGAATGGGACTACGACGAGCGCGGGCAGCGCCGGCACTGGGCCGACCGGCGGCCCGGCGACGTGCTGTGGGCAGGCGGGCTGCACGACGCGGCGGCGGTGCTGCGGGCGCCGTGGCAGGCGACCGTGGGCCATCACCCTGATGATTCCTACGGCGCGCACGGGATCCGGCGGCGGATCGATCAGGTGCGGGTGACCAGCCAGATCACCGGCGCGCTGCGGGCGCATCACGTCGAGTGCACCGAGCGGGCCCGGCAGGCCTCCGATCACCTGCCGGTCACGGTGGAATACCTGCCCGCCGCGATCAGCTAGAGCTGCCGGAGCGGTCGCTGGAGGCCGCCATGGGCCGGCTGTCTGCCAGCTAGCCGCCGAAACCGGCCAGGGAGCACGTGATCGACCAGAGCGAGCTGGCCCGCACGGCCCCGGGCCGGATCCAGGCCAGTCCCCGGGTGTGGGCGGCCCTGCTGATCGTCTACCTCTTCTGGGGATCGACCTACCTCGCCATCCGGATCCTGGTCGCGCTGATCATCTCCGCGGTGCCGTTGTGGCTGGTGGTGTTCCGGGCAGTTACCGGCGACCGGCCGGCCCTGGCCACCGTGGCCGGGGTCCTGGCCGGGTTCGCAGGCCTGGCCCTGCTCGGCTTCACCCAGGGCGGGACCGCGGCGCCCGCCCTCAGCGTGGTGATCGCGCTGGCCGCCGCGCTCTGCTGGGCGTCCGGCTCGTTCTGGGCCGGGCGGCTGCCGATGCCCCGCGACTTCATGGTGTCGGCGGTATACGAGATGCTCAGCGGCGGCCTGGTGCTGCTGGCGGCCGCCGCGATCCACGGCGACCTGCACCGGCTCGGGCACGTGACCGGCCAGTCCTGGCTGGCGTTCGGCTACCTGGTCAGCTTCGGCTCGCTGGTGGCCTTCACCGCCTACGGGTGGCTGCTGACGCACGCGCGGATCTCGCTGGTCGGCACCTACGCCTACGTCAATCCGGCGGTCGCGGTCGCGGCAGGCGCCGTCGTGCTCGGTGAGCAGGTCACCTGGCAGATCCTGCTGGGCGGCGTGATCGCCATCGGCGGAGTCGCGCTGATCATCGCGACCGAAACCCGGCGGTTAGCCGCCGCCGCCCCGCGAGTGTCTGGGCGCTGCTGCGGGAGTCCGGTGCGATAGCGTTCCGGATACGAACTTTGAGCGGCCCGATGCGCGCGGGGGATGGGTGAATGCCGACTGACGCGGAGCAGGCGCCGGACCCGGAGCCGCAGCCGGTGCTGGCCCGGCTGACCAGCGCCGCGATCTTCCTGGTGGTCACCGTGAATCCGGGCCAGGAGTGCGCGGGCGCCGCCCGGGAGCTGCTGGCTGACCTGACCGGGCTGGTGCGGGCGGTCGGGTTCCGCGAGCCGGCTGGCCGCCTCAGCTGCGTGGCCGGCCTCGGGGCGCAGGCCTGGGACCGGCTGACCGGGGCGCCCAGGCCGGCCGGGCTGCATCCGTTCCAGGAGATCAGGGCGGGCGACCGGCACGCCGTGGCCACCCCCGGTGACCTGCTGTTTCACATCCGTGCCAGCCGGATGGACCTGTGCTTCGAGCTAGCGGCCCAGATCATGACCCGGCTGCGTGGTCACGTGACGCCGATGGACGAAGTGCACGGATTCCGCTATTTCGACGAGCGTGACCTGCTCGGCTTCGTGGACGGCACGGAGAACCCGGTGGGGCGGGCGGCCGCCGCCGCCACGCTGATCGGCGCCGAGGACCCCGGCTTCGCCGGCGGCAGCTACGTGATCGTGCAGAAATACCTGCACGACCTGGCGGCCTGGGAGCGGCTGCCGGTGCCCGAGCAGGAGCGGGTCATCGGGCGGACCAAGCTGGCCGACATCGAGCTGGACGACGCAGTCAAGCCGGCCTACGCGCACAACGCGCTGACCACGATCGTGCGCGGCGGCGAGGAAGTGCAGATCGTCAGGGACAATATGCCGTTCGGCTCGGTCGGCGCGGGCGAGTACGGGACCTACTTCATCGGGTACGCGCGGTCGCCCGCCGTGATCGAGCAGATGCTGGTGAACATGTTCGTCGGCCAGCCCGAA